>NZ_JBIVLA010000009.1:0-324152 GCF_044751065.1 Streptomyces sp. NPDC088746
GTGGGGGGGCCCCAAACCCCCGGCCCCCACCCCCTCCTGGGGGGGGGGCCCGGGGGCTTGCCCCCCGGCGGCCCCCCCCCCCCGGGCGGGGGGGGGCCCGCCCCCCGGGCCCCCCCCCCCCCCCCGTCCGTGCGTCCGCGTCCGTCTCACTGGGCGCCGGGACGCACCAGACCGCTCTCGTAGGCGTAGACGGCGGCCTGCACGCGGTCGCGCAGGCCCAGCTTCGTCAGCACATGGCCCACATGCGTCTTGACCGTGGTCTCACTCACGAACAGGTCCGCCGCGATCTCCGCGTTGGACAGCCCGCGCGCCACCAGCTTCAGCACCTCGACCTCGCGCTCGGTCAGGGTGTGCAGGGCGTCCGGGACGGGGTCCTCGCCCGACGGCAGATGGTCGGCGTACTTGTCGAGCAGCCGGCGCGTGATGCTCGGCGCCAGCATCGCCTCGCCCGCGGCGACCACCCGGATGGCCTGCACCAGCTCGTTGGCCGGCGCGTCCTTCAGCAGGAAGCCGCTGGCGCCGGCGCGCAGCGCCTCCACCACGTACTCGTCGAGGTCGAACGTCGTCAGCACCAGGACCTTCGCCGGGCCGTCCCGCCCGGGGCCCGTGATCTGGCGGGTCGCCTCGACCCCGTCCATCCGCGGCATCCGGATGTCCATGAGCACGACATCGGGCTGCAGCGCCCGCACCTGATCGATGGCCTGCAGACCGTCGCCGGCCTCACCGACCACCGCCAGATCGCCCTCCGCCTCCAGGATCATCCGGAAACCGGTGCGCAGCAGTGGTTGGTCATCGACGAGCAGGACGCGGATAGCCACGTAATCTCCTTAAGGGCCTTCGAGGGCCGCGGGGCGGCCGGCCTCGGACCGGACCGGCTCCATTCTGCCCTGCACAGCCTCCACCGATTCGGGCGGGCGCACGGACAGCGGATAGACCGGGGGAGTCCCGCCGAATTCCGGGCAGACCGACCGGTGGTCGCACCAGCCGCACAGCTTCGTCGGCCTTGGCCGCCACTCGCCCGTCTCGGTGGCGAGCCGGATCGCCTCCCACAGCGCGAGCAGCTTGCGCTCCACCCGCTCGAGGTCCGCCGGAACGGGGTCGTAGGTCAGCACGTCACCGCTGCCGAGATAGACGAGCTGGAGCCGGCGCGGGACCACGTTCTTCAGGCGCCACACCACCAGGGCGTAGAACTTCATCTGGAACAGCGCGCCCTCCGCGTACTCCGGCCGGGGCGCCTTGCCCGTCTTGTAGTCCACGATGCGGACGTCACCCGTCGGGGTCACGTCCACGCGGTCGATCACGCCACGCAGTCTCAGCCCCGAATCCAGCTCCGTCTCGACGAACAGCTCCCGCTCCGCAGGCTCCAGGCGGGTCGGGTCCTCCAGCGAGAACCACCGCTCCACGAGCCGCTCCGCCTCACCGAGCCACCCCGCGAGCCGCTCTCCCTCCGGATCCCCCTCGAAGAGCTCCGTCAGCTCGGGCTTCGACTCCAGCAGCCGGTCCCACTGGCCCGGGATCAGCGCCTTGGCCCTCGGCGCCGTACGGTCCGCCGCCGGGGCGTCGAACAGACGCTCAAGCACCGCATGCACCAGCGTGCCCCGGGTAGCAGCCTCACTGGGCTTCTCCGGGAGCTTGTCGATGACCCGGAAGCGGTACAGCAGGGGGCACTGCATGAAATCGCTCGCGCGCGACGGCGACAGGGACGAGGGTGGCTGAGGCGGGCGCGGTACGGACGTCATGTCGCAGACCCTACGGCCCGCCACTGACACCAGCGGCATACCATCGACGACAGAGCTCGCACACAGCATGATCGTGGCAGAAGCCACCGACCGAAGGGACCCCGTGGACGAGAGCGGCGACAGCGGGCGCCCGCAGCCCGGCGCAGGGGACAAAAACCCCGGCACCGGACCGGACAAGGGCAAACCGCGACGCCCGGCAGACCCGGGAGGCGGCCTCCTGATGGGGCGCCCCTTCGGCGTGCCCGTGTACGTCGCACCCAGCTGGTTCGTCGTCGCGGCGCTGATCACATGGGTCTTCGGAGGACAGCTCGACCGCGTCCTGCCGGAACTCGGCGGGGCCCGCTACCTGGTCGCGCTCTTCTTCGCGATCGCCTTCTACGCGTCCGTGCTCGTCCACGAGCTCGCCCACACCGTCGCCGCCCTGCGCTACAAGCTGCCGGTGCGCCGCATCCAGCTCCAGTTCTTCGGCGGCGTCTCCGAGATCGAGAAGGAGACCGAGACCCCCGGCCGCGAGTTCGTCCTCGCCTTCGTGGGCCCCCTGCTCTCCCTCGTCCTCGGCGGTGTCTTCTACGTCCCGCTCCAGTTCGTCGAAGCGGGCACCGTCCCCGGCGTGCTCCTCGCCGGGCTGATGGTCTCCAACCTCATCGTCGCCGCCTTCAACCTGCTGCCCGGCCTCCCCCTGGACGGCGGACGCATGCTCCGCGCGGTCGTCTGGAAGATCACGGGCAAGCCGATGAGCGGCACCATCGCCGCCGCGTGGGTCGGCCGTGGCCTGGCCATCACCGTCTTCGTCGGCCTCCCGCTGCTCACCCACACCGGCGCCCTCGGCAACGCCACCGGTGAGATCAGCGGGTTCGAGACCGTCACCGACGCCCTCCTCGCGGCGATCCTCGCGGCGATCATCTGGACCGGCGCCGGGAACAGCCTGCGGACGGCCCGGCTCCGTGAGCATCTCCCCGAACTCCGTGCCCGTACCCTCACCCGGCGTGCCGTGCCCGTGGAGTCCGCCACCCCGCTCTCCGAGGCACTCCGCCGCGCCAACGAGGCGGGCGCCCGCGCCCTCGTCGTCGTCGACGGCCAGGGCAGCCCTAAGGGCGTCGTCCGGGAGGCGGCCATCGCCGGCGTCCCCGAACACCGCAGGCCCTGGGTGGCCGTCAGCGGCCTCGCCCAGGACCTCACGGACGGTATGAAGGTCCCGGCCGAACTCGCGGGCGAGGCCCTGCTGGACCGGCTGAAGGCCACCCCGGCCACCGAGTACCTCGTGGTCGAGGAGACCGGCGAGATCTACGGGGTCCTCTCCACCGCCGACGTGGAGCGCGCCTTCATCAAGGCCATGGCCCGTCCCCCGGCCTGACGCCCGGGAAGCGGCCACCGAAATACCGGTAGGCTGGTCACATGTCCGAACCGACCGGTGCCGCCCGCCGTCGCGGCCCATTCAAAGTCGGGGACCAGGTCCAGCTCACCGACCCCAAGGGACGCCACTACACCTTCACGCTCGAGGCCGGAAAGAATTTCCACACCCACAAGGGTTCTTTCCCGCACGACGAGCTGATCGGTGCTCCCGAGGGCAGTGTTGTCCGAACCACGGGAAACGTCGCCTATCTCGCGCTGCGTCCCCTGCTCCCCGACTACGTCCTGTCCATGCCCCGCGGTGCCGCCGTGGTCTACCCGAAGGACGCGGGCCAGATCCTCGCCTTCGGTGACATCTTCCCCGGTGCGCGCGTCGTCGAAGCCGGCGTCGGCTCGGGTGCGCTGAGCACCTTCCTGCTGCGCGCCATCGGCGAGCAGGGCATGCTGCACTCCTACGAGCGCCGCGAGGACTTCGCCGAGATCGCCCAGCAGAACGTCGAGCGCTACTTCGGCTCGCCGCACCCGGCCTGGCAGCTCACCGTCGGCGACCTCCAGGACAACCTCTCGGACACCGACGTCGACCGTGTCGTCCTCGACATGCTCGCCCCGTGGGAGTGCCTCGAGGCCGTCTCCAAGGCCCTGGTGCCCGGCGGCATCCTCTGCGCGTACGTCGCGACCACCACCCAGCTCTCGCGGACCGTCGAGTCCATCCGTGAGATCGGCTGCTTCGCGGAACCGCAGCCGTGGGAGTCGATGATCCGCAACTGGCACGTCGAAGGCCTGGCCGTCCGCCCCGACCACCGGATGATCGGCCACACCGGCTTCCTCGTCACCGCCCGCCGTCTCGCGGACGGCGTCGAGCCTCCGCTGCGCCGCCGCCGCCCGTCCAAGGGCGCCTACGGCGACGACTACGACGGTCCCGGCAGCCGGAGCGGCTCCGCCACCCGCGACTGACCCGTACAACGCGAAGGCGCCGCCGCCGAGTTCCCGGACCGACCCGGGAGCCCGGCGGGGGCGCCTTTTCCGTCGGCCGCGACGACCCCGCCGTTCCCCTCGGGTGTGAGGTGTGGCACGATGCTGGCCACCCCCCGCCCGCCGACATCCGTTCGGCACCGCCTATCCAGGCACCAGGAACCACAGGAGACATACCGCGTGCAGACCTCCGCGCTCCCGGACCTCGCGCACACCGACGCCAAGCCGGTGCACTGGCTCGCCACGGCGACGGCGATGGCCGCGGTCGTCGCCGCCGCGGGCCTGCTCCAGCCGGAGGCGGCCACCGCGACGGCCTCCGCGTCCGAGCACCGCGTCACGACGCAGCACGGGAGTGCGCCCGTCGCGAAGGCGCCCGACCCGGCCCAGGTCGCCTTTCCGCTCGACTGCGGCGCCGCCGGACACACCGTGGCCGAAAGCGCACCCGGGGACCTCGACGGGGACGGCGGCCCCGAGACCGTGGCGGTCGTGCGCTGCGCCGCGGGGTCGGGTACCCCGCCCAGCGGCATCTACGTCGTGACACAGCCGAGCGGGGCCGCACCCCGGGTCGTGGCGACCCTGGTGGACCCCGCTGAGAAACTCAACGTCACCGACTTCACCGTCCGTGACGGCCGTGTGTCGGCGACCCTGCTCGGCTACTCCTCGGCCGATGTGCCCCGCTGCTGCCCCGACGAGCTGGAGAGCGCCTCCTGGCAGTGGAAGGGCAACGCGTTCATCAAGTCGGCCGGCCCCGCGGGCTCCACCGCGCGAGGCGTCTGAGCCGTCACTCCGCGTCGGGCCCGAAGACCTCTACATTGTCCGAAACGCGACGTACATGAATACAGTCGCCCGGGCATTCCTTGGCCGAGTCCACGACGTCCTGGAGGAGAGGCAGCGGCACCGGTGTGGTGGCTCCCTTGTCCTGGAGGAGCTCGTCCTCGTCGCTCTTGACGTACGCCAGACCGTCGATGTCCAGCTCGAACACCTCGGGTGCGTACTGCACGCAGATGCCGTCGCCCGTACAGAGATCCTGGTCGATCCAGACCTCGAGGTCCTGCGTGTCGCTGTCGCCCGGAGCGTCCTGCTGCACGGTCATGTGTCCTGCCGTTCCCTGCGTATCTGCACCAATTGAAGCCAGCCCTGACGGGTGTTGAACGCTTCGACGATACAACCGGCTGCTTTCCGGTGCCGAAGGGTGGGTATTCCCTTGGCGTGAGGGAGAGCGCAAGGGTGAAGATCGGACAGACTCCCGGGTCTTTGTGATCTAGGGGTTTCAATCATCACCCACCCAGGTAGGGTCAGGAAGCGTCCAGCTCCCCTTGGAGGAGGTGAGGACCGTGGCAGCCCACGACGACGACATCAACCGCGGCAACCGGCCCGGGCGAGGGTCTGAGGACCCAGCCGGCCAGGTCGCCTATCTCGAGCAGGAAATCGCCGTCCTGCGACGTAAGCTCGCCGACTCTCCGCGTCATACGAGGATTCTCGAAGAGCGGATCGTCGAGTTGCAGACCAACCTGGCAGGCGTGTCCGCGCAGAACGAGCGGCTCGCCAACACACTCCGGGAGGCCCGCGACCAGATCGTGGCCCTCAAGGAGGAGGTCGACCGGCTCGCGCAGCCGCCGGCCGGCTTCGGTGTCTTCCTGCAGGCCAACGAGGACGACACCTGCGACATCTTCACCGGGGGCCGCAAGCTCCGGGTGAACGTCAGTCCGAGCGTCGAGCTCGAGGGCCTCCGGCGAGGCCAGGAGGTCATGCTCAACGAGGCGCTCAACGTGGTCGAGGCCATGGAATTCGAGCGGGCCGGGGACATCGTCACCCTCAAGGAGATCCTCGAGGACGGCGAGCGCGCCCTGGTCATCGGGCACACCGACGAGGAACGGGTGGTGAGGCTCGCCGAGCCCCTGCTGGACATCACCATCCGCCCCGGCGACGCCCTCCTGCTCGAACCCAGGTCCGGCTACGTCTACGAAGTGGTCCCCAAGAGCGAGGTCGAGGAGCTCGTTCTCGAAGAGGTCCCGGACATCGACTACAACAAGATCGGCGGTCTGGGCGACCAGATCGAACTGATCCGCGACGCGGTCGAGCTCCCGTACCTCCACCCGGACCTCTTCAAGGAGCACGAACTCCGCCCGCCGAAGGGCATCCTGCTCTACGGTCCTCCCGGCTGCGGCAAGACGCTCATCGCCAAGGCCGTCGCCAACTCGCTGGCCAAGAAGGTCGCCGAGGTCACGGGACAGCCCGCGGGGAAGAGCTACTTCCTCAATATCAAGGGCCCCGAGCTCCTCAACAAGTACGTCGGCGAGACCGAGCGGCACATCCGCCTCGTCTTCCAGCGTGCCCGGGAGAAGGCGAGCGAGGGCACCCCCGTCATCGTCTTCTTCGACGAGATGGAATCCCTCTTCCGCACCCGTGGTTCCGGTGTCAGCTCGGACGTGGAGAACACCATCGTCCCCCAGCTGCTCGCCGAGATCGACGGTGTGGAGGGCCTGGAGAACGTCATCGTCATCGGTGCCTCCAACCGTGAGGACATGATCGACCCCGCGATCCTGCGGCCCGGCCGTCTCGATGTGAAGATCAAGATCGAGCGTCCGGACGCGGAGGCCGCGAAGGACATCTTCGCGAAGTACCTCACGCCCTCGCTGCCGCTGCACTCGGACGACCTGTCCGAGCACACCGGGTCGAGGGAGGCCGCCGCCCACGCGATGATCCAGTCCGTCGTGGAGCGGATGTACACGGAGTCCGAGGAGAACCGCTTCCTCGAGGTCACCTACGCGAACGGCGACAAGGAAGTCCTGTACTTCAAGGACTTCAACTCCGGAGCGATGATTCAGAACATCGTGGACCGGGCAAAGAAAATGGCCATCAAGGCATTCCTCGAGCAGGGCCAGAAGGGCCTGCGCGTCTCCCACCTCCTCCAGGCCTGCGTGGACGAGTTCAAGGAGAACGAGGACCTGCCCAACACGACCAACCCGGACGACTGGGCCAGGATTTCCGGAAAGAAGGGCGAGCGGATCGTGTTCATCCGCACACTCGTCACCGGAAAGCAGGGCGCAGACACCGGTCGTTCCATCGACACGGTGGCAAATACCGGACAGTACCTGTAAAACGCAGACCGGCTGCGGATGCCCGGCAGGGTATCCGCAGCCGGCCGTTTTCCCGGCAGCTCCGGCCACACCCGAACAATGACGTAATTGATCTCCCCACCGGCGCAGAGGCGCTCTAGGCTCAGCCGTACTACCGCCGAGTCGCGCAGTGCGGGGACGGGCACCGCGGACCAGCAGCGGTACTTGAGCGCCGCTCCCGGACGGGAGCGACGCCGGGCAAGGAGGGCCGCATGACCGTACGGCGAGTGATGGGCATCGAGACGGAGTACGGGATCTCCGTCCCCGGTCAACCCAACGCCAATGCCATGCTCACCTCGTCCCAGATCGTCAACGCCTACGCGGCGGCGATGCACCGGGCGCGCCGCGCCCGCTGGGACTTCGAGGAGGAGAACCCGCTGCGCGACGCGCGAGGCTTCGACCTCGCCCGTGAGACCGCGGACTCCAGCCAGCTCACCGACGAGGACATCGGCCTCGCCAATGTCATCCTCACCAACGGTGCGCGGCTGTACGTCGACCACGCGCACCCCGAATACAGCTCACCGGAGATCACCAATCCGCTGGACGCGGTGCTCTGGGACAAGGCCGGCGAGCGGGTGATGGCGGAGGCGGCCGAACGGGCGGCCGCGATCCCGGGCGCCCAGCCGATCCATCTGTACAAGAACAACACCGACAACAAGGGCGCGTCCTACGGCACGCACGAGAACTACCTGATGAAGCGGGAGACCCCCTTCTCGGACATCGTGCGCCATCTGACCCCGTTCTTCGTCTCCCGCCAGGTCGTCACCGGTGCGGGCCGGGTCGGCATCGGCCAGGACGGCCACGAGCACGGATTCCAGATCAGTCAGCGCGCCGACTACTTCGAGGTCGAGGTCGGCCTGGAGACGACCCTCAAGCGCCCCATCATCAACACCCGCGACGAACCGCACTCCGACGCCGAGAAGTACCGCAGGCTGCATGTGATCATCGGCGACGCGAACCTTTCCGAGATCTCGACGTATCTGAAGCTCGGCACCACCTCGCTGGTCCTGGCCATGATCGAGGACGGCTTCATCAATGTCGACCTGGCGGTGGACCAGCCGGTCCGCACGCTCCACCAGGTCTCGCACGACCCGACACTGAAGCAGCTGATCACGCTCCGTAGCGGCCGGACACTCACCGCGGTGCAGCTGCAGATGGAGTACTTCGAGCTGGGCCGCAAGTACGTCGAGGAGCGGTACGGGGCGGACGCGGACGAGCAGACCAAGGATGTCCTGGCCCGCTGGGAGGACACCCTGAACCGCCTGGAGAACGACCCGATGAGCCTCTCGGGCGAGCTGGACTGGATCGCCAAGCGGGAGCTCATGGAGGGCTACCGGCGTCGTGACGGCCTGGACTGGGACGCGCCGCGCCTGCACCTGGTGGACCTCCAGTACGCCGACGTACGGGCCGACAAGGGCCTGTACAACCGCCTGGCGGCCCGGGGGAAGATCAAGCGGCTCCTCGACGAGAGCGACGTCGAGAGGGCCCGTACGAAGCCTCCCGAGGACACCAGGGCCTATTTCCGGGGCCGCTGCCTGGAGCAGTACGCGGACGACGTCGCCGCGGCCTCCTGGGACTCGGTCATCTTCGATCTGCCCGACCGTGACTCGCTGCAACGGGTTCCCACGATGGAACCGTTGCGGGGTACACGCGCCCACGTCAAGGACCTCCTGGACCGCTGCCGCACGGCGGAAGAGCTGGTCCGGACGCTGACGGGGGGCTGAAAGGCCTCCCGGCTGGGAATCAATCAGATGACCTCCGGACGTTGAGGAAAGTACCGGGCCAATGTCGGACCCCGTAGGTAGGGTCTGATCAAGTGCTTCGAACCGAGCGGGGTGAGCTACATGGCGACCAAGGACACCGGCGGCGGACAGCAGAAGGCGACGCGTTCCACCGAGGAGACCGAGGAGCAGGCGCAGGACGCGCAGGCGTCCGAGGACCTTGCGGAGCGACAGGAGAAGCTCAGCGAGGACGTGGACGACGTCCTGGACGAGATCGACGACGTGCTCGAGTCCAACGCCGAAGATTTCGTTCGATCGTTCGTTCAAAAGGGCGGCGAGTAACAGCCGGATTCCCGGCCGGACCGTTCGCCGGCGGGCTCGCGCCGCCGGCAGGCGATTTCCGTGGGACGCCCTCGCCCGCACCGGGCGTCACCGGGGGCGTCCCACGGAAGTGCCTCCGCACCCGGGATCATGTTGATCACCGTCACAGGACGGGTAGGGTCCGTGGCGTACTGCTTCAACTGCAATTCGGCCATCGGCAAGTTGGGGGATGATCCTGACTCCTTGCGCAGGGCCATCGCATACCTGGAGGGAAACGCGTGGAAGCCAACACTCGTAGCACCGGGCGTCTACCAGCTGCGTTCCTGACGCCGGGTTCGTCCTCGTTCATGGACTTCCTGTCCGACCACTCACCCGAGATCCTTCCCGGCAACCGCAGCCTGCCGCCGCTGCAGGGCGCGATCGAGGCGCCGCACGGCACGACCATCGTGGCGGCCTCGTTCCCCGGCGGAGTGGTGCTGGCCGGTGACCGGCGGGCGACCATGGGGAACATGATCGCGCAGCGCGACATCGAGAAGGTGTTCCCGGCCGACGAGTACTCGGCGGTGGGGATCGCCGGCACGGCGGGTCTCGCCGTGGAGATGGTCAAGCTGTTCCAGCTGGAGCTGGAGCACTTCGAGAAGGTCGAGGGCGCCACGCTCTCCCTGGAGGGCAAGGCCAACCGGCTCTCCACGATGATCCGCAGCAACCTGGCGATGGCCATGCAGGGCCTGGCGGTCGTCCCGCTGTTCGCCGGGTACGACGTCGACCGCGAGAAGGGCCGGATCTTCTCGTACGACGTGACCGGCGGCCGTTCCGAGGAGCGCGGCTACGCGGCCACCGGCTCCGGCTCGGTCTTCGCGCGCGGGTCGATGAAGAAGCTGTTCCGCGACGACCTGACGGAGGAGCAGACACTCACGCTGGTCGTGCAGGCACTGTACGACGCGGCCGACGACGACTCGGCGACCGGTGGCCCGGACGTGGCCCGCCGGATCTACCCGATCGTCACCGTCATCACCGACGAGGGCTTCCGCAGGCTGGACGACGCGGAATCCTCGGAGATCGCGCGCGCGATCCTGGAGCGCCGGCTCGAGCAGCCCGACGGCCCCCGCGCCGCGCTGCTCTGACCGGCCCGATGCTTCTCCGATGCACTCGTCACTGACAGAAAGGGACGGATAGCCGGTGTCGACGCCGTTCTATGTCTCACCCCAGCAGGCCATGGCCGACCGGGCGGAATACGCCCGGAAGGGCATCGCCCGTGGTCGCAGCCTGGTTGTGCTGCAGTACGCCGACGGCATTGTGTTCGTCGGCGAGAACCCGTCCCGCGCGCTGCACAAGTTCAGCGAGATCTACGACCGGATCGGCTTCGCCGCCGCCGGCAAATACAACGAGTACGAGAACCTCCGCATCGGCGGTGTGCGCTACGCCGATCTGCGGGGATACACCTACGACCGCGACGACGTGACGGCCCGTGGGCTGGCCAACGTCTACGCCCAGACGCTCGGCACCATCTTCTCCAGCGCCGCCGAGAAGCCCTACGAGGTGGAGCTGGTGGTCGCCGAGGTCGGCGCCGGGCCCGAGGGCGACCAGATCTACCGGCTGCCGCACGACGGTTCGATCGTGGACGAGCACGGCTCCGTCGCGGTCGGCGGGAACGCCGAGCAGATCAGCAGCTTCCTGGACCAGCGCCACCGCGACGGGATGTCGCTCGCCGAGGCGCTGAAGCTGGCCGTCCAGGCGCTGTCCCGCGAGGCCAACGGCAACGAGCGGGAGATCCCCGCCGAGCGGCTCGAGGTCGCGGTCCTGGACCGCACGAGGCCGCAGCAGCGCAAGTTCAAGCGGATCGTCGGCCGGCAGCTGACCAGGCTGCTGGACGCGGACGGTGCGGGGGCGACCCCCACGGACGCCCCGTCCGACACGGAGGAGCCCGAGGGCGGCTCCACCCCGGCCGCCGGCACCCCCGAGAAGGGTGCCGACGCCCCCGAGAAGGGCACCGACGGGCCCGAGAAGGGCACGGGCGACGCCCCGAAGGAGTAACCGGTACGGGAAGATCTCCGGGCGGAGCCCTCCGGCCGTCGTACGCGGCGGCCGGAGGGCTCCGTCATGCGGTGGCCGGGGGTGCGGTGGAGCCCCGTACCACCAGGCGGACGGGGAGGTCGTGGTGGACCGCGGGGCGGCCCTCCAGGACGGCCAGCAGTGCTGTCATGCCGCGCTCACCCACCTGCTCGGCCGGGAGGCGCACGGTGGTGAGCTCCGGCTCCACCGCCGCGGCGAGCGCGAGGTCGTCGAAACCGGTCACGGAGATGTCGTCGGGCACCCGCAGCCCCCGTCTGCGCACCGCCTTGCAGGCGCCGGCGGCCAGGATGTCGTCGTCACAGACGATGGCCGTCGGCAGTGGGCCGGGGGAGGCCAGGACCCTCTCGGTGGCCTCGCGCCCGGACCGTACGTCCAGCGGGGCGGTGACGGTGCGCAGGACGGCGCCGGGGACGTCACGCACGGCCTCCCGCAGCGCCCGGGCACGCACCGCGAAGGTCCAGGTGTCCACGGCGGAGGCGAGGTGCGTGATCCGGCGGTGGCCGAGGCCGAGCAGATGGCCCGTCACCTGGCGCATGCCGTCCGCGATGTCCAGATTCACGCGCGCCGCGGCCCCGGGGTCCTCGGGATCGCTGTCCAGCATCACCAGCGGCAGGTCCGCGCCCCTCAGCGCCCCCAGGGCGTCCGCCGCCATCGACGAGGCGATCACCCCGTCGAGCGCCGCGCGGGCCGAGGCGAACGGGTCCCTGGCGGGACCGGTGCCGTCGGGGGACGGGTAGAGGACCACGCCGAAGTCGTGCTCGGCGGCGACGGCGGCGGCCCCCGTGTACACCCGGGCGAAGAACTCGTTGGTGAGCGCCGGGACGACGAGGAGGGCGGTGCGGGTGTGGCCCAGCCGGAGACTGCGGGCCGCGAAATTCGGCCGGTAGCCGAGGTCCCTGGCGCTGACGCGGACCCGTTCGGCGGTGGCCGTGGAGACCCGGCCGCGCCATTTGTCTCCGAGTACGAGCGAGACCGTCGCCTGCGAGACGCCCGCCGCCCGGGCCACGTCACGGCTGGTGGGCCGTGGTGGGGAGGGCTGCTGGGTGCTGCTCACTCGTGCCTCCGTGCTGGGCCGGTCGGATCGTGGCGGGATGGACTCCCGGGCTGCCCACATGGTACGTATGAGCGTCGAAGTTATACGTAAAACCCCAGGGTGTGGCACCGCTGGGGGAGAGGGGCGGACATGGCCGCGGGGTACATGGACATCCTCCGGACGCGGCACGCCGCCCGGCTGCTCACGGGAACGCTGGTGGGGCGGCTGCCGAACGGCACGGCCCCCATCGCGATCGTCCTGTTCACCCGCGCGGAGGGCGGCAGCTACACGCTGGCCGGCGCCCTCGCGGCGGCGTACGGACTCGCCACAGCGGTGGGGCAGCCCCTGCTGGGCCGGGCCGTGGACCTGTACGGCCAGCCGCGTGTCCAGCTCCCCGCGGCGGTCGTCTCCGCGCTCGGCATGGCCGTGCTCGCCCTCATCGGCCTGGCCTCGCTCCCGGCCGCCTACGCGGCGGTCGTCGTGGCCGGCCTGTTCACGCCGCCGTTGGAGGGCGGCCTGCGCGCCCTGTGGCCGACGGTCCTGGGCCGGGAGGACCGGGTGCACCGCGCGTACGCCATGGACGCGGTGGCCCAGGAGATCATGTTCACCGTGGGGCCGCTCCTCGTGACGGTCCTGGTGTCGCTCCTGTCGCCCGCCGCCGCACTCCTGGTCATCAACGCCATCGGCGTGCTGGGTGCGCTGTCCGTCGTCCTGTCCGAGCCCTCCAGGGTGTGGCGCTCGGCGCCCCGCGAGGCGCACTGGCTGGGCGCCCTTCGCTCGCCCGGACTGCTCGCCCTGCTCGGCGCCTTCTTCTTCGTCGGGCTCGCGCTCGGCTCCATCACGGTGGCCGGTGTCGCCTACGCCGACGACCAGGGTCAGGAGTCCGTGTACGGCTGGCTGATGGCCGCGCTCGGCCTCGGCGCGCTGATCGGTGGAGCGGTCTACGGGGCGCGGCAGTGGGCCGGCGCGCCCGAGCGCAGGCTGCGGATCATCGTCGCCCTGCTGGCGCTGGGCTATCTGCCGCTGACGCTGACGCCCGGCGTGCCCGCCATGACCGCTCTGGCGGCCCTCGCCGGAGTGTTCCTCGCCCCGGCGATCGCGTGCTCGTTCATCGTCGTGGACCGGCACGCGCCGCAGGGCACGGTGACCGAGGCGTTCTCCTGGCTCGTGACGACCTTCGGGGTGGGCGCGGCGGCCGGAACGGCGGTGGCGGGCCCGGCCGTCGAGCTCGGCGGGACGGCGTGGAGTTTCGCCGTCGCCGGGGCCGGTGGAGTGGCGGCGCTGCTGGTTCTGCTGGCCACCGGAAGGGTCCTCGCAGCTCCCGGGCGTACGCCCGCGGTTGTGGCCGGTTCGGAAAATGATCGAAACGGTGCTGCCGAACCCGGTTTCAGCTCAGGCCATAAGGCGTAATGTTCAGTCATGGACCGCCGCATTTTCGGGCTGGAGAACGAGTACGGCGTCACGTGCACGTTCAGGGGACAGCGCCGACTGTCACCTGACGAAGTGGCGCGCTACCTCTTCCGCCGTGTTGTGTCATGGGGCCGCAGCAGCAATGTCTTCCTGCGGAACGGCGCCCGCCTGTACCTCGACGTGGGATCGCATCCGGAATACGCGACACCCGAATGCGACAACGTGACCGAACTGGTCACGCACGACAAGGCGGGCGAGCGCATTCTCGAAGGCCTGCTCGTCGACGCCGAACGCCGCCTGCACGAGGAGGGAATCGCGGGCGACGTCTATCTCTTCAAGAACAACACCGACTCGGCTGGAAACTCCTACGGGTGCCACGAGAACTACCTCGTGGCCCGGCACGGAGAATTCTCCCGGCTCGCGGACATCCTCATTCCGTTCCTCGTCACCCGGCAGCTGATCTGTGGTGCCGGCAAGGTGCTGCAGACGCCGCGCGGAGCCGTCTACTGCGTGAGCCAGCGGGCCGAGCACATCTGGGAGGGCGTCAGCTCCGCGACGACGCGCTCCCGTCCCATCATCAACACCCGGGACGAACCGCACGCCGACGCGGAGCGGTACCGCCGCCTCCACGTCATCGTCGGTGACTCCAACATGTCCGAGACGACCATGCTGCTCAAGGTCGGCGCCACCGATCTCGTGCTGCGCATGATCGAGGCGGGCACCGTGATGCGCGACCTGACCCTGGAGAACCCGATCCGGGCGATCCGCGAGGTCAGCCACGACATCACGGGACAGCGCAAGGTGCGCCTGGCCAGCGGCCGCGAGGCGTCCGCCATCGAGGTCCAGCGGGAGTACTACGAGAAGGCCGTCGACTTCGTCGAACGCCGTGGCATCCGCACCGGCACCGTCGACCAGGTCCTCGAGCTGTGGGGCCGCACGCTGGACGCCATCGAGGCCGAGGACCTCGACCGGATCGGCACCGAGATCGACTGGGTCATGAAGTACAAGCTCATCGAGCGGTACCGGGCCAAGCACAACATGACCATGTCGAATCCGCGGGTCGCCCAGATAGACCTCGCCTACCACGACATCCACCGGCGTCGTGGGCTCTACTACCTCCTGGAGCGCAAGGGCCAGGCCGCCCGCATCTGCAACGACATGAAGATCTTCGAGGGCAAGTCGGTGCCCCCGCAGACGACCAGGGCGCGGCTGCGCGGCGACTTCATCCGGCGGGCCCAGGAGCAGCGGCGGGACTTCACCGTCGACTGGGTCCATCTCAAGCTCAACGACCAGGCGCAGCGCACCGTGCTGTGCAAGGACCCCTTCCGTTCCGTCGACGAGCGGGTGGAGAAGCTGATCGCGGGCATGTGACCCGGACAGGAATGTCCTGCCTCGCATGTGACCGGGCCCCGTACGTTCCTCGTACGGGGCCCTTCCGTCCGCCTAGAGTGTCGGGGACCATTCACGTGCCGTCTGAGATCTGAGGAACCAGTGCGCCGACTTGCCGGCCTTCTCGTCGTCCCCCTACTGCTGCTGTCCACGGCGGCATGCGGCGACGACAAGGCCTCCGACTCCGCCTCGACCGAGAAGGGCGTTCCCGCGATCACCGCGGGCGCGAAGTTCGGCGAGAAGCCCACTCTGTCGAAGGGTGAGGGGGATCCTCCCAAGGAACTGAAGACCGACGTCATCAGTGAGGGTGACGGCGCGAAGCTCAAGAACGGCGACGCGATCCAGGTCAACTACCTCGGGCAGGCGTGGGACTCCACCAAGCCCTTCGACAACAGCTTCGACCGCAAGCAGCCCTTCGACCTGACGCTCGGTGCGGGCATGGTCATCCAGGGCTGGGACAAGGGGCTCGTCGGCCAGAAGGTCGGGAGCCGCGTCGAGTTGGTCATCCCGCCGAGCCTCGGCTACGGCGAGCAGGGCCAGGGCGACATCAAGCCCAACGCCACCCTCGTCTTCGTCGTCGACGTCGTGAAGGCGACGCAGATCCCGAAGTCCGCCGAGGGCACAGCCGTCGCCCAGGACAACATCGACCTGCCGAAGGTCGGGACCAAGACCGACGGCAAGGCGCCGACCGTCACGATCCCCAAGAGCGACCCGCCGAAGAAGCTGGTCTCCAACTACGTACTGGAGTCCAAGGGCGCGGTCATCAAGGAGACCGACAGCGTCGTCGTGAACTACGTGGGTCTGCTCTGGAAGGGCAGCAAGGCCTTCGACAGCACCTACCAGACCGGCAAGACCCAGACCTTCCCGCTCGCCCAGGTCACCCTCAAGGGTCTCAAGAACGGTCTGGTCGGCAAGAAGGTCGGCAGCCGTGTGCTGCTCGTCATCCCGCCGGACCAGGCCTTCGGTGACGAGGCCCAGCAGTCCATCCCCGGGAAGTCCACTCTCGTCTTCGCCGTGGACATCCTGACAAAGATGTAAGACTGTCCCGGTTGCCCAGTTCACAGTCAAGAGGAGCAGTTCAGTGAGCATCGACAAGCCCGAGATCGACTTCCCGGGTGGCGAGCCTCCGGCCGACCTGGAGATCAAGGAAATCTGGGAGGGCGACGGACCGGTGGCCCAGGCGGGTCAGACCGTCTCCGTGCACTACGTCGGTGTGGCCTTCTCCACCGGCGAGGAGTTCGACGCCTCGTGGAACCGCGGCACCCCGCTGCAGTTCCAGCTCGGTGCCGGCCAGGTCATCGCGGGCTGGGACCAGGGTGTCCAGGGCATGAAGGTCGGCGGCCGTCGCCAGCTGACCATCCCCGCCCACCTCGCCTACGGTGACCGTGGCGCGGGCGGCGCGATCGCCCCGGGCGAGACGCTGATCTTCGTCTGCGACCTCGTCGGCGTCTGATCCGTCCGTCTACAGCAGTCAGGGCCCGTGCCGCAAGGCACGGGCCCTCGCTTTGGTCCGGACACCCCGGGGCGGTACGGTCGACGGTCGGAGAGCACGTCGAGAAAGGGCGTCGATGGCGATTGCCAAGGCCGAACGGCTGATGAACCTGGCACTGTGTCTGCTGGGTACCCGGCGTCCGCTCAGCAAGCGTGAGCTCCGCGGGTCCATCGAGGCCTACCTGGAGGCGGGCTCCGACGAATCCTTCAACCGGATGTTCGAGCGCGACAAGGACGATCTGCGTGAACTCGGCCTGATCATCGAGACCGTGGAGAATCTGGACGGCGACACCGGATATCTCGCGCGCCGCGACAGCAACCGGCTGCCCCCCATCACCCTGGACGCCGAGGAGGCCGCGGCCCTCGGGCTCGCAGCGAAGGTCTGGCAGCAGGCCCGGCTCGCCGGCGCCGCCAGTGGCGCCCTGCAGAAGCTGCGGGCGGCCGGCATGCCGGAGGCCGAGGACGCCTACGAGGTGCACAGCGCCCTCGAACCCCGTATCCCGGTCCACGAGGCCGCGTTCGAGCCGCTGATGCTCGCCTGCCGGGACCGCCGCCCGGTCACCTTCGACTACCGCAAGGGCAACGCCGCCCGCCCGGAGCAGCGCCAGGTCGAGCCCTGGACGCTCGAGTGCTGGCGCGGCCACTGGTATCTGGCCGGCTGGGACCGCGAGCGGGGCGCCGAGCGGGTCTTCCGGCTCTCCCGGATCTCCGGCCGGGTCCGCTCCCGTGCGGGGGCCTTCACGGCCCCCGTGCCCGACGCCGTCACCGTCCGCGAGACGGTGGAGAGCTGGGCGGGGGAGACCGCGACCAGGACCGCCCGGATCAGGCTGCGCACCGGCTCCGGCTACCCGCTGCGCTCCCGCGCGATATCCGTACGGGAACTGGGCGACGGCTGGGACGAGTTGGAGATCCCGTACGGGCACGGGCTGGACGCCTGGCTCGTGGAGTTCGGGCCCGACGTGATCGTGAGCGAACCCGCCGATCTGCGGGCCGACGTGATGGACCGGCTGCGCGCCGTGGCCAAGGACTGAGGGGGACCCGTACTCGTGGCCACGAACGCGATCGACCAGACCCGGCGGATGCTGTCCCTCGTCACGTACCTGCGTGAGCGCCCCGGCGCGCACGTCCAGGACGTGGCCCGGGCCTTCGGGATCACCGAGGACGAGCTGATCTCCGACCTCGACGTGCTGCCCATGTGCGGGACCAGCTTCCGCGGCGGTGACCTGCTGGACATCGACACCGACGGCGACCGGATCTGGTGGCACAACCCGGACGACGTCGCGGAGCCGCTGCGTCTGGCCGCCGACGAGGCGACGGCCCTGCTCGTCGCGGCCCGTGCCGTCGCCACGCTCCCCGGCCTGCGGGAGAGCGACCGCCAGGCGCTGGTGCGCGCGACCGCGAAGCTGGAGACGGCGGCCGGTGAGGTGGGGGCCGCCAGCTCGCGGCTCTCGGTCACCTTCGAGTCCGAGGGCGGTGTCTTCGCCGACGTCGACCGGGCGATCTCCGAGCGGCGCCGCCTCTGGCTGCGCTACTACTCACCCGCGCGCGACGAGCTGACCGAGCGCGAGGTGGATCCGATCCGGCTGTTCGCCGTCGGCCACACCTACATGGAGGGCTGGTGCCGCCTCTCCGAGGCGCGGCGTACGTTCCGGCTCGACCGGGTCGCCGAGATCAGACTCCTCGACGCCCCGTCCGCCCCGCCCGAGCTGGAGCTGCGGGACCTCTCCGAGGGGCTCGTGCAGCCCGCCGCCGAGGACCCGGAGGTCGTGATCGAGGTCGGCCCCGGCGGCCGGTGGGTCGCCGAGTACTACCCGCACGACAGCGCGGAGGAGCTCCCCGACGGCGGTCTGCGGATCACGCTCCGCACGCCCGACCCGGCCTCCCTGCGCAGGCTCGCCCTGCGGCTGGGCGGCGAAGGACGCATCACATCGCCCCCGGATCTGGCCGAGAGCGCCCGGCTGGCGGCGCGTGAGGCACTGGCCGCCTACGACGGCGCGCTCTGAGCGGCGGCCGGCGGTGCACCGAGGAGACGAAGGCCATATGACTGCGATATCGAGCACACAGACCGGACCGGTTCCGGTCACGGTGCCCGACACCGTGCGCTTCCGGGCGGCCTGCCCGGACTGCCGCGAGCGGTTCGAGCTCGGTGCGGGCTCACTGCGGCTGGCCATAGGAGCCAGCCACCGTACGACCTTCTACTCCTTCACGTGTCCCGCCTGCGGGTCCGCGGTCCGCAAGCCGGCCGGGGAGCGCATCATCGAACTCCTCAGCGGCGGCGGGGTACGGACACTGCGCCTGCACACCGCCCTGCGGTAACGAGAGACACCGAGGATCCGCCCATGTTCTGGCCCATGCTCGCCATCGCTCTGGGATTCGCCGGCCTGGCCGTGCTCGGCGTCCTGGCCGTCAAGGTCTTCGTCGAGGCACAGCGGCTCGCCGGACAGGTCGCCGCCACCACGCGCCGCATCAACCGAGCGGCGGAGGATCTCGAACGAGCGGCCACCACCCTCGCCGACACCGGCGAGGCCCTGCGATAGCAGTGCGCGGCCTCCTGATTCACTGGTTCGGGGGGTACGCTGCTGGAGCGGCCCAGGCAGGGAGGTGTGGGCCGCAAGCGGGAGTACGCACAGGCATTGCCTCGCGTTTACCCCTGCGGGTTACGATCGCTGCCAGCGCGAAGGTCGGACAACTGTCCGGTCGAAACGGGTGGCGAGCCCCACCCTCCAGACGCCTCAGTGAGAAGGAAGTCGCACATGATCGGCAATCTGAAGCCCCTCGAGATCGTTCTGATCATCGCTGTCGTCCTGCTGCTCTTCGGTGCCAAGAAGCTCCCCGACATGGCGCGTTCGCTCGGCAAGTCGGCCCGCATCCTCAAGAGCGAGGCCAAGGCCATGAAGAAGGACGACGCGGAGGCCGCGGCGCCCACCACGGAGAACGTCGCGGACACCACCCCGCCCGCGGCCACCGCGCGCACGATCCAGGCCGCTCCGGGAGATGTCACCAGCTCCCGCCCGGTCAGCGAGGCCAAGCCCACCACCCAGAGCTGACAGCTGATCCGCACCATCTGAAGCTGCCGCACGAGACGAGGGAAGTGGGTTGCTCAAGTCTGCCCGCAAGCAGGAGAAGGACGACGAGGGGCGGATGCCCCTCCTCGATCACCTGCGTGAGCTGCGCAACCGGCTGCTGAAGTCGGTCCTGGCGATCATCGTCGCCGTGATCGTGGCAGCGTTCTTCCAGAAGGAAATCTTCGAGTTCCTGATGAAGCCGATCCTGGACTCGGTCGGCTGCAAGAACGGCGCCGTGACCATGGTCAACGGTCGGCCCTGCGCGGAGATGACCACCAACGGTCTGCTGTCGCCGTTCACCATCGCGCTGAAGGTGTCCCTGATGGCAGGCGTGCTGGTGGCCACCCCGGTGTGGCTGTACCAGCTGTGGGCGTTCGTCGCCCCCGGCCTGCACAAGCAGGAGAAGCGTTACTCGGTCGCCTTCGTCGCGGCCGGGGTACCGCTCTTCGTCGGCGGTGCCTACCTGGCGTACGCGATCCTGCCGCAGACCGCGGAGATCATGCTGGGCTTCACACCCGACAACGTGAAGAACCTGCTGCCGCTGGACGACTTCCTGGACCTGATCACCCGCATGGTGATCGTCTTCGGGCTCGCCTTCGAGCTGCCGCTCCTGCTCATCCTGCTCAACCTGACCGGTGTCCTGTCCGGCGTCCGCATGCTGCGCTGGTGGCGCGGGATGCTCGTCGGGCTGACCGCCTTCGCGGCCATCGCCACGCCTGGCGGCGAGCCCATCTCGATGCTGCTGCTGGCCGGCCCGCTCGCCGTGCTCTACTTCGTGGCCGTCGGCTTCTCGCTGCTCAACGACAAGCGCAGGCGGCGTGCCAACCCCGACGCCGAGCTCGACGACGACGAGGCGTCGAGCCTGGACCTCACCCCCGAGGCGGTCGGCGCCGTCGAACCGGTGTCCTCCCGGCCTGCTCTGCCCGGGCAGGCGAGCGGGGACGCGGACGGCGGCCGGTCGAACCGGCTCAACGGTTACGACGACATCACCTGACCTTGTAAGGTCCCGCGGGTGACCAGCGAGATCACCCTCTTCGTCAATCCCACCGCGGGGAGCGGCCGGGGCGCGCGTGCCGCGCAGCCGGCCGCTTCCGCTCTGCGGGACGCCGGCTTCTCCGTACGGACGGTTCTCGGCGAGGACGCCGACGACGCACTGCGACGGGCCCGGGAGGCGGTGGCACACGGGACCGGGGCGCTGATAGCCGTGGGCGGGGACGGCATGATGTCCCTCGCCCTGCAGGCCGTCGCCGGTACCTCGACACCCCTCGGCGCCGTGGCGGTGGGCACCGGGAACGACTTCGCCCGTGCCCTCGGGCTGCCGATCCGGTCGCCCGCCGCCGCGGGCCGGCTGGCCGCCGGGATGCTCAAGGCCGGGACGGCGCGCGCGATCGACCTGGGCCGGGTCGGGGAGCGCTGGTTCGGCTCCGTGCTGGCCTCCGGCTTCGATTCGCGGGTCAACGACCGGGGGAACCGGATGCGCTGGGTCGGCGGGCGCTTCAAGTACGACCTGGCGATCCTCGCCGAACTGGCCTCCTTCAGGCCGATCCCGTATCGGATCAGGCTGGACGGCGGACCGGTGGCCGAGATCGAGGCGACGCTGATCGCCGTGGGCAACGGGACGACGTACGGCGGCGGCATGAGGATCTGCGCCGACGCGGTCATGGACGACGGGCTCTTCGACGTGACCGTGGTGGGTGACTGCAGCCGGACCACCCTGCTCAAGGTCTTCCCGAAGGTCTACAGGGGCACGCACCTCGGGCACCCGAAGGTCACCGTGCACCGGGTGTCCTCGATAGAGCTGGCCGCGGTCGGTGTCACGGCGTACGCGGACGGTGAACCGCTGGGCGCGCTGCCCCTCAGCGCCACGTGCGTGCCCGGCGCGGTCCGGGTCCTTGCACCGTGAAATAAAGATCGGGCTGACTGTCATACGGGGCGGGTAGGCTCGTCATCAAGATGACAGAGGACCTCTCACCAGCTGAGCGATACCAGGCGTCCCGGGTCCGTGCGGCCGAGCAGGCCACCGCCCTCGGGCCCTTCCGCGAGATGTACGAATTCGGACTGGACCCGTTCCAGATCGAGGCCTGCCAGGCTCTGGAGGCCGGCAAGGGGGTACTGGTCGCGGCCCCGACCGGGTCGGGCAAGACGATCGTCGGTGAATTCGCCGTGCACCTGGCCCTGCAGCAGGGCCGCAAGTGCTTCTACACCACGCCCATCAAGGCGCTGTCCAACCAGAAGTTCACCGATCTCGTCCGGCGCTACGGCGCGGACAAGGTCGGTCTGCTGACCGGCGACAACAGCGTCAACGCGGACGCACCCGTGGTCGTCATGACGACCGAGGTCCTGCGCAACATGCTGTACGCGGGCTCGCAGGCCCTCACCGGCCTGGGTTACGTGGTCATGGACGAGGTCCACTACCTCTCCGACCGCTTCCGCGGAGCCGTGTGGGAGGAAGTGATCATCCACCTCCCGGAGTCCGTGACACTGGTGTCGCTGTCGGCGACCGTGTCCAACGCCGAGGAGTTCGGCGACTGGCTGGACACCGTCCGCGGTGACACCCAGGTGATCGTCTCCGAGCACCGGCCCGTGCCGCTGTGGCAGCACGTCATGGCCGGACGCCGGATGTACGACCTCTTCGAGGAGGAGACCGACCACGGCGGCAGGGGCACCGGCCGGCGCGAGGTCAGTCCGGACCTGGTCCGCCTCGCCCGCATGGAGAACCAGCGCGGATACAACCCGCGCGACCGCAGGCGCGGGAAGATGGTGCGCGAGGCGGACCGCGAGCGCGAGCGGCGTCAGCGCAGCCGGATCTGGACCCCGTCCAGGCCCGAGGTCATCGACCGGCTCGACGCCGAGGGTCTGCTGCCCGCCATTACCTTCATCTTCAGCCGGGCCGGTTGCCAGGCGGCCGTACAGCAGTGCCTGCAGGCCGGTCTCCGGCTGAACGACGAGAACAAGCGCGGGCTCGTGCGGGAGATCGTCGAGGAGCGGACGGCGTCCATTCCGCCCGAGGACCTCCATGTCCTCGGGTACTACGAGTGGCTCGAAGGCCTGGAGCGCGGCATCGCGGCACACCACGCCGGGATGCTGCCGACCTTCAAGGAGGTCGTGGAGGAGCTGTTCGTCCGCGGCCTGGTCAAGGCGGTCTTCGCCACCGAGACGCTGGCGCTGGGCATCAACATGCCCGCGCGCTCCGTGGTGCTGGAGAAGCTCGTCAAGTGGAACGGCGAGCAGCACGCCGACATCACGCCCGGCGAGTACACCCAGCTGACCGGGCGGGCCGGGCGCCGTGGCATCGACGTCGAGGGCCACGCGGTCGTTCTCTGGCAGCGGGGGATGGACCCCGGAGCGCTCGCCGGACTCGCGGGGACGCGTACGTATCCGCTGCGCTCCAGTTTCCGGCCCTCGTACAACATGGCCGTCAACCTCGTCCAGCAGTTCGGGCGGCACCGCTCGCGCGAGCTGCTCGAGACCTCCTTCGCGCAGTTCCAGGCCGACCGGTCCGTCGTCGGGATCTCCCGGCAGGTCCAGCGCAACGAGGAGGGCCTCGAGGGCTACAAGGAGGGCATGACCTGCCACCTCGGGGACTTCGAGGAGTACGCGCGACTGCGCCGCGACCTCAAGGACCGCGAGACGGAGCTGGCCAAGCAGGGCGCGGCCCAGCGGCGGGCGGCCGCGGCCTCGTCGCTGGAGAAGCTGAAGCCCGGTGACGTCATCCACGTCCCCACCGGCAAGTTCGCCGGACTCGCCCTGGTCCTCGACCCCGGCCTGCCCGCCGGGCGGACCAACGGCCATCGCGGGCTGGAGTACCACGACGGACCGCGTCCCCTGGTGCTGACCGCCGAGCGGCAGGTCAAGCGGCTGGCCCACATCGACTTCCCGGTGCCGGTCGAGGCGCTGGAGCGGATGCGGGTGCCCAAGTCGTTCAACCCCCGCTCACCGCAGTCCCGCCGCGACCTGGCCTCCGCGCTGAGGAGCAAGGCCGGACACATCGACCCGGGCCGGCACCGCAAGCAGCGGGCCGCCGCGGCCGACGACCACGAGATCGCCCGGCTGCGCACGGAACTGCGCGCGCATCCCTGCCACGGGTGCGACGAGCGCGAGGACCACGCGCGCTGGGCCGAGCGGTATCACCGGCTGCAGCGCGACACCCGGCAGCTTGAGCACCGCATCGAGGGCCGGACGAACACCATCGCCCGGACCTTCGACCGCATCGTCGCGCTCCTGACCGAGCTGGACTACCTGCGGGGCAACGAGGTCACCGACAACGGCCGGCGGCTGGCCAGGCTCTACGGGGAGCTCGACCTGCTGGCCAGCGAATGCCTGCGGGACCGTGTCTGGGAGGGGCTCAACCCCGCCGAACTCGCCGCCTGCGTCTCGGCGCTCGTCTACGAGGCGCGCCAGGCGGACGACGCGGTCGCACCCAAGCTGCCCTCAGGGCCCGCGAAGGCCGCGATGGGCGAGATGATCCGCATCTGGGGCCGTCTCGACGCCCTGGAGGAAGACTTCAAGATCAGCCAGACGGAAGGGGTCGGACAGCGCGAACCCGACCTCGGCTTCGCCTGGGCGGTCTACATGTGGGCCTCCGGCCGGACGCTGGACGAGGTCCTCCGCGAGGCGGAGATGCCGGCCGGTGACTTCGTACGGTGGTGCAAGCAGGTCATCGACGTGCTCGGCCAGATCGCGGCCGCCGCGCCCCGGGACGGCAGTTCGGTCGCGAAGAACGCCCACAAGGCCGTCGACGCGGTGCTGCGGGGCGTGGTGGCGTACAGCTCCGTGGGGTGAGAGCGGGTTCCCACCCCGTGGAGTTCCCGCCCCGTGGGGTTCCCGCCCCCCGGGCGAGGAGAACGGACGAGTGGCCACGGGCGGCTGTACGCGCCTGTGGCCACTCCTGTGCGTTCTCCCGTCAGGTCTTCTTGTTCTTCATCGAGAGTCCCGCGCAGGCTGCCCCCAGCACAATCGCCAGACCACCGACGATCACGTTGTTGAGGATGACGCCCATGTCAGGGCTCTGGCCCACGACCCACGTCGACACGATGAGCCAGGCGCCCAGCGCGACGATGGCGATGCTCATCCCGGTCATCCGCTCGGGCATGGCCGTGAAGCAGAGCGCCAGCACGGCTATCGCGAGGCCGATGACGAGGTTGTGCGTCACCAGGGAGGGCTGGCTCGCGGTGAAGTGAAGCACCCACGGCGAGACGGCGCAGTACAGACCGAGCAGAAACACCGGGGCGTCCGCACCGGCTGTGGTGCGACGGCCGCCGCCCATCACGCGGTCGTGGCGTGCTCGCATTTCTTCGGCGTCAGGGTGTCCGGAGATGTCCCTTCCGGCGTGTCCGGAGTCTCTGGTCTTTCCGGAAACATCCCTTCCGGTGTGCGAGATGTTACTCATGAGGATGGTCTCCTTCGCACTTGCTGGAGCGACCGCGGTCAGGGGGTGCGGTCATCAGCTCTCCAGACCCAGTGTGCTCTTATATGCCCCTTATGTGTAGTTTTCCTGGCGGTCGAATTCTGCGGTTCCGTCGAGGCGGCGTGCGAGTGACACCAGGTCGGCCGTCCGCAGCACACGGGCCCCGTATCCCGGCAGCGGTACGTGCAGGGGGCGGGTCCAGCGTTCCGGGACGGCGTCGATCCCGTACACCGCGCCGGCCAGGCCGCCCGTCACCGCGGCCACCGTGTCGGTGTCCCCGCCCACGTCGACGGCCGATCCCAGGGCGCG
The DNA here is from genome assembly GCF_044751065.1 of Streptomyces sp. NPDC088746. Lineage (NCBI taxonomy): Bacteria > Bacillati > Actinomycetota > Actinomycetes > Kitasatosporales > Streptomycetaceae > Streptomyces > Streptomyces sp. NPDC088746. The sequence continues at coordinate 25,400 of NZ_JBIVLA010000009.1, forward strand.
CTCGAAGTCGTCGGTGGTGCGCAGCGCCCAGAGCGCCGTACCGAGACAGGGCCAGACCGCGCCGTTGAACTCGGTGGCGTCGTCCGGATGCCAGTCCGGGGCCAGCACGGCGGCCCAGCGGGCCCGGTGGCCGGTGTGGACCAGGTCCAGCGTGTCCTCCACGGCCGCGAGCGGATCACCGCCTTCGAGCGCCACGCGTACGAGTTCGTGGAAGACCGCGGTGCCTTCCCACGCCGCCCGGTCGCCGTGCGTCAGGGCGGCGATCCGACGGGCCGCGTCCATGGTGGCGGTCCGCCCCGCCCGGGCGAAGTACACAGCCGACGTGGTCGCGCGCATCAGTGAACCGTTGCCCGCCGCACGCCCGTTGACCTGGAAGTGGAGCGCTGCGGCCAGGTCCCAGGGCGCACCGCTCGTGAGGACGTCCTCCGTCTGCAGGCCGATGTCCTTCGGCTCGCCGGCCGCCCACCGACGGAACCGGCCGAAGATGTCGGGAAGGTCCAGGCCCCCGTTCTCCAGCAGTGACTCACCGACGAGGACGGCCATCTGCGTGTCGTCCGTAGCCTCCCCCGGATCCCAGCCGCCGCCCCCGCACATCGCGCCTGCTCCGTCCGGGAACCGGGCGGAGTACACCCCTGGGAGGCCGAACTCGAAGGGGGCGCCCAGGGCGTCACCCACCGCCGAGCCCACGACGGCGCCGACGGTGCGAGCCCCGCGGTCCGCGCCGCTCCGGCCGGGGCGGAGGGCGCGGTCCTCGGGGCTCGGTGTCATGTCGTCAGCGTACTGACGGGCCGTCGGTTCAGGAGGCCGGCATCAGGACGGTGTCCACGATGTAGACCGTCGCGTTGGCGGTCGGGACGTTGCCGCAGACGACCTTCGAGGAGTCGTTCACCGTGTAGGACATCTCCGACCCCGACGTGGTGAGCTTCGTCTTCGCAAGGGTGTCGAAGGAGCCCTTCTCCAGCTGCTTCGGCGTCAGCTTCTCGCCGACCACGTGCGAGGTGAGCACCTTGGTCAGCCCGGCCTTGTCCGCGAGCAGCTTGTCCAGGTCCGCCTTCGGGATCTTGGCGAAGGCGTCGTTGGTCGGGGCGAACACCGTGATGTTCTCGGCGCTGTTCAGGGTGTCGACGAGACCGGCCTGCTTGACCGCCGTCACCAGGGTGGACAGCGCCGGGTTGTTCGACGCGGCCGTGGCGACCGGGTCCTGCGCCATGCCGTCGAACGAGCCCGCGCCCTCCTTCGGGACCGTCGCACAGCCCGGACCGAACGGCTCGTCCATGGGCTCGGTCTCCTTGGCCGGCGCGCTCGACGCGGGCTTGTCCGCAGCAGAGTCGGACGAGGAGGAGTCGTCGCTGGAGCAGGCGGTCAGCGCGAGCGGCAGCATGGCCGCGGCGGAGACGGTGACGGCGATGCGGCGAAGGTGACGGTTGTTCATGGTGTTCTCCTTGGTGAATCGTTGAGCAAGGGTTGGGAAGAGGGGGCGTGTTCGGTCGTCAGGTCACATCGACCACCACCGAGTGCCACCCGGTCGCACCGTCGGGCACGGTGCCGACCCGCTTGTCGGTCTGGGTGGCGCCGGTACGGTCCGTCGCGCGGACCTCGAGGGTGTGGTGGCCGGTCGTGGCCGGCCACTCCCACACCCACTGGCGCCAGGTGTCATGGCCGGCCTCCGCCGCCAGCCGTGCGGTGTGCCACTCCCCGCTGTCGACGCGGACCTCGACGCGGGCGATGCCCCGGTGCTGGGCCCAGGCGACTCCGGCGACCGGCACGGTCCCCGCCCCGGGGGCGGCGAAGGGGCGCGGCGTGTCGATGCGGGACTGGGTCTTGACCGGAGCCTCGCGGGACCACTCGCGCTCGACCCAGTAGGCGTCGTACGCGTCGAACGTCGTGAGCTCGATGTCCTGGATCCACTTGCACGCCGAGACGTAGCCGTAGAGGCCGGGGACGACCATCCGGACCGGGAAGCCGTGGTCGAACGGCAGCGGTTCGCCGTTCATGCCGACCGCGAGCAGTGCGTCACGGCCGTCCATGACCTCCTCGACCGGAGTCCCGATCGTCATCCCCTCCACGGAGCGCGCCACGATCTGGTCCGCGGACCCGCCCTTCGACGGGGGCTTCACCCCGGCCTCGCGCAGCAGATCGGCCAGGCGTACGCCGATCCACCGGGCCGTGCCCACATAGGGGCCGCCCACCTGGTTGGACACGCAGGTCAGCGTGATGTCCCGCTCCACGAGCTCGCGGCCCAGGAGGTCCTGGAAGCTGAGGGTGACGGGTCGCGCCACCCCCTTGCCGTGGATCCGCAGCCGCCACGCGTCGGCGTCGACGCGCGGGGCCACCAGAGCCGTGTCCACCCGGTAGAAGTCCTTGTTCGGGGTGGTGAAGGAACTCAGGCCCCGGATGCCGAGATCGGCTCCCGCGGGTATCGGGGGCGCCGCCGAGGCAGGTGCCGGGAGGGTGATGTCGCCGCGTGAGGCGGAGACCCCGGCCAGCCGGGACGCCTGGAGCTGTCGGCCCAGGAGCCCCGCACCGGCCGAGGCCGCCGCGGCGGCGGTCGCCGCGATCACGAATCCGCGGCGGTCGAAGGCGCCTTGCGCCCCACCGTCCGTCCCCCCAGCCGCGGGAGACGGCACGGTCTTTGGGACGCGCAGCCGTCCGGCCAGGAGATACAGCACTCCCGCGGCCACCAGCGCACCCACGACCGAGGGCAGTGCGTCCCCCGGCCGGCCTTCCGGCCGGCCGACCGCGGACACCGCCCCGACGACGCCGAAGACCAGGACGGCCGCAGCGCCGGTCCACCGGTGCCGCAGCGCGAGGACCCCCACTGCCATGGCGAAGACCGCCAGGAGGACGAGGATCCCGAGCTGTAGCACCAGCTTGTCGTCGGTACCGAAGTTCCGTACGGCGAAGTCCTTGACGGCCGGGGGAGTGCGGTCGATGACCGCCCCGCCCACGGCCGTGACCGGACCCGCCTCGGGACGCACGGCGGCGGCGACGAGTTCGGCGACGCACAGGGCGGTGAACCCGGCGATCAGACCGCTGAGCGCGGCGAACGCGGCGCGTGCCCAGCGGGACCGCCGGGGCGCGGAGGCCCCCTGCTGCTGCGAAACATCTCGGTCTGTTCTCACACCAGGGGTTCGGCGCGGACCGCCCGGCGGATTGGTCGTTCACCCGATCGAAGTAATTCCGATCATCGGCCAATCCGTGGTGCCCACTGCCCCGAATGACCTCTGAGGGGCGTGCGCCACCCGGCCCGCCACCTCTTCACGTTCCTGGGACACCACGGGATGCTCACGATCGGCGACTCCCCGGTCTGGCGGACCGTCACCGGGTGTCTGGCGGACCGTCACCGGGTGGTCGCGCGAGTACGTCGACCGCATCGCCGGGCAGGTGCGCTCCGTGCGTACGCCCACCCCGGCCCGCACGGTGCGGCGCCTCGGCGGAGGCGTGGACATCGTCACCGAGGACGGCACCACCGAGGCGCGCCCCCCCGGCAAGGGGACGCGCCCACTCGGGCTTTCAGGCGTCCTTGAACTCCATCAGGGCCACCGGGTCGGAGGTCGGCTGTTCGGATCCGCCCGCCGGTTCGACGGTGATGCCCATGCCGGACGCGCGGTCCACCGGACCGTCCAGCAGAACTGCGTCATCCGTGGCGGACGGGTTCATCAGACCGGCCGCGCGCATGGTGCCGCCGTCGTCGAACCACAGCTGGTACACCTTGCCGCCGGGCGGCCGCGCCATGTCCGACGCGAGGAACACCGCCCGGTTCACGCTCCGTGAGACGACCACCGTGCCCCGGGCCCCGTCCCCGAGATCCGCGGCGCTGGTCCTGGCGTCCGGTGCGGTCAGCACCCGCGCCACCTGTTCGTTGTGCTGTACGGCCCGGGCGGTCTCCTGCCGGGCGTCCTGAGCGACCTGGTTCTGCCACACCGCGACCCCGCCGAAGGCGGCAGCGGCGGCGACGCAGGCGGCGAGGGCGTACGTCGACCAGCGGCCGGCCCGGCCGGCGGAGACCCCGGAGCCGGCACTCCGCCCCCGGGGCGGCGGCTCCTGCCGTACGGTCGTGATGTCGCGCAGCACCCGGTCCCGGAGCCCCGGGGGCGGCGTGGCGGACACGGCGAGCCCCAGCCGGGCCGCGGTGGCGGACAGCTCCCGTACCTCCCGGGCGCACGCCTCGCAGGCACCCAGATGCCGTTCGAACGCGACGCGCTCCTCGTCCGGCAGCGCGTGCAGGGCATAGGCCCCGGTCAGTGTGTGCAGCTCGGCCGTGCTCATGCGTTCACCCCCAGGCAGTCGCGCAGCCGGATGAGCCCGTCGCGCAGCCGTGTCTTGATGGTTCCCAGTGGTACGGACAGCAGCTCGCCGACCTCGCGATAGGTCAGTCCGCGGTAGTAGGCCAGCGTCACCGACTCCCGCTGGAGCTCGGAGAGCGTCCGCAGACAGCGCCGGACCTGTTCCTTCTCCAGCCGGCTCTCGACCTGCTCGGACACCTCGTCGAAGTCCGGGGTGCGGTCCAGTAGCGCGGCCTTGTGCTCCCGTGCCGCGGACGCCTCGGCCGACCTGACCCGGTCCACCGCGCGGTGGTGGGCGAGCGTCAGCACCCAGTTCATGGCGCTGCCGCGGGACGCCTGGTAGCGGGGGGCGGTGCGCCACACCTCGACCAGGACCTCCTGGGCCACCTCCTCCGACTGGGCCGGGTCGCGGAGCACGCTCCGCACCAGGCCGAGGACCGGCCCGCTGACCTGGTCGTACACCTGGGTGAAGGCGGCCTGGTCGCCCCGGGCGACCCGGCCGAGCAGCTCCTGCAGGCCGGGGCCCGACGAAGGGACCCCACTGATGTGTACGGCTTCTCTCACGCGGACGGTCCTCCCGGGGCACGCAACGGTTTCCTGGGTGATTCGGAGCCGGCGGCCCGGAGGATTGGTCGGACGCTTCAGGAATCGGCCGGTCCGCCCACCTTCTCGTACGCACGTCCGGCCGGCCGTGACCGGGGCCTCCTGGCCGCGCGGACGACGAGGAGGACCACCAGCCCGATCGGTGAGAGCAGGATCGTCAGCACCAGGAGAGGCCCCGTCACCAGCGGGGACATCCCCAGCCTGCGCGACTCCAGGAACATCCACTGCCCCAGCAGCAGATCCCAGGCGATGATCTGCGCCCAGACGGCCCCGGCGCCGTTCGCCAGTGACGTCAGCTCGCGGAACGTGTCGACGTCCGGGCTGCTCACCGCGGCCCACAGCTCCGGGAGCACCGGCGCGGCCATCACCGCCCAGAGGGCCAGCACCGGCAGGACGGTCAGTGGCGAGGACGCCACGCGCGCGGTGGCGCGCCAGTTCGGCGCGAAGATCATGAGCAGCCAGAACGGGGCGGCCGCCATGAACGTGATCTCGAAGAGTGCACCGGTCATGACACGGGCTCCTTGTCCGGCGCGGTGGCCGACGAGGCGGGGGCGGCCGGGCGGAGCGCGGCGAGGACCCCCGCGGCCGTTGCGGCGACGATCAGCCCCGCGGCGGCGAGTGTCGCGCCGTCGGGGTGGACCAGTGGCCGGCCGCGCAGCGCCTGCCAGGCCACCAGGGCGACGACCGCGGCGTACGCACCGGAGGTGACGAGCACCAGCCGCAGCCGCACACGCGGGTCGCGCAGGCGGGCGACCCGGGGCGCGAGGAGGAGCAGGGCCACCACGAACAGCGGGAGGGCCTGCAGGGCGTGCATGCCGACGAAGTGCGGGACGCGCAGGTCGCCGCCGGTCGTCGACCAGCCGGTCAGCGGCATCGAGGGCCCGCCGTCCGGCACACCGACCGCGTGGGCGCCCACCACGTCCGCGGTGTCGAGACCGCCGGCCGCCCGCTGTCCGGCGGACGGGCGCGCCATCAGGAAGCCGAACCCCGCGCCCACCAGGGCGATCAGCACCCCCGACCGCACGGCCCAGGCCGAGGCGCGGTCGGCGATCCGTGCGCGGAGCAGCAGGAGCGCGATGACGAGCGTGCCGGCCCAGAGGACCACGACGGTGGCGGCCATCGCGTCGTACAACGCCGAGTCGAGCGCGGTCTCGTGGTTGAAGTGGCTCCGCTTCCCCCTGATCACCTGGCCGGTGATGATCACCATCTCCCCGGCGCACGCCAGGGCGACCACGGTGCCGGCCCACCGGCCGACGCGCCGGCCGCGGGTCAGCAGCGTCAGCATCCACGCCAGGGCCAGCGCGTACGCCACGAACGAGACGGCGAACTTGAACGGCTTGGCCCAGATCGGCGCGCCCGCCAGGACCCGGCCGTCCACCAGGATCCCCACCGCTGCGACGACGGACATGACGACCATCGAGGCGGCGAACAGCACTAACGGCCGGTGCCATGTGCGCCATGACTGCATAGGTCCCCCCAGAGGAAATATGGATAGCGGCACTGTCCGCTATCCGATAGGGGAACTATCTATGATGGTGGTCGGCTTGGCAACCTCCTGGAGGGTGAACACACGGTGCGCATCGGCGAATTGAGTCGCAGGTCCGGGGTCCCGGTGCCGACGATCAAGTACTACGTACGCGAGGGGCTGCTGCCCGCCGGCGTTCTGACCAGCCCCAACCAGGCGCGTTACGACGACGGGCACGAGCGCAGGCTGCGGCTGATCCGCGCTCTCCTGGACGTCGGAGGGCTGTCGCTGTCCGCCATCGCGGAGGTCCTGGAGGCCGTCGACGACCCGGGGCAGCCGGTGCACAAGGTGCTCGGTACGGCAGCCAGGCGCATCACGCCCGAGGAGCCCGAGGAGCCCGAGGGGTCCGAGGAGGAGGGGCCGGAGTCGGCCGAGGCCCGCGAGGAGGTCGCCGCGCTGCTGGCGCGGCGCGGCTGGTTCGTGCGTGCGGACAGTCCGGCGGGACGGTCACTGGCAGGCGTGCTGGCGGCCCTTCACCGGGCGGGACACGGCGGCTTTGTCGAACTGCTCGACGTCTACGCGGACGCGGCCGAACCCGTGGCCCACGCGGACCTCGACTACGTCCGGCGACGGGTGGCGCGCGAGGACCTGGTGGAGAGCGTGGTGGTCGGCACGGTGCTCGGCGAGGCCATGTTCGGCGCCCTCAGGCGGCTCGCCCACGTGGACGCCTCCGCCCGCGCCTACGAGGGCGGAGCGGAGCGGGAGGCCGGGGGGTGAGGGCTCACACGAAAACCGGTCGCCGTCCAGGACGGCGACCGGGTCACGGGGGAGCGGGGAGGTTTACGCGGCGCTCTCCTGCTCGCGCTCCACCTGCTCGTTCCACTCGCGCTTGACCGCGCGCCACGCGTCGTCGTTCTGGCCGAGGCGCCAGTAGCCCGAGATCGACAGCTGCTGGAGCGGGATGCCGCGCTCCAGGCGGAGGTGGCGCCGGATCTCCTTCACGAAGCCCGCCTCGCCGTGGACGAAGGCCTGCACGTCGCCCTCGGGGAACTCCAGCCCCTTCACCGCCGCGACGAGAGCCTCGCCGACCGGGCGGTCGCCGCGGTGCAGCCAGGTCACCGAGACGCCTTCCGGCTCCACGAGCTTCTGCTCCTCCGAGGCGTCGGGCACCTCGACGAAGGCGTGCGCCACCGCGCCCTGCGGCAGGTGCTCCAGGGACGCGGCGATCGCGGGCAGGGCACTCTCGTCACCCACCAGCAGGTGCCAGTCGGCCGAGGCCTCCGGAACGTAACCACCGCCGGGGCCGAGGAAGGTCACCTGGTCGCCGGGCCGGGCGCGCGCCGCCCAGGGGCCCGCCAGGCCCTCGTCGCCGTGCACCACGAAATCGACGGCGAGCTCGCGGGCGTCGGGGTCCCAGGAGCGCACGGTGTACGTCCGGGTGGTGGGCCACAGCTCGCGCGGGTACTCCTCGCGGATCCTGGCCATGTCGAAGGGGTGGCTGTAGTCCGCGCCCTCCGGGGCGAAGCACAACTTGATGTAGTGGTCGGTGTACCCGGCGAGGGTGAAGCCGGCCAGGCCGTCGCCGCCGAGGATCACGCGCACCATGTGCGGAGTGATCTGCTCGGTGCGCAGGACCTGCGCCCCCTGCGCCTTCGGTGTCCGGCGTTGCGGCCGCTCTGCCACGGAGTGCTCCCTAGCTCTGGACCCGGGTGTGGGACGGGACCGTATGAGGTTCTACGTACTTACTTAGGCTTACCTAAGCTAGCACCTTCACGCCTGGAGTGTGAGGAGCAGGCGCTGTAGCGCGTTTCCGAGGCCCCATCGGGTCGCGAGGGCCTCCAGGGCCGCGGGATCGCGCGGTTCGCGGGGGAGCGCGGGGTCGAAATCGGGCAGCGGCACGTCGTCGGCGACACGGACGACCTTCGGGGCGACCGCCACATAGTCGCGGGCCTCGTCGAGCCGCTTGCGCTGGGACGGGGTGAGCCGGGCCGCGGGATCGTCCACCGCGGCCATGATGCCGGCCAGGTCGCCGAAGGAGTCCAGCAGCTTCGCCGCCGTCTTCTCGCCGATACCCGGGACCCCGGGCAGCCCGTCGCTCGGATCGCCGCGCAGCAGGGCCAGATCGACGTATCCACCGCCGTCCACGCCGTACTTCCCGCGCAGCCAGGCCTCATCCGTCACCTGGAGCGTCCCCACGCCCTTCAGTGGATAGAGCACCCGCACCCCGCGGGCGTCGTCGACCAGCTGATAGAGATCGCGGTCCCCGGTCACGATGTCCACGGGTCCGGTGGCCCGCCCGGCCAGCGTGCCGATCACATCGTCCGCCTCGTACGGCGCGACGCCCACGCGGGCGATCCCGAGCGCGTCCAGGACGGCCTCGATCACCGGGACCTGCGGCGAGAGGGTGTCGGGGACCTCCTCCTCGTCCGGGACGCCCTCCGTGGTCTCGACGGCCACCCGGTGCGCCTTGTAGGTCGGGATCAGGTCGACCCGCCACTGCGGGCGCCAGTCCGCGTCCATGCAGGCGACCAGGTCGTCCGGCCGGTGGTCCTGGACCAGCCTGGCGATGAAGTCGAGCAGTCCGCGCACGGCGTTGACCGGGGTGCCGTCCGGTGCGCGCACCGAGTCCGGGACGCCGAAATAGGCGCGGAAGTAGAGGGAGGCGGTGTCGAGGAGCATCAGGCGTCGCGTCACACCCCGATGATGCCGTACACCTCCGACAGCCGCGGTGGGCGCGGCGCGCGGTTCCCGTGAGAGCGGTTTCGCACAAGTGATCTGAATCACACGCGTGTTTGGGTCGCGTAAGTGAGGGCAGGCGCGGCACCGGAGCGGACCACGTCCATTTTTCAACAAAGTGCGCGTGCTCTGCGGACCGAATCCGCACCGCTCCACGGTCTGCCGAAGGGGGTTGGCAGACCGTTTTCGGTTCAACGCGTGAGGTGTATGTGTCAAGGCTGCAAGCTGAGCACTTGTACAAAGTGTTCGGCAGACGACCCGATCAAGCCGTGCAGAAGCTCGAGAACGGTACCCACCGCGACGAGCTGCGCGCCGACGGAACGACCGCAGCGGTGATCGACGCCTCGTTCACCGTGGAACCTGGCCAGATCTTCGTCGTCATGGGGCTCTCCGGTTCGGGGAAGTCCACATTGCTGCGGATGCTCAACGGCCTGCTGGAGCCCACCGCCGGCCGCGTGCTCTTCGACGGGCAGGACCTGACCGCCCTGAGCGCCCGTGACCTGCGCACCGTCCGCTCCAGGAAGATCAGCATGGTCTTCCAGCACTTCGCGCTCTTCCCCCACAGGAGCGTGCTCGAGAACGCCGCGTACGGCCTGGAGGTCCAGGGCGTCCCGCGTGCCGCGCGGGAGGCGCGTGCCGCCGAGGCGCTGGAGATGACCGGCCTCGCCGGCTGGGAGAAGTCCTGGCCCGACGAGCTGTCCGGCGGCATGCAGCAGCGTGTGGGGCTGGCCCGCGCGCTCGCCACCGACGCCGACCTGCTCCTGATGGACGAGTCCTTCAGCGCGCTCGACCCGCTGATCCGGCGCGACATGCAGGACCAGCTCCTCGAACTGCAGAAGCGTCTGAAGAAAACCATCGTCTTCATCACGCACGACCTCAACGAGGCCATGCGCCTCGGTGACCGTATCGCCGTGATGCGGGACGGCGAGATCGTCCAGCAGGGCACCGCCGAGGACATCCTCGTACGGCCGTCCAACGACTACGTCGCGTCCTTCATCCAGGACGTCGACCGCTCCCGGGTGCTCACCGCCGGTTCGGTCATGGAGGCGCCCGCGGCGGGCCGCTCCGACGCCGAGCTGAAGGCCGAGGCACCCGCGACGGTGTCCGCCGACACGCCCATCGCCGAGCTCTTCACCCCCTGCTCCACCAGCGGGGCGGCCGTCGCCGTCACCGGTGAGGACGGCAAGGTCATAGGCATGGTCCCGCGCGCCAGGCTGCTCGCCGCGCTCGGCGAGGAACCGCAGGTCGACAGCCAGGCCGACGGCCGGGTCCCGGCCCCGCGTGAGGTCAAGAAGGTGATCGCCGGTGCCTAGGTTCACCTTCGGCGCATGGGTCGAGGACGTGGTCGACTGGCTCCAGTCGAACCTCACCTGGATCTTCGACGCCATCAAGACCGTGCTGGGCGGGATGTACGACGGCGTCAACGCCGTACTCAGCGGCGGTGAGCCGCTGCTGATGGCGGGGATCTTCGCCGTCCTCGCGTTCTGGCTGCGCGGGGTGATACCCGCAGTGCTCACCTTCGTGGGGTTCGCGCTCATCGACTCCCTCGCCCTCTGGGACGAGGCGATGGCCACCCTCTCGCTGGTCGTCGTGGCCGCGGTCATCACGATCGTCATCGCGGTGCCCATGGGTATCTGGGCGGCGCGCAACAACAGGGTCAGCGCCACGCTGCGGCCGGTGCTCGACGTCATGCAGACGATGCCCGCCTTCGTCTACCTGATCCCCGGCGTCATGTTCTTCGGCGTCGGCGTCACCCCCGGCGTGATCGCCACCATCGTCTTCGCGATGCCGCCCGGCGTCCGGATGACCGAGCTGGGCATCCGCCAGGTCGACGGCGAGCTGGTCGAGGCCGCCGCGGCCTTCGGCACCACGCCCAAGCACACCCTCACCCGGGTGCAGCTGCCCCTCGCCCTGCCGACGATCATGGCCGGGATCAACCAGGTCATCATGCTGTCCCTGTCGATGGTCGTCATCGGCGGCATGGCCGGCGCCGGCGGCCTCGGCGAGAAGGTGTACGCGGCGATCACCCAGCTCCAGGTCGGCCTCGCCGCCGAGAGCGGGATCGCCGTCGTCATCCTCGCCATGTACCTGGACCGGATGACCGGCGCGCTCAACGAGCGGGTCTCCCCGCTCGGCCGCCGCGCCGCCGCCAAGGTCGCCGCCGGTGCGCGCCGGCTCAGGTTCACGCACTACAAGCCGGGAACCGCCGTCGCGATGACCGGTGTCGTCGTCCTCGCGCTCGTCGCGGGCGGCCTCAACATCGCCGGTTCCGGCGACTCGAAGGCCACCACGGCCGACAGCGGCGACGTCGGCCAGGGTCAGAAGATCAACATGGGGTACATCCCCTGGGACGAGGGCATCGCCTCCACCTTCCTGTGGAAGGAGATCCTGGAGCAGCGCGGCTACGAGACCGGGATCACCCAGCTCGACGCCGGTCCGCTCTACTCCGGCGTCGCCCGCGGCGACATCGACTTCCAGACGGACTCCTGGCTGCCGACCACGCACAAGGACTACTGGGACAAGTACAGCGACCAGCTGGACGACCTGGGCTCCTGGTACGGGCCGACCTCGCTGGAGCTGACGGTCCCGTCGTACGTCAAGGGCATCGACTCGCTCGATGACCTCAAGGGACAGGGCAAGAAGTTCGACGGCAAGATCATCGGGATCGAGGCCAGCGCCGGGATGATGGGCACCCTGAACAAGAAGGTGCTCAAGGAGTACGGCCTGGAGGGCGAGTACGAGGTCGTCTCCTCCAGCACCTCCTCGATGCTCGCCGAGCTGAACGCCTCCATCAAGAAGAAGGAGCCGGTCGTGGTGACCCTGTGGTCGCCGCACTGGGCCTACGGCAAGCACGACCTGAAGAAGCTCAAGGACCCGAAGGGTGCCTGGGGCAAGGGCGAAGAGGTCCACACCGTCGCCCACAAGGGCTTCGCCGAGAAGGCTCCCGCCGTCTCCAAGTGGCTCAAGGACTTCAAGCTCACCGAGAAGCAGCTCACGAGCCTCGAGAACGAGATCCAGACCGCCGGCCAGGGCCAGGAGCAGGACGGCGTCCGTGCCTGGCTGAAGAAGAACCCCGGCCTGGTCGACAAGCTGGCCCCGGTGCCGGGCGGCGGTGCGCAGCAGGGCAAGGACGCGGGCAAGACCGTCAACATGGGGTACTTCCCGTGGGACGAGGCCATCGCCTCCACCTACCTCTGGCAGAACATGCTGGAGGACCGGGGATACAAGACGACGGTCAAGCAGCTCGACCCGGGACCGCTCTACACCGGTCTCGCACAGGGCCAGCTCGACGTCCAGTTCGACTCCTGGCTGCCGACGACGCACAAGGACTACTGGGACCGGTACAAGGAGAACCTCGTCGATCTCGGTTCCTGGTACGGGCCGACCTCGCTGGAGCTGACGGTTCCGTCGTACGTCAAGGGCATCGACTCGCTCGATGACCTCAAGGGCCAAGGCAAGAAGTTCAACGGCAAGATCATCGGCATCGAGTCGAGCGCCGGCATGATGGGCACGCTCAACAAGAAGGTGCTCAAGGAGTACGGCCTCGAAGGTGAGTACGAGGTGGTTTCCTCCAGCACCTCGTCGATGCTGGCCGAGCTGAACCGGTCGATCAAGAAGAAGGAGCCGGTCGTGGTGACCCTGTGGTCGCCGCACTGGGCCTACGGCAAGCACGACCTGAAGAAGCTCAAGGACCCGAAGGGTGCCTGGGGCAAGGGCGAGCAGATCCATACGGTCGCCAAGAAGGACTTCGCCAAGGACTTCCCGGAGCTGACCGGCTGGCTGAAGGACTTCGAGCTCACCGAGGCGCAGCTGGCCTCGCTCGAAGTGGAGCTCCAGAAGGGCGGCGCCGGCAAGGAGAAGGAGTCCGCCCGCCGCTGGATGGACGCCAACCCGGACGTGGTGGAGAAGCTGGCGCCCGTCGGCAGCTGATCCGCTGGTCCACCCACGCGTCACCCTGAAGGGGACGGTCCCGGTCGCGAACCGGGGCCGTCCCCTTCAGGCTGGTCGGAGGGGGTTCCCCGAGGCTCTCCGTCCACCGGTCTCCACTCCGTCGCGCAAACGACATGCGTAGGGTGCTGGCAACCGGGAGGATGGCGATCCGGGGAGGGAGCCGGACATGGACGACAAGGAAGCCCTTCGAGTGGGCGCGGCGGTCCGCCGACGCCGCAGGAGCCTCGGACTCACCCTGGCCGCGGTGGCAGGGCGCAGCGGCCTGTCCGTACCGTTCCTCAGCCAGATCGAGAACGAACGGGCCAGACCCAGCCCCCGCTCCCTGCACCGGGTGGCGGAGGCGCTGGAGACCACGACCGAGCGGCTGCGGGCCGCGGCGGACTCGGCACGCGCCGTGGACGTCGTACGGGCGGACGACGAGGACGGCGTACGCAGGCTGGTGCGCGGAAGGCACCAGCTCAGCGCGCTGGAGTTCATCGGCGAGCAGGACCTGGGGCGCGAGTTCCAGCACCGGAACGACGAGGTGATGTACATCGTGGAGGGCGCCGTCGAGGTCGAGGCCGAGGGCCGGGCCCACCGGCTGGGCCGGGGCGACACCCTCTTCCTCTCCGGCGGGGTGCGGCACCGGTGGCGGGCGACCGTGCCGGGCACCCGGCTGCTGGTCGTCTCGGTCGCCGAGCACATCGACGCGACGTACGACTCGCGCCGCTGACGGGGCGGTGCCGATGCGTGTCGTCTCCCTGGTCCCGTCGCTCACCGAGGCCGGCGCCGTCACCGCCCCCGGGCTGCTCGTCGGCGTCACCGACTGGTGGACCCGTCCCGCCGGGCTGACCGCCGCCCGGATCGGCGGCACGAAGAACCCCGACACCGCCGCCGTCGCGGCCCTGCGTCCCGACCTCGTCGTCGCCAACGAGGAGGAGAACAGGGCAGCGGACCTGGCCGCCCTGAGAGAGGCCGGGCTGAACGTCCTGGTCACCGAGGTCCGCACCCTCGACCAGGCCTTCGCCGAGCTGGAGCGCGTCCTCGCCGCCTGCGGCCTGCGCCGGCCGCACTGGCTGGAGGAGTCCCGGACCGCCTGGGCGGCGCTGCCGCCGGCCCCCGCCCCGCGCCCCGGGATCGTGCCGGTCTGGCGCAGGCCCTGGATGGTGCTGGGCCGCGACACCTTCGCCGGCGACCTGCTGGCCCGCCTCGGGGTGCGGAACGTGTACGCCGGCCACCAGGACCGCTACCCCCGCGTCCCCCTGGCCGAGCTGAACGCGTCCGGTGCCGAGCTGGTCGTCCTGCCCGACGAGCCGTACCACTTCACCGCCGCCGACGGACCGGAGGCCTTCCCCGGCCTGCCCGCCGTGCTCGTCGACGGGCGTCACCTCACGTGGTACGGACCGTCACTGGCCGAAGCGGCCGGGGCGCTGCGAGCAGCGCTCCGCTGAAGAGCCCGCCCAGTGTCCGGGCGCCGGCGACCGCCCAGGCGGTCACCAGCAGCGCGTAGAGCGCCACGGCCAGCCAGGTGAACGCGTCCAGCCCGGTGTGCCGGGCCAGCCCCGCCGCGCCGGTGACACACGTGCCGACCGGGAAGGTGAACCCCCACCACGTCATCGTGAACCGCATGCCGCGCCGCATCGCACGCACCACCAGCGCGACGGACAGGGCCAGCCACAACAGGGCGAACCCCATCACCGGCACCCCGTACAGGACGGCGAACGCGCCGAACGCCGCCGCGTACGGCGCGTCGATCGCGCCCGGTGCCACATCGGCCAACTGGTTGACGGCGGTCGTGGACTGGCCCAGCGGCCCGAGCACCAGGAACAGCGTCGGGGTCAGCGCCAGGGCCGGCGGGCCCTGGTGGACCAGCCGCGCGAAGACCAGCGGGACGACCACCAGGGTCGCCAGCAGGGACAGCCCGAACATCGCGTAACAGGCCAGCAGGAGCGCCTCCCGCGCCTGACCGGGGGCCAGCTCGGGCACCAGCAGCGGCCCCACCGCGGCCGAGACCATAGGGGCCACCAGAGGCAGCAGCCAGACCGGCGAAGCGGTGCCCGGGGCAGGACGGTGGCGTACGACCATGAGGTACGGGATCGCCACGGCGGCGGCGAGGCCCGCGACCGTGCCCGCCGTGAACAGCAGCACGTCCACGGCGAGGGCGGCGGGATGACCGATGACGTCCTGGCCCACCACGAGGGTGCCCGCGCCGACGGCGAGCAGCGCCATGGACAGACAGCCGTGGAACGGGGCGACGGCGGGATCCAGGAGGTGGGCGCGGGCCTGGTCCCGGTGCAGGATCCAGTGCCCGGCACGGGCGGCCAGCACGGCGGCCAGCGCCACGGCGGACAGCGCCCACACCACGACGCAGGCGGTTCGCAGACCCGGCACGTCCACGGGCAGCGCCGCGCCCGCCGTCGCGACGACGGCGGTCCCCATCACCGTCGCGTACCAGTTGGGGCCGAGGTGCCGCAGGGCCGGGAGCCGGGGGGCGACGGTCCGGGAGGAGGGCGTCCCGGTCTTGGTCTGCGGAAAGATGGCCATGCCACGATTCTCACCGGGCGGACCGGCGCCCACCAGGGAGCGCGGGGCTATGAGGTCATAGGCTGGGCTTATGTCCAGTCCTCCGTCCACGCCCTCGTCCCTGCCCCACCGGGTCCCCGACCTGGGAGCCATGGTGCTGCTGCTCGCCGTCGCGCGGCACGGGAGCCTCGGCAGGGCGGCCCGGGACGTCGGCATCAGCCAGCCCGCCGCATCCGGCCGCATCCGGTCGATGGAGCGGCAGCTGGGCGTCGCGCTCCTGGACCGCTCACCGCGCGGCTCCCGGCTGACGGACGCGGGCGCCCTCGTCACCGACTGGGCGCGCAGGGTCGTCGAGGCTGCCGAGGCGTTCGACGCGGGAGCCCAGGCGCTCCGGGACCGGCGCGACTCCCGGCTGCGGGTCGCCGCGAGCATGACCATCGCGGAGTACCTGCTGCCCGGCTGGCTGATCGCGTTGCGGGCCGAGCGCCCGGACACCGCCGTGTCCCTCCTGGCGGGCAACTCCGCGGCGGTCGCCCTGCGCCTGCTGGCCGGTGAGGCGGACCTGGGCTTCGTCGAGGGGCTCTCGATACCGGAAGGACTCGACGGCACCGTCATCGCGCACGACCGGCTCGTCGTCGTGGTCGCCCCCTCCCACCCCTGGGCGCGCCGGGCCCGGCTGACCCCGGGGGAGCTCGCCCGGGCGCCCCTGATCCTGCGGGAACACGGGTCGGGCACCCGCCAGGTCCTGGACGCCGCGCTTGCGGTGCACGGCGGACTGGCGCGCCCCCTGCTGGAGCTCTCCTCGACCACCGCGGTGAAGGGGGCCGCGGAGAGCGGGGCCGGCCCGTGCGTGCTGAGCGAACTCGCGCTGGGCGAGGAGCTCTCCGCACGGCGCCTGGTCAAGGTCCCGGTCGAGGGCGTACGGCTGCGCCGTCAGCTGCGCGCGGTCTGGCCCGCCGGGCACCGGCCCACCGGGCCGGCCCGCGATCTGCTCTCCCTGACGGCCCGCGAGGCGCGGGAGCGCTGAGCCCCTTCGGGCGCTCGTCGGGTGCCGGCCTCAGGCGGAGGGTACGGCCGCCCCCGCCCTGGCTGCTTCCACCAGGGCCCGCATGATCC
The DNA here is from genome assembly GCF_044751065.1 of Streptomyces sp. NPDC088746. Classification (NCBI taxonomy): domain Bacteria; kingdom Bacillati; phylum Actinomycetota; class Actinomycetes; order Kitasatosporales; family Streptomycetaceae; genus Streptomyces; species Streptomyces sp. NPDC088746. Next base: position 42,059 of record NZ_JBIVLA010000009.1, read on the forward strand.
GCAGGTCGTCGCCCATCTCCGGGTGCCACTGGACCCCGAGCACCCACCGGTCGCCCGGCAGTTCGACCGCCTCCACGGTGCCGTCCGCCGCGTGGGCGGAGGCGACCAGGCCCGGCGCGAGCCGGTCCACGGCCTGGTGGTGGTACGTGGGTACGGACGCCTCCTCGGGCACGAGCGAGGCGTACAGCGTCCCCGGGACCGGCGTCACCAGGTGCTCGCCGAGGACCCCGGCCTTGCCGAACGGGCCCGCGTGGCCGTCCAGATGCTGGGTCAGCGTGCCGCCCAGCGCCACGTTGAGCAGCTGCATGCCCCGGCAGATCCCGAGCACCGGAGTGCCGGCCTCCCTCGCCGCGCGGAGCAGGGCCACTTCCCAGGTGTCGCGCTCGTGGGCCGGCGGACCTGTCCTGAAGTCGCGCTCCGCGCCGTACAGTCCGGGGTCGACGTCGGCGCCGCCCGCGATCACGAGGCCGTCCACCCGGGCCACGACGGCCGCCGCCTTCGACGGGTCGTCCGGCGGCAGCAGTGCGGCGAGTCCGCCGGAGCGCTGGACCAGCGCGGGGTAGGCGGCGGGAAGCACCGCCGCGGGGAGTTCCCAGACGCCCCAGCGAGCCGCCGGCTCCAGATAGGTCGTGACGCCGATGAGCGGTTCGTGCATGGTGCGGTCCCTCCGGCGGCCGGTCTGCCGGCCGGCCCGGTGCAATGGTGTCGCGTCATACCTTTGTTCGTGCGGGGCCGTCACGCAAGAGCAGTGATCCGGAAGGGCGGGTTCAAGCCAGGAAGCCGCGGAGCAGTGCGGCGGTCCCGGCACAGTGCTCGCGCATCACCGCCCGCGCGCCCGCCTCGTCGCCGTCGAGCACCGCGGCGACGAGGGCCGTGTGCTGATGCTGCGAATGTTCGAGGTTCCGTACCAGCAGGGGGATGCAGTCCAGCAGGTCGTTGACGCTCGCCCGCACGGCCGCGTACCGGGCGGCCAGGGAGGGGGAGCCGGAGAGCTCGGCCAGCGTCAGATGGAAAAGGGTGTCGATCCTGCGGTAGTCGGGCAGAGGTGCCTCGTGTGTCGCCGCCAGAGCCGTACGCAGCCGGTCCGCCCCCTCGTCGTCGAGGCCGCGCGCCGCGCAGAGCCCGGCCGCCCCCGACTCCAGGACCTCGCGGAAGAGCAGGACGTCCTCGAGGTCGACGTCCGCCACCCGGCGGCGCAGCTCGTCCCCGTCGGCAGGGCCGGCGCGGGGCAGCACGAACGTACCGCCGTACCGGCCGCGCCGGGCCTCGATCAGACCCTGGTCCTGAAGCACCTTCAGGACCTCGCGCAGGGTGACGCGGCTGATCCCGAGGAGCCCGGCCAGCTCGCGCTCGGCCGGCAGCCGCCCGCCGCCGGGCACCAGGCCGAGCCGGACCACCTGGAGGATCTGCTCCAGGGCCTCCTCGAAACCGTTGCCCGCACGGACCGGCCGCAGCGCGGGCAGCAGCCGGCCGGAGGACCCGGGCTCCCCGGTCTCTTCCGCCACGTCCCGATTCCCTTCCCCCCAATGGTTTTCTCCCATACCTTAAGCCTTCCGGCTGACCGAACGAGGAGCATCCCGTGGCAGACCGAACACCCCCGCTGGGGACCGACGAGCTGCGCGTGCTCGTCGAGCGCGGTGAGATCGACACCGTGGTCCTCGCCTTCACCGACATGCAGGGCAGACTGCAGGGCAAACGGTTCGCGGCGTCCTTCTTCCTCGACGAGGTGCTGGAGCACGGCACGGAGGGCTGCAACTACCTGCTCGCCGTCGACACGGACATGAACACCGTCGACGGGTTCGCCATGTCCTCCTGGTCCAACGGCTACGGCGACTTCGCGATGCGCCCCGACCTCACGACCCTGCGCCTGATCCCCTGGCACGAGGGGACCGCCCTGGTCATGGCCGACCTCTCCTGGGACGACGGCTCGCCGGTCGTCGCCGCGCCCCGCCAGATCCTCCGGCGGCAGCTGGAGCGGCTCGCCGCACACGGACTGACCGCCCACGTCGGCACGGAACTCGAGTTCATCGTCTTCAAGGACACCTACGAGGAGGCGTGGGACCGCGACTACCGCGGCCTCACCCCGGCGAACCAGTACAACATCGACTACTCGGTCCTCGGCACGGGCCGCATCGAACCCCTGCTGCGCCGCATCCGCAACGAGATGGCGGCCGCCGGGCTGAGCGTCGAGTCCGCCAAGGGCGAGTGCAACCCCGGCCAGCACGAGATCGTCTTCCGCTACGACGAGGCCCTCGTCACCTGCGACCAGCACGCCGTCTACAAGACGGGCTCCAAGGAGATCGCCGCCCAGGAAGGCGTCTCGCTCACCTTCATGGCCAAGTTCAACGAGCGTGAGGGCAACTCCTGCCACATCCACCTCTCGCTCCAGGACACCGCGGGACACGGCGTCATGGCGGGCGAGGACGGCACGATGTCGCCCGTGATGCGGCACTTCCTCGCCGGCCAGCTCGCCGCCCTGCGCGACTTCTCCCTGCTCTACGCGCCGAACATCAACTCCTACAAGCGGTTCCAGCCCGGCTCCTTCGCCCCGACCGCCGTCGCCTGGGGCCACGACAACCGCACCTGCGCCCTGCGCGTAGTCGGCCACGGCCGCTCGATGCGCTTCGAGAACAGGCTGCCCGGCGGGGACGTCAACCCGTACCTCGCGGTGGCCGGCCTCGTCGCCGCGGGACTCCACGGCATCGAGAACGAACTGGAACTCCCCGACGCCTGCGAGGGCAACGCCTACACCGCCGGATACGACCAGGTCCCCACCACGCTCCGCGAGGCCGCCGGCCTCTGGGAGAGCAGCGACCTGGCCCGGGAAGCCTTCGGCGACGACGTCGTCGCCCACTACAGCAACATGGCGCGCGTCGAACTGGAGGCCTTCGACGCAGCGGTGACCGACTGGGAGCTCCGCCGCTCCTTCGAACGTCTGTGAGGCACCCCGTGAACCACGAACACCGCGTCCTGAACCCGGCGACCGAGGAGCTCGTCGCCACCGTCCCCGCCACCACCGCCGCCGAGGTGGACACCGCCGTCACACGGGCCGCGGCCGCCCAGCGCACCTGGGCCGCCCTGGCACCCGGCGACCGCGCCCGCCTGCTGCGCCGCTTCGCCGTCCTCGTCGACGGACACGCCGAGGAACTGGCCCACCTGGAGGTCACCGAAGCCGGCCACACCCTGGGCAACGCGCGCTGGGAGGCCGCCAACGTCCGGGACCTGCTGGACTACGCGGCCGGGGGCGTGGAGCGCCTGACGGGACGCCAGATCCCCGTGCCGGGCGGCATCGACCTCACGTTCCTCGAACCGCTGGGCGTCGTCGGAGTGATCGCCCCGTGGAACTTCCCCATGCCGGTCGCGGCCTGGGGCACCGCCCCCGCCCTCGCCGCCGGCAACGCCGTCCTCCTCAAACCGGCCGAGACCACCCCGCTCACCGCCCTCCGGCTGGCCCGGCTCGCTCTCGACGCCGGACTCCCCGAACACCTCTTCCAGGTCCTGCCCGGCGCGGGGGACGTGGCGGGCAACGCCCTCGTCGAACACCCGGGCGTGGCCAAGATCGTCTTCACCGGGTCGACCCGCGTCGGCAAGCAGATCATGGCCAGGTGCGCGGACCGGGTGAAACGGCTGACCCTCGAACTCGGCGGCAAGAGCCCCAACATCGTCTTCGCCGACGCCGACATCGGGGCCGCCGCGGCCGCCGCGCCCATGTCCTTCCTGGACAACGCGGGCCAGGACTGCTGCGCCCGCACCCGCATCCTGGTCCAGCGGTCCGCGTACGACCGCTTCCTGGAACTCCTCGTCCCGGCCGTCGCGTCCGTCGTCGTGGGAGACCCGTCGGACGAGAAGACGCAGATGGGCCCGCTCATCTCCCGGACCCAGCTGGAGCGCGTCCGCGCCTACGTACCCCCGGACGCGGACGGCATCCGAGGCAGCGCGCCCACCGGCCCCGGCTTCTGGTTCCCCCCGACCGTCCTCACCGGCATCGCCCCCGACGCCCCCGTGGCCACCGAGGAGGTCTTCGGCCCGGTCGCGGTCGTCCTCCCCTTCGACGACGAGGCCGACGCCGTCCGGCTGGCCGACGCCACCGAACACGGCCTGGCCGGCTCCATCTGGACCCGCGACGTGGGCCGCGCCCTGCGGGTCTCCCAGGCGGTCCGGGCCGGGAACCTCTCCGTCAACTCCCACTCCGCCGTCCGCTACTGGACCCCGTTCGGCGGGTACAAACAGTCCGGGCTCGGCCGTGAACTGGGGCCCGACGCCCTCGCGGCCTTCACCGAAACCAAGAACGTCTTCATCGGCACGGAGGCCTGAGCACACATGACCACCGACACGGGGAACATCTGCCGCCGCCTGACCGGCCGCACCGCCGTCATCACCGGGGCCGGCAGCGGCATCGGCCTCGCCACCGCCCGCCGGCTGGCATCGGAAGGGGCGCACGTCGTCTGCGGCGACATCGACGAGAGCGCGGGCAAGGCCGCCGCGAAGGAGGCGGGAGGCATCTTCGTACGCGTCGACGTCACCGACCCCGACCAGGTCGAGGCGCTCTTCGCCGCGGCGGACGACACCTACGGCTCCGTCGACATCGCCTTCAACAACGCGGGCATCTCGCCGCCCGACGACGACTCGATCCTCACCACCGGTCTCGAGGCCTGGAAACGTGTCCAGGACGTCAACCTCACCTCCGTCTACCTCTGCTGCAAGGCCGCCCTCCCCTACATGAGGCGCCAGGGCCGCGGCTCGATCATCAACACCGCGTCCTTCGTGGCCCGGATGGGCGCGGCCACCTCACAGATCTCGTACACCGCCTCCAAGGGCGGCGTCCTCGCTCTCTCCCGCGAACTCGGGGTGCAGTTCGCCCGTGAGGGGATCCGGGTCAACGCCCTGTGCCCCGGCCCGGTCAACACCCCCCTGCTCCAGGAGCTGTTCGCCACCGACCCGGAGCGTGCCGCCCGCAGGCTCGTCCACATTCCGCTCGGCCGGTTCGCCGAGGCCACGGAGATCGCGGCGGCCGTCGCCTTCCTGGCGAGCGACGACTCCTCGTTCGTCAACGCCACCGACTTCCTCGTCGACGGCGGAATCTCGGGGGCGTACGTGACCCCCCTCGACTGACGCTTCTAGGGTGGCGGTATGAGCAACGCGACTCCGCCCGGCTGGTACCCGGACGTGAACGTGCCCGGCACCGAGCGCTGGTGGGACGGCACGGCCTGGACCGGGTACACCCGCGCCTCCACCGGACCCGGGCCGCTGCCCGTGCACCGGACGTCCGGGAGTCCCACCCGGGCCGTCGCCATGACCGTGGCAGGCCTGCTCGTCGTCGCAGCAGCCGTCACCGGCTTCCTGGTGCTGGGCGAGGACGGCGGTACGCGGCCGACGTCCTCGCCCGGCACCGGTGCGCCCCCCACCGCCACGGACAGTGCGAGCGCGCCCGGCCCGACGCCCGCCGAGGGCCCGGAGGACGACCCCGCGGTGCTGGTCGACCAGCTCAACGGGGTCACGCTCCCGGTCCCCGACGGCTGGGAGAAGCCGGAGAACACCCTCGACGACGCCTCCACGATGCGTACGGCCGGCTCCTACACCTGCCCCGGCGACTCGGGGAGCTTCTGCTACCACGGCACCGTCACGGTCCGGACGGCCGGCGGCACCGACCTCACGGACATGAGGGCACTGGCCGAGGAGGACATCGGGACGGCGGCCGACCGCGCCTACGGCAAGGACACCGTCGGCAACCGCATCCACGGGGGCATCAGGTCCCACAAGGACCTGGCGGCCGAGTCCGTGACGGTGGCGGGACGCACCGGGTACCTGGTGCGCCGCCAGGTCACCACGGGCAACGGCCCCGGCGGCTACGTGCAGTCGCTCGTCTTCCCCTCCGCGGTGGGCAGCGAGACGCCGGTCATCGTGCGCTTCGCGTTCGACGTGGGCCAGGAGGACCTGCCGCTCGCCCTCATGGACACCATCACCCGGGGCATCCGCCCGATCGGCGACGCCACCGGCGGCGGCGTGGGCAGCACCGTCGGGCCCTGAGCGGGGTACTACAGGAACGTCCGGCCCTCACCGCGGTACGTCGGCACGGTGGCCGTGATCCGGTCGCCCTCGATCAGCCGCAGTTCGTCGAAGCGCTCGCACAGCTCGCCCGCCTTGGCGTGCCGGAACCACACCTTGTCGCCGATCAGCAGGTCGTCCGCCGGGGCGCCGAGCAGCGGGGTCTGGACCTCGCCCGGGCCCTCCTGCGGGTCGTAGCGCAGGCCCTCGGGCAGATACGGCACCGGCAGCCGGTCCGCGCCCGGCGCACCGGACGCCGGGTAGCCGCCGCCGAGCACCGTCACCACGCCCACGCCCGGCCGCCGCACCACGGGCTGCGCGAACAGGGCCGCCGGACGGCCCCTGAACGACGTGTAGTTGTCGAACAGCCTCGGCACGTAGAGACCGGAGCCCGCCGCGATCTCCGTCACCGCGGACTCGGCGGCGGTGTGCTGCACGCTGCCGGTGCCGCCGCCGTTCACGAACTCCAGGCCGGGTGCCACCGCGCGGACCGCCCGCACGACCTCCGCGCGGCGGGCCGCCAGCTCCTTGCGGGCCGCCGCCTGCATCAGCCGGACCGCGCGCGAACGCAGCGGCCGGCCGGCGATCGAGTCGCCCACCCCGGCGACGTGACCCTCGTACGCCATCAGGCCCACCAGCCGGAAGCCGGGCCTGCGGTCCACCGAGCGGGCCAGCTCGGCCAGTTGGGCGGGGGAGCGGAGGGGGGAGCGCAGCGCGCCGATCCTGACCCGGCCGCCGAGCAGCCGCAGCGAGGTGTCCAGCTCCAGGCAGACCCGGATCTCCTCGGTGCCGCCCGCCCGCGCCGCGTCGATCAGCTCCAGCTGCGCGTGATCGTCCACCATCACCGTCACGGCCGCCGCGAGCTTCGGATCGGCCGCCAGTTCGGCGTACGCCGACCGGTCGGCCGACGGATAGGCCAGCAGTACGTCCTCGAAACCGGCGCGGGCCAGCCACAGCGACTCCGCGAGCGTGAACGACATGATCCCCGCGAAGCCGGGACGCGCGAGCACCCGCTCCAGAAGGGCCCGGCAGCGTACCGACTTGCTCGCCACCCGGATGGGCTTGCCGGCCGCCCGGCGCACCAGGTCGTCGGCGTTGGCGTCGAAGGCCTCCAGGTCGACGACGGCCACCGGGGCGTCGAGATGGGCGGTGGCCCGGTTGTAGCGGCTCCGGTCAGCGGTGCGGGCAGTCATGGCCCGCAGCTTGCCAGACGGCCGTACCACTGGGTAGGGGACGTTCGGTGCAGATCGTCCCGCACGCCCTGTCCCGTTCCCACGGGGCCCCGTCCACCCCGTAGAGTGACCGTCACACGAGCGACCGACGGGCCCGTGCGCGACGGCGGTCCGTGGGCGGTACGGGGACGTGGACCAGGGGGACGGATGAGTACCGAGGCGCAGCGCGCTCCAGTGCCGCCCCGCCCGACCACCCCTCCGCCCATACCCCCCACCGCAGCCGTGCCGCCGGTCCCTCCGGAGCCCGCACCTCCTGCCCCCGGCAGTGCCCCCGCGACCCCCGCACCCCCGGCCCCGCGTGCCGAGCCCGTGCCTCCCGTCCCGCGCGCCGGATACGCACCGCCCGTGCCCGGCGGCGCACCCCTGCCGCCGGTGGAGACGACCGCCCGGCTCCGCCCCGTCCCGCCCGCGCACCCCGCCCCGCCACCACCGCCCCCCGCCACCAGGCGCAGGCCCGTCGGCGCCGTGGACCTCACCCCGCGCCCCGGCGCCACCCCCGCCCCGCCCGGCGCCTATTTCCCGTACGCCGAGACGCCCGCCGAGACCACCACACGGCTTCGCCCGGTCAAGGCCAGGAGGCCCGTCAGGGCCGCGGCGGCCGCCGTCTGCGCCGTACTGGGTCTCGGGCTCATCGGCGGCGCGATCACCGGCAGTTGGCTCATCGGCGACTCCGCCGCCGAACCCGGCGCCGGGAGCGCGTACTCCGTGGGCCGCTCGGCCTGGCACAGCGTGCCCGTCGACACCCTCTTCCCGGCCACCCTCAAGGGCGACGGCGCGGGCCCCGGAGCCACCGACCGCGTCTGGACCAGGGTCGCCGTCGCGAGCGACAGCGGCTGCGCGGCGGGCCTGGACCCGCTGCTGCTCCGGACGCTCCGCCCCGTCGGCTGCGAACGCCTGGTGCGCGCCACCTACACCGATGCCACGCGCAGCAGCGTCACCACCGTCGGCATCGTCTTCACCGAGGGCGACACCGATGCCATGAGGGCGCTCGACACCCGCTTCACCGCACAGCGCCTCGCCGGCCGCTCCGACCTGATGCCCCGCACCTACCCGGTCAAGGGCACCGTCGCCGCGGGCTTCGGCGACCGGCAGCGCGCCAGCTGGACGGTCCACGTCCTGACCGAGCTGCCCGCCGTCGTGTTCGCCGTCTCAGGCTTCGCCGACGGGCGCCCGGTCGCCGAGCCGCAGCCCGCCGCCGCGGCCATGGCCGCGGACGCCACGACCGCCCCGGCCCAGGCAGGGCTCGGCCACGAGGCGGAGGGCGTCGCCGACCGGGTCGAGCGCACCCTGCGCAGGACCGTCACCGACCTCACGGAGCAGCCGGAATGACCCGTCCCCGCCGGCTGCGGGCGCTCGCCGCCGTGGCCACGGCCACCGCCTTCGCGCTGCTGCCCGCCGTCCCCGCCCGGGCGGACGCCATCCGCGACCAGCAGTGGGGCCTGGAGGCCCTCCACACCGGGACGGCGTGGGCGACCACCAAGGGCAAGGGCATCACGGTCGCGGTCCTGGACACCGGGGTCGACGACGACCATCCCGACCTCGCCGGGCAGGTGCTTCCGGGCAAGGACCTGATCGGCTTCGGGGCCGAACGCGGCGACCGCTCCTGGGCCCTGCACGGCACCGCCATGGCCGGCATCATCGCGGGCCGCGGGAACGGCCCCGGCCGGGGGGACGGCGTGCTCGGCGTCGCCCCGGAAGCGAAGATCCTTCCCGTGCGGGTGATCCTCGAATCCGGCGACCCGTCGCGCGCCAGGGCCCGCGAGTCACGCGGAACCGCGCTCGCCGACGGCATCCGCTGGGCGGCCGACCACGGCGCCGACGTCATCAACCTCTCCCTCGGCGACGACAGCGAGTCGGCCCACCCGGAGCCCGGCGAGGACGCCGCCGTGCAGTACGCCCTCGGCAAGGGCGTCGCCGTCGTCGCCTCCGCGGGCAACAGCGGGGAGAAGGGCGACCGGATCTCCTACCCCGCCGCCTACCCGGGGGTGATCGCCGCAGCGGCCGTGGACGAGTACGGCACGCACGCCGCCTTCTCCACCCGCCGCTGGTACGCCACCGTCAGCGCGCCCGGCGTCGACATCGTCGTGGCCAACCCCGACCGGCACTACTACATCGAGTGGGGCACGTCCGCCGCCTCGGCGTTCGTCTCCGGCGCCGTCGCCCTCGTGCGCGCCGCGCACCCGGGCCTCTCGCCGGCACAGATCAAGACCCTGATCACCGACACCGCCGACGACGCCCCCTCCGGTGGCCGCGACGACGCCAGGGGCTACGGCATGGTCGATCCCGCCGCGGCGATCAAGGCAGGGGCGAAGCTGCGCCCCGACGAGCTCAGCGCCCGCTCCGCGAAGGCCGGTTACGGCAAGGAGTACTTCGGCTCCGGGCCCGCCCCGCAGGGGGGCGACCGGGACCCCGCGGGCTGGCTGGCACCCGCTGCGGGCGGCCTCGGAGCCGTGCTCCTCGCCCTGGCCGTGGTGCTGTGGCGCGGCAGGGGAGCCGGCGGCGGAGCGGCCTCTCCCCGCCACAACCCGTTCCCCACCCGCCCCCTCCGCTGAGCGGACCCGCCTCACCCCGATCCGGTCACGCCCACCGCCGTCTTCGCGACGGACTCCACGAGGGCGATGCCCGCCTCCTTCGTGGCGTGCCCGCGCGACAGCACCGCCACCAGCACGGTGTGCCCGCCGCTCTCCACCCGCCCGATGCTGTTGACGTCCCACAGCCCGGTCGTCGTCCTGGGCATCCAGCCGTTCTTCAGCACCGCGTCGGTGCCGGCCGCGGACACCCCCCACCGCTGGTCCGCCTCGACCTGTCCCATCAGCTCCGTGATGTACGCCCGCGAGGCCGCCGACAGCTCCGAATCCGTCCCGGTCACCGCCTCCAGCAGCCGCACCTGGTCGGCGGCCGTCGTCTGGGTCAGGCCCCACGCGTGGGCGGCCTCCGTCCCGGTGAGCCCCAGCCGGCCGTTGGCCGCGTCGAGGGCCTCCTCCCCGCCGACCACCTTGAGCAGTTCGGTGGCCGAGGTGTTGTCGCTGCGCCGGATCATGGCCTCCGCGTACGCCTGTTCGGCGCCGTTCAGCTCCCGGCCCTCGTCCTGCGCCTTGAGCAGCAGCGCCGTCAGGATGTCGACCTTCACGATGCTGGCGGCGTCGTACGCCCCGTCCCCGTAGACGGCACCCACGCCACTCTCCGTGTCCAGCACGGCAACCGACACATCGGCCCCGTCCGCCAGGGGCGCCAGCGCCTCGGCCAGCTCCGCGTCGAGATCCACCTCGGGCTCCTCGCTCCGGCCCGCCGTGGCCGACGGGCTCGACGCGGACGATACGGCGGCCACGGCCGCGTGCGCGTCATCCGGCGAGCGAGCCACGAGATACGCGCCTCCCGCGGCGGAACCGGCCAGCAGCACGGCGGCGGCGGTCAGGAGGCAGGACAGCGCGGGCCGGCGCGTTCTGTGACGGGGCATGGCCCGGACGCTAGGCAGCCAGGCTGGCAGCAGCCTGTGCCCGACCTGTCGCCCAGGTGAGAGAGCCGACCCACTACGCTCGTCGTGTGGCGCTCAAGAACATCCCGGACTCCGGTTTCTCCGACGACGACGGCACTGCCTCGCCCGAACTGACGGCGGCCCTCGCGGCATGGGCCGACGACAGGACGGCCGTCGGCCCGGTCCTCGCGGCTCTCCGCGGCGCCCGGCTGCTCGTGCCGGTCGTCGCCGTGCTCGGCGAGGTCGAGGAGGACGAGAAGGGCCTGCGCCGCGAGAAGACCAGCGACATGGCCGTGCCGACCCTTCAGGCCGGGGACCGGCGCGCCCTCCCCGCCTTCACCTCCACCGCGTCGCTGGCCCGCTGGGATCCGCAGGCACGCCCCGTCGCCGTACCCCTGCACCAGGCGCTGCAGGCGGCCGCGCACGAGAAGGCGGACACGGTGGTGCTCGACCTCGCGGGGCCCGTCGCCTTCGAGCTGACCGGCCCGGCGCTGCTCGCTCTGGCGGAGAACCGCACCAGCACGGACCCGCTCGACGACCCGGCGGTCGTCGCCGCGGTGCGGGAGGCGGTCGCCGCCGAGCCCGCGGTGATCCGGGCCCACCTGGGCCCCGGGCAGGCCGACGGCACCCTCGCCCTGGTGCTCTCCCCGGACGCCGTGGTCGGCGACGCCGCCCGCCGGGTCGCCGACGCGCTGACCGCCAGCGAGGTGCTGCGCGCCCGGCTGGTGCGCGGAATCGACCTGGCGCTGCTGCCGGCCGACGCCGACGCCCCGGGCGAGCCGCTGTTCAGCCGCTGACGCACGCGAGCCCGCCGCCTGGGACAGGCGACGGGCTCAAGAGGTGCGGGGGGTGACTAGCCGTAGACGGGCCCGGTGTACTTCTCGCCCGGGCCCTGGCCCGGCTCGTCCGGCACGAGCGAGGCCTCGCGGAAGGCCAGCTGGAGCGACTTCAGGCCGTCGCGCAGCGGCGAGGCGTGGAAGGTGCTGATCTCGGTGGCGCTCGCGTCGAGCAGCCCTGCCAGTGCCTGGACCAGCTTGCGGGCCTCGTCCAGGTCCTTGTGCTGCTCGCCCTCCTCGGTCAGGCCGAGCTTCACGGCTGCCGCGCTCATCAGATTGACGGCGACGGTCACGATCACCTCGACCGCGGGAACCTCCGCGATGTCGCGGGCCATGTCGTCGAAGCCGGGGTTCTCGGTGCTGGGGGTGGTCGCGTCGCTCATGCCCCACACGATAAGGCCACGTCCGCGCGGCTCCTCCTGCGGGAGCCGTCCCGGCAGCGGGTTCGCCGTACCCCCGGGGAGCTGCTAACCTTGTGTAACGACCGGCCGGACACCTATGTGACCGGCCCACAAGTGGAGGCTCCGATCTCCCACCTGACCGTCCTCAGGGACGGCGGGTCACCGGTCAGGTGGCAGCCATCGTTCCGTACGGACGATGGGGCCGCCCGATTGCGCCCCGCGGTAGCACGCGGCGGTGTTCCGGTAGTTCCAGGAGCCCCGCCTGTGTCCCGTCCGGGGCGTTTCTGTTTTCCCGGCTCGGTTGGTCATACATAAGACGTTACGTGGCTGTCCGCCAGGCGGTCGCGTGGTGCTACCGAGGAGGATCCATCAGCGCCGAGCCCCGCATCAACGACCGGATTCGCGTTCCCGAGGTGCGACTTGTCGGTCCCAGCGGCGAGCAGGTCGGGATTGTTCCGCTTGCCAAGGCCCTGGAGCTCGCACAGGAGTACGACCTCGACCTGGTCGAGGTGGCGGCGACAGCCCGTCCCCCCGTGTGCAAGCTCATGGACTACGGGAAGTTCAAGTACGAGTCGGCCATGAAGGCCCGTGAGGCGCGCAAGAACCAGGCGCACACGGTCATTAAGGAAATGAAGCTCCGGCCGAAGATCGACCCGCACGACTACGACACCAAGAAGGGTCACGTCGTCCGGTTCCTCAAGCAGGGGGACAAGGTCAAGATCACGATCATGTTCCGCGGTCGTGAGCAGTCCCGCCCCGAGCTGGGCTTCCGGCTGCTCCAGCGTCTCGCTTCGGACGTCGAGGACCTCGGGTTCATCGAGTCCAACCCGAAGCAGGACGGCCGGAACATGATCATGGTTCTGGGCCCGCACAAGAAGAAGACCGAAGCCATGGCCGAAGCCCGCGAGGCCCAGGCCGCCCGCAAGGCGGAGCGTCAGGGATTCACCCCCGACGCCGAGTCCGAGGGTGACACCGCTGAGGCCCCGGCCGCAGCGGCCGAGGCTCCGGCCGAGACACCTTCCGAGGCGTGACCTCCGGGGGCCGCCACCCAGGCGCCCCCGGGTCCCTCGGAAACCACCCAAAGATCTGACGCCCCTGCAGTCCGGTGCCCGCACCGAGAGGGGCGCCACTGACGAGGAGATAACGGCGCGATGCCGAAGAACAAGACGCACAGCGGTGCCAGCAAGCGCTTCAAGATCACGGGCTCCGGCAAGGTGCTGCGCGAGAAGGCCGGCAAGCGCCACCTGCTCGAGCACAAGTCCTCGAAGAAGACCCGCTCGCTGACCGGCACGGTCGTCGTGGCTCCGGCCGACGCCAAGAAGGTCAAGAAGCTTCTCGGCAAGTGAGGCGCCGCCTCCGGTGAACCCGGAGGCGCGACCTCGATCCGACCGGGACCAATTCGTTTCCGGGTCCGGTGAGTCCTCCCTTCGACCACCTGACCCCGCTGCAAGGAGTTAAAAGTGGCACGCGTCAAGCGGGCGGTAAACGCCCACAAGAAGCGCCGGGCGATCCTCGAGGCCGCCAGCGGTTACCGCGGTCAGCGTTCGCGCCTGTACCGCAAGGCCAAGGAGCAGGTCACCCACTCCCTGGTCTACAACTACAACGACCGCAAGAAGCGCAAGGGCGACTTCCGTCAGCTCTGGATCCAGCGCATCAACGCGGCCGCCCGCCAGAACGGCATGACGTACAACCGCCTCATCCAGGGTCTGAAGGCCGCCAACATCGAGGTGGACCGCAAGATCCTGGCCGAGCTCGCGGTCAACGACGCCAACGCGTTCGCCGCCCTCGTCGAGGTCGCTCAGAAGGCCCTCCCGAGCGACGTCAACGCCCCGAAGGCCGCCTGATCCAGGCAGTACTTCCGTCGTTCCAGCGTTTCGAGCCGGACCCGCAGGCGCGCGCCGTCTGCGGGTCCGGTGCGTTGCAGCACGTGTCGCGTACGTAGTCAGCCGTACGCGGAGAAACGTACGCAGAGAAGCTGACTTACGCAGAGAGGCTCGCCGCCGACCATGGGCACCCCCGAACTGATCTCCGCGCGGTCACCGCGAATCGCCGCCGCACGCCGGCTGGCCAGGCGCAACTTCCGCGGCAAGGAGCGCAGGTTCATCGCCGAGGGGCCGCAGGCCGTGCGGGAGGCCGCCGCGCACCGGGGTACCGACGGCGAACCCACGCTGACCGAGCTCTTCGCCACCGTCGAGGCGGCCGACCGGTACGCCGACATCATCGACGCCGCGCGCGGGGCCGGCGCCCGGGTGCACCTCGCGGACGGCGACGTGCTCGCCGACGTCTCGCAGACCGTCACCCCCCAGGGGCTGATCGGCGTCTGCCGGTTCCTGGACTCGCCCTTCGAGGACATCCTGGCGGCGAGGCCCACCCTGGTCGCCGTCCTCGCCCACGTACGCGACCCCGGTAACGCCGGCACGGTGCTGCGCTGCGCGGACGCCGCGGGCGCGGACGCGGTGGTGCTCACCGACGCCTCCGTGGACCTCTACAACCCCAAGTCCGTCCGTGCCTCCGTCGGCTCGCTCTTCCACCTTCCGGTGGCCGTAGGGGTGCCCGTGGAGCAGGCCGTGCAAGGGCTCCGGGGCGCCGGTGTGCGCATCCTGGCCGCCGACGGCGCGGGCGACGACCTCGACGACGAGCTCGACGCGGGCACCATGGGCGGGCCCACCGCCTGGGTCTTCGGCAACGAGGCGTGGGGCCTCCCCGAGGAGACCCGCGCCCTGGCCGACGCCGTGGTCCGGGTCCCCATCCACGGAAAGGCCGAGAGCCTCAACCTCGCCACCGCCGCAGCCGTCTGCCTCTACGCCTCCGCGCGGGCCCAGCGCCCGCGGCGGGCCGGCTGACCCCCGGGACCCACCGGCCTGTACCGGCCACACCCCGCCGGCGGCGCCCCGGAGGGTGTCGCCCGGCCGCCACCGCCTAGTAGGGTGACGAACTCGGGGGCCCACTGCACCGGTTCGAGAGGTGGGGTACGGGAAGATGGCTGTCGGCATGAGCAGGCCGCGAGCGACACACACGGCCGCCGTGCGCGCCCTCTCCGACGGAGCCGGCGGAAGCCAGGCCGTCGGTGACCCCGTGACGGGCATCGACCCGGACGATCTGCCGGACGGTCTCGTCGTCGCCGACGAGAACGGCAAGGTCATCTGCTTCAACGCGGCCGCGGCCCGGATCACCGCCACTCCCGCGGCCGAGGCGCTCGGCCGCTCCCTCGACCAGGCGCTGCCCCTCGAGGACCTCAAGGGACGCCGCTGGTGGGCCCTGACCGACCCGTACGGCGGCCTCGCCACCCGGGTCGGCCAGCCCGAGCGGAATCTGCTCCTTCCCGGCGGCCGCGAGGTCCTGGTCTCCGCCCGGTACGTGCGCGAGGCCCCTACCGGCCCGGTCCGCCGGCTCGTCGTGTCGCTGCGCGGCACCGAGGCGCGCCGGCGCACCGAGCTCAGCCACGCCGAGCTGATCGCCACCGTCGCCCACGAGCTGCGCTCCCCGCTGACCTCGGTCAAGGGTTTCACCGCCACGCTGCTGGCCAAGTGGGAGCGGTTCACCGACGACCAGAAGCGGCTGATGCTGGAGACCGTCGACGCCGATGCCAACCGGGTCACCCGGCTCATCGCCGAGCTGCTCGACATCTCCCGTATCGACTCCGGCCGGCTCGAGCTGCGCCGCCAGCCCGTCGACATCGCCGCGGCCGTCGAACGCCACATCCAGGCGCACACGGCGAACGGCCAGGCGCCCGACCGCTTCCTCGTCCACACCCGGCAGCCGCTGCCCGCGCTCTGGGCGGACCCCGACAAGGTCGACCAGGTCCTGGGCAACCTGCTGGAAAACGCGGTGCGGCACGGCGAGGGAACCGTCACTATCGATATCGCCCCCGCATCCGCACCGGGCAAGGACGACGAGAGTGGAACGGCGGTCACCGTGAGCGACGAAGGGCCCGGCATCCCCGAGGAGTCGATGGCCCGCGTCTTCACCCGCTTCTGGCGGGGGAGCAAGCGCGGCGGGACCGGCCTGGGCCTGTACATCGTCAAGGGCATCGTCGAGGCGCACGGCGGGACGATCACCGTCGCCCGGGCACCCGGCGGCGGCGCCCAGTTCCGATTTATCCTGCCCGTGAGCATGCCGGCCTACCTGGCTTAGGCGGCCCACGGGCTTCTTCGCCTCTCGGCGGCCCGTAGACTCGACTTTTGGCACCTTTGCGTCCTCAGTCGTCGAACCAGGGTCGCGCCACCAGCCAATCGGAAGCACGGGAAGAGATGTCGGCACCGAACAAGTCGTACGACCCAGTCGAGGTCGAGGCACTGAAACCGGAAGAGATCGAGCGCATGCGGGACGAGGCGTTCGCCGCCTTCGCCGCCGCGGGCGACCTCGACGCGCTCGCCCAGGCGAAGACCGCGCACACCGGTGGTACCTCGCCCCTGTCGCTCGCCAACCGCGAGATCGGCGCCCTGCCGCCGCAGGCCAAGGCCGAGGCGGGCAAGCGCGTGGGCCAGGCCCGCGGCGCCGTCTCCAAGGCGCTGGCCGCCCGGCAGGCGGAGCTGGAGGCCGAGCGTGACGCCCGGGTGCTGGTCGAGGAGGCGGTGGACGTCACCCTGCCCTACGACCGCACTCCGGCCGGTGCGCGCCACCCCCTGACGACCATCATGGAGCGCGTCGCCGACGTCTTCGTCGCCATGGGGTACGAGATCGCCGAGGGCCCCGAGGTCGAGGCGGAGTGGTTCAACTTCGACGCCCTGAACTTCGTGCCGGACCACCCGGCGCGGCAGATGCAGGACACCTTCTTCGTCCAGGGCGCCGACGGCGCCAAGGGCGACGAGTCCGGTGTCGTGCTGCGGACGCACACCTCGCCCGTCCAGGCCCGTTCGCTGCTCAGCCGTAAGCCCCCCGTCTACGTGGTCTGCCCCGGCCGGGTCTACCGCACCGACGAGCTCGACGCCACGCACACCCCGGTCTTCCACCAGATCGAGCTGCTCGCCGTCGACGAGGGCCTCACCATGGCCGACCTCAAGGGCACCCTCGACCACATGGTCCAGGCGCTCTTCGGCCCGGACATGAAGACCCGGCTCCGGCCGAACTTCTTCCCCTTCACCGAGCCGTCCGCCGAGATGGACATGGTCTGCTACGTCTGCCGCGGCGAGTCCGTCGGCAACCCGGACCGCCCCTGCCGCACCTGCGGCAGCGAGGGCTGGATCGAGCTCGGCGGCTGCGGCATGGTCAACCCCAAGGTGCTCGTCGCCTGCGGCGTCGACCCCGAGAAGTACAGCGGATTCGCCTTCGGGTTCGGCATCGAGCGGATGCTGATGTTCCGCCACAACGTAGAGGACATGCGAGACATGGTCGAGGGTGACGTCCGGTTCACCCGGCCGTTCGGGATGGAGATCTGATGCGCGTCCCGCTTTCCTGGCTGCGGGAATACGTCGACCTGCCGGCGACCGAGACCGGCCGTGACGTACAGGCCAAGCTCGTCTCCGTCGGCCTCGAGGTCGAGACCGTCGAGCAGACCGGCGCCGGCCTCAAGGGCCCCCTGGTCGTCGGACAGGTCCTGACCATCGAGGAGCTGGAGGGCTTCAAGAAGCCCATCCGCTTCTGCACCGTGGACGTCGGCACCGCCAACGGCACCGGGGAGCCGCAGGAGATCGTCTGCGGCGCCCGTAACTTCTCCGTCGGCGACAAGGTCGTCGTGGTCCTCCCGGGCGCCGTGCTGCCCGGTGACTTCGCGATCGCCGCGCGCAAGACGTACGGCAAGACCTCGCACGGCATGATCTGCTCGACCGACGAGCTCGGCATGGGCGACGACGGCACGCACGGCATCATCGTGCTGCCGCCGGAGTTCGAGCCCGGCACCGACGCGATCGAGCTCCTGGAGCTCGTCGACGAGGTCCTGGACATCGCCGTCACGCCGGACCGGGGCTACTGCCTCTCCATGCGCGGCGTCGCCCGTGAGACCGCCATCGCGTACGGGCTGCCGCTGCGCGACCCGGCGCTCCTGGACGTGCCCCCGCCCAACGCGCACGGCTACCCGGTGAAGGTGTCCGACCCGTTCGGCTGCAGCAACTTCACCGCGCGTACGGTCACCGGCCTGCGGCCCGAGGCACGCTCCCCGATCTGGATGCAGCGCAGGCTGCAGAAGGCCGGGATGCGCACCGTCTCGCTGGCCGTCGACATCACCAACTACGTGATGCTGGAGCTCGGCCAGCCGCTGCACGCCTACGACCGCACCCGCGTCGCGGGGACGATCGGGGTGCGCCGCGCGCAGCAGGGCGAGAAGCTCACCACGCTCGACGGCGCCAAGCGTGTCCTGGACGCCCAGGACCTGGTCATCACCGACGACCGCGGGCCGATCGGCCTCGCGGGCGTCATGGGCGGCGCCGACACCGAGATCGCCGACCACGCCGAGGACACCGGGACCACCGAGGTCGTCATCGAGGCGGCGCACTTCGACGCGATCGCCATCGCCCGGACCGCGCGCCGCCACAAGCTGAGCTCCGAGGCGTCCAAGCGCTTCGAGCGCGGTGTCGACCCGCAGGCCGCCGCCGCTGCCGCGCAGCGCACGGTCGACCTGCTGGTCCTCCTCGCGGGCGGCACGGCCGAGGCCGGCGTCACGGAGATCACCGCCCCGTCCGCCCCCCGCACCATCGCCATGCCGGCGAACCACCCCGACCGGGTGGCCGGAGTGGCGTACGGCCGCGAGACCGTCGTACGCCGTCTCCAGCAGGTCGGCTGCGACGTCTACGGCCAGGACGAGCTGATCGTCACGGTGCCGTCGTGGCGCCCCGACCTCGCCGAGCCGAACGACCTGGCCGAGGAGGTCATCCGGCTGGAGGGGTACGAGAACCTCCCGTCGACCCTTCCGACGCCGCCCTCCGGACGCGGGCTCACCGACCGCCAGCGGCTGCACCGCCGCGTCGGCCGTGCCCTCGCGGGCGCCGGTTACGTCGAGGCGCTGAGCTACCCGTTCATCGGCGAAGCCGTCCTCGACCAGCTCGGCCTGGAGAAGGACGACGCCCGCCGCCGTACGGTCACCCTCGTCAACCCGCTCTCCGACGAGGAGCCCGCGCTGCGCACCACGCTGCTGCCGGGCCTGCTCGGCGCACTGCGGCGCAACGACGGCCGCGGAAGCCACGACCTGGCGCTCTTCGAGACCGGCCTGGTCTTCAGGCCGACCGGCGAGGAGACCAAGGCCGTCCGTCTGCCGGTCGACCGCCGGCCCACCGACGAGGAGATCGCCGGACTGGACGCGGCGCTCCCGCGTCAGCCGCGCCGTGCCGCCGTCGTCCTCGCGGGCGCCCGTGAGCAGGCCGGCTGGTGGGGCAAGGGCCGCCCCGCCGACTGGGCGGACTCCGTCGAGGCGGCGCGCACCATCGCCCGCGAGGCGGGCGTCGAGGTGACGGTCCGCGCCGACCGGCACGCACCGTGGCACCCCGGCCGCTGTGCCGCGCTGTACGTCACGGTCGACGGCCAGGAGACCCTCTTCGGACACGCGGGCGAACTCCACCCGCGCGTCATCAAGGAGCTCCACCTGCCCGAGCGGACCTGTGCCATGGAGGTCGAGCTCGACGTCCTGGAACAGGCGGTCGACGGTGCGCTCCAGGCGCCCCGCATCTCCACCTTCCCGGTGGCGACCCAGGACGTCGCACTCGTCGTCGCGTCGGACGTGCCCGCAGACGCGGTGGAGAAGGCCCTGCGCGAAGGCGCCGGCGGTCTGCTCGAATCGCTCCGGCTGTTCGACGTCTTCACCGGCGAGCAGATCGGTGAGGGCAACAAGTCCCTGGCGTACGCGCTGCGGTTCCGTGCCCCGGACCGCACGCTGACCGTGGAGGAGGCCTCCGCGGCCCGCGACGCCGCGGTCGCCCTGGCCACCGAGCGCACCGGCGCGGTGCTGCGCGGCGCGTAGGCGTACCGGCGGTGAGAAGGGGCGTATCCGGCCACCGGATACGCCCCTTCTGTTCTCGCGGGACGGCCCGGGGACCGCACACGGGCCTCCTGTCATCGGGGCAGTGGGCTGTGCGGTCCGGCGCCGCCCGCCCTGCCACGGAGTGTCGGGCAGGCCGGCAGAACGAACGGCGCGGGGGCGGGTCGTCGAACTGTTACGAGGGGGAGCCGACGACCCGGCCGCCTCTTGCGAGGAGCTCATTCAACCGAGCGGCGCCCCGGCGCGGCAGAGCGCACAGCAGGATGGTTCGGGCATTCCGTTCACACCCCGTGTGAATCGTGCTGCACTAGGCTCATCGCGACGCGCACATGGGGGGGCGATGGAGCCCAATGTCCTGCTCGAATCCCTGATCGACGAGGCGGGTGTGTCCCGCGCCGGGCTCGCCGGTCATGTCAACCAGGCCGGCCGCGCCCGCGGGCTGTGCCTGCGCTACGAGCACACGGCGGTCGCCCGCTGGCTCAAGGGCCAGCGCCCGCGCGGGCAGGTCCCCGACCTGATCTGCGAAGTGCTGGCCGGCCGGCTGGGCCGGCCCGTCACGCTCGACGACATCGGCATGGGGGTCTCCGGCGTCCACACGGCGACCCGGAGCGCCGGTCTGTCCGGGTTCGTGGAGCACGCGACGGCCTTGTGGCGCTCCGACGAACAGCAGCGTCCCCACCTCACCACCGCCCCCGCCGTGACGGGCACGACAGCCGTGATGCCGGTCTGGGAGTGGGAGAACCCGCCCGAGGACACCGATGTCTCACGCCCCGGGCCGTCCCGCGTGAGCATGGCGGACATAGCGATGCTCCGCGCGGCCCGGGCGCACTACGAACAGATGTACCGAAAGGCGGGCGGCGTCGCGACCAGGTCCCGCATCGTCGGCTTCCTCAACGCCGAGACCGCGCCGCTGCTGCGCGGCGGGTACAGCGACGCCCTGGGCCGTCAGCTCCACCGCGCGACCGCCGGACTGGTGGCCGTCGCCGGCATCTGCGCCTACGACTCCGACGCCCATGGACTCGCCCAGCGCTACTTCCACCAGGCGCTGCGCCTGGCCAAGGCCAGCGGGGACCGGGGGCTCGGCGGCTATGTGATCGCCCTGCTCGTCAACCAGTCGCTGTACCTGGCCGAATTCCGCCGGTCCGTGGCCTTCGCCGAGGCCGCACTGCGCGCGGCGGGCCCGCACATCACCCCGGCCCTCGCCACCGATCTGCACGCGATGCAGGCCAAGGCCTACGCCCAGCTCGGCGACCACCGCAGCGCCCTGGAGTGCATCCGCCGCGCCGAGACCGAGGCCGGCCGCATCCGGAGCGGGGGCGAGCCGGACGAGACGGGGTACGTGCAGCCGGGCCTCGTCAACGTTCAGGTGGCGGAGGCGCTGCTGTGCCTGGGGGACCTCCCCGGTGCCCGGGAGCACGCCACCGCCGCCGTACGCTCCCCGGCGCACGACCGGGGGACCGTGCACCGGCTCGCCATGCTGACGCATCTCGAACTGCTCCAGGGCGAGGCGGACAAGGCGGCCCGCACCGCCTCGGAAATGGCGGAACGCGCCCGGGGCGTGGAGTCCCAGCGGCTCCGGGACCGGCTCCGCTCCGTACGGGAACATCTGGCCGCGAGCGGCAGCGCCGACGCCGCGGCGGTGGCCGGTCTCATCGACGGGGAGCTGCGCGTGCCCCTGTGAGCCTCGCCCCGGGAGCCTCCACACGTTCCCCTGAGAGGCGGACCCTGCTCCGATATTGCCATCGACCAGTCGGAAGGTGGCAGAACTGTGCAGTGGGCAAACTTAAACGAACAGACTGTGTACGAGAACCGCTGGTTCCGGGTCAATCTGGCGGATGTCGAACTCCCGGACGGCCGCCATCTGGACCACTACCTCATCCGCCTCCGGGCCGTCGCCGCGGCGACCGTCGTCAACGAGGCCGATGAGGTCCTGCTCCTGTGGCGGCACCGCTTCATCACCGACAGCTGGGGCTGGGAGCTGGCTGCGGGTGTGGTCGAGGACGGCGAGGACATCGCCGCCGCGGCGGCGCGGGAGATGGAGG
Organism: Streptomyces sp. NPDC088746; assembly: GCF_044751065.1. Classification (NCBI taxonomy): domain Bacteria; kingdom Bacillati; phylum Actinomycetota; class Actinomycetes; order Kitasatosporales; family Streptomycetaceae; genus Streptomyces; species Streptomyces sp. NPDC088746. Next base: position 63,996 of record NZ_JBIVLA010000009.1, read on the forward strand.
AGGAGACCGGATGGCGCCCCGGCGAGCTGCGACCGCTGATGACCGTGGAACCGGCCAACGGCCTCGTCGACGCCCGGCACCACCTCTTCTGGTCCCGCGAGGCGACGTACACCGGTCATCCGGCGGACGACTTCGAGTCCTCGCGCCGCGCATGGGTCCCGCTCAAGCTCGTGCCGGACATGGTCGCCCGCGGTGAGATACCGGCGGCCGGCATGGCGGCGGGACTGCTGATGCTCCATCACATGCGGCTGGGCTGACCGCATATGACGATGCGGCGGGTGGCCCGGCAGATCCCGGACCACCCGTCGCACCCGCACGGGCGGCTCACTCGTAGGGGTAGAACCCCGAGCCCGTCTTGCGGCCGAGCCGGCCCGCGTCGACCATGCGCTGGAGCAGCGGGGGAGCGGCGTACAGGGGCTCCTTGTACTCCGCGTACATCGAGTCGGCGACCGAGGCCACGGTGTCCAGGCCGATCAGGTCGGCGAGCTTGAGCGGGCCCATCGGGTGGGCGCAGCCCATCTCCATGCCGTTGTCGATGTCCTCGCGGCTGGCGATGCCCGACTCGAACATCCGGATCGCCGAGAGCAGATACGGGATCAGCAGGGCGTTGACGACGAAGCCCGACCGGTCCTGGGCGCGGATCGCGTGCTTGTCCAGCACGGTCTGCACGACGGCTTCCGCACGCTTTATGGTCTCGTCGGACGTCGTCAGCGCGGGGATCAGCTCGACGAGCCGCTGCACCGGGGCCGGGTTGAAGAAGTGGATGCCGATGACCTGGTCCGGCCGGGAGGTCGCCACGGCCAGCTTCACCAGCGGGATGGAGGAGGTGTTCGAGGCGAGGATCGCGTCCGGACGCGTCACCACCTGATCGAGCACCTGGAAGATCTCCGTCTTGACCTGCTCGTTCTCCACGACGGCCTCGATCACGAGATCGCGGTCCGCGAATTCGCCGAGGTCCGTGGTGAAGCTGAGACGGGCGAGGGTCTCGTCCCGCTCCTCCGCGGTGATCTTGCCGCGTTCGGCGGCCTTGGAGAGGGAGTTGTGGAGCCGCGTACGCCCTATCTCCAGGGCCTCACCCGTGGTCTCGGCCACCTTGACCTCGAGGCCGCTGCGAGCGCACACCTCCGCGATGCCTGCGCCCATCTGGCCACAGCCCACCACTCCGACGCGTGCAATGTCGGCCATAGAGTCCGTCACCTCGTGCCTTTCGCTGATCTCGTGCGGCAGTTCCCGTTTGATTCCGGTGCCCGCCTCGACCCCACGACGTTACTCCGCGATCCGGCTCCGGCGAGCTGCGGGTCCGGCGGTCCGTGAGCGGGCATGATCTGTGTCACGCACTGCCGACGTGACACACGGGAACTGAGAGACGAAAGGTACACAGATGCCTCGTATGGGCCGGAGGTCACTGGTGATGGGAGCGGTCGGCACGGCGGCCGCGCTGATGACAGCGGGTGATGCCGCCGCCGTGCGCGGACCCGGAACCCCCCGGCCCGGAGGCCGGGGTCGCAGGGCGGGCGAGGGGGAGTTGCGCGGTGTGTGGATCGCCACGGTGGCCAACCTGGACTGGCCCTCGGCGCCGGGCCTGAGCGCCGCGGCCCAGGAGGCCGAGCTGATCGCGCACCTGGACCGAGCGGTCGCCCTGCGGCTGAACGCCGTGGTCCTCCAGGTCCGGCCGAGCGCCGACGCCCTGTGGCCCTCGTCGTACGAGCCGTGGGCCCAGTGCCTGACCGGTGTCCAGGGCAAGGACCCCGGCTGGGACCCGCTGGGCACGGCGGTGCGTGAAGCGCACGCCCGCGGTCTGGAGCTGCACGCGTGGTTCAACCCGTACCGGGTCGCGAACCACACGGACCCCTCCCGTCTCGTCGCGTCCCACCCCGCGCGGCTCCACCCGGACTGGGTCCTGCCGTACGGCGGGAAGCTCTACTACAACCCGGGGCTGCCCGAGGTCAGGGAGTTCGTCCAGGACGCGATGCTCGACGCGGTGAGCCGCTACGCCGTCGACGCGGTGCACTGGGACGACTACTTCTACCCCTACCCGGTGGCCGGCCAGGTCTTCGACGACGACGCCGCGTACGAGCTGTACGGCGACGACTTCGCGGACAAGGCGGCCTGGCGCCGCGACAACACCGACCGGCTGGTGCGCGAGACGTCCGAGCGGATCAAGGAGGTCAGGAGCGGCGTCCGGTTCGGGATCAGCCCCTTCGCGGTGTGGCGCAACGCCGCGACCGATCCGCTGGGCTCCGACACCGCGGCCGGCGTGCAGACGTACGACGATCTGCACGCCGACACCCGGAAATGGGTGAAGGAGGGCTGGATCGACTACATCTGCCCGCAGATCTACTGGAACATCGGCTTCTCCGCCGCCGACTACGCGAAGCTGCTGCCGTGGTGGGCCGAGACGGTCCGCGGCACCGGCGTCGGCCTGTACATCGGGGAGGCGCTCTACAAGGCCGGCGACCCCGCCCAGCCCGCCGCCTGGCAGGACCCCGCCGAACTCTCCCGGCACCTCGACTTCGCCGCGGGCCATCCGGAGGTGGGCGGCCATGTCTACTTCTCGGCGCGGCAGGTGAAGTCCGACCCCATCGGGGCCATGGCCCGGGTGGTGGCCGACCACTACCAGGTCCGGGCCCGCACGCCCCGCTGACGGGAAGCGCCGGAACCGCCGGAAGCGCCGGACTCACGCCTCACACGGCCCGGACGCGAGGGCCGGGGACCGCTCGTGCCCCCGGCCCGCGCGCGCTCTAGCGGTCCCGGTCCTCCGGGGCGGTGTGCTGGACGACGCTGTCGGGGCCCGGGGACCTGATCGATTCGTGCCCGTCCTCGAAGCGCAGGCGGTACGGGGGGCTGCCCTCGTCACCGAGCACCTCGACGATCTCTGCGACCCGGTCGTGCTGCCCCACGGTCCTGCCGTGCGTCAGCAGATGGTCGCCCGTGTGTGCCTCCATCGGGAGTGACCTCCTCACGGGTGGCGGTCCATGTCGACAAGTCTATGTCTCCATGGACGTGTCGGCTTTCGTGCGGCCCGCGCCGCGGCTCCCCGCCCGCTGGGTGACGGCGATGCAGACCAGGACGGCCACCGCCGCCACCGGGGCGGCGGCGGACACCCGCTCGCCGAGGGCGAGGAACGACCAGACCAGGGTGAGCAGCGGCTGCGCGAGCTGGAGCTGGCTGGCGCGCGGGACCCCGATCTCCGCCATGCCCCGGTACCAGACGTACAGCCCGAGGAAGGTCGATCCGGCGGCCACCCAGACCAGCCCGACGACCCCGTGCGCCGTGAGGTGCACCGGTTCGTACGGCAGCGCCACCGCCGCACCCGCCAGGGCGAGCGGCAGGCAGAGGACGAGGGCCCAGCCGATCACCTGCCAGCCCGGCATCACCCCGGCCAGCCTGCCTCCCTCCGTGTAGCCCGCGGCGCAGACGAGCAGCGCCCCGAACAGGTACAGATCGCCGCCGGAGAGCGAACCGCCGCTCTGCTGGACGGTGAAGACGATCACCACGGCCGCACCGGCCAGCGCCGCGGCCCAGAAGGCGCGCGGCGGGCGGGAGCCGGTGCGCAGTGCCGACAGGAGCGCCGTCGTCAGTGGCAGCAGCCCCACCACGACGGCCGCGTGCGAGCTCGTCGAGGTCTGCAGGGCGAGCGTGGTCAGCAGGGGGAAACCCACCACCACGCCGCCCGCGACGACCGCGAGACCCGCCCAGTGGCGTCGCGCGGGCAACGGGACCCGGCCGACGAGCAGCGCGCATCCGGCGATCAGCGCCGCGAGCACACTGCGCAGCGCGACCAGGGACCAGGGGCCGAAACTCTCCAGGCCCCACACCGTCGAGGGGAAGGTCAGCGAGAAGGCGAGGACGCCGAGACCGGCGAGCAGGACGCCGCGCCCGGGGGAGCGGCGCGCCGGGGGTGGTCCGACAGCGACCGCTATCGTCGTCTGTCCAGTAGCGCTATTCTGTACTGTCATGAATGAGCGTAGCAGTGTGTCCGAACTGGTGAAATCCCTGAAGGGTGAGCTGGACCGCTACTCTCCTGGTGGGAAGCTGCCGTCCAGTCGGGCACTCGTCGAGCGCTTCAAGGTGAGTCCGGTGACCGTCTCCCGGGCCGTCGCGCAACTCGCCGCCGAAGGTCTGGTCGTCACCCGCCCCGGATCCGGAGCCTTCCTGGCCGAGGCCCGCACGGCCGCACCCGCTCCGGGTGACACCTCCTGGCAGGAGGTGTCACTCAGCGGGGACAGCGGGCCCGAGGTCGTGCCCCGCACCGTCGACGCGTCGGGGGTCCTCGTCACGCTCGCCGAACCTCCGTCCGGTGTCATCGAATTCAACGGGGGCTACCTCCACCCCGGCCTCCAGCCCGAGCGGGCCCTGGCCGCCGCCCTGGCCAGGGCCGGCCGCCGTCCGGGAGCCTGGGGCAGGCCGCCCACCGACGGGCTGCCCGAGCTGCGCGCCTGGTTCGCCCGGGAGATCGGCCCCACGCTCACCGGTGCCGACGTCCTGATCACGGCGGGAGGGCAGAGCGCCCTGGCCACCGCGCTGCGGGCGCTCGCCCCGCCAGGAGCCCCCGTCCTCGTCGAGTCACCCACCTACCCCGGCATGCTGGCCGCCGCCCGCGCCACCGGCCTGCGACCGGTCCCCGTGCCCATGGACGCCGACGGGGTGCGGCCCGACCTGCTGGAAGCGGCGTTCCGGGCCACCGGGGCGAGGGTCTTCGTCTGTCAGCCGCTCTTCCAGAACCCGACGGGGGTGATCCTCGCCCCGGAACGGCGCGAACGGATCCTGCGCGCCGCCCGGCAGGCGGGCGCCTTCGTCGTCGAGGACGACTTCGCCCGCCACCTCGTCCACGCGGACGCCGGCCCGCTGCCCGAGCCCCTCGCGGCCCACGACCCGGACGGCGTCGTCGTCCATGTGCGCTCCCTCACCAAGATCACATCCCCCAGCCTCCGCGTCGGCGCGCTGGCCGCCCGTGGGCCCGTCCTGGAACGGCTGCGCGCCATCCAGGTCGTCGACAGCTTCTTCGTGCCCCGCCCGATCCAGGAGGCCGCGCTCGAACTGGTGGGCTCCCCGGCCTGGGAGCGCCATCTCCGTACCGTGGCCGCCGAGCTCGGCAGCCGCCGCACCGCGATGACGGCGGCGGTGCGCACCCGGCTGCCCGAACTCGCCCTGCCGCACGTGCCGTCGGGCGGCGGCATCATCTGGCTCCGGCTGCCCGGACCGGTGGCCGGCGAGCCCGCCCTGGTCTCCGCCGCCCTGCGGGCCGGAGTGGCGGTCGCGCCCGGCCGCCCGTATCACTGCGCCGAACCCCCCGCCGGACACGTCAGGCTGAGCTTCGCGGCCGTTTCTGGACCCGCCGAGATCGCCGAGGGGGTGCGCAGGCTGCGTAAAGCGGTCGACGAACTGCGGGCGCCGGGCGATAGCCTCCCGGGATGAACGGCAACGACACCGCCGAGCGGTCCTACGAGATCTCCGACGACCCCACCCGGATCGACGCGGCACGCATCCATCACTGGCTGTCCACGGACGCCTACTGGGCCCTGGGGCGCACCCGCGAACAGCAGGACCGGGCGATAGCGGGCTCGCTCAACTACGGTGCCTACGACCTCGTTTCGGGCGAGCAGGCCGCCTACGCACGCGTGATCACCGACCGCGCCTCCTTCGCGTGGATCTGCGACGTGTACGTCGACCCCGCGGCCCGCGGCCTCGGTCTCGGCACCCGGCTCGTCACCGCCGCCCGGGACGAGCTGACGCCGCTGGGTGTGCGCAGGTTCCTGCTCGCCACCAAGGACGCCCACGGGGTGTACGCGAAGCTCGGATTCACCCCGCTCGCCGAACCGGACATGTGGATGTCCCTCCAGGTGAGCTGAGCCGCGGGGCAACGCACGTGGCGGGGGGCCCTCTTGACCGGGGCGGCGTAGGGCCCCACGATCGCGCGCATGAGTGTTCGGGTGTCCCTCGTCGCCGCAGCACGCAGCTCCGCCCTCCTCGCCGAGCGTTTCGACGACGACCGGCCGCTCGACCACGCCGGCTGGCGCGAGGTCCAGCTCGCCGCCCACGCCCTGGTGCGGCTCGGTGCCGCCGAGCTGCGCTACTGCTCACCCACCCCGCGCAGCCGCGCGACAGGCGACGCCCTCGGATTCGCCCCGCTCGTCCAGCTCGCGCTGCGCGACTGCGACATGGGCCGCTGGAGGGGGTTCACCCTGTCCGAGGTCGCCGCCCGCGAGCCGGACGCCGTGGACGCCTGGCTCGCCGACCCGCGCTCCGCCCCGCACGGCGGCGAATCCCTGCTCGCCTTCATCACCAGGGTGGGGAGCTGGCTCGACACCCGCCCGGTCCAGGAGGGGGCCGTCGTCGCCGTCGCCGAACCCGCCGTGGTCCGTGCGGCCCTGGTGTACGCCCTCAAGGCCCCGCCGTCGACGTACTGGAACGTCGACGTGCGCCCGCTCGCCCCGGTGACGATCACCGGGCTGCCCGGCCGCTGGAGCCTCAGCCTCGAAGCGCTTCCACGCTGACCGGATCACCCGGTCGAAGGAACGCCGTGTACGGCACCTTCCCGCCAGTCCGACCAGTCGGTATGGTGCGGGGCACCGAGACGAGGAGAGAACCGTGACGCAGATCCAAGGCCACTGTGACGAGCGGTTCGCCGCGGTGCGCGACGCGTTCGCGGCGAACTTCGCCGAACGCGACGAGCTGGGCGCGGCGGTCACCGTCCTGCTCGACGGACAGCCCGTGGTGGACCTCTGGGGCGGCTGGGCCGACGGGGCACGGACCCGCCCGTGGGAGCGGGACACCCTGGTCAACGTCTGGTCCACGACGAAGGGCCCGACCGCGCTCTGCGCCCACGTCCTCGCCGACCGCGGTCTCCTGGACCTGGACGCTCCGGTGGCTGCGTACTGGCCCGAATTCGCCGCCGCGGGCAAGGAGTCCGTACGCGTGCGCCACCTCCTCTCGCACCGCTCCGGGGTCGCCGGACTGCGCGACCCGCACACCCTGGCCGAGCTCTACGACTGGGAGCTCACCACCGCCCGCCTCGCGGCCACCGAGCCCTGGTGGGAACCGGGCACCCGCTCCGGCTACCACGCGATCTCGTACGGCTTCCTCGTCGGCGAGGTCGTCCGCCGGATCACCGGACTCCTGCCCGGGGAGTTCCTGCGGAAGGAGATCACGGGCCCGCTCTCCATCGACTTCGCCGTCGGCCTCCCCGAGAAGGACGCCGGCCGGGTCGCCGAACTCGTCCAGCCGAAGGCCGTCTCCCGCGAACAGGCCGCCCTGTTCGCCACGATGGAGCCGCTCGCCATCGCCTCCCTCCTCAACCCCGGCACGGGCATCGCCGCCGCCAACACCCCCGAGTGGCGGGCCGCCGAGATCCCCGCCGCCAACGGCCACGGCACCGCCCGCGCCGTCGCCTCCCTCTACGGCATCCTCGCAGGGCGGGGCAGCCTCGGCGGCCGGAGGATCCTGTCCCAGGAGGCGGCCGAGCGGGTCCGCGAGGGCCAGGGCGCCTGCCGGGACCTGGTGCTGGGAGCGGGCTTCGCCCACGAGACGGAGCTCGGCCTCGGCCTCTGGCTGAGCGGCCCGAACGCGTCGTACGGCCCCAACCCACGCGCCGTCGGCCACGACGGGGCGGGCGGCTCCAGCGGTCTCGCCGACCCGGAGGCCGGGATCGCGCTCGGTTACGTCATGAACCGCATGGGCCCCCACATCGCCGACGACCCGCGCAAGATGGCGCTGGTCGACGCGGTGTACGGAGCCCTGTGAGCCGCGGTCAGTAACCTGCCGGGCGCACCAGCCCCGACTCGTACGCGAACACCGCGGCCTGGGTCCGGTCGCGCAGGCCCAGCTTCACCAGGATCCGGCTCACATGGGTCTTCACGGTCTGCTCCGCCACCACCAGGCGCACCGCGATCTCGGCGTTCGACAGGCCCTGCGCGATGAGGGACAGCACCTCGGTCTCGCGTTCCGTGAGATCGCCGACGCGCTCCCTGCCGGGAGCGCGCGGTCCGGCGCTCACCCTGGAGAACTCGGCGATCAGACGCTTGGTGATGTTCGGGGCGAGCAGGGCGTCACCCGCCGCCACCACCCGTACGGCCTGGGCGAGTTCGGCGGCCGAGGCGTCCTTCAGCAGGAATCCGGAGGCCCCCGAGCGCAGCGCCTCGTACACGTACTCGTCGAGATCGAAGGTGGTCAGGACGAGGACCCTGGGGGCTCCGCCGGGCGCCTCGGTGATGCGGCGGGTCGCGTCGATGCCGCCGAGGCGGGGCATGCGTATGTCCATCAGGACGACGTCGGGGGCGAGTTCGGCCGTCTTCTCCAGCGCGTCCAGACCGTCCACCGCCTGCCCGACGACCTCGATGCCGGGCTCGGCGTTCAGCAGCACCGTGAAGCCCTGCCGGACCATCATCTGGTCGTCGGCGATCAGTACGCGGATGGTCATGCGGGGTCCTCCAGGGGGAGCGTCGCAAGTACCTCGTAACCCCCACCGGGGGTGCGGCCGTGGGCGAGTTCGCCGCCCAGCATCGCGGCGCGTTCGCGCATGCCGAGCAACCCGTGCCCCACTCCGCCCGGCCGTGCGGCGGGCGTGACCGGGGCGGTGTTGGTGACCCGGACGGTGACGGCGGCTGAGTGGTAGCCCACCTCGACCCGGGCGCTCGCGCCGGGCGCGTGCCGCATCACGTTGCTGAGCGCCTCCTGCACGATGCGGAACGCCGACAGCTCCACCCCCGGCGGCAGCGGCCTGGGCGCACCCGTCGTCTCCACCGCCACCCCGGTACCCGTGCTCCGCACCGTGCCGACCAGCTCGCCGAGGCTCTCCAGGGAGGGCTGCGGGGCGTGCCGCAGCCCGTCCGCCACGGCGTCCTCCGAGCGCAGCACACCCAGCACCCGGCGCAGCTCCGCCAGCGCCTCGACGGCGTTCTCCCGTATGCCGGCGAGGTTCTCCCGGAGCTCCTGGGACGGATTCTCGACCAGGTGCGGGGCGACCTGTGCCTGGATGGAGATCACGGACATGTGGTGGGCGACCACGTCGTGCAGTTCGCGTGCGATCCGGTTGCGTTCCTCCAGGAGGGTGCGCCGGGACCGCTCCTCCTCCGTGAGTTCGGACTGCTCGACCAGCTCCGTGCGGGCCACCCGCAGGGCGCGCAGCGCGGCACCGGTCACCACGGCTGTGAGGAGGGCCAGTGCGCCCACGCCCAGGGAGTAGTGGTGCGGCCTGACGGTGAAGCCGGCCGCCGGCCCCGCCAGCAGACTCAGCGCGAGCGCCAGACCCGCCCGCCGGGGACGTACCCGGAGCGCCAGCAGGAACAACGCCCCGCTCTGCAGGGCCATCTCGGGCCCGGTCCACGGAAACAGTTCGCCGGGCGACGTCACGGACGCCGCGATCCGCACGCTGACGACCATCAGCACCAGGGACGCCCACCAGGCGTACAGGGGCTGTGACATACCGGCGAGGAGCGCCAGCGCCTGAAGCACGACGAGGAGCACCGCGTATTCGGGCACGGCGGCACCGTTCGGGACCAGGTCAGGAACGTGCCACACGGCGACGGTCGTCGCCGCGAGCGTCAGCAGCACTCCGAAAGCGGGCCGCCAGACCGGTGATCCGGGTGCGCCCATGGGTGGTACGGGATCGACGGGGGCGGTCCACAGATCCTCGCGCAGCATGCGCGGCAGCCCGCGCAGCGTCGCCTCGACCCGTCCCCCGACCCCCGTCATGCCGCTCAGCTTAGACATGGCGCGACTCCGGGGTCCGGGCAGGGGAACCGGACCGTACGACCGTCGAACGGCCGCCGCCCCGCTGCTCGTACGCCCCGAACGCGGACCGGCACACCAGCAGCACAGAGGCGAAGACCGGCAGCCAGCCGAGCCTGGCGAACACCCAGCCGGGTCCGTCGGGGACCGTGTGGAGCCCGGGCAGCGGGCCGCCCAGGAACAGGGCCGTTGCCGTGACCACGATCATCGCGGTCTGGTGCCACAGGAACACGGTCATCGCGGACAGGTTCAGCAGAGCCACCACCGCCCACAGGGCGGGCCGCGCGAGAGCCCGCCGCAGGCGCCCGAGCAGCAGCAGCGCCGCACCGCACTGCGCGAGGCCGAAGGTGACGGCGGCGAGCGTCGGCGGGTCGAGGTTGGAGAGCGCGCCGCCCGGCACCCCGACCATGGACGCGGGGTACCCGGCGAAGAGCACCAGCCCCGCCGCGGCCGCCGCGCCGCCCACCAGCAGCACCCATCCGGTGCGCCGGTCGCGGAGCCCGCCCCGTGCCCAGGCCGCTCCCAGGCAGTAGGGGACCAGCCAGCCCGCGACGACGTTGAGCCCGCCCAGAGCGGCGGGGCCGTCGAAGCCGAGCCGGACCAGGTCGACGCACAGGACGACGGTGAGCGGCCACAGCGGGTGCAGCCGCGCCACCAGGGGGGTCGCCGCGGTCAGGGCCGCGAACACCAGCAGGAACCACAGGGGCGACCAGACCAGCTTGCCGAGCGCCCGTACCGTGCTCTCGTCCACCCCCGAGGCCAGCATCACGCCGGCCGCCACCGCCCATACGCCGGTCAGGACGGCGACCGGCCGGAACAGGCGGCCCATCCGGGTCCCCAGCCAGTGCCCGTAGGACTCGCCCCGGGCCCGGGCGGAGGCGTACCCCTGCGTGCCCACCCGGCCGCCCACCAGGAAGAAGACGGCGAGCGTCTGGAACACCCAGGAGACGGGGACGAGCCCCGGCATGTGCTGGAGCGGACTCGCGCCCCGCACCGTGCCGCTGTCGGCGACCAGCGCGGTCACCAGCCAGTGGCCGCACACCACACCCAGGATGGCGAAGGCGCGCAGCGCGTCGACCGCCCGGTCGCGGTCCCGGGGCGTCGCCGCGTCGATCCGCCGTACGAGGCCTCGTACGTCCGCCCGCCGCACGAGGTCACGCATGGCGGCCCCCGGCCGTGCCCGCGACGATCCCGGCGATGCTGCGCAGCGATACGGACCCGCGTGCCAGGTAGTCGCTGTGGCCGGCGTCGCCGGCGTCGAAGAGCTCGGCGCCGAACTCCGGTGACACCGGGTCCGTCCCGAACCCGACGGTGGCGAACGGCAGCGGGAGCTCGACGTGGGGGACCCCGGCGATCCAGTCGTCCCCGCCGATGCCCGCCCGCACCGTCGCCCGGGTGTGCAGGGCGGCGGCGCTCCCGGCACCGGTGCCGGGACTTCCGTACAGCACGATGTCCGCGACATCGAGTCCGGACGCGGCCCGGGCGCAGACCACCGAACCGTAGGAGTGGCAGAGGACGGAGACCCGGGCGGCGGGCCTGGCCGCGCCCAACTCCCGTACGAAGGAACGCAGTCCGGGAGCCGCCTCGTCGGCCAGGGCCGATGTCAGGGAGGACGGGCCCAGCGTGGTGGGCGTCCGGTAGCCGAGCCAGGCGACGACGGCGGACCCGCTGCCCACCTCGTCCAGGAGCGCCCCGGCGCCACGCCGGAAACGCGCGTAGTGATCGAGGTCGACGCCCGCACCCGGCACGAGTACGGCGATACGCCGGGCCCGGGACAGATCCCCGAGTACCTCCGCGCCGCGGCCGCCGTCACGCCCGTCGAACATCAGGAAGGTGCGCCCCGGGCCCGCCATCGCGGTGAGCGTGGCGGCCCGTCGCCGGTCGCCGTGGCGCGCCGCCATGTCCCGTGCCGCCCGGATCTCCTCCCGGCCCGCCGCGTACCTGGCCTCCAGCGCGGACGGCCGCGTCGTGCTCAGCGGGGCGAGGGCGGCCGGGGCGGGCGCCGGAACGGCGGCGGGGCGGGCCGCGCCCGACACCGGCAGCGCCACGGACGCGGTGACGAGTGCGGTGAGCAGGGCGCGCCGAGCGCGACTGTTCCGTGGGCGGGGCGCCATGGGGAGTCCTTCCGTACCGGGTCTCGTTGAATCCGGTACCGAAGTTATGGACCGACCCGTGTGGTCGGCGTCCCGCTCGGGAGCGCACCTGGCGCGTAGCTCCGAAGTACTACGGGTAGGGGGTGCCGCCTACGGCCGGCGGCGGGGCTTCCCGCGCTTGGCGCCGCCCTTGGGGTTCTTCGCGCCGCCGGAGCCGCCCCGGGAGGTCTTGCCCGCCGCCGGTTTGCGCGGGGCGCCGCCGCCCTTCCTGCCGGTCTTCTTCTCGGCGCGCCCGGCCTTGGGCTGCGGCGGCGTCGGGGCCCGGCCCCGGGTGCTGTTGACGGTCCGGCCCCGGACGATCCCGATGAACTCCTCCACCAGGTCGGTCGTCTTCTCCTCCGGCCACGACAGGGCGATCCGTGACTCGGGGACGCCCGTCAGCGGCCGGTAGGTGAGGTCCTTGCGGTGGTGCAGCCGGGCCAGGGACTGCGGGACGACCAGCAGCCCCACCCCCGCCGCCACCAGCTCCACGGCGTCCGCGGTCGTGGGCGGCCGCTCGAACGCGGGCCTGCCGGGCGGACGCTCCCAGTCGAGCGGGTCGTCGAGGGGGTGCAGCACGATCTCCTCGGCGAGATCCTCGGCCGACATCTCCTCGACTGCCGTCGCGGCGTGGTCCTTGGGGATCACGACCACGGTCGTCTCGGTGTAGAGGGGGATCGCGCTGAGGTCCGTACGGTCGACGGGCAGCCGCACGAAACCGGCGTCCGCGCCGCCGTCGCGCAGCAGAGCGGCGGCCTCGGCCGCGGGCACGCCGACAAGGGTCAGCGGGGTGTCGGGCAGCCGCTCGTTCCAGATCCGCACCCACTTGGTCGGGGTCACGCCCGGGACGTAGGCGAGCCGGAACGCAGGGGGTACTTCCGAGCCTGTCACCCCGCCAGGTTACCGGCCGTGGTCGGAGGCGGCGCACATGCTCGATACCCTGGACACCATGACGTCGCACCAGACCACCCAGACAATGAAGCCCGCCACCGCGGCGAAGAAGCTGGGTGTGTACCTCGAAGCCACCCCCGCCGAGTTCCAGGAGGGCGTCGTCTCGCGCGCCGAGCTGAACGCGCTGCAGGCCGACCCGCCCCAGTGGCTGCAGGAGCTGCGCCGCACCGGCCCGCACCCCCGGCCGGTGGTCGCCTCGAAGCTGGGCGTCTCCATCGCCGGCCTCGCGCGCGGCGGTGTCACCGAGCCCCTCACCACCGAGCAGATCGACGCCCTGAAGCAGGAAAGCCCGGAGTGGCTGCAGAAGGAGCGCGCCACCCAGGCCGACGTCCGCAAGGAAGCGGCCCGCATCAAGGAGCGCGACGCGGCCCGGGCCGAGCAGGCCGACCGCGACTGACGTGCCCGCCGCGGACTCCCGGCTCGTCGCCGCGGTGCGGCAGCGGGACGCCGCAGCGGTGGGGGAGCTCCTGGCCGCCGGCGCCGACCCGGACGCCCTCGGCGAGGACGGCCTGCCGCTGCTCTGCGCGGCCGTCGCCTCGTACGACGTACCCGTGGCCGAAGCCCTCGTGGCAGGGGGCGTCGACCCGTTCCGCCGGCTGCCGGACGGCACCACCCCACTGCTGCGGGCCGTCGACGGCGGCTGCGTCGCCGGGGTCGCCGCGCTGCTCGACGGAACGGGTCCCGCCGTGGACGCCGCCGCACGCACGGAGCTCCTGGACCGTGCGCGCCGGTGGCACGAGACGGGCACCGAGGCCGAACTCCGGCGCCGGACGGGGGCCTCGGAACCCGTTGTGAGGATCCAGGTCCGGGACGAGAACTACTTCCAGGACTACGAGCAGTTCACCCTCGGCGGTGTCACGGTGCGCGAAGGGCACGGGGAGATCCTCACCGACCTGGAAGCCCGTTTCGGCCTGCGTACACCCTTCGACGAGCTGGTGGGGCGTGCCCTCGCCTCCCCGGGACCCGGGCACGCCGACTGGTGGGGGCCGATGTACGTCCTGAGCCGGAGGGAGGACGACGAGACCTGGGAGTCCGCGGCGGCGCTGCGGGCCCACGCCGACCCCCTGCCCCGGCTCCTCGCCGCCGAAGTCCTCAAGGCCGTCGCGGACGGGGGCTTCATGGCCGAGACCTGGCCCTACGAGCAGCGGGCGTTGGAGATCTTCCGCTCCTGGGCGGTCGAGGAGGAGGACACCTCGGTCCTCTGCGCCGTGCTGAACGGCCTGGCCGACCACGACACCCCGGAGGCCGAAGCGGTCGGCCTCTCCTTCCTCGCACACCCGGACCCGGATGTGCGCTGCATGGTGCCCCGCACCCTCATGCTGTCGGACAGGCTTCTCGTCACGCCCGTGGCGCTGGACGCGGTGCTCACGCTGGCACGGGACGAGGACGCCGACGTGCGCAAGGTGGCCGGCGCCTGGCTGGCCGAGTATCCGGACAACACCCCGGAGATCGCGGACGCCCTGGCGAGCCTGCTGGAGCACGAGGACCAGATGGCGCGCATCTGGGCCGTGTACGGGCTGGCCCGGCTCGACGACCCTCGCTGTGTGGCGGGGGAGCGCCTGATAGGGCCCGTGGACCCGGAGGAAGGGCCCGACACCTGGATGCTGGACGGCGTCCGGCGGTACGAGGAGCGCCTACGGGACGGGACCGCACGGGCACTGTGACGGCGGCCTATTCCCCTGTGTAGAACGCGATCGTCGCCACCGTCGTCGCGGTCACGGTCTCCGGGTCCGCGCCCGAAGCGGCGAACGCGCGTCCCCATTCCTCGCCGGAGCGGGCCACGAAGGCCTTCGCCTCGGGAGACGTCTGCCACTCCACGGCGTCCTCCGGGCTGATCCCCTCACCCGCGAGGTGCCACCCGAGCCCCAGCAGAGCCAGGTCCCAGCCGATCCCGACCGCGCCCGGTCCGTACTGGCTCCGGAACTCCTCGGGCACCACGGACACGTGCTCCAGCTCGAACACGGTCCGGCCGGAGCCCTCCGGTGTGAGGCGCACCTCGACCTCGCTGAAGGCGGGGTCGGGCCCGAACCGCCAGGACACACGCAGCCGCTCCGGGCGTACGCACTCCAGGATCTCGCCGCCCGCGTTCCCCTCCAGCTGGTAACCGCCGCCGACGCGGAAGTCACCGGTCACCGGCAGGAACCACCGGGCGATCCGCTCCGGCGAGGTCACCGCGTCCCACACATCGGCGGCACCGGCGTCGAAGGTGCGCCGCAACAGCACGGTGCCCGCCTCCTCCGAGGCCACACGGCGTGTGCCGACCTCCCGGTGCACACGGCTGATCTCGTCGACGATCTCGCCCATGGCCGCTCACGTCCTTCCCTGTATCCGCGCTCGCGCCGCGCTCCGTCGGCCCCGTGGACCATGTAACCGGTGTTCCGCCGCACCCGCTCACCGCGACCGAGCACGTCGGCCGGCCTCCGGGCGTGGATCCCCGGGCGGACTCAGCCGCCCGCACCGGCTTCCCCCTTGCGCCGCCGCAGCACGTAGTCACGCGGGGACGCCGAGCGGCGGGTGATCGAGCACGCGGGGCTTGTACTCGACCAGCTGGATGCGGCCGTCGAAGGTGCGGTGCTCGATCATCTCGAGGGCAACGTCCGGATAGCCGTCGTAGATGCGTTCTTCGCCCGTGGCCCCGGTGATCACCGGGAACATCACGACCCGGAAGCGGTCGACGAGCCCGGCTCGTAGCAGGGACCGGCACAGGCTGAGGCTCCCGATCGTGCTGAGGAGCCCCGAGCCACTCGACTTCATGGCGCGGACCGCCTCGACGGCGTCGTCGCGGACGAGCGTGGAGTTGGCCCACGTCAGTGGCTCCTCGAGCGAGGAGGAGAACACCACCTTGGCCGCTTGCGTGAGCCCGTCGACGGACGCCTCTTCCTCGGGCCTGAACTCGTCCTGGCCGTTCGGGACCTTGCCTGCGGCGAAGCCCGACATCTGGCGATAGGTGTTCGCTCCCATCAGATGGGTGGCCTCGGGCTGCTCGCCGAGCCATGCGAGGTACTCCGGGCCCTCGAGGCCCCAGAACCCGGGCCACCCCTCGCCCGACGCATGGCCGTCGAGGGAGGTGATGAAGTCGACGAGAAGCTCCGACATGGCGGTGTCCTTTCCTGAGGTCTCACGAGTGTGGACCGGCCGGGAGCCACAAACTCATCGGCCACGCTGTGGAGTACAGGACTACGGCTCGTGAGCCGCCACGGTCTTTGCATAAAAGTGCATAGCTGCGTATAGTCATGCCATCGATGAGGAGGAATTTCCGATGGTGGTACGTGCGGCAGTGGCAGGGGCGAGCGGATACGCCGGCGGGGAACTGCTCCGTCTGCTCCTCACCCACCCACAGGTCGAGATCGGGGCCCTCACCGGCCACTCCAACGCCGGCGAGCGGCTCGGCGCGCTCCAGCCGCACCTGAGGCCACTCGCGGACCGTGTGCTCCAGCCGACCACCGCGGAGGTCCTCGGCGGGCACGACGTCGTCTTCCTGGCCCTGCCGCACGGGCAGTCCGCCGCCGTGGCAGAACAGCTCGGTGACGAGGTGCTCGTGGTGGACATGGGCGCCGACTTCCGGCTCGAGAACGCCGCCGACTGGGAGAAGTTCTACGGATCGCCGCACGCCGGCACCTGGCCCTACGGCCTGCCCGAGCTGCCCGGGGCCCGGGCGGCGCTGGAAGGCACCAAGCGTATCGCCGTGCCCGGCTGCTACCCGACCGCCGTCTCCCTCGCACTCTTCCCGGCGTACGCGGCCGGCCTCGCCGAACCCGAGGCCGTCGTCGTCGCCGCGTCCGGCACCTCCGGCGCGGGCAAGGCGGCCAAGCCGCACCTGCTCGGCTCCGAGGTCATGGGCAACATGTCCCCGTACGGCGTCGGCGGGGTCCACCGGCACACCCCCGAGATGATCCAGAACCTCGGTGCCGCCGCCGGTGAGCCCGTCTCCGTGTCCTTCACGCCGACCCTCGCGCCCATGCCCCGAGGCATCCTCGCCACGTGCAGCGCCAAGGCGAAGCCCGGGGTCAGTGCCGAGTCGCTCCGTACGGCGTACGAGAAGGCCTTCGCCGACGAGCCCTTCGTCGACCTGCTTCCCGAAGGGCAGTGGCCCGCCACCGCCGCCGTGTACGGATCCAACGCCGTGCAGATCCAGGTCGCCCACGACGAGGCGGCCGGCCGGATCATCGTGATCAGCGCCATCGACAACCTCGCCAAGGGCACCGCCGGAGGCGCCCTGCAGAGCATGAACATCGCCCTCGGACTTCCCGAGGACACAGGTCTTTCCACGATCGGAGTCGCACCGTGAGCGTCACGGCAGCCAAGGGATTCACGGCGGCGGGCATCGCCGCCGGGATCAAGGACAGCGGTAGTCCCGACCTGGCCCTGGTGGTCAACAACGGGCCCCGCCGCGCCGCCGCGGGCGTCTTCACCTCCAACCGCGTCAAGGCCGCGCCCGTCCTCTGGTCGGAACAGGTGCTCAAGGGCGGCGAGGTGACCGCCGTCGTCCTCAACTCCGGTGGCGCCAACGCCTGTACGGGCCCTCAGGGGTTCCAGGACACCCACGCCACCGCGGAGAAGGCCGCCGAGGTCCTCGGCGGCCACAGCGCCGGGGAGATCGCGGTCGCCTCGACCGGGCTGATCGGCCTGCTCCTGCCCATGGACAAGCTCCTGCCCGGCATCGAGACCGCCGCCGCCGCCCTGAGCGAGCACGGCGGCGAGAAGGCCGCCATCGCCATCAAGACCACGGACACGGTCCACAAGACCGCCGTCGCGGGCGGCGAGGGCTGGACCGTCGGCGGCATGGCCAAGGGCGCGGGCATGCTCGCCCCCGGCCTCGCCACCATGCTGGTCGTCCTCACCACCGACGCCGACGTCGAAGCGCCCGCGCTCGACTCAGCGCTGCGCGCCGCCACCCGCACCACCTTCGACCGGGTCGACTCCGACGGCTGCATGTCGACCAACGACACCGTGCTGCTGCTCGCCTCCGGCGCGAGCGGAATCACCCCCGCGCGGGCCGAGTTCGACCAGGCCGTGCAGAGCGTCTGCGCCGACCTCGCCCGGCAGCTGATCGGTGACGCCGAGGGCGCCTCCAAGGACATCCGGATCGAGGTGATCAACGCGGCCACCGAGGACGACGCCGTCGAGGTCGGCCGGTCCATCGCCCGTAACAACCTCCTCAAGTGCGCCATCCACGGCGAGGACCCCAACTGGGGCCGGGTCCTCTCCGCGATCGGCACCACGAAGGCCGCCTTCGAGCCCGACCGGCTGAACGTCGCCATCAACGACGTCTGGGTCTGCAAGAACGGCGGCGTCGGCGAGGACCGCGACCTGGTCGACATGCGCTACCGGGAGGTCAGGATCACCGCGGACCTCGCGGCAGGCGACGAGTCCGCCGTCATCTGGGCCAACGACCTGACCGCCGAGTACGTCCACGAGAACAGCGCGTACAGCTCATGAGTGCCGCGAGGAAGCACACCGCCCTGCCCAAGGCGCAGATCCTCATCGAGGCGCTGCCCTGGCTCACCCGGCACAACGGCAGGACCGTCGTCATCAAGTTCGGCGGCAACGCCATGATCGACGAGGAGCTGAAGGCCGCCTTCGCCCAGGACGTCGTCTTCCTGCGGCACGCCGGCCTCAAGCCGGTCGTCGTGCACGGCGGCGGTCCGCAGATCAGCGCCCAGCTCGACAAACAGGGCCTGGTCAGCGAGTTCAAGGCCGGTCTCCGTGTCACCACGCCCGAGGCGATGGACGTCGTACGGATGGTGCTGGCCGGACAGGTGCAGCGCGAGCTCGTCGGGCTGCTCAACCAGCACGGCCCGCTGGCCGTCGGCATGACCGGCGAGGACGCCCACACGATCACCGCCACCCAGCACCGCCCGATGATCGACGGTGAGGCCGTCGACATCGGCCGGGTCGGTGAGATCACCTCCATCGACACCGGAGCGATCCAGGCGCTGCTCGACGACGGCCGCATCCCGGTCATCTCCTCCATCGCCCGCTCCGCCGAGGACAACCACGTCTACAACGTCAACGCCGACACCGCGGCCGCCGCACTCGCGGCCGCGCTGAACGCCGAGACGCTGATGGTCCTCACCGACGTCGAGGGCCTCTACGAGGACTGGCCGAACAGCGACGACGTCATCAGCCGGCTCACGGCCACCGAGCTGGAGAAGCTGCTGCCCGACCTCTCCAGCGGCATGGTGCCGAAGATGCGGGGGTGCCTCCACGCCGTACGCAACGGCGTCGAGACCGCCCGCGTCATCGACGGCCGGGTCCAGCACTCGATCCTGCTGGAGATCTTCACCGACGAGGGAATCGGCACGATGGTCGTTCCCGACGCACCACCCGCCACGGAGCACGACGCAGAGGGGGAGTCATGACCGGCAACGAGGAGTTCGCACAGCGCTGGCAGGACGCGCTCATGGACAACTACGGCACTCCGCAGCTGCCGCTGGTGCGCGGCGCGGGCGCCCGGGTCTGGGACGCCGAGGGCACCGAGTACCTCGACTTCGTCGGCGGCATCGCGGTCAACGCGCTCGGCCACGCCCACCCCGCGGTCGTCGAGGCCGTCTCGACGCAGATCGCCTCCCTCGGCCATGTCTCCAACCTCTACACCGCCGAGCCCCCCATCGCGCTCGCCGAGCGGCTGCTGACGCTCTTCGGGCGGACGGGCAAGGTCTTCTTCTGCAACTCCGGGGCCGAGGCCAACGAGGCGGCCTTCAAGATCGGCCGGCTGACCGGGCGCACGCACATGGTCGCCACCGACGGCGGCTTCCACGGCCGGACCATGGGCAGCCTCGCCCTGACCGGCCAGCCCGCCAAGCGCACCCCGTTCCTGCCGCTGCCCGGCGATGTCACGCACGTGCCGTACGGCGACGTCGAGGCGCTCCGGGCCGCGGTGACGACCGACACCGCGCTGCTGATCATCGAGCCCGTGCAGGGTGAGATCGGCGTCGTCGTACCGCCCAAGGGCTATCTGGAGGCGGCCAGGGAGATCACGCGGGCCACCGGCACGCTGCTCGTCCTGGACGAGGTGCAGACCGGGATCGGCCGCTGCGGCCAGTGGTTCGAGCACCAGGCCCACCAGGGCGTCGAGCCCGACGTGGTCACGCTCGCCAAGGGACTCGGCGGCGGACTGCCGATCGGCGCCACCGTCGCGTTCGGCGCCGCCGCCGACCTGCTGAAGCCCGGTCAGCACGGCACGACGTTCGGCGGCAACCCCGTCGCCTGTGCCGCCGGCCTCGCCGTGCTGGACACGCTCGCGGCCGACGGGGCACTGGACACCGTGAAACGGCTCGGGGAGAAGATCAGGGAAGGAGTCGAGGGCCTCGGGCACCCGTTGGTCTCCCACGTCCGCGGCTCCGGACTGCTGCTGGGTATCGTGCTCACCGGGCCCCTCGCACCGAAGGTGCAGCAGGCGGCTCAGGGAGCCGGACTCCTGGTGAACGCGCCCGCCCCCGACGTCGTACGGCTCATGCCGCCGCTGATCATCGGTGACGCCGAGGTGGACGCGTTCCTGCGGATTCTGCCGGGAGCTCTCGACGCGGCTTACGGGGACGGACGATCCGGAGAGTGACCATCCGGAGAATGAGGCGACGACGATGACCGAGGCGCAGGAACCCGACCACGGAGGGCCGTCGGTGCCACAGACCCGCACGGCTCGCCACCGCAGGATCGTGGACATCCTGAACCGTCAGCCGGTGCGCTCGCAGAGCCAGCTGGCCAGGCTGCTGTCCGACGACGGGCTGAGCGTCACCCAGGCGACGCTCTCCCGCGACCTGGACGAGCTCGGCGCGGTGAAGATCCGCAACACCGGCGGCGAACTGATCTACGCGGTGCCGAGCGAGGGCGGATTCCGCACCCCGCAGGCGCCGCTGGGCGGGTCCGCCAAGGAGGAGCGGATGCGCAGGCTCTCCGCCGAGCTGCTCATCTCCGCGGAGGCATCGGCCAACCTCGTGGTGCTGCGTACGCCTCCGGGCGCCGCCCAGTTCCTCGCCTCGGCCATCGACCAGGCCGAACTCCAGGCGATCCTCGGCACGATCGCGGGGGACGACACGCTGATGCTGATCAGCCGGGACCCGAACGGCGGTCAGGCGCTGGCCGACCATCTGCTGCGGCTGGCCCAGAACGACCGCGGTCCCCAGTAGGTCCTCAGTAGCGGGTGATCGCGGTCGGGCCGGACTCCGTCCCGACCGCGATGTGCGGCCGGCGTGCGGGGTCGGCCCAGGCCAGGATCCGGTCCATGGCGGCCGCCGGCACGGACACACAGCCGGCGGTCGCGCCCTTGCCGTCCACGTGGAGGAAGATCCCGGCGCCCCTGCCGCGCACCGGCCGGTCGTAGTTGAAGCCGATGACGAGCGCACGGGCGTACTGGGCGGTGTAGGTGACGAGGTGTTCGGCCTCGTCCGCGCGGCAGTCGGCGGGCCGCGGTTCCACCCAGCGGTTGTAGGCCCGGGACGCGTTGTCCTGGCACCACCACGAGTTCTCGCCGACCTTGCGGTACGGGTAGCGGGTCCCGGGCGGGGCGGCCCCGATCCCGAAGGCGTACGGCAGGCCGTACAGCCCGGTGGGCGTGGTGTTCGTGCCCTGGGTGCGGGTGGCGCCCTCAGTCAGTCCGTTCGCCCCGAAGCGCGCGGGCGCGGAACCCGCCGCCACCCAGCCGCCCCCGCGCCGGTCCCACCAGGTGACCGTGCCCGTCACGGAGTCCGTGCCGGGGGCCTCCGCGGTGATCAGCTGCGTACCGCCGCCCGTGTCGGCCAGCCGCTCCGGAAGGGGCGGCGGACCGGCGGGCCTCGCCGCGAGCGAACCGGCCAGGGCCAGCAGGACCGACACGCTCACCAGGAATCTGCGCATGCTCCGGACCGTACGGCGCGTGGCCTCCCGCCCCCACCGCGCCTGCTCCGTACGGCCCAGTGGCTCACTCCATGACGGGTGCGGGCATCGCGGGCAGCGGCAGGGGGAGCCCCGGCAGCCCGTCGATGCTGGTCGCGATGTGGTCCTTCTTCTCGAAGTACCTGCTCAGGCCTTCGTCGTCCTCGCGCCGGAAACGGCCGGCGTGCAGGGTGCGGTCCTCCTCGTACGACATGAACGGCACCGCGTAACCGCAGGAGTCCCGGATCAGTTCGGCCGTCACCACGACGATCGCGCGCAGCCCGTGCGCGGTGGGGTCGATGCCCGGGAAGTGGCCGAGCAGCCCGGCGAAGCGGGGGTCGTCACGGAACACCGGCTCGCCCCGGCCGTGCACACGGACGATGTTGGGCGGCCCCTGGAAGGCGCACCACATCAGCGTGATGCGCCCGTTCTCCCGGAGATGCGCGATGGTCTCGGCGGTGCTGCCGGCGAAGTCGAGGTAGGCCACGGTCCGTTCGTCGACGACGGCGAAGGAACCGCTCATCCCCTTGGGGGAGAGGTTGACCGTGCCGTCACCGTCCAGGGGCGCGGTCGCGGTGAAGAAGAGGTGCTGTTCCTCGATGAAGGTCCTGAGCCGACCGTCGATACGTTCGTATGTTTTTCCCATGGCCGCATTCTTGTGCCGCCCGTCGGCCGCCCGCCGGGAATTTCACCTGACGACGGGCAGGCCCCGGGCCTGGGCGCGGTTCCGGACGTCCATGAGCCGCCGTGCCGCCAGACGTGTGGGGGCGGGAAGCTCCGGTGAAAGCCGCGCCAGCAGCCAGTCCGACGGCAGCCCCGTGGCGTACGGCCGCAGAGCCCGGCCGGCGGCGCGGACAACGGGGGCGGCCTGATCGTCGATCAGCGGACGCATGCGTTCAGGGCGTACGGCGTCGAGCGCGCACAGGCCCGAAACGGCGTGCGCGCGTACGGCGGGTACGGGATGAGTCGTCAGGGCCCACAGCACTTCGGCGTCCGCACCCGATCCGCACTCACCGAGCCCCGCGGCTGCCGCCGGTTGCCTCGCGGGGTCGGCGCACAACGACCGGTACAGGGGGAGGGGGTCGGAGCCCGCCTGCCGCAGCACGTACCGGGCGCAGGCCCTCACCACGCCCGCCCGGTCGGCGAGGAACGCGGCCGCCTCGCTGTGCCGTCCGGCGCGCCGCAGCGCGGTCACACCGGTGGAACGGACCTGGGGCGAGCGGGCGGCCAGCAGAGGATCCACCACGTCCCTGTGGTCGTCCTCGCCCATGGCGGCGAGTGCCGCCTCCGCGCAGAGCGTCTGCACGCGTGTGTCGCCTGACGCGGCGGCTGCGGTGCGGGCGAGCTCGGCCGCGGTCAGCAGGCGCCGGTCGACGGCGATGCGGTAGCCGAGCCGGCGTACCGCACGGACCTCGCTCGTCAGCAAGGACTCGACGTCCGCCGCAGGCCCGTCGCGCAGTGCGCGGTCCAGCAGGTCCCCAGCGAAAACGCCCCGCTCGCGCCGGGCCAGAAGCAGGATGAGCCCGGCCAGGGGCACCAGTCGCCGTCCGGAGACATCGGCGAGCAGCTCCCGGGCCCTCAGGCGCACCGGCGCGGCCCAGTCGGCGCAGCGCACCACCAGCAGCGGACGCAGGCCGGCTGCTCCGGACGCCGGCTCCAGGGCTGCTCCACGGACCCTTCCGTCGGGGTGGCACAGGGCCAGGGCGATCCGGGTCTCCTCGGCCGGAGTGGGCTCCCCGGCCGGAAGGCCCCGGAGCTCCTGGCACGTCGGCAGCCGGCTCGCGGCATGCGGTGCCAGCTCCCGGACCTCGGTATCCAGAGCGACCCAGGCCGCCGGAGAGTTGGTGTCGATCGTCTCGTGCACCGGCGCGCCGAGGGCCATCCGCCCGGCGGCCCCGTATCCGTCGCTCATCCTGCCCCCCAGGAAGGGCGCCCTGTCCGATCATCGGGGAGGCGCGATGGAGGCCGATCGTACGGGGCGGCCGTGGTGTGAGCCCAGCCAATTTCGGAACCCTGACCAGCAGCTTTGACAAAACATACGGACCATTGCATAGTTATGCCATTCGTGATCGCGCGCCATGAGGCGGACGCACACCCCTTGCACTTCCGAGGAGCACGCAGTGAGCAACGGCACCGGCAACAGCGACGTACGCCTCTGGGGCGGCCGTTTCGCCGACGGCCCCGCCGAGGCGCTGGCCAAGCTGTCCGCCTCCGTCCACTTCGACTGGCGGCTCGCGCCGTACGACATCGCGGGCTCCCGCGCCCACGCCCGCGTGCTGAACAAGGCGGGGCTCCTCACCGACGACGAGCTGGCCCGCATGGCCGAGGGCCTGGACTCGCTCGAGGCCGCGGTCGCCGACGGGTCGTTCACCGGCACCATCGCCGACGAGGACGTCCACACCGCGCTGGAGCGGGGACTCCTGGAGCGCCTCGGTCCGGACCTCGGCGGGAAGCTGCGCGCCGGCCGGTCCCGTAACGACCAGGTGGCCACGCTCTTCCGCATGTACCTGCGTGACCACGCCCGGATCATCGGCGGACTGGTCGCCGAATTCCAGGACGCCCTGGTCCAACTGGCCGAGGCGCACCCGGACGTGGCCATGCCCGGCCGTACGCACCTCCAGCACGCGCAGCCCGTCCTCTTCGCCCACCACGTCCTGGCGCACGCGCAGTCCCTGTCCCGGGACGCGGAGCGGCTGCGGCAGTGGGACGAGCGGACCGCGGTGTCGCCGTACGGCTCCGGCGCGCTGGCCGGGTCGTCCCTCGGGCTCGACCCGGAGGCGGTCGCGGCGGACCTCGGCTTCGAGCGCGGGTCGGTGGGCAACTCCATCGACGGCACCGCCTCGCGGGACTTCGTCGCCGAGTTCGCCTTCGTCACCGCGATGATCGGCGTCAACCTCTCCCGCATCGCCGAGGAGATCATCATCTGGAACACGAAGGAGTTCTCCTTCGTCACCCTCCACGACGCCTTCTCCACCGGCTCCTCGATCATGCCGCAGAAGAAGAACCCGGACATCGCCGAGCTGGCGCGAGGCAAGTCCGGCCGTCTCATCGGCAATCTGACCGGCCTGATGGCGACCCTGAAGGCGCTCCCGCTCGCGTACAACCGTGACCTCCAGGAGGACAAGGAGCCGGTCTTCGACTCCTGCGACCAGCTCGAGGTCCTGCTCCCCGCCTTCACCGGCATGATGGCCACGCTCACCGTCAACCGGGAGCGCATGGAGGAGCTGGCCCCGGCCGGCTTCTCGCTCGCCACGGACATCGCCGAGTGGCTGGTCAAGCAGGGCGTCCCCTTCCGGGTGGCGCACGAGGTCGCGGGTGAGTGCGTGAAGGTGTGCGAGCAGCAGGGCATCGAGCTCGACGAGCTGACGGACGAGCAGTTCGCGAAGATCTCCGAGCACCTCACCCCGGAGGTGCGCACCGTCCTGAACGTGCCCGGCGCGCTGGCCTCCCGCGACGGCCGCGGCGGGACCGCCCCCTCGGCCGTCGCCGTCCAGCTGGCCGAGGTGAAGGCCGACCTGGTGACGCAGCACGCCTGGGCGACCGCGCGCGGATGATTCGCAGGCATCGCGGGCTACGTTGACGGGAAGGCGTTCGGAACCGACCCAGAGGAGCCCGCGATGCCCTTCGCCCGCCTGAACCGAGCGACCACCCCGACCTCTCACATCGGGCTCGGCCTGGCCGCCGTCGGAAGGCCCGGCTACATCACCCCGCACCGCGACCGCGACCTGCCCGGCGACCGCGGCGTGGACGCGCTGCGCGCCCACACCCACGAACTCCTGGACGCGGCCTACGCCCAGGGCGTGCGCTACTTCGACGCCGCCCGCTCCTACGGCCGCGCCGAGGAGTTCCTCGCCGAGTGGCTGACCACCCGCCCCGACGCGACGGACGTGGTCATCGGCAGCAAATGGGGCTACACCTACACCGGCGACTGGCGCGTCGACGCCGAGGCGCACGAGGTCAAGGACCACTCACTCGCCGCCTTCGAACGTCAGCACGCCGAGACGGCCGGGCTGCTCGGCGACCGGCTCGACCTGTACCAGGTCCACTCGGTGACCGCCGACAGCCCGGCGCTCGGCGACAAGGACCTGCACGCGCGTCTGGCCGAGCTGGCCGCCGGAGGCACCACGGTCGGCCTCTCCACGAGCGGTCCCGGCCAGAGCGACGCCATCCGGGCCGCCCTCGCCGTGACCGTGGACGGCGAACCCCTCTTCCGCACCGTCCAGGCCACCTACAACGCCCTGGAGACCTCCGCCGGCGCGGCGCTCGCCGAGGCGCACGACGCGGGCCTCACGGTCATCGTCAAGGAAGCCATGGCCAACGGCCGGCTCGCCGGGACCGAAGCGCCCGCCGTCGTCCGGGAGATCGGCACCGAAGCCGGACTGGACGCGGACGCCGTCGCCCTGGCGCTGGTGCTCCACCAGCCGTGGGCCGGAGTCGTCCTGTCCGGCGCGGCCACCGTCACCCAGCTGGCGGCGAACCTGCACGCCCCGCTGCTCGACCTGGACGCGGACCGGCTGGACCGGCTGGCCGCCCTGGTGGAGGAGCCGGAGGCGTACTGGCGCCACCGGGCCTCGCTGCCCTGGAGCTGAACGGCCGGTCCACGCGGGCCGGAGCACTTTCACGCCCAGTCGGCGAGCGCTTCGAAGTCCGCCCGCACCAGCCCCACCCAGGGGTCGACCCGCCGCAGCAGGGCCCGCCCCGGGTGGTGCGCGGCGACCCAGTCCGTGTCGAGGCCGGAGATCTCGTCGTCGATCCAGGCGAACGGCCTGCCGTCCGCGTAGTCGACGACGTAGCGCGTCTTCCAGTACGTCCCGTCGGCCGTGGCCGCGTGCATCGCCGGCCAGTCGATGTACGGCAGCGGGGGCAGCCCGATGCGCGGGCCGACCCACTCGTTCGCCTCGTCCTTCCAGGTGGTCGCCCAGACGAGTTCGTACCGGTCGGCAAGGGCCAGCAGCTCGTCGCCGTGGACGGGGCTGAGCAGGACCGGCAGCGGGGTTCCCGCCTTCCACCCCGTCGGCCGCATCCGATGGAGCGCATAGCCCTCCGGGACCGTGGGGCGGGACAGCGCCGCATAGGGGTTGAGCGGACCGTCGATGTCGATCAGCAGCAGCGGCTTCATGGCGCCATGGTGCCCCCGGAGCACCCGGGACCGGTGGACCGGTTCCGGCTCCGTTCGAACGGGATGAGCGAATGGGACATCGATGTCTCATGTGGGCTACTGTTGTCTCATGACTCTCGATCGCGAGCAGGTCCTGCGGAGCGCCGCCGCCCTGCTGACCCGTAAGTCCACGGCGACCATGGACGAGGTCGCCCGGGCCGCGGGCATCGGCCGCGCCACCCTGCACCGGCACTTCGCCGGGCGGGACGCCCTGGTCGGAGCGCTGGAGGACCTCGGGATCCGGGAGTTCGAGGCGGCTCTGGACTCCGCCGCGCTCGACGAGGGCGCGGCCGAGGACGGGCTCCGGCGGCTGATCGCGGCCGTCGAGCCGAGCGCCGGGCTGCTGTCGTTCCTCGTCACCGAGAACCAGCTCTTCGAGGGCGACGACGTCAACGAGGGCTGGAACCGTCTGGACGCAAGGGTCTCGGCCTTCTTCCGGCGCGGCCAGGAACGCGGCGAGTTCCGCATCGACCTCACACCCGCCTGGCTGACCGAGGCACTCTACGGCCTGATCGGGAGCTGCGCGTGGTCCGTGCAGACGGGCCGGGTGGCCGCGCAGGACTTCCCGTACATGATCGTCGAGTTGCTCCTGGGCGGAGCACGCCGGAGCGTGGAGAAATGAGCAGCACCTTTTCGAGGGCAGGCGTCACGGGCGACGTGCGTCATCCCGGCCGGTGGATCGCCCTCACCGTCCTCGTCCTGGCCGTGCTGCTCGTCGCCGTCGACGCCACCGTCCTCGGACTGGCGACACCGTTCCTCAGCGAGGACCTCGAACCGACCGGCACCCAGCTGCTGTGGATCGGCGATGTGTACTCCTTCGTCATCGCCGGACTCCTGGTCTCCATGGGCAGCCTCGGTGACCGCATCGGCCGGAAGAAGCTGCTGCTGACCGGCGCCGCCGCCTTCGGCGCGGTCTCCGTCCTGAACGCCTACGCGTCCAGCCCCGAGATGATGATCCTGGCCCGGGCCCTGCTCGGTGTCGCGGGCGCCACCCTGATGCCGTCCACGCTCGCCCTGATCCGCAACCTCTTCCACGACCCGCGCGAACGCAGCCTCGCCGTCGGTATCTGGGGCGCGATGGCCTCGGCGGGCGCCGCCGTCGGGCCGGTCGTGGGCGGGCTCCTGCTGGAGCACTTCTGGTGGGGCTCGGTCTTCCTGATCAACCTGCCCGTGATGGCCGTCCTCGTCGTCGTGGGCATCAGGATGATCCCCGAGTCGAAGAACCCGGCACCGGGGCCCTGGGACCTGCTCAGTGTGGGACTCTCCCTGGTCGGCATGATCGGCGTCGTGTACGCCGTCAAGGAGGCCGCCGCACACGGTGTGAGCTGGGAGAACGTCCTGGCGGCCCTCGGTGGCGTGCTGGCACTCACCTGGTTCGTGCGCCGTCAGCTGAAACTCCCCGCCCCGCTGCTGGACATGCGGCTCTTCCACCACCGGGGGTTCTCCGGAGCGGTCCTCGCGGACCTGCTGACCATCCTCGGCCTGTCCGGGATCGTCTTCTTCCTCTCCCAGTTCCTGCAGCTCGTCCAGGGGCGGGGCCCGCTGGAGGCAGGCCTCGCCGAACTGCCCGCAGCCGTCGGCGCGGTGACCGCCGGCCTGCTGGCGGGGAGGGTGGCGCGCCGTTACTCCGTGCGCTCCGTGGTCGCCGTCGGACTCGGTGCCATCGGCGCGTCGCTCGCCGTGGTCACGGTGATCCACAAGGAGACCGGCTATCCCCTGATCGGGGTCCTGCTCCTGGTGGTGGGCGTCGGTGCGGGATTCGCCTTCACCGTCACCTCCGACGTGATCCTCTCCAGCGTCCCGAAGGAACAGGCGGGATCGGCGTCCGCGGTGTCCGAGACGGCGTACGAGCTCGGGGCGGCCCTCGGCATCGCGCTGCTCGGGTCCATCGTCACAGGCGTCTACAAGGGCTTCGGTACCCCGGAGGGCGTCCCGGCCGCCGCCGAGACGGCGGCACACGAGTCGCTGGGCGGAGCCGTGGAGACGGCGGAGCACCTCCCCGCACAGCAGGGGAGCGAGCTCGTCGTGGCGGCTCAGGAGGCCTTCGTCAACGGGCTGCGGGTGTCGGCGGCGGTCGGTGCCGTCGTGCTGCTCGCGACCGCGGTCGCCGCGTGGTTCCTGCTGCGCGGCCAGAAGCTGGAAGAGGGGATCATCGCCGACGAGTGAGTGACCCGGCGCGGTCGCGCGGGGTCACCGGGGAGCACCCGTCCGGCTCAGGCGGCCTTCGCCTTCGTGGCGTACATGTCGACGTACTCCTGGCCGGACAGGCGCATCACCTCGGCCATGACGGAGTCCGTCACCGCCCGCAGGACGTAGCGGTCGCGGTCCATGCCCTCGTAGCGCGAGAACTCCAGCGGCTCACCGAAGCGGACCGTGACCTTGCCCGGGCGGGGCAGGCCCGAGCCGCCCGGCTGGAGCTTGTCCGTGCCGATCATGGCGAACGGCACGACCGGCGCGCCGGTCATCAGGGTCAGCCTCGCGATACCCGTACGGCCCCGGTAGAGCCGGCCGTCGGGGGAGCGGGTGCCTTCGGGGTAGATGGCGAAGGCGTGGCCCTCCTCCAGCACCCGGCGGCCCGTCATCAGCGCCGCGACGCCGCCGCGGCCGCCGTCCCGGTCCACCGGGATCATGCCGCAGCCGGTGAAGAACCAGGCCATCAGCCGGCCCTTGAGGCCCTTGCCGGTGACGTACTCGTCCTTGCCGATGTAGAAGACCGGCCGGTCGCAGCAGATCGGCATGATCATCGAGTCGATGAACGTCAGATGGTTCCCCGCGAGGATCACCGGGCCGTCACCCGGGATGTTCTCGACGCCCTCCACCTGTGGCCGGAAGAGCAGGCGCAGGATCGGTCCGAGCACTGCCTTGATGACCGTGAGTCGGGACAACGCATCCTCCGGTGTCGTGGCCGGGCGGCCGGGGCGGGAATTCGCGAGGGTCTGTGCAGGTGAGGACGATACTCGCGGGTACTGCCTCTCCGCACATCGGGTTCACCCAGTGGATACGCAGTGTTGACGTGTGTTTCCGCCATGTTCGTCCACGGTCCGCCCCACCGATGGCGTAGCTGCCTACGATCAAGCCTCGCCCGAAGGTGCCGGACATCACATGCGAGGAGCATTTCATGACAGAGCGCGCGCAGACCGGACCCGGCCGGCGGACACTCCTGGGGGCGGCCGTCCTCGGCGCGACGGCCCTCGGTGCCACCGGAACGGCCCAAGCCGCCGGGCGTGGCGCCCCGGACGGGCGGGGCGGGGGCAGAGGCGGCTACCGGGACCTGCCCGTGCCCACCGTCATCGGCCACCGCGGCGCCAGCGGCTACCGCCCCGAGCACACCCTCGGCTCCTACCAGCTCGCGCTGGACATGGGCGCGCACATCATCGAGCAGGACCTCGTGCCGACCAAGGACGGCCACCTGGTCTGCCGCCACGAGAACGACATCACCGGCACCACGGACGTCGCCGAGCACCCCGAGTTCGCGAGCCGCAGGACCACCAAGCGGGTCGACGGCGTCGCTCTCACCGGCTGGTTCACCGAGGACTTCACCCTCGCCGAGCTGAAGACCCTCCGGGCCGAGGAGCGCATCCCCGGCAACCGCCAGGAGAACACGCTGTACGACGGCCGCTGGGAGATCCCCACCTTCGAAGAGGTCCTGCGCTGGGCGGACAAGGAGGGCCGCAGGCGGGGCGAGCCCGTCTGGCTCTACGTCGAGACCAAGCACCCCTCCTACTTCAGGGGCCTCGGCCTCGGCCTGGAGGAGCCCCTCGCCAAGCTGCTGCGCCGCCACGGCCGGCACCGGGCGGACTCGTCGCTGATCCTCCAGTCCTTCGAGCCCAGCTCGATGCAGCGGCTGTCGAAGCTCGTCGCCACCCCCCGTGTCGTCCTGCTGCCCGGCCCGAAGGAGCGGCCGTGGGACTTCATGGAGGCCGGCGACCCCCGTACGGTCGCCGACCTGGTGAAGCCGGCCGGGCTGAAGTGGATCGCGTCCTTCGCCCAGGGCATCGGCCCCACGCTGGACCTCGTCATCCCCAAGGACGGCCAAGGACGGCTGACGTCCCCCACCTCCCTGGTGGCGGACGCTCACGCGCGGGGCCTGGTCCTGCACCCGTACACGCTGCGCAACGAGAACACGTTCCTGCCGGCGGAGTTCCGGCGCGGCACCGACCCGAACGCGTACGGCGACGTGTTCGGCGCTCTCCGGGCGTACTTCGAGACGGGGATCGACGGGATCTTCTCCGACAACCCGGACACCGCCCTGCTCGCGGCAGCCGACTTCGCCGAGGGCTGAGTACGAGGGCCGGGGCGCGTCAGCCGCCCGGCCCACATGCCCCGGTCGGGTGGAGCTCCCCGGGTGCGGCAACCCGCCGCACCCGGGGAGCGTTGACGGGGCATGACACTTCTTGATCATGTTCCGGCGGCCCCGGCCGAGGCGCCGGGCGACGGCGGGCGGGCCCTCGTGCGCGCCCTGCACGCGCTGGTGCGCGCGGAGGCGGGGGCCGAGGCCCAGGCCGCCGGCGTCGAGGCCGCGGACCTGGAGCAGTCGGTCTGGCTGAAGCTGCTGGAACGCCGGCCAGGACCGGGCGTGCCCGCCGACCCCGCCCGCTGGGTCCGCGCCGCCGTGCGGGCCGAGGCGCGCGTCGCCCGCCGCAGAATCCTGCGCGAGCGCGCCTACACCGCCGGCGAGCCCCCGGGCGACTGGGCGGGCTGCCCCGAACGGATCGCGGTGGGAGCCGACGAACGCCGTGCGCTGCGCACAGCGGTGGGCCGGCTGCCCGGCAGGTGCCCACGGTTACTCGAGGCGATGCTGGCTCCCCACGATCCGACGTACCGGGAAATCGCAGGGGAGTTGGGTATGTCACAGGGGAGTTTGGGCCCGATGCGTTCCCGATGCCTTGGATGTCTGCGCAGAATGCTGGCGGCGGAGGTTGTAGCTCCTGAACTGCGGGGAATGGAGCGGTAGACAACCGGCGGACAGGTGAGCGGGAGGCATGCACACATGGGCATGAGCGTGACCATCTCGGCGGCGACGGCACAGGACGTCGAGCAGATCTTCAGACTCCAGTACCTCTGTTTCCAGAGCGAGGCGGAGCTCTACGGCAACTACCGGATCGACCCACTCGTCCAGACGCTCGACTCGGTGCGGGACGAACTCGCCACGGACCTGGTGTTCGTGGCCCGGCTCGGCGACGAAGTCGTCGGTTCGGTACGCGGCTTCACCGACGCCGACGGCGCCGGCCGGATCGGCAAGCTCTGCGTCCACCCCCGGCTCCGTAACCACGGCCTCGGCACCCGTCTCCTGCGGGCCGCGGAATCCGGCCTGGCCGACGGGCGTTCGGCCACCCGCTTCCGGCTGCACACGGGGGAGCGCAGCGAAGGCAACCTGCGGCTCTACCGCAAGGCGGGCTATGCCCAGGTGGGCAACACCACCGGAGGCGACGGCGTCCGGATGGTCCTGCTGGAGAAGGACGCCACCGCCCCCGCCTATGTGACCAGTGCCTGAACGAAGCGCCTGACGGCTCCCGTACGTCCCGCCTCAGGCGATACGCGCGCGGCGCAGCCAGATCATCCCGGTGACCGGCAGGATCACCGGGATGAGCAGGTAGCCCATGCCGAATCCCGACCACACCGTGCTGTCCGGGAAGGCGGACGGCTCCAGGAGCGTCCAGGTGCCGACGACCAGCACACCGGCGAGCTCGGCGGCGCAGCACACCAGCGCCGCCCTGCGTGCCTTCTCCCCACCCCGCACCAGCGAGTACGTGATGAAGCCGTACACGACGGCGGCGACCGCCGAGAGGACGTACGCGAGCGGCGCCTTGCCGAAGTCCAGGATCATCTCGACGACGGAGCGGGACGCGGCGGCCACGGTGAACACCCCGTAGAACCAGACCAGTACCCGCCCCGGCCCGGTGCCGAGGTCGAACTGCTGCTTCTGCTGCGGGGCGTTCGGCTGCGGGGCCGGGGACGCGGGCTTCCCCGTGCGGTCGGTGTCGCTCAAGGTCAGTTTCCCCAGATGTCGTAGAGCCGTACTTCGAGGACGGCAAGCACGACCGCGCCGGCCGCCACCGTCACCGAGCCCCAGCGGGTCCGCTCCGACAGCGACAGGAAGCCCGCCGCGGGCACGGCCGCGAACGCGCCGATCAGATAGGCGATGAAGATCGTCATGCCCTGGTCGGGCCGCTCGCCGCGCGCCAGCTGCACGATTCCCACGAGCAGCTGCGCCAGCGCCAGCACGGACACGACGGCCATGCCGATGAAGTGCCAGTCCTTCGTGGGCTGGTCCCGGTAGGCGGCGAATCCGCACCAGGCGGCGAGGGCGAGCGCGGTCACGGCGACCGCGACCGTCAGGGCGTCGAGCATGAAGTGAGGGTATTACGGACGGGCCGGGCCGCCGCGTGCGGGCCCGGACGCCCACCGGGTACGGGCGGTCGTGGGGAAGCGTGGCCTTTGCCACAGGGTGCGCACAGCATGATCGCGCCGCCGGCGGTACGGCACGTGGCGCTGCTCACGTTTCCCCAGGTCAGGGCGGTGTGTGCGACGCTCCCGGCTACAAGGGACACGTATCCACGGCCGTCCGCTATACGGACACGGGGGATCGCCGGAACGTTACGTCTGTTTTACTTGGGCCATGACCACGACGAGCTACCGCAGCCCTGCGACCGAGGCGATCCCGACGCCCGGTGCTCGTTGTATGTGTCGAATGCGCGCCTTCTGAGGGTCCCCGCCCGAGCCTCGCGCCCCGAAGCGAGACCGCGCCCGTGCCGTCCGCACCCAGCGGATCGAGCCGGCCCGCCCATGCCCCGCGCCCAGCGGCTCCGCCGCGGCCGGGCCATGCGGAGACTCCCACCGGTCGACCACCGAGAACAGTCTCATCCAGCTGAATGCCCCGTGCCCGGCGGACACCGCGCCGTGCACTCGACAGTGACGGAAACCCTGTGATCACCACTTCGGGCCTCACGAAGGTCTACCAGTCACGCGGCCGGGAGGTCACCGCCCTGGACGGCGTGGACCTGCACGTCCGCGAAGGCGAGGTCTACGGCGTCATCGGACAGAGCGGCGCCGGCAAGTCCTCCCTCATCCGCTGCGTCAACCTCCTCGAACGCCCCACCTCGGGCACCGTGACGGTCGCCGGACAGGACCTCACCGCCCTCGCCGGCCGCGGCCGCCGCGCCGGCAAGGAGCTCCGCCGGGCGCGCAACCGCATCGGCATGGTCTTCCAGCACTTCAACCTGCTGGACTCGCGTACCGTCCGCGACAACGTCGAGCTCCCCCTGGAGATCCTCGGGATCTCCGGACAGGAACGCACCCGCAAGGCGCTCGAACTCCTCGACCTCGTCGGTCTCGCCGACAAGGCGAAGGCCTACCCCGGTCAGCTGTCCGGAGGCCAGAAGCAGCGCGTCGGCATCGCCCGCGCCCTCGCGGGCGATCCGAAGGTGCTCCTCTCCGACGAGGCGACCTCCGCGCTCGACCCCGAGACCACCCGCTCCATCCTGCAGCTGCTGCGCGACCTCAACCAGGAGCTCGGCCTCACCGTCCTGCTCATCACGCACGAGATGGACGTCGTCAAGACCGTCTGCGACTCCGCCGCGCTGATGAAGCGGGGCCGCATCGTCGAGTCGGGCACCGTCGGTGAGCTGCTGTCCACCCCCGGCTCCGAGCTGGCCCACGAGCTGTTCCCCGTCGGGGGCACCGCCTCCGGCCCCGGCTCCACCGTCGTCGACGTCACCTTCCACGGCGAGGCCGCCGCCCAGCCGGTGATCTCGCAGCTCTCCCGGACGTACAACATCGACATCTCGATCCTCGGTGCCGCGATGGACACCGTCGGCGGCAAGCAGATCGGCCGCATGCGCATCGAGCTGCCCGGCCGCTTCGAGGAGAACGTCGTGCCCATCGGCTTCCTGCGCGAGCAGGGCCTCCAGGCCGAGGTCGTGGACGACGGCCCCGCCGGCGCCACCGGCATCCCCGCCGCTGTCACCAAGGAGGTGGCGAAGTGACCTGGTCCGAAATGCAGCCACTGCTCTCGCAGGGAACCATCGACACCCTCTACATGGTGCTCTGGTCCACGCTCGTCACCGTCGTCGGCGGACTGCCGCTCGGCATTCTGCTCGTCCTCACCGACAAGGGCGGACTGCTCCAGAACACGGTGGTGAACAAGGTCATCGGCGTGATCGTGAACATCGGCCGCTCGCTGCCGTTCATCATCCTGCTGATTGCCCTGATCCCCTTCACCACCTGGGTCGTCGGCACCTTCATCGGCCCGTCCGCGATGATCGTGCCGCTCGCCATCGGCGCCATCCCCTTCTTCGCGCGGCTCGTCGAGACGGCGGTGCGCGAGGTCGACCACGGGCTCGTCGAGGCCGTCCAGTCGATGGGCGGGTCCGTCCCGACGATCGTCCGCAAGGTCCTGCTGCCGCAGGCGCTGCCCTCGCTCGTCTCGGGCGTCACCACGACCGTGATCGTGCTCATCGGCTATTCCGCGATGGCGGGAGCGGTGGGCGGCGAAGGGCTCGGTTCCAAGGCCGTCACCTACGGATTCCAGCGCTTCGACAACCAGTTCATGCTCATCACCGTCGTGCTGCTGATCGTCATCGTGACCGTGGTCCAGCTGATCGGTGACGGAGCCGTACGCCTGCTCGCCCGCCGGGGCCGCACCTCCTCCTGACTTTCCTCCCCCCTGAAGCCCGAACTCCTTGTCCGGGCGCACCACCACCAGAAAGAGGCACTCTTCGTGCGTAAGAACATCAAGATCACCGCTGCCGCCGCCGCAGCCGCCGCCCTCGCCCTCGGCCTCGGCGCCTGCGGTACGGACTCCGACCCGGCCGCCAAGGGCGAGACCGGTGCCGACGCCGACACCTCCAAGGCCCTCGTCGTCGCCGCGTCCCCGACGCCGCACGCCGACATCCTGAACTACGTCAAGAAGAACCTGGCGGACAAGGCCGGTCTCAAGCTGGAGGTCAAGGAGTTCACGGACTACGTCCTGCCGAACACCGCCACCGAGAACGGCCAGGTCGACGCCAACTTCTTCCAGCACAAGCCCTACCTGGACGACTTCAACAAGAAGAACAAGACCCACATCGTCCCGGTGGTCGACGTCCACCTGGAGCCCCTCGGCCTCTACTCCAAGAAGGCCAAGGACGTGAAGGACATCAAGGCCGGCCAGACCGTCGCCGTCCCGAACGACACCACCAACGAGGGCCGCGCGCTCCAGCTCCTCGCCGAGAACGGGCTGATCACCATCAAGGCCGGCGTGGGCACCAACGCCAAGCTCAGCGACATCACGGACAAGAAGGGCCTGGAGTTCAAGGAGATCGAGGCCGCGACCGTGCCCCGTGCCCTGGACGACGTCGACGCCGCCGTCATCAACGGCAACTACGCCATCGAGGCCGACCTGAAGCCGGGTCAGGACTCCCTGGTGCTGGAGAAGGCCGACGGCAACCCGTACGCCAACTTCCTGGCGGTCAAGGACGGCAACGAGGACGACCCCCGGGTCCAGAAGCTCGCGAAGCTCCTGAACTCCGACGAGGTCAAGAAGTTCATCGAGGACACCTACAAGGGCTCCATCGTCCCCGCCTTCGGCGCGCCCGCCAAGTCCTGACACCCAGGCACCACTTGCCCCACGAGCCCCGCACGCCCGCACCAGGGTGTGCGGGGCTCCGCCGTGCGGA
Source organism: Streptomyces sp. NPDC088746 (assembly GCF_044751065.1). Classification (NCBI taxonomy): domain Bacteria; kingdom Bacillati; phylum Actinomycetota; class Actinomycetes; order Kitasatosporales; family Streptomycetaceae; genus Streptomyces; species Streptomyces sp. NPDC088746. The sequence continues at coordinate 100,475 of NZ_JBIVLA010000009.1, forward strand.
CCCGGCCATGCACATCCACGCCCCGATGCTGCATGCTGGTGGCTTTACACGGTCTTCGGCATGGAGCTGCGCATGACTACCACCTTCCCGTCCATCTCCATCAGCACGGACAGGTTGGTGCTGCGCCCCTTCGACATGGCGGACGTCCCGGCGTACATCGAGATGATGAACGACGAGCTCGTCACCGCCTGGACCGAGGCCCCGTACCCCTACACCCAGGTCGACGCCGAACGCTGGGTCCGCAGGATCGCCCCGGCCGAACGCTCCCAGGGCAACGGCATCGTCTTCGCCGTCACCGAGTTCCTCACCCAGCGCCTCGTCGGCTCCGTGCGCCTCCTCAACACCGACCGGCGCACCCTGGCAACCGAGGTCCGCTACATCACCGCCCCCTGGGCGCGCGGCGAGGGATACGCCACCGAGTCCGTGCTGGCCCTCGCCGAGTGGCTCTTCCGCGACCAGGGCTTCGAACGGATCGAACTGCGCACCCCCGCCGGGAACACGGCCTCCCAGCAGGTCGCCCAGAAGCTGGGCTGCATCAGCGAGGGCGTCCTGCGGAACGCCCGCATAGCCAGGACCGCCACCGAGGACGGAGGCTGGGCCGACATCAGGACCGACCTCATCGTGTGGGGACTCCTGCCCGAGGACCTGGAGGGCGTCGCCGAGCAGCTGGCCGACGCGGGCGGCTACGGCACGTACGACGACTGGAACTGACCTGGGGCCTGTTCCGGACGGAAGACCCCGGCTCCCGGGGCGGGAGCCCCCGGCAGGGTGTTGGTACGGACCGGATACGCTCACCCTTGCTCCGCGCATCCCGCGGAGACACCCCGCCTGCTCACACCCCAGGAGACTGACGACGATGGCCGACCGGGTCACGGTGATCGGCTGGGACGGCTCGCCACTGACCGGCGCGGCCACAGCCGCGCTCTCGGCCGCCACGCTCGTCGCCGGCGCCGCGCACCACCTCGCGCTCCCCGAAGTGCCGGGGCGCGCGGAACGGATCCGCCTCGGCAGCGTCGACCTGGCCGCCCGCAGGATCGCCGGGCACCGGGGGAGCGCCGTGGTCCTCGCCGACGGCGACCCCGGCTTCTTCGGCGTCGTACGCACCCTGCGCAAGCCCGAACACGGGCTGGAGGTCGAGGTCGTCCCCGCCGTCTCGTCTGTCGCCACCGCCTTCGCCCGCGCCGGAATGCCGTGGGACGACGCGCAGGTCGTCGTCGCCCACCCCCGGACCCTGCGCCGCGCGGTCAACGTCATCCGCGCCCACCACAAGGTCGCCGTACTCACATCGCCCGGAGCCGGCCCGGCCGAGCTCGCGCTGCTGCTCGAGAACGTCCACCGCACCTTCGTGATCTGCGAGGAGCTCGGCACCGTACGCGAGCGGGTCACCGTCCTCACCTCCGACAAGACGGCCGACCACACCTGGCGCGACCCCAATGTCGTCATCGTCATCGGCGGCGGTCCCGAGACCACCGCCAACAGTGCCTGGATCGCCGGCCGCCGCCCCGAGGGCCCCCGCGGCTGGGCCCTGCCGCCCGCGGTGTACGGCGGCGCGGGGGAGACCGGCGAAGGGGAGTTCCCGGGGCTGCGAGCGGCCCAGCTCGCCCGCCTCGGACCGCGCACCGGCGATCTCGTCTGGGACATCGGTTCCGGCAGCGGCGCACTCGCCGTGGAAGCGGCCCGCTTCGGCGCCGCTGTGCTCGCCGTGGACAGCGATCCGGACGCCTGCGCGCGTACGGCCGCCGCCGCCCGCGCGTTCCAGGTCGGCGTCCAGGTCGTCATGGGCACCGCCCCGCACGTCCTGGAAAGCCTGCCCGAACCCGATGTCGTACGGATCGGGGGCGGCGGGGTGCCCGTGGTCACGGCGGTCGCGGACCGCCGGCCGGAACGCATCGTCACCCATGCCTCGAACCGGGACGAGGCGGAGGCGCTGGGCGCGGCGCTCGGCGAGAACGGATACACGGTCGCGTGCGCGCTGCTCCAGTCCGTCGAACTGGACACGTCCGTCTGGGCGGAGCGTGAACGCTCCGTCGTGTTCATGCTTTCCGCGGTGCGTACCGACCTCGCCCCCTGAGGTGGTCGCGGGGGAGCGCGAGGTAGGCTGACCGATTGTTGTACCGCGCCCGGCCGTTCGACGGTTCGTTCGTCAATGTCCGGAAAAGTGGACCGTTTTGGTCCGCGATGTGGTACGGCGTAACCGGGGGACGCGCAACGTGGCGCAGTCCACAGCGAGCCGAGGCAGAACTGTCTGTCGCGGCGGCGAACGGCCGCGAGAATGTATACCTCCGCGCGCGTTTCGTGCCGCGCGGGGAGCCCGCTCGTTCTTGTTGACGAGCACCGGCGTGCCGTGGTTCGGGCATCCCGGGCGAAGGGCGAAGGAGCACTGACGATGGGCGAGGGGTACGCATGACTGACACCGGCCAGATCCCGGGCGAGGGACTGCCGGAGAACGCAGGCATGGTGGAGCAGCCGGGCGTCCCCGCCCCGGACGCCTACACCTACCTCGAACCCTCCGAGCACACACCAGAGGACGACGACCTCCTTCTGATGCCCGCGTCCCAGGGCGCCTGGAGCGACGCTCCGGCCGCACCGGCGGGCGTGCCCGAGCAGTTCCCGGCGCACGACGGAGCGGTGAACGGCACCCACGGGTCCGGCGCCGACCTCAACGGCGTACGGGTCGCGGCGCACGCACCCGCGCAGGTCCCGGTCGCGGCCGCGCCGGCCCGGCGCCCGCTGCACCGCGGTCCCGCCTCCACCGAGGCGCCCTCCTACGGGGGGCCGCCGACCGGGGGAGTCGTCCGCTCGCTCGCGGACCGGGGGCCGGCCGGCCCGCAGAACCCGATGCCCGTGCGGCACGCGGGACCGCCGACGACAGGGCCCGAGTACTTCGACGTCCCGGCGGACGGCGCTTCCCTGCTGCCCGGTCCGCAGCTGGGCGAGATCCCGCCGCAGGGCGCGCCCGCGTGGGGCGCGCCGGAGCCGGCCGTGGCGCCCGAGACGCTGGTGGAGCCTCCGGTGGCGGAGCCCGTGGTGCCCGCCGAGCAGCCTGCCGAACTTGTCGAACCCGCCGAGCAGCATGCCGCGCCTGCCGAACTTGTCGAACCCGCCGAGCAGCATGCCGCGCCTGCCGAACTTGTCGAACCCGACGCGCCTGCCGAACGTGTCGAACCCGACGCGGCTGCCGCGCCTGCCGAACCGGTCGAACCCGTCGTGGCCGCCTCGCCCGCCCCGCCCGTCGCTCCCGCAGAAACGGTCGCCCCGGAGCCCGTGGCGGCCGTGATTCCGGAGACTCCCGTCGCGCCGGTGCCGGAGACGATGGAGGAGCTTCCCGCGGAGGCCCTGGCCGAGGCTCCGGCCCCCGTACCGGTCGACGCTCCCGTCGAACTGCCCGTCGAAGCCGCCGCCCCGGCTGAGCCGGTGGGGCAGTTCGTGCCCGTGGAGGGCTCCGTACCGACGGCTCCGCACCTCGCCCCGACCCCCGCGGCCGGGACCGCCGTCCCCGTCGCCGAGGCCGAGCCGGCCGCCGAACCCGCGCCCCCCGTCGCCGAGGCCGAGCCGGCCGCCGAGCCCGCGCCCCCCGTGGCGGAGCCCGCACCGGCCGTGCCCGAGGCCGTGGAGGCGCCGGAGCCGGTCGCCGTCCAGCAGCCCGAGGCCGCGCCCGAGCCCTTCGCGGAGCCCGAGCCCCTCGTCGTGCCGCAGGCCGGACCCCAGATCCTGGCCGAGCCGGAGACGGAGCCCGAGCCCGGCACCGGACCCGAGATCATCGAGACCCCCGAGGCCGAGGCCCCCGAGGCCGTGATCCCGGAGCCCGTGGTTCCGGAGACCTTGGAGCCCGAGGCCCCGGAGGCCGAGCCCCTGGCGGCCCAGGCCCCGGACCCCGTGGCCCCTGTTGAGGAAGCCCTTCAGGAGGCCCCGGCCCCCGTCGAGGCGCCGGAGGAGACCGAAGAGGCGGAGGCCGGGACAGCCCCCGCCGAGGCCGCCGCGGCCGAGGCCCCGGCCTCCCCACCCGCCCCCGGCTACGACGACGCCGAGCGCGAAGCCGTCCTGCGGGTCATGCGTGAACGCCGCGACATCCGTAACGGCTTCCGCAGCGACCCCATCCCTCACGAGGTCCTCCTCCGCGTCCTGGAGGCCGCGCACACCGCGCCGAGCGTCGGCCACTCGCAGCCCTGGGACTTCGTCGTCATCCGCTCCGCGGAGACGCGCCGCTCCATGCACGAACTGGCCCAGCGTCAGCGTGATGCGTACGCCAAGTCGCTGCCCAAGGCCCGGGCCAAGCAGTTCAAGGAACTGAAGATCGAGGCCATCCTCGACACGCCCGTGAACATCGTCGTCACCGCCGACCCCACCCGCGGCGGCCGCCACACCCTGGGGCGGCACACCCAGCCGCAGATGGCCCCGTACTCCTCGGCGCTCGCCGTGGAGAACCTGTGGCTGGCGGCCCGCGCGGAAGGGCTCGGCGTCGGCTGGGTCAGCTTCTTCGACGAGCGGGAGATGGTCCGGGCGCTCGGCCTGCCCGAACACCTCGAAGTGGTCGCCTACCTCTGCGTCGGCTACGTCGACGAATTCCCCGAGGAGCCCGAACTGATGCAGGCGGGCTGGTCCAAGCGCCGCCCGCTGTCCTGGGTCGTCCACGAGGAGACGTACGGCCGTCGCGCCCTGCCGGGCGAGGAACCGCACAACCTCCTCCAGGAGACCATCGCCGGCATCCGCCCGCTGGACGCCAAGGCGCTCGGCGAGGCATGGGAACGCCAGAAGCGGATGACGAAGCCCGCCGGCGCGCTGGGCATGCTGGAGATCATCTCCGCGCAGCTCTCCGGGCTCTCCCGGATGTGCCCCCCGCCGATCCCCGAACCCGCGGCCGTGGCGATCTTCGCAGGTGACCACGGGGTGCACGCCCAGGGCGTCACGGCGTGGCCGCAGGAGGTCACCGGCCAGATGGTCGCCAACTTCCTCGGTGGCGGCGCCGTCTGCAACGCCTTCGCCGCCCAGGTCGGCGCCGAGGTCTGCGTCGTCGACGTCGGTGTGGCGTCGGAACTCCCCGCGACGCCCGGTCTGCTGCCCAGGAAGGTCCGCGCCGGAACGGCCGACTTCACCACGGGCCCCGCCCTCACCCGCGAAGAGGTCCTCGCGGCCATCGAGGTGGGCATCGAGACCGCCCGCGACCTGGTGGCCGCAGGCAACAAGGGCCTGCTCACCGGTGAGATGGGCATCGCCAACACCACCGCGTCGGCCGCGCTGATCTGCGTCTACAGCGGCCTGGACCCGTCGGAGGTGACCGGGCGCGGCACCGGGATCAACGACGAGATGCACGCCCGCAAGGTCGACGTGGTGCGCCGCGCCCTGGACCTGCACCAGCCCGACCCGACGGACCCCATCGGCGTACTGGCCGCGGTCGGCGGCCTGGAGCACGCCGCCATGGCGGGCTTCCTGCTGGGCGGCGCCTCGCTCCGTACGCCGGTGATCCTGGACGGTGTGAGCGCCGGCGCCGCCGCGCTGGTCGCCCGGGCGATCGCCCCCGAGGCGCTCGCCGCGTGCATCGCGGGGCACCGCAGCGCGGAACCCGGCCATGTCGCCGCGCTCAACAAGCTGGGCCTGCGCCCGCTGGTCGACCTGGACCTCCGCCTCGGTGAGGGCACGGGCGCGCTGCTCGCCCTCCCCATCGTGCAGAGTGCCGCCCGTGCGATGCACGAGGTGGCGACGTTCGACTCCGCGGGCGTCACGGAGAAGTAGCCGCCGCGTGCCCGGACGCGCCCGACCGGCCCGTCCGGGCACCCACGCGGCCCCGCGCGGGCACGACCGTCCGTGCCGGGGCCTCCGGGCCCGCCGGGGGCGGCCCGCCGCACAGCCCGGGTGCCGTGCCCACCACCCCGTATCGTGGTCCCACGCGTCACCGCCTCACCCAGCCCACGTCACCGCCGCTCCACCGCCGCAGCGGCCCGCAGCACACCGCACCCTGCACGAGGAGCCCGCACGACCATGGCCGAGCATGACGATCACCCTGCCTACCCCGTCGGACTGCGCCTGAACGGGCGCCGCGTCGTCGTCGTCGGCGGTGGCCAGGTCGCGCAGCGCCGGCTGCCCGCCCTCATCGCGGCCGGGGCCGACATCACCCTGGTGTCCCCGTCGGCGACGGCGTCCGTCGAGGCGATGGCCGACACCGGTGAGATCCGCTGGGAGCGCCGCAGGTATCAGGACGGCGACCTCGCCGACACCTGGTACGCCCTCGTCGCGTCGTCCGACGCCGCCGCCAACGACGCCGCGTCCGCCGAGGCCGAGCGCACCCGCACCTGGTGCGTCCGGAGCGACGACGCGGAGGCGGCCACCGCCTGGACCCCGGCCACCGGCCGCAGCGAGGGGATCACGGTCGCCGTCCTCACCACCACCTCGCAGGGCCGGGACCCCCGGCACTCCGCCGCCGTCCGCGACGCGATCGTGGAGGGCCTGCGCGACGGCACCCTCGCCGCCCCGCACCACCGGACCCGAGCCCCCGGCGTCGCGCTGGTGGGCGGTGGCCCCGGCGACCCCGACCTGATCACGGTCCGCGGCCGCCGTCTCCTCGCCGAGGCCGACGTGGTCATCGCCGACCGCCTCGGCCCCCGCGACCTGCTCGACGAGCTCCCGCCGCACGTCGAGGTGATCGACGCCGCGAAGATCCCGTACGGCCGGTACATGGCGCAGGAGGCGATCAACCAGGCGCTGATCGACCACGCCAAGGCCGGCAGGTCCGTGGTACGCCTCAAGGGCGGCGACCCGTTCGTCTTCGGCCGTGGCATGGAGGAGGCACAGGCGCTGGCCGCCGAGGGCATCGCCTGCACGGTCGTCCCCGGCATCTCCAGCTCGATCTCCGTGCCGGGAGCGGCGGGCATCCCCGTCACCCACCGGGGCGTCGCGCACGAGTTCACGGTGGTCAGCGGCCATGTGGCACCCGACGACCCGAGGTCCCTCGTCGACTGGAAGGCGCTCGCACAGCTGCGCGGCACCCTGGTCCTCCTGATGGCCGTCGACAAGATCGGTGCCATCTCCCGCGCCCTCATCGCCCACGGCAAGGCACCCGACACCCCGGTCGCCCTGGTCCAGGAAGGAACCACGGCGGCCCAGCGCAGGGTCGACGCGACCCTCGCGGACGTCGGGGAGCGTGTCGTCACGGAAGAGGTGCGCCCCCCGGCCGTCATCGTCATCGGCGATGTCGTCGCCGTCGCCGCGGACCCGGCCGGCCGGCTCGAAGGCTGAGCGGCCGGGCCCCCCGCCGCGCTCCCGCACTCCCACACCCCCGACAAGGCAGTAGCACCCCGTGGCTGAACTCATCACCGTCGACGACCCGGACGACCCTCGCCTGGGCGACTACACAGGCCTGACCGACGTCGAGCTCCGGCGGCGGCGTGAACCCGCCGAGGGCCTCTTCATCGCCGAGGGCGAGAAGGTGATCCGGCGTGCCGGGAACGCCGGGTACGAGATGCGGTCCATGATGCTCTCCGCCAAGTGGGTCGACGTCATGCGCGACGTGATCGACGAGGCCACCGCACCGGTCTACGCGGTCACACCGGCTCTCGCCGAACGCGTCACCGGCTACCACGTGCACCGTGGGGCCCTCGCCTCCATGCAGCGCAAGCCGCTTCCCGACGTCGGCACGCTGCTGTCCCCTGAGCGGGGGGACGTGCGGCGGGTCGCCGTGTTCGAGGACATCGTCGACCACGCCAATGTCGGAGCGGCCTTCCGCAACGCCGCCGCACTCGGCGTCGACGCCGTCCTGCTCACCCCGCGCTGCGCCGACCCGTTCTACCGACGGGCGGTCAAGGTCTCCATGGGGTCCGTCTTCCACGTCCCCTGGACCCGCCTGACGTCATGGCCCGAGGACGTCGGCGTGCTGCGCGAGGCGGGCTTCACCACCGCCGCGCTCTGCCTCAGCGACACGTCGATCACCCTGGACGAACTCGTCGCGCGGCAGCACGAGAAGCTGGCGCTCGTCTTCGGCACCGAGGGCGACGGCCTCACACCCGGGGCGCTCGCCGCGGCCGACGCCCACGTGCGCATCCCGATGGATGCCGGGGTCGACTCGCTCAACGTCGCCGCGGCCTCCGCCGTCGCCTTCTACGCGACCCGGGCCGGATCCGCCTGAGCCGGAGCCGCCCCGCCCACCTGCGCGGGGCCGGCCCCGTCGTACGTCTGTGACGGCGAGCCCCCCAGGCCGCGCGCCGGGCCCTGGCAGCCCTGGGCGGCCGCGATGCCCAGCGCGACGAGCAGCGTCACCACGACGAAGACGACGAGCCGCTGGCGCAGCAGCCGCGGGTTGGCCGGCCGCCGCTTCCCGCCCTTCCCCGCCGAGGTCGTGCGGACACCGGACCTCGAGGCCTGCCTGCCGTTCGTGCCCTTGGGCCCGTGGGACTGCTGACCGGAGCGTGGGCCGCCCCGCGCCGCCCGGGACTGCGAGCCACCGGTGCGAGGGGCCGCCGGACGCGACGACGCGGGGCGCCGGCCGCCCGGCGCGCGCGACTCCTGAGCGGACCCCCCGGCCGTGTGCCGGGTCGCCTGTTCGGTGTACGGGCCCTCCATCCGGCCGGTCGGCCGGTCCAGCTCCTGCGCGCTCCGCTGGGCGGGCGGACGGCGCTCCTGCAGCCCCTGCGCCTCACGGGCGGCGATCTCCTTGAGCCGCATGGAGAGCTGCAGGGTGCTCGGCCGCTCCTCCGGGTCCTTCGCCAGACAGGCCCGTACGAGGGGGGCGAGCGCGTCGTGCACGTCGAAGAGATGCGGTTCCTCGTGCACCACGCGGTAGAGCATCACCTCGGAACTTCCGTGCCCGAAGGGCGAGTCCGCCATCGCCGCGTAGGCCAGCGTGGCGCCCAGCGAGAACACGTCCGTCGCGGGGGTCACCGCCGCACCGCGCACCTGTTCGGGCGCCAGGAAGCCCGGCGAGCCCACGGCCGTACCCACATGGGTGAGCGTGCTGGCCCCGGTCGCCCAGGCGATGCCGAAGTCGATGATCCGGGGGCCCTTGGGGGAGAGGAGGATGTTGGACGGCTTCAGGTCACGGTGGACGACACCGGCCTCGTGCACCGCCACCAGCCCCTCCGAGAGCGCCGCCCCGATCGAGGCCACCTCGGCCGCCGAGAGAGGGCCCTCCTCGACGACCTTGTCGTGCAGCGAGGGACCCGGTACGTACTGCGTCGCGAACCACGGACGGTCCGCCTCCAGATCGGCGGCCACCAGCCGGGCCGTGCAGCCGCCGCGGATCCTCCGGGCCGCGGACACCTCGCGCGCGAAACGCGAGCGGAACTCCTGGTCCTCCGCCAGATCAGGCCGGATCACCTTCAGCGCCACCCGCTGGCCCCGGCGGTCGGAACCCAGATAGACGACGCCCATGCCGCCCGCGCCCAGTCGCCGGTGCAGCCTGAACGAGCCGACGACACGCGGGTCCTCGCGCCGGAGCCGCATCATCGCCATCGTCTGCCCATCCCCGCTGCCGGTCCGCCTGACGAGGCACAGCTTACGTACCCGTGGCGCGGCGCGCTCAGAGGCCGCGCCCTCACCGGCCCATCGATTGTCAGTGCCCGGTGGGAGAATTGAGGAGTGGTCAGGGAGCCGGGGATCCAGGTTCCGTGGCCCGTGCGAGATCTCAAAGGGCCGTCGCATAAGGGGGATTGGATCAATGAAGGGCGATCGTGTGGAAATAGTCGTGGACGCGGGTGACACGACCAGGACGTACGAAGTGGTGGCCTCCAGGGCAGGCCGAAGGGTGGAGACAGCGGTCCGCCGGGGGGTGGTGGAAGTGAGTGAAGTCACCCGAAGTGGATCAGTTGTCCGTACCGCCCGGTTCATGGCGACCAGGGTGCTCGCCCTGGTGGAACAGCCGGTCCCTCGTGAGGACGCCTCCGAGCGTCCCCGCGACGCCTAGCTGTACCGCCCCGTGAGGCCGGGGAGGCGCGGCCGGCTGGTGGTCTGCCTCCGGGTGCGGTGTGTCCGCGGTGGTGAATGCCGAGGCCGGACCCTCCGGCCGGAGCGGACCCCGGGGGCCCGTCGTTCGGATCACCCGAACGACGACCCCTAGGTGCCGGGTGCCGTGGCCCTCACCGTTTCTCCACCCAGGGGAGTACACCGGGGACGGTCGGCTCATCCTCCGGGAGGCCCGGCATTCGGTACGCGGGCATGACGCCATGGGTCCTGCGTCTCCCTAATCTTGAAGTCAAGCGGCGGGCGTGGAACTCGTCCCCCGAGGCCAGACGCCCGCCGCTCCGGAACAGGTCAGGAGAGGAACCATGGCGGACACGGCCGCGCGGACGATCATCCGCACGCAGGGTCGCAGGGCGTACGCCTCGTTCGGCGTACGCCCGTCCGGTACGCGCCACCCGCTGGTGGCGACAGCCATGGTCCTTCCCCTGGCGGCCCTGCTGGTCGTCGTCTTCGGCGGCTGGGACGCAGTGGTCACACAGGCGTCGTCCGTGGGCGTGATGCTGGGGCGCTGAGCGGCGCCCCGGGTCCGGAAGAGCGGTCCGGACCGGGACATCCGGCCAACAGCCCCGTGGGGACGGGGGTGCGGCGGACGGCAGCGTTTGTCCGGCCAGCTGGGGAGCTGGCCGGACATCGCGCTGTCCGGACCCGTTCCGCCGCCGCGGCGGCCCGTCGCCCGCCACGGCGCCGGCGGCCGCGTACGATCGCCGCCGGGACCGGCCGCGGGCCGGCCGATCACCTCCGCGGGAGCCGTCCGATGACCACCACCCCTGTCGTACGCGAGCTGGGCGAGCTCGCGCACGGCAGCGCCCACGCCGGCACCACTCCGTGCGTGTGCGCGCCGCCCCAGGTGCTCGCGGACCGGCCCGACGCCACGGTGGTCCGCAGCGGCCCGCGCGTCGCCAAGGCGCACGCCCCGGACTCGGACCCCGCCGCCCTGGCGGCCCGTCTGTCCCTGGCCGCCTCGCCCCGGCTGGCGGGGATCCTGCTCCCGCCCCTGCCCGCCCCGGACGGGCCGCCGGACAGCGCCCAGGGCCGCACCGTGAGCCTCTGGCCGTACGGCTCGCCCGTCGACCCCTCGGACCCGGACGCGGCCCCCTGGGAGGAAGCCGCCGCACTGCTGGCCCGGCTGCACCGCACCCCGCCGCCCCATCCGCTCCCGCCGATGCGCGGACCCGTCAAGGCCGCCCGGGCCGTGGCGCGGATGCGCGCCGCCCGCCCCGGCGACCCGGCTGCCGGCCCCGTGCTGGCAGCCTGGCGCGGGCTGCCCGACTGGGCCCGCGCCGAGCAGCCGACGCCGGAGCACCGGGACGGCTTCCTCTGCCACGGCGATCTCCACCTCGGCCAGCTCGTGCGGCACCCCGCGCGGCGCGGCCCCTGGCTGCTGATCGACATCGACGACACGGGCCTGGGCGACCCCGCCTGGGACCTGGCGCGGCCCGCGGCCTGGTACGCCGCCGGACTGCTGCCGCCCGAGATCTGGCTGCGCTTCCTCGACGCCTACCGGGAGTCCGGCGGCCCCGCCGTACGGGCCGAAGGGGACCCGTGGCCCGAGCTGGACGTCGCGGCACGAGCGCTCACGGTGCAGACGGCAGCCCTCGCGCTCACCAAGTCCGCGGCGGAGGGCCGCAGTCCGGATGAGGTGGAACAGTTGATGATCGACGCATGTGTCCGAATTGCGTCCCTCCCGCCCGAGTTGGCGTCCGCGTACGCGTCGTAGGGTGAAGCGTGCGCCGCCGGGCATGTATCCGGCGACGCCGCCACGACCTGAGGAGTCCACCCGATGATCCAGTGCCCCAAGTGTCATGCGCAGATGAACACGTACAACCGCAACGGCGTGCAGATCGAGCAGTGCAGCGGCTGCCGCGGGATATTCCTCGACTACGGCGAGCTGGAGTCCCTGACCCGCCTGGAGTCGCAGTGGGCGCAGCAGGCCCCGCCCGCGCCGCCCGCCCCGCAGCAGGGCTACCCCGCCGCTCAGCAGCCGTACCCCGCGTCGCCGGCTCCCGCCTGGGGAGCGCCGCACCAGGGCGGTCACTACGGCGGCCACCACCGTCAGAAGAGCTTCGGCCGGATGCTGTTCAGCTCCTGACCGCGGCTTCCGAGCGGGTAGTGCCGCAGGGCGGGTCCGGGCCGAGCCCGGGCCCGCATTGCATACGGTCGACCGACTTCCTCTCATGATCTAGTCATGGCCATGGCTGATGCCTAGAGTGCGGATCCATGAACTTCCTCGACAGGTCCCGGACTGTCGCGCCCCCGGGGTGGAGCCGCTGGCTCGTACCGCCCGCCGCGCTCGCCGTGCACCTCTCCATCGGACAGGCCTACGCCTGGAGCGTGTTCAAGCCCCCGCTCGAGTCCGCTCTCGACCTCTCGGGCACCGCCAGTGCTCTCCCGTTCCAGCTGGGCATCGTCATGCTCGGCCTCTCGGCCGCGTTCGGCGGCACGCTCGTCGAGCGCAACGGCCCACGCTGGGCGATGTTCGTCTCCCTCGTCTGCTTCTCCTCCGGCTTCCTCGTCGCCGCGCTCGGCGCCTCCACCGGCCAGTACTGGCTCGTCGTCCTCGGCTACGGCTTCATCGGCGGCATCGGGCTCGGCATCGGCTACATCTCGCCGGTGTCCACCCTCATCAAGTGGTTCCCCGACCGGCCCGGCATGGCCACCGGCATCGCCATCATGGGATTCGGCGGCGGCGCCCTCATCGCCTCACCCTGGTCCACCGGGATGCTGGAGAGCTTCGGGACGGACCGGTCCGGCATCGCCACGGCCTTCCTCGTCCACGGTGTCGTCTACGCCGCCTTCATGGCACTGGGCGTCTTCCTCGTGCGGGTGCCGCCGGACGGCTGGCTCCCGGACGGCTGGGAACCGAAGCAGGAGACCCGCAGGCTCGTCACCAACGCCCAGGTCTCCGCCCGCAACGCCCTGCGCACGCCGCAGTTCTGGTGCCTGTGGGTGGTCCTCTGCATGAACGTCACGGCGGGCATCGGCATCCTCGAGAAGGCCGTGCCCATGATCCAGGACTTCTTCACGAACACCGCCACCCCGGTCTCGGTCTCCGCGGCGGCGGGCTTCGTCGCCCTGCTCTCGCTGGCCAACATGGGCGGACGCCTCCTCTGGTCCTCCACCTCGGACCTGATCGGCCGTAAGAACATGTACCGGATCTACCTCGGCGTCGGCGCGCTCATGTACGTGGTCATCGTCCAGCTGGGGGACGACTCCAAGCCGCTCTTCATCTGCTGCGCGCTGGTGATCCTCTCCTTCTACGGCGGCGGGTTCGCGACCGCGCCGGCCTATCTGAAGGATCTCTTCGGCACCTACCAGGTGGGAGCCATCCACGGCCGCCTGCTGACCGCCTGGTCCACGGCCGGCGTCCTCGGCCCGCTGATCGTCAACCGGGTCGCGGACGCGGGGGAGCGGGCAGGGCACAGCGGCCCCAGCCTCTACACGACCTCCCTGACGATCATGATCGGGCTGCTGGTCGTCGGCTTCGTCGCCAACGAATGCATACGCCCGGTCCACGCCCGCTTCCACGAGGCACCGGAAAGGAGCCCCCGTGTCCACCAGCAGTCGTAAGCCCCTCATGGCGTTCGTCTGGCTCTGGGTCGCCGTGCCGTTCGCCTACGGACTGTACGAGCTCGTCCGCAAGGCCACCCAGCTCTTCACCGGCTGAACCCCGACCGCCCACGACGAAGCCCCCGGTCGTCGAGACGACCGGGGGCTTCGGCTGGTGCGCGATACTGGGATTGAACCAGTGACCTCTTCCGTGTCAGGGAAGCGCTCTCCCGCTGAGCTAATCGCGCAGGGTGAACCTGCGTGTACTGCGTGCGCGATACTGGGATTGAACCAGTGACCTCTTCCGTGTCAGGGAAGCGCTCTCCCGCTGAGCTAATCGCGCGGGGGTCCTTGCGGACCGGTGGACGATACTGGGATTGAACCAGTGACCCCTTCCGTGTCAGGGAAGTGCTCTCCCGCTGAGCTAATCGTCCTTGGAGGTGGAGACGGGATTTGAACCCGTGTAGACGGCTTTGCAGGCCGTTGCCTCGCCTCTCGGCCACTCCACCAGGGACGGGGGTTCGGGAAGATCCCCCGTCTACTGCGAGCGGACGACCAGGTTCGAACTGGCGACCTCAACCTTGGCAAGGTTGCGCTCTACCAACTGAGCTACGTCCGCTTGTCTTTCCCGGACCGCTTGCGCGTCCCGGCGACGTGTTGAACTCTAGCGGATTCCCGGGCCAGCACAAAAACGCGTTTGCGCAGCGTGCTGCGCCACCGTCGCCCGCCGCAGGTCACCGCGTGCCGCCTTAGACTCGGTCACGTGCGCGACCTCACCCCCCTTGCCCGCTTCGGTGGCCTCGTCGCCTCCGGCCTGCTGGATGTCACCAGCGACCCAGCCGCTCTTGAATCGTCCGGTTTCTGGGCGGTATGTGTTGATTTCGAAGGCCGTCCGGTCTGTGCCCGCTTCGCCACCGTGCGGTCCGAAGAGGTCCCCCTCCCCGTGCCCGGGGCCTGGCGAGGGCCCTCCCCGGAGGAGTGGACGTCCTCACTCGACGAGCAGGCCTACATGGCCGGCGTACGACGGATCCGTGAACACATCGCGGCCGGCGAGGTCTACCAGGCCAACCTCTGCAGGGTCCTCTCCGCGCCGCTGCCCGGTCCCCGGACCGACGTGGACGCGCTCACGGCGCTGCTCGCCCGCGGCAACCCGGCGCCCTACGCGGGAACGATCCGGCTCCCGGAGCACGGTGTGGAGATCGCCACCGCTTCTCCCGAGCTCTTCCTCGCACGCGACGGCCGGACGGTCGAGTCCGGTCCGATCAAGGGCACCGGGCGCACCGAGGACGATCTGCTGGAGAAGGACCACGCGGAGAACGTCATGATCGTGGATCTGGTCCGCAACGACCTGGGCCGGGTCTGCGTACCCGGCAGCGTGAGCGTCCCCGACCTCTGCGCCATGGAGAAGCACCCCGGGCTCGTCCACCTCGTCTCCACCGTGCGCGGACGGCTCGCCGACGGCGCCGGCTGGCCGGAGCTGTTCACCGCCGCGTTCCCGCCCGGGTCCGTCACCGGCGCGCCCAAGTCCAGCGCGCTGGGGATCATCGAAGCCCTGGAGACGGCTCCCCGCGGCCCGTACTGCGGAGCGGTCGGCTGGGTGGACGCAGACCGGGGCACCGCGGAACTGGCCGTCGGCATACGGACCTTCTGGATCGACCGGACCGGGCCCGCACCCCTTCTCCGCTTCGGCACCGGAGCCGGCATCACCTGGGGATCCGACCCGGCGCGCGAATGGGCCGAGACCGAGCTCAAGGCCTCCCGGCTGCTCGCTGTAGCGTCGGGCACCCACCACGAGGAGCCAGGGAGAACCGCGTCATGAGGATCTGGGTCAACGGCGGACTGTACGACGCCGATGACGCACGGCTGTCCGTGTTCGATCACGGGCTGACCGTCGGGGACGGCATCTTCGAGACCGTCAAGGTCGCCGGGGGCCGGCCCTTCGCCCTCACCCGGCACCTCGACCGGCTGACGCGCTCGGCCAGGGGCCTGGGCCTGACGGACCCCGATCACGACGAGGTCCGCCACGCGGTGGCGGCGGTCGTCGAGGCCAATCCCGTGGAGCTCGGCCGGCTCCGGATCACCTGCACCGGCGGTCTCTCGCCGCTCGGCTCCGACCGCGGGGACGCCGGGCCCAGCCTGGTCGTCGCGCTGGGCGGGACGACACGCCGCCCCGACAGCACCGCCGTGGTGACCGTCCCCTGGACGCGCAACGAACGCGGCGCGGTGACCGGCCTCAAGACCACCTCGTACGCCGAGAACGTCGTCGCTCTCGCACGCGCCCACGAGGGGGGCGCCTCGGAGGCGCTCTTCCCCAACACGGTCGGGCAACTCTGTGAGGGCACCGGCTCCAACGTCTTCGTCGTCCTCGACGGCCGGATCCACACGCCCCCCGTCACCTCGGGATGTCTCGCGGGGATCACCCGCGCACTGACCGTGGAGTGGACGGGTGCGCAGGAGACCGACCTCCCGCTGGACGTGCTGGAGCGGGCCGACGAGATCTTCCTGACCTCCACACTCCGCGACATCCAGGCCGTCCACCGGGTCGACGCGCGGGAGCTGCCCGGCGCCCCGGGGCCCGTGACGGCGAAGGCGATGCGGGTCTTCGACGAGCGCGCGGCGGAGGATCTCGACCCGTGAGTCCGGGCGGGCACCGGAACCGGAACCGAAAAAGGGGTGACGGCCCGCCGCCCAGCGGATAGAACGACCTGATGACCACGACCATCCGGCCGGCCGAGCCGGTCCAGCAAGACGCCGACGGCGTGCGGACACGGACGTACGACGTGTGCGACAACGGGCGGCCCGTGGGCGCCGTCGCCATCTCCACCGACCCGGCGTTCGGCGCCTCGGCGGGCATACTCCGGTCGCTCGGTATCGACGAGGCGCACCGGAGGCGTGGCCGGGGCACCATCGCCGCGCTCGCCGCCGAGGAGGTGCTCCGCGGCTGGGGCTGTACGCAGGTCCGCCTGGTGGCCCCCGTGGACAACCACGCGGCCCGGGCCCTGGCGGCCGTACTCGGCTACACGGAGCGCAGCCGCAACATGCTGAAGGCCCTCCGGCGGGCCGCCCCCGCACTGCCCGGCGGGGTCACCGGACGTCCCATGACGGAGCAGGAGTACGCCGCGTGGGCGGCCACCTGCGTCGAGACGTACACGCAGGAGTGGGTGGAGCGCGGCGTCCCGGAGGAGCAGGCGCGGCGCAAGTCCGAGACGGACCACGCCACCAGTCTGCCGGACGGTCTGGCCACCCCCGGCATGTACTTCCACGTCCTCGTCCACGACGGCGCCGTCGTCGGTTATGTCTGGGTGGCGCGTCGTGACGTGCCGGACGGTGACGACCTCGGGTACGTCTTCGACGTGGAGGTGCGCGAGGAGTACCGGGGGCGCGGATACGGCCGGGCGCTGATGCACCTGGCGGAGGGCATCACGCTCGACGCCGGCCTCGGCCTCCTCGGCCTGCACGTCTTCGCGGACAACACGCCCGCGCTGCGGCTGTACGAGTCGCTCGGTTACGAGGTGACGCAGTACAACCTGGCCAAGGCGCTGTAACCGTCCGGCCGCCGGCAGCGCCGGGCTGTCAGTCCTGCCCGGCGAGCAGGCGGTCGGCGATCTCCTCGATGCGCGCGAGCAGCCCGTCCTGGCTCTTCCCGCCGTCCAGCCGCTCGTCACCGATCACGTAGGTCGGGGTCCCCGTGACGCCGATCGCCTTGCCCTCGGCCTGGTCCGCGTCCACGATCAGCAGGTGCCGGCCGTCGATCAGGGCGGTGTCGAACTCCTCGGCGTCCAGCCCCAGTTCACCCGCCACTTCGAGCAGCAGGGGCTCGCCCGCGCGTGCGAGGTCGGCGGTGCGGGCCAGGACGGCCTCGATGTACGGCCATCCCTGGCCCTGGACGACGGCCTCCTCGGCGGCCTGCGCCGCGGCGTACGCGTGCTTGTGTTTGTCCAGCGGGAAGTGGCGCAGCCGTACCTCCAGCCGGTCGCCGTAACGGGCGCGCAGGGCGTGGACGTCGGCAAGGGCCCGGTGGCAGTCGGGGCACTCGAGCTCGCACCAGAGGTCGAGGACGACCGGTGCGGCGGAGGGGGAATCGCTCATGAAACCAGTCTTTCAGGCCGGACCCGCGCTTCCCAATCGGGACCTGGGGAGGACCGCGGCCCTGAAATGTCCCTGATGTGGGCCCGCGCCGTGGCCCCTGTGGCAGTGGCCGGTGCAGGATGGAAGGGACGTATCCCGATCGCTGGAGGCACCGATGCTTGCCGAGACCATCTGTTCCGCGGTGTCGGCGGCGGGTTTGGGCATCGCCGCGATCACCGCGTACCGAAAGCGGTTCCTCACGGCGACCCGGATCGCCGCCTACTCGCTCGTGCCCGTCGGGCTGGTGATGACCGGTGTCGTCGAGTGGGTGTCCGGCATCGTCCTCAAGCCGAGCGTCTGGATCGGTTTCGGGCTGCTGGCCGTGGCCTGGCTGCTCTTCATGACCACGCGTGCGGTGGAGCGCCGAAGCGGCTCGACCCGCAAGGAGCGCAAGGCCGCGCGGGCCGCGGAGCAGGGCGCCGCGGTGGCGCCGGGCGCGTCGTCACCCTCGCTGACCTCCGGTGCGGGAGCGACGGCCCCACAGGCGAGGGAGAAGCCGAAGAAGCAGCAGCAGGCTGCCGCGCCCGGTGACGACTTCAGTGACATCGAGGCGATCCTGAAGAAGCACGGGATCTGACAGGCGGCCCCGGCCTTGCCGTCCGGGGGGCCCGATGACCGGTGGCCGTGGCACGCAAGGGCCATGAATCGATTCATGGCCGGCCCTGGGCAGCGGAATGCCGACGCCTGTGCCGGGTCTGGGTATTCTCGGGGTTGCGCCGCCCCGATCTTGACGGTATCCCGTGGATGCGGTTAGCGTCCCGAACGGATTGAAACAATTCAATCCGGTGGGCGCGGCCCGGGCGACGGCGCGACGGACCATGCTGGACGTCCGTCCGAGGACCAGGGACCGGCGTCGACGCGCGGCGGCCGGACGGCATCAGTGGGGCAGGGCAAGTGGGGCGTGTGGCAGGGATCAAGGACGTGGCCCGGCAGGCCGGAGTCTCGGTGGGCACGGTCTCCAATGTGATCAACCGTCCCGAGGCGGTGCTTCCCGACACCCGGGCCCGTGTGCTGGCGGCGATCGAGGAACTCGGATACGTACGCAGCGAGTCGGCCAGGCAGCTCAGGGCGGGCCGCAGTCGCATCATGGCCCTGCTCGTGCTGGACATGGGCAACCCCTTCTTCGTCGACGTCGCGCGCGGTGCCGAGCGTGCGGCCCGGGAGGCCGGTCTCGGCGTGATGGTCTGCAACAGCGGCCAGAGCCCGGAGGAGGAGGCCGAATATCTCGGGCTCTTCGCCGAGCAGCGGGTCTGCGGCGTGCTGGTCACCCCGGCCGACGCCACCGGCGGCAACCTCGAAGCCTTCGCCCGCCACCGGATCCCCTACGTGCTGGTCGACCGCGTGGCAGCCTCCACCGACAGCTGTGCCGTCTCGGTGGACGACGTGCGCGGCGGCATGCTCGCCGTGGGGCATCTCGTCTCGGCGGGCCACCGGTCCGTCGCCTATGTGAGCGGTCCCGGTGATCTCCATCAGATCAGGGACCGCCGCGAAGGTGCCCTGGCGGCACTCGCCGAGGCGGGGCTCGGCCCCGAGGCCCTCGTGGAGATCCCCTCCGAGCGCCTGGACGTGGCGGCCGGCCGCGACGCGGGGGCCAGGCTCCTCGGCCTCGTGCCCAGACCGACCGCCGTGTTCTGCGCCAACGACCTGCTGGCGCTCGGTGTCCTGCAGTCGCTGTACGCCGCCGGCGTGCGGGTGCCGCAGGACGTCGCCATCGTCGGCTACGACGACATCGAGTTCGCCGCGGCCGCCGCCGTGCCGCTCACCTCGGTCCGGCAGCCCGCCGTGGTGATGGGCAGGATGGCGGCGGAGCTCCTCCTGGAGGAGGCGGACGACGGGGACGGCAGCCACCGGCACCGCAGCGTGGTCCTCCAGCCGGAGCTCGTCGTACGCGCCTCCAGCGCCGCCCCGCGCTGACACCGCAGGGGGGCCGGGGCCCCGGCGCGGGGACACGCGGAGCGAACGCATGCGGGACCTTCGGACGCGGGAGCGATTCCCGTTCATCCTGAAGTGTGTGAACTCGCCCTGGGAAAAGCTTTGTTGATCGCCAACAGGGCCCGCTCTGCGTCATGATCACTACGAGATGGTGGACACATCCCGGGGCGACGTCCCCGCACCCCCCGCCGAAGAGCCGCGTGGCTGCCTCTTCGCGCTTTCCCAGCCGCCGCTGATGATTTTCCTGACGGTCGTCGGCGGCCTGCTGCTGATGGCCGCACTGCACGATCTCTTCCTGCTGTGAGCGGCCGTCGCGACCCTTCCGCCGTGAACGGCCGCCGCACCCGGACGCCCACCGTCCCGCAGGGCCGCCCCCCTCCCGGGGGCGGCCGCACGGCCCGTCCGCGGAGGGTTCAGCGGGCGGCCTGCCGGCGCCGGGCCCGGTACGCGGCGACATGGAGCCGGTTGCCGCAGGTGCGGCTGGAGCAGTAGCGGCGGGAGCGGTTGCGTGACAGGTCGACGAAGGCGTCCCGGCAGTCCGGGGCCTCGCAGCGCCGCAGCCGGTCCTGCTCACCCGCCACGACGATGAAGGCCAGGGCCATGCCGCAGTCGGCCGCGAGGTGGTCCGCGATGGATGCGTCCGGTGCGAAGTAGTGGACGTGCCAGTCGTAGCCGTCGTGATCCGTGAGCTGCGGAGTGGTGCCGGCCGCGGCCACCAGGCTGTTGACGAGGTCCGCGGCCGTGCGGGCGTCGGGTGCGGCGAATATCTCGGCGAACCGGTCCCGGACGTCCCGCACGGCGCGCAGGTCCTTGTCGCCGAGGGTTCCGACGCCGCTGATGTGGTGGCGCTCCGCGAAGGCGTAGAGGGCGGTGAGCTCCGCGAGCCCGTCGCCCGACTCGCCCTCCGGCGCGGTGTTCACCAGATCGACCACCGTTTCGAGGGCGATCCGGGTGTCGTGTGGGATCAGCACGCTTCGCTCCCTGGCCTCCGGCGGACGGGCGTCCACCGATGCGGGCTGACTCTACTGGCTCGCCGAGGGCGCTCAGGGGCCGGTACGGGCTCGGCGGGGAGGGCGGCACCCTTTTCCCGGAAGGGCGGCACCGCGGAGCGCACGGGCCGCCCTGGCGGCTCCGGAGGCGGTTTCTGTGGCAGAGGTGAGGCGTGTGGTGCGGATGATGCGGGTGTGGCGAGAGCCGGGCGCCCCTGGCGTGCGTCCGGCCCCCGCGCACAGCGGCGCCGCCGCCGCGGTGGGTTCCGCGGCGACGGCGCCGGTGCCTGCCCTATGAGGTTGTCCGCGCGACGCCGTCTCCCCGAGTCGGACGGCGTCCCGCAGCTCTCGGCCTGGCTCAGCTCTCGGCCAGGATGTGTGAGAGCTCCGTATCGAGGTCGAAGTGACGGTGCTCGGTGCCGGGCGGGACCGCGGCGTCGGTCCTCTTCAGGAACGACTCCAGGGCCCGTGCCGGGGCTTCCAGCAGGGCTTCTCCCTCAGGGGAGCTCAGTGCGATGCAGACGACGCCTTGACCGTGACTACGTGATGGCCAGACGCGGACGTCTCCGGTGCCGGTGGGCCGGTGCAGCCCCTCGGCAAGGAGGTCACGGGCGAAAACCCATTCGACCGTTTCCTCCGCTCCGGTGTGGAAGGTGGCGTGCACGGCATAGGGATCGGCCGTGTCATACCGCAGGCCCGCGGGTACAGGCAGTGAGGACTCGCTCGACACAACGAGGCGCAGGTGCAGCTCGCAGCTGACCGTGGTGTTCATAAGCGCCAGGGCCTTTCGCTCAGTGTGCGCTCGGGGATTCGCACGTCGGCGAAATCGACATGCCACCTACGGTGCCGTTGTAAACCCCTCTGACCTATTTGTGATGCTTCAGGTCGCTCGTGCGGCGGTGTGTAACTTTGGGTCATGCGTCCATTCCGGTGACGATCGGCGGTCCGGTAGGTTGGGCTCCATGAACGCGGAGAGTGACGAGCGGAAAGAGGTCGCCCCCACGGTGGCCGGCAGTTCCGCCGCGGGGGACGAAGAGACGGCGGAGCGCGAGCTGGGTTCGCGTGCGCCCGGGTTCATCCGGAAATCGAGGCTGCTCCACCTGGGCTGGCAGGTCGGGATCTTCGTCGTCGGCCTCGCGGTGGTCGGGGCGGGCGTCGCGATGCTGGCGCTGCCGGGCCCCGGGTGGCTGGTGATCTTCGGTGGCATGGCGATCTGGGCCACCGAATTCGTCTGGGCGCAGATAGTTCTGCGCTGGACCCGACGCAAGGTCACGGAGGCCGCGCAGCGCGCCCTCGATCCCAAGGTCCGGCGGCGCAACATCATCCTCACCACGGTGGGGCTCGTGATCATCGCGGTGCTGGTCGGGATCTACGTCTGGAAGTTCGGCATAGTGATGCCGTGGAAGATCGAGCAGTGACCCGGTAGTGACCCGGTGGTCCCAAGGCGCCGCTGACATGGGGTAATGTATGCCGTGCGCCGGGGCGATTAGCTCAGTGGGAGAGCGCTTCGTTCACACCGAAGAGGTCACTGGTTCGAACCCAGTATCGCCCACCCCGGTCCGATGGCCCGGAAGCTTCTGAGAAGCTTCCGGGCCATCGGCGTTTCCGGGCGCGCCCGTCGGGCGCCGCCCTCGCCGTTTTGTTCGGCCCGTCGTCCGGTCGCCGAAATTTCGTCCTAACCGTTGACGCGCCCCCTGCCGCTCCCTACCTTGACCCAGCAAGCGCTTTCTAAAACGATTCAATGCGAACGGTGGGGGCGAGCTATGTCTCGGAACAACGGCATGGACCGGCGGCAGCTGCTGAAGCTGGCCGGCCTCTCTGCGGCCGGTCTCGGCCTGACCGCGGCCGGCTGCGGCTCGGGCAGCGGCGGTTCCGGTGGTCCGGTCACCATCCGGCACTCGTGGTGGGGCGCGGACGACCGTGCCAAGAAGGTCCAGCAGTGCGTCACCCTCTTCGAGAAGAAGCACCCGAAGATCAAGGTGAAGACGGACTTCCAGCAGTACCCGGACTTCTGGAAGAAGTTCAACACCCAGGCGGCCGGCGGCAACCCCCCGGACGTCATCCAGAACGCCGTGACCTTCCTGCGCAAGTACGAGGCGAAGAACGTCCTCCTCGACCTCAACCCCCAGGCGGAGAAGGGCAACCTCGATCTCGGCGGCTTCCGCTCCGGGCTGGAGAAGTTCGCCGAGATCGACGGCAAACTGCTCGGCGTTCCGGTCGGCAGCAACTCGATGGCCCTGGTCATCGACGAGAAGGTGTACGACAAGGCCGGCATCACCCCCGAGATCGGCTGGACGTGGGACGACTGGCTGGCCGGTCTGGAGAAGATCAAGCGCGGCCAGAAGATCGCCGGTGACGCCGGACCGCACGGCGTGATGTATCTGTACGACCTGATCCTCCGCCAGAACGGCAAGGCCTTCTTCACCGAGGACGGCATGGGCTTCGGCGAGGACGAACTGCTGCCGTACTGGACCGAGGCCTTGGAGCGGGTCAAGTCGGGCCTCTACGCCGACCCCAACAAGGTCGAGCAGCTCAAGCCCGCGTCGGCCACCGCCAAGGGCCTGTCCGCCGGTGAGTTCACCTGGGACAACTTCTCGGTCCGCTACAGCGCGGAGGGCAGGAGCAGCTACGGCCTCGCGCCCATCCCGAGCACCGACGGCAAGAAGACCGGCCAGTACCTGGGCTCGCTGATGCTGAGCGGCACGGCGCGGACCAAGCACCCCGCCGAGGTGGCCACCTTCATCAGCTTCATGACCCACGACCCCGAGGTCGCCCGGATCATGGGATACGACCGCGGAGTGCCCGCCACCACCGCGCAGTTCGAGGCCTACGAGCCCGCCGACGCCCCCAGCAAGGCCATCGGCGCGTACGAGACCGCGATCGCCGACGCGGGTGTCCTGGAGCCGATCACCCCGCACCCGGCCGGCGCCGACGTCATCGAGGCGGCCTTCCTGCGCATCGGCGCCGACCTGTCCCTGGGCAAGACCTCGCCGAAGGACTCCGTGAAGCAGTTCTTCTCCGAGGCGAAGACCGCCCTCGGCTCGAACTGAGAGGACCGAGGTGACTCACATCCACACCTCCCCGGGCGTGCTCGCAGCCGGGGACGACCGCTCCGTCGCCAAGCGGAACGGTCCCGGAGGAAACGTGCCGCCCCCCGCCCGGAAGCGGCGGGACCGCGGTGAGAACCTGGCCGGTTATCTGTTCATGTCGCCCTGGATAGCGGGCTTCCTGTTCCTGATCGCCGGGCCGATGGTGTTCTCGCTGTACCTGTCGTTCACCGAGTACAACCTGTTCGAGGCCCCGCGCTGGATCGGCCTCCAGAACTTCACCGACATGTTCGCGGACCCCCGCTGGCGCCAGTCGGTCAAGGTCACCTCCTGGTACGTGCTGATCGGCACCCCGGTCAAGCTGGCCGCGGCACTCGCCGTCGCCATGCTGCTCGCGCAGAAGCGGTGGGGCCAGTCCTTCTACCGCGCGGCCTTCTACGCCCCGTCCCTCATCGGTGCGAGCGTCTCGGCGGCCATCGTCTGGCGCGCGCTGTTCTCGGACGACGCGATCGTCGACCGTACGCAGAAGGTGTTCGGCTTCGAGGTCGGCGGCTGGATCGGCGACCCCTCGATGATCATTTACGCGCTGATCGCCCTCACGGTCTGGCAGTTCGGCGCGCCGATGGTCATCTTCCTGGCCGGCCTCAAGCAGGTCCCGCGTGAACTGTACGAAGCGGCCGAGGTGGACGGGGCCGGCCCCTGGCGCAGGTTCTTCCACATCACGCTGCCGATGATCTCGCCCGTCCTGTTCTTCAACGTCCTGCTGGAGACCATCCACTCGTTCCAGATCTTCGGATCGGCCTACATCGTCAGCAACGGCAGCTGCGGGCCGGCCGACGCGACGCTCGTCTACACCTGTTACCTGTACGAACAAGGCTTCGTGAACAGCCGCATGGGCTTCGCCTCGGCCATGGGATGGCTGCTGCTGCTCGCGGTCGGACTGGTCACCGCCGTGCTGTTCTGGTCCCAGAAGCGCTGGGTGCACTACGAGGAGGGCGGCCGATGAGTCTCCTGACATCAGCAGTACGCCGCCGGGGACCCGGGGCACTCGCCTGGCACCTCGGTGCGCTCGTCATCCTCGCCGTGGTCCTCTACCCGGTGGTGTGGACGATCGGGGCCTCCTTCAAGCCCAGCGCGGACATCATCGGTGGCCTGGACCTGTTCCCGGCGGACCCGATCGGTGACAACTACGCCCGGCTCACCGAGGGCATCGCCGACATCCCGATCTCGACCTTCTTCCTGAACTCGGCCTACATAGCCATCGGTTCCGTGATCGGCGTCGTGCTGTCCTGCTCGCTGACCGCCTACGCCTTCGCCAAGGTGCGGTTCGCCGGGCGCAACATCATGTTCGCCGTCATGATCGGCACCCTCCTGCTGCCGTACCACGTACTGATCATTCCGCAGTACGTCCTGTTCCAGAAGCTGGAGCTGATCAACACCTTCACCCCGCTGCTGATCGGCAAGTACCTGGCCACCGACGCCTTCTTCGTCTTCCTGATGGTGCAGTTCATGCGCGGACTGCCCAAGGAGCTCGACGAGGCGGCACGGCTGGACGGCTGCGGGCACCTGAGGACCTACTGGTCCATCGTCATGCCGCTCTGCCGGCCGGCGCTCGTCACCAGTGCGATCTTCACGTTCATCAACGCCTGGAACGACTTCATGGGCCCCCTGCTGTATCTCAACGAGCCGGACAAGTACACCGTCTCCCTGGGGCTGAAGATGTTCATCGACCAGGACGCGGTCGCGGACTACGGCGGCATGGTCGCCATGTCACTCGTGGCGCTGCTCCCGGTGCTGGCCTTCTTCGTGGCCTTCCAGCGGTACCTGATCGACGGCATGGCCACCTCGGGCCTGAAGGGCTGACGCCGTGGCGACGAAGACCCGTACCCCGGCCGGGCGTTCGCGCGTCATGAACCGCTTCGCCCTGTTCTCCGAATGCCTGCTCGTCGGCGTGTGGATCGCCGTCGCCGCCCTGCCGCTGTTCACGTTCCCCGCGGCCTTCGCCGCGGGGACCCGGCACCTGCGCCGCTACCTCGACGGTCGGCACGGCGGGCTGCGCGAGTTCGCGGACGACACCCGGGCCGCTGCCCGCGGCGGATGGCTCGTCGGTGTGGCCGTGTGGGCCGCCGGGGGCCTGCTCCAGCTCGACCTGGCGGCGGTCCGCGCCGGGCTGCCCGGCGGGCCCTTCGTGGGCGCGGTCGGCATCATCGCCATGATCGGCTTCCTGGTCGCCGTCGTACGCGCCGCCTCCTGCTGGGAGCCCGGCGCCCTCTGGCGCCCCCTCCTGGCCGAGGCCGGCCGGAACACGGTCCGTGACCCGGCCGGCTCCCTGCTGCTCGTCTGCGGGATGGCCGTCGTCGTGCTGTCCGGCGCCCTGGTGCTGCCACTAGCAGTCCCCGTCGTCGGGGCCGTCGCCGCCGCGGCCACCGCCGTACGGCAGCGCGAGCTCTCGCGCTGACCCGTCCCTGATCGTCCCCTGTTCCGACCATCCGCACGGAGAGAGGCACACCCATGTCCAGGATGCCCCGCAGAACCCTTCTGAAGGCCGCGGCAGCGGCCGGCGCGGCCGCACAGTTCAGCTGGTCCCTCGGCGCCGCTCCCGCGTCGGCGGCGGCCCCGGGCGCGGAGCACACCGACGAACCCGTCACCCTGACCTGGCTGGAGTCCGGCGGTCTCGGCGCGGCGCCCGGCTCCACGCTCGGGGTGCCCTGGCCCAAGGGGCGGTACCGCAAGGACCAGACCTTCGCGCTGACCACCGAGGACGGCAAGGACGTCCCCGTGCAGTCGTGGACGACCGCCACCTGGCCCGACGGCTCCGCGAAGTGGACCGCGCACGCCGTGGGCCCCGAAGCCGCGGGCGCGAAGAAGTTCCTCCTCGGCCCGGGGGCGCCCACGGCTCCCGCCCACAAGGTCGCCGTCAGGAGCACCGGATCCACCGTCACCGTCTCCACCGGCGTCATCACCGCGAAGATCGGGAAGTCCGGCTCCTCGCTCATCACCTCCCTCACCCGTGGCTCCACCGAGATCGCCAAGGACGGACGGCTCGTCCTGATCCGGCAGGGAGAGATCGAGGACGGTGACCAGGGGCGCGAGGCGTACGAACGGTTCGAGAGCGCCGTCACCACCACCGAGGTCGAACAGAGCGGCCCGGTACGCGCCGTCGTCCGGATCGAGGGCAAGCACCGCAGAGGGAAGCGCTCCTGGCTGCCCTTCTCGGTGCGGCTCTACTTCTACGCCGGCGCCGAATCGTTCCGCATGGTGCACACCATCACCTTCGACGGCACCCAGGAACCCGGGAAGGCGAGCGGCGACTTCATCCGCGGCCTCGGCGTCCGCTTCACCGTCCCGATGCGGGACGAGGCCTACGACCGGCACATCCGCATCGGCGGCGAAGGCACCGGCATGCTCCGGGAAGCCGTCAAGGGCATCACCGGTCTGCGCCGCGACCCCGGCGCCGCGGTCCAGGCGGCCCAGTTCGAGGGCACGAAGCTCCCCGACCCCGCCACCTGGGACCAGCGCGTCACCAGCCGCCTCCACCTCATCCCCACCTGGGGCGACTACACCCTCAGTCAGCTGTCCGCCGACGGGTTCTCGCTCCGCAAGCGCACGAAGAAGGGCCACGGCTGGATCGCGGCGGGCGGCGGCCGGCGGGCCTCCGGCTTCGGATACGTCGGCGGGGCGAGCGGCGGACTCGCCTTCGGCCTGCGCGACTTCTGGGAGAAGTTCCCCGCCCAGCTCGACATCCGCGACGCCCACACCGACGCGGCCGAGGTCACCCTGTGGCTCTGGTCGCCCGAGGCCGAACCGATGGACCTGCGCTTCTACCACGACGGCCTGGGCCAGGACACGTACGCCGAACAGCTCGAAGGCCTCAACATCACCTACGAGGACTACGAACCCGGCTTCGGCACCCCGTACGGCATCGCGCGCACCAGCGAACTCCTCTTCTGGGCCCATGACTCCACCCCCGGCGCCACCGCCCTGGCCCAGCAGACCGAGGCCGTCCGCACCCTCCCGCAGCTGGTCGCGCCGCCTTCCCAGCTGATCGGCGCGAAGGTCTTCGGCGGACTGTTCTCCCCGGTCGACCGCTCGACCCCGGCCAAGGCGAAGATCGAGGACCACCTCGACTTCCTCTTCACGTACTACAAGGACCAGGTCGACATGCGGCGCTGGTACGGCTTCTGGGACTACGGCGACGTCATGCACTCCTACGACCCCGCCCGCCACCAGTGGCGCTACGACGTCGGCGGCTACGCCTGGGACAACTCCGAGCTCTCACCCGACCTGTGGCTCTGGTACGCCTACCTGCGTTCCGGCCGCGCCGACATCTTCCGCTTCGCCGAGGCCATGACCCGCCACACCGGGGAGGTCGACGTCTACCACCTCGGCGAGTGGGCCGGCCTCGGGACCCGGCACGGCATCCAGCACTACGCCGACAGCGCCAAGCAGCAGCGCATCGCCAACACCACCTACCGGCGCTTCTACTACTTCCTCACCGCCGACGAGCGCGTCGGCGACCTGATGCGCGCCAACGTCGACTCCGACGAGACCTTCCTCGCCCTCGACCCGCTCCGCAAGATCCGTACCGAGCCCTACACACCGGACCGGCACGCCCTGTCCATCGGTTTCGGAACCGACTGGAGCGGGCTCGTCTCCGCCTGGCTCACCGAATGGGAGCGGGGCGGCCCGCAGGCAGCGAAGGCCGAGGCCCGCATCCTCGGAACCATGGAGACCATCGCCGCCCAGCCCAACGGCTTCGTCCAGGGGAGCGGCCTGTACGACCTCGACACCGGGAAGTTCGCCGTCGGTACCGAACCGGTCGTCAGCGTCTCGCACCTCTCGGCGGTCTTCGGCCTCAACGAGCTGTGCGCCGAACTCATCGACCTCGTCGACGTACCGGAGTTCGAGGAGGCCTACCTCGACTACTGCCGGTACTTCAACGCGACCAAGGCCGAACAGAAGGCGCGCTACGGCTCCGACTTCGGCAGCCTCATCCTCTTCCAGGGCCACTCGCGCCTGGACGCGTACGCCGCGGTCCGTACGGGCGACGAGAGGCTCGCCGCCCGCGCCTGGGCGAAGTTCTACAACAGCGACGGATACAAGGAATCGGCCCCCTGGAAGACCGAGGAGGTGACCGGCCCCGTCACCACGGTCCCCGGGACCGAGGCCAACTGGGTCTACACCAACGACACCGCGCTCTACGGACTCGCCGCCATCGAGAACCTCGCCCTCGTCGGGGACAAGATGCCCTAACGCATCCGGCCCAGGCTCTCCCGCACCCGGCGCGCGTCGCGCAGCCGCTGCTCGTAGGTCGCTCCGACCGCGAGCAGCAGCAGCCCGGCGAGCGCCGGGGGCGCCCAGCGCGGGAGCGCGTCGAGCACCTGCACCACGTGCGGGGCCAGCTCGTGCAGGCCGACCAGGGCCAGCACCGAACCGCCCAGCACCAGCGGCGCCTGGAGCCGGAGACGGGCGCCCGCCAGCGTGACCACCAGGGCAGCCGCGCCCAGCAGCAGCGGCCGCGGCCAGCCGGAATCGGTCCACGCCACCACCAGGCTCGGAACCATCGTCATCGAGAGGGCCGGGCCGTACGCCACCCAGGACGACACAGCCGGATCCGTACGGCCCCGCAGCCACCCCACCGCGAACGCGGCCACCGACACGGGCAGCGTGTACGCCTCAGGTGCCGTCACCCCCGAAGCCCCCAGCCGCACCCACATCGCCGCCACGAACAACGCCGCCGCCAGATACCCCGCGGCCGGCCGGCGCTCGGGCCGCACCGCGCTCCCCGCCGCCAGCACCCCGCACAGCGCCAGCACCAGCGCGAGGAACGGCGCGTCCGTGACCGCGAGCCCCACAGCCACCAGTGCACCGAACGCCCCGGCGGCCTCCAGCGGCACCGCCACCGCGGCCACCCGCAGCCGGGCCCCGAGCAGCACCGTCACCGCCGGGACGACCAGCACCACCGGAGCGGACTGCGGCGCGGTCCACCCCAGCGACGCCCCCGCCGCCGTAGCCACCACGATCGCGCACAGCACCGACCCGACGGCGAGCACGGACCGCACCGCCACCGCCCGCGACCGGGCAGCCGCACCCGCGAACAGCACCAGCAGGCCTCCGAACACCGCGTACGTGGCCGGCTCGGCGGCCAGGGCGAGCAGTCCCACGCTCACCGCACCCACGAGCGCGCACGCCAGAGCGGTCAGGGGGACGGCTCCGGACCCCCGCCGCACGGCGAGCGCCAGCAGCCCGCCCACCAGCAGCAGCTCCACGCCCACCGCCACCGCGTACGGCACATCCGCCACGGCGAGCAGCGCGGGCACCGCACCCCAGCCCAGGACGGTCGCCCCGGCCTCCGCGGCGGCCCGCCACCCCTGCGGAGGTGCCACGAACGTCCCCCGCGCCCACCCGAGACGCAGCGCAGCGAGCACACCCGCCACCACCGCGAGCACCACCGGGGACGCGGCGGACGCCGGCCACGGCACCGACGGCCCCAGCGCACCCCGGAAGCCCTCCGGCGCCCCGGACCAGACGTCCGCCAGCCCTGACACCGGACCCAGCAGCACCGCCGCCACCACGGGCGACGCCCACACCAGCGCGCCCGCCGTGACCGCGGCGGACGCCCCCAGCACACCCCGGCCCACCGGCTGCGGAACCCGGAGCCGCACCACCGGCGACAGCGCGACGCCGCAGAGCAGATACACCACGACCGCCCAGTTCCACGGCAGTCCCGTACGCAGCACTCCGCCCACCGCGGCCACCGACGCCAGGCCCGCCACCGCACCCCCGGCGACGGCCCACTCCTTCGGCGCGCGCCACGCTCCCGCCAGGGCCACCGCCGCGCCCGCCAGCAGCAGCGCCCCCGGGCCCACGGCCGCGAACGGCCCACCGGCCGACACGGACAGCCCCAGACCGATCAGCAGCGCGACCAGCCCGGCGACCCCCGCCCCGACAGCCGCCGTGACCCTCACCGCGAGCCCCCGGCCCCACGACACCACCGCGACATCCGCCGCCGCGGTCACCAGGAGCGCCCAGCCGAAGCCGGTCGCGGACGCCCCCGCCGCCCAGGCGGTCAGCACCAGCGGCAGCTGCCCCGCCACCACGGCTGCGGGCAGCGGCACCCGCAGTCGGCCGAGCAGCAGCCCGTACAGGACCCACACCGCCGCCAGCACCGCCGACGCGACCGCCGAGAACACGAGTGCGTCGGTCCCGGGAGCGGCGACCGCGTGCAGGGCCACCGCGTCCAGCACCGTCAGCACCAGGGCCAGAGCGGCCACCGCCTCCGCGGTCGAGGGCAGCTTGCGCGCGAGCAGCAGGGCCGGCGCCACCAGCGCACCCGCGGTCACCGCCGCCAGCACCGCCGAACGGCCCGCGATGCCCATCTCGCCCCAGCTGAACAGGGTGAAGGCGATCGCCGCGACCGTGAGCAGCAGACCACCGAGGACCAGCAGCACGTTCTGCGTACCGTGCGCGGGCGCCGACGGGGCGTACGGAACGGCAGGGGCCTGCGCACGGGCGGCAGGCGCCGGGAAGGGCGCCGGGGCGGCCGGCGCGCGGAGCACGCCCACCAGCCAGGCACGGCGGTTCAGCAACTGCAGCCGGCGGGCGTCCAGCCGGGCCAGTTCATGATCGAGGAGCGCCAATTCCTCGGCGGGCGGCGGCACATGTCTCATGTACGGGAGTGTGGTGGCCGCCACATCCTCGTGCATGCGTTCCCCTACTCAGTTCCGGCTCTGAGTAGGGCCGTGCGCGCAGACTGGAACCATGGACTGGAATCACTACCGCTTCACGAGCGTCTGGGAACTGCCATCGCCGCCCGACACCGTCTACGCCGCCCTGGAGCGCGTCGAGGATTACCCCCGGTGGTGGCCGCAGGTCCGGGGGATCAGCCGCATCGACGACTCCACCGCCAGGGCCCGCTTCCGCTCGTCCCTCCCGTACGACCTCGTCCTGACGCTGCGGCAGCGCCGCAACGACCCCGTCGCGCGGACGCTCGAAGCGGCGATGAGCGGCGACCTCGAGGGCTGGGCACGCTGGACCGTCGCCCCGCACGGGGGCGGCAGCCGCGTCGTGTACGAGCAGGAGGCCGAGGTGCGCAGGGCGCTGCTGCGCCGGCTCGCCGTCCCCTGCCGCCCCTTCTTCCGCGCCAACCACACGCTGATGATGCGCGCCGGCCACCGCGGACTGGGGGCATGGCTCCAAGCGGTTTGAACGGAGACCGCCGAGCCCTGTATGGTTCAACCCGTTCCCGGGCGATTAGCTCAGTGGGAGAGCGCTTCGTTCACACCGAAGAGGTCACTGGTTCGAAACCAGTATCGCCCACCCGGGAAGAGCCGGTCCGTCAGTGTCATCGACGGACCGGCTTTCGCGTGCCCGGCGCCGCTCAGGCCGCCGCGGGGAGCTCCGGACGCAACGGCCACGCCGGATCCACGGCCTCCGGGGCGCCGTTCTTCTCGAACCACGCCTGCAGCCCGCGGGCCTGAGCCGCGTGCCACACAGCCTGCAGCGAGTGCACCTCGGCCGGTGACAGCCGCTCCAGCCGGGCGGAGAACCGCCGCCCCACCGCCCGCACCAGTTCGAGCGACGCCGCCGCGTCGGCCGCCGCGTCGTGCGCGCCGTCCAGCGTGACCCCGTACAGCTCGCACAGGTCGGTGAGCGTGCGGCGGCCCTTGCGGTAGCGGTCCAGGTGCTTGTCCAGCACCCGCGGGTCCAGCACGCACAGCGGCTTGTTCCGCAGGTAGCCGGCCAGCGACGACGCCCGGTGGCGCCTCAGCTCCCGGTCCAGCAGCGTCAGGTCGAACGGTGCGTTCATCACGACCAGCGGCCGTCCCGTCGCGCACTGCTCCGCCAGCGCCCGGGCTATCTCCTCGACGACCGGCGCGGGCCAACGGCCGTTGCGCTGCAGATGGTCGTCGGTCAGACCGTGGATCTCGGTGGCGCCGGGCGGCACCGGAATCCCCGGATTGACCAGCCAGCGGGTGACGCGGAGCCGCCCGCCCGCCGCGTCCTGGACGACGAGGGCGGCCGAGACGATCCGGTCCTCCTCGACATCCACGCCTGTTGTCTCGGTGTCAAAAGCCGCCAGCGGCCCCTCGAACCAATGCATCATCCCCGAACTCCTCGCGCCTGCTCGGCAGATGGCGGGATTCCTCTGCCCGGTTCGGTGATACCCGCGCCCTATGCCTGATACGCCGTTTACGGCCCGCCTCCTGCGGTGACAACACAAGGGACGGGCACGGAAGTTGACCAGCCCGTCAGCGGAGACCGGACAACCGGTCGGCACAGCCCGGAAGGCACGGAGCCATGGCGCTCGCGCAGCCGAACCCAGGGAGTCCCGCCCGCACCGAGGACCACGGGGGAAAGCCGCCGCAGCAGCGGAGCACACCACCGCTGCGCGGCACACTCGCCACCACCGCCTGCATGGAGACCCTCCAGGTGGGCTACCTCCACGCGGTCGCGGCCGCGGCGGGCTGCTCGCTCTCGCAGCCCTTTCCCGACAACGGCATCGACTGGCACGTCAGCCACGGCGCCCCCGACCACACCGTCGACGACGAGGTGACCATCAAGGTGCAGCTCAAGTGCACCTACCAGATCCCCCCGCACCCACCCGGCGCCGCGTTCTCCTTCACCCTCGACAACGCCCATCTGGTGAAGCTCGCGCGCACCCCGGTGTCGGTGCACAAGATCCTGGTCGTGATGCTCGTGCCCCGCAGCCAGGACGACTGGCTGCGGGCCGGACACGACCGGCTGGACCTGAGGCACTGCTGTTACTGGACGAACCTGGCCGGCCACCCGGTGACGGGCCGGCACCGGACCACCGTGCGGATCCCGACCTCGCGGATCTTCGACGACCGCGCGCTCTGCGACATCATGGCCCGGGTCGGGGCGGGAGGGAGACCCTGATGCACAGGTCGATGGACGAGCCCAACGGAGGGACGGTCCCGGCGGGCAGCCGCGCGCACCCGTACGCCGACGGCCCCGGCCCCGGAGAGGCCCCCGACCCCGCACGCGTCGACCCCGCCGTCCTCGGTGCGCTGCTGCGGCGCCACGGCTGGCACCGGCGCGGGGGCGCGAGCGGACGCTACAGCCGCTGGATCCCGCCCGGCCCCGCCACCGGCGGTACCAGCCTGCTCGTGCCGGACAGCACCGCCTTCCCCGACGGGCAGGAGCTGCTCGCCGAGGCGCTGACCGCGCTCACCCGCAGCGCCACCCCCTCGGCCCGCGACATCCTGGTCGCCCTCACCGTGCCCAGCGACGAGATCCGCTGGTGGCGTGACGTCCCCGAAGGCGCCTCGGGAGCCGCCGACTGGACCTGCACCGACCAACTGCGCAGGGCGGCCCGGCAGATCCTCCTCGCCGGATCCCTCGCCGCACGCGGCCGGGCCGGCTACCACGGCGCCCGGCACCGGGGGAAAGCCCGGAGGGCCCTGGACGGCACCCTGGTCGGGCCCGCCGCCGACGGCCGCTGCCTCACCGCGTTCGTCCCTGTCACCTCGGGGCGGGCCGTCGCCGTACAGCTCTACGCGGCGCTGCACGCGGCCCGGGAGGCCGTCGACTACCAGCGGGCCACCGGCGGGATGGAAGCCTTCGACACCGCTGTCGCCGCCGGCGTCAGCCGGGAGCTGACCGACGCGGTCGTCGCCCTCGTCCGGGGAGCGGAGGGCGCCAGGATCACGCTGGCCTGGGCACCCGCCGCCGGAACACCCGAAGGGTGCCCCGCGAACCCCGAGCCCGTCGAGTTCTCCCCGGGCGATCTGCCCGCCCTCCGCATGGCGGGAGCGCGCTACCAGCAGGACGAGCCCGCCGTTCCCGTACGCATCACCGGAGCCGTCGTGCGGCTGCGCCGCTCCGGGCCGCGCGGCCCCGGTGTCGTGCGGCTGCGGGTGCTGGCGGGAGCCGAGGTGGCGCACGTACGGATCGAGCTCGACGAGGAGGCCTACCGCATCGCGGGCCACGCGCACCTGGTCGGACTTCCCCTGCGGGTGGAGGGCAGACTGGAGAACCGGGGCGGCTTCCGCAGGCTCGGCGGCGCCTCCCAGGTCACACCGGTGCAGGTGGACGAGGCCGAGCGGGACCGGCTGATGAAGTCGCTCCACGAGAACGTCGACTTCTTCGAGGAGGCGTGCACGGGGGACGAGGAGTAGCCCGCCCGGTATCCCTTTCGCGTCGAGGCCCCCCGGCTCGGTACGATTCCTCTTGCGCGCGCCAGAGGAAAGCGACGCACCCCCTCAGTCAGGAGAGACCGGTGTCAGACGTCCGTGTGATCATCCAACGCGATTCCGAGCGGGAAGAGCACGTGGTGACGACGGGCACGACGGCCGCCGAGCTCTTCCCCGGGCAGCGCACCGTCGTCGCGGCCCGGGTCGACGGCGAGCTGCGCGACCTCGCGTACGAGCTCGGGGACGGCGAGGTCGTCGAGCCCGTCGAGATCTCCTCCGAGGACGGCCTGAACATCCTGCGGCACTCCACCGCGCACGTGATGGCACAGGCCGTGCAGGAGCTGCACCCCGAGGCCAAGCTGGGCATCGGCCCGCCGGTCAAGGACGGTTTCTACTACGACTTCGACGTCGAGAAGCCGTTCACGCCCGAGGACCTCAAGGCCATCGAGAAGAAGATGCAGGAGATCCAGAAGCGGGGCCAGAGGTTCTCCCGCCGGGTCGTGACCGACGAGGCGGCCCGCGAGGAGCTCGCCGGCGAGCCGTACAAGCTGGAGCTCATCGGCATCAAGGGCTCCGCCTCCACGGACGACGGCGCGGACGTCGAGGTGGGCGGCGGCGAGCTGACCATCTACGACAACCTGGACGCCAAGACCGGCGAGCTGTGCTGGAAGGACCTCTGCCGGGGCCCGCACCTGCCCACCACCCGGTTCATCCCCGCGTTCAAGCTGATGCGGAACGCGGCGGCGTACTGGCGGGGCAGCGAGAAGAACCCGATGCTCCAGCGTATCTACGGCACCGCCTGGCCCACCAAGGACGAGCTCAAGGCGCACCTGCTGTTCCTGGAGGAGGCCGCCAAGCGCGACCACCGCAAGCTCGGCAACGAGCTGGACCTCTTCTCCTTCCCCGACGAGATCGGCCCCGGCCTCGCGGTCTTCCACCCCAAGGGCGGCGTCATCCGCCGGGCCATGGAGGACTACTCGCGGCGCCGCCACGAGGAGGAGGGCTACGAGTTCGTCTACAGCCCCCACGCCACCAAGGGCAAGCTCTTCGAGAAGTCCGGCCACCTCGACTGGTACGCCGACGGCATGTACCCGCCCATGCAGCTCGACGACGGCGTGGACTACTACCTCAAGCCGATGAACTGCCCGATGCACAACCTGATCTTCGACGCGCGGGGCCGTTCCTATCGTGAACTGCCGCTCCGCCTCTTCGAGTTCGGCACCGTGTACCGGTACGAGAAGTCGGGTGTCGTCCACGGCCTGACCCGCTCGCGCGGCTTCACGCAGGACGACGCGCACATCTACTGCACCCGCGAGCAGATGGCCGAGGAGCTCGACCGGACGCTCACCTTCGTCCTGAACCTGCTCCGCGACTACGGTCTGACCGACTTCTACCTGGAGCTGTCCACCAAGGACCCCGAGAAGTTCGTCGGCTCCGACGAGGCCTGGGAAGAGGCCACCGAGACACTGCGTCAGGTCGCCGAGAAGCAGGGCCTCCCGCTGGTCCCGGACCCGGGCGGCGCCGCGTTCTACGGCCCGAAGATCTCGGTGCAGTGCAAGGACGCCATCGGCCGTACGTGGCAGATGTCGACCGTGCAGCTCGACTTCAACCTGCCGGAGCGCTTCGACCTGGAGTACACCGGTCCGGACGGCACCAAGCAGCGCCCGGTCATGATCCACCGCGCCCTGTTCGGCTCCATCGAGCGCTTCTTCGCGGTGCTGCTGGAGCACTACGCGGGCGCGTTCCCGGTCTGGCTGGCCCCGGTCCAGGCGGTCGGCATCCCGATCGGCGACACCCACATCCCGTATCTCCAGGAGTTCGCCGCCGAGGCGCGCAAGAAGGGGCTGCGGGTCGAGGTGGACGCCTCGTCCGACCGGATGCAGAAGAAGATCCGCAACCACCAGAAGGCCAAGGTCCCGTTCATGATCATCGTCGGCGACGAGGACATGAACGCGGGCACGGTGTCCTTCCGCTACCGCGACGGATCGCAGGAGAACGGCATCGCCCGTGACGAGGCGATCGCCAAGCTCGCCGACGTGGTGGAGCGCCGCGTACAGGTGTGACCCTGCCCGAAGGAGGCCCCCGGGGAGCTACGCGCTCCCCGGGGGCCTCTTCTCGTCCTCCCGCTTGAACACCTCCACCAGCCACGACGAGAACGAGCCCGTCACCGCCCCCAGCAGCGCCAGCCCGCACGCCATCAGGAACGCCGCGATCACCCGGCCGACCGGGGTCACCGGCACCGCGTCGCCGTAGCCCACCGTGGTGAGCGTCGCGCACGCCCACCACAGCGAGTCGCCGAACGTGCGGATCGTGGAGCCGGGCGCCCCCTGCTCCTGGTGGTACACCGCGAGCGCCGCGGAGAAGCCCAGGAGCGCGGCGGTGAGGCTCGCATACGTCATCACCCGGGCGTAGAGAGTCAGCCCGGGGCCGTGCCTGCGCTGCTGGACCGCCGTGTAGACCTTGACCATCCGCAGCGGGCGCAGCAGCGGCAGGAGCAGGACCGCCGTGTCCAGCCAGTGACGGTGCGCGAAGCGGAGGCCCAGACCGCTGAGCCTGAGCCGTACGCCGTAGTCCACGACGAAGAGCAGCCAGGTGGCGGCGACGAGCGCCAGGGCGATGTCGCGCCAGGGCTGGGCGCCGTCGGGGGCGAGGACGCGGACCGCGTAACCGGTGAGGAAGACCAGCGCCGCGGCGAAGAGCGGCACCTCGGTGCGCTGCTCCCATTCCTTCAGCCGGGCGGGGTCGGGGGCCGTGGGGCGGTCGCTCATGGCGTCAGCATCGCGGTGCCCCGGCGGGCCCGCCCCCGGCGACACGCGCGCCGGGAGTGACGCAATATGCTGACCGGCATGACGAGTGAGCCGGAACAGCAGATCGGAGTGGGGACGCCCGACGCGTTCCAGCGCCTGTGGACGCCCCACCGGATGGCCTACATCCAGGGTGAGAGCAAGCCGAGCGGCCCGGGAGCCGGGGACGGCTGTCCGTTCTGCGAGATTCCCTCGAAGTCCGACGAGGACGGGCTCGTCGTCGCCAGGGGCGAGCGGGTCTACGCCGTGCTCAATCTGTATCCGTACAACGGCGGGCACCTGATGGTGGTGCCGTACCGGCACGTGGCCGACTACACCGAGCTCGACGGCCCGGAGACCGTGGAGCTGGCCGACTTCACCAAGCGGGCCATGGTCGCGCTGCGGGCAGCCTCCGGGGCGCACGGCTTCAACATCGGGATGAACCAGGGCGCCGAGGCCGGTGCGGGCATCGCCGCGCATCTCCACCAGCACGTGGTGCCCCGCTGGGGCGGGGACACCAACTTCATGCCGGTCGTCGGCCACACGAAGGTGCTCCCTCAGCTGCTGGGGGACACCCGGACGATGCTGGCCGGTGTGTGGCCGGCCGCACAGCCGTCCGCCTGAGCTGCGGGGTTCCCGTCCCGGGCCGGGTCAGGCGTCGTAGACGTCGGCCTTCCTCGGGGCGGGGTCCTGGACCAGTCCGCTGAGGATCATGGAGCGGTTGTCGAAGCGCTCCGTGTCGACGCCGTGTTCCTTGAGGACCCGCATCGTCGCGGAGTGGACGACGCGCAGGACCGGGGTGGCCGTCCGCATGGCGTCGTCGGCCATGAAGCGGTGGCCCCACGGCTTGGCGGCCCAGGCGTGCCGCAGACCGAAGGGCTCGGGCAGGACGATCTTGCCGCCCAGGTAGTCGAGCAGCGGCGGGTACCAGGTGAAGGGGGCGCGCAGGGCGAGCCTGACGACCTCGCTCGCCTTGATGAGGGGGAGCGTCACCTTGCGGGTCTCCCAGAACCTGACGGCCTTCTTCACCGTCTTGGTCGCCGCCTCCGGCTTGGTGAGGAAGAGTCCGTGGACGGGGCCCAGCGCGTGCCCGGTGACCTCGATGCGCAGGGTCTCGTGGAGCACGGTGACCGTGATCAGCATCGTGATCACGAGCTGGCCGTCCCAGAGGGTGAACTGCACGCCCAGGTAATGCCGGTTGCCGCTGCCGAACTGCTGGTGGTTGCAGATGCGCTGTATCTCGTGGGGCTTGATCTGGAAGGTGGCGACGTCCTCGCCCTCGGGGCGGGAGACCGAGTCCGCGTTCTCGCCGACGGGGGAGACGATCCAGTGCTTGACCGACGGCGTGGGGAAGCCGCCGGTGTTCAGCGGGCCGCGCTCCAGCATCTTCAGCTGGTCGTGGATCGCCCGCACGACGTCCCAGCTCCGGAACTGGTGGATCTCCTTGGCGGGGTCCTCCGGGGTGAGTTCCTCGGCGAGCTGCCAGCTTCCCCAGCGGGTCCCCATGCCGAGGATGCCCTTGGGGCCCGCGTAGAAGACGGCGTTGGACTGCTGCTCGGCGGAGAGCTTCTCCAGGCCCTGGCGCAGCGCCTCGCGGGCCGTCTCGTTGGGGTTCTTGGGCACGGCCTCGGGGATCTTGGCGCTGACGCCGCTGCCGGAGAGGAGCCCTTCCCAGCGGGCGCGCAGGTCCTTGACCGAGGTCTCCGCGATCCGCTTGGCGAGCAGCCAGCCGATCAGCGGTGCGACGGCGGCCGCCCGCAGGTAGAGCGCCAGGAAGCCGGTGAGCGGCATGGCGATCAGGAAGAACGCGGCGCCGGCACCGAGCGCGATGAGGAGGATGCCGCCCAGCGCCTGGAAGAACTTGTCCTTGGACTTGTTGAGGAAGTCGCGCAGCCGGAAGGCGAGGACCCAGAGGACCAGACCGGGCAGGAAGGCGAAGCCGAAGACCGCGGTGACCAGCGTCAGCTTCGAGTCGCGTGCCTTGCGCAGCCGGGTCGCGGAGAGGCAGTGCTCGACGACGGTCTGCGGGTCGGTGCCGAAGGACTGGATGAGCGCGTTGCGGCCGCCGCCGAGCATGCGTTCCTGGACGGCCCGGGAGAACGCCTCGCCGAGATTCGGCTTGAAGTAGTCGGACTTGAACAGCTTGGACTCGCCCGGTTTCACCTCGGACTTGTGCCACTCGCTGTTGGCCTTCAGGATCTCGGTCACATCGCTGTCGCGGTACGCGGCGGAGGCGAGGGCGTTCGTCGCCACCGCCTGCCCTCCCGAACCCTGGAGCGGGATCTGCGCTCCGGGAGAGAAATCGAATCCGTCGTTGGCCACTGTCGCCCCCACTCGCCCGCACGGTCTGCTCCTGCGGCTGTTCCCAACTACCGTACGTCGCACACCTTCTGAGCTGGGCCCACAGAGTATCGTCCGGGCGCGCCGCCCGCCCGCCGATGTGGCCGGGGGCGGGCGGCAGGCGCCAGATCCAGTCAACTAGCTCACGTTTGTGCTGTTTTCCGGCGCTTCGCGGATGCGGTCCGCGAGTTGGGGAGGCATCGGTTCGTGCCGGGCGTACGCCCGGTCGAACCGTCCGGTGCCGTGCGTCAGGGAGCGGAGGTCGACGGTGTACCTGCCGATCTCGATCTCCGGCACCTCCGCCCGTACGAGCGTGCGCCCACCGGTCGCCTGCTCGGTGCCGACGACCCGCCCGCGGCGCCCCGCGAGATCGCTCATGACGGCCCCCACGTAGTCGTCCGGGACGAGGACGCCGACCTCGGCGACGGGTTCGAGGAGCTGGATGCGGGTGTCGGCCGCCGCCTCGCGCAGCGCCAGGGCGCCCGCGGTCTGGAAGGCGGCGTCGGAGGAGTCCACCGAGTGCGACTTCCCGTCGAGCAGGGTGACGCGTACGTCGACGAGCGGATGGCCGGCCGCGACACCGCGGGCCGCCTGGGCGCGTACGCCCTTCTCCACGGAGGCGATGAACTGCCGCGGCACCGAACCGCCGACCACCTTGTCGACGAACTCGATGCCCGTGCCGGGCGGCAGCGGCTCGACCTCGATCTCGCAGACGGCGTACTGGCCGTGCCCGCCGGACTGCTTGACGTGCCGGCCCCGCCCCAGGGTGCGCGAGGCGAAGGTCTCGCGCAGCGGCACGCGGTGGGGCTCGGCGTCGACCTGCACGCCGTACCTGCTGCGCAGGCGTTCCAGCGCCACCTCCGCGTGCGCCTCGCCCATGCACCACAGGACGACCTGGTGGGTGTCCTGGTTCTGCTCCAGACGCATGGTCGGATCCTCGGCGACCAGACGCGCCAGTCCCTGCGAGAGCTTGTCCTCGTCGGCCTTGCCGTGGGCCCGGACCGCCAGCGGGAGCAGCGGGTCGGGCGTGGCCCACGGCTCCATCAGCAGCGGTTCCCCGCGGCCGGAGAGGGTGTCCCCGGTCTCCGCCCCGCCGAGCTTGGAGACGCCGGCCAGGTCTCCGGCGACGCAGCTGTCCAGGGGGCGCTGCTGTCCGCCGAAGGGCGCGGAGAGGGCCCCGACGCGTACGTCGGCCTCGTGGCAGGGGCGGGCGTCGCCCCCGGGTCCGGTGAGGCCGTGCCCGCACACGTGTACGGCGTCGTCGGGGCGCAGGGTGCCGGAGAAGACGCGTACGAGGGAGACCCGTCCCACGTAGGGGTCGGACGTGGTCCTCACGACCTCGGCGACCAGGGGTGCCGCCGGATCGCAGACCGGGGCGGGGCGCGGGGCGCCGTCCGGGGTGGTGACGGCGGGCAGGGTGCGCTCCTCGGGGGAGGGGAAGCCACGCGTGATCAGATCGAGGAGTTCCACGGTGCCGATGCCCTGGCGGGCGCCGTCGGCGGCGGGCGCGGCGGTGAGGACGGGGTGGAAGGAGCCACGCGCGACCGCGCGCTCCAGGTCCGCGACGAGCGTCGTCACACCTACCTCGCCGCCCCCGAGGTAGTGGTCCATCAGGGTCTCGTCCTCGCTCTCGGCGATGATCCCCTCGATGAGCCGGTTACGGGCCTCCAGAAGCGGTTCCCGCTGGTCACCGCCGGGTGGCGCCTCCTGCCGTTCCCCCGAGGAGTAGTCGAAGATCCGCTGGGTGAGGAGCCCGGTGAGCCCGGTCAGCGGCGCGTGCCCGTCCGGGCCCTCGGGCCCCTGCACCGGCAGGTAGAGGGGGAGCACCGCGTCCGGGTCGTCGCGCCCGAAGATCCGGCCGCAGATCCGGGTCATCTCGTCGAAGGACGTACGCGCCGTGTCCAGGTGCGTGACGACGATCGCCCGGGGCATCCCGACGGCCGCGCACTCCTCCCAGACCGCGCGGGTGGTGCCCGCCACGGCGTCGGCCTCCTGGGCGGCCGAGACGACGAAGAGGGCCGCGTCCGCCGCACGCAGACCGGCCCTGAGTTCACCGACGAAGTCCGCGTAGCCGGGGGTGTCCAGCAGGTTGATCTTGTAGCCGTCCCATTCGACGGGGACCAGCGAGAGCTGTACGGAACGCCGTCGGCGCTGTTCGATCTCGTCGTGGTCGGAGACGGTGGTGCCGTCCTCGACCCGGCCGGCCCGGTTCAGCGCCCCGGCCGTCAGCGCGAGTGCCTCGACCAGAGTGGTCTTGCCCGAGCCGCTGTGGCCGACCAGCACCACGTTCCGTACGGAAGCGGGCCGGTCGGCCGTCGCTGCCCTGCCGGCGGCTCCGGTGTGCGTGTGAGTCCTGTCGCCCATGATGCGTGCCTCCCGATCGGTTGGCGCAGTGCCGCAAGAGCTGGGGGAGTGGATGCACGGGCAGGGCGGAGCCGCCGCGGCGGCTTCGGCGACGCCCGCGGTCATTCGAGCTTTTCACCCGTGCCGGAAACCGTCCATACGTCGCACACGGCGAAGCATGACTTCCGGGACATCCGGCGGGACGGGGTGCCCCGCCGTTGCGCGGCACGGCTCGTGACTACGATGGGCCAGCCGATGGCCGAAAGGGCCGCGGCGCCCACCGAACCTCGGGAAGGCCATGCTGAACAAGTACGCGCGTGCATTTTTTACGCGTGTCCTCACACCGTTCGCCGCTCTGCTGCTCCGCCTCGGGGTCAGTCCCGACGCGGTCACTCTCGTCGGTACGGCCGGAGTGATGGCAGGTGCGCTGGTCTTCTTCCCGATGGGGGAGTTCTTCTGGGGCACCATCGTGATCACGGTCTTCGTCTTCTCGGACCTGGTCGACGGCAACATGGCCCGGCAGGCCGGGATCTCCAGCCGGTGGGGCGCGTTCCTGGACTCGACGCTCGACCGGGTCGCGGACGGGGCGATCTTCGCCGGGTTCGCGCTCTGGTACGCGGGCAGCGGTGACGACAACGTGCTGTGCGCGGTCGCGATCTTCTGCCTGGCCAGCGGCCAGGTGGTCTCGTACACGAAGGCGCGCGGCGAGTCGATCGGCCTGCCGGTCGCGGTGAACGGACTGGTGGAGCGCGCCGAGCGGCTCGTCATCTCCCTGGTCGCGGCGGGCCTCGCCGGCCTGCACGGCTTCGGTGTGCCGGGCATCCAGGTCCTGCTGCCGATCGCGCTGTGGATCGTCGCCGCCGGCAGCCTGGTGACGCTGGTCCAGCGGGTGGTGACCGTGCGCAGGGAGTCTGCCGAGGCCGATGCCGCCGCGGCCGCCGCCCAGGGCGGGACGGCGGAACAGGGGAGCGAGGCCACGCAGTGAGCGGCACCGGAACCGATCTCAGGGACCGGCTGACCGACGGGCTCTACGGCCTGGGCTGGGGCGCGGTCAAGAAGCTTCCCGAGCCGGCCGCCACCGCGCTCTTCCGCACCCTGGCCGATCAGGTGTGGAAGCGGCGCGGAAAGTCCGTGCTGC
Organism: Streptomyces sp. NPDC088746; assembly: GCF_044751065.1. NCBI lineage: Bacteria > Bacillati > Actinomycetota > Actinomycetes > Kitasatosporales > Streptomycetaceae > Streptomyces > Streptomyces sp. NPDC088746. The sequence continues at coordinate 143,822 of NZ_JBIVLA010000009.1, forward strand.
GGCTGGAGTCGAACCTCGCCCGGGTGGTGCCCGACGCGGACGCCGCCCGGCTCGCCGAGCTGTCCAAGGCCGGCATGCGCTCGTACATGCGCTACTGGATGGAGTCCTTCCGGTTGCCCACGTGGAGTGCGCAGCGGATCAAGGCCTCCATAGACGTCCGCGACATCCACAGGCTCACCGAAGGCCTGGACGCGGGCCGGGGGGTCGTCCTCGCGCTGCCACACCTGGGGAACTGGGACCTGGCGGGCGCGTACGTCACCACGAGCCTCGAGGTGCCGTTCACGACGGTCGCCGAGAGGCTCAAGCCCGAGACCCTCTACGACCGGTTCGTGGCCTACCGCCAGGGCCTGGGCATGGAGGTCCTGCCGCACAACGGAGGGGCCGCGTTCGGGGCCCTGGCCCGGCGCCTGCGCGCCGGCGGGCTGGTCTGCCTCGTCGCCGACCGCGATCTGTCCGCCTCCGGCGTCGAGGTGGACTTCTTCGGCGACACCGCGCGCATGCCCGCCGGCCCGGCTCTGCTGGCGCAGCAGACCGGTGCCCTGCTGCTGCCCGCCACCCTCTGGTACGACGGCACGCCCGTGATGCGGGGACGGGTCCACGAGCCCGTCGCCGTGCCGGAGACAGGTACCCGGGCCGAGAAGACGTCCTCCATGACACAGGCGCTGGCCGACGCCTTCGCCACCGGGATCGCCGAGCATCCGGAGGACTGGCACATGCTCCAGCGGCTCTGGCTCTCCGATCTGGAACCCCAGGGGGAAGCTCCGTGAAGATCGGCATCGTCTGCCCGTACTCCTGGGACGTTCCGGGCGGGGTGCAGTTCCACATCCGCGACCTGGCGGAGCACCTGATCCGCCTCGGCCACGACGTCTCCGTGCTCGCGCCCGCCGACGACGAGACGCCGCTCCCGCCGTACGTCGTCTCCGCGGGCAGGGCGGTGCCCGTCCCGTACAACGGCTCGGTCGCCCGGCTGAACTTCGGGTTCCTGTCGGCGGCGCGCGTACGGCGCTGGCTCAACGACGGCACCTTCGACGTGATCCACATCCACGAGCCCACCTCGCCCTCGCTCGGCCTGCTCACCTGCTGGGCGGCACAGGGGCCGATCGTGGCCACGTTCCACACGTCCAACCCCCGCTCCAGGGCCATGATCGCGGCGTACCCGATCCTCCAGCCCGCGCTGGAGAAGATCAGCGCGCGGATCGCGGTGAGCGAGTACGCCCGCCGGACCCTGGTCGAGCACCTCGGCGGCGACGCCGTGGTCATCCCCAACGGCGTCGACGTCGACTTCTTCGCCCGGGCCGAGCCGAAGGCCGAGTGGCAGGGGGGCACGCTCGGCTTCATAGGACGCATCGACGAGCCGCGCAAGGGGCTGCCCGTCCTGATGAAGGCGCTGCCCACGATCCTCGCCGCCCGCCCGGAGACCCGGCTGCTGGTCGCGGGACGGGGCGACGAGGAGGAGGCGGTCGCCTCGCTGCCCGGGGAGATGCGCTCGCGCGTCGAGTTCCTCGGCATGGTCAGCGACGAGGACAAGGCCAGGCTGCTGCGCAGTGTCGACGTGTACGTCGCGCCGAACACCGGCGGGGAGAGCTTCGGCATCATCCTGGTCGAGGCCCTGTCGGCCGGAGCGCCCGTCCTCGCCAGCGACCTGGACGCGTTCGCGCAGGTGCTCGACCAGGGAGCCGCCGGCGACCTGTTCGCCAACGAGGACGCGGACGCCCTGGCCTCGGCCGCGATCCGGCTCCTGGGCGACCCGGAGCGGCGCTCGGGGCTGCGGGAACGGGGCAGCGCGCATGTGCGCCGCTTCGACTGGACGACGGTCGGCGCGGACATCCTGGCGGTGTACGAGACGGTGACCGACGGAGCGGCGGCCGTGGACACCGACGAACGCACGGGGCTCCGCGCACGCTTCGGCCTCGCCCGGGACTGAGCGGGGACGGTCACCGCCCCGGGGGCGCACCGGCGGGGCCGGGCGGTCCCCTCCGACGGTAGCCTTGCCGCCCGTGATCGAAATCCTCATCTGGACCGTCGTCGCGCTCTTCGCGATCGGCCTGTATCTCAGCTGGACCGCCGGCCGGCTCGACCGGCTCCACGCCCGTATCGACGCGGCCCGGGCGGCGCTCGACGCCCAGCTGCTGCGCCGTGCCTCGGTCACCCAGGAACTGGCCACCGCCGGGGTCCTGGACCCGGCCGCGTCGATCGTGCTCTACGAGGCCGCACACGCGGCGCGGCAGGCCGAGGAGGAGCAGCGCGAGGTCGCCGAGAGCGAGCTGAGCACCGCCCTGCGGGCCGTGTTCGGCGAGGCGGCGCAGGTCGAGGCCGTGAAGGAGTTCCCGGGCGGCGAGGACGCGGCGAAGGAACTGGCCGCCGCCGTACGCCGCGTACCGATGGCGCGCCGCTTCCACAACGACTCGGTGCGCGCCGCCCGCGCGCTGCGCAGACACCGGACCGTACGGCTGTTCCGGCTGGCGGGGCACGCCCCCTTCCCGCTCGCGTTCGAGATGGACGACGAGCCGCCGGTCGCCCTGGCGGACCGTCCCGGCAGCTGAGCGCGGACCGGCCGGGCGGCCCGGAGGCGTGCAGAACGATCCACGGGGTGTGCATTGGCCCTTGCTGTGGACTGCTCCCGGAGCGTTTGCTCGGGTCTGCACCATCCAGCGTCTTTCCACCCCAGTGAGGTCGATCCGTGTCCACGCTTCCCACCACCCCGCAGTCCGCCGAGACCCCGGCCACCGGCACCGCCCGCGTCAAGCGCGGCATGGCCGAGCAGCTCAAGGGCGGCGTGATCATGGACGTCGTCAACGCCGAGCAGGCGAAGATCGCCGAGGACGCGGGCGCCGTGGCCGTCATGGCGCTGGAGCGGGTGCCGGCCGACATCCGCAAGGACGGCGGCGTGGCCCGGATGTCGGACCCCAACATGATCGAGGAGATCATCGAGGCCGTCTCCATCCCCGTCATGGCCAAGTCCCGCATCGGCCACTTCGTCGAGGCCCAGGTGCTCCAGTCCCTGGGCGTCGACTACATCGACGAGTCCGAGGTCCTCACCCCGGCCGACGAGGTCAACCACAGCGACAAGTTCGCCTTCACCACCCCCTTCGTCTGCGGCGCCACCAACCTGGGCGAGGCCCTGCGCCGTATCGCCGAGGGCGCCGCGATGATCCGCTCGAAGGGCGAGGCGGGCACGGGCAACGTCGTCGAGGCGGTCCGCCACCTGCGCCAGATCAAGAACGAGATCGCCCGCCTGCGCGGCTTCGACAACAACGAGCTGTACGCCGCCGCCAAGGACCTCCGCGCCCCCTACGAGCTGGTCAAGGAGGTCTCCGAGCTCGGCCGGCTGCCCGTCGTCCTGTTCTCGGCCGGCGGCGTGGCGACCCCCGCGGACGCGGCCCTGATGCGTCAGCTCGGCGCCGAGGGCGTCTTCGTGGGTTCCGGCATCTTCAAGTCCGGCGACCCGGCCAAGCGCGCCGCCGCCATCGTGAAGGCCACCACCTTCTACGACGACCCGAAGATCATCGCGGACGCCTCCCGCAACCTCGGCGAGGCCATGGTCGGCATCAACTGCGACACGCTCCCCGAGGGCGAGCGCTACGCCAACCGCGGCTGGTAAGCACCGATGACCGACACCCCTGTGATCGGAGTCCTGGCTCTCCAGGGCGACGTACGGGAACACCTGATCGCCCTGGCCTCGGCGGACGCCGTGGCCAGGCCGGTCAGGCGGCCCGAGGAGCTCGCCGAGGTCGACGGGCTCGTCATACCCGGTGGCGAGTCCACCACGATGTCCAAGCTGGCCGTCCTCTTCGGCATGCTGGAACCCCTGCGTGAGCGGGTGGCCGCCGGGATGCCCGTCTACGGCACCTGCGCCGGCATGATCCTGCTCGCCGACAAGATCCTCGACCCCCGCTCCGGCCAGGAGACGGTCGGTGGCATCGACATGATCGTGCGCCGTAACGCTTTCGGGCGGCAGAACGAGTCCTTCGAGGCGGCCGTCGAGGTCGACGGCGTGCCCGGCGGACCCGTCGACGGCGTCTTCATCCGGGCCCCCTGGGTGGAGTCGGTCGGCGCCCGCGCGGAGGTCGTCGCGGTGCACGGGGGGCATATCGTGGCCGTACGCCAGGGAAACGCCCTCGCCACGTCATTCCACCCGGAACTGACCGGCGACCACCGGGTGCACGCGCTCTTCACCGACATGGTGCGCGCCGTGGGCTGATCCGACCCCGGTAGGATCTCTCGGGTTCGGATCGATTTTGGTGACGCGAAGGAGAAGGCAGATGTCCGGCCACTCTAAATGGGCTACGACGAAGCACAAGAAGGCCGTGATCGACGCCAAGCGCGGCAAGCTCTTCGCGAAGATGATCAAGAACATCGAGGTCGCGGCCCGCACCGGCGGTGCCGATGTGTCCGGCAACCCGACCCTCTTCGACGCCATCCAGAAGGCCAAGAAGAGCTCGGTCCCGAACAAGAACATCGACTCGGCGGTCAAGCGCGGTGCCGGTCTCGAGGCCGGTGGCGCCGACTACGAGACGATCATGTACGAGGGCTACGGGCCGAACGGCGTCGCGGTGCTCATCGAGTGCCTCACCGACAACCGCAACCGCGCCGCGTCCGACGTCCGTGTCGCCATGACCCGCAACGGCGGTTCGATGGCTGACCCGGGCTCGGTCTCGTACCTGTTCAACCGCAAGGGTGTCGTGATCGTCCCCAAGGGCGAGCTCGGCGAGGACGACGTGCTCGGTGCGGTGCTCGACGCCGGCGCCGAGGAGGTCAACGACCTCGGTGACACCTTCGAGGTGCTCAGCGAGGCCACCGACATGGTCGCGGTCCGCACCGCGCTCCAGGAGGCCGGCATCGACTACGACTCGGCCGAGGCCAACTTCGTCCCGACCATGCAGGTCGAGCTCGACGAAGAGGGCGCGCGCAAGATCTTCAAGCTGATCGACGCGCTGGAGGACAGCGACGACGTGCAGAACGTCTTCGCCAACTTCGACGTCTCGGACGAGGTCATGGAGAAGGTCGACGCCTGAGGCGGCGCAACCGGGACGGGCCGACGGGACACACCCCGTCGGCCCGTCGCATTGTCAGCGGGAGCCGATAGCCTGCGGGAACAGATGACCGAGCGGTGGAGGGGGCCCATTCATGCGGGTGTTGGGTGTGGACCCGGGGCTGACCCGGTGCGGCGTCGGAGTCGTCGAGGGAGTCGCCGGCCGGCCGCTCACCATGGTCGGCGTCGGCGTGGTGCGGACCCCGCCCGACGCGGAGCTCGGCCACCGGCTCGTCGCCATCGAGCAGGGCATCGAGCGGTGGCTCGACGAGCACCGGCCCGAATTCGTCGCCGTGGAGCGGGTGTTCAGCCAGCACAACGTGCGTACGGTCATGGGCACCGCACAGGCCAGCGCCGTCGCCATGCTCTGCGCGTCGCGCCGCGGCATCCCGGTCGCCCTGCACACCCCGAGCGAGGTCAAGGCCGCCGTCACCGGATCGGGACGGGCCGACAAGGCGCAGGTCGGCGCCATGGTGACCCGGCTGCTGCGGCTCGACGCGCCGCCGAAGCCCGCCGACGCCGCCGACGCCCTCGCCCTCGCCATCTGCCACATCTGGCGCGCGCCCGCGCAGAACCGACTGCAGCAGGCCGTCGCCGCCCACCGCACGCTGAAAGGCCGTACCGCATGATCGCCTTCGTCTCAGGCCCGGTGGCCGCCCTCGCCCCGGCCACGGCCGTGATCGAGGTCGGCGGCATCGGCATGGCCGTCCAGTGCACCCCCGAGACCCTCGCCGGCCTGCGGATCGGCAAGGAGGCGAGACTGGCGACGTCCCTGGTCGTCCGGGAGGACTCGCTCACCCTCTACGGCTTCGCGGACGACGACGAGCGGCAGATCTTCGAGCTGCTCCAGACCGCCAGCGGTGTGGGTCCCCGGCTCGCCCAGGCCATGCTCGCCACCCACAGCCCGGACGCCCTGCGCATCGCCGTCGCCACCGGTGACGAGAAGGCGCTCACCGCCGTGTCCGGCATCGGCAAGAAGGGCGCCCAGAAGCTCCTCCTCGAGCTCAAGGACCGGCTCGGCGAACCGGTCGGCGCGCACATCGGGCAGCAGGGCATCGGCACCGCAGTCAGCAGCTCCTGGCGCGACCAGCTGCAGGCCGCCCTGATCGGCCTCGGCTACGCCACCCGCGAGGCCGACGAGGCGGTGAGCGCGGTGGCTCCGCAGGCCGAGGCCGCGATCGCCGACAGCGGCCAGGCCCCCGTGCCGCAGCTGCTGCGCGCCGCCCTCCAGACACTCAACCGCGCACGCTGACCCAGGGGCCGCCACGCGCCCCGTACGCCGGCCGGAACACCGCACGGACCGGCACCGAAACACCCGAGGCGGGACTGACGAGATGAACTGGGACGAGACCGGGACCGACACCGGCGACCTCACGGACGAGCGGCTGGACGACCGCCTGGTGGACGCCGGGGCGGACGGCGAGGACACCGCCGTCGAGGCGGCCCTGCGCCCGAAGGACCTCCATGAATTCGTCGGCCAGGAGACGGTGCGGGAGCAGCTCGACCTGGTCCTCAAGGCGGCCCGCGCCCGGGGCGCCACCGCCGACCACGTCCTGCTCTCCGGCGCCCCCGGCCTGGGCAAGACCACCCTCTCCATGATCATCGCGGCCGAGATGGGCGCGCCGATCCGGATCACCTCCGGCCCCGCCATCCAGCACGCCGGCGATCTCGCCGCGATCCTGTCCTCGCTCCAGGAGGGCGAGGTCCTCTTCCTCGACGAGATCCACCGCATGTCGCGGCCGGCCGAGGAGATGCTCTACATGGCGATGGAGGACTTCCGGGTCGACGTGATCGTCGGCAAGGGCCCGGGCGCCACCGCCATTCCGCTGGAACTGCCGCCGTTCACCCTCGTCGGCGCCACCACCAGGGCGGGACTGCTGCCGCCCCCGCTGCGCGACCGCTTCGGCTTCACCGGGCACATGGAGTTCTACGCCCCCACCGAGCTGGAGCGGGTCATCCACCGCTCCGCCGGCCTGCTCGACGTGGCCATAGACACAGCGGGCGCCGCCGAGATCGCCGGACGCTCCCGGGGCACGCCCCGTATCGCCAACCGGCTGCTGCGCCGTGTCCGGGACTACGCCCAGGTCAAGGCCGAAGGACGGATCGACCGGGACATCGCCGCCGCGGCCCTGCGGGTGTACGAGGTCGACGCCCGGGGGCTCGACCGGCTGGACCGCGCGGTGCTCGGCGCCCTGCTGAAGCTCTTCGGGGGAGGCCCCGTCGGGCTCTCCACCCTCGCCGTGGCCGTCGGCGAGGAGCGCGAGACCGTCGAGGAGGTCGCCGAGCCCTTCCTCGTACGGGAAGGACTGCTCGCGAGGACCCCGCGGGGCAGGGTCGCGACCCCCGCGGCATGGGCGCACCTCGGCCTCGTCCCTCCGCAGCACGGCGCAAAGGGACAACAGGGCCTGTTCGGGGCGTGACACAGGACGGGTTGGCCAGCAGGGGAACCACGGTGCCATGCTGGACGTTGTTCCAATGATGCGGACTCGCTTAGACTCCGCCGATGCCGCCCGTTCAGGTCGGTGTACCCACCCCCGTAGACCAGGCCGCGTGAATCCAGCGTGGTCGTGCGAAGGAAGTTCCGTCCCGTGAGTCTCGTGACCCTCCTCCCCTTCATCGTGCTCATCGGGGCCATGTTCCTGATGACCCGGTCCGCCAAGAAGAAGCAGCAGGCGGCTGCGCAGATGCGCAACGACATGCAGCCCGGTACCGGCGTCCGGACGATCGGGGGCATGTACGCCACCGTCAAGGAGATTCAGGACGACACGGTTCTCCTCGAGGTCGCGCCCGGCGTGCACGCCATCTACGCGAAGAACGCCATCGGCGCCGTCCTCGACGACGCGGAGTACAACCGCATCGTCCACGGTGACGACGACGAGCTGGACGCCGACGGCACGGTCGTGCCCGACGACGCCTCCTCGCTCACCGCCGGCGAGTCCACGGACGAGGACGCGGCCGACGACGTCGCGAAGATCGACCTGGGCAAGAAGGCCGAGGACGCCGCGCCGGAGGACGCCGGGACCAAGGGCTCCGAGATCAAGAGCTCCGAGGTCAAGGACGCCAAGGCCGACGGCGAGGGCGACGCGAAGTAGTTCCACGACCCAGAGACGCCGGACACCCGAGGGTGTCCGGCGTCTCACGGGCCGTGCGGTCTTCTGCGGGGGCGGGTCCCCACAACACTTCGTGGCCGCTCGGGCGCGTACCCGGCGCGGGGCGGTTGGACAGGGAGAAACGAAAAGGTGGCAGCACCGAAGAAAGGCCGGGGTTCAACCGGTGGACAGGGCAAGCCGGGCCGTGCCCTGGCTCTGATCCTGATCGCCATGGTCGCCCTGACCGGCGGGATGTTCCTGTCCGGTCACACCACGCCCCGGCTCGGCATCGACCTGGCCGGCGGCACATCGATCACGCTCAAGGCGAAGAGCCAGCCCGGCAAGCCTGACGCGATCAACGAGACCAACATGAACACCGCGGTCAGCATCATCGAACGCCGTGTCAACGGTCTGGGTGTCTCCGAGGCCGAGGTCCAGACCCAGGGCCCCTCGAACATCATCGTCAACATCCCCAAGGGGACGAATTCGAAGCAGGCCCGGGAGCAGGTCGGCACGACCGCCCAGCTGTACTTCCGGCCCGTGCTCACGGTCACCGGCGGCGCACCGACCCCCGAGGGTTCCGCGAGCCCGTCCGCGAGCGGTTCCGGGAAGCCGAGCGCCACGCCCAGTGCGAAGGCGAGCGACCCGGAAACAGCCTCCGATTCGAAGACGACGCCCTCGGCGAGCGCCACCACCCAGGGCCGCGCGGTCACCGGCGCGCTGAAGAAGGACGCGACGCCGACCCCGTCCGCGAGCGCCTCCGGTGGATCGGAGACCCCCGCGGCGACCGGGACTCCCGACCCCGCCACCGCGGCGCTCGAGAAGAAGTTCACCGCGCTGGACTGCACCGACGAGGCCGCCCGCGCCAAGGCCGGCGACGGCGTCAAGCCCGAGGACCCCACGGTCGCGTGCAGCTCCGAGGGCGACGCCAAGTACCTCCTCGGCCCGGCCGAGGTCTCCGGCACGGACGTCGACGACGCGAAGGCCCAGTTCGACCAGCAGCGCGGCATCTGGCTCGTCTCGATGGAGTTCACCGACAAGGGCTCCAAGAAGTTCCAGACGATCACCAAGAAGCTGTCGTCGCAGCAGTCCCCGCAGAACCAGTTCGCGATCTCCCTCGACGGTGAGGTCGTCTCCGCACCGCAGGTGAACGAGGCGCTCAGCGGCAGCGCCGAGATCTCCGGCAGCTTCACTCAGCAGTCGGCGGAGGACCTGGCCAACGTCCTGTCCTACGGCGCGCTCCCGCTGTCCTTCAGCGAGGACACCGTCACCACCGTCACCGCCGCCCTCGGCGGCGAGCAGCTGGAGGCCGGTCTCATCGCCGGCGCCATCGGACTGGCCCTGGTCGTCATCTACCTGGTGGCCTACTACCGCGGCCTGGCCCTCATCGCCCTTCTCAGCCTGCTGGCCTCCGGCATCCTGACGTACACGATCATGGCCCTCCTCGGCCCGGCCATCGGCTTCGCGCTGAACCTCCCGGCCGTCTGCGGTGCCATTGTGGCGATCGGAATCACGGCGGACTCGTTCATCGTCTACTTCGAACGCATCCGCGACGAGATCCGTGAGGGCCGCACGCTCCGTCCGGCCGTCGAGCGCGCCTGGCCCAGGGCCCGGCGCACCATCCTCGTGTCCGACTTCGTGTCGTTCCTCGCGGCGGCCGTGCTCTTCCTCGTCACCGTCGGCAAGGTCCAGGGCTTCGCGTTCACGCTCGGGCTCACGACCCTGCTCGACGTCGTCGTGGTGTTCCTCTTCACCAAGCCGGTCATGACGCTCATGGCCCGCACGAAGTTCTTCGCCAGCGGTCACCCGTGGTCCGGCCTGGACCCGAAGAGGCTCGGCGCCAAGCCGCCGCTGCGCCGCTCCCGCCGCGTCAACGCCCGCACCGACCACCCGAAGGAGGCGTGAGATGTCGCGACTCGGCAATCTCGGCGCCCGGCTCTACCGTGGCGAGGTCGGTTACGACTTCATCGGCAAGCGCAAGATCTGGTACGGCGTCTCGATCCTGATCACCATCACGGCCGTCCTCGGCCTGGCGGTCAGCGGCCTGAACATGGGCATCGAGTTCAAGGGCGGTGCCGTCTTCACGACCGACACCAAGGCCAAGGTGTCCGTCTCCCAGGCCCATGAGGACGCGGTCGAGGCCTCCGGCCACGAGGCGATCGTCCAGGAGCTCGGCAACGGCGGACTCCGGATCCAGATCACCGAGGTCGACACCCAGAAGGCCGACCAGATCAAGGCCCAGCTCTCCGAGGACCTCGGCGTGCCCGAGGCGAAGATCAACGCGGACCTCGTCGGCCCCAGCTGGGGTGAGCAGATCGCCAACAAGGCCTGGACCGGCCTCGGCATCTTCATGGTCCTCGTCGTGGTCTACCTGGCCATCGCGTTCGAGTGGCGGATGGCCGTCGCGGCGCTCGTCGCGCTGATCCACGACATCACCATCACCGTCGGCATCTACGCCCTCGTCGGCTTCGAGGTCACCCCCGGCACCGTGATCGGTCTGCTGACCATCCTCGGTTACTCCCTCTACGACACGGTCGTCGTCTTCGACAGCCTCAAGGAGGGCACGAAGGGGATCACCAAGCAGACCCGCTGGACCTACAGCGAGATCGCCAACCGCTCCATCAACGGCACGCTGGTGCGCTCCATCAACACCACCGTCGTCGCCCTGCTGCCGGTCGCCGGTCTGCTGTTCATCGGTGGCGGCGTCCTCGGCGCGGGCATGCTGAACGACATCTCGCTGTCGCTCTTCGTCGGCCTCGCGGCCGGCGCGTACTCCTCGATCTTCATCGCCACCCCGCTGGTCGCCGACCTCAAGGAACGCGAGCCGCAGATAAAGGCACTGAAGAAGCGGATCCTCGCCAAGCGCGCCGCCGCTGCGGCCAAGGGCGAGTCCGTCGAGGACGAGCGCGACGACCGGGCCGAGGAGTTCGACGACGGGCCCGAAGACGACTCCCGGACCGCCGGGGCCGTCGTCGGCCCGCGCCGGCAGGCCGGTGGCCACGGCAGGACCCCCAGGAACCGCCGATGACCACGAACGTCACCGACGCCACCCGGGAGCTCCTGCTCAGCCGGATCCGTGACGTGCAGGACTATCCGAAGCCCGGAGTGCTGTTCAAGGACATCACCCCGCTGCTCGCGGACCCGGTCGCCTTCTCCGCGCTGACCGACTTCTTCGTGGAGCTGTGCCTCCGGCACGGTGCCACCAAGATCGTCGGCCTCGAGGCCCGCGGCTTCATCCTGGCCGCGCCGGTCGCGGTCCGGGCCGGGATCGGGTTCGTACCGGTGCGGAAGGCCGGGAAGCTGCCCGGTGCCACGCTGGGGCAGACGTACGAGCTGGAGTACGGCACGGCGGAGATCGAGATCCACGCCGAGGACCTGGCCGCCGACGACCGGGTCATGGTCATCGACGACGTCCTGGCCACCGGCGGCACCGCCGAGGCCTCGCTGGAGCTCATCCGGCGGGCCGGTGCGCAGGTCGCGGGGGTGGCGGTCCTCATGGAACTCGGCTTCCTCGCCGGCCGCGCACGACTGGAGGCAGGACTGCGGGACGCCCCGCTGGAGGCCCTGATCACCCTCTGACCTGCACCGCGCCGCCGCGGCGCGCGTAGGGACGTACAGGACGGGTACCCGGGAACATCCGGGTGCCCGTTCCGCGTTGTGAGGGGTTCCACACTCCCCGGGCGAGGACCCGCCCGGAGGTCGATACCATGGGCTTTCCGGTAGCCCGGATCCGCACGAGGAGCGCTCTTGCCAGACGAGGCCCAGCCAGTCGCCGCCCCGCAGCCCGAAAGGCCCGCGGCGGCCTCCGCCACGCCCGGGAAGGCGCAGCCCGAAGGAGCAGGCACGCCCGGGCCCGCAGGCGGGCACACGCAGGGCCCCGCCGACGCACCGGGCGACCGGACGCCCGCGGCACCGGCGAAGCCGACCCCGCCGCCCGGGACGAAGCCGGCGCCCCCGCCCGGCACGAAGGCCGCGCCCTCCTCCGGGACGAAGCCTCCGGCGACGCCCGCCCCCGGACCTGCGGCGCCCAAGCCCCCGGCGCCGGCTCCCGCCGCGAAGCCCCCGGCCCGGTCCGCCGCCACCCCGCCCGCCGCACCCGCACGCTCCGGCGGCTCCTCCAACCGCGTCCGGGCCCGCCTCGCCCGTCTGGGCGTACAGCGCTCCAGTCCGTACAACCCGGTCCTCGAGCCCCTCCTGCGTACGGTCCGCGGCAACGACCCCAAGATCGAGTCCGCCACCCTGCGGCAGATCGAGAAGGCCTACCAGGTCGCCGAGCGCTGGCACCGCGGGCAGAAGCGCAAGAGCGGCGACCCCTACATCACGCATCCGCTCGCCGTCACGACGATCCTGGCCGAGCTCGGCATGGACCCCGCGACGCTGATGGCCGGCCTGCTGCACGACACCGTCGAGGACACCGAGTACGGCCTGGACACCCTGCGCAAGGACTTCGGCGACCAGGTGGCGCTGCTCGTCGACGGCGTCACCAAGCTGGACAAGGTGAAGTTCGGCGAGGCCGCCCAGGCCGAGACCGTACGCAAGATGGTCGTCGCCATGGCCAAGGACCCCCGGGTCCTCGTCATCAAGCTCGCCGACCGGCTGCACAACATGCGCACCATGCGCTACCTCAAGCGGGAGAAGCAGGAGAAGAAGGCCCGCGAGACCCTCGAGATCTACGCGCCGCTGGCTCACCGCCTGGGCATGAACACCATCAAGTGGGAGCTGGAGGACCTCGCCTTCGCGATCCTCTACCCCAAGATGTACGACGAGATCGTCCGCCTCGTCGCCGAGCGTGCGCCCAAGCGCGACGAATATCTCGCCATAGTGACCGACGAGGTCCAGGCCGACCTGCGCGCCGCCCGGATCAAGGCCACCGTCACCGGCCGGCCGAAGCACTACTACAGCGTCTACCAGAAGATGATCGTGCGAGGCCGCGACTTCGCCGAGATCTACGACCTGGTGGGCATCCGCGTCCTCGTCGACACGGTCCGCGACTGCTACGCGGCGCTCGGCACCGTCCACGCCCGGTGGAATCCGGTGCCCGGGCGGTTCAAGGACTACATCGCGATGCCCAAGTTCAACATGTACCAGTCGCTGCACACCACGGTGATCGGTCCCAGCGGCAAGCCGGTCGAGCTCCAGATCCGCACGTTCGACATGCACCGCCGCGCGGAGTACGGCATCGCGGCGCACTGGAAGTACAAGCAGGAGGCCGTCGCGGGCGCCTCCAAGGTCCGCACCGACATCCCGAAGAACACGGGCGGCGGCCGCGGCCAGGACACCGTCAACGACATGGCGTGGCTGCGCCAGCTCCTGGACTGGCAGAAGGAGACCGAGGACCCCAGCGAGTTCCTGGAGTCCCTGCGCTTCGACCTGTCGCGCAACGAGGTCTTCGTCTTCACGCCCAAGGGCGACGTGATAGCGCTGCCCGCCGGCGCGACGCCGGTCGACTTCGCGTACGCCGTCCACACCGAGGTCGGCCACCGGACCATAGGGGCACGGGTCAACGGACGGCTCGTACCGCTGGAGTCGACGCTCGACAACGGCGACCTGGTGGAGGTCTTCACCTCCAAGGCGGCCGGCGCGGGGCCCTCCCGTGACTGGCTCCAGTTCGTCAAGTCGCCCCGGGCGCGCAACAAGATCCGCGCCTGGTTCTCCAAGGAGCGGCGCGACGAGGCGATCGAGCAGGGCAAGGACTCCATCGCGCGGGCCATGCGCAAGCAGAACCTGCCGATCCAGCGGATCCTGACGGGCGACTCCCTGGTCACGCTGGCGCACGAGATGCGCTACCCCGACATCTCGTCGCTGTACGCGGCGATCGGCGAAGGCCATGTCGCGGCGGCCGGCGTCGTCCAGAAGCTCGTCCAGGCGCTCGGGGGCGAGGACGCGGCCAACGAGGACCTGGCGGAGAGCTCGCCGCCCTCGCACGGCCGCAACAAGCGCCGGGCCAAGGCGGATCCGGGTGTGGTCGTCAAGGGCGTCGAGGACGTCTGGGTCAAGCTGGCCCGCTGCTGTACGCCCGTGCCCGGCGACCCGATCATCGGGTTCGTCACCCGGGGCAGCGGGGTCTCCGTGCACCGCGCGGACTGCGTCAACGTCGACTCGCTCTCGCAGCAGCCGGAGCGGATCCTCGACGTCGAGTGGGCGCCCACCCAGTCGTCGGTCTTCCTGGTCGCCATCCAGGTCGAGGCGCTGGACCGCTCGCGGCTCCTCTCGGACGTCACCCGGGTCCTGTCCGACCAGCACGTGAACATCCTGTCGGCCGCCGTGCAGACGTCCCGGGACCGGGTGGCCACCTCGCGCTTCACCTTCGAGATGGGCGACCCCAAGCATCTGGGACACGTCCTGAAGGCCGTGCGGGGCGTGGAGGGCGTCTACGACGTCTACCGGGTCACCTCGGCCCGCAGGCCTTGAGGACGACGTGTCCGGCAGGCGCCCAGCCTGCCGGACACGTCGCACGGCCGTCTACGCGTCGACCTCGTACTGGCCGTACTCCAGGAAGTAGCGCATCTCCTCGGGCGTGCCGTCGATGGCCTCCTGGACCGCGGCGCGCAGCGCGTCGCTGATGCCGGGGCGGTTCAGGATGCTGACGATGGCGACGCGGTCGTCCTCGGCCTGGGCGAGGCGGTAGCCGGTTTCGAGCCAGGTGCGCTTCTCGTCGGCGGTGCTGTCGTCGAGGAGCGCGTTGATCTCCTTGATGACCCGTCTGCCGGAGTCGGGGTCGGCGAGTATGCGGGCGAGGGCGACGGTGTCGTCCTCGGCCTGGGCGAGGGGATAGCCGGTTCCGAGCCAGGTACGCATCTCGTCCGGCGTACCGGAGTCGAGGAGCGCGTTGACCTCGCGGATGACTCTCCTTCCGGAGTCCGGGTCGGCCAGGATGCGGGAGAGGGCGACGCGGACGTCGTCGTCGGACATCTCGTCCACCGGGATCTCCAGGACCACCACTGCCGGTGACACAGCCACATGGGCGGGCGAGGACACGGGTCCGGTGGCGAAGGCCGGGCCGGCCAGAAGGAGCGCCGGGGCCAGGGCGGTGACAGCGACGGTCAGGGCGGCACGGGTGGGTCTCATGGGTGAACCTGCCTCAAGGTCGTAGTGAACCCGGTGCCGGCACACGTGCGCGTGCCGACATGGAGATCATCGCGCCTCGGTCTGACAACGGCGCCGGCGAACTCCGGCAGCGCCGCACCACTCTTCGCTGCCGTCCACACACGAGAGGGGCTCCCGTACGCCAGGCGTACGGGAGCCCCTCTCGTGTGTGGACGCGATCGCCCGGCTCAGCCGCCGAACTCCTCCAGGCCCTTCAGCGCCTGGTCCAGCAGCGCCTGCCGGCCCTCGAGCTCGCGCGAGAGCTTGTCCGCCCTGGCGTTGTTGCCCGAGGCGCGTGCCGTGTCGATCTGCGTGCGCAGCTTGTCGACGGCCGCCTGGAGCTGACCGGTCAGACCCGCGGCGCGTGCCCGCGCCTCCGGGTTCGTCCGGCGCCACTCGGACTCCTCGGCCTCCTGGAGCGCCCGCTCCACCGCCTGCACCCGGCCCTCGACCTTCGGGCGGGCGTCACGCGGGACGTGGCCGATGGCCTCCCAGCGCTCGTTGATGGACCGGAACGCGGCCCTGGCCGCCTTCAGATCCCTCACCGGGACCAGCTTCTCGGCCTCGGCGGCGAGCTCCTCCTTGAGCTTTAGGTTCTCGCCCTGCTCCGCGTCCCGCTCGGCGAAGACCCCGCTCCGGGCGGCGAAGAAGACGTCCTGGGCCCCGCGGAAGCGGTTCCACAGCTCGTCCTCGGCCTCGCGCTGGGCACGGCCCGCCGCCTTCCACTCGGTCATCAGGTCGCGGTAACGCGCGGCCGTCGCACCCCAGTCGGTCGAGCCGGAGAGCGACTCGGCCTCGGCGACCAGCCTCTCCTTGACCTTGCGGGCCTCCTCGCGCTGCGCGTCCAGCGCCGCGAAGTGGGCCTTGCGGCGCTTGGAGAAGGCGGATCGGGCGTGCGAGAAGCGGTGCCACAGCTCGTCGTCGGACTTGCGGTCCAGACGGGGCAGCCCCTTCCACGTGTCGACGAGCGCCCTCAGGCGCTCACCCGCCGACCGCCACTGCTCGCTCTGCGCCAGCTCCTCGGCCTCGACGACGAGCGCCTCCTTGGCCTGACGGGCCTCGTCGGTCTGCTTCGCCTTCTGGGCCTTGCGCTCCTCGCGGCGCGAGTCGACCGTCGCGACGAGCGCGTCCAGCCGCTTGCCGAGCGCGGCGAGGTCGCCGACGGCGTGGTGCTCGTCGACCTGCTGACGCAGGTGCTCGATCGCCGCGGTGGCGTCCTTCGCCGAGAGGTCGGTGGTCTTCACCCGCCGCTCGAGGAGGCCGATCTCGACCACCAGGCCCTCGTACTTGCGCTCGAAATAGGCCAGAGCCTCCTCGGGGGAACCGGCCTGCCACGATCCGACGACCTGCTCGCCCTCGGCTGTACGCACGTACACGGTGCCCGTCTCGTCGACACGGCCCCACGGGTCGCTGCTCACAGCGCCTCCTCCACCTGATGCATCGAGGGGGTTCGCCCCCCGTGCATCGTCCACAGTTTCCTGGGGCGGGCAGCGCCCGCCCTGCACAACGCCAATCTAGGCGACCGGCCGCCCGGCTGTCCGCACTCAGCGCGGCTGAAATTCTCCGGTGCGCTCCGAGGACCCCGTGCCGGGCGGCCGCACGAACGGTCAGGCCTTGTCGACCGTCGCCTTCTCGATGGTGACGGTCTTCTTCGGGGCACCGTCGCCCGCCCCACCGGCGACGCCTGCCTGGGCGACCTTCTTGACGGCCTTCAGACCCGCATCGTCCATGGTGCCGAACGGCGTGTAGCTGGGCGGCAGTTCGGTGTCCTTGTACACGAGGAAGAACTGGCTGCCACCGGTGCCCGGCTGGCCGGTGTTCGCCATCGCGACGGTACCCGCCGGGTACGTCACCGAGCCCTTGTCGTCCGCCTTGCCCAGCGCGGTCAGATTCTCGTCCGGGATGGTGTAGCCGGGGCCGCCCGTCCCGTCGCCCTTCGGGTCACCGCACTGCAGGACGAAAATGCCCTCCGTGGTCAGACGGTGACACTTGGTGTCGTCGAAGTACCCCTTGTCCGCGAGGGCCTTGAAGGAGTTCGTGGTGTGCGGGGTCTTCGCCGCGTCCATCGCGATGCCGATGTCGCCCTGGCTCGTCTTGAGCGACATCGAGTACTTGGCCTTCTTGTCGATCTTCATCGCCGGCTCGGGAGCACTGCTCTCGCTCGCCGAGGGCGATGCCGACGGGCTCTCGCTCGCGGCCGCGTCCGCCGAGGCCTTCGAGTCGTCGCCGTCGAGCGAGACGTACGCGCCCACACCGATGACCGCGACCACGGCCACCGACGAAGCGATGATCACCGTGAGGCGCCTCGTCCTCCGGCGCGCTTCCTCCCGGCGCTGCTGCTGCCGCTCGAACTTCTCCCGGGCGAGCTGCCGCCGCCGCTGATCGCTGCTGACCACCGGATGGTCTCCTTGTACGTCGTGTGAT
This sequence comes from Streptomyces sp. NPDC088746, assembly GCF_044751065.1. Taxonomy (NCBI): domain Bacteria; kingdom Bacillati; phylum Actinomycetota; class Actinomycetes; order Kitasatosporales; family Streptomycetaceae; genus Streptomyces; species Streptomyces sp. NPDC088746. Next base: position 161,453 of record NZ_JBIVLA010000009.1, read on the forward strand.
CGGTCCTGGAATGCCCGTACGGTATATGGGTTAGCTGTGGAATGAGGAGCGCCGGTAGTCTCTGATCTGCCGCATTCCCCTCAGCGGCCCTCCTCGTCGGACGAACTCTAAGGACGAACGTGCTGATTGCTGGGTTCCCCGCCGGGGCCTGGGGGACCAATTGCTATCTGGTCGCCCCCGCCGCCGGTGAGGAGTGCGTGATCATCGACCCGGGCCACCAGGCCGCCCAGGGCGTCGAGGACGCGCTGAAGAAGCATCGGCTCAAGCCCGTCGCCGTCGTCCTCACCCACGGCCACATCGACCACGTCGCCTCGGTCGTCCCCGTGTGCGGTGCCCATGACGTCCCCGCCTGGATCCACCCGGAGGACCGCTACATGATGAGCGATCCCGAGAAGGCCCTGGGCCGTTCCATCGGGATGCCGCTGATGGGCGAGCTGACCGTGGGTGAGCCGGACGACGTCAAGGAGCTGGCCGACGGCGCCCGGCTGGAGCTGGCGGGTCTGGAGTTCGGCGTCGCGCACGCGCCCGGCCATACCAAGGGGTCGGTGACGTTCCGGATGCCCGAGGCCGCGGATGTCCCGCAGGTCCTCTTCTCGGGCGACCTGCTCTTCGCCGGCTCCGTCGGACGCACCGACCTGCCCGGCGGCGACCACGCCGAGCTGATCGAGTCGCTGGCCCGCGTGTGCCTGCCGCTCGACGACTCGACCGTGGTGCTGTCCGGCCACGGCCCCCAGACGACCATCGGCCGCGAGCGCGCCTCCAACCCGTACATGAACGGTCTGGCCGCGCCCCGCCGAGGAATGTGACGAGAGAGAAACACCGTGAGCACCTTCCAGGCCCCCAAGGGCACGTACGACCTGATCCCGCCGGACTCCGCGAAGTACCTCGCGGTGCGCGCGGCGATCTCCGCACCCCTGAAGAATTCCGGCTACGGCTACATCGAGACGCCCGGCTTCGAGGACGTCGCCCTGTTCGCGCGCGGAGTCGGTGAGTCCACCGACATCGTCTCCAAGGAGATGTACGCCTTCGAGACCAAGGGCGGCGACAAGCTCGCGCTGCGCCCCGAGGGCACGGCCTCGGTGCTGCGCGCGGCGCTGGAGGCCAACCTGCACAAGGCGGGCAACCTCCCGGTCAAGCTCTGGTACTCCGGCTCGTACTACCGCTACGAGCGTCCGCAGAAGGGCCGTTACAGGCACTTCTCCCAGGTGGGCGCCGAGGCCATCGGCACCGAGGACCCCGCGCTCGACGCCGAGTTGATCATCCTCGCCGACCAGGCGTATCGCTCCCTCGGCCTCAGTCAGTTCCGCATCCTGCTGAACTCGCTGGGCGACAAGGAGTGCCGCCCCGTCTACCGCGAGGCGCTCCAGACGTTCCTGCGCGACCTGGACCTCGACGAGGAGACCCGCCGGCGCATCGAGATCAACCCGCTCCGGGTCCTCGACGACAAGCGGCCCGACGTCCAGAAGCAGCTGACCGGTGCCCCGATGCTGCGCGACTTCCTCTGCGACGCCTGCAAGGCGTACCACGAGGAGGTCCGCGACCTGCTGACGGCGGCCGGTGTGGTCTACGAGGACGACGAGAAGCTGGTCCGCGGCCTCGACTACTACACCCGCACGACCTTCGAGTTCGTCCACGACGGCTTGGGCTCCCAGTCCGCGGTGGGCGGCGGCGGCCGGTACGACGGGCTGTCCGAGATGATCGGCGGCCCCGCGCTGCCGTCCGTCGGCTGGGCGCTCGGCGTGGACCGCACGGTGCTCGCCCTGGAGGCGGAGGGCATCGAGCTCGACGTCCCCGCCACCACCAGCGTGTACGCGGTACCGCTCGGCGAGGAGGCCCGGCGGGTGCTCTTCGGTCTGGTCACCGAGTTGCGCAAGGCCGGTGTCGCCACCGACTTCGCGTTCGGCGGCCGGGGCCTCAAGGGCGCGATGAAGAGTGCGAACCGCTCCGGTGCCCGCTTCACGATCGTGGCCGGCGAGCGTGATCTCGCCGAAGGCGCGGTCCAGCTCAAGGACATGGAGTCGGGCGACCAGGAGCCGGTCGCGCTCGACGCGCTCGTGGCCACGGTAAGGGCCAAGCTGGCCTGAGCCGCACGTCCCACCGCTGTGCCCGTCCGGTCCGCCCGGGCGGGCACAGCGCGTTCCGGGGTGCCTTCGTCAACTCCGGGTGCGCGGATTCACCGTGCCGGGACATTCCCTTACGGGGTCAGGACGCCCGGAGCGCCTGCCCCGGCCCCGGACGTCCGCCGCGCGCCCGGCCAGGGACGCGGGCGGTCCGCGCACCTCCGGATGCGGGGCCGTCCTCGCGCACTTTTATGCCGATCGAACGGCTGGCCACAACGGCGGTGCGGCACAATGACGATGCCCAGCCGGCTACTCAGTGATGGAACGGCGATATGACGATGGCAGCGGTAGACCACCCCTCCTCCCGGCAGGACGAGGACAACGGCGCGAAGACTCATGGCGGCAGCCGCGCGCTCGCACTGCTGCTGGTGATCACCGGCGCGGCCGGGCTGCTCGCCGCCTGGGTGATCACCATCGACAAGTTCAAGCTGCTCGAGGACCCGAGCTTCACCCCGGGCTGCAGCCTGAACCCGGTGGTCGCGTGCGGCAACATCATGAAGAGCGAGCAGGCGTCCGCATTCGGCTTCCCCAACCCGATGCTCGGCATCGCCACCTACTCGGTGGTCATCGGCATCGGCATGGCGCTCCTCGCCGGCGCCCGCTTCCGCGCCTGGTACTGGCTCGGACTCAACGCGGGCACGCTCTTCGGCGTCGGCTTCTGCACCTGGCTGCAGTACCAGTCGCTGTACAACATCAACTCGCTCTGCCTGTGGTGCTGCCTGGCCTGGGTCGCCACGATCTTCATGTTCTGCTACGTCACCACGCACAACATCAAGCACGGCATCCTGCCCGCCCCCGCCTGGCTGCGGAACACCCTCACCGAGTTCCACTGGGTTCCGCCCGTCCTCTGGATCGGGATCATCGGCATGCTGATCCTGACCCGCTGGTGGGACTTCTGGACCAGCTGACGCGCCAGGCGGTCCTGTCAGTGGGGTGACATAGGCTTCGTGACGTGGAGCCCGACCTCTTTACCGCAGCAGCCGAAGACCGCCAGGAGAAGGACCCGTCCAGCAGCCCCCTCGCTGTCCGGATGCGTCCTCGTACGCTGGACGAGGTGGTCGGCCAGCAGCACCTGCTCAAGCCGGGCTCACCGTTGCGGCGACTCGTCGGTGAGGGGAGCGGAGGGCCCGCGGGCCCCTCGTCGGTGATCCTCTGGGGCCCGCCCGGCACGGGAAAGACGACCCTGGCATACGTGGTCAGCAAGGCCACCAACAAGCGCTTCGTCGAGCTCTCCGCGATCACGGCGGGCGTCAAGGAGGTCCGGGCCGTCATCGAGGGCGCGCGCCGCGCCACCGGCGGCTTCGGCAAGGAGACCGTCCTCTTCCTCGACGAGATCCACCGCTTCTCCAAGGCCCAGCAGGACTCCCTGCTCCCCGCCGTGGAGAACCGCTGGGTCACGCTGATCGCGGCCACCACGGAGAATCCGTACTTCTCGATCATCTCCCCGCTGCTGTCCCGCTCCCTGCTCCTCACCCTGGAGCCGCTCACCGACGAGGATCTGCGCGCGCTCCTGCGCCGGGCGCTGACCGACGAGCGGGGGCTGGGAGGCGCCGTCACCCTGCCCGAGGACGCCGAGGCGCACCTGCTGCGCATCGCCGGCGGAGACGCCCGGCGCGCGCTGACCGCGCTGGAGGCGGCGGCCGGAGCGGCCCTCACCACGCACGAGCGGGAGATCACGCTCACGACGCTCGAGGAGACCGTCGACCGCGCCGCCGTGAAGTACGACCGTGACGGCGACCAGCACTACGACGTGGCGAGCGCCCTGATCAAGTCGATCCGCGGCTCCGACGTGGACGCCGCCCTGCACTATCTGGCCCGGATGATCGAGGCGGGGGAGGACCCTCGCTTCATCGCCCGGCGGCTGATGATCTCCGCCAGCGAGGACATCGGGCTCGCCGATCCGACGGCACTGCCCACAGCGGTGGCGGCGGCCCAGGCCGTCGCCATGATCGGCTTCCCCGAGGCGGCGCTCACCCTCAGCCATGCCACGATCGCGCTGGCGCTCGCCCCCAAGTCGAACGCGGCGACCCTGGCGATCTCCGCCGCGCAGGAGGACGTGCGCCGGGGCCTCGCCGGCCCGGTCCCGGCCCATCTGCGCGACGGCCACTACAAGGGCGCGGCCAAGCTGGGCCACGCCCAGGGCTACGTCTACCCGCACGACGTCCCCGGCGGTATCGCCGCCCAGGAGTACGCCCCGGACGCCGTCCGCGGCAGGCGCTACTACGAACCCACGAGGTACGGCGCGGAGGCGCGCTACGCCGACGTGGCGGACCGGGTGCGCGAGCGGCTCGGCCGCGGGGAGCAGGGCGGTCCGGCGTCCTCGTGACGTGCGCCGCTCAGCAGGACGCCGCTTCGAAGAGGGTGTGCATCGCGCGGCGCAGCCCGGTGATGTCGCGTACGGGCTCGGGAAAATCGAACCGGGCGTCGAAGCAGGCGTCGCGGCCGTCGACGAACCGCACCCGGAGCCCGAAGCGGTCGAGCGCGACCGGGACGGCGCCGAGCCGGTGCTCCGCGCAGCCGCACTCGGCCCGTTCGCCGAGCAGCGCGGACAGCGTGGCCATCCGCTCGCTGTGCGCGGCGTGCAGATGCTGGAGCAGCTCGGCCTCGTGGGCGACCAGCGGATCGGCGACGGCGTCCCGGAAGGCCTCCGGCTCCACCTCCTCGAACCCCCACAGGTCGTCGACCGACGCCTCCCCGGTCTCCAGCCGGACCATCATCCGGCCGGGCTCCGCGAGCCCCGGCACGGCGGTCAGCCAGCCGGCGATCCGGGCGCGGCCGCGGATCCGGTGCGGGACCGAGACCGGGGCGACGTCGGTGATCTCCAGCACAGCGGTCAGCTCGTCGCCCTGGGCGCGCGTCGCGGCCCGTACGACCGGGGAGTCCACGGGGAAGGCGAGGAAGAGATCCCCCTCGGGACCGATGCTCCTGTCCGCCGGCATCAGCTGGTCCGGGTGGACCACCGACAGCCCCGGTACGAGCAGCACCGCGGAGCAGGTACTCTGTACGAGAGTTCGTGTGCGCTCGGCTGCTGACGGCATCCGAGTGTTTTCAAGCCCGCTGGGACGCGGCTGACCACGATCAGATCGGCCTTCCGTCGTAGCAGCACCTTCTGGTGTGCTGCCGCTGTCTGTGCTGTCCGTGACGTGTGTGGTGTTCCCAGGGCGAGACATGCGATCTCCTTGAGTAAGGTAAGCCTAACCTAACCTACAACGGAGGTCTGGAGAACGTGCCTAACCAGTCGCGTCCCAAGGTCAAGAAGTCGCGTGCCCTCGGCATCGCCCTGACGCCGAAGGCTGTCAAGTACTTCGAAGCCCGCCCCTACCCGCCGGGCGAGCACGGCCGTGGCCGCAAGCAGAACTCGGACTACAAGGTCCGTCTGCTCGAGAAGCAGCGTCTGCGTGCGCAGTACGACATCAGCGAGCGCCAGATGGCGCGCGCCTACGACCGCGCCCGTAAGGCCGAGGGCAAGACGGGCGAGGCGCTGGTCGTCGAGCTCGAGCGCCGCCTCGACGCCCTGGTCCTGCGTTCGGGCATCGCCCGCACCATCTACCAGGCCCGTCAGATGGTCGTCCACGGCCACATCGAGGTCAACGGTGGCAAGGTCGACAAGCCGTCCTTCCGCGTGCGCCCCGACGACGTCGTGCAGGTCCGCGAGCGCAGCCGCACCAAGGTCCCCTTCCAGGTGGCCCGCGAGGGTGGCTACGACACCGACGGCGAGACCCCGCGCTACCTCCAGGTGAACCTGAAGGCCCTGGCCTTCCGCCTGGACCGGGACCCGAACCGCAAGGAAATCCCGGTCATCTGCGACGAGCAGCTCGTCGTCGAGTACTACGCCCGCTGACGCAGGCGTAGCTCTCAACCGAGCTCGGGCCCGCCCCTCCTTGTTGTCCGGGAGGCGGCGGGCCTTCGCGTTTCCCCGGCCGCCCCGGCACCGGACGTCCCCTCCGGGGCCGCGCCGTCGCCCTCCGGGGCCGCGCCGGGCTCGTCCGGAACCGCGCGGACGCCGTCCGGGCCCGGGTCGTCGACCGCACCGGCCCCCAGCGCCCGTGCCACCGCCGCGGAGGCTTCCAGCCGGCGCCCCGAGAGCCGTACCGCCTCGTAGCGCTCGTCGCCGAGCTCGCCCCGCGCCCGCTCCTCGCACTCGACCCGGGGCCCTCCGTAGTGGACGGAGCCGAACAGCGGCAGGCCCACCGACGGCCAGATCCGGTCCGCCGCGCCCTGGAGGACCGCCGCCTCCGCCGCATTCCCCTCGACCACCGTGATGAGGGCCAGCAGCTCCAGTGAGAGGACCGTGCCCAGCAGATCGTGGAAGGCGTGCGCGATGGACAGGGACTCCCCGAGCATCCGGCGTGCCCGCCCGCTCGCCCCGGACCGCAGCGCCGCGAAGCCCAGGACGTACAGCGCGTACGCCAGAGCCCACCGCTCACCGTGGTCCTCGCAGATCTCGCGGACCTCGTCACAGATCGCCGCGGCCGTGTCCAGGTCCCCGCGGAACGCCACGGCCATGCCCAGCTCGACCTGGGCCATCAGCACATTGCTGTTCAGCTCGCCGATCTCCCGGTAGCGCCCGAGCGCGTCGCGCAGCAGCTCCTCCGCGCGGACCGGGTCGTCCGTGACGATCGACAGGCAGCCCGTGCGGTGCACGGCGTAGGCCACGGCGGTGGCGTCCCCCGAGTGCTCGCCCTCCTCGCGGCACTCCTGCAACGCCGACACCGCGCCGACCGGGTCCCCCTGCAGCACGGAGACGTACCCGAGCACCCAGAGGGCCTTCAGCCGCGAGTGGTCGTACGGGGACTCCGCCTCCAGGACGTGGTCCAGCCAGTGGCGGCCCTCCGAGAGGCGTCCGCAGCCCACCCAGTAGAACCAGAGCGTGCCCGCCAGATACTGCGCGAGATGGACCTCCTCCGGGCTCTCCATCGAGCACTCCATCGCGCGGCGGAGGTTGGGCATCTCGCAGTCGACCCGGGCGGCGGCCTCCGCCTGCCGGGGGCTGAACCAGTCGAGCTCGCACCAGGTGGCGAGCCCCAGGTACCAGTCCCGGTGCCGCCGGCGCAGCCGCTCGGCGTCCCCGGTCGCGCGCAGCCACTCGGCCCCGTACTCCCGCACGGTGTCCAGCAGCCGGTAGCGGCTGCCGACGGCCGAGTCCTCGCGCAGCACCACGGACTGCGCCAGCAGCTCGTCCAGCACATCCAGCACGGAGTCGACCGGCAGGCCGGGGCCGCTGCAGATGTACTCGACGGCCTCCAGGTCGAACTGTCCCGCGAAGACGGAGAGCCGCGCCCACAGCAGCCGCTGCTCGGGAGTGCACAGCTCGTGGCTCCAGCCGATGGCCGTACGCAGCGTCCGGTGGCGGGGGAGTGCGCTCGGACTGCCACCGGTCAGCAGCCGGAAACGGTCGTCGAGGCGGTGCAGCACCTGCTCCATCGTCAGGGCGCGCAGCCGCCCCGCGGCGAGCTCCAGAGCCAGCGGGATGCCGTCGAGGCGGCCGCAGAGCTCCCGCGCGGTGTCCAGGTCGCCGCCGGCCGGCCGGAACCCGGGGCGCACCGCGGCGGCGCGCAGGGTGAAGAGTTCCAGGGCGTCGTCGTCGGTCATCGGCAGCAGCGGGAACGCCAGTTCGCCGTCCACCCGCAGGGGGCGGCGCCCGGCGGCGAGCACCTGGAGCCGTGGAGCCCGGCGCAGCAACTCCCGTACGAGTCCGGCGCAGGTGTCGGCGAGATGCTCGAAGCCGTCGATCACGAGCAGGAGCCGGCGCTCCGCGCAGTGCTCGATCAGCACGGTGCGGGGCGGCTTGCTGGTGTGGTCGGTGAGACCCAACGCATCGACCAGCGCGTGTTCGAGCAGCGCGGGGTCCTGGACGGCCGACAGCTCGGCGATCCAGACGCCATCGCAGTACCGTTTCTCCATCAGAGCGGCCGCCCTGGTCACGAAGCGGGTCTTGCCGACCCCGGCCACCCCCGCCACGGTGACGAGCCTCGACTGCCGCAGGAGCGGCTCCAGTTCGGCCAGTTCGTCGTCGCGGCCCACGAAGGTGTTCAGCTCGGCCGGGAGATTTCCACGTACGGGGGCGGGCTCCGCGTCGTCGGGCGTAGGGCAGGGGCGCTGAGGGCGTCGCATGAAACACGCAGAGTACTGGCACATAAGCTCTCCGTACAATCTCCCCGCGTCCGGACCCGCGCCGCCCGCCCGTAATGCGGTACGGCGCCCGACGCCCGGCGCGATAGGCTCGGGGGACGACGATCGGCAGTGGTGGCAGCACGCCGCCGGCCGAGCAGTGACAGGCAGATACCGGCCGGGAGCGAGTTCCGGCCGATGCGGGCGACGAGCAGAGAGCGGTGCACTGTGTCCGGTGGAGAGGTGGCCGGCATCCTGGTGGCTGTCTTCTGGGCGATCCTGGTTTCCTTCCTCGCCGTGGTACTGGTGAGACTGGCCCAGACGCTCAGGGCGACCACCGCACTGGTGGCGGACGTGACGGAGCAGGCGGTTCCGCTGCTCGCCGACGCCTCGGCCACGCTGCGTTCCGCGCAGACCCAGCTGGACAAGGTCGACGCCATCGCGAGCGACGTCCAGGAGGTCACCTCCAACGCCTCGGCGCTCTCCACCACCGTGGCGTCGACCTTCGGCGGCCCGCTCGTGAAGGTCGCGGCGTTCGGCTACGGCGTGCGGCAGGCGATCGGCCGCCGTACCGCCACGGACCCCGAGCCCGACAAGGCCCGCCGGACCTCCCGCCGCACCGTGATTGTCGGCCGTACCGTGCCGTCCGCCCGTGACAGGAAGCGGAACGGCCGAAGCTCCCGCGGACAGAAGGACTGACCCAGCGATGTTCCGCCGTACGTTCTGGTTCACCGCCGGCGCAGCCGCCGGTGTCTGGGCCACCACCAAGGTCAACCGCAAGATCCGGCAGCTGACCCCCGAGAGCCTCGCGGCGCAGGCCGCCGACAAGGCGCTCGAGGCGGGTCACAAGCTGAAGGACTTCGCCCTCGACGTGCGTGAGGGCATGGTCAGGCGCGAGGCCGAACTGGGCGGGGCGCTCGGCATCGAGGCCTCGGCCGACGCCGAACCCGCCCTCCACCGAACACTCCCCTACAACTCGAACAACCGGAATGAGGACTACTGATGGAGTCGGCTGAAATTCGCCGCCGCTGGCTGAGCTTCTTCGAGGAGCGCGGTCACACCGTCGTGCCTTCGGCGTCGCTCATCGCGGACGACCCGACTCTGCTGCTGGTCCCCGCGGGCATGGTTCCCTTCAAGCCCTACTTCCTCGGTGAGGTCAAGCCGCCCGCCCCGCGCGTCACCAGCGTGCAGAAGTGCGTGCGTACGCCGGACATCGAAGAGGTCGGCAAGACCACCCGGCACGGCACGTTCTTCCAGATGTGCGGCAACTTCTCCTTCGGTGACTACTTCAAGGAAGGCGCCATCGAGTTCGCCTGGGCGGCGCTCACGAACTCCGTGGCGGACGGCGGCTTCGGGCTCGACCCCGAGCGGCTGTGGATCACCGTCTACCTCGACGACGACGAGGCCGAGCAGATCTGGCGCGAGAAGATCGGCGTCCCGGCCGAGCGCATCCAGCGCCTGGGCAAGAAGGACAACTTCTGGTCCATGGGCGTCCCCGGCCCCTGTGGCCCGTGCTCCGAGATCAACTACGACCGCGGCCCGGAGTTCGGCGTCGAGGGCGGCCCCGCCGTCAACGACGAGCGCTACGTGGAGATCTGGAACCTGGTCTTCATGCAGTACGAGCGGGGTGCCGGCGACGGCAAGGAGGACTTCCCGATCCTCGGCGACCTCCCGTCGCAGAACATCGACACGGGGCTCGGACTCGAACGCCTCGCCATGATCCTTCAGGGCGTACAGAACATGTACGAGACCGACACCCTGCGCGTCGTCATGGACAAGGCCACCGAGCTCACCGGCGTGCGCTACGGCGCCGAGCAGGGCTCCGACGTCTCCCTCCGGGTGGTCGCCGACCACATCCGCACGTCGGTGATGCTCATCGGCGACGGCGTCACCCCGGGCAACGAGGGCCGTGGCTACGTCCTGCGCCGCATCATGCGCCGCGCCATCCGCAACATGCGGCTCATGGGCGCCACCGGCCCGGTCGTCCGTGAGCTCGTCGACGTCGTCGTCGACACCATGGGGCAGCAGTACCCGGAGCTGATCACCGACCGCAAGCGCATCGAGACCGTCGCCCTCGCCGAGGAAGCCGCCTTCCTGAAGGCCCTCAAGGGTGGCACGAACATCCTCGACACCGCCGTCACCGAGACCAAGGCCTCCGGTGGCAAGGTCCTGGCCGGCGACAAGGCGTTCCTGCTCCACGACACCTGGGGCTTCCCGATCGACCTCACGCTGGAGATGGCCGCCGAACAGGGCCTCTCGGTCGACGAGGACGGCTTCCGCCGCCTGATGAAGGAGCAGCGGGAGCGCGCCAAGGCCGACGCCAAGGCCAAGAAGACCGGGCACGCCGACCTGTCGGCCTACCGTGAGGTCGCCGACAACTCCGGCGTCACCGAATTCACCGGGTACACCTCCGTCGAGGGTGAGTCGAAGATCGTCGGCCTCCTCGTCGACGGCGTACCCTCGCCCGCAGCCTCCGAGGGCGACGACGTCGAGGTCGTCCTCGACCGCACCCCCTTCTACGCCGAGGGCGGCGGCCAGCTCGCCGACCAGGGCCGCATCCGGCTCGACAGCGGCGCCGTCATCCAGATCCGCGACGTGCAGCAGCCCGTGCCGGGCGTCTCGGTCCACAAGGGCTCCGTCCAGGTCGGCGAGGTGACGGTCGGCGCCTCCGCCTACGCCGCCATCGACAACACCCGCCGCCGCGCCATCGCCCGCGCCCACAGCGCCACGCACCTCACGCACCAGGCGCTGCGCGACGCGCTCGGCCCGACCGCCGCCCAGGCCGGCTCGGAGAACTCGCCGGGCCGCTTCCGCTTCGACTTCGGCTCGCCCGCCGCCGTACCCGGCACGGTCCTCACCGACGTCGAGCAGAAGATCAACGAGGTCCTCTCGCGGGAGCTCGACGTCCAGGCCGAGGTCATGTCCATCGACGACGCCAAGAAGCAGGGCGCCATCGCGGAGTTCGGCGAGAAGTACGGCGAGCGGGTCAGGGTCGTCACCATCGGTGACTTCTCCAAGGAGCTGTGCGGTGGTACGCACGTCCACAACACCTCCCAGCTGGGCCTGGTGAAGCTGCTCGGCGAGTCCTCCATCGGTTCGGGTGTGCGCCGCATCGAGGCCCTGGTCGGCGTCGACGCGTACAACTTCCTCGCCAAGGAGCACACGGTCGTCGCCCAGCTCCAGGAGCTGCTCAAGGGCCGCCCCGAGGAGCTCCCCGAGAAGATCTCCGGCATGCTCGGCAAGCTGAAGGACGCCGAGAAGGAGATCGAGAAGTTCCGTGCGGAGAAGGTCCTCCAGGCCGCCGCCGGGCTCGTGGAGTCGGCCAAGGACGTGCGCGGCGTCGCCCTGGTCACCGGGCAGGTGCCGGACGGCACCACGGCCGACGACCTGCGCAAGCTGGTCCTCGACGTGCGTGGGCGCATCCAGGGCGGCCGGCCGGCCGTCGTGGCCCTGTTCACCACGGCCAACGGCCGCCCGCTGACGGTCATCGCCACCAACGAGGCGGCCCGCGAGCGCGGCCTCAAGGCCGGTGAGCTGGTGCGCACCGCCGCCAAGACCCTCGGTGGCGGTGGCGGCGGCAAGCCGGACGTCGCCCAGGGCGGCGGCCAGAACCCGGACGCCATCGGCGACGCCGTCGCCGCTGTCGAACGCCTCGTCACCGAGACGGCGTGACGTCCGGGATGTCGCAGATGCGCCGTGGACGCCGACTCGCCGTCGACGTCGGTGACGCCCGTATCGGGGTCGCCTCGTGCGACCCCGACGGGATCCTCGCCACGCCGGTGGAGACCGTGCCGGGACGCGACGTCCCGGCCGCCCACCGGCGGCTCGGGCAGATCGTCGCGGAGTACGAGCCGATCGAGGTCATCGTCGGGCTGCCCCGCTCCCTGGGCGGCGGTGAGGGCCCGGCTGCCGCCAAGGTCCGCGCTTTCGCACAGGTGTTCGCCCAGGCGATCGCGCCGGTTCCTGTACGTCTTCTGGACGAGAGGATGACCACAGTGACGGCCACTCAAGGGCTACGCGCTTCGGGCGTGAAGTCCAAGAAGGGCCGGTCTGTCATCGACCAGGCTGCCGCTGTGGTGATCCTTCAGAACGCTCTGGAGTCCGAACGGGCGTCAGGCACCGCACCTGGCGAGGGCGTCGAGGTGGCTGTCTGATCGCGATACGGTAACGTTCCGCGCGATGCGCCGGTGTTCGAACAGACACCGCACAGCAAAGCGAAGAGACGGAGCGTCGTCTCGCGGCTCAAGGGGACCGATGACTGAGTATGGCCGGGGCTCCGGCTCCGAACCGTGGCATCCCGAGGACCCCTTGTACGGGGACCAGGGATGGGGAGGCCGGCAGGCCGCCCACGGCCAGGGCCAGTACGAAGGCCAGCAGCAGTCCTACGCCCAGGACCCGTACGCCCAGCAGGGCTACCAGCAGGATCCGTACGCGCAACAGCCGCAGCACCAGCACGACCCGTACGCCCAGCAGCACCAGCAGCCGTACGGCGCGCCGCAGGACCCGTACGCCCAGCAGCAGCCGCAGTACGACGGCGGCTGGGACACCGGTCAGCAGGCGGCGATGCCGTACGGGGCGCAGCAGCCCCCGTACGGCAACAACCCCGGCTACGGCGAGCAGGGCGACTACTACGGCACCCCCGAGGCCTACCCTCCGCCGCAGCCCCCGGGGCGTCGCGAGGAGCCCGCTCAGCAGCAGCAGACTCCGGACTGGGATCCGGAGGTGCCGCAGGAGGAGACGCATCCCTTCTTCACAGGCGTGGACGCACCGGACGACGCGCGCGGTTCCCGCGATGACGCCGAGTACGGCGACGATCCGCGCGAGTCGCGCCGGGCCGGCGGCGAGCGCCGCGGCAAGGGCAAGAAGAAGAGCCGCAACGGCTGCGCGTGCCTGGGCGTCGCGGCGGTCCTCGTCGGCGGCCTCGGGGGAGTGGGCTACTTCGGCTACTCGTACTACCAGGGTCAGTTCGGGGAGGCCCCGGACTACGCGGGCTCCGGCTCGGGCACGGTCGAGGTGGAGATTCCCGAAGGCGCCCTGGGCAACGAGATCGCGAACATCCTGAAGAAGGCGGGTGTCGTCAAATCCGTCGATGCCTTCGTCTCGGCGCAGAACGGGAATCCCAAGGGGGGCTCCTTGCAGGCCGGTGTCTATCTCCTGAAGAAGGAGATGTCCGCCGACAGCGCCATCGAACTGATGCTGGACCCGAAGAGCCAGAACGCCCTGGTCATTCCCGAGGGCACGGGCACCATGGCAATCTACGCGACGATCGACAAGAGGCTCGAGCTGAAGGCGGGCACCACGGCCAAGGTCGCGAAGACGAAGGCCGAGAGCCTCGGGCTGCCTGAATGGGCGGATGATGATCCCGAGATCAAGGACCCGCTGGAAGGGTTCCTCTTCCCGGCCGCATACGCGGTTCCCAAGAATTCGAAGCCCGAGGACGCCCTGAAGAAGATGGTGGCCCGGGCCAACAAGGAGTACGGGAAACTCGATCTCGCACAGAACGCGAAGAAGCTGAATCTGGACTCGCCGCTCGACGTCATCACCGTGGCGAGCCTTGTCCAGAAAGAGGGCAAGTACAAGCACGACTTCGACAAGGTCGCGAGGGTTGTGTACAACCGGCTCAAGCCGGACAACCTCGAAACCGTCGGCAGGCTCGAATTGGACTCCACGGTCAATTACATCCGGGACGAGAGCACGCTGGACGTGGGAGCCGTCGACGACCTGCGGAAGATCGACGATCCGTACAACACGTACAGCATCAAGGGGCTTCCGCTCGGCCCGATCACCAACCCGGGCGCGGATGCGCTGCAGTCGGCGATCAGCCCCGCGTCCGGGCCCTGGTACTACTTCGTCTCCGTCACCGAGGACAAGACGCTGTTCGCGGTGACGAACGAGGAGCACGAGCGCAACCGCGAGAAGTACGAAGAGAACAAGGCGGACCAGTGACCACGTCCCGCCGGGCCGCCGTCCTCGGTTCCCCGATCGCCCACTCGCTCTCCCCCGTCCTGCACAGGGCCGCCTACGCCGCACTGGGGCTCGACACCTGGTCGTACGACCGCTTCGAGGTCGACGAGGCGGCGCTCCCCGGCTTCGTCGAGGGGCTGGACTCCTCCTGGGCGGGGCTCTCCCTGACCATGCCGCTGAAGCGGGCGGTCATCCCGCTGCTGGACGGCATCAGCGACACGGCGGCGTCGGTCGAGACCGTCAACACCGTGATCTTCACCGAGGACGGCCGGCGCGTCGGCGACAACACCGATATCCCCGGCATGGTCGCCGCCCTGCACGAACGAGGGGTCGAGAAGGTCGAGTCCGCCGCGGTCCTCGGCGCCGGCGCCACGGCCTCCTCGGCGCTGGCCGCCCTCGCCGTGATCTGTACGGGCCCGGTCACCGCGTACGTGCGCAGTGCGGCACGGGCCGGCGAGATGCGTGGCTGGGGCGAGCGCCTCGGTCTCGACGTCAGGATCGCGGACTGGGCCAGGGCCGACGAGGCCCTGCGCGCACCCCTCGTGATCGCCACCACGCCGGCCGGCACGACGGACGCCCTGGCGGACGCCGTCCCGACCGCACCCGGCACTTTGTTCGACGTGCTCTACGAGCCCTGGCCGACGGTCCTCGCCTCACGCTGGTCGGCGGCCGGGGGGACGGTCGTCGGGGGGCTCGACCTCCTCGTCCACCAGGCGGTCCTCCAGGTCGAGCAGATGACCGGGCGGAGCCCCGGCCCGCTCGGTGTCATGCGGACGGCCGGCGAGCAGGCACTCGCGGCACGGGAACGCCTGTAGGCCCGTCCGGATCGGGCCGTGAAACGTCCGTCTGCTGGACCGGCGGCCGGTCGGCCCTCCCGATCGTGGGAGGATCGGGGGCGGCGGGCCAGGGCCGCGCACCCGGTCGCGCCGTTGCAGTTACAGGCGCGAGCATGAGGAGCACCGTTGAGCAGGTTGCGCTGGCTGACCGCCGGAGAGTCGCACGGCCCCGCACTGGTGGCGACGCTGGAGGGTCTTCCCGCCGGTATCCCCGTCACCACGGAGATGGTGGCGGACGCGCTCGCCAGGCGACGGCTCGGTTACGGGCGCGGCGCCCGGATGAAGTTCGAGCGGGACGAGGTCACCTTCCTCGGAGGCGTCCGGCACGGCCTGACCATGGGCTCGCCGGTCGCCGTCATGGTGGGCAACACCGAGTGGCCGAAGTGGGAGCAGGTCATGTCGGCCGACCCGGTCGACCCCGAGGTGCTGGCCGCGCAGGCCCGTAACGCCCCGCTGACCCGCCCCAGGCCCGGTCACGCCGACCTGGCCGGGATGCAGAAGTACGGCTTCGACGAGGCCCGGCCGGTCCTGGAGCGCGCGAGCGCCCGGGAGACCGCCGCCCGTGTCGCCCTCGGCGCCGTCGCCCGGTCCTACCTCAAGGAGACCGCGGGCATCGAGATCGTCTCCCACGTCGTCGAGCTGGCCGCTGCCAAGGCGCCCTACGGCGTCTACCCCAAGCCCTCCGACGTCGAGCGGCTCGACGCCGATCCGGTGCGCTGCCTGGACGCCGACGCGTCGAAGGCGATGGTCGCGGAGATCGACCAGGCCCACAAGGACGGCGACACCCTCGGTGGAGTCGTCGAGGTGCTCGCCTACGGCGTTCCCGTCGGCCTGGGCTCGCACGTCCACTGGGACCGCAGGCTCGACGCCCGTCTCGCCGCCGCGCTGATGGGCATCCAGGCCATCAAGGGCGTCGAGGTCGGCGACGGCTTCGACCTCGCCCGGGTGCCGGGCTCCAAGGCGCACGACGAGATCGTGGCCACCGAGGACGGGATCAGGCGCACCTCCGGCCGCGCCGGCGGCACCGAGGGCGGGCTGACGACCGGAGAGCTGCTGCGGGTCCGCGCGGCGATGAAGCCCATCGCCACCGTGCCCCGCGCGCTCGCCACGGTCGACGTCGTCACCGGTGAGGCGGCCAAGGCCCACCACCAGCGTTCCGACGTGTGCGCCGTTCCGGCCGCCGGGATCGTCGCCGAGGCGATGGTCGCCCTGGTGCTGGCCGACGCGGTGGCGGAGAAGTTCGGCGGCGACAGCGTCGCCGAGACCCACCGCAACGTGCAGTCGTACCTCTCCCACCTCCAGATCCGGTGAGCGGCCCGCTGATCGTCCTCGTCGGTCCGATGGGGGTCGGCAAGTCCACGGTGGGGGAGCTGCTCGCCGAGCGGCTCGGCGCCACCTACCGGGACACCGACGCCGACGTCGTGGCCACCGCCGGCAAGTCGATTCCCGAGATCTTCTTCGACGAGGGCGAGGAGCGGTTCCGGGCTCTGGAGCGCGAGGCCGTACGGGAGTCCATCGCCGGGCACCGGGGCGTACTCGCGCTCGGCGGCGGGTCCGTCCTCGACGAGGCCACGCGCACGCTGCTCGCGGGCCACCGGGTCGTCTATCTCTCGATGGACGTGGACGAAGCGGTCAAGCGGGTCGGGCTGAACACCGCCCGCCCCCTGCTCGCCGTCAACCCGCGACGACAGTGGCGTGAACTCATGGACGCCAGGCGCCATCTGTACGAGGAAGTGGCGGGCGTGACCGTCGCGACCGACGAACGTACCCCCGAAGAGGTCGCCCAGGCGGTCCTCGACGCACTGGAGCTGCCGGAGCGTACAGGCGGGCCCGTACCGTCCGACCAGGAGAAGACACGCATGACCGAGCAGGGCACCACACGCATCCAGATCGCCGGCACGGCAGGCACCGACCCGTACGAGGTGCTCGTCGGCCGCCAGCTCCTCGGCGAGCTGCCGAACCTCATCGGTGACCGTGCCAAGCGGGTCGCCGTCCTGCACCCCGAGGCGCTCGCCGAGACCGGCGAGGCGGTCCGTGAGGACCTCGCCTCCCAGGGCTACGAGGCCATCGCGATCCAGCTGCCGAACGCCGAGGAGGCCAAGACCGTCGAGGTCGCCGCCTACTGCTGGAAGGCGCTCGGCCAGACCGGCTTCACCCGCACCGACGTCATCGTCGGCATCGGCGGCGGCGCCACCACCGACGTCGCGGGCTTCGTCGCCGCCTCCTGGCTGCGCGGGGTGCGCTGGATCGCCGTACCGACGACCGTGCTCGGCATGGTCGACGCGGCGGTCGGCGGCAAGACCGGCATCAACACCGCCGAGGGCAAGAACCTCGTGGGCGCCTTCCACCCGCCGGCCGGTGTGCTCTGCGACCTCGCCGCGCTGGACTCGCTGCCGGTCAACGACTACGTCTCCGGCATGGCCGAGATCATCAAGGCCGGCTTCATCGCCGACCCGGTCATCCTCGATCTCGTCGAGGCCGACCCCCAGGGCGCCCGTACGCCCGCGGGGCCGCACACCGCGGAGTTGATCGAGCGTTCCATCAGGGTCAAGGCCGAGGTCGTCTCCAGCGACCTCAAGGAGTCCGGACTGAGGGAGATCCTCAACTACGGCCACACCCTCGCCCACGCCATCGAGAAGAACGAGCGCTACAAGTGGCGCCACGGCGCGGCCGTCTCGGTCGGCATGGTCTTCGCCGCGGAGCTGGGCCGGCTCGCGGGACGCCTCGACGACGCCACCGCCGACCGGCACCGCGCCGTCCTGGAGTCCGTCGGGCTGCCGCTCACCTACCGCGGTGACCAGTGGCCCAAGCTCCTGGAGAACATGAAGGTCGACAAGAAGTCCCGCGGCGACCTGCTGCGCTTCATCGTCCTGGACGGCATCGGCAAGCCCACCGTGCTGGAGGGCCCCGACCCGGCCGTCCTGCTCGCCGCCTACGGGGAGGTCTCGGCATGACGACCCGCAGGGTCTTCGTGCTCAACGGCCCGAACCTCGGACGTCTCGGCTCCCGCGAGCCCGACGTGTACGGGGCGACGTCCTACGCCGGTCTGGTCGACACCTGCCAGGCCCTCGGCAAGGAACTCGGGTTCGACGTCGACGTCCGCGAGACCAACGACGAGGGCGAACTGATCCGCTGGCTCCACGAGGCGGCGGACGGTTCGGTCCCCGTCGTCCTCAACCCCGGCGCCTTCACGCACTATTCGTACGGGATGCGGGACGCGGCCGCCCAGCGCACCGCCCCGCTGATCGAGGTGCACATCTCGAATCCGTACGCGCGCGAGGAGTTCCGCCACACCTCCGTGGTCGCCCCGGTGGCCACCGGGACCGTGGCGGGCTTCGGGATCGGCTCCTACCGGCTCGCCCTGCGGGCCCTGGCCGACGAACTGACGGACTGACACCGGGCACTTCGTACCTCCCCCGCCCGTTCACCGAGTGGCGGCCGGGGAAGGTACGGTTGCCGTCGACCAGCGCCAGTTGCCTGCACGAGACGGAGTGGCACCGGATGCAGCACGCAGTGGGGGCTCCGCTGCCGCCGCCCCAGGGTCCCGGGAACGGGCCGTGGACGCACCAGGCCCAGCACCAGGGCCACCCCGGCCAGGCGGGGCCGCCTCCTCCTCCCATGGCTCCCGGGCCCCAGCCGCAGACACCCGCGCCTGCGCCCGTGCCCCAGCACGCCCCGGTGCCACCCTCCCGGGAGACCACCGGGCACATCCAGCTGCCGCCCGGCGGTCCCGTCCCGCTGCCCGCGCCGCCCGCCGAGGCGGGCACCGGAGCGGCGACCCTGGCCGTGCTGCTGATCGGGCCCGCGGGGGCGGGAAAGACCACGGTCGCCAAGCTCTGGGCGGGCCGCCGCCGGGTTCCCACCGCACACGTCTCGCTGGACGACGTCCGCGAATGGGTCTGCTCCGGCTTCGCCGACCCGCAGGCCGGGTGGAACGACCACTCCGAGGCGCAGTACCGCCTGGCCCGGCGCACCTGTGGCTTCGCCGCCCGTAATTTCCTGGCCAACGGCATCTCCTGCATCCTCGACGACGCCGTCTTCCCCGACCGGCCCGTCGTGGGCCTCGGCGGATGGAAGCGCCACGTGGGCCCGGGGCTGCTGCCCGTGGTCCTCCTGCCCGGCCTGGAGGTCGTCCTGGAGCGCAACGCGGCACGCAGCGGGAACCGCAGGCTCTCCGACGAGGAAGTCGCCAGGATCCACGGCCGCATGGCCGGGTGGTACGGCTCCGGCCTGCCGATCATCGACAACTCCACCTACGACGTCGAGACGACCGCGCGGGTCCTCGACGACGTCCTGGCCCGCTCCATAGCCAGCCCTCCGGCCTGGTAGCGGCCGCGCGGTCCCCGGTCGGGTGCGCTGACCGGGCGGGCCCAGGCCCGCGCTCGTAGGCTCGGGAACATGTCAGAGGTGTACGCCGTCCGACGCGGGCAGCTGCGTGACCGGTACGCCGCCGCCGGATCCGCGGCCGCCCTGGTCTCCCGCCCCGCCAACGTCCGCTATCTCGCGGGCGGGGCCCCGCCCGGCGCCGTGCTGCTGCTCGGCCCCGGCGAGGACGTCCTGCTCTCCCCCCGCGCGCCGACAGGGGACCCCGTCCACGGGCGCCCCGACGAGGGGCTGCGACTGACCGTTCTCCCCGACGCCGACAGCGACCCGGTGGTCGCGGCGGCGGAGCTCGCCGGCCGCCTGCACGCCGACTCCCTGTCGGTCGAGGAACACGACCTGACGGTCTCCCGTCACCGCGCCATGAGTTCCGTCGCGCCCCGCCTGCGCCTCGGCGACCTGGGCAGCACGGTGGAGCAGCTGCGTCTGGTGAAGGACGAGGAGGAGATCGCCTGCCTGCGGATCGCGGCGGAGATCACCGACCAGGCGCTCGGCGAACTGCTCGAATCCATCCTCGTGGGGCGCACGGAACGCCATCTCGCCCTGGAACTGGAGCGCCGGCTGGTGGACCACGGTGCGGACGGCCCGGCCTTCGCCACCTCGGTGGGGACGGGCCCCCACTCCGGTCTGGGGCGCCACCGGCCCACCGACCGCAGGGTCGAGGAGGGTGATTTCCTCTCCGTCTGCCTGGGAGCGAACTACCGCGGCTACCGCTGCGAGATCGGCCGGACGTTCGTCATCGGGACGAGTCCCGCGGACTGGCAGATCGAGCTCTACGACCTTGTTTTCGCCGCTCAGAGGGCCGGCAGGGAGGCTCTCGCCCCCGGTGCCGCCTACCGCGACGTGGACCGCGCGGCCCGCCATCTCCTGGACTCCGCGGGTCACGCGGACTGCCTCCAGCCCAGCACCGGGCACGGGGTCGGACTCGAAATCGACGAGGACCCGCAGTTGGCACCGACAGCCATGGGTAAACTGGACGCTTGTGTGCCGGTCACCGTCGAACCGGGGGTCCACCTCCCGGGCCGGGGCGGTGTCCGGATCGATGACACGCTCGTCGTGCGCCCCGAGGCGGACGGCGGACCCGAGCTACTCACCATTACGACCAAGGAGCTGCTCGCGCTCTAGGGGAACTCCTCGCGGAGGACTCCGGGCGCGCATCCTTTGTCGTCCACCAGCTTCAGTCCAGGAGATTCCGCAACCGTGGCTTCCACGAACGACCTCAAGAACGGCCTGGTGCTCAAGCTCGACGGAGGCCAGCTCTGGTCCGTCGTCGAGTTCCAGCACGTCAAGCCCGGCAAGGGCCCCGCCTTCGTGCGCACCAAGCTCAAGAACGTGCTCTCCGGCAAGGTCGTCGACAAGACGTTCAACGCCGGCGTGAAGGTCGAGACGGCCACCATCGACCGCCGCGACATGCAGTTCTCGTACATGGACGGCGAGTACTTCGTCTTCATGGACATGGACACGTACGACCAGCTCATGGTCGACCGCAAGGCCGTCGGCGACGCCGCCAACTTCCTGATCGAGGGCTTCACCGCCTCCGTGGCGCAGCACGAGGGCGAGGTGCTCTACGTCGAGCTGCCCGCCGCGGTCGAGCTGACCATCCAGCACACCGACCCGGGCGTCCAGGGCGACCGCTCCACCGGTGGCTCCAAGCCCGCCACCCTGGAGACCGGTTACGAGATCGGTGTCCCGCTCTTCATCACCACCGGCGAGAAGATCAAGGTCGACACCCGTACGGGCGACTACCTCGGCCGGGTGAACAGCTAACCGTGGCTGCCCGGAACAAGGCCCGCAAGCGCGCCTTCCAGATCCTTTTCGAGGCCGACCAGCGCGGTGAGTCCGTGCAGACGGTCCTCGCGGACTGGGTACGGCTCTCGCGGACCGACGACCGTCAGCCGCCGGTCGGTGAATTCACGATGGAGCTGGTCGAGGGGTACGCGCAGTACGCGGACCGGATCGACGACCTGATCGTCACCTATGCCGTGGACTGGGAGATCGACCGCATGCCGGTCGTCGACCGGAGCATCCTGCGGCTCGGGGCGTACGAACTGATCTGGATGGACTCGACCCCGGACGCCGTGGTGATCGACGAGGCGGTCCAGCTCGCCAAGGAGTTCTCCACGGACGACTCCCCGGCCTTCGTGAACGGCCTGCTGGCCCGGTTCAAGGACCTCAAGCCGAATCTTCGCCGGGAGCAGTAGCCTCCGGCGGCGACAGAGCCGAACGAAGGGCCCACGGTCGCACGCGACCGTGGGCCCTTCGGCGTGGCCGCCCCCGGCCGCGGTGGACGGGCCGGGACATGAGAACGCCGGGCCGGCGGAGTCCAGGGAACTCCGCCGGCCCGGCGGCACGCTCTTCGTGGTGCTGGTGGTCAGCCCTCGTCGTGGGCCACGGCGCGACGCGCGTCGGCGTCCAGCACGCCCCAGCTGATCAGCTGCTCCGTGAGCACGGACGGCGACTGGTCGTAGATCACGGCCAGGGTGCGCAGGTCGTCCTGGCGGATGGACAGCACCTTGCCGTTGTAGTCGCCACGCTGGCTCTGGATCGTCGCCGCGTAACGCTGCAGCGGTCCGGCCTTCTCCGGCGGCACGTGGGCGAGGCGCTCGAGGTCGAGGACCAGCTTCGGCGGCGGCTCGGCGGCACCGCCAGGAGTCGTACCGGGCAGGAGCTCCTGCACCGGAACGCCGTAGAAGTCGGCCAGCTCGGCAAGGCGCTGAACGGTCACGGCGCGGTCGCCGCGCTCGTAGGAACCGACCACGACGGCCTTCCAGCGGCCCTGCGACTTCTCCTCCACGCCGTGGAGGGAGAGGCCCTGCTGGGTGCGGATGGCGCGGAGCTTGGCCCCGAGCTGCTTTGCGTATTCGCTGGACATAAGGCTCCCCGGACGCTGGAACATTCTGCGGCTGGGCCGCGTGGCTGGTAACTCACTGTGAGGTTACGCAGCGTTACTTGGCTGCGTCAAGCCGAAAGGTCCGGACTGCGGCCTCCCGGGGGCGGGGCCAGGGCCTCGCACAAGCCCTGGTAACGTGGATGACGCAATTTCGACGTCCTTTAACGTCCGTCCAGTGAGGCGGAGAAGGAGGTCCGTTTCTTATGGACGCACAGCATGACCACACCGGCAATGCGGCACGCCCCGTTCTCGAGGCTCCCGACATCGCCCGGGTACTGACCCGAATCGCCCACGAGATCGTCGAACGCGCCAGGGGCGCCGACGACGTGGTGCTCCTCGGCATCCCGACACGAGGGGTCTTCCTCGCCCGCCGGCTCGCCGGAAAGCTCGAAGAGATCACCGGCCGGAAGACGCCGGTCGGGTCACTCGACATCACGATGTACCGCGACGATCTGCGGATGCGCCCGGCGCGTGCCCTCGCACGCACCGAGATCCCCGGTGAGGGCATCGAGGGCAGCCTCGTCGTGCTCGTCGACGACGTGCTCTTCTCCGGCCGCACGATCCGCGCCGCACTCGACGCGCTCGGCGACATCGGCCGGCCCCGTGCCGTCCAGCTCGCGGTCCTCGTCGACCGGGGCCACCGCGAACTCCCGATCCGCGCCGACTACGTCGGCAAGAACCTCCCCACGTCGCTGCGGGAGACGGTCAAGGTCCAGCTCGCCGAGGAGGACGGCCGCGACGCCGTGCTGCTCGGTGTCAAGCAGACCGTCCCGGCAGGCGAGCAGTAGCCGAGTCCCGTCCCGTGCGCCCGAACGGCCGCACGGCTGCTTCCGCACGCCCGCCTGCCTGATCCCTCCACCCTTCACGGAGACTCCCAGATGCTGCGCCCTCCCGGGGACAACCCCCGGACACACCGCCACCTCATCTCGGCCGCAGACCTCACCCGCGACGACGCCGTCCTGATCCTCGACACCGCCGAGGAGATGGCGAGGGTCGCGGACCGGCCGATCAAGAAGCTTCCCACCCTGCGTGGACGAACGGTCGTCAACCTCTTCTTCGAGGACTCGACCCGGACGCGGATCTCGTTCGAGGCCGCCGCCAAGCGCCTGTCCGCCGACGTCATCAACTTCTCCGCGAAGGGCTCGTCCGTCTCCAAGGGCGAGTCGCTCAAGGACACCGCGCTCACCCTGGAGGCCATGGGCGCCGACGCCGTCGTCATCCGGCACGGCGCCTCCGGAGCCCCGTACCGCCTCGCGACCTCGGGCTGGATCGACAGCGCCGTCGTCAACGCGGGTGACGGCACGCACGAGCACCCCACCCAGGCACTGCTCGACGCGTTCACCATGCGCCGCAGGCTGGTGGGACCCGACGCGGGCATCGGCCGCGACCTCGAAGGCCGCCGGATCACGATCGTCGGCGACATCCTCCACAGCCGCGTGGCCCGCTCCAACGTGCACCTGCTGCACACGCTCGGTGCGCACGTCACCCTGGTGGCGCCGCCCACCCTCGTGCCCGTCGGCGTCGAACAGTGGCCCTGCGACGTCAGCTACCGCCTCGACGACGTGCTGCCGAAGTCCGACGCCGTCATGATGCTCCGAGTGCAGCGCGAGCGGATGAACGCCGCCTACTTCCCGACCGAGCGCGAGTACTCCCGCCGCTACGGCCTGGACGGCGAACGCATGGCTCGGATGCCCGAGCACGCCATCGTGATGCACCCCGGCCCGATGGTCCGCGGCATGGAGATCACCGCCGAGGTCGCGGACTCCGACCGCTGCACCGCCGTCGAACAGGTCGCGAACGGCGTCTCCACCCGCATGGCCGTCCTGTATCTGCTGCTGGGCGGTTCCGAGACCGCCCTGCCGTCCGCCTCCGCCCGTACCGAGGAGAACAAGTAACCATGAGCAAGATCCTGATCCGCGGTGCGAAGGTCCTCGGCGGCGAGCCGCAGGACGTCCTCATCGACGGCGAGACCGTCGCGGAGACCGGCACCGGCATCGAGGCGGGCGACGCCACCGTGATCGAGGCGGCAGGCCGGATCCTGCTGCCCGGCCTCGTCGACCTGCACACCCACCTGCGCGAGCCCGGCCGCGAGGACTCCGAGACCGTCCTCACCGGGACCAAGGCGGCCGCGGTCGGCGGCTTCACCGCCGTCCACGCCATGGCCAACACCTTCCCCGTCGCCGACACCGCCGGCGTCGTCGAGCAGGTCTGGCGGCTCGGCAAGGAGTCCGGCTACTGCGACGTGCAGCCCGTCGGCGCCGTCACCGTCGGCCTGGAGGGCAAGCAGCTCGCCGAGCTCGGCGCCATGCACGACTCCGCCGCCGGGGTGAAGGTCTTCTCCGACGACGGCAAGTGCGTCGACGACGCCGTGATCATGCGTCGCGCGCTGGAGTACGTGAAGGCCTTCGACGGCGTCGTCGCCCAGCACGCCCAGGAGCCCCGCCTCACCGAGGGCGCCCAGATGAACGAGGGCGTCGTCTCGGCCGAGCTCGGCCTCGGCGGCTGGCCCGCCGTCGCCGAGGAGTCGATCATCGCGCGCGACGTCCTCCTCGCCGCCCACGTCGGCTCCCGGGTCCACATCTGCCACCTGTCGACCGCCGGCTCCGTGGAGATCGTCCGCTGGGCCAAGTCCAAGGGCTGGAACGTCACCGCAGAGGTCACCCCGCACCACCTGCTCCTCACCGACGAGCTCGTACGGACCTACAACCCGGTCTACAAGGTGAACCCGCCGCTGCGCACCGAGGCCGACGTCATGGCCCTGCGCGAGGCCCTCGCCGACGGCACGATCGACTGCGTGGCCACCGACCACGCGCCGCACCCGCACGAGGACAAGGACTGCGAGTGGGCCGCCGCCGCCATGGGCATGGTGGGCCTGGAGACCGCGCTCTCCGTGGTCCAGCAGGCGATGGTGGACACCGGTCTCCTCGACTGGGCGGGCGTCGCGGACCGCATGTCGTTCCGCCCCGCGGCCATCGGCAGGCTCGAAGGACACGGCCGGCCCGTCTCGGCGGGTGAGCCCGCCAACCTCACCCTGGTCGATCCGGCATACCGTGGAGCTGTGGACCCCGCGGGCTTCGCCTCCCGCAGCCGCAACACTCCGTACGAGGGTCGCGAGCTGCCCGGCCGAGTGACCCACACCTTCCTGCGGGGCCGTGCCACGGTCGTCGACGGGAAGCTCGCGTGACAACACTCAACCCCCTCTACCAGCTGGCCGCCGAAGAGAAGTCGGCCGAAGTGACGGACTGGTCCGCCCGCATCAGCTGGGTCCTCGGACTGCTCGTCCTCATCGCCTTCGTCTACTGGCTGATGCGCCAGGGATGGAAGTGGCGGGGGAGCCTGCAGTCCGGCCTGCCCGAGCTCACGGCCACCCCCGAAGGGTTCGCGGACGGCGAGAAGCTGCTCACCCTCACCGGCCGCTACCACGCCTCGACGACCGCCGGGCAGTGGCTCGACCGGATCGTGGCGCACGGCCTCGGCACCCGCAGCCGGGTCGAGCTGACCCTCACCGCGCAGGGCCTCGACGTCGTACGCACCGGGGCCGCCGACTTCTTCGTACCGGCCGCCGCGCTGCGCGAGGCCAGGCTCGACAAGGCGCTCGCCGGCAAGGTCCTGCCCGAGGGCGGCCTCCTGGTCATCACCTGGGAGCACGGCGACCGGCTGATCGACTCCGGTTTCCGCTCCGACCGCGCGGCCGAGCACCAGGCGTGGGTCGACGCCGTCAATCACCTCACCGGCGCAGCCGGTGACCACCTCACCAGCACCACCACCAGCACGACGGAAGGCACCGCACGATGACGATCTCCAATCCGGGGCATGCCTCGAAGAGGAAAGAGGCGTCTCCCGCCGTACTCGTCCTGGAGGACGGCCGCTCCTTCCGCGGCCGCGCCTACGGGGCCGTGGGGGAGACCTTCGGCGAGGCGGTGTTCTCCACCGGCATGACCGGTTACCAGGAAACGCTGACCGACCCCTCGTACCACCGCCAGGTCGTCGTCATGACCGCCCCGCACGTCGGCAACACCGGCGTGAACGACGAGGACCCCGAATCCAAGCGGATCTGGGTCTCCGGCTACGTCGTCCGCGACCCCGCGCGCGTGCCCTCGAACTGGCGCTCCCGCCGGACACTGGACGAGGAACTCGCGAGCCAGGGCGTCGTCGGCATCAGCGGCATCGACACCCGCGCGCTCACCCGCCATCTGCGGGAGCGCGGCGCGATGCGCGTCGGCATCTTCTCCGGCAACGCGATCGAGGACGAGGGGGTGCTGCTCGCCAAGGTGCGCCAGGCCCCCGAGATGAGCGGAGCCGACCTCGCGGCCGAGGTCGCCACCAAGGAGGCGTACGTCGTCCCCGCCGTCGGCACCAAGAAGTTCACCGTCGCGGCGATCGACCTCGGCATCAAGGGCATGACCCCGCACCGCATGGCCGAGCGCGGCATCGAGGTGCACGTCCTGCCGGCCACCGCGACCCTCGACGAGGTGTACGCGGTGCAGCCCGACGGAGTGTTCTTCTCCAACGGCCCCGGCGACCCTTCCACCGCCGACCACCCCGTCGCCCTCATGCGGGGCGTCCTGGAGCGGAAGACCCCGCTCTTCGGCATCTGCTTCGGCAACCAGATCCTCGGCCGCTCGCTCGGCTTCGGGACCTACAAGCTGAAGTACGGCCACCGGGGGATCAACCAGC
This sequence comes from Streptomyces sp. NPDC088746, assembly GCF_044751065.1. NCBI lineage: Bacteria > Bacillati > Actinomycetota > Actinomycetes > Kitasatosporales > Streptomycetaceae > Streptomyces > Streptomyces sp. NPDC088746. The sequence continues at coordinate 188,431 of NZ_JBIVLA010000009.1, forward strand.
CCGTGCAGGACCGCACGACCGGCAAGGTCGAGGTCACCGCGCACAACCACGGCTTCGCCGTCGACGCCCCCCTCGACAAGGTCTCGGACACGGCGTTCGGCCGCGCCGAGGTCTCCCACGTATGCCTGAACGACCAGGTCGTCGAAGGCCTCCAGCTGCTCGACCAGCCGGCCTTCAGCGTCCAGTACCACCCCGAAGCAGCCGCGGGCCCGCACGACGCCGCGTACCTCTTCGACCGTTTCGTCACCCTGATGGAGGGCCCGCGTGCCTAAGCGCTCCGATATCCAGTCCGTCCTGGTCATCGGCTCCGGCCCGATCGTCATCGGGCAGGCCGCCGAGTTCGACTACTCCGGCACCCAGGCCTGCCGCGTGCTCAAGGCCGAGGGCCTGCGCGTCATCCTGGTGAACTCCAACCCGGCGACGATCATGACCGACCCGGAGATCGCCGACGCCACGTACGTCGAGCCGATCACCCCCGAGTTCGTCGAGAAGATCATCGCCAAGGAGCGCCCCGACGCGCTGCTCCCGACCCTGGGCGGCCAGACCGCGCTCAACACCGCGATCTCCATGCACGAGAACGGTGTCCTGGAGAAGTACGGCGTCGAGCTCATCGGCGCCAACGTCGAGGCCATCAACAAGGGCGAGGACCGCGACCTCTTCAAGGGAGTCGTCGAAGCCGTCAAGGCGAAGATCGGCTACGGCGAGTCCGCCCGCTCCGTCATCTGCCACACGATGGACGACGTCATCGCCGGCGTCGACACCCTCGGCGGCTACCCCGTCGTCGTCCGCCCCTCCTTCACCATGGGCGGCGCCGGCTCCGGCTTCGCCCACGACGAGGAGGAACTGCGCCGCATCGCCGGACAGGGCCTCACCCTCTCGCCGACCACCGAGGTGCTCCTGGAGGAGTCCATCCTCGGCTGGAAGGAGTACGAGCTGGAGCTGATGCGCGACAAGAACGACAACGTCGTGGTCGTCTGCTCCATCGAGAACTTCGACCCGATGGGCGTCCACACCGGCGACTCCATCACCGTCGCCCCGGCGATGACGCTCACCGACCGTGAGTACCAGCGGCTGCGTGACATCGGCATCGCGATCATCCGCGAGGTCGGTGTCGACACCGGCGGCTGCAACATCCAGTTCGCGATCGACCCGTCCGACGGCCGGATCATCGTGATCGAGATGAACCCGCGCGTCTCCCGCTCCTCCGCGCTCGCCTCGAAGGCCACCGGCTTCCCGATCGCCAAGATCGCCGCCAAGCTGGCCGTCGGCTACACGCTCGACGAGATCCCCAACGACATCACCGAGAAGACGCCGGCCTCCTTCGAGCCGACCCTCGACTACGTCGTGGTCAAGGCCCCGCGCTTCGCCTTCGAGAAGTTCCCGTCCGCCGACTCCACCCTCACCACCACCATGAAGTCGGTGGGCGAGGCCATGGCGATCGGCCGCAACTTCACCGAGGCCCTCCAGAAGGCGCTGCGCTCCCTGGAGAAGAAGGGCTCGCAGTTCGCCTTCACCGGGGAGCCGGGCGACAAGGCCGAGCTGCTCGCCGAGGCGGTCCGCCCCACCGACGGGCGCATCAACACCGTGATGCAGGCGATCCGGGCCGGCGCCACCCAGGAAGAGGTCTTCGACTCGACGAAGATCGACCCCTGGTTCGTCGACCAGCTCTTCCTGATCAAGGAGATCGCCGACGAGCTGGCCGCCGCCGAGCGCCTCGACACCGACCTCCTCGCCGAGGCCAAGCGGCACGGCTTCTCGGACGTCCAGATCGGCGAGATCCGCGGCCTGCGCGAGGACGTCGTGCGCGAGGTCCGGCACGCGCTGGGCATCCGCCCGGTCTACAAGACGGTCGACACCTGCGCCGCCGAGTTCGCCGCGAAGACGCCGTACTTCTACTCCAGCTACGACGAGGAGAGCGAGGTCGCGCCCCGCACCAAGCCGGCGGTGATCATCCTCGGCTCCGGCCCGAACCGCATCGGCCAGGGCATCGAGTTCGACTACTCCTGTGTCCACGCCTCCTTCGCCCTGAGCGACGCGGGCTACGAGACCGTGATGGTCAACTGCAACCCGGAGACCGTCTCCACGGACTACGACACCTCCGACCGGCTGTACTTCGAGCCGCTCACGCTCGAGGACGTCCTGGAGATCGTGCACGCCGAGTCGCTGGCCGGCCCGATCGCCGGTGTGATCGTCCAGCTCGGCGGCCAGACCCCCCTGGGGCTCTCGCAGGCACTCAAGGACAACGGCGTGCCGATCGTGGGGACCTCCCCGGAGGCCATCCACGCCGCCGAGGACCGCGGCGCCTTCGGCCGGGTCCTTGCCGAGGCCGGCCTGCCGGCCCCGAAGCACGGCACCGCCACCACCTTCGCGGAGGCCAAGGCCATCGCCGACGAGATCGGCTACCCCGTCCTCGTACGCCCGTCGTACGTGCTCGGCGGCCGCGGTATGGAGATCGTCTACGACGAGACCCGCCTCTCCTCGTACATCTCCGAGTCCACCGAGATCAGCCCCACCCGGCCGGTCCTGGTCGACCGCTTCCTCGACGACGCGATCGAGATCGACGTCGACGCGCTCTACGACGGCACCGAGCTCTACCTCGGCGGCGTCATGGAGCACATCGAGGAGGCCGGCATCCACTCCGGCGACTCCGCCTGCGCGCTGCCCCCGATCACCCTGGGCGGCTACGACATCAAGCGGCTGCGGGCCTCCACCGAGGGCATCGCCAAGGGCGTCGGCGTACGCGGGCTGATCAACATCCAGTTCGCGCTCTCCGGCGACATCCTGTACGTCCTGGAGGCCAACCCGCGTGCCTCGCGGACCGTCCCCTTCACCTCGAAGGCGACCGCGGTCCCGCTCGCGAAGGCCGCCGCCCGCATCTCGCTGGGCGCGACCGTCGCGGAGCTGCGCGCGGAGGGCCTGCTGCCGAAGCAGGGCGACGGCGGCACCCTGCCGCTCGACGCGCCGATCTCCGTCAAGGAGGCCGTCATGCCGTGGTCGCGCTTCCGCGACATCCACGGCCGCGGCGTCGACACGGTCCTCGGCCCGGAGATGCGCTCCACCGGCGAGGTCATGGGCATCGACTCGGTGTTCGGCACCGCGTACGCCAAGTCGCAGGCCGGCGCCTACGGCCCGCTGCCCACCAAGGGGCGCGCCTTCATCTCCGTCGCCAACCGCGACAAGCGCTCCATGATCTTCCCGGCGCGCGAGCTGGTCGCCCACGGCTTCGAGCTGCTGGCCACCTCCGGCACCGCCGAGGTGCTCAAGCGCAACGGCATCAACGCCACGGTCGTGCGCAAGCAGTCCGAGGGTGAGGGCCCGAACGGCGAGAAGACGATCGTCCAGCTGATCCACGACGGCGGGGTCGACCTCATCGTCAACACGCCGTACGGAACGGGCGGCCGGCTCGACGGCTACGAGATCCGCACCGCGGCCGTCGCCCGGTCCGTGCCGTGCCTCACGACGGTCCAGGCGCTCGCCGCCGCCGTCCAGGGCATCGACGCGCTGAACCACGGGGGAGTCGGCGTACGTTCCCTCCAGGAACACGCCGAACATCTGACCGCGGCCCGCGACTAGGAAGCCCAGCAGGGGGACACCGGAAACGGTGTCCCCCTCTTCATGAGGACACCGTGATGTACAAACTCTTCTTCCAGCTGGTCTTCAAGCGGATGGACCCGGAGCAGGCGCACCACCTCGCCTTCCGCTGGATCCGCCTGGTCGCCCGGATCCCCGTGCTGCGCACCTTCGTCGCCGCCGCGCTCGCCCCCCGCCACGAGGAGCTGCGCACCGAGGCCCTCGGCCTGCGGATGCACGGCCCGTTCGGGCTCGCCGCCGGCTTCGACAAGAACGCCGTCGCCATCGACGGCATGTCCATGCTGGGCTTCGACCACATCGAGATCGGCACGGTCACCGGCGAGCCGCAGCCCGGCAACCCGAAAAAGCGGCTGTTCCGTCTCGTCGCGGACCGGGCGCTGATCAACCGCATGGGCTTCAACAACGAGGGCTCCGCGGCCGTGGCGGAACGCCTCGCCGCCCGCACCCCGGTCTTCCGTACGACCGTCGGTGTCAACATCGGCAAGACCAAGGTCGTCCCCGAGGACGAGGCCGTGGGCGACTACGTGAAGTCCACCGAGCGGCTCGCCGCCCACGCCGACTACCTCGTCGTGAACGTCTCCTCGCCCAACACGCCCGGACTGCGCAACCTCCAGGCCACCGAGGCGCTCCGCCCGCTGCTCACCGCCGTGCGTGAGGCCGCCGACCGCACCGTCACCGGCCGGCGGGTCCCGCTCCTCGTCAAGATCGCCCCGGACCTCGCGGACGAGGACGTCGACGCGGTCGCCGACCTCGCCGTCGAGCTCGGTCTGGACGGCATCATCGCCACCAACACCACCATCGCCCGCGACGGCCTCGGCCTGAAATCCGACGCCTCCCTGGCCAAGGAGACCGGCGGGCTCTCCGGCGCGCCCCTCAAGGAGCGCTCCCTGGAGGTCCTGAGCCGCCTGTACGCCCGCGTGGGGACCCGGATCACCCTGGTGGGCGTCGGGGGCATCGAGAACGCCGAGGACGCCTGGCAGCGGATCCTGGCCGGAGCCACGCTCGTCCAGGGCTACAGCGCCTTCATCTACGAGGGCCCGTTCTACGCCCGCGCGGTCCACAAGGGCCTGGCCGCCCGCCTGGCCGCATCCCCGTACGCCACCCTCGCCGAAGCCGTCGGCGCCGAGACACGGAAGGCCATGCAGTGACCCCTGAACCCTTCGGCGCGCGCCTGCGCCACGCCATGGACACCCGCGGGCCGCTCTGCGTCGGCATCGACCCGCACGCCTCCCTGCTCACCTCCTGGGGCCTGAACGACGACGTCGCGGGCCTGGAGCGCTTCACCCGTACGGTCGTCGAGGCGCTGGCCGACCGGGTCGCCGTGCTCAAACCGCAGTCCGCGTTCTTCGAGCGCTTCGGATCGCGCGGCATCGCCGTCCTTGAGAAGGCCGTCGAAGAGGCCCGCGCGGCGGGTGCCCTCGTGCTGATGGACGCCAAGCGCGGTGACATCGGGTCGACCATGGGGGCCTACGCGGCCACCTACCTCGACAAGGACTCCCCGCTCTTCTCCGACGCGGTCACGGTCTCGCCGTACCTCGGCTTCGGTTCGCTGCGCCCCGCGCTGGAGGCCGCCGAGATCTCCGGCGCGGGCGTCTTCGTGCTCGCCCTCACGTCCAACCCGGAGGGCGCGGAGGTCCAGCGGGCCACCGCGGCGGACGGACGGCCGCTGGCCCAGGTGATGCTCGACCACATGGCCGCCGAGAACGCGGGGGCGGCGCCGCTCGGCTCCGTCGGCGCGGTGGTCGGCGCCACGCTCGGGGACGCGGGCGTGGATCTGGCGATCAACGGTCCGCTGCTCGCTCCCGGCATCGGCGCCCAGGGCGCGACCCCCGCGGATCTGCCCGGTGTGTTCGGTGCCTCGGTGGGCAATGTGGTGCCGAGCGTGAGCCGGGGCGTGCTCCGCCACGGACCGGACGCGTCAGGGCTGCGCGAAGCCGCCGGACGGTTCGCGGACGAGGTCCGTTCGGCCGTCTCGGAAAGCTGACCATGCCACGTAACAGCCTGTTGACGGAATTCTGACCAGAATTCCGGGTTGTTATGGCCGAAATGTCCGGGTCGGTTGAGGCTGACCAGGACTTTTCCGCTGTTCTCGCTGACTCAGGCGGCCTTGGCCGCTAGTCTCCGTCGAGAGCCAACGAGCACAGGTTGTTCGTTGCTCACCAGGTGTGGTGCCACCAGGTTCCTCACCGGTCCGTATCCGACAGATCGACATCCGAGGTGACGTAGGCGTGGCTCTTCCGCCCCTTACCCCTGAACAGCGCGCAGCCGCGCTCGAAAAGGCCGCCGCGGCTCGCCGGGAGCGGGCCGAGGTCAAGAATCGACTCAAGCACTCCGGCGCCTCGCTCCATGAGGTCATCAAGCAGGGCCAGGAGAACGACGTCATCGGCAAGATGAAGGTCTCCGCCCTTCTCGAGTCCCTGCCGGGCGTGGGCAAGGTCCGCGCCAAGCAGATCATGGAGCGTCTCGGCATCTCCGAGAGCCGCCGTGTCCGGGGTCTTGGCTCCAACCAGATCGCATCCTTGGAGCGTGAGTTCGGCGGCAGCGCCGCCTGACGTTCTCAGGCACTCCTGAGAACGGGGATAATCGCCCCATGGCTGCAACATCCCGGGGGACGTCCCCCGTACCCCCGGACGTACGTCCGCGGCTGACCGTGCTCTCCGGCCCCTCAGGGGTCGGCAAGAGCACGGTCGTCGCGCATATGCGCAAGGTTCACCCCGAGGTCTGGCTCTCGGTGTCCGCGACGACCCGTAAGCCGCGCCCCGGCGAGCGCAACGGCGTCCACTACTTCTTCGTGGACGACGAGGAGTTCGACAAGCTGATCGCCAACGGCGAACTGCTGGAGTGGGCCGAGTTCGCGGGCAACCGGTACGGCACGCCGCGCCGGGCCGTGCTCGACCGCCTGGAGGCGGGCGAGCCGGTCCTGCTGGAGATCGACCTCCAGGGCGCCCGGCTGGTCCGCCAGTCGATGCCCGAGGCGCAGCTCGTCTTCCTGGCGCCGCCCGGCTGGGACGAGCTGGTGCGCCGGCTCACCGGCCGCGGAACGGAGTCGCAGGAAGTGATCGAGCGCCGGCTCGCCGCTGCGAAGGTCGAGCTGGCCGCCGAGGCGGAGTTCGACACCACGCTCGTCAACACCTCGGTCGAGGACGTGGCACGCGAGCTGCTAACGTTGATGCTGCAGGCTTCCGGCCTCCGTGGTACCGACGACTGAATCACTGTCCTCACCGTCCACGGACGCAGAGCATCACCACTGCGGAACCAGCATGATCAAAGATCTCTTTGATCTCTATCCCCTTCGGAAGGCAGAGAGTGTCCTCTTCCATCACCACGCCCGAGGGCATCATCAACCCGCCGATTGATGAGCTCCTCGAGGCCACCGACTCGAAGTACAGCCTTGTGATCTACGCCGCCAAGCGCGCGCGCCAGATCAACGCGTACTACTCGCAGCTCGGCGAAGGCCTCCTCGAGTACGTCGGTCCGCTCGTCGACACCCACGTGCACGAGAAGCCGCTCTCGATCGCGCTCCGCGAGATCAACGCGGGCCTGCTGACCTCCGAGGCCATCGAGGGCCCCGCGCAGTAAGCAGGCGGCAGGAAACGCACCTTCACCACAGGCCCGGCGGCCGGTACCCGCCGGGCCTGTGGTGTGTTCCGCGCCACCCACGGATCCGCCGTACCGGCCGGACCGTGTCCGGGGCGGTGAGGCAGCATGGGGTGCGTACGTCACGAGGCCGCACGCGAGTGCGCGGAGAACACGAGTGCGGGGAGACGCAGTGGACAAGCCGAGGGTCGTCCTGGGGGTCAGCGGCGGCATCGCCGCGTACAAGGCGTGCGAGCTGCTGCGCAGGCTGACCGAGTCCGGCCACGACGTACGGGTCGTCCCGACCGACGCGTCGCTGAACTTCGTCGGGGCCGCCACCTGGTCCGCCCTCTCCGGGAACCCCGTGTCGACCGAGGTCTGGGAGAGCGTGCACGAGGTGCCGCACGTCCGGATCGGGCAGGGCGCCGACCTCGTCGTGGTGGCCCCCGCCACCGCCGACATGCTCGCCAAGGCCGCCCACGGCCTCGCCGACGACCTCCTCACCAACACCCTGCTCACCGCGCGCTGTCCGGTCGTCTTCGCGCCCGCGATGCACACCGAGATGTGGGAGCACCCCGCCACCCAGGAGAACGTCGCCACCCTGCGCCGCCGCGGCGCCGTCGTCATCGAGCCCGCCGTCGGCCGGCTCACCGGCGTGGACACGGGCAAGGGCCGGCTGCCGGACCCGGGGGAGATCTTCGAGGTCTGCCGGCGCGTCCTGGCCCGGGGCGCCGGCGCCCCCGACCTCGCGGGCCGGCACGTGGTGATCAGCGCGGGCGGCACGCGTGAGCCGCTCGACCCGGTGCGCTACCTGGGCAACCGCTCCTCCGGCAAGCAGGGCTACGCCCTGGCCCGCACCGCCGTCGCCCGCGGCGCCCGGGTCACGCTGATCGAGGCGAACACCGGGCTGCCCGACCCCGCGGGCGCCGACGTCGTGCGCGCCGGCACCGCCGTACAGCTGCGCGAGGCCGTGCTGAAAGCGGCGGCAGACGCCGACGTGGTGGTGATGGCAGCGGCCGTCGCCGACTTCCGGCCCGCCGCCTACGCGACCGGGAAGATCAAGAAGAAGGACGGTCAGGAGCCGGCCCCGATCACGCTCGTCCGCAATCCGGACATCCTCGCCGAGGTCGCCGCCGACCGTGCCCGGGAGGGACAGCTCGTGGTCGGATTCGCCGCGGAGACCGACGACGTCCTCCGCAACGGCCGCGAGAAGCTCCGCCGCAAGGGCTGCGACCTCCTCGTCGTGAACGAGGTGGGGGAGCGCAAGACCTTCGGGTCGGAGGAGAACGAAGCGGTCGTGCTCGGCGCCGACGGCGGCGAGACCCCCGTGCCGTACGGGCCGAAGGAAGCGCTTGCCGACACGGTTTGGGACCTGGTGGCCGCGCGTTTCGACTAGATTGCACACACGCCGTCCCGGCGTGAGGAATCTCATGACATTCGGCCATATCTCGTACCCGGAAGGAGGGATTGTCGTACCGCCGTCAACAGTGCCGCAGGTCACAGACCTCCCAAGGGGCGAGACACGTGCCCCAATCACCGGAAGCGACCGATAAACTGGTCGACGGAATGTGCCGGGCGCAGCTCCCGGAGTTCCGACAATGATCAGCCAGCAGCCGCTGCAACCCCAGGGAGCGATGTGTCCCGCCGTCTCTTCACCTCGGAGTCCGTTACCGAGGGCCACCCCGACAAGATCGCTGACCAGATCAGCGACACGATTCTCGACGCCCTCCTGCGCGAGGACCCCTCCTCGCGCGTCGCCGTCGAGACCTTGATCACCACCGGTCTGGTGCATGTCGCGGGTGAGGTCACGACCAAGGCCTACGCCGACATCCCCAACCTCGTGCGCAACAAGGTGCTGGAGATCGGCTACGACTCCTCCAAGAAGGGCTTCGACGGAGCCTCCTGCGGCGTCTCGGTGTCCATCGGGGCGCAGTCCCCGGACATCGCCCAGGGTGTCGACACCGCGTACGAGAAGCGGGTCGAGGGCGACGAGGACGAGCTCGACAAGCAGGGCGCGGGCGACCAGGGGCTGATGTTCGGCTACGCCTGCGACGAGACGCCCGAGCTGATGCCTCTGCCGATCCACCTCGCGCACCGGCTCTCGCGCCGGCTCTCCGAGGTCCGCAAGAACGGGACCATCCCGTACCTGCGCCCCGACGGCAAGACCCAGGTCACCATCGAGTACGACGGCGACAAGGCCGTCCGCCTCGACACGGTCGTCGTCTCCTCGCAGCACGCCTCGGACATCGACCTGGACTCGCTGCTCGCGCCCGACATCCGCGAGTTCGTCGTCGAGCACGTCCTCAACCAGCTCGTCGAGGACGGCATCAAGCTGGACACCGAGGGCTACCGCCTCCTGGTCAACCCGACCGGCCGCTTCGAGATCGGCGGCCCGATGGGCGACGCGGGCCTCACCGGCCGCAAGATCATCATCGACACCTACGGCGGCATGGCCCGCCACGGCGGCGGCGCGTTCTCCGGCAAGGACCCGTCCAAGGTCGACCGCTCGGCCGCGTACGCCATGCGCTGGGTCGCCAAGAACGTCGTCGCGGCCGGGCTCGCCACCCGCTGCGAGGTCCAGGTCGCCTACGCGATCGGCAAGGCCGAGCCGGTGGGCCTGTTCGTCGAGACCTTCGGCACCGCCGCGGTCGACACGGAGAAGATCGAGCACGCGATCGGTGAGGTCTTCGACCTCCGCCCGGCCGCGATCATCCGCGACCTCGACCTGCTCCGCCCGATCTACGCCCAGACCGCGGCGTACGGGCACTTCGGCCGCGAGCTCCCCGACTTCACCTGGGAGCGCACCGACCGCGTGGACGCGCTGCGCCAGGCGGCGGGGATCTAGCACCGCTCGCCGTTCCGCACGACGGGGCCCGGACACCGCACGAGGTGTCCGGGCCCCCGCGCGTGCGGCCTTTTCCGGGCCGCCGGGGCGTGTCAGTGGTGTCTGGTAGGAATGTGGCTGTGAGCAGCGACGACGAGCGGTCCGACGATCCCGGGTCCGGGGCACCGGAGCAGCTTGCGCTCATCCGGGAGACGGTGCGCCGGGCCAAGGTGCCGCGTGCCAAGCCGCGGACCTGGCGGGGCGCCCCGCTCGCCGAGAAGCTCCCGGTCGCCCGCGTTCTGGTGAACAAGGGCGCACTCCACCTCGACCAGTACTTCGACTACGCCGTCCCCGAGGAGCTCGACGCGGACGCACAGCCCGGTGTCCGGGTGAGGGTGCGGTTCGGGGCCGGAGGACGTCAGGTCCGCGGCGGGCGGCGCGAGGGCGGCGGGCTGATCGACGGCTTCCTGATCGAGCGGCGGGCCTCGTCGGACTACCAGGGGGCCCTGGCGGCCCTCGCCTACGTCGTCTCGCCGGAGCCGGTGCTCGGACCGGAGCTGCTCGAGCTCTCGCGCGCCGTCGCCGACCGTTACGCCGGAAGCCTCGCGGACGTGCTGCAGCTCGCGGTGCCGCCGCGGAACGGCCGCGCCGAGTCCAAGCCCTCGTCGGCCCCCCTGCCGCCGCCTCCCGTCCCGTCGCCCGGCACCTGGGAGCGGTACACCCAGGGCCCGGGATTCCTGCGGGCGCTGGCCGAGGGCGGGGCGCCCCGGGCCGTCTGGTCCGCGCTCCCCGGACCGCACTGGCCCGAGGAGATCGCCCGCGCGATGGCCGCCACCCTGGCCTCGGGGCGGGGCGCGCTCGTCGTCGTACCGGACGGGCGGAGCGCCGGGCGGGTGGACGCCGCGCTCACCGCGGTGCTGGGGGAGGGGCGCCACGCGCTGCTGACCGCCGACTCCGGACCGGAGAAGCGCTACCGGCAGTGGCTGGCCGTCCGGCGCGGCTCCGTGCGCGCGGTGGTCGGGACCAGGGCCGCGATGTTCGCCCCGGTCGCCGACCTGGGCCTGGTGGCCCTCTGGGACGACGGAGACTCCAGCCACAGCGACGACAACGCCCCCTTCGCGCACGTCAGGGAGGTCCTGGAGCTGCGGGCGGCGCACGGCCGCTGCGCGTTCCTGCTCGGTGGCACGAGCTGCACGGTGGAGGCCGCCCAGCTGGTCGAGAGCGGCTGGGCCCTGCCCCTGCGCGCGGACCGGGACCAGCTGCGGGCCGCGGCGCCCCTCGTGCGCACCGTCGGCGACGGGGAGCTCGCGCGGGACGGCGCCGCCCGCTCCGCGCGGCTGCCCAGCCTGGCCTGGCAGACCGTACGGGACGGCCTGCGCAGCGGCCCCGTGCTCGTCCAGGTGCCGCGCCGGGGCTACGCGCCCAGGCTGGCCTGCGAGCGCTGCCGCCAACCCGCCCGGTGCAGGCACTGCGCGGGCCCGCTCCAGGCACCCGACCAGCAGGATCTCAACTGCGCCTGGTGCGGGCGGGCCGAGACGGCCTGGAGCTGCGCCGCCTGCGGCGGCGTCCGGCTGCGGGCGCAGATCGTCGGCGCCCGCAGGACCGCCGAGGAGCTGGGGCGGGCGTTTCCCGCCGTCCCGGTGCGGACGTCCGGGCGGGACCATGTGCTGGACTCCGTGCCCGGTCAGCCCGCCCTGGTGGTCAGCACCCCCGGGGCGGAGCCGGTGGCCGAGGGCGGCTACGCGGCGGCGCTGCTGCTGGACGGCTGGGCGATGGTCGGCCGGCCCGACCTGCGGGCGGGCGAGGAGGCCCTGCGGCGCTGGACGGCCGCCGCCGCGCTGGTCCGGGGGCAGCCGGAGGGCGGCACGGTGGTGATCGTGGCCGAGCCGACCCTGCGGCCCGTGCAGGCCCTGGTCCGCTGGGACCCGGTCGGTCACGCCCGGCGCGAGCTCGCCGAACGCGCCGAGCTCGGATTCCCGCCGGTGTCCCGGATGGCCTCGGTGACCGGCCCGCCGGAGGCGGTGGCCGCCTACCTCGCCGGAGCGGACCTGCCGCCCGAGGCGGAGGTGCTCGGCCCGGTCCCCGTGCCCGCCGCCACCCCCGGCAGGCCCCGCCGACAGGGGGACGCACCCACCGGCGAGACCTGGGACCGGGCGCTGGTCCGGGTCCCGCCGGGGCGGGGAGCCGCGCTGGCGACCGCCCTGAAGACGGCGCTGGCGGCGCGGACGGCCAAGGGCACCGGAGATCCCGTACGGATCAGGATCGATCCGCCGGACATCGGCTGAGGCGGCCGGGACGGGGCGGAGGTGCCGCCCACCTTCTGAGCCGTCCGTCAGCCGTTGCGCGGTCCGGGGAAGGCGCCGGGGCGGTCCGACGGCTGCGGCGGCATGGAGCGGGCCGGGGGCACGGTCGGCAGCACGGAGGAGGAGCCCGGCGTCGCGGGCACCGCACGGGTCGCGTTCTCGGAGGCGGCCTCCGCCGACCCGGGCTGCGGGGTCGCGCGGCGTGCGCCGTAACGCCGGTGCACCGCCTGCTTCGTGACCCCGAGGGCGGAACCCACCGCGTCCCACGAGAAACCCAGCGAGCGGTCGAAGTCCACCGCCGCGGTGACCAGCGTCTCGACGCTGTCCCGCAGTTCCTGGGCGAGCCGGACCGTCGGGGCCGGCGCCCGGCCGTAGACGACGAAGCCCGCGGACGGGCCGGAGCGGCGCGGACGGTAGACGTTGCCCAGCTGCGCAGTGAGGGTACGCAGCGCGTCCACCTGCCGCCGGACCCGCTCGATGTCCCGCACCAACAGGTGCAGACTGGCACGCGCTTGGGCGTCGTGGGTTGCGTGGTCGGCCATGAACAAGCCTCTCGAACCGGCGTTGAAAGGGATCGGGCCGCGCGGCGGCGGCCCACTTCGGTCAATCTCACTTGACCAACGCGTCACCCGGCCATGTGGTCACGCAATAGGGGCGTATGTGCATATGCGCGGGGCGCGCGGACCTGCGTACGCCCCCCGCCGTACGGCCCGGGGAGGCCGGGCGGGACCACGGGGTGACCCCCTAGACTGGTGTGCTGCTCGCCACGTACGTTCCGGCCCGAGAGGCAGTCCGCCACCCATGAAGCTCGTCTTCGCAGGCACCCCCGAGGTCGCCGTCCCCGCCCTGGACGCCCTGATCGCCTCCGACCGCCACGAGGTGGCCGCCGTGGTGACCCGCCCCGACGCTCCGGCCGGGCGGGGCCGCCGGCTGGTCGCCAGCCCCGTCGCGGAACGCGCCGAGGAAGCGGGCATCGAGGTGCTCAAGCCCGCCAGGCCGCGCGACGAGGACTTCCTGGCGCGGCTGCGGGAGATCGCACCGGACTGCTGCCCCGTCGTCGCGTACGGCGCGCTGCTGCCCAAGAGCGCGCTCGACGTGCCGGCCAGGGGCTGGGTCAACCTGCACTTCTCGCTGCTGCCCGCCTGGCGCGGGGCCGCCCCCGTGCAGCACTCGGTGATGGCCGGCGACGAGGTCACCGGCGCGTCGACCTTCCTGATCGAGGAGGGGCTGGACTCCGGACCGGTCTACGGCGTCCTGACCGAGGAGGTCCGGCCCACCGACACCAGTGGAGACCTGCTCACCCGGCTGGCCTTCGCAGGCGCGGGGCTGCTGGCGGCGACCATGGACGGCATCGAGGACGGCACCCTGCACGCCGTCCCGCAGCCCGCCGAGGGCGTCACCCTCGCACCCAAGATCACCGTCGAGGACGCCCAGGTGCGGTGGTCCGCCCCAGCGCTCAGGGTCGACCGTGTCGTGCGCGGCTGCACCCCCGCGCCGGGGGCATGGACCCTCTTCCGCGGGGAGCGCCTCAAGCTGGTCCAGGCGGCGCCCGTCCTGGACCGTACCGATCTCGCCCCCGGCGAGCTCTCCGCGGGCAAGAACAACGTGTACGTGGGCACCGGCTCGCACGCCGTGGAGCTCCTCTGGGTCCAGCCGCAGGGCAAGAAGCCGATGCGGGCCGCCGACTGGGCCCGCGGCGTGCGCATCGCCCACGGGGAGCTCCTGGGGCTCTGAGGCCCCGGGGCAGGGGGCGGGCCCGGCGACGTACGCTGGACGGGTTCGTCCCCTCACCCTCAGCGGAGCACCTTTCACGTGAACGACCAGCAGCGTCGCCGTCCTTCCACACCGCACCGGCGTCCCAAGAAGGACCCGGTCCGGTTCCTCGCCTTCGAGGTCCTCAGGGCCGTCGACGAGCGCGACGCCTACGCCAACCTCGTCCTCCCCCCGCTGCTGAAGAAGGCGCGCGCCAAGGGCGACTTCGAGGGCCGGGACGCGGCGCTGGCGACCGAGCTGGTCTACGGGACGCTGCGCCGGCAGGGCACCTACGACGCGATCGTCGCCGCCTGCATCGACCGGCCGCTGCGCGAGGTCGACCCGCCCGTGCTCGATGTGCTCAACATGGGCGTCCACCAGCTGCTCGGCACCCGCATCCCCACCCACGCGGCCGTCTCCGCCAGTGTGGAGCTGGCGCGGGTGGTGCTGGGCGAGGGCCGCGCCAAGTTCGTCAACGCCGTGCTGCGCAAGGTCTCCGCGCACGACCTCGACGGGTGGGTGGAGCGCGTCGCGCCCGCGTACGACGAGGACGCCGAGGAACACCTCTCCGTCGTCCACTCGCATCCCCGGTGGATCGTCTCCGCCCTCTGGGACGCCCTGGGCGGCGGCCGCGCCGGGATCGAGGACCTGCTGGAGGCCGACAACGAGCGGCCCGAGGTGACCCTGGCCGCCCGTCCCGGCCGCTCCACCACCGAGGAGCTGCTGGACGCCCTCGGCGAGGAGAGCGGTCTCCCCGGCCGCTGGTCGCCGTACGCCGTGCGGATGGCCGAGGGCGGCGAGCCCGGCGCCCTGGCCGCCGTACGGGACGGCAGCGCCGGTGTGCAGGACGAGGGCAGCCAGCTCGTCGCCGCCGCCCTGGCCAACGCCCCCGTCGAGGGCGACGACACCCGGTGGCTGGACGGCTGCGCCGGACCGGGCGGCAAGGCCGCGCTGCTGGCCGCGCTCGCCGCCGGACGCGGCGCCACCCTCCTCGCCGCCGAGAAGCAGCCGCACCGCGCCCGGCTCGTCGAGCGCTCACTGGCCGGCAACCCCGGGCCGTACCAGGTGATCACCGCCGACGGCACCCGGCCGCCGTGGCGGCCCGGCTCCTTCGACCGGGTCCTCATGGACGTCCCCTGCTCCGGCCTCGGCGCGCTGCGCAGGCGTCCGGAGTCCCGCTGGCGGCGCCGCGCGGAGGACCTGGAGGGCTTCGCCCCCCTGCAGCGCGGTCTGCTGCGTGAGGCGCTGAAGGCCGTACGGGTCGGCGGGGTCGTCGGTTACGCGACCTGCTCACCGCACCTCGCGGAGACCAGGGTCGTCGTCGAGGACGTGCTCAAGGGGCGCGGCGGGGAACCGTTCGAGGCGGAGTGGGTCGACGCGCGGCCGCTGCTGCCCGGAGTCCCCGCCCTGGGCGACGGGCCCGACATCCAGCTGTGGCCGCACCTGCACGGCACCGACGCGATGTACCTCGCGCTGCTGCGCCGTACGGGCTGAGCCGGGGGCGTACCCGCGCGGCCGCCGGACGTCAGCAGGGGCGGTCGCCCGCGACGGCGACACGTTCGGCCACCCTGCGGTGCGGGGCGTAGTCGTTCACCGCGTAGTGCTGCGTCGCCCGGTTGTCCCAGAACGCGACGTCCCCCGCTCGCCAGGTGAAGCGCACCTGGTACTCGGGCACGTGCGCCTGCTGGAACAGCAGCCGCAGCATCCGGTCGCTCTCCTCCCGGTCCCAGCCCACGATCCGGGTGGTGAACGAGGTGTTGACGAAGAGCATCCGGCGCCCGGTGGCGGGGTGCGTGCGCACCACGGGGTGTTCGACCGGCGGGAAGCGGTCCTGGAAGCGGACCAGCCGCTCCTCGGGGGTGAACCGCGCGAATCCCGGCACGAAGTCGTGCTCCGCCCTCGCCCCTTCCAGCCGGGCCTTCACCTCCGGCGGAAGGTTGTCGTACGCGGCGGCCATGTCGGCCCACATCGTGTCTCCGCCGTACGGAGGCACCTCGCGCAGGTGGAGGACCGCGCCGAGCGCGGGCCGCTCGCGGAACGTCACATCGGTGTGCCAGACGTTCTCGAAGCTCGGCACGGACGAGCGGTCGAAGCGCGCCACCTCCGGGTCGTCGCCGGCCGCCAGCAGCGGATTGGTCTCCAGCTCGCCCCAGTTGCGGGCGAAGGCCCGCTGCTCGGCCGAGCTGGGGTGCTGTCCGCGGAAGAAGAGCACCTTCCACTCCAGCAGCGCCCGGTCGAGCTCCGCCCGTACGGCGGGCGTGAGCGGACGGGTCAGGTCGACACCGCCGATCTCCGCCCCGATCACCGCGCCGAGCGGAACGAGGTCGAACAGCGTGTAGGGCCGGTCGGGCTGCCCCGGCGCCAGCCTGCGCAGCTCGCGGGGCCCTTCGTGGAGCCCGTCCGGAGGCAGCCGGGAGGTGCGCAGCGCGGGGACCGGACCGATGGAAGTGGTGAGGGACATGGGGGCTCCTGTCTGCGTGGGGTGGTGCGGGGCCGCCTGCCGGGGCGGGCGCCCCGGCGGTTCAGCGGGCCGCGTCGCGTACCTCCGCTCCGATCCCGGCGCGCGGCGCGGCGTACTCGGGCAGCCCCCGCAGTCCGTCCGGGTCGTCATCTCCCGTACGGGGCAGGGGAATCGGGATGTCCAGGGCGACCGTACCCGGCCCGGCGCCCACGACGACGACTCGGGTACCGAGGAAGACGGCCCCGCGGCGACGGGGGAGGGGACCGAAGGGCCGGTGCGCCGTGCACGGACGGAGACGTCCGGTCCGGCTCACGGACAGGGTTCCGAGGGATGAATCCGGCTCACTTGAGGGGCGGGCGGACGACGCCGCACAGTCCTGGAAGCGCTCGGCGCTGCCGGGCCAGGCTCAACAGGAGCAGCTGGTCACACGGCAGAGATCGATGCTGAGGCGCTCCGTCAGGAACTGGTCGCTGATCACGGGGATTTTCTAACACAGCCGCATGGCGTGCACCAGGGGCTGTCCGCCGGGTTCGCCGGGCCCTCGGGTACGCCGAAAAGCCGCGAATGCGCGAACCGTGATGATCCCGTGAGGCTTTGAGGCGCACCGAGGCGGGGAAGTGTCGCCGGGCATGGCAGGCTTGGGTACATGGCCCAGATCAACCCCAGCATCCTGTCCGCCGACTTCGCCCGTCTCGCCGAGGAGGCGAAGGCCGTGGAAGGCGCCGACTGGCTCCATGTAGATGTCATGGACAACCATTTCGTGCCCAACCTGACCCTCGGCGTGCCCATCGTGGAGGCGCTGAGCAAGGCGACGGACACCCCGCTGGACTGCCATCTGATGATCGAGAACGCGGACCGGTGGGCTCCGCAGTACGTCGAGGCGGGTGCGGGCTCGGTCACCTTCCACGCGGAGGCCGCGGCGGCGCCCGTGAGGCTGGCCCGGGAGATCAGGGCCAAGGGCGCCCGCGCCTCCATGGCGCTCAAGCCGGCGACCCCCATCGAGCCGTACGAGGACCTGCTCCCCGAGCTCGACATGCTGCTGATCATGACGGTGGAGCCCGGCTTCGGAGGCCAGGCGTTCCTGGACATCATGCTGCCGAAGATCCGCCGTACGCGTGAGCTGATCTCCAAGCACGGCCTGGAGCTGTGGCTCCAGGTCGACGGCGGGGTCTCGGCCACCACCATCGAGCGGTGCGCAGAGGCCGGCGCGGACGTGTTCGTCGCCGGCTCGGCGGTGTACGGGGCCGAGGACCCGGCCGAGGCGGTGCGGGCGCTGCGCGCGCAGGCGGACACGGTCACGGCTTCCGCGCCCTGGGCATGCGGCCACTGAACCAACCTCGGATGAACGCGGCCCGACGGGTCTGACCAGGGATCGCCGCATCTGACAGGATGAACGGCGTATCAGCGTGTGAACAGCAGTGAGGAGATCGCGGTGTCTGGCATCTCGGCGGGTCGGTCAGCCATGCGGATGGGACCCGCGGAGCTGGTGCAGGCGGCGGCCATGGCCCGCCGGTTCTATCTCGAGGGAAAGTCGAAGATCCAGATCGCCGAGGAGTTCGGCGTCAGCCGCTTCAAGGTGGCCCGGGTCCTGGAGACAGCCCTCGAGCGTGATCTCGTACGGATCGAGATCCGGGTACCGGCGGAGCTGGACGCGGAACGCTCCGACGCGCTCCGGGCCCGCTACGGCCTGCGGCACGCCGTCGTGGTCGAGTCTCCCGCGGAGGAGCAGGACGACGCCGCCGACCCGGAGAATCTGGGTGAGGTGGCGGCCGAGCTGCTCGGCGAGCTGGTGAACGAGGGCGATGTGCTGGGCCTCGCCTGGGGCCGCTCCACCATCCACATGGCGGCGGCCCTCGACCGGCTTCCCCCGTGCACGGTCGTGCAGCTGACCGGTGTCTACGACGCGGGTACGGCCGAGCGCGGCTCGGTCGAGGCGGTCCGCCGCGCCGCGCAGGTCTCCGGCGGCGAGGCGCACCCGATCTACGCCCCGATGCTGCTGCCCGATCCGGCGACGGCGGCCGCGCTGCGCCACCAGACGGGTATCGCCCGCGCCTTCGAGTACTTCGACAAGGTGACGGTCGCGGCGGTCTCCATCGGTTCCTGGGAGCCGGGCATCTCCACCGTCCACGACATGCTCTCGGACGAGGAGCGGGCCCACTACGCCTCGCTCGGTGTGGCGGCGGAGATGTCCGCCCACCTCTTCGACGCGAACGGGCGCCGGGTCGGCCGGGACCTCGGCGAGCGGTGTATCACCGTGGAGGCCGACCGGCTGCGCCGGATCCCCGAGGTGGTGGCCATCGCCGGAGGACAGCGGAAGGCGGCGGCGATCGGCGCGGTGCTGCGCTCGGGGCTGGTCACCAGTCTCGTCACGGACACCGCCGCGGCCGACTACCTCCTGACGGAGTTCGCCGCGGGTCAGCGCCCGGCGCTGGAGCGGGCCGACCCCGACGACTGACCGAGGACATGGCGGAGGCCGGGCACCACACGGTGCCCGGCCTCCGCCATGTCCGGCTTCAGCCGTTGCCGCCCGCGCCCAGCCGCGCGTGGTCCGGGCTCACGCCGAGCACGGACTCCTCCAGATAGGCCCCGGGCTCCGCGTACTGGCTGACGTCCGCCGGGTTGTAGCGGGGGGTCTGCCGTGACCAGTCCAGGTTTCCGCGCATCCAGCTCCGCATCCCGTCGAGATACGGCACGAGCAGGCCCGCCAGCTCCGGGTACAGGCCCAGCAGCTCCGCCTCCGCGTCGAGGAAGCGTCTCGTCTCGTCGGCGATCTCCGCGCACACGTGCTCCAGCGCCTGGCGCTCACCGTAGCCGCGGTGGTGCCGGACCAGATGGACGAGATTGTGGATCTCGCCCAGCACCTGCTCCTTCTCGTAGGAGTAGACGTCGTTCGCCCAGCACACGACGTTGCAGGCGGCTTCGAGCGCCGTGATGAACCGGGCGTCGTTGTGGACCGACTCGGGCGCCCCGATGCCGGCCACGATCTCTATCAGGTCCATGCACACATGGATGGCCCCGGTGTGCCGGCGCTTGGCGATGTACGTCGCCTCGGACGGCACGACCCCGTCGGCGCGGTTCCCCGCCTCCCAGGTGGTGGCGGTCGTCAGATACGTCATGAGGTGCCAGGTGAAGCGGGCGCGCCAGTGCGGGGCGGCTCTCGGGATCGTACGTTCCCACAGGTCGGCCAGGGCGACGAGCGCGGCGGGGGCCTCCTCGTCCGGCAGGGGCCCGGAAGCCCCGCCCTCGATCACGGCGCGCATCCGCTCCACCACGTCGCGTACGCGGTCGGGGCTGCGGCCCAGGTGCCCGTCGTCCAGCTGGTCGTCGACGAGGAAGAGCCAGACGAACCAGTCGGCGACCAGGTCGAGGTGCTCGCTGTCGGCCGTCGGGTGGACCATGCCCACGAAGGCGCCGAAGTCGGCCTGCTCGAAGCGCTTCCTGGCCGATTCCCGGTGCACCAGACCGGTGCGCCGGGTCCAGGCGTCGAGGTGCTCACGGGTGTGTGCCACGTGCGGATTGCTCCGCTGAGGGAACGGGCAGTAGATGTCGGGCAGTTCGCTCTCCACAGGCGGATCCCCATCCTCTCCGGCCAAACGCGTGACAGGTTTTCCGGGTTCGTGAGCGGCGTCGCGCTTACCGCATGGACCTGCGGATTTGAAGCTACCTGACCCCTCGTCACCCGGTCCAGGGATAGTGATCACGAAGGTGCGAATCCCGTTCGGGTAGGGTCCATGGGTAAGGCAGGTTCCACTTGCCCGGCCCCCGGGCCTCCTCCTTGGAGGAACTGACGAACGCGGGGGTCCATTGCTGTGTCTTCGTGGAAACGACCTGCACCGTTTCGTATGAAAAAATGGGTGTTATGCGTTTTCTTGAGCCCGGAACCGGTCGCTACACGACCTCTCCCTCGGTCCCCTACGACCTCACGTACGACGATGTCTTCATGGTCCCCGGCCGCTCCGCGGTCGGTTCCCGGCAGGCGGTGGACCTCTCGTCGCCGGACGGCAGTGGCACCACCATCCCGCTCGTCGTCGCGAACATGACCGCCATCGCGGGCCGCCGGATGGCCGAAACCATCGCCCGTCGCGGTGGTCTGGTCGTGATCCCGCAGGACATCCCGATCGAGGTCGTCACCGAGGTCATCGGCTGGGTCAAGAAGCGCCACCTCGTGCTCGACACACCCATCGTGCTGGCCCCCGGCCAGACCGTCGCCGACGCGCTGTCCCTCCTGCACAAGCGGGCCCACGGAGCCGGCGTCGTCGTCGACGCCGAGAACCGTCCGGTCGGAGTCGTCACCGACCACGACCTGACCGGCGTGGACCGCTTCACCCAGCTCTCCGAGGTCATGTCCAGGGACCTGGTGGTGCTCGACGCGGACATCGATCCGCGCGAGGCCTTCAACAAGCTCGACGGCGCCAACCGCAAGCTCGCTCCGGCGGTCGACGCGGACGGCCGGCTCGTCGGCATCCTCACCCGCAAGGCCGCGCTGCGCGCGACGCTCTACACCCCCGCGACGGACGCGGACGGCAAGCTGCGGATCGCGGCGGCCGTCGGCATCAACGGCGACGTGGCGGGCAAGGCCAAGCAGCTCCTGGACGCCGGTGTCGACACCCTCGTCGTGGACACCGCCCACGGCCACCAGGAATCCATGATCAGCGCGGTCGCCGCGGTCCGGGCGCTCGACCCGGCCGTGCCGATCGTCGCGGGCAACGTCGTGGCCGCCGAGGGCGTGCGTGACCTGATCGAGGCCGGTGCCGACATCATCAAGGTCGGTGTGGGCCCCGGCGCGATGTGCACCACCCGCATGATGACCGGCGTCGGCCGGCCGCAGTTCTCCGCCGTGCTGGAGTGCGCCGCCGAGGCGAAGAAGCACGGCAAGCACGTCTGGGCCGACGGAGGCGTCCGGCACCCGCGCGACGTGGCGATGGCTCTGGCCGCCGGCGCGTCCAACGTGATGATCGGTTCCTGGTTCGCCGGGACGTACGAGTCGCCCGGCGACCTCCAGCAGTCCGCCGACGGGCGGTACTACAAGGAGTCGTTCGGGATGGCCTCGGCGCGCGCGGTCAGGAACCGCACCTCGGAGGAGTCCGCCTACGACCGGGCCCGCAAGGGACTGTTCGAGGAGGGCATCTCCACCTCGCGGATGTTCCTCGACCCCACCCGCCCCGGTGTGGAGGACCTGATCGACTCGATCATCGCGGGTGTCCGTTCGTCCTGCACCTACGCGGGGGCGTCCTCGCTCGAGGAGTTCGCCGAGAAGGCGATCGTGGGTGTGCAGAGCGCCGCGGGCTACGCGGAGGGCAAGCCGCTCCACGCCAGCTGGAGCTGATCCCGGCCGCCTCGGCGGTCCTGTCGCACGAGTGCCCCTTCCCGCCGTACGCGCGGGGAGGGGCACTTCTCGCATGTACGGCACTTCTCGCACGTACGCCGAGGTCCCGACTGCTCCCTCAGGAGAGCACTCCCGTCTCCCCTCCAACTTGGTTGAAGCATAAGTAATATGAGCCGCAATCAGCTGCCCGCCCCTCTGCGGTAAAGGGATTCCATGAGCTCCTTCTTCACCGACCTGGCCCAGCAGTACATCGACGGCGAGTGGAGGCCGGGGAAGGGGTCCTGGGACATCATCGACTTCAACCCGTACAGCGGGGAGAAGCTCGCCTCGGTCACCGTCGCGACGGCCGGCGAGGTCGACCAGGCCTACCGCGCCGCCGAGCGGGCCCAGCCGGAGTGGGCCGAGACCAACCCCTACGCCCGGCGGGCGGTGCTGGAGAAGGCGCTGCGGGTCGTCGAGGAGCGCGAGGCCGAGATCAGCGAGGCGATCGTCGCGGAGCTCGGGGGCACCCGGCTGAAGGCGGGCTTCGAGCTGCATCTGGCCAAGGAGTTCCTGCGCGAGGCGGTCCAGCTCGCGCTGCGGTCCACCGGACAGATACTCCCCTCGCCGACCGAGGGCAAGGAGAACCGCGTCTACCGGCTGCCGGTCGGAGTCGTGGGTGTCATCAGCCCCTTCAACTTCCCCTTCCTGCTGTCGCTCAAGTCGGTCGCGCCCGCGCTGGCCCTCGGCAACGCCGTGGTCCTCAAGCCGCACCAGAACACCCCGGTCTGCGGCGGCACACTGATCGCCAAGGTGTTCGAGGAGGCGGGGCTGCCCGCCGGACTGCTGAACGTCGTGGTCACCGACATCGCCGAGATCGGCGACGCCCTGCTGGAGCACCCCGTCCCGCAGGTCATCTCCTTCACCGGCTCGGACAGGATCGGCCGCCACGTCGCCACGGTCTGCGCGGCCAACCTCAAGCGCGCGGTGCTCGAACTCGGCGGCAACAGCGCGCTGATCGTCCTGGACGACGCCGATGTGGACTACGCCGTGGACGCGGCCGTCTTCAGCCGTTACGTCCACCAGGGCCAGGTCTGCATGGCGGCCAACCGCATCCTGGTGGACCGCTCGGTGGAGCAGGAGTTCACCGAGAAGTTCGTCGCCAAGGTCGCCTCCCTCCGCGTCGGCGACCCGGCCGACCCCGCGACCCACATCGGCCCGCTGATCAGCTCCTCGCAGGCCGACGCCGTGTCCAGGCTCGTCGACGAGACCGTGGCGGCGGGCGCCACGGCACTGCTGCACGGCCGGACCGAGGGCAATGTGGTGAGCCCGTCCGTCCTGACCGGCCTCGCCGCCGATTCCCCCGTCCTGCAGCAGGAGATATTCGGCCCGGTGGCCCTGCTCGTCCCCTTCGACGGGGAGGACGAGGCCGTACGGATCGCCAACGACACCCCGTACGGGCTGAGCGGCGCGGTCCACACCGGCAACATCGAGCGCGGCGTACGGGTGGGGCAGCGGATCCGCACCGGCATGATCCACATCAACGACGGCACCGTCCACGACGAGCCCATCGTCCCCTTCGGCGGGGAGAAGAACTCCGGCCTCGGGCGGCTGAACGGCGAGTCCATGCTCGAGGCGTTCACCACGCAGAAGTGGATCTCGGTCCAGCACGGCCGCTCGGAATTCCCCTTCTGACCGGCGGTTCCCCGCGGTGAGCGCACCCCTGGCGGGGCGCGCGTGGTCTACTTCGGGGGCGGCCGAAGACCCCGGCCGTCCCCGAAACCTTCCGCCGCAGAGAAGTGATCCACCCGAAGTGCGCCTGAACGACCTCGACGAACGCATCGTCCACGCCCTCGCCGAGGACGCCCGCCGCTCCTACGCGGACATCGGCGCCCTCATCGGCCTCTCAGCACCCGCGGTGAAGCGCCGCGTGGACCGGCTGCGCGCCGAAGGGGCCATCACGGGCTTCACCGTGCGCGTCGACCCGGCGGCGCTCGGCTGGGAGACCGAGGGGTTCATCGAGATCTACTGCAGCCGCAACACAGCCCCCGAGGCGATCAAGCGTGGCCTCTCCGCCTATCCGGAGATCGCGTCCGCGTCCACGGTGACGGGCGACGCCGACGCGGTCGTGCAGGTCTTCGCCGCCGACATGCGCCACTTCGAGCAGGTGCTGGAGCGGATCGCGGGCGAGCCCTACGTCGAGCGGACCAAGTCGGTCCTCGTGCTCTCGCCGCTGCTGCGGCGGTACTCCTCCTCAGGCCCGCCGGCCTGACCTCGTACGGGCGTCGCGGGAGCCGGGCCCCAGGCCTGCGGGCGGGTGCGGGGGAGACCGAGATCACTCGTCCGGCCTGCGAGGACGCCCCCACGCAACACATCACCGCATCGGATGCTTTCCGCGCAACGGATCGACGGTACACGCGCAACAAACGCGCCTTGTCGGCCGTGATCCCCGCGCCGTACCTTCAATACGTACCCCCACCCCGCCCGCCCCGCCCGAGGTCAGCCATGCCGCCGTTGCGTACCGCCCTGCTCCAGAGCTCCGGACGAGCCGGCTCCGTGGACGACAACCTCGCGGCGCTCGACGAGGCCGCCGCACGGGCCGCCGCCGCGGGTGCCCGGCTGCTGGTCTGCCCGGAGCTGTTCCTCACCGGATACGCCATCGGTGACGCCGTCCCCGAGCTGGCCGAACCCGCGGACGGACCCTCCGCGCGAGCCGTCGCCGGCATCTGCGTACGCCACGGCCTCGCCGTCCACTACGGGTACCCGGAGCGTTCGGGCGAGGCGGTCTTCAACGCGGCACAGCTCATCGGCCCGGACGGCGCGCCGCTCGCCAACTACCGCAAGACCCACCTCTACGGCGGCTTCGAGGAAAAGTGGTTCACCCCCGGCGAGCAGCCGGTGGTGCAGGCCGAGCTGGACGGCGTACGGGTAGGGCTGCTGATCTGCTACGACGTCGAGTTCCCGGAGAACGTGCGCGCGCACGCCCTGGCCGGGACCGAGCTGCTGCTGGTCCCGACCGCGCTGATGCACCCCTTCACGTTCGTCGCCGAATCCGTCGTGCCGGTGCGCGCCTTCGAGAGCCAGCTCTACATCGCGTACGTCAACAGGGCGGGCAGCGAGGGAGAGTTCGACTTCACCGGACTGAGCTGCCTGGCCGGCCCCGACGGCACGGTCCGCGTCCGCGCCGGCCGCGACGAGGAACTCCTCGTCGGTGAGGCCGACCCCGGACTGCTCGCCGGGTCCCGCGCCGCCAACCCGTACATCGAGGACCGGCGGCCGGGCCTGTACGGCTCCCTGGTCTGAGCACCCGCCCCCGTTCCGCGCTTCCCCCCCGCAAGGAGTCCGTACCCCATGACGTCCACGGTGCCCAACGCAGTCCAGCACACCGACGCGCAGCCGCCGATCACGATGTTCGGACCGGACTTCCCGTACGCCTACGACGACTTCCTCGCCCACCCCGCGGGCATCGGCCAGATACCGGCCACCGAGCACGGCACCGAGGTCGCCGTCATCGGCGGGGGGCTCTCCGGCATCATCACCGCGTACGAACTCATGAAGATGGGGCTGAAGCCCGTCGTCTACGAGGCGGACCGCATCGGCGGCCGGCTGCGCACCGTCGGCTTCGACGGGTGCGACCCCTCGCTGACCGCCGAGATGGGCGCCATGCGCTTCCCGCCCTCGTCCACGGCGCTCCAGCACTACATCGACCTGGTGGGGCTGGAGACCGAGCCGTTCCCCAACCCGCTCTCCCCGGCGACCCCCTCGACCGTCGTCGACCTCAAGGGCGAGTCCCACTACGCGCGCACCATCGACGACCTGCCCCAGGTGTACCGCGAGGTGATGGACGCCTGGAACTCCTGCCTGGAGGAGGGCGCGGACTTCTCCGACATGAACCGCGCGATGCGCGAGCGCGACGTACCGCGCATCCGGGAGATCTGGGCGGAGCTCGTCGAGAAGCTCGACGACCAGACCTTCTACGGTTTCCTCTGCGGCTCCGAGGCCTTCGCCTCCTTCCGGCACCGCGAGATCTTCGGGCAGGTCGGCTTCGGCACCGGCGGCTGGGACACCGACTTCCCCAACTCGATCCTGGAGATCCTCCGCGTCGTCTACACCGAGGCCGACGACCACCACCGGGGGATCGTCGGCGGCAGCCAGCAGCTGCCGCTGCGCCTCTGGGAGCGGGAACCGCAGAAGACCGTGCACTGGCCGTCCGGCACGTCGCTGTCCTCCCTGCACGACGGGGAACCGCGCCCGGCCGTGACGCGGCTCGACCGCACCGCGGGCAACCGGATCACGGTCACCGACGCCACCGGTGACATCCGCACCTACCGGGCGGCGGTCTTCACCGGACAGTCCTGGCTGCTGCTCTCCAAGATCGCCTGCGACGACGCGCTCTTCCCGATCGACCACTGGACGGCGATGGAGCGCACCCACTACATGGAGTCGTCCAAGCTGTTCGTGCCCGTCGACCGGCCGTTCTGGCTCGACAAGGACGCGTCGACCGGCCGGGACACGATGTCCATGACGCTCACGGACCGGATGACCCGGGGGACGTACCTCCTGGACGACGGGCCCGACAAGCCGGCCGTCATCTGTCTCTCCTACACGTGGTGCGACGACAGCCTGAAATGGCTGCCGCTCTCCCCGAACGAGCGCATGGACGTCATGCTCAAGTCGCTCGGCGAGATATATCCGGGCGTCGACATCCGCAAGCACGTCATCGGCAACCCGGTCACCGTCTCCTGGGAGAACGAGCCGTACTTCATGGGCGCGTTCAAGGCGAACCTGCCCGGCCACTACCGCTACCAGCGCCGCCTCTTCACCCACTTCATGCAGGACCGGCTGCCCGCCGACAAGCGCGGCCTGTTCCTCGCGGGCGACGACATCTCGTGGACCGCGGGCTGGGCCGAGGGCGCCGTACAGACCGCGCTGAACGCCGTATGGGGCGTGATGGCTCAGTTCGGCGGCGCCACCGACCCGGCGAACCCGGGGCCGGGCGACGTCTTCGACGAGATCGCGCCGGTCGAGCTCCCGGAGGGCTGAGGCGGTCCCGCCGCCTCAGCGGCACGGAGTGAGCAGGAAGCGCCCCACCAGGCCGGCTCCGGCATCCATCCGCGCCCTGAACTCCTCGGCCAGAGGCGGCACTCCACGCAGCTGCCACAGCATCCTTGCCGCCGACCAGGACGCCTCGCGGGCCCGCTCCAGACTCCAGGCCCCGGCCAGGTGGATGAGGGGATCGGCGACCTGCAGCAGATCGGGGCCGGGCATCAGATCCTCGCGGATCTGCTCCTCCAGCAGCACGAGGAGATCGCCCACCCGGTCGAACTCCTCCTTGAGGTCCGGCGGGGAGCAGTCGAGCGTACGGCAGGTGTCCACGACGGCCAGTGCGAGGTCGTGCCCGATGTGCGCGTTGATACCGGCGAGCGCGAACTGCAGCGGACGTACGCCCGGATGGCGGCGGTACTGGAACAGCGGGCGCCAGCACTCGGGCGGACGGTCGCCCGAGACGGCTGTGTCGACCGCCGCCAGATAGTGCTCGGCGAACCGCACGTCCAGTGCGGACACGGCCTCCTGGTCCGTGAACGCGCCGTCCGCGATGTGCCGGCCGACCGCCTCGGTGACCGTCAGATAGACCTGGTTGAAGACCGCCACACCGTCCTCGGGCGGCCAGTCGGAGCGGAACGCACGCATCCGCTCGATCACCGCGCCGACATCGGTCACCGCGCCGGCCGCGCCGGCCGGGATTGCGAACTGCTCGATCCGGTCCATGCGGGCAGCGTCCCAGCCATGGGCTCGCCACGGCGCCGACGGGCCGGAGACTTCATCGGAACGGACGAACACCGGGCGCCGGGGGAGGGGACCGGGGGCGCCGGGTGTACGCGCGGAGGGCAGGACCGAGGTGAGGCGCCCACCCCGTCCGCCTCGCCCTAGGCCTGCGTGACGGCCACCCCGGCCCGGGGCCCCACCGGGCCGTGCCGGCCGGCGGGCTCTCACTCGCCGGGCCGGTACCTCCGCTCCACGTGCCCCTCCAGCTCGTCGGGGTAGAAGTAGACACGCCGCAGGTCGCCGCTCGCATAGCGTTCGACCTGGTCGTCGAAGTGCGGGGAGCCGGGGTGACCGCTCACGCCGCCCGCCGTGACCGCCCAGGCGCGCAGCCGCGGCCCGAACTCCACCACCGCGACGAAGGAGTTGCCGCTGGTGCCGTAGTAGCGCTTCGTACCCGGGTAGGCCTTCGCACCGAACGACGCGAGCGAACCCCAGCGCGAGGAGGCGAAGGGGACCGGAACGCTCGGCTTGTCGTCGTCGAACTCCTGGACGATCGCGCCGTCGTTGCGCTGGTAGCGGTTGATCTCGCCCCACTCCACGTACCGGCTGCCGAAGTCCCGCTCCAGCCGTGCCACCGCCGTGCCGAGTGCCTCGATGCGCTCGGCGTCGGTGGCGCGGTCGGCCATGTAGTCCCACCCCGAGAGTCCGGCGTCCGCGGCCGCCTGCGCGGTCATCGCCCACAGGTCCTCGCCCCAGAACACGGCCACCGACATGGCCGTCGACCGTGCCGACCAGCGACAGTCCCAGTGGCGCAGCAGGGCGATCGGGCCGGAGAGCCGCTTCCTCCGCACGCTGCCACGGGGAAGCCCATCCCACGCGGCGACGAGGCCGGGGAGCAGCCGGGCGAAGGCCGTGAGGTACGGGTCGAAGGCGGCCTCGATCAGCGTCCGTGGGGTGAAGTCCTTGCGCGCGGTGAGGACCCGAATCGCCTGAGGCCCACGCGGATTCTCGCCGGCCTTGTCGAAGTAGCGCGGGTAGTCGGCGGCGTCGGGGCTCTCCTCACCGGCGGCGGTCCAGGGCCAGTTGTTGGTGTTGAAGGCCCAGCCGTTCCTGGGATTCACGGCCTGCGGCATGCTCGCCAGGCTGTGCAGTCCGTTCCAGTCGGTGGCGGGGTCGCTGCCGTCGACGTTCTTGAGGTAGTCGAAGCGGTCGTCGCGCTTCGGCATGAACTGCGGCATCAGAAAGGCGATGTCGCCCCTGGAATCAGCGAAGAGGGTGTTGTTGGAGCTGTTCGCCTTGAGTTCAGCGACCCGGATGTACTCCTCGTAGTTCTTCGTCGTGGTGCGCAGGAAGCTCTGCTTGAGCGCGTCGACGGGCTTGTTCATCAGTGCGCACGCGATCCACTTGCCGTCCTCCTCGCGTACGACAGGGCCGTGGTGGGTGGCGAAGGTGGTGAAGCTCCGCTCCTCCAGGCCGCCGTCCTCGGTGCGGCAGGACAGCGTGACCGTCCTCGTGGTGACGGGGCGCAACTCGTCGCCGTAACGGTAGAAGTACTCCCCGTCCTGCCCGTCCGGCCGGCTCACGATCGTCTCGGCGAAGTTGTCGATGTTGTCGACCCCGGCCGTCGTGTGCATCCAGCCGGTGTCGGCGTTGAAGCCCTGGTAGATGAAGAACTGGCCCCAGGTGGCGGCCCCGTAGACGTCGAGCCCCTGCTTGCTCGTCACATGCTGCTCGGCGCGGAAGAAGAAGCTGGTGTGGGGGTTGATGAGGAGCAGGGCGTGGCCGTCGCGGGTGTGGCTCGGCGCGATGGCCATGCCGTTCGATCCGGTCGGCTCGCGGAACGTCAGGCCGGTCTCGTCGTCGGTCATCGGCACGTCGCGCCCGGCGTAGAAGGCTTCGAGCCGGCTGAGCGGGATCGACTCGATGTCGCCGCCGATGCTGCCCTCCGAGAAGCTCAGCGGCATCCACGGCTCGAAGCGGTCGAGTACGCGTGGGCGTACGTCGGGGTGGGTGGCGAGGTAGTGGTTGAGGCCGTCCGCCCAGGCCTGCATCAAGGTGCGCAGCCAGGTGGGGGACCTGGCGTAGTCCTTCTTCAGCTCCTCGTGGTCGAGATAGAGCCGCTGGCGCAGGTCCTGCCATATCGCGCTCTCGCCCTCGGCCTCGGCGAGCCGGCCGAGGGCTGTCAGGTAATTGGTCTCGACCCGGTTGAAGTCGTCCTCGGCCTGGCTGTACATCATCCCGAACACCGCGTCGGCGTCACTCTCGCCGACCACGTGCGGGACACCCCAGTCGTCGCGGGTGATCGTCACGCGAGCGGCGTGTCGTCGCCGGCGGGCCACGTCCGACGCCGTGTCCGACGCCGCGAGCGCACTGCCGGCCGGCAGCCCCGCCGCGACGACGGCCAGCCCGGCGGCACCGCCCAGGACGCGCCGTCGGCTCAATCCTTCGTGCTGTCCCGGGGTCTGCCCTGTGCTCTGCGCGTCGCTCATCGAATGCTCCCCATCGGCTGTCGCGGCAGGATGCGTGGATTTTGGTGATCATCCACGCGGTCAGTCCTATCCGTGACCTGACGCATTGACAAGATCCCCGCCACGGCCCGAGCAACAGAAAGAGGACAGGGGGCTCCGGCCTCCCCGTGTCCGCACGGGGAAAATTTCGACGAGCATCCGATCGCCGTGCTGCTCCTGGCCCGTCTGATGGCACCTTCCCGCCTGGGCGAACGACTGAAACCGCGTGGCCTGCGGCACCGCGACATCGCACTGCCGAACAGCGCGCGGCTGTTCGGCCGAATCGTGGCGGCGGCCGCGATCCTGGGCCTCGTGGCGGTCATCACTGTGCACCCTGATCGTGATCGCCAGGGTCGTCAGGGTCAGGCGCCGACCCGCCGGCGCGACCCGCCCAGGAACCCCTGAGAAGCCGTCGACCGGCCGCGCTGCCCATCCCCGGGAGCCGTGAACCCACCTCCGACGCCGAAGACGCCGCGATGCCCGCTCGCAGCGCCGTTGCCGGAAGGCTCTCCCTGCCTGATCGATTGCAGCACCGTCACCATGCGGCGGACCGGCCGCGGCCTGAGCGGTGGTACCGCCGGGGATCTCGGCCCCCGGTGGTACGGACCCGTCAGTCCTTACCGGCCGGGGGCTCCTCGTCGTACTGGGACGTGCCCGAGTCCAGCAGGGGCTCCTGCGTCTTCAGGTGCGCCGGGGCGAACGCCCGCAGCGCGTGGTAGCCGGTGATGACGACGAGCGTGCCGAGCGCGATGCCACTCAGCTCGAAGTTGTCGGTGATCTTCAGGCTGACCCCGCCGACGCCGATGATGATGCCCGCGGCGGCCGGTACGAGGTTGAGGGGGTTCCGCAGGTCGACCTTGGCGTTCAGCCAGATCTGGGCGCCCAGCAGGCCGATCATGCCGTACAGGATCACGGTGATGCCGCCGAGCACCCCGCCGGGGATCGCGGCGACGACCGCGCCGAACTTGGGGCAGAGGCCGAACAGCAGCGCGAAGAAGGCCGCCGCCCAGTAGGCCGCGGTGGAGTAGACCCGGGTCGCCGCCATCACGCCGATGTTCTCGGAGTACGTGGTGTTGGGCGGACCGCCCACGGCCGTGGACAGCATCGAGGCGGCGCCGTCCGCGGCGATCGCGGTGCCCAGCTTGTCGTCGAGGGAGTCGCCGGTCATCTCGCCGACGGCCTTCACGTGCCCGGCGTTCTCGGCGATCAGGGCGATGACGACCGGCAGCGCGACCAGGATCGCGGACCACTCGAAGCTCGGCGCGTGGAAGGACGGCAGCCCGATCCAGTTCGCGTCTGCCACGGCCGACAGGTCCAGCCGCCAGTGGTCGACGGCCTCCGCGCCGCCGGCCGGGGAGTGGATCTTCCCGAAGACCAGGTCGAGCACCCAGGACAGGACATAGCCGAAGACGAGCCCCAGGAAGATCGCGATACGCGAGAAGAACCCGCGCAGGCAGACCACGGCCAGCCCGGTGAACAGCATCACCAGCAGGGCCGTCCACTGGTCCTGCGGCCAGTACGTCGACGCGGTGACGGGTGCCAGGTTGAAGCCGATCAGCATCACGACGGCGCCGGTCACCACCGGAGGCATCGCCGCGTGGATGATCCGTGCGCCGAACCGCTGCACCACGAGCCCCACCAGGAACAGCACGGCGCCGACCACCAGGACCGCACCGGTGACGGTGGCGCTGGTGCCGCCACTGGCCCGGATCGTGGCTGCCACGCCTACGAAGGAGAGCGAGCACCCCAGGTAGCTGGGAACCCTGCCCTTCGTCGCCAGCAGGAAGATGGCGGTGGCGACGCCGGACATCATGATGGCGAGGTTCGGGTCGAGGCCCATCAGGACGGGCGCCACGAAGGACGCGCCGAACATGGCCACCACGTGCTGGGCGCCGAGCCCGAACGTACGGGGCCAGGAGAGCCGCTCGTCGGGGCGCACCACGGCGCCCGGCGCGGGCGTCTTTCCGTCGCCGTGCAAGGTCCAGCGCACGCCGAGGCCCATGGTCGCTCCCTGATTGGTGTGTGCGGTGCTGTGTGCGGTGCGCCCTGGGGGTCCACCCGCGGAAAAGAATCAGAGCCATGTTAGTGCCGAGGCGGCGCGGCCCCGCGCTCGGCCCCACCGCCGGCGGAACCTGTCGTTCCGCTCGCCCGCGCGCCGCCCGGGCCGTCAGCCGCTCGCCGGGCTCCTGTCCGGCGCAGGCCGCGGGACGCCGCCCTCCGCGACCTTGCGGTCGCCCGCCCGCAGCACCCCGGCCCCCAGCACCAGGCCGAACGCCAGCACCGTCACCAGGCCGAACGACACGAGCAGCGAGGTCGCCTCGGCCAGCGAGCCGATCGCGGACGGGGCGATGAGCCCGGAGGTGTACGTGATGGTGGCGACGCCCGCGATGGCCCGGCTCGGGTTCGTGCCGCTGCGCCCGGCCGCGGCGAAGGCCAGCGGAACGACGACCGCCACGCCGAGACCCAGCAGCCCGAAGCCGGTGAGCGCCAGGGCGGCACCGGGCGCCAGGACCACGAGCAGTCCGCCGACCGTGGCCAGCGCGCCTCCGACCCGTACGGTCCGCACCGCACCGAAACGGTCGACGACCCTGTCGCCGGCGATCCGGGCGATGGCCATCATGAGGGCGAAGGCCGTGGTCGACGCCGCGGCGAGCCCGGCGGAGCTGCCCATGATGTCCCGGAGGTAGACCGCCGACCAGTCCATGCTGGCCCCCTCGGCGAACACCGCGCAGAAGCCCACCGCCCCGATGACCAGCGCCGACTTCGGCGGCAGGGTGAAGCGCGGCGGCGGCTCCTCGTCGGGCGGGCTGCGTAGGTCCAGGACCCCCTGGCAGGCGGCCAGACCGAGCGCCGTCAGCACCAGCGCGGCCAGGGTGTGGTGCAGCCGGGCGTCGGCCCCGATGTGCGCCGCGACCGTGCCCGCCGCCGAACCGACCAGGGCGCCCACGCTCCACATGCCGTGCAGCCCGGACATGATCGACCTGTCGAGCCGGTCCTCCACCTCGACGCCCAGCGCGTTCATCGCGACGTCCGACATCCCCGCGGTCGCCCCGTAGACGAACAGCGCGAGGCAGAGCGTCAGCAGATTCGGGGCCAGGGCGGGCAGGATCAGCGCCAGCGTCCAGAGCGCCAGCAGACCGCGCAGAGCCGTCCGCGCCCCGAAGCGGTGACTGACGCTGCCGGCCAGTGGCATGGCCAGCGAGGCTCCGATGGCCGGGAAGGCGAGTGCCAGACCGAGCTGGCCCGCACTCACCGAGGCATGGTCCTGGATCCACGGGACCCGCGTCGCGAAGCTTCCGGTCACCGCCCCGTGCACGGCGAAGACCGCGCCGACCGCGTATCTGGCCCGCCTTATCTGCTCCCTGCCGAAGACCGGGACCGCTTGATCCTCTGTCATACGCCGTGCCCTCCCCTGTGAAATTACGGCCCGCCGGTGCCCCGACGCCCGCGTCGCGGTGCGCAGCGTAAACTATCAGGAACCCTGCCTGATAAATAACCCCACGGCGTCGGTCTCTCAGTGATCTGGAAGGATCCCGGCATGCCCGCATCCCCGAGCACCGCCCGGGTCATCAACGATCGGCTCGCCCTGCGACTCCTCCAGCAGGACGGCCCGCTGACGGCCACTCAGCTGAAGACCCTGACCGGCCTGTCCCGTCCCACCGTCGCCGATCTGGTGGACCGGCTCCAGGACGCCGGCCTGGTCCGGGTCGTCGGGGAGAGCGGAGCGGACCGCCGGGGGCCCAACGCCCGGCTGTACGGGATCGTCGCCGACCGCGCGCACCTGGCCGCCCTCGACGTGCGTACGGACAGCGTCGCCGTGGCCGTCGCGGACCTGCTCGGCGTCACGCTCGCCGAGGCCACGCTGCCGATCGGCGGCGACACCGGGACACGGCCCGCCGTCGAACGCGCCGTGGCGATGCTGGAGCGCACCGCACGCAGCGCGGGCACGGCCCCGCTGCACAGCGTCGGCATCGGCGCCCCGGGCCTGATCGACCCGGTCACCGGCGAGCTCAGGAACACCGCCGGGCTCCCCGCGTGGCACGGCGGCCTGGTCAGAGAGCTCCAGCAGCGGCTCTCCGCCACCGTCCTCGTGGAGAACGAGACCAATCTCGCCGCCGTCGCGGAACACCGCATCGGGGCCGCCCAGGACCGCGACACCTTCGTGCTGCTCTGGCTCGGCAGCGGCATCGGCGCCGCAGTGATGCTCGACGGGAAGCTGCGCCGCGGCGCCTCGGGCGGAGCGGGGGAGATCGGGTTCCTGCCGGTGCCCGGCACCTCCGGTGTCCCCTCCGCGGTCAACTGCGAGGGAGGCTTTCACTCCCTCGTGGGCTCCGCCGCCGTCTGCCGCCTGGCCGCGGACCACGGCATCAGGACGTCGGGTCCCGCCCCGGACGGGGCGCAGGAGCAGGACCCCGCCGCCGCGTCCGCCGTCCGGGCCGCGCTGCGTGCGGGCGACGGGAACAGCGAGGCCTTCCTGGCGGCGCTCGCGGACCGCCTCGCGCTCGGAGCCGCCTCCGTCGTCTCCGTCCTCGACCCCGGCTGCCTCGTCCTGGCCGGCGAGGTCGGCCGCGCCGGAGGAGACGCGCTCGCCGCGCGGGTGGAGGAGCGACTGGCCCGGATGTCACCGCTGCGGACGGAGGTCAGGGCCGGGACACTGGGTGGCGGCGCGGTGCTGCGCGGAGCGCTGTTCGCGGCGCGGGACGCGGCGCAGGAGGCGCTCTTCAGCCCGGGAGGGTGAGAGGGCGGGCCGCGTGCGGGACATGTCCTGGTCAGGCCCGGGGCGGCTTCTCAGCTCCGGTGCGGGACATCATTGTGGCCCACGGCCCCCGTCTCCACCAGGAACTGGCTGGGTTCGCCCCACCATGACACGTACAGACTGTCTCGCGCGCGGGTGCAGGCGACGAACAGCAGACAGCGCTCAGCCAAGAGGTCGGCCTCATGCTGAAGCCGGTCGACGTCTGCCGAGGTTACGGCTTTCGGATACGGCAGGGCGCCGCTGCTCACGCCTACGACGGCAACACACCGGAACTCCAGGCCCTTGAACGCGTGCATGGTGCCGACCTGGACGGCGGCCGGGTCGGAGACGGCATCGCCCCGCAGGCGTGCCGCGCGGATTCCTGCTGCGGTGAGCCGTTCGACCGCCTTGTCGCAACTCTTGTTGAACCGGGAGCCGATCCCGATTTCACCCGGCTCGATCCCGTTGTCGAGCCACGCGCGTACCCGTGTGACGAGGGCGGCGAGTTCGGCGGATTCCGAGCTCCCACCGAACACTTCGGGTCCAGTGCCGTGCAGGGCCGACCGATAACCGAGCAGCGTCTCGTTGCGGGCGTCGTCCGCGAGCTGCTCGAAGGGGCGGCCGACGAGGAGAGCGGTCGACCAGCTGAGGATCTCGTGGGTGGACCGGTAGTTCTTGCGCATCTTGGTGGAACGCCCGGAGACCCGGACGCCGACCGCCTTCAGGGACACCTTCGTGTCGTAGATGCGCTGGTGAGGGTCGCCCGCGATGAAAAGGTCGTCCGGCCGGGCCGGAGCCGCAGCGCGTAGCAGCCGCCACTGGGCGGGGTGCAGGTCCTGTGCCTCGTCGACGACCACGTGCCGGAAGCGGGGGCCGGCGCTCTCCAGCAAATCAGCGGCCTCCGCGCACGTGCCCAGGTAGGTGCGTAGCCCGTCCGTGGTGAGCCGTTCGCTGAACTCCTCGATCGTGCGCCAGACGAGCTCACGGGAGGACGTGGGCAGAGCGCTGCCCCGTCCCCGCCGTTCGCAGCCCTCGTACTCCTCCAGGTTCCGCAGGTTCTGCGCGAGAACCACGTGCTTGTACTCCTGGGCGAGGAACTGCGCGGTGCCGGTGAAACCGGTGGCCTGTGCCGCCTGCTCCCACCGCGCTTCCTCCTCACCGCCCCGCAACGGCCGCCGTGACGTCGACACGACCCTCCCCGCGAACGCGTCGACGGTCATGATGTCGACGCGGTCACGCAGCACCTCGTCCTCGACCAGTGCCGCAAGTCCGGTGCGCAGCGCGGCGACGAGCGTGTTGGTGTACGTCGTGAGCAGAATCCGGTCCCCGTCGCGCAGATACCCCAGCAGGTGGCGTACCCGGTGCAGGGCGACAACCGTCTTGCCGGTGCCCGGGCCGCCGGTGACCTGGGCGGGGCCCGAGTACGACGGCCGATAGGCGACCTTGTGCTGTGACGGGTGAAGGAAGACCCGCCAGGCGGCGAACGGCTTGGCGAGGATGTCGCGGAGTTCCTCTGAGGCAGTGACGAGAGCGATGCGGGTCCGGGTGCGCCGAATGGCTGTTGCGAAGTCCTCGGTGTCCACGGGTGGGTCACCGGCGGACACGGTGGACATGCTGACGGACACCACGTCGCGCCACACCTCCTCCACGCTGAAGCCCGCCGCCAGGTATTCCAGGACCTCTCGCTGGTCCTGCGGGAAGTACGGGGCGAAGATCTCCAATTGCTCCCCGTCGGTGAGCGCACGGGCCTGACGCAGGGTGGTGTCGTCGATGCCGAGCGCGGTCATGTCCCCATCGGACACGTGCGCGAACAGGCGCTGATGGGGAGCCGGAGCGATGCGTTCGTACGCCGGGGTCAGTTCGTCGAGCATCGCGATGTCCCGGATCTCGACGGACCGGGTGACCGTGTTGATGCTGGCCTTCTGCTTGATCGCCCAGGCGATCGCCTTGTCGTGCGGCATCACCCGCAGTAGGACGTAGGTGTCCCCGCTGTCCGGTGCGAGCACGACACCGCGTGTGCCCTGGTCGATGCGGATGGTCCTGATGTGCGGATCGCGGGCCCGCTTGAGCGTCTCCAGCTTCAGTCCCTGGTCCTTGAACAGCTGGTCCAGAGTGAGCCGTTCGAACTTCTCCCAGGCGTCGAACACTCCCTGTTTGACGCTTCCCTGGAGCTTGCTGAGCTGTGCGCAGAAGTCGATGTCGAAGGCGAGGTGGGGCATGAGCGGACTCTCCGGGGGAGCGGTTGACGTCGGAGGAGGAGGGCGGGTCAGGCGGCAGGTCCGTCGAGATCGAGCTCGATCAGGGCAAGTGCCTCGGCGACCTCCTCCGACAGGTCGTCCGCCGGACCATAGACCAGGCACAGGTCTTCGTGGAGGGGAGCGAGGATCACATGTGCCTCGGATGCCTCCCCCCGGGCCAGCAAGAGCATGCCGATGTCCCGGCGCAGCTCGACCGCCTCCTCGCTCACGTCTCCGTCCACCGACCGGACGACGTCCAGGACCGCCCGCAACGCCGCCAGCGCGTCGGTGGCCTGGCCCAGTTCGGCGCGGCACCGGGCGGCCTGGGCCCGGCACTCACGGGCCCTCGTACTGTTGAGGCCACCGGTACGCGCATACGCGTCGGCCAAGGCGTCGAACTCGGGCAGGGCTGCCCGATAGTCCCCGCCGAGCAGCTGAATCGCGGCGCGTTGAGTGCGGAGCTCCAAAACCTTCCCGCTCTCGGCACCGAGGGCACGCGCGGCCGGCTCGATGACCTCGCTCAGCACCTCGGCGGCCTGGGCGAACCGCTCCTCGTCCAACAGCGCGTCGGAGTGCACGTACGCCTCCGCGATCTCCTCCCGCAGCTGCTCCGGCACAACCACGGGAGCGGGGGGAGCGGCCTTCGGATCGACCGTGGTGGGTACGGCCCTGCCCGCACCGGCGCGGGCGCGCGGCGCGTAAGGCTGACGGAAGACGCCCGTCGGATCGGGTGCCCCCTGAGGACCCGCCTCACCGGGCGCAGGCCCCTCACCGGGCGACGGCAGGAAGGGCCGGAGCCGCTCGTACACCTCCTGTACGTCGACGGGCCGGGCCTCGGGCGCCTTGAGCAACAGGTGCAGGACGAGCTCTTCCAGGGGCGCCGGGACGTCCGGCCGCAGCATGCGCAGCGGGGTCGGCGCGGCGTTCACGTGCTGGTACATCACCAGATACTCACTGTCGGCGGTGAACAGGCCCCGCCCGCTGAGCAGTTCGTGCAGTACGCAGCCGAGTGCGTACAGGTCGGTCTGCGGACTGGTCCGCCCACCGCGGACCTGCTCCGGCGCCATGTACTGGTACGTCCCGATGGGGCTGCCGGTCGCGGTCAGCTTGGTGACGTCCGTGCGCAGGATGGCCGCGATCCCGAAGTCGAGGACCTTCACCGTTCCGTCCTGCGCGACCAGGATGTTGCTCGGCTTGAGGTCGCGGTGGATCACGGGCACGTCGTGGGCGTGCGACAGCACGGTGGCGACCTGCGCGGCGACGGCGACGGCCCAGCTGACGGGCAGCGGATGATCCGGGTGGATGTACGCGGACAGGGGGACGCCGTCGACCAGCTCCATGACGAGGAACAGCCGCTCGTACGCGTCATCGAGTACCGCATCGAACACCTGCGGCACGCCGGGGTGCTGGATCCGCGCGGTGATGCGGGCCTCACGCTTGAACCGCTTGGCGAACTCCTCGGCCAGCTGCGGTGAGCCGGCAACGGCCTGCCGCCGGACCACCTTCACGGCGACCGGTCGGTCCAGCACGGCGTCGTAACCACGCCACACGTCACCCATGCCGCCGCTGTTGAGCTCCTCCAGGAGCTCGTACCGCCCGGCGATCGGCTGGTCCGGCACCTTGCCCCCGTGTGTGCGTGTGCTGATGGCCGGCGCGTGGTGGCGCGCTGACCCGGCGTAGTGGGGCAAGTCTCTCCGGGCGGCGATCTCCAGTCCAGCGAAGTCGTGGGAGTGAGTGAGGTGGCGTCACTTTTCGGTCAC
Source organism: Streptomyces sp. NPDC088746 (assembly GCF_044751065.1). Classification (NCBI taxonomy): domain Bacteria; kingdom Bacillati; phylum Actinomycetota; class Actinomycetes; order Kitasatosporales; family Streptomycetaceae; genus Streptomyces; species Streptomyces sp. NPDC088746. Next base: position 227,248 of record NZ_JBIVLA010000009.1, read on the forward strand.
CGGGAGCAGGAGCGGTTGGTCCTGCGCAGCTTGATCCTTGTGCCCGGCCGGGGTGCTGTGTTCGTACTCAGTGCGACGACACGATGCGCTCGATGGCATGCGCGAATGACCTGTAACCAGTTTTGACAGCTTCTGAAGAGTTGGAACTCGGCATCAGAACAGCTGGGAGATGCGCGACGCGCCACATGCGAAATGTTGTGCGATCCGCGCCGGATTCATGAATACCGGCCACAGCGCAGGCCTTCTGAATGGCTTCAACAATAAGTTCGGACGTTGGCACTGCGGGCTGGTTCCTGGCTACGGCTGCGCCGACCAATGCATGCATGAAACCAACCAATTGTACGTCGCCGCCCGCGCCCAGCATTCGATGCACAGCCTCAGGGGCCTCAATGTCCGGCGAGTATTTCTCAATTCCTCCGGACCACAGGAGCAGAGACGGTGCAGTGACTTCGTGATCGGCGTGCCAGCCCAAGTCATCCACGAGTGCCATCGTTGATTCGTGGAAACTTCCGACCGTCTGCGTGATTTGCAGAATCCGGTGCAAATCGTTGTGGTTTCGATTGACGAAGTCTCCGACCGAGACGCGATTGAGTGGCACACTCTCGTCGGATTCAGCTACTGCTCCAATTTCAACGATTCCTCCCAAAGGGCCGAAGATTTCACGAGCCAGTGATGTTTCCGATGCTTCTGAAACGTTATTCATTTGCCATCTCCTAGAAATTACCCATGAAGTGCTGGACAATTGCATCTCGCTGGGGCAGGGAGGTTAGATGCTTGTTGAGCAACGCCACATCGTCAAGCGAATTGACAAAATACTCAGGCAAGTTGCCCGCAGGCCCCTCGTGGAGTCTCAGCCAGGATGCGGCCCTGTCGACCGGTACCTCTACTCGCACAATCGTCCCTCCTGGACCGGCGTACTGGGTCGCAGCGCGATTGAAATCATCCGTCAAGTAAATCCCTGACTTCGGGGTGTACTCGCGTGTTACGTTGATATCGGAATCGAGTGAGAAAGTTTCGCCCTTCCATTCGTGCGTCCCATGGTAGAGAACCTTATAGGGTGACAGTCCGAATGGATCGATCTCTCGATTGGGATTCGATACGTAAGTATTCGGATTCGGGGCAGGGCTGAGACCCAGGGGGTCCGGGGTGGCGTAGCGTGCTACTTCGGGATCGTAGTACCGGTGTACGTTGTAGTGAAATCCGGTTTCCGGGTCGAACTGCTGCCCCGGAAACCGGAGGGGCGTGTATGCCTTACTCTTGCTGTGCCATCCCGTTTCGCCCCAGAGTGTGCTTCGCGTCGTCCATTCGAGAGTTTCACGTTCGCTGGCGAGATTGACTACTGACCCGACGCTGTCCGTGACAACTGCGAAGAATCGTTCATCAATGGTTTTTCGGTCGGAGCTGCCATCCAGGACGCGCTCCATCTGCGTCAGTGGGCGCAGCCCTTTGTGTTCCCAGGTCAGAACGACAGGATTCGGCAGTTCTACGCTCTGAGTCTCCTGCTCGCAGAGGGTGCCGCCATCCCATACGAATCTGGTCTGCTCCAGAAGGGTGAGCCCGTCGCCTGCGACTCGATGTTTGGCACTGCGGCGTCCGAGCGAATCGTACTGGTACTTCCAGACCGCACCCTCGGGTGTAGTCACCGAGCACATTCGGTCTTCCGCATCCCATTGATATCGCCAGGTGTCCGGTTTGCGGGAGCCGCGGGACCTCTGGCGAAGGATAATGCGGCCAAGGGCGTCGTGTTCGTAGCGGGTGGTGCCGGCGCGGGTGATGTTCGTGCCGGAGTACGAGCGAGAGCCGACGGCCTTATGTCCCGGGTGGGATGCAGGCCAAGAGGCCTCTGTCTGATTGCCTGCTTCGTCGTAGGCGTAGCGCTCCGTCCAGTTCGCAGCGTGAACCGCGGTGACCCGGCCGGTTATGTCGAGATCGAAGGCCTTCTCGCCCGAGAGGTGGTCGGTGAGGCACGTGAGGTGGCCATCGGCGCGATAGCGATAGTCACGGCGCTGGATGGTTCCGTTGTCCCTGCCGGTGATGTGCTGGCTTGTGAGGCGACCCGAGGAGTCGTACTGGTTGGCCAGGGTGAGGGTGCCGAAGTGGCGGGCGGTTTCTTGGCCTGCTGCGTCGTGTTCGAAGGCGAGGGTCCGGCCCGAGGTGGTGAGCGAGCTGCGTCGGCCCGCGGCGTCGTAGGTCCATACGCTGGTCACGCCGCTCGGCGTTCTCCGGCTGGTGCGTCGTCCGAGAGCGTCGTACTCGTACGAAATGGTCCGGCCGTTGGTGGTCTCTGATGTGAGACGGCCGTACCGGTCGCGGAGGAAGACGAGACTCGTGTCCGGACCGGTTGCCTCGCCAAGCTGGTCGAAAATGTCGTACTCGAAGGTTGTGATGGCTCCCGCGACGTTCTTGGTGACGATCCTGTCCAGTTCGTCCCGCTCATAGCGGATCGTCTGACCGAGGGAGTTGGTGCGCGCGGTGAGGTTGCCTGCCACGTCCCGGCTGTAGGCCAAGGTGCGGTTGTCGAAGTCCGTTTCGGAGACGAGGTGCGCGGCGGCATCGTAGACGTAGTTCCAGGCCATCCCTTGAGGGTTGCGGACCTGTGTGAGGCGGAGCTCGGGGTCGTAGGCGAACTCGTAGCGCACGCCGTCTGGACCGGTACGGGCGGCCATGAGGTCGAAGTGTGTGTACTCGAAGCCGGAGATGGAGCCCATGGCATCGGTGTGGGTGAGGCAGTTACCCTCGCCGTCGTACGTCCAGGACTGGGTGGTGCCGTCCGCATTGATGCGCCGCGAGAGTTTGCCCTCGACGGTCCATTCGAAGCGAGTGATCGCACCGAGGGGATCGGTGAGCGTAGCAGGGCGGCCGAAGGCGTCGCGGGTGATGCGGGTCGTGGCACCGAGCGGGTCGATCACCTCGAGCGGCAGGCCGGCCGCGTTGCTGCGGATGTGTGTCGTGTTGCCGAGCGCGTCCGTCACAGAGGTCGCGTGGCCGGCCTCGTTGTATGTGGTTCGGGTCATGGCGCCGGACGGTTCGGTGACGGTGAGCCGGTTGCCGCGCTCGTCCCACTCCTGGCGGACTGTGGTCCGGTCCGGGTTGGTGACGCGGACCGGCAGCCGAAGGTCGTTGTACTGAGCGGAGGTACCCCGGCCATCCGGGCGCACTGCGGCGGTCAGCTGCCCTGACTCGTCGTACTCGAATCGGTTGGTGCGGCCGAGCGGATCCGTGCGGGACAGCAGGCGGTTGTAGCGGTCGCGTTCGAAGCGTGTGGTCGCACCCAGTGGGTCGATCTCGGCGACCACCTGGTAGTAGTCGTTGACTACGTATCGGTGGACGGCTCCGGTGCTGCTGGTAACGGTCGTGACGCGCATCCCGCTCTCGGAATCCGTGCCGTCGTAGTCCAGGCGGAGGGCCACGTGACCAGCGGCTCCGCCTTCGGCGATGCAGCGGTCCTGGTCGTCGTAGGCGTACTCGTACCGACTGTCATTGGTGTCGGTCCAGGAAGCGACTCGACCACGGTTGTCGTAGGAGAACCGTAGCGGTAGCCCGGACGAGTTGATGACCTCGGTAAGATGCCCGTCGCTGTAGCGGTAGCGCAGGATCTCCTGGTCGGAACCGTCCGGGGCGGCACCTGCGAGGTGGAGTGCGGTGATCCGGCCTTTGCTCGTGGTGAGCTTCAGGTGATAGCCGGCACCGTGGATGATCCCGGACGGCGCTCCCGTCTCGTCGTCGTACTCGAACTGGATCCAGTTGCCGTTGCGATCGTCGATCTGCACCAACAGCGCGAGGTCTCCGGAGCGCGGGCCGAAGTGCCATGTGCGGCCGCTGTCGCGATCGGTGATGGTGTAGTGACCTGTGGTGTCCACGTTGAGGGGCCAGCGCACGCCGTGACTCGGCATGACCGGCACCCCTGGCGCGGGGTGCGGGTAGGAGAGCAGCAGGCCGTCCTCGCATACGAAGACGATGCCCTGGGAGTCGATCTCGAGTCGCTGGTCGGCTGTGGAGGACCATGAGGGACCGAACCAGCGTCCCGCGCGGTAGTTGGAGGCGACTCGTCGGCGGAAGATCAACGGGAGCGTCCCCGGCAGGGCGATGTCGGTCTGCGGCAGGTACATCGTTCCAGTGGCCAGGTCAACCGGATCCGTGGGGTCCTTCTCCACTCCCTTGTCAGGCTTCGAGGTCTTCGCCGGATCCTCGACACCCTTGCGGGCAGCGCTTTCCACCCCATCCTTCACCCCATGGCGGGCAAGGCCTTTGATGAGGCCGCCGCCCTTGGTGCCGATGAGTTCGGGGAGGAGTCGGCCGATGAATTCGGAGGGGTCTCCCTTGGCCGCGTCCCAGGCGTTCTTCAGGGCGCGGTCGGGGTTGGCGGCGGTGGAGACGAGGCCGGCGAGTGTCATGTTGACGCCCTTGTAGTACTCGGCCGGGTGCGTCAGGTTGTACGGGTCGGTCGGGTTGACCGAGCGGACGAAATTCACCAGCCCCGCGGAGGCCTTGATGACACCGCCACCGACATGGGCCAGCTCGATGCCTTGGCCGACGCCGTAGTCGATGAGCTCCTGCTTGGCCCGGTCCAGGCCGGTGGGCTCCTTCGGAGCGTGTGCCATCGCGGCCGTGATCGCGCCCTTGGCCGTTTCGGCCGCGTCGTTACGTGCCCGGCGAGCGCGCTGAAGGATCTCCTGCGCGTGCTGGCGTTTGGCCGCGCCCGGATCGGAGAACTTTCCTGGGTGCGGGAGCGGGTGGTCAGTGTTGCGGACCGCGTTGTACGCCTCCGCCTTCTCCTTGAAGGCAGCTGCGGCCGTTTCGTAGTCCTGCTTGCCCTCCTTGTAGAGGGCGATCGCCTCACCTGCCTTGGCCTGCGCGCTGGTGACTGTCCCTGCGTACGTCTCCAACGCCTTGGCCGCGTCCTCGAACGCATCTGCCGCCGCCAGCCAGTCGGTGGGCAGTGTCTGGAACTTGGCGCGGAAGGCGTCGGCAGCCTCGCCCTTCCAATGACCGGAGTCGAGCTTCTTCATCCCGCCGCCGACGAGATCGAACGCCTTCTGGAAGTCGCGGAGGTTCTTCACCGCCGCGCTGATCTTCTCCGGCCTTCCGTGGATCAGCTCATCCGCTTCCTCGGTCTGACCGAGCTGCTGCTCCCCGACGTTCGCACCCAGCGAGGAGGCGGTCTCATCGCCCCAGTCCTCGACGTTGTCGGCCCACTCATCGGCACCAACCTTCTCCAGACCCGAGCCGAGCACATCGGTGCCCTTGTCGATCCCGGTGCCGACGATCTCCTTGCCCTTGTCGACCAGGTTGCCCGCCCCGTCGTACAGGGCGTCGCCCCACTTCCCCCAGTCCGGCATCAGCGACTCTCCCCCCACCGCGGCTGCTCAGCCTGATCGATCGTCTCCTGCGATGGATCCAACTGGTCACGTAGCCGCTCGTCCGCAGCCGCCCGCACCTCCGGGTCCATCAGCCCGTTGCGCTCCATCGAGTCGAGCGCGGCGTCTTCCACGTCGTACGCGGTGTTCTTCCAGGTCTGGTTCACCTCGCCCTGGGCCTGGCTCATCGACTCCCAGCTCCAGTCCGGGTTGTCGTACGCGGACTGGGTGCTGATCGTGTCCCAGCTCATCGCCTTGACCTCGTCCTCGGACGCATGCGGATTCCCGTTCAAGGAGTTCACACCGATCTTGATCGAGTCCTTGACGTACTGTTCCTGCTCCGCATACGAACCCGCCGACAGCCCCACCCCCAGGGCGAAACCGTTCCCCTTCTGCGTCAGAGCCCGCACGCCCCACTCCCAGCGGTTGCAGAACGTCTCGAACTCCGACGTCAGCCCGCCATGCCCCAACTCCAGCCCCGACAACGCCAGATCCGAGAACCCCCGGCCCGTCGACGCTTCCCCGATCATGCCGAGCTCCTTCAGCTCCGCATGCGCCAGGTTGATCCCCTTCGCGATCTCCGCCAAGGCCTCCGGCGGCACCTGAAGATCCGCGTTCTCCCCGCTCACTGCATCCCCCCGAGATCAACCGCAACCGCGTCCGGCACGATGCCCGCCACCGGCGGGAACAACATGCCGTCCGTGCTACCCGCATCCAGTGCCACTCCCGCCGGCCCCGGCAGCAACGGCACCATCACATCCAGCAGCCGCGCACCCAGAACGGCCTGGTACGTCCACTCCTGCCCGGTATCCCCACGGGCCAGCGCGAACCGGGCCAGTGCCTCCTCGTCCGAGAAGGCGCAGATCCAGCGCACACCGTTCTGCTCCGCCGACCACAGGTCACCGGCCTCGTCCAGAGGCACCAGCACCGCCGTACGCCGGAACTCACCCAGCAACACAGCAAACTCACGGCGGGCCGTACGCAACTGCTCCTGTTCGGCCTCCACCGACGTCGCAGCGGGTGCCCGCTCGGGAGGCGGCCCCGAAAGATCATCCAAGTCCGCCAGCCTTGATCGCCTGCGCTGCTGCTCCGGTATCCCGTCCCCACCCGTGGTCATGCATGGGATCATCACACGCACAGATTTTCGAGTGCAACGTAAATCGCCTACTGGCCTGAATTCTGCTGCCTGGGGCACGGGGCAACTTCCAGGACCGCCCATACCGTCTTGCCTGGACCGTCAGCGCAGGGATACCAGCCCCAGCGGTCGGCCAGGGCGGCGACCAGCAGAAGGCCACGGCCGCCCTCCTGATCGAATGAGAGCGGGTTCGCGGGGGTGGGAAGGCGCTCGCCCCGGGTGTCGGTGACCTCGACGCGGATGGCCGTGCCCTCGGCGGACAGGCGGAGCCGGAAGTCGCGTCCGGATACGTGTCCGTGGCGTACGGCGTTGCTGCTGAGCTCGGCGACGGTGAGCAGCAACGCATCGTGCGCGTCTGTCCCGTACGGGACGCCCCAGGCGTCGAGGCGCTCGCCGGCCAGGCGCCGGGCGAGCCGGGCTCCCCGCGGCGTGGAGCTGAAACGCATCGTGAAGTGGTGCCAGGGGAACCGGGTGCGCGGGGCGCGCATCGGTCGTAGGGGGAGGAGCGGCTGCTTGTCGGTCATTCCCCCACACTGTCAAGCCATGACTGCACGTCACTAGAGGTTACGTACTGTCACGCCCTGGATGTACGTGAGCTGGAACAGCCTGTACGCAGGAGGGGCAGGTGCGGCCCCGAGGCCAACAGGTCCGGAGGTTACTCTGCGCTGGAGGTCGCGGCCTCGGATCTGGCCGGTTCCGCGGAGCTCGCATCAGTGCTTTCGTTCGTCCCGTCCGCCTCGATGGCCGTGGGGCGCCGCTGTTGCAGTGCGTCGCGTTCCGAGTCCGGGATCGCCATCGACTCTGCGAGTACGGCGGCGAGCTCGTCCACTCGTGCGCTGTCCGTGTCAGCGTGGAAGAGCCAACGGATGTTCTCGTCGCGGGTGATGAGGTCGACAGTCAGACGCGTGCTCTTGTCCTGGGTGGCCGCTGCACGGACGTATCGCACCTGGTCGATCGGAATGTCCGCACGGATCTCAGCTTGTTCGAGGAACGCGCCGGCCTTGGCTGTGATGATGCGGTCATTCGTGATGGCGACCAGTGTGCTGGCAGCAGCCTTGTCCCTTGCTGCTGCGAGCTTCTCCTTGGCCCCGCTGAAGATCGCAGACACGGGGCCGAGGGCATCGAGCTGATCGGCGAAGCCGAGGACGCGAAGGACCTCACCGTCATCGAGGAGCCATCGCAGGATGCGGAGGTGCGGATCGAGAACCAGCGATTCGGGTGCGCAGACGAGGCCCGGAGCGACGAGCGGAGGGGGCGGCGGACGGAGAGCGTCGGCGAGAGGCTCGATCGCCTCCAGAAGGCGGGCAGCGGTCTGCCGGGCTGCCTTCGAGTCCTTACGCTTCCCGGGCAGCGGCAGGGTGTCGCGTCCGGGGAGCTCGGCGATGATGTGCAGTTCCCGCGCCAGGGAGGCGACGAGGCTCGTCGACTCGGTGAGGGACGAGTCGAACTCCGCTCGGGTGTCGCGCGCGATGACCTCGGCGTACTGAGCCTCGGCCGTGTCTTCGAGTCCGGCGACTCGCGACCTAGCCGCCCGCAGCGCGTGATATCCGGTCCATGCCTTGAGGGCGGACAGGAGGGCATAGGCGTCGAAGGCGATCGCCTCGGCGTTCGTCTGCAGGTACTCGTGGTGGCTGCGTGTGCCGGCCCGGTCCATCTGCTTGACGTGGTCGCCGACGTTTCCTCGGTAGAGCTCAAGCTGCTTCTGCAGCAGCGCCCCACTGCCCGCGACGTCGTCCCACAGGGACGTCGGGACTGATTCGATCTCTCGCGCCTGGCCGACCGCGCGATCGATGGCGGCGACGAGGCCTGTCAGTTCGGCCCACTGGTCCTTGCGGATGGCGGTGAGAACCTGACTCGTCACCGCGAGGTTGGTCCTGACGAGGCCCGAGACCTCGCTCAGCATCATCTGAAGACCGATCATGGCCAGCGCCGGCCCGATCGAGGCAGCGGTCTGTGCCTTGCTCACCGCATTCACGGAGTAGAAGCGGGCCTGATGCAGGAAGTGACCAGGAACCATCACCGTTCCGAGGTTCCCGCCGTCCTTGACGGCGAGCGTTGCACCGCTCTTCAACAGGGCCTGTGCCGTGTCGCCGATCCGGTAGAGCCCTTGCACGCTCGCGAAGGCGTTTCCGAGGTTCCCGGCCACGGTCGCCGCGTTGCCGAGCGAGGCGAGGACTGCGGAGATCTGCTTGCGGTCGGCAGCAGGCACGATTCCGAAGTCGATCAGATCGGGCTTGAGTTCCGTCGGGATGTCACCACAGACGACTGCCACCCCCGGAAGGACCTCAGCGATGACCGTCGACGCGGGCGTCACGTCGACGTCGGGGCCCGGTGCCGGTCCGTCCATCGCAGGTGAGTCGGCGTTCTCGCTCCGGCTGATCTCCTCAGGCTCGGGTATTTCCGTCGAGTCCGAAGGGTCCTGCATGCGATCTCCTCCTGCGGGGACGCCCAACGGCCAGACGTCGTCGGCGCTCTCGGCGGATTCTATGGCTCGACGCCCAGCGGTTCGGCACGAATGCCTTGAGTTGATCGAGGGCGGTCAGGGCAGGCGGGTCAGGTCGCGTAGCTGTCCGACCAGTGCGTGGACGTCGCGCTCGGCAGGTGGAGTGACGGGCGCCTCCTGCGGGGTGGTGCGGCAGGGGCGGCAGAGGCCGTCGGGGAGCGCTTCGGGCGAGCCGGGGCGCCCGCATTCGGTGCACTCCGCGACGAGACGGCGCTTCGGGGTGACGGTCGCGGCCGGGCTGGGGGCCGCGTGCGGCGGCAGCTTGTCGGTGAGGCGGCGGCGTACGAGGCCCACGGGGGAGCCGACCTGTGCGGGGAGGCCTGCTGTGAGGGCCTGGGTGAGGTAGTCGGCATCCACCCCGCGTGCGAACCAGGTGGCGGCCAGAGGCTCCAGGGCGCGGCAGTCCGCCGCGGAGAGTGCCAGGCGCGTGTCCAGGCGGCCGAGTTGGGCCAGGGCGAGGTAGGCGGGGGAGGTGGCGGCCGCAGGTGCCTTGGCGGTGCGCTGCGCGGGTACGGCGGGGGATGCGGGCGCGGGAGCAGGCGGCGTCGGGGGCGTGATGGCGAGCGGCGCGGTCGGGGCGGTGTCGCCGGGCGGCGGGGGAGTGGAAGCCGCCTCCGGGGCGGAGCAGCTGCTCTCAGTGGCCAGGAACGTGTGCCACCACTCGTTGTCGCGGGCCGTACGGGACCAGTAGGTCCGGGAGACCCAGCGGACCTGGTCCCCTTCGCCGGCCAGGCAGCGTACGCGCCGCAGATGCCCTGCCACTCCGAGGGCCTTCAACGCGCTGGAAACTGCCATCTGACCGTACAGCGGGAGGCTCTTGGCCAGCGACTTGATGTCCATGGCCGCGCCGTCGGGGAGCCGGTCGACGTATCCGGCGATGTGTCGCTCGCGCTCCGGCATCAGGGCGAAGTCATCCGTACGGGGCGCGCGTTGGTCGGGTGCGGTTCGCTTGCCGTAGCCGGGGCGCGCCTTCGTGTACGGGCGCGAGGATGCGGGTGCGCGAAGGGCAGGGCTAAGGTGCTCGGTAGCCACGAGATCGTCCGTTCGATCTTGGGGTGAGACCCCGGCCTGGTGTTTGCGCACCTCGTCGGGGTCGATTCGTTGGGGGCACCGTAAGCAGGCGTGACGTTGAGTCGCAAGCTGATCACCTTTAGTCATATTGGCTGGCCGTGACGGGGTAGGGAGGGTGGGGAGGTTTTCCCAAAACCCTTCTTCTACCTACCGGGTGAACAACATCGCTCGGATCTCGATGCTCGTATCCCGGCCCCCGAATCCCGAAGCTCAAGCGTCGGGCCAGCACCCGTGATCGCGTCCCTCCAACGAGTGAACGAGCCCAGTCCGGCGCTCGAAGCTTGGCTCTCGGGCGCCGAGCGTCGGGCCACTCCTTCGATGGAACGCGGGCGGAATGGGGTGCGTGCGGGAGAGCGCGTCGTTACGGTGCCCGAGTGGGACAAGCCGGAGCGGGCGCTGCCTTCCGGGGCCGGTGCCGTCGGTGTGGCGGAACCTCGAAGAGCCCTCCCTCAGAGGCTGGTTGTACGTGATGGGCTGAGGCGTGTACGTACGTGGGACAGGCGGGTGGCGATGACGCAGGACGAGGCGGCCATGGGCGCGGGGGCGGTGGCCTCGTCGGGGGCGCAGCCGGAGAACAAGCCGGAGAACGGGGTGGCGGTCGCGTTCGGGCGGCAGTTGAAGCTGCTGCGGGTGCGGGCGGGGCTCACACGGGAGGAGTTCGGTAAGCGGGTGGGGTATGCGGCGCAGTCGGTGGCCTCGTTCGAGCAGGGGCGGCGCATCCCGCAGCCGGAGTTCGTCGACAAGGCGGACCGGGTGCTGGACGCCGGGGGACTGCTCGTGGCGTTGAAGGAGGAGCTGGCGCGGTCGCAGTATCCGGCGTTCTTCCGGGATATGGCGGGGCTGGAGGCCGAGGCGATTGAGCTTTGTGCGTACGACAGTCACATCGTGAATGGGCTGCTGCAAACCGAGGAGTACATGCGCGCTGTGCTTGGGATGCGTCGACCGCTCCTCGGCGAGGAGACGATCGAGGAGCGCGTGGCTGCCCGCCTCGCGCGACAGAAGATGCTGAGCCGTTGGCCCGCGCCGTTGCTCAGCTTCGTCCTGGAGGAAGGCGCGCTGCGGAAGAGGCTCGGCGGCAAGGTGGTCATGCGTGGCCAGCTTGAGCAACTTCTGCTTTTTGGCTCCTTGCGGAACGTGGAGCTACAGCTCATGCCACTGGATCGCGAGGACAACGCGGGAGTGGATGGCCCGTTCACCGTGATCACGCGCAAGGACGGGGAGCAGTTCGTCTACATGGAGGTTCAGGGGCGCAGTAACCTGCTGACAAAACGAGACGAGACCCAGCTCGCCGCAGCGCGCTATGGAATCATCCGGAGTCAGGCTCTCACTCCGCGAGAGACTCTGGGTTTTGTCGAGAAGTTGCTGGGAGAACTATGAACACCGCAATGGCCCCCGAGTCGGCACTCCTCTGGTCGAAGAGCAGCTACAGCGGTGCCGAAGGCGGGCAGTGCGTGGAGGTGGCTGAGTCGCCTGGTGCGGTGCACGTACGTGACTCGAAGCAGCTCGACGGCCCCATGCTGACCGTTGGAGCTCGGGCGTGGGCGGGATTCCTGGAGCTGGCCGCAAACTGAGTCACCCACACGGAGGCCCCCGCACGCTGGCACAGCGTGCGGGGGCCTCCGTGTGCACGGAACCTACTCGTCCACGTTCTCCTCGCGGCGGATCATCCGCCACGCTGCCCGGCGTGCGCTGCGGTCCAGGTTGGACCGGAAGCTCTTGTCGGGGCCGAAGTACTGGCGGCCTATGCCGGCGGTTGCCTCGATGTGGTCTTCCATGTTGTTGGCGAAGACCTTGTCAAAGACCTTGCCGAAGTTGGCCTCGTCGTTGACGACGGCCGCTGCCCGGACCTTGGGGTCTTCCGTGGTCTTGTTGAACGGCTTGCGGACGTCTTCTTCGGTGAAGTCCGTGCCGAACTTGGCGTTGAACGCCTCGATCAGCTCCGACAGGAGCGACTTCTCTGCCTCCGCCGCGCCGCCCGAGCCATCACCGAAGCCGGGAAGCTGGGCAGAACCCTCGGACGACAGGGAGACGTCGTACTCGCCCGTCTTCTCCACCCGCAGGTGACTGAGGTCGATCTCGCCTATGTCCACGCCACCGTCCGCACGGCGGGGGAGCCGGTTGAGGAGGTAGCGGCCGTAGAGGTGGAGCCGTTCCAACTCGTGGTCGCGGTACGGGACGATCTGGGCGAGGAAGCCGTACTTGCGCACGTAGTCGTTCAGGTCCGCGCGGAAGTCCTCCGCCGTCTCCATGTCGTCGTCCTCCTCGCTCTCCATGAGGGGCGTGAAGCGGGCGACGGCGGGGGAGAGAAGCCGGTAAAGCTCGGCGTGCAGCTTCTCCCACTTCGCCTGGGAGCCGGCCGCCTTCTCCTTCGCCGCGAAGTACGCCGCGGCGAACTCGTCCATCTCCGACTCCGAGATGATCGGCGCCGACATCACCCGGCTCTGCGCGGTGTAGAGCAGGTTCGGGTCCGACGGGAGGGTGTTGGCCTCCTCGAAGTACGGGCGGAACGCGTCCCGGATGTCCTCGGCGTCGTTCACGAAGTCCAGGACCGCGAGGTCTGCTTGCGTCTTGCGGTCGGCGGTGCGGTTGAGTCGGGAGAGCGTTTGGACTGCGGAGATGCCGGTCAGCGTCTTGTTGACGTACATGGTCGTCAGGAGCGGCTGGTCGAAGCCCGTCTGGTACTTCTCCGCCACCACCAGGATCTTGTACTCCTGCTGGCCCCGGCCGCCCGCGCCGACCGCCTTGTCGTCGGCACGCGTGTATGCGAAGGCCTTCGGCAACGCGCTCTCCGCGATGCCGCCGTTTTCCTTCGACTCGGTCGTCTCCTCGTCCTCGCTGATCTTCAGGGCACCCGAGAACGCCACCAGGACACCGAGGTCCGGATACTTGGTGTCGTACTCCCGGTCCGCGATGTAGCTCTTGATCGCCCGCGCCGTCTCCATGGCGGACTGCCGCGAGGAGGTGACCACCATCGACTTGGCCCGCCCACCGAGTCGGCCGCGGGAGTGCGCAAGGAAGTGCTCGACGATCACCTGGGCGTGCTGGGAGACGGTGTACTCGTGAGTGAGCGCGAACCGTGCGAGCAGGCCATTGGCCTTGGAGGGGTCCACCTCCCGCTCGTCGGGGTTCTCGTTCACCAGCTTCCAGTACGTGTTGTACGTGACGTAGTTCCGCAGCGGATCGAGGATGAAGCCTTCCTCGATGGCCTGGCGCATGGAGTACGTGTGGAAGGGGCGGTAGGCCGCCCTGCCGTCCACGATGTCCTCCGTGCCGAAGAGTTCGAGCGTCTTCGCCTTCGGGGTGGCGGTGAACGCGAAGTAGGAGAGGTTCGCGGCCCGTGAGCGCTCCGCGGCCTTCTTCTTCAGCTTCTCGTAGACGGTGAGGGCGCTTGCGCCCTGTTCCTCCGAGTCGGCGTCCAGCCCGAGGTCACGCAGCGCCGCCTTGACGGCGGTGGAGGCGTCACCGGACTGGGAGGAGTGTGCTTCGTCGATGACGATCGCGAACTTTGTGCCGCTGATCTCCGTCGGGTTGCGCTCGATGTAGTCGATGAGCGCGGGGAACGAGTGGAGTGTGACCGTCACGATCTTGCCCGTGTCCCGGGACAGCGCGCGGGCGAGCTGTTCGCTCTTCGACCCGTGCTTCTCGTCCACCTTCACGACCAGGCCCTCGGTCTGCGAGAAACTGCCGACCGTCTCCCGGAGCTGGGCGTCGAGGTTACGGCGGTCCGTGATGACGATGACCTTGTCAAAGACCGGTGTGCCGGGCTTGATCCGGCCGGCGGACAACGCGTCCGGATCGAGTGTGCGCGGGTCGGTGTCGGCGTGGAGGTCGCTCAGGCGGTGGGCGAGCCACCCGATGGTGTTCGACTTGCCGGAGCCGGCGGAGGCCATGACGAGGTAGTTCTGGCCCACGCCGAAGGTCGCGGCGTGGGTGGTGAGCTTCTTGACCACGTCCCACTGGTGGAAGCGCGGGAAGATCGTCGACTTGGTGGTCCCGCCGCCGGGGGTCTTGGTCTTCTGCTGGTGCACATAGCGCTGGAGCAGGTCGAGCCAGTTGTCCTGCGCCCAGACCTGCTCCCACAGGTAGGACGTTGCGTACGTGCCGTATGCGGTGGGGACCGGGTTTCCGGCGCCACCGGGCAGGCCGGCGCCGTTGGAGCCGGTGTTGAAGGGCAGGAAGCGGGTGTTCTTGCCCCGGAGCTGAGTGGCGACGAAGACGAGGTCCGGGTCCACGGCGAAGTTCGCGATAACCCGACGGGTGAAGATCAGCTCGGTGGGATCGCGGTCGGTGCGGTACTGCTCCTTGGCGTGCTCGACGCCCTGCCGGGTGAGCGGGTTCTTCAACTCGGCGGTGGCGACGGGGATGCCGTTCAGAAACAAGGTCAGGTCGAGCTTGTGGCCCCAGTCGGCCTGCTTGGTGGCGTAGACGAGCTCGCGTACGACGGTGAGGCGGTTGGCGCGGTAGCCGTCGAGGACGGTGTCGTCGGCGACCAGGTTCGGCTTGAAGTAGGCCACGCGGAGGCGGACGCCGCGATCCTTGACGCCGTTGCGGAGGACGTTGAGGAGGCCGTCGTCGCTGATGGCCTTGTCCAGGCGCTGGGCGAAGCTGCGCCGGGCGGCGTTGGCGTCGTTGCCGTAGACGGCGACGAGTTCAGCCCACTCGCGGGGCTGGCTCGCGTCGAGGAAGCGGAACAGCTCCTTGGTGTCCAGGCCGAGGTCGGCCTCGTAGTCCGTGGGGCTGGCCTCGCGCCATCCGCGCTTGGTCATGGCGGCGACTATGGCGTCACCGAAGGCTGACTCGTTGTGGATGGGGCTCACGCGTGCACTCCGTCCGTAACGTTGCGGCCGCTGGCAGTGGAGACGTCGAACTGGCCTGTTACAGCGGCGGTGATGAGCGCTTGGCGGCGTTCGGCGAGGAGGCTGAGCTGCCGCTGCAGAGCGGCTAGGAGGCTCTGGACTCGATGTTCGTGATCACTGACTCGGCTTGCCAACAATTGGCGCCCGGAATTATCTTCTGGAACCCAAAGGGAGAAATGGGTGATGTCTGACATGTTGAGGGCGGGCTGAGCAGCGGCTCCGCTAGTGGCGAGTTCTGCCTGCACGCGGAAATCCTTCCCCCGGACCCAGGAGGCGATCATCTGGGGAGAGATCGATGGGAGCAATTGGATGCGCGCCAATGCGCGGCTCACATTGAATCCATCTGCTGTCTCGGGTGCTACATCGCACCGCCCGATTGTGGCACCCACTACGGTGATCAAGAGGTCACCTGGTGAGATCCGAGTTCGCCTGTACTCTTTTGCTTGCTCTTCCTCAATCTTAGGAAGTCTCTCGAGATTGTCATCCAATTTCCCCAGATCGCTTACACGGATTAGAGAGACGCCGGTGTCTGCGAACTTCGGAACCAGCACTCCGTAGCAAGGATTGGACTTCATGAGGTCGCGGAAGCGGTACTCGCGTTTCCCTTCTGCCCTTGAGAAGAATGATGAAACGACCGCCTCTGAGCGTTCCAGTACGAGTTGCTTGTTCCTTTTGCGAAGTGCGATCAAACGGTCAAGGCGGCCGGTCTCGGCGTCAAGGAAGTCGGCAATGCGGCGCTGCTCCTCCAGCGGGGGCAGCGGGATGGGGGCATCGCCGAGCCGGTCACGGTTGAGCTCGATCTGGTTTGTGGCTCCAACCACGAGTGCCGCGTAGACATACTCCTGGAAGGGGCGTGCTCCGAGCCAGTAGAAGGAGAATCGTGCGTCAAGCTCACCAGATTTGGCCCGAGCGATTGTGACATGGGTGTCTGCCATGCATGGGAGCCCGTCCGGTGCCTCGCTGAAGTAGCCGATGCGTCCCAGCGTGCCGGTGCCTGTGGAGTTGATGAGCACGTCGTTGCTGTGAAGGTAGCCCTTGAGGCTTTTTGGGTCGCCACTAAAGTCATGGAAACGGGTACGGGACCAGTCGAGACCGCCTTCTTGGTTCGCGGCTTGGCTGACGGCCCGCACTGGTCCCTCGTCCACATAGTTCGGGGCAGACCCGCGATTCAGCAGGGAAGACACATGCTTCAGTGGAGCCACCGCCCAAGCGGCAGGGAGGGGGATACCCAATACGGTACTCATTCCGTCACCTCCCCCAGCAGCGCCTGAATCTCCGCCTCAAGAGTCTTCAGTTCCGCATCAATCTCAGCCAACGGCCGCGGCGGCTCGTACACGTAGAAGTGCCGCGTGAACGGGATCTCGTACCCCACCTTCGTCTTCGTGTGGTCGATCCACGCGTCCTTCACGTGCGGGTGCACTTCCCGCACCAGGTACTCCTCCACGTCCTCGCCCAGCGGCACGTTTTCGTAGTCCCGCAGCTCGCTGTCAGGCTCCTTCTCCCCGCCCTTGAGGAGCTGCTCCTCACCCTCCGGGTCCCGCACCCCCACCGTGTCCCGCAGCGCCTTCGTGAACGGCGCACCCGTCGGGCCCTGCACGCCGGCTTCCGCCATGGCGTCCCGTACCGCCACCTGCGCCTCGGACTTGGTGGCCCACTCGCTGCCCAGCAGCGGCCTCAACGTGTCCCCCAGCGCCTGCGTCTCGGCGTCGGCCAGCTTCTGGAACTGCGCCTGCTCCTCGTCCGTCAGCTTCCTCCGGGCCTTCGCCTTCGCTGCCAGTTCCGGCTCGCGCGGCAGGAAGCGCTCCTCCGCCCACTTCTGCACCGGTTTCGACGCCAGCAGCGCCGCCAGTGTCTCCTCCGTCAGTTCGAACCGCAGCTTTAGCGGCCGCTCCACCGTGATCCGCTGGTAACCGAAGGCCGTGTTGTCGAAGACCTTCACCTTGGCGTGCATCGGGTGCTCCGGGTTTGCCGCGGCTGTCACGGCCTCCCCGTACAGGCGGGTGATGTCGCCGATGTGGTTCGGCTTGCCGCCCGTCCCGTCGCCCAGCTCCTTGCGCTTGTCGCCCAGTGACTTTCGCATCTTCACCCACTGGTCGCGCGCGTCCAGCAGCACGACCTTGCCCTTGTGCTGGGCGTCCTTGCGGTTCGTCAGGATCCAGAAGTACGTGGAGATGCCCGTGTTGTAGAAGAGCTGGTCCGGCAAAGCGACGATCGCCTCAAGCCAGTCGTTCTCCAGGATCCAGCGGCGGATTTCCGACTCACCCGAGCCGGCCGCACCGGTGAAGAGCGGCGAGCCGTTGAAGACGATCGCCACGCGCGAGCCGCCCCCGCCGTTCACGTCCACCGGCTTCATCTTCGAGATCATGTGCTGGAGGAAGAGGAGCGAGCCGTCGTTGATGCGGGGCAGGCCCGCGCCGAAGCGGCCGGAGTCGCCGAGCTTTTCGTGCTCGAACTCGACGGCCTCCTTCACTTTCTTCCACTCCACACCGAACGGCGGGTTGGCCAGCAGGTAGTCGAACTTCTCCCGCGCATGGCCGTCGTCCGAGAAGGAGTTGCCGAAGGCGATGTTCTCCGGGTCCTGCTCCTTGATCATCAGGTCGGACCGGCAGATCGCCCAGGACTCCGGGTTGAGCTCCTGCCCGTAGACCTCCACCGTGGCATCGTCGTTGTATGCCTTGATGTGGTCCTCGGCCGCGCTGAGCATGCCGCCTGTGCCGCAGGCCGGGTCCATGACCGTACGCACGACACCAGGGATGCTGAGCGCGTCGCCGTCCGGGGCGATCAGCAGGTTGACCATCAGCTTGATGACCTCGCGCGGGGTGAAGTGCTCACCCGCGGTCTCGTTGGACTGCTCGGAGAAGCGCCGGATCAGCTCCTCGAAGATGTAGCCCATGTTGTGGTTGGGCACGACCTCCGGGCGCAGGTCCAGGTCCGTGAACTTGCCGATGACCTGGTAGAGCAGGTTCGCGCTGTCCAGCTTGCGGATCTGCTGGGCGAACTCGTACTTCTCCATGACCTCGCGCGCGTTCGGGGAGAATTTCCCGACGTACACCTGAAGGTTCGCCGCCGCGTTGCTCGCGTCGCCGGCGATCTTCCGCAGGGTCAGGCTGCTCGTGTTGTAGAACGAGTGGCCCGACGCCCGGCGCAGGAAGTGGTCCGTGTCGATCTCCTGGCCCTCGAAACGGGCGGCCGTCTCCGCGACTTTCTCCCGCGTCGGCTCCAGTACGCATTCGAGGCGGCGCAGCACCAGGAACGGAAGGATGACCTTTCCGTAGTCGGACTGCTTGTAATCGCCGCGCAGAAGGTCGGCGACGGACCAGGCGTGGTTCGCCAGCTCCGTGTGCTTGCTGCTGTTCAAGGGATTCCCCGGTTTCCTTTTGGACCCCCGCTCTGCCGGAGCGGGTCCTGACAAGTGTGATGGTTACGTGAAGGCCGTAGTGCCGTTTCAGGCCGATTCCGCGGTTGCCCCGGTGTCGGCCGCCGGAGCCGATGGGATCAGCCCACCCCCGGTCAGCCCGCCGACCAGGAGTCGTGCCGTCTCCTCTGCCAGCTCCGTGGCGCGCGCCGCCTCCGCGCGTAGCGCGTGCACGCGGCGGAACGCCTCGCCGTAGCGTCTCTGCTCCTCCAGCGGCAGCAGCGGCACACGTAGTCGCCCCGGGCTGACGTGCAGGACCGTGCTGCCGGTCGACGCTCCCGCGATGTTCTCCTCCGCGCCCAGGAAGCCCGCCAGGAACCACGGGTCGAGGCGCGCGGGGTCGGGCCGGAACAGGTGGACCTGCGGGCCGAGCAGGGCTCCGGTGTCCGCGCCGTCTGCTACCCGGGCCATGGCGCCACTCCCGCCCGCGACCGCGCGTACAAGCACGTCGCCCGCCGCAATCACCGGCGCCGCGTCCGCCCGCAGGCTTCCCGGGTCTCCGGACGGGGCTGTGCCGCGTGCGATGTCCATGCCGGTGAGGACCGCCGTCGCCGACGCCTCACCGGCTGAGCCCAGGGCGTCCGGCGCCGTGCGCAGCAAGGTGAGCGCGCCACCGCGGGCCAGGTCCGACGCCGTCGCCGTGCGCCATTCGCGCGGGGCCGGGCCGGCCGGGCTCCAGTCGGTGTAACCGGCTGCCTTCCCCAGGGACTTGGCGCCGGTGACGAGCCGACGACGTACGTCGTCCGCCTCCCGGGCCAGGTCCGCCGGGGCGATGTCCGTGCGCGAGGCGCGTACATGGCGGGCGGGGGAGAGGTCCACGACGTCGTCCAGCAGGTCGACCACCGGGACCGCGCGGGCGGTGCCCGGCTCGTCGGCGTACGCCTCCGGGTCCTTCGCGAAGGACGACCACTGGGTGAGGGCCATCTCCGTGAGAGCCGTCCAGTCCAGCGGGGTACGCGCCCCGCGCGTACCGGAGGTGGTGCCGCCCGTCCGTGTGCTCGGATCGGACGCCGCCTCGGACGTGTCGACGAACAGGACCGACGTGTGCGTGGGGCCGGCCGGTTCGGGGCGTCGCAGTATCCAGACTTGAAGCCCCACATGGAACGGCGCCGCCGCGCCCGGGGGCAACGCCACCACCGCGCGCAGAGCCCCGCTGCGGACCAACTCCATGCGGACCCGGCGGCCGGAGGCGCGGGAGGCGGTGGCCGGGGGGAGGAGCAGGACGGCGTGGCCGCCGGGAACCAGGTGGGCCAGGGCGTGCTGGACCCAGGCGAGCTCGGACTCCGCGCGCGGCGGTACGCCGTACGCCCAGCGGGCGTCGTACGCCAGCTCGTCGTGGCCCCAGTCGCGGTCGCCGTAGGGCGGGTTGCACAGGACCGCGTCCACGGTGACCCTGCCGAACGCGTCCGCGCGGAGACTGTCTCCCGCACGCACCGTGATGTCCGCGTCGGGGGCGGCCAGCAGCAGACTCACCGCACTGCGCTGCGCCTGCACGGGGACGCTGTCCTGCCCGTACGCCGCCGTGGCACCCCGCCGGGCGGCGGCCGAGAGCAGGGAGCCGCTGCCGCACGCCGGGTCCATGACCCGTGCGTACGGACCGGGCACCAGCCGGGCGACGAGGTCGGCGAGCTGCGCCGGGGTGCGGTAGGTGCCGCTCGCGGCGCTGTCCTCCAGCTCCCGCTCCGCAAGGACGGCGAGCGCCGCCTCGCCGCTCGTGTCGTCCTGTACGCAGCGCAGCAGCGCCCGCAGGACATCGACGTCAGGCGCAGCGAAGTGGACGGCCTCCGCGCCGGGGACCAGCTCCGCGAGATCTGCCACCGCGCTGTCGGCGCGGGCGACGAGCTCGGCGTCGGACAGGCCGGCGAGCGCGGTGCGCTCCTCGGGGGTGCGCCGAGCCGTGGCCAGGACCAGGGGGAGCAGGGCGCCGGTCATGCCGCCGCCCCCGGGGTGCAGTCGCAACGTGGTGCGCAGCTCCTCCGCGGGATCGGCCGTCGAGGCGTGTCCTCGGGCGCCGAGCCACTTCCGTACGTCCACCAGGTCGTACAGCGGGCTGGAGTCGGTGCCCCCGGAGGGTGCCGGGAAGTCGTCGTGCCGACGGCGCCAGTTGCTGACGGTGGCACGCGTGACCCCGGCGATGCGGGAGATCTCGGCGGCGGTCACCTGGGCGGGTGGCTGGGGCATGGCGGGAGTCCTGGGCCTCTCGGTAGCTGACAGCTCACAACCTACACCGTCGGTCAAACGCGTCAAGCTGTTTGACAACGCTTTCACGATGATGCTTCTCTGGTGTTGCTTCCAAGTGAAGCGGCTCGGCCCGAGGGGGTCCGGGTAGGCAACTCGTCGATCCCGTGGGGGGAATCGCCATGCGCATCACCATGCCGACCGCTGTCGTCGAAGGCACCCAGCTCACCGTCATGCCGTTCCGGGCGGACGCCGTGATCGGGACCATGTCCGTCCCGACACTCGTCCAGCTCGTGCCCTCTCCCCGCCGTGAGGAGGACACGAAGACGCTGAAGGCCGCCTCCGGCGCCGTGCGCCGCCACGCCGAACTGCGGTCGCTGGTGCAGCGGGCGCTGAAGTCCACACAGAAGGGGAAGAACGTCGGCTCGTACGCCGAGTACATCGCCGACGGCGTCAAGGGTGAGCTGGGCGCCGGCTGGTCCACGCCGCCGATCACGTTCTGGCACGCCGGACCGCTCGCCGCACTCAGCGACGAACTGCTGCCCGGAACCGGACTGCGGACCCTGACCATCACGCCCGGCACCGCGGTCGTCGCCATCGACGGCGAGACCCAGACGACCGCCTGGCACGAGCTGTACGACGACCCGGAGCACTTCGGTCTCAGCTACACCGAACTCGCCTCGATCCGTGTGCCCTTCGAGCTGTACGTGGACCTGACCGTGGCGGACGCACGACAGATCTTCTACGACCGCAACGTCCAGGGCGTGGCCGTCGCGAAGAACCTGGCCATGTCCATGGACCAGCGGGACTTCGCCACGCGCCTCGCCCACCGTGTCGCCGAGGCCGTCAAGGTGGATGCGGACGGCAAGCTCGTACCGTTCACCAAGCTCGTCAACGCCAGCAAGCGGCAGGTCGGCAAGAGCGACCCCGAGGTGATCACTCTCTCCGCCCTGCGGGCACTGGTCATCACGGCGATCTACGGCCGCAACGGGCTCTCGCGGTCCGCAGAGACCGTCCAGGAGGACGAGCTCCCTGCCGG
This sequence comes from Streptomyces sp. NPDC088746, assembly GCF_044751065.1. Lineage (NCBI taxonomy): Bacteria > Bacillati > Actinomycetota > Actinomycetes > Kitasatosporales > Streptomycetaceae > Streptomyces > Streptomyces sp. NPDC088746. The sequence continues at coordinate 248,802 of NZ_JBIVLA010000009.1, forward strand.
CACCGACACCGCTCAGGTCGAGGGATGCATCGTCCCGCTGCTCGCCCGGCTCATCTCCGAGCACAGCGCCCACTTCGTCTCGCGCAGCGCCCTCACCGCACCCGCCGTGCTTGCCGGGCTCGGGATCGCCGTCCATCACACGACGCCGTGGGCCGACCCTGCGAACGCGCTGAGCGCCGAGGCGCTTCAGCGGCTCCTCGCCGAGATCCGGTGGGAGCGCGAAGCGCGCTACTGGGACGGAGTGGCGGCCAAGGCCGGCGCGACCGGGCGGCTCAACTTCAGCGGCGGTGTGAAGGACTCCGGCGGTCGGGTCGCCGACGCGATGCTCTACCCGGGCACGGAGGCCGGGCGGCGCATCCGGGGGCAGTGACCGCCCTCACCCCGACGCACCGGTGCCAGACCCACCGACGCCCGACCTGCCCACGCCCCATCGCGACGCCCAAGGAGCCCACACCATGCATTCCGACAGCCCGCAGCAGCCCGGCACGCCCCGTCCCACCAGCACCCCCTCCCACGGTGCGTACCCGAATCCGCCCGCCCCGCCGCCGCACGGCCCGTACCCGGGCGGGTTCACGCCCCTGCCCGCGCCGCCCGCGAAGCCGTCGCAGGGCAAGAAGTGGCTCACCCACGGGGCCGTCGGTCTTGTCGCCCTGTTCCTCGGAGTCGGGATCGGCGTCTCGGACGACCAGGCTCAGGCCACGGACACCGCCGGGTCGGCACCGAAGGTGACCGTCACCAAGACGGTCACCAAGGAGGTGGAGGTTCCCGGTCCCACGGTGACCGTGACCAAGACCGCCACGGTCACGGCCCCGCCGCCCAAGCCGCCGAAGCCGAAGGGGCCGCCCACCACCGTCGAGGGAGACGGCGAGTACCTGGTGGGTGAGGACATGAAGGCGGGGACCTACAAGACCGCAGGGCCCGAGGGGAGTTTCGGGTGCTACTGGGAGCGGGCGAGCAACGCCAGCGGCGAGTTCGACGCGATCATCGCCAACGGCAACCTGGACGGCAGCGGCCGGGTCACGGTCAACAAGGGCGAGGTCTTCAAGTCCACCCGTTGTCAGGAGTGGAAGCGTGTCGGCTGAGCGGCCCATCCCGGCTGAGGTGGACGGGTGGGAGACGCCCGTCCATGACAGGCATCAGGCGGAGTTCAGCACAAGGGACGATGTGCAGAACTTCCAGGCCATGGTGGTGCAGGCGCGGCATGTCACCTCGTGTTCGTACGAGACCACTCTCTACGACCACCAGCAGGCGTTCCGTCTGCTGTGGCGGCACCTGGAGCGGACCGGCTACCTGCGCCGTGTCCGGCACGGGGCAGACAATCGCCTTCGTTCGGACGACCTGACCGCGGGGGAACGGGCCGACCTCGACCTGCTCCTCACCATCTACGACGGCGTACACCCCAGCTGAAAACGGCCTGTTGACGACGTGTCGGACGTGCTGTGCGGTATCCCGACCGAGACGGAAAGGACACACCCGCGCCGTACGCAGAACCTCACCCGGACGCCGTACGACATCCCTCGGCTGATCGAGACATAGGTGACACACCCGGTCGTTGTGAGGAGAAGGGCAGAGGCGAGGGCCATTCCGGATGTGATTCTCTCCTTGACCTCACAACGGCAGGGTGCGATGGCGGGCGTGGTCCGGGGGCGTCCCGCTTGGTTCGACTTACAGCCGCCACTCCTCGGCCAGCAGCCCCAGCAGTTCGACCTGCCGCTTCTCCAAGTGTTCCGGCGTCCAGGTGCCCTGCCCCAATACCTGCGTGGTCAGAGGGAACGTGACGACGCCCCGCCTGAGGTACCGATCCTTCTTCTCCGCGAAGTCGAGGTTCTGGACCTGGGAGTTCTTCGTGCGGCTGAGCAGCACAAGGTTGGCGAGCCTGTGCGTCCACTCCTTGCGCTGGTCCACGGTGAAGTCCGCGCGCCACTGTGACTGGGCTCCCGGGTTCTGCGGGAGCACGTGCTCGACGGTGATGCGCGGGGCGTCGTACGTGGCCACGATGTCGTCCTCGGCCACCAACTCGTCCAGCCGGAGCAGGATGAAGCGGCGCGTCCTCAGCTCGTAGTACACATCGCCGTCGAGACGGGCCAGAGTCTCGGTCCGCTCGGCCTCCGTGAGCTGGAAGGCAGGGGCCTCCAGGCCGAGGCCGGCGTTGAGCTCGGTCAGCAGCTCGGCGAAACGGAGCACTCGCGGAGTGGTGTAGATGCGCCGGACGAACATGCTGGCCGCGAGGCGTTCCAGCAGCCGGAAGAACGAACCCAGCCATACGGGATCGTCCCCGTGGGACCGAAGAGCCCACAACGCGGCCGGCCACCAGTCGTTGTTGTCGAGCTGCAGCAGCCGGCGGAACCACGCATTGACCTGTGGCGATCCGTCTCCGGCCGCGTACGTCTTGTCGCGAATCATCGCGGACGCCTCGGCGTAGGGGACGAGTACATCGTCGACGAACTCCTTGGCCCGCCCTCCCTTGTAGTCGACGAGAACCTGCGTCTGGAACTCCTTGAGCAGCTCCTGCCGTGCTCGCTCGCCGGAGAAGATCATGCGGATGTGCATGAAGAGGTCGGAGAATTCCTCGCGGCCGAGGCTTTCCTCCGCGTCTTCCCACCGCCTGGCGTATGTCTCCGAAACCTCGTCGGCGATCTCTCCGATGATCTGCGCCTTGAAGATGTCGGCAGGTGAAAGATCAAGGCCTCGGGAGTTCATGACGCTGAAGATCCGGTGGGCACTGTCCAGATCCGGGGTGCTGACGGCGACGAGGAAGGTCTGTACGCCCATCAACGTGCACAGGGCGAGACGCTGATCGTCGGTCCAGGCGGACAGGGCAGTGTGGAGAGCCCGGGCGTTGGCCTGGACGGCCCTCTGCGCGTCGGTCCGCAAGTTGTGCGGATTCAGTTCCAGGAGGGTCTTGATGGAACCGGATGCCTGGATGTGCTGGTGGAAGAATTCTGCGTCGCGGGGGCGCAGGGTGAGCCGGGGTTTGGCCTTCAGTCCGAGAACGGTGTTCCCGGGCTCCGAGATCATTGCCACCAGGTTGGTCACCACATCGGGCTGCTGAGCCAAATCGCGCATGACGGCCAGCAGAATGGTCAGGGTCGTCAGCCTCTGCTGACCGTCGATGACGTCGGCCTCGGCGGCGCGACTGTCCTTGACGAGCACCAGGGAGCCGAGGAAATAGGGCTCCCCGTCGCCCCGTAGAAGCGCTTCCTCGAGGTCGGCGAGGAGCTGCTGGGCCTGCTCGGCCTGCCATGCGTACGGGCGCTGGTAGTCCGGAATCCGGAAGTCGTAGTCACTGCAGAAGACCTTGTGCAGGGGTAATTCCCGCGCTTCGAGCTGAGCCATGATTACGATCATTGCTCACCGGAGGCCGACTTCGCAGCCAAGTGCGGCAAGGCGCGGCTGAGCAAGCACTGGTGTGGGATGTATCGGCCGGAGAGCAGCCGCGTCAGGGTGATGCTGGAGAGCTGCGGACCCCCGAATAGCAGGGGCGATGTCGCTCTCGATCGCGAACGCGCGGCTCGTGGGACGCCCGGTTCATGGGGGCGGCATCTGGCTCCCCGGGTCGGAGCCGGGCGGGAACGTTCGCCTGGTCGTCAGCCCCGGCCACTGCCCCGCCCCCGCAGCCGCACAAACCCGCTCTGTGAGCCGTCCCACAGAAGTCACCCATATGGACCGCTCCCCGCCGTGGCACAATGACCATGTACCAGCAGCAGCGCACTCCGGGGTCGGTGTAATTCCGAACCGGCGGTTATAGTCCGCGACCCGTCCGCATCCAGCGGCCGGTTGACCAGGTGAGATTCCTGGACCGACGGTGAAAGTCCGGATGGGAGGCAGTGCGCGGCGGGCCGTCACAGGTACGCCGCCGTCGGCGGATGTGTTCCGGGAGGTTCCGGGACGCCCACATCCGTGTCTTCGGTTTTCGGCGTTCCCCTGTTGCGTTCCGCTTCATCTGTCGTCATCGACAGGCCCCGGAGTCCGTGCCCGAAGAGGCAGGAGGACCCGGTGGCCACCGCAGCCGAAAGAACCGCCATGCGGCGGGCGATCACGCTCGCAGCCCGCGGACTCGGCGCCACCAGCCCGAATCCGGTCGTCGGATGCGTCATCCTCGACGCCGCCGGGGAGCAGGCCGGCGAAGGCTTCCACCAGCGTGCCGGAGGGCCGCACGCCGAGATCCACGCCCTGCGCGAGGCCGGCGAGCGGGCCCGGGGCGGCACCGCCCTCGTCACCCTCGAACCCTGTAACCACACCGGCCGCACCGGACCCTGCGCGCAGGCGCTCGTCGAGGCCGGCGTCAGCCGTGTCGTGTACGCGGTGAGCGACCCGAACCCGCAGGCCACCGGCGGTGCGGACACCCTGCGCGCCTCAGGCGTCCAGGTGGAACAGGGCCTCCTCGCCGACGAGGCCGAGGCCGGCAACACCGCCTGGCTCACCTCGGTCCGCCTCGGCCGCCCGTACGTCCTCTGGAAGTACGCGGCGACCCTCGACGGCCGGATCGCCGCCGCCGACGCCACCAGCCGCTGGATCACCTCCCCCGAGGCCCGCGCCGACGTCCACCGGCTGCGCGCCGAGGCCGACGCCGTGGTGGTCGGTTCCGGCACCGCCCGGGCCGACGACCCCCAGCTGGGCGTACGCGGCATCGAGGGCGCCGTCCAGCCGCTCCGGGTGGTCGTCGACACCGGCGCCACCGCCGTCCGGCCCGGAGCGAGGGTCCTCGACGAGTCCGCGCCCGCCCTGATCGCGGTCGCCGACGACGCCGAGGCCGGCCACCTCCCCGAGGACGCCGTGCTGCGCCTGCCGCGCGCCGCCACCGGGCCCGGCCTGGACATCGACGCGCTGCTCGCCGCCCTCCACGGCCGCGGCATCCGTTCCGTACTCCTCGAAGGCGGGCCGGTCCTGGCCGGCTCCTTCGTCGCCGCGGGAGCGGTCGACACCGTCGTCGGCTACCTCGCCCCGGTCCTCCTCGGCGCGGGCCCCGCAGCCCTCGGGGACGCCGGAATCTCCACCATCTCCCAGGCGTTGCGCCTCGATGTGACCGAGACCGTCCGTATCGGCCCCGATCTGCGCATCACCGCCGTCCCCGTTCCTGCTCGGAAGGGAAACTGAGTGTTCACCGGAATTGTCGAAGAACTGGGTGAGGTCACCGCCGTCGAGAAGCTCGACGACGCCTCCCGCTTCCGACTGCGCGGCCCCGTCGTGACCGAGGGCGCCAAACACGGCGACTCCATCGCCGTGAACGGGGTCTGCCTCACCGTCGTGGACCTCGGGGAGAACGAGTTCACCGCCGACGTCATGGCCGAGACGCTGAACCGCTCCAGCCTCGGCGCGCTCGCCGCCGGCTCCCGGGTCAACCTGGAGCGCCCCATGGCCCTCGGAGGACGCCTCGGCGGCCACATCGTCCAGGGGCACGTGGACGGCACCGGTCACATCGTCGAACGCCGGGTCTCCGAGAACTGGGAGATCGTCAAGATCTCCCTGCCCGCCGGCCTGAGCCGCTACGTGGTGGAGAAGGGCTCGATCACCGTCGACGGCGTGAGCCTGACCGTCGTCGACGCGGCCCCCGACCACTTCACCATCAGCCTCATCCCCACCACCCTCGCGCTGACCACGCTCGGCATCAAGGAGCCCGGCGACCCGGTCAATCTCGAGGTGGACGTCCTCGCGAAGTACGTCGAACGGCTGCTCGGCCACGGTGCCGCGCCCGAGTCCGGGGAGCCGGTCGCATGAGCGCCCTGGACTGGCTGAACTCGGAGGCGTTCACCGCCTTCGGGCAGCACATCATCTGGTCGGACATGCTCGGCAACACGATCGGCCTTATAGCCCTGGCCCTCGGCTGGCTCCGCTCGGTCTGGACCTGGCCGGCCCAGCTCCTGTCCGGTGTCGTCCTGGTCGCCGCCAACGTCTCCGTGCAGCAGGCGGGCAGCGTCGGCAAGCAGCTGATCGTCATCGCCGTCGCCGTGTGGGGCTGGCAGCAGTGGACCCGCGGCCGGCAGCAGGCGCAGGACGGATCCATCGCCGTGCGCTTCGCCACCTGGCGCGAGCGCGCGTACCTGCTGGGCGGAGCCGTCGTCGGCACCCTCGCGGTCGGCGGCCTCTTCACCGCCTTCCCCTCGCTCTCCTGGAGCCCGTGGGCCGACGCGTACATCTTCGCGGGCACGCTCGTCGCGATGCTGGCGCAGGCCCGCGGCATGGTCGAGTTCTGGTTCGCCTGGCTGCTCGTCGACCTCGTCGGCGTACCGCTCAACTTCCACAGCGGACTCGCCTTCTCCGGTCTCATCTACGTCGTCTACGGCGCCCTCGTCCTGTGGGGCATGCGCGACTGGTGGCTGCGTACGCGGACACCCGCTCTGGAAGGAGCCACGGCATGACTGCCCAGCCCACCTGGTTGCACGACCGCACCCTCGACGACCTCTCGCTCGACCCCGTCGAACAGGCGATCCGCGACATCGCGGCCGGACGGCCCGTCGTGGTCGTCGACGACGAGGACCGGGAGAACGAGGGCGACCTCGTCATCGCCGCCGAGAAGGCGACCCCCGAGATCATCGCGTTCATGATGAGCGAGTGCCGCGGTCTGATCTGCGCGCCCATGGAGAGCGACGAGCTGGACCGCCTCGAACTCCCGCAGATGGTCACGCACAACACCGAGTCGATGCAGACGGCCTTCACCGTCTCCGTGGACGCCTCCGCGGCCCACGGAGTGACCACCGGGATCTCCGCCGCCGACCGAGCCACCACGCTCCGGATGCTGGCAGGCGGCAGGGCGGGCCCCGGCGACTTCGTGCGCCCCGGCCACGTCTTCCCGCTCCGTGCCCGCTCCGGCGGTGTCCTCGTCCGTAACGGCCACACCGAGGCGGCCGTCGACCTGGCCAGGCTCGCGGGGCTGCGCCCCGCGGGCGCCATCGTCGAGATCGCGGGCGAGGACGGCGTCATGCTGAGGCTCCCCGAACTCGTCCCGTTCGCCCGCAAGCACGGCCTCACGATCATCTCCATCGAGGACCTGATCGCCTACCGCCGCAGCGCCGAGCCCACCGTGCGCCGTGAGGCCGAGGTCCGGCTGCCCACCACCTTCGGCCCGTTCACCGCGTACGGCTACCGCTCCATCGTCGACGGCGTCGAGCACGTCGCACTCGTCCACGGCGACATCGGTGACGGCGAGGACGTGCTCGTCCGGGTCCACTCCGAATGCCTGACCGGGGACATCTTCCAGTCCCAGCGCTGCGACTGCGGCCCCCAGCTGCACACCTCCATGGAACGCGTCACCGCCGAGGGCCGCGGGGTCGTCGTCTACCTCCGCGGGCACGAGGGCCGCGGCATCGGGCTGGTGTCCAAGCTGCGTGCGTACGAACTCCAGGAGCGCGGCTCCGACACCCTGGACGCCAACCTCGAACTGGGGCTGCCCGCCGACGCCCGGGACTACGCCGCCGGGGCCCAGATCCTGAGCGACCTCGGTGTGCGGACCCTGCGGCTGATGACGAACAACCCGGACAAGACCGCCGCCCTCGTACGGCACGGGCTCAAGATCACCGGACGTGAACCGATGCCCGTCCAGGCCGGTGAGCACAACCTGCGGTACCTGCGCACCAAGCGGGACCGGATGGGGCACGACCTGCCCTGGCTCGACGCCGCGGCGTCGGCCTGCGGCAACCAGTAAGCACCGACGAACACACAGGAGAGACATGAGCGGCAAGGGCGCACCCGAACTGTCCGTACGCAACTGCGGAGACCTGCGGGTGGCGGTGATCGCTGCCCAGTGGCACGAGAAGGTCATGGACGGGCTCGTCGACGGGGCCCTGCGCGCCCTGCGTGACCTCGGCATCGACGAGCCGACGCTGCTCCGGGTCCCCGGCAGCTTCGAGCTCCCCGTGGTGGCCAAGGTCCTCGCCGGCCGGGGCTACGACGCGATCGTCGCCCTCGGCGTGATCATCCGCGGCGGCACTCCCCACTTCGAATACGTGTCCCAGGGCGTGACCAACGGCCTCACCCAGGTCACGGTCGACACCGGCGTACCCGTCGGATTCGGCGTGCTCACCTGTGACGACGAGGAACAGGCACTGGACCGCGCCGGACTCGAGGGCTCCAACGAGGACAAGGGGCACGAAGCGGTCACCGCCGCCGTGGCCACCGCCGCCACACTGCGCACCGTCAGCGAACCCTGGCGCTGAGCAGCGCTCCCGGACCCCGTATTCTTAGGACCATCATGGCCAACAAAACCTTCGAAGAGCTCTTCGCCGAGCTGCAGCTCAAGGCCGCCGACGGCGATCCCTCCACCTCCCGCACCGCCGAGCTGGTGGACAAGGGTGTGCATGCCATCGGCAAGAAGGTCGTCGAGGAGGCCGCCGAGGTCTGGATGGCCGCCGAATACGAGGGCAAGGAAGCCGCCGCCGAGGAGATCTCGCAGCTGCTCTACCACGTCCAGGTGATGATGGTCGCGCGCGGGATCTCCCTCGACGACGTCTACGCCCACCTCTGAGCCACACCCCGCACGTCCCCCGAACATCCCTCCGCACAAAGGAAACCCGACCTCATGCTGCGCATCGCCGTCCCCAACAAGGGTTCACTCTCCGGGCCTGCGATGGCGATGCTCCATGAGGCCGGCTACCAGCAGCGCAAGGAGTCGAAGGAACTCGTCCTGGTCGACCCGACCAACGAGGTCGAGTTCTTCTACCTGCGGCCGCGCGACATCGCCATCTACGTCAGCTCCGGCCGCCTCGACATCGGCATCACCGGCCGCGACCTGCTGCTGGACTCCGGGGCCGAGGCCGAGGAGATCCTCCAGCTCGGCTTCGCGCGCTCGACCTTCCGCTACGCCACCAAGCCCGGCACGGCCACCGGCCCCAAGGACTTCGACGGCATGACGATCGCCACGTCCTACGAGGGCATCGTCGCGGCCCACCTCGCCGACGCCGGCGTGAAGGCCTCCGTCGTGCACCTCGACGGCGCGGTCGAGACCGCCATCGAACTCGGTGTCGCCCAGGTCATCGCCGATGTCGTCGAGACCGGCACCAGCCTGCGCAACGCCGGGCTCGAGGTCATCGGCGAGCCCATCATGACGTCGGAAGCCGTCGTCATCCGCCGCAAGGGCGCCGACGCCGAGGACCCCAAGGTGCAGCAGTTCCTGCGCCGTCTCCAGGGCGTCCTGGTCGCCCGCACCTACGTGATGATGGACTACGACTGCCGGGTCGAGCACCTGGAGCGCGCCGTCGCCCTCACCCCGGGCCTGGAGTCGCCGACCATCTCCCCGCTGCACCACGAGGGCTGGGTCGCCGTCCGTTCCATGGTCGCCTCCAAGGAGGCCCAGCGGATCATGGACGACCTCTACGAGCTGGGCGCCCGCGCCATCCTCACGACGGCCATCCACGCCTGCCGCCTCTGACGGCCGGACCACGAGCACACCGAAGGACGACAGCGCCGCCATGTCCGCCCCCGCGCCCCGGCCGACCGAACTCCCCGCTCTTCCGGCCACCTTCAGGCCCACCCTCACCCGAGTGGTCCTGCTGGCGGTGGGGGCGGCGATGTTCGTCGTCATCACCGCGGTCGCGCTGATACTGGAGAACCTCAGCGCGGGGGAGCGGACCAGCTTCGTCTTCGTCGCCCTGCTCTTCTTCGGTGTCCTCGCCATGCTGAGCAGGCCCCGCGTCACCGCCGACGAGACGGGGGTCACGGTGGTCAACATCACCCGCACCCGCCGACTGGCCTGGGCCGAGATCCTCCGCGTCAATCTGCGCGCCGGAGACCCGTGGGTCTTCCTCGACCTCAGCGACGGGACCAGCATGCCCGCCCTCGGAATCCAGCCCGGAATCGCCCGGGAACGGGCCATCAGCGACGCCCGTACGCTCCGCGCTCTCGCCGAATTCCACGGCAGCGGAGTGAACGACGCCACGGAGAACGGCTGAGCCCCCTGCCCCGTACGCCACGATCCCGATTATTCTGGATCCGGTGGCGCACCGGGTGCGCCCCGCCCCGCACCACAAGGCCCCCCGAGGCCGCGGGGCAGATTCCTGCGACCCAAGGAGTGACTCCCTCCAGCAATGGACGGATCGTCCGGTAGTACCTGCGCCGCCCTCTCCCCGGAGGCGGCGGCATGACCACCCCCCTGTTGCTGCTCCTCGCGGCATTCCTTCTCATCCTCGCCAACGGGTTCTTCGTGGCAGCCGAATTCGGGCTCGTCACGGTGGAACGGCCGGACGCCGAACGCGCCGCCGCCGAAGGCGACCGCCGGGCCCGTACCGTCGTCGCCGCCCTGCGTGAACTCTCCTTCCAGCTCTCCGGCACCCAGCTCGGCATCACCATCACCTCGCTGGTCGTCGGCATGCTCGCCGAACCGGCGCTCGCCCAGCTGCTCGCCGGACCGCTCACCGCCACCGGGCTGCCCGAAGGGGCCGTACCCGGGGTGAGCGTCGTGATCGGCATGCTGTTCGCCTCCGCCGTCCAGATGGTGATCGGCGAGCTCGTGCCCAAGAACTGGGCGGTCTCCCGGCCGCTCCAGGTCGCCCGGTTCGTCGCCGGGCCCCAGCACCGCTTCTCCACCGTCCTGCGCCCGGTGATCACCGCACTGAACACCGTCGCGAACCGGCTGGTCAGGCTGCTGGGGGTCGAACCCACCGACGAGCTCGCCTCGGCCAGGACCCCGGGTGAACTCGTCTCGCTGGCCCGGCACTCCGCCGAGGCAGGCACCCTGGAGCAGGACACCGCCGATCTCTTCGTGCGGACCCTGTCCCTCGCCGGCCTCACCGCGCAGCACGTCATGACCCCGCGCGTGAAGGTCAGCGCGCTCCAGACGTCGGCCACCGCGGCGGACGTCCTCAACCTCACACGGGCCACGGGCCTCTCCCGCTTCCCCGTCTACCAGGACCGCATCGACGAGGTCGTCGGCATGGTCCACCTCAAGAACGCCCTGGCCGTCCCCTCCCAGGACCGGCTGCGCACCCCGGTGAGCCGGATCGCCGTGGCACCGCTCCTGGTGCCGGAGACCCTGCCCGTCGAACAGCTGCTCCAGCGGCTGCGCAGCGAGCAGCCGATCGCCGTCGTGGTCGACGAGTACGGCGGCACCGCCGGTGTCGTCACCCTCGAGGACATCATCGAGGAACTCGTCGGCGAGGTCAGGGACGAGCACGACGTGGAGGGCGCCGACCGCCCCGAGCTGACCCCCGTCGTCGCCGACGACGGCCGGGCCGGCTGGGACGTGGAGGGCAGCACCCGGGTGCTGACCCTGCGCCGTATAGGCCTCGACGTACCCGAAGGGCCGTACGAGACCGTGGCGGGGCTGGTCGCCGACCTGCTGGGACGCATCCCCGCCCCCGGTGACCGGGCCGAACTCCCCGGCTGGCGGATCTCCGTCCGCCAGGTCGGCCACTACCGTGCCGAGCGGGTCCGCTTCGTCCGGCTGACGGACCTGCCGCAGGCTCCGGCCGGACGGCTCACCCAGGACCTGCTGGAGGCCGTGCGATGAGCTTCGTACAGCTGATCTTCGCCGGTCTCCTGGTGCTGGCGAACGGATTCTTCGTCGGAGCCGAGTTCGCGCTCGTCTCCGTGCGGCGCAGCCAGGTCGAGCCCCTGGCGGCAGGGGGGTCGAGTCGGGCCAGACAGGTCCTGTACGGCCTGGAGAACCTGCCGCAGATGATGGCCGCCGCGCAGTTCGGCATCACCGTCTGCTCCCTCACGCTCGGCGCCGTCGCGGAGCCGACCGTGGCTCACCTCCTGGAGCCGGTCTTCCACGCGGCACGCGTGCCCGAAGGGCTCGTCCATCCGCTCGGCTTCGCGGTGGCCCTCGTCTCCGTGGTCTTCCTCCACCTCGTCATCGGCGAGATGGTCCCGAAGAACCTGGCGATGGCCGCACCCGAGAAGACCGCGATGTGGCTCAGCCCAGGCCTGGTCGGCTTCGCCCGGCTCTGCAGGCCCGTCACCTCCGCGCTCGGCGCCTGCGCCAATCTCGTCCTGCGGCTCTTCAAGGTCGAGCCGAAGGACGAGGTCGAGGCCGTCTTCACCAGTGAGCAGCTCAACCGGCTGGTGGAGGACGCCGGCATGGCCGGTCTGCTGGAACCGGAAGCGCGGGACCGCCTCGGGGACGCTCTCGAACTGGGCACCAGGCCCGTCACCGACGTGCTGCTCGACCGGGCCTCCCTGGTGACGGTGGATCCCTCCGTCACCCCGCGCCGCATAGAGGAGCTCACCGTGCGGACCGGCTACTCGCGCTTCCCCGTCTGCGCCGAGGGCGGCGGCCCGTTCATGGGTTATCTGCACGTCAAGGACGTCCTGGAGCTGGAGGACGGCGAGCGGGCCGTGCCGCAGCAGATCTGGCGCCCGATGGCGACCGTCCGGGCGGAGCTCCCGCTCGACGACGCCCTGACGGTCATGCGCCGCGCGGCCACGCATCTCGCCCAGGTCGCCGACGCGTCCGGCAGGGTGCTCGGCCTGGTCGCCATGGAGGACGTCCTGGAGATGCTCGTGGGCGAGGTCCGCGACCCGGCCCACCACGTCTCGGTGCCCCGCCGCACGGTGGAGGTGCCGAAGGCCATGGCGCCGCTGGGCTGACCCCCGCCGCCGGACGGCCCCTCGCCGGGGCCGTCCGGCGGACAGCGGGCCTACAGGGCGCCGGGTTCCTGCTTCCCCCGGTCCACCGGGCCCCGGCCCGACAGCACCTCGCCGTAGGCCTGCATCAGGTCCGGCAGCCGCAGCGTGGCCAGATCGTCCCGGGTCGGCACGGCGGTGTAGCCGGACAGCCGCAGATCACGGTAGGCGCAGCTCTTCTCGTACAGGGTGCGCAGGAAGCGGCCGTTGCCCAGCTCGTCGATCCAGCCCTGTTCGACCACGTGCCCGCTGATGCTGCGCAGCTCGTCGAGGGACTCCTCGTCCCACACATCGCCGTTCTCGGCGGCCAGCACCCCGCCGATCGCGGTGAGTTCGAGGGGGCGGTAGCTCGGGAAGTCGACCCGGGTGGTGAAGCGTGAGGAGAGCCCCGGATTGGTGGAGAGCAGCCGGTCCATGCCTTCCGGATAGCCGGCGAGGATCACGACCAGGTGGTCCCTGTTGTCCTCGGCCCGCTTGAGGAGGACCTGGAGGGCCTCGTCGCCGTACGCGTCGCCCTTGCTGTAACCGGAGTTGGAAAGGCTGTACGCCTCGTCCACGAAGAGCACCCCGCCGAGTGCCGAATCGATCAGCTCGTTGGCCTTCACGGCTGTCTGCCCGAGGAACTCACCGACCAGATCGGACCGTTGGGCCTCCACCAGATGGTCGCCGCCGAGGAGCCCGAGGGCGTAGAAGACCCGGCCCAGGATGCGGGCGACCGTGGTCTTGCCCGTCCCGGACGGCCCGGAGAAGACGAAGTGGCGCTTCGGCGGCTGCACCGGAAGCCCCTGCTCCGCACGGAGACGTGCCATGTTCAGCTGCGCGGACAGGGCCTTGACCTGGCGTTTCACGGGTTCGAGGCCGACCATGCGCTCAAGCTCCGCCAGGGCCTCCGCGAGCATCACCGGGTCGCTCGGCCCCGCGGGGAAGGAGGCGGCCCGCGGCGCTCCGGGCTTCTGCCGTGCCCCGGCGGCAGCGGAACCCGGCGGCGGCACCACGGCCCCGGGCAGGACCTGAGGGTCACCGCCGAGCCAGGGCTCACGGCCGTCCACCAATTCGGTGCCGAGCGCCAGGTCGCCGTCGGCCCGGCCCTCCATGCCCGTGCCGTCCGAGCCGAAGCCGGCAAGTGAGACCGCCGCGAGGTCGGCGGCCTCGTCGTAGCCGTCCCCCTCGGAGATCGCGGCGAGCCGGGCCGAGGTGTCCATGAAGGCCGGGTCCACGCGGTGGACCGCCCGGTACAGCGGCAGGGCCGCCGCGCTGCGGCCGGTGCCCTCGTGGGCCCGTGCCAGCCAGTAACGCAGCTCCTTGCGCTGCGGCTGCTCGCTGCGGCAGCGCATCAGCGCGGCGGAGAGCAGAGGCTCCGCCTGCCCGTACATCTCCAGGCGCACCCGCGCCATGCCGCCGAAGAGGCCCGCCTCGATCCCGAGCAGCGGATCGTCGATGAGCGGCTCCGTGGTGCGCACGAGCTGGTCCCAGTCCTTGACCAGGTAGGAGCGGCAGGCGTGCAGGAAGCGGACCTGGGGATCGGCGTCGACCGGCGGAAGACCCGCCAACGCCCGGTCCAGCTCCGGCACATGGCGGCCGTCCAGCCAGTGCGAGGCGTGCGCGAGGAGCAGATCGCGCGGGCTCTCCAGCACGGGCTGGACCCACCACCCCAGCCAGTACCACGAGTTGAGCGTGCGGCGATGACGGGTGCGCTGCTCGCCGAAGCGGTCGCGGTGGCGGTACATGCGTAACAGCGCCGTGGTGGTGTCGATCCGCAGCGCGTGCAGGCCCAGCCAGCCGTCCGCCATGCCGGGGTCGAGACGCACCGCCGCTCTGAACTCCTCCTCGGCCTGGGGGTACGCGCCCATGGTGTAGGCGTCCACCCCACGCAGCCAGGCAAGGTCGGCCGGGGCCTGCGTGCCCGGCGTGCCGATGTCCATCAGGTCCCCCACAAACCGTGCCCCCAGAATGTCCCGCCCGCACAGCATGCCCAGCTCGGCGCCCCTAATCACCGTGCCGGGGACGGGAATTGACCACACCCGAGACGCATCGTACCTGTACAGGGAGTGAGCGGTTAAGTGCGTAACCGGCGCTTCGACGGCCGTGACCGAGGGTGAGGGAACGGCCCGGTCCGGCGAGGTGTGAGGGCAGAACGAAGCCCCCGATCACGGGGGAACAACCGGGGGCTTCGCGTCTGCGGGGGCTCCGAAAAGCCGCACATTGAGAACGTAAGACCTGTACGGCTCCTCGGTCAAGCCGAGTTGGGGCGGCTCCGGGGCTTTTTCGTACTGCCCGGTATGGCGGCCCTCACGTTTTACTGTCCGTGACGATTCGACTCGTCACCGCTGTCGGGTGAGGGCCATCCAGCCACGTGTATCCCGTGGGCATCCGCCGTATCACCGCATCCGCGAAGGGATATGAGGGGTCGTCGGCGAAATGACGGTGCTCGGCGACGGTCCAGCCGTCCCAGAAGTCCGAGAGGCCCGGGCCGTCGCGCAGCCGGCCCCGCTCCCAGGACGCCTCACTCTCCCCCTCGACCCACAGCAGCCCCGCGAGATACGGCCGCACCGCGGTGCGCCCGGCCCCCACCCCCTCGATCAGGACCACGGGGGCGGGGTCCAGCGTCCTCGGCGGGCCGAAGTGCCGGGCCGTCCAGTCGTACGGGGCATAGCGTGCGGACTCTCCGCGCGAGAGTGGATCCAGGACCTGCGCCCGGAGCCTGTCCGTCCAGGCGAAGAGCTCCTCGTGCGTGGCCAGGTCGTCCAGGCGCAGTACGGGGGCGTCGCCGAGCGCTGCGGCCAGGCGGTCGGCGAAGGTGCTCTTGCCGGACCCCGCGTGCCCGTCGACGGCGATCAGCCGCACCGGCCCGCAGGAGGGGGGCAGGGAGCGCAGCCGGCGCGCGTGGTCCGCCAGGTCGTTCATGTCCCCACCCTACGAGAGTCCGCGGCGCCCCTCGCGGCCCCGCCCAGGTCACGCCAGTGGACCAGACCAATATTGCTGACGCGGCACGGGGCGAATCACTGGCCGGATCCGTCCTCGACCCGCAATAGTTGGCGCACCGATCGGCACCCGCAGCCCCAATCCGCTCAACGACCGGGGGTCTCGCCCATGACCAGACCGACTTCACGCAGGACCGTGCTCACCGCCGCGCTCGCGGCAGCGGCAGGGGCAGGCGCCGTGGCCTCCGCCGGCCCCGCGAGCGCCGCCCCCTCCCGTACCTCCCCATCACCGGCGGCAGCCTCGCTCGTGGACAACCGTTTCTGGACGACGTACACCGACTGGCGCTGCGGTACGTCCGCCGGGACCCGCGCGGTCGCCGGACGCCGGCCGGGCCTGGAGATCTCCGCCCCCGCCGGGAGCACCGACTACACCGACCCGCACACCGGCAGGACCAGCACCTGGGAGTACGCGACCTGGACCTCTCCGGTCCACCGCTCGGCCGTCCCCGCCACCGAGGTGATCGCCTCCTGGAACGCCCACACCCCGCAGGGCACCTGGATCCAGGTGGATCTGCGCGGCAGCTACTCCGACGGGACGGACACGCCCTGGTACGTGATGGGCCGCTGGGCGGCCGGTGACACGGACATCCGCCGCACCTCCGTGGACGACCAGACCGACGGCAGGAGCTCGGTCTGGACCGACACCTTCTCCGTGGACGACGCGGCGAGCGGCCTGCGGCTGGCCTCCTACCGCCTGCGGCTCACCCTCCACCGCACCCCCGGTACCGGCCTCACGCCCACGGTCCACCGGGTCGGCGCCATGGCCTCGGACATCCCCGACCGCTTCACCGTCCCCGCCACGGAACCCGGCACCGCCCGGGAACTGACGGTGCCCCGCTACTCGCAGAACGTCCACGTGGGGCAGTACCCGGAGTACGACAACGGCGGCGAGGCGTGGTGCAGCCCCACCTCCTCGCAGATGATCATCGAGTACTGGGGCCGCAAGCCCACCCCGGAGGACCTGGCCTGGGTCAAGCCCGGCATCCCCGACCCGCAGGTGTGCCACGCGGCGCGTCACACCTTCGACTACCAGTACGAAGGATGTGGCAACTGGCCCTTCAACGCCGCCTACGCCGCGACGTACAAGGACATGAACGCCGTGGTCACCCGGCTGGGGTCGCTCACCGATGTGGAGGAGCTGATCGCCGCGGGCATCCCGGTCATCACGTCCCAGTCGTTCGTCAAGGGCGAGCTGACAGGGGCGGGTTACGGGACCTCGGGTCACCTGATGACCGTCATCGGCTTCACGGCCGACGGCGACGTGATCGCCAACGACCCCGCGTCCCCGTCCAACGACGCGGTACGCCGCGTCTACCGGCGGCGCGAGTGGGAGAACGTCTGGCTCCGCACGAAGAGGTACGACGCGAACGGCGCGGTCAGGAGCGGCACGGGAGGGGTCTGCTACGTCTACTGGCCGGCTGCCCCCACGGCAGGCCAGCGCAGTGTCCTCCGGTCGCTGCGTCTGATGTGACCGTGTGAGGCCCCCACGGCCACCTCGACGACCTGACGGCCGCGCTGCTGACCGTCCTGCGTGAGGTGGCCGTGCCGGTCGACGGTGACCTCGGCGCCCCATGGTCGCCGGCGGAACCGGCACAGTCGCGGCACGCACCGGACGGAAGGGGGGCGCGGTCCCTTGGCCGGGACAGCGCCACCGGGACAGTGTGAAGAGGTGAGGCCCGGCGTATCGCGCTGCCGGGGCGACAGGCACACTCTGCGTGTTGTATTTCCTTCAGCAGAGGACGGCCCACGCATGATCACGCTCACCAAGGAAGACGGACCGGCAGACCTGGACGGAGTCACCCATCTGTCCATCGGCGTGTCCTGGGACCCCACGGCCGGTACGAGCGGCGGGGTCATGGGCATGCTGCGCCGCAAGACCGGCACCGACCTCGACCTGATCGCCATCGCCGTGCAGGGCGCCGACCCGGTGCGTCTGGCGGGCCTGGACTCGCTGGACCCCATGGGCAACGGCTCCCTGGTGCACAGCGGCGACAACCAGACAGGGCGCGGTGACGGCGACGACGAGACCGTCACGGTCGAATTCGCGCGCATCCCCGCCAACATCACGTCGATCGTCTTCGTCGCCGCCGCTTTCAAGAAGGGGAGTTCCTTCCAGAAAGCCCGCAACATCAGCTTCAAGGTCTACGACGCGACAGGCGGCAGCGCCCAGCAGGTGGCCGACATCTGGCCCAGCCTGCTGACCCAGGAGAACGGCTGCGCGGTCGCGAAGGCCGTGCGGGTCGGGGGCACATGGAAACTCGAAGTGATCAACTCGGCGGGGAAGATCAAGCAGGGTGACGAGCACGCGCTGATGCGCTTCGCGATCAGCAAGTAGGGCTCTCGCACGGACCGCCCCAGGCGGGGGCCGTGTGACCTCGGGCCGCAGGCCTTCTGCCGGCCGGGGCCCCCGTGAAGGGGATCCGGCCGGGCCGGCGCGTCAGGTCAGAACGGGCAGAGAATCCAGCCCGCGGACAAGACGGGTGCGCCGCCACACCAGCCGCTCGTCCGGCACGGCGAGCCGGACGCCGGGGAAGCGCGTCAGGATCGCGCGCAGGGCGATGTGGGCCTCGGCCTTCGCGAGGGGCGCGCCGACGCAGCGGTGGATGCCGTGGCCGAAGCTGAGATGACCGCTCGCGTCCCGGTCCAGGTCGAGCCGGTCCGGCGCCGGGAAGCGTCCCGGGTCCCGGTTGGCGGCTCCGAGGGCGACGAGGACGGGGACGCCCGCGGGGATCTCGGTTCCGCCCAGGGTGATGGCTTCCGTGGTGAACCGGAAGGTGGAGGAGCTGACCGGCGCGTCGAAGCGGAGCAGCTCGTCCAGTGCGTGCGGGAGGGCGTCCGGGTCGCTGCGCAGGCGTTCCATCGCGGCGGGGTGCCGCAGCAGGGCCAGTGCGGCGTTGCCCAGGAAGTGGGTGGTCGTCTCGTGCCCCGCGACGAGCAGCAGCACGGCCAGGGAGACCAGCTCCTCCTCGTCGAGGTGGTCCTCGCCGTCGCGCGCGGCGATGAGACGGTCCAGGAGCGAATCGCCCGGCCGGAGGCGCTTCGACGCGATGAGGCCGGTCATGTATTCAGCGACGGCGTACGAGGCGGCGTCGGTGCGGCCGGGCTCTCCGGCGGCGAACAGTTCGGCGGACCAGTGCTGAACCCGACGCCGGTCGGTCTCAGGAACGCCCAGCAGTTCGCAGATCACCATGACCGGAAGAGGGACGGCGAGGCCGGCGACGAGGTCGACCGGCCCGTCGGCGGGCCACCGGTCCAGCAGTTCGTCGGTCAGCCGGGTGATGAAGGGGCGCAGCCCGGCGACGGCGCCGCTCGTGAACGCGCCGGTGACCAGCTTGCGGAGCCTGGTGTGCTGGGGCGGGTCGGCGGCCAGCATGGTGTGCGCGACGGCGGGATGCAGCCGGCGCTTCGAGTCCTTGCCGGCGAAGAAGGCGGCGGTGTCCTTGGACAGCCGGGCGTCGCCGAGAGCCAGCCGGGCCTCCTCGTAGCCCGTGACCAGGTAGCTGTGGCGTCCGCCGGACCCGGACGCCACAGCCCGTACGGGGCATTCGGAGCGCATGGCCGCGTACGCGGGGTAGGGGTCGCGGGCGAACTGGGCGTCCTCGGCGGCGTTGTTCAAGGTGTCAGGCTCCAACCGGATGCGGGGGACCATCATCCCCGGCGGGGCTGCGGTCGGCCGGCACCACGGCTTCCCGCCACCCGGTCCGCTCAGAGGGCGACGACGGTCGCCTCCGTGGCCTTGACGCTGGTCCAGACGGAGCTTCCCTCGGCGAGGCCGAGTTCCGCGAGGGCCTCAGGAGTGATCTCGGCGACGAGGTCCGGCACCTGGTCCGAGATGATCAGGACCCGCAGCCGGCTTCCGCTGGTGGTGATCTCCCGTACGGTGCCTGACCAGACGTTACGCGGGCTGCCGGCCGGCTTGTCCCTGTGCACGGAGACGGCTTCCGGAGGGATGATCGCGAGGGAGTCCGTGCCCGGCGGGAGCGTCTCCGCGGCCACGAGGAGGCCGCCGTCGGTGAGTCGGATGCCGGTGTCGGTGGCGGTGCCGGGCCAGGCGTTGCGGCCGAGCATCCGGGCGACCCAGGGGGAGCGCGGGTTGCGGGTGACCTCGGCGGGCGGGGCGTCCTGGAGGGTCCGTCCGTCGTCGAGGACGAGGACCCGGTCGGCGAGCGCCACGGCTTCGACGGGGTCGTGGGTGACGATGAGGCACACGCCCCCGAAGCCGTCGAGATGTCGGCGGAGGGTGTGCCGGACGTGGGCGCGGGTGGTCTGGTCGAGGGCCGCCAGCGGTTCGTCGAGGAGGAGCAGCCGCGGCCGGGCGGCCAACGCCCGGGCGAGCGCGACACGCTGGGCCTGGCCCCCGGAGATCTGACCCGGTCTGCGGTGTGCGAGATGCCCTACGCCCAGACGGTCCAGCCACGTCTGCGCACTGCGGCGGGCCTCGGCGCGCGGGACACCACGGGCGCGGAGCCCGTACGCGGTATTGGCCGAGGCGCTCATGTGGGGGAAGAGCGCCCCGTCCTGGGGGACCCACGCGACGCCCCTGCGGTGCGGGGGGAGCGCGGTGACGTCGGTGTCGCCGAGCCGGAGTTCGGCGTGGGCGCGCGGGGTGAGGCCGAGGAGCGCGCGTAGCAGGGTGGTCTTTCCGGCGCCGTTGGGGCCGACGACCGCGATGGTGGTCCCGGCGTCCGCGTCCAGCGTCAGGTCGTCGAAACCCGTGACGGTGGCGTGGAGCGGCCAGCCTGCCCCTGCCCCCGTGTCACCGGTGCCGGGCGTGACCTCCGAGGCGGCACGCGTGTCCAGCCGCGGCGCCGGGTCCGGATCGTCGGCCGGGGAGCGCGGCCGGGGGGAATCCGGGGTGCCGGTCCATCGTCCGCGCAGTGCGACGAGTACGGCCATGGCGATCACCAGCAGGAGGAGTGAGACAGAGGTCGCGGCTTCCGGGCTGTCCTGGAGCAGCAGGTAGACCTGGAGCGGAAGCGTCTGCGTCGTGCCGGGGAGGTTTCCGGCGAAGGTGATGGTCGCGCCGAACTCGCCGAGGGCCCGCGCCCAGGTCAGCGCCGCGCCCGCGGCGAGACCGGGGGCGACCATGGGCAGGGTGACGGTGAAGAACACCCGTACCGGTGAGGCTCCCAGGGAGGCCGCGGTCTCCTCGTAGCGTGGGCGCAGCCCGCCCAGCGCTCCTTCGAGACTGATGATCAGGAACGGCATGGCGACGAAGGTCGCGGCCAGGACGGCGCCGGAGGTGTGGAACGGCAGCGTGATTCCGAACGTGTCCTCCAGCCACGGGCCGAGGAGCCCGCGCCGGCCGAAGGCCAGAAGGAGTGCGACGCCGCCGACCGTCGGTGGCAGGACCATCGGCAGGAGGACGAGAGAGCGGACGAACGCCTTGCCGGGGAAGTCGACGCGGGCCAGGAGCCAGGCCAGCGGCACACCGAGGACGAGGGAGAGCCCCAGGGCCCAGGCGGAGACGAGCAGGGAGAGCTTCAGCGCCTGGGTCGTCCCGGGGCTGGTCAGGTGAGCGCCCAGGTCGGACCAGGACGTACGGGTGATGACCCCCAGCAGAGGCAGGAGCAGGAAGGCGATGGCCAGCAGTGCGGGGATCACCAGGGCGATCGGGGCGCGGGGGCCGGTGGCGCGGCGGCGAAGGCGTCTCATGAGGATCCCCGATGCTGAAGTGCCGTGCCGGCGTCCAGCCCCGGGGACGGGACGCCCGCACGGAGCGGATGCCTGCTACGGCTTCTGGAAGCCGGCGTCGGCGAGGATCTTCTGGGCCTCGGGGGTGGACAGCCATGCCACGAACGCGGTCGCGGCCTCGCTGTTCCCGGAGGTCTTCAGGGTCGCCGCCGGGTAGGAGGCTACGGCGTTCTGCGCGTCCGGGATGTCGACCGCGTCGATCTTGTCGGTCGCGGTGGCGGCGTCGGTCCTGTAGACGAGGCCGGCGTCCGCCTCGCCGAGTTCGACCTTGCTGAGGACGGCACGGACGTTGGGCTCCTGGGAGACGGGCTTCACGTCGATCTTCTGCGCGTCCAGGATCTGCCGGCTGTAGCGCCCGACCGGCACCTCGGGCGCGGCGAGGACGACCTTGAGCCCGGGGTCGGCGAGGTCCTTCAGGGTCTCGATCTTCTCCGGGTTGCCCTTGCCCGTGGCGATCACCAGACGGTTCTTCGCGATGACGGTCGGCGACCCGGTGTCGGACTTCAGCCCGTCCATCGTCCTGGTGTCCGCCGTCACCAGCGCGTCGGCGGGTGCGCCCTGCTCGACCTGCGCGGCAAGCTCCTGCGAGCCGGCGAACGAGAAGGTCACCTCGGTCCCGGGGTGTTTCTGCTCGTAGGCCGCACCGGCCGTCCTGAAGACGTCGGTGAGCGAGGAGGCGGCCAGAACCGTCAGGTCGGCCTCCGCCGCCCCGGATGCCGACGCCTTGTCACCCGAGTCCTTCTTGTCGTCGCTGCCGCAGGCGGCCAGCGGAACGAGGAGAGCCGCCGTGAGGACGGCGGCCGCGGTACGCCGCCGGGTCAAGGTGAGAGACATGCGGAGGGCTCCTTGGAAACGCGGCCGGCCTGTGCCGCCCGGGCGGGTGTCGGAGAGCCGCGCCGAGCGGGACGATCCCCGGTTCGGGGCTGCATGTGCGACAGATTAGTGGAGCCCTGCTCGTATTTACAAAGCTTAATACGAATCTCCATGGCACATGCGGTCACGCCTGGAGGATGGTCCGACTGTGGAGGCCGTAGATGACGGAGTCGAGGTCGTCGACGGCGGGCCGGTGGGGCGAAGCTCCTGCCGATCGCCATGGGCGACTTCGTCCTGCTCATGCGCCGCCGCACCTGTACCGGATCTCAGCTCCTGAACAGCCCGGCTCCGGCGTTCACTCGCGCAGGGCGTCGGAGACGGACTTGACGCCGCCGTGCGCGGTGAGGCCGCCGTCCACGGGGATGTCCGCACCGGTGATGAAAGACGACTCGTCCGACAGCAGGAAGACGACGAGCGGGGCGACCTCGTCGGCCGTCCCGGTGCGGCCCAGCGGCGTCTCGCGAACGTTGGCGTCGCGGAACGCGGGCGCCGCGGAGGCGGTCATCTCGGTCTCGATGTAGCCGGGGTGGACGGTGTTGACGCGGATGCCCCGCGCACCGAGCTCCAGCGCCGCGGTCCTCGACAGGCCCCGCAGCGCCCACTTGCTGGTGGTGTAGGCCACCGGGTAGTGGCCGGTGAGGGCCGCCGACGAGCCGACGTTGACGACGGAGGCACCGCGGGGCATGAGCGGGGCGAGGTGCTGGATGCCGAGGAGGGGCCCGGTGACGTTGACGGCGTGGACCCGCGCCATGTCCTCGGAGCGTACGTCGCCGATCCGGGCCCGCCAGGTGATGCCGGCGTTGTTGACGAGGCCGTGCACCTCGCCGTACGAGTCCCGCAGCTCGGCGGCGAGTTCGGCCCACTCCTCCTCACTGGTGACGTCGAGCCGCCGGCAGCCGTCCCGGGGTTCCACGTCGGTGGCGACGACACGGGCGCCCTCCCGGGCCAGGGCCGCCGCCTCGGCGGCGCCCTGGCCACGGGCGGCCCCCGTGACGACCACGACCTTGTCCCGGAGCCGCGGGGCGCCCGGGCCCGTCACGCCCGCCGCCTGTCGCGGCGCCGGCCGGCCGGCAGCGGCACGGGCGCGGTGCCCGGGACGACGGTGCTGGTCAGCGAGCCGATGCCCTCGACCGTGAGCGTGACGGTGTCGCCGGGCCCGAGCGGCGGCGGGGTCTGCTCGCCGCGTAGGCCCCAGAGTTCGGCGAGGCATCCGCCGTTGCCGCACGTGCCCGAACCGAGCACGTCCCCGGGCACGACCCGGGTGCCGCGCGAGGCGTAGGCGGTCATCTCCTCGAAGGTCCAGCTCATGTGGGAGAGCAGGTCCTCGCCTACCGTCACGCCGTTGACCTCGGCGGTCAGCGCGAGACGCAGGAAGCCCTCGGCGTCCCGGTGGGGCTCCAGCTCGTCGGACGTCACGAGGTACGGGCCGAGGGTGGTCGCGGTGTCCTTGCCCTTGCAGGGGCCGAGACCGACCTTCATCTCCGCCGACTGCAGATCACGGGCGGACCAGTCGTTGAAGACCGTGTAGCCGACGATGTGGTCGCGCGCCTGCCGTGGGGTGAGATCGTGCCCCTCCCGGCCGATGACGGCGGCGACTTCGAGCTCGAAGTCGAGCACGGCGGAGCCGGGCGGCACGGGGACGCCGTCCTGGGGGCCGTAGATCGCGTGCGGGTTGGTGAAGTAGAACGTCGGCGCCGCGTACCACTGCTCGGGCACGCCTGCGACGCCGTCGACCGAGCGGCGCACGCCCTCGACGTGTTCCTCGAAGGTGACGAAGTCGCGTACCGACGCGGGCTGGAGCGGAGCCAGCAGCCGGACCTGGGAGACAGGAGGGCCGGCCGGCCCGTCGAGCGCCGCCCCGCCCGCGGCGAGCAGGCCGGGCAGCCCGTCGGTCTCCGCGAGCAGTGCGGTGAGTGAGGTGACGCCGGGCAACGGGAAGAGCGTGCCGTCCTCGTCCACGACGGCCACCCGGTCACGGTGCTGATGCTGATAAGCGGCGAAGCGCATGGTGCGGCTCCTGGGGTCGGGCCGGGCTCAGACCGGCGGGGCGACGAACACACCGCGGTCGGGGTCGTTGAAGGACTCCTTGGCGACGAGTTCGTTCATCGCGTTGGCCGTGCCCCACTGGTCGGTGACTTCGGGCTGGGAGAAGTCGTAGACGTGGGGGTGCCAGGTGTCCTCGTCGAGGTTCTCCAGCTCGGTCGTGTACTCGACGGTGTTGCCGTGCGGGTCGAGGAAGTACGTGAAGGTGTTGTCACCCGCCATGTGCCGTCCGGGCCCCCAGATCTTGCGGAAGCCGGCCCGCATGACCCGGCCGGAGCCGCGCATGTACTCGTCGATGCCGCGCATCTCGAACGAGACGTGGTGCAGGGCGGTGTGCGGACCCTGGGCGATGGCCATGGAGTGGTGCTGGTTGCTGATCCGCATGAAGTGCATGACCTCACCCATGTGGGGCGAGGAGAGGGTGTCGGAGAGGGCGAAGCCGAGGTGGCGCTCGTACCACTCCCGGGTGCGGTTCAGGTCGGGCGAGTTGAGGACGACGTGGGAGAGCTTGACCGGGATGGCCTCCTTCTCCTCGATCTTCCGGTGCTGCCGGACCTGGACGTCGGCCGAGACCTCGATGGTGCGGCCGTCCACGTCGAAGAAGCGGAAACCGTACCCGCCGCCGGGTGTGTCCACGGCGCCGGGCCGGGAGACCAGCTGCACGCCGCCGGCCAGGAGCCGCTCGGCCAGGGTGTCCACGTCGGCCGGGCTCGCGGCGCCGTAGGAGACGAGGTCGAGCCGCTTCTCCTCGGCCTTGCGCAGCCTTACGACGTACTGCTCCGGGGAGCCCTCGGCCGCCAGGAAGGAGATCCCGGAGTCCTCGGTGACCTTGGTGAGGCCCCAGACGCCGGCGTAGAAGTCGAGCTGCTTGTCGTAGTCGGGCACCGCCAGGTCGACATGACGCAGGTGGGTGAGCAGACGTGCGCTCATGGTGGGTTCCTCCTCAGGTGAGAGCGGGGCCGAGCAGGGCGGCGGCGTTGTCACCGCGTACGGCGTCGAAGTCGGCCCGGGGCAGCCCCGCGGCGCGCAGGGCGCCCACCGGGTCCTCGGTGCCCATGTCGAAGGGGAAGTCGGAGCCGAGGAGTACGCGGTCGGCCCCGGCCACCCTGATCAGCTCCCGCAGGACGTGCGGGTCGTGGACGAGCGAGTCGAAGTACAGCCGCCTGAGGTAGCTGCTCGGCGGGTGGGCGCAGCCGGCACCGGCGTCGGAGCGCGTGGACCAGGCGTGGTCGGAGCGGCCGATGTGGGTGGGGAGGTAGCCGCCGCCGTGCGCGGCGATCAGCTTCAGGCCCGGGTGCCTGTCGAGCACTCCCGAGAAGATGAGGTGGGAGAGTGCCACGGCGTTCTCGGTGGGCTGGCCGACCGTGTTGGACAGGTACCACCGGTCCAGACGCTCGTCGAGCGTGCAGCCGAAGGGGTGCAGGAAGACGATCGCACCCGTCTCGCCGGCCCGGGACCAGAACGGTTCGTAGGCGGGGTCGGACAGTTCCCGCCCCGGGGCGTGGCTGGAGATCTCCACTCCGGCCAGCCCTTGTTCCAGGGCGTGGTCGAGGGCGCGTACCGCCTGGCCCGGATGCTGGAGAGGTACGAGTCCGAGTCCGCGCAGCCGGTCGGGGGCGGCCGAACAGTGCGCGGCAGTCCCCTCGTTGGCGGCGCGGTACACCTTCTCGGCCGTCTCCTCGTCGGCCCAGTAGTGGTAGTGCGAGGGGGAGGGGCTGACCAGCTGGACGTCCACGCCCTGTGCGTCCATCGTGGCCAGCCGTACGGCGGTGTCGGTCAGCCGCGGGATCCGCTCACCCACCATCGGGCCGCTGACGGCGAGAGCCGCGGGGCCGTTCCGACGCGCGTCGAGCTCCCTGGCCTCGGCCAGGCCGGGCAGGCCCGCCACGAGCGCCTCGATCTCAGGGATCAGGACGTGGGCGTGCACGTCCACGGTGGGGGAGGTCACGGCAGCTCCCGGAGCATCGTCATGGTGCGGCCCATCAGGCCGGGCACGTCGGCGTCGCGTACCCCGTCGAGCTGCCACTGCCCGATCTGTACGGAGGCTTCCACGACGGGGCGTACGCGGGTGATCCGCCGCTCGTGATACGCCTGGAACAGCGCGTCGTCCCAGGTGCCGGAGCCGGTCAGCATCTGCGCCAGCACCCAGGCGTCCTCCAGGGACAGGGCGGCGCCCTGAGCGAGGGTGGGCGGGCAGCAGTGGGCGGCGTCGCCGACGAGGACGACCCGGCCCCGGTGCCACGAGCCCTCGACCAGCATGCGGTCGAACCACGTGTAGTTGACCCGCGCCGGATCGGTGATGTGCTCGGTGATCTCCGGCCAGTTGCCGCCGTAGGCGGAGGCCAGGCGCCGCATCTCGTCGGCGTACGACTCCGGGGGGATCGAGGCACGGTCGCGGTTGGCCTCGACGACGTACGCGTAGAGCGTGGTGTCGCTGGTGGGGCAGTAGCCGGCGATGTAGGCCGGGCCGCCGTAGGCGAGGTCCGTGCGCGTCACCCCGGCGGGGCGGGGGGTGGCCACGCGCCAGATCGCCATGCCGGTCGGTTCCGGGGCGGCCTCGATGCCGACGGCCGCGCGGGTGGCGGATCCCAGGCCGTCCGCCGCGATCACCAGGTCGTAGCGGCCCTCGGTGCCGTCCGTGAACCGGACCGTGACGCCGTCGGCGTCCTGGTCGAAGCGCTCGGCCCGGGTGCCCAGCCGGACACGGGCACCGCTCGCGCGCACCGCCTCGATCAGGATCTGCTGGAGCCGCGGGCGCTGCATGCCGACCGTGGCGGGAAGGTCGTCACCGCCGGTGCGGAGGTCGTCCTGGACGTGCAGGACCGTACCGTCGGGGGCGGTGATGCCGACCGAGCCGAAACCGGAGCCGGACTCCTCCACCTGCTCCCAGACCCCCAGTTCGCGCAGCACGCGCAAGGCGTTGCCCTGGAGGGTGATGCCGGAGCCGGCGGTGGCGTTCCAGTCGTCCCGGGCCTCGATCAGGTCCACCGTGAAGCCGGCGCGGCGCAGCAGGATCGTCACGGCGTTGCCGGCCGCGCCTCCGCCTACGACGAGGATCGTGCGGGTATCGGTCATGGGGGAACTCCTTCGTTCCGCTGATTACTTGACGGCGATCGGATTCACGGGCGAGCCGACCGCGCCGGTGATGGGAAGGGGCGCGGCGACCAGCAGGAACTCGTACACACCGTCGGCGGCGCAGTCCTCGGCGAGCGCGTCCAGGTCCCACATCTCGCCGATCAGCAGGCCGATGTGCGGGATGGCGACCTGGTGCAGCGGCTGGAACGCGTGGTCGAACTCGTTGGGCCGCACCTCGAAGCCCCAGGTGTCGGTGGCGACGGCCGCGATCTCGCTGTTCCGCAGCCACCCCGCCGTGGTGAAGGAGAGACCGGGGGCGGGCCCGCCCGCGTAGTCGCCCCAGCCGTCGCGGCGCACCCGGGTGAGCTGGCCGGTGCGCACCACCACGAGGTCACCGCGTCCCACGGTCGCGCCGTGGGCCTCGGCGGTCGCCGTCAGGTGCTCCTCGGTGATCGCGAAGCCGTCCGGCAGCCCGTCGCCCTCGCCGAACACCCGCCCCACGTCCAGGAGAACGCCGCGTCCCGCGACGTGCGGCGCCATGTGCTCGATGCCGGTCACCAGGTCGCCGTCGGACGTGACGACCTCCTCGGCGGGCCGGCCGTTCCACGCCTTGCCGTGGTCGAAGATGTGCCCGAGCCCGTCCCACTGCGTCGAGCACTGGAGCGGCATGGCGATCACGTCGTCGGCGCCGCCGATCCCGTGGGGCAGCCCCTGGTTCCCGAGGGCCGCGTCCGTCCCGGTGTCCAGCATGGTGTGCACCGGATTGGTGCGCCGCCGCCAGCCTTTCTGCGGGCCGTCGATGTCGAAGCGCTGGGAGAGCGAGAAGCTGACGCCGCGCCGGACGAGTGCGGCACCCTCCCGGCGCTTGGCCTCGTCGAGGAAGTTGAGGGTGCCGAGCACGTCGTCCCGGCCCCAGCGGCCCCAGTTGGAGCACTCCTTCGCGGCCTGTGCGATCGAGCCCTCGGGGTCGGTGCGGTCCATGCTCATGACTCCTCCGCGACGCAACGGGTGCGCTGGGTGCCGAGCCCGGTGACGGAGCTGTCCATGACGTCCCCGTCACGCAGGAGACGGCCCCAGTGCATCCCGTTGCCGGCGGGGGACCCGGTCAGCACCAGGTCGCCGGGGAGGAGGCGGGCGGACTGCGACACGTAGGAGATCAGGCGTGCCACGTCGAAGATCATGTCCCCGGTGGACTCGTCCTGCATCGTCTCGCCGTTGAGCTTCAGCGTGAGCCGCAGGCCGTCGGTGTCCGGGACCGACCCGGCCAGTACGATCCAGGGGCCGAGCGGGGTGAACCCGGGGGCGTTCTTGCTGCGCAGCCAGTCGGTGCCGATCTGCGGCATGTCCCGGCGGAACACCGTCGCCCGGTCGGTGAGGTCGTTGGCGATGGTGTAGCCGGCGACGTACGACAGGGCGTCCTCGACGGACACCTGGTGGGCGGGGCGGCCGATCACCACGGCCAGCTCCAGCTCCCAGTCCGGCTTGCCGGCCCAGGAGGGCAGCACGACGTCGTCGTACGGCCCGGTGATCGCGCTCGGCAGGCCGATGAACACGTACGGGAGGTCGTCCGCCGCCCGCCGGTCCATGATCTCCGCCGCCTCCGCGCGGCGCTCCTCCTCGGGGCGCTCGTCGTCCGGCGCCCGGTGCGCGACATGGAGGTCGATCACATGCTGCCGGTAGTTCGCTCCCGACTGGAACACCTGCCGCGGCTCGACGGGCGCGTGCACCCGGAACCCCTCCAGCGGGCCGCTGCCGGAGCCGCTTCCACCGGACAGGGCGTGCAGCCGCGGCAGGGCCGTCTCCCAGCGGTCCAGCAGGTCCCGGACCGTCAACTGCTCCTCGCCGAAGGCGATCCGCAGGTCTGTCACCTGTCCGTCGGGGGTGACGAGAGCCGGGAACGCCGGGCCGCCGGGGGCCGACAGGGTGCCGAGGGCGAAGGGTCCGGCGAAGAGCGCGGACGCGGATCCAGGTTTCACGAACATGTCCTCCTGATTGCGGTGGAACCAATCTGGACCCGCCGCCCGTGATCAGGGAAATCGATTCCGTGGATAATCGGTATCCATCACGTCTATTCATGCCTGGTCGGCGCCCTACCGGCGCCCTACCGCAGGAGGAGCCCCGTGAATCTCGCCAGCCTCGACCTGAATCTGGTCGTCGCCCTGCGTGCTCTCCTGGAGGAACGCAACGTCACCAGGGCCGGTCAGCGCGTGGGGCTCAGCCAGCCCGCCATGAGCGCGGCGCTCGCACGCCTGCGCCGGCACTTCGACGACGATCTGCTCGCGCGGGTCGGCGGCCACTACGAGCTCACCGCGCTCGGCCAGGTCCTCCTCGACCGCACGTCCACCGCCTACGCCGTGCTGGAGCGTCTCTTCGCCAGCCAGGCCGACTTCGACCCGGCCGAGGAGAGCCGTGAGTTCAAGCTCGTCGCGTCCGACTACGCGGTCGCCCTCTTCGGCACCGAACTGGCCCACGTCGTGCACGAGGAGGCGCCCGGCATCCGGCTCCGCTTCACCCACACCCCCTCCACGGTGGTCGACGACACCGCCACCCTGCTCAGCGCCACCGACGGCCTGCTCATGCCGCACGGCGTCATCAGCGACTTCCCCGCCACCGATCTCTACGACGACCGCTGGGTCTTCCTCGTCGCGGACGACCACCCGAGCGTCGACGGCCCGCTGACCCAGCAGGACCTCGCCCGGCTGCCCTGGGTCACCTACCAGCGCACGTACGACGCCCCCGCCATGCGGCAGTTGGGGATGCTCGGCATCGAGCCGCGGGTGGAGGTCTCCGTCGACAGCTTCCAGCTGCTGCCGCTCCTGGTGGCCGGCACGCGGCGCATCGCCCTCGTCCAGGCCCGGCTCGCCCGGCTCCTCTCCCCGGTCGCCGCCGTCCGGATCGTGGAGCCCCCGTACGAAGCGGTGCCGCTGCGGGAAGCGCTGTGGTGGCACCCGGTGCACACGCACGACGCCGCCCACATCTGGCTCCGGGAGACCGCCGCCCGGGTCGGCAGACGTCTGGCAGGCCCGCCCGCGGTATGACGCCCCGGGCGGTTCCGCGGGGCGGAGCCCACGGGCGGGCTCGGTGCATGCCATCCATGGCGCGGATCGCCGGGCTCCGGCCGATGGGCCCCGGCGGCAGGTGCGCCCGGCGGGCCGTCGTGGCGCGGTACGCCCGCTCAGCCGTTCGGCGGCGCGGCGACCGACGTGACCACACCGCCGCGGCGCGGGGGCGGCTTCCACGCCCGGCCGGGGCCCGCGGGGCGGTATGGCGTAGCGCACAGCGGACCCGCCCGCCCCCGGGTGTCCCCGCCCGCCGATCCCTTGCGGGAGCGCGGGAACAGGGCTTCCTCCGGCCTGCCGTCCCGCAGGCCGCTGTGACCCGGATCTCTACCGCGCCGCCCGCTTCCGCTGGCACTGTGGTCGGGTCACGGGGGACGCCCACTGCCGAACGACCGAGCGAGATGCCATGACCGCGACCACAGCCGAGAACCGGACCCACAGCCGCGCCCGCACCGGCGGCCCCAAGGACGGGCCGAAGGTCCTGGAGCACATCCTGGGCTGGACGCTCGTCGTCGTCCTCGCCATGTTCGTCACCCCGGCCGGACTGATGTGACCGTGAACGACGGTGGGGTGGGGCGCCCGCCCGGCACCCCACCCCTGACCCGCCCTGCGGGTCGTGTACCCCGTCGGGGCTAGTTGATGGCCCGGATCAGCTCACCGTCCGTCGTGTCGCCGCTGAGCTCCCAGAAGAACGTGCCTCCCAGGCCCTGCTCGTTCTTGTAGTCCATCTTCGTGGCGACGGTGGCCGGGGTGTCGTAGCTCCACCAGTCGGTGCCGCAGAGGGCGTACGCCGTCCCGGCGACCGTGCTGGTGGCCGGGCAGCTGTTCTTCAGGACCTTGTAGTCCTCGATGCCCGCCTCGTACGTCCCCGGGGCCGCCCCGGTCGCGGTGCCACCCGGTTCCTCCTGGGTGACGCCGGTCCAGCCGCGTCCGTAGAAGCCGATGCCCAGCAGGAGCTTCTCCGAGGGGATGCCCAGGCCCTTGAGCTTGGAGATCGCCGCGTCACTGTTGAAGCCCTCCGTCGGGATGCCCGGGTAGGAGGTCAGCGGTGAGTGCGGAGCCGTCGGCCCCTGCGCCGCGAACGCGCCGAAGAAGTCGTACGTCATCGGGTTGTACCAGTCCAGGTACTTCGCCGCTCCCGCATAGTCCACCGCGTCGATCTTGCCGCCGTCGGACCCGTCCGCCGTGATCGCCGAGGTGATCAGATTGCCGGTGCCGAACTTCGAGCGCAGCGCCGACAGGAGGCCGCCGTACGCGTCGCGGCCGCTGGTGTCGCAGGTCAGCCCGCAGGCGTTCGGGTACTCCCAGTCGATGTCGATGCCGTCGAAGACGTCGGCCCAGCGCGGGTCCTCGACCAGGTCGTAGCAGGACTCGGCGAAGGCGGCGGGGTTCTGCGCGGCCTCCCCGAAGCCGCCGGACCAGCTCCAGCCGCCGAAGGACCAGATGACCTTCAGGTCGGGGTGCAGCTTCTTCAGCTTGCGCAACTGGTTGAAGTTGCCGCGGAGTTCCTGGTCCCAGGTGTCCGCGACGCCGTCCACCGACTGGTCCGCGGTGTAGGCCTTCTCGTAGTCGGCGTAGCTGTCGCCGATGGTGCACTTGCCGCCCTGGACGTTGCCGAAGGCGTAGTTGATGTGCGTCAGCTTGTCGGCCGAGCCTGACGTCTCGATGTTCTTGACGTGGTAATTGCGGTCGTACACACCCCAGTTGGTGAAGTATCCGACCACCTTGTCGCCGGCCGCGGTGGGCGCGGCTTCGGCGGCTGCCGGTGCGGAGACCTCGGAAGCGGAAGGGGCGGCACCCGCGGAGGACGTACCGGCGACGCCGAGCAGAGCGGCTCCGAGCGCGGCGGTACAGAGGGTGGCGGTGAGCGCCCGGAGACGGGCGCGAGGACGGTGAAGTCCGGTCATTGTGGCTCCTCGTGGGGGAGGGCTTGGGCGTGGGGGGCGCCTGCCCCGCGCCATCCGGAATTGGCATGGACGCGATGAGGCATTGGGGGAGACCGTAGAAGGACTAGACCAGTTGGGTCAATGGTTCGGACCAATTTCCTCGGCACCGGCTCCGGCTGCCCGGTGACGCGTGCGCTCCGATCGGGCATACTCAACGCGCCACAGCCGCTGGCCAGCGCCTCCCGTGATCCGGGAAGGCAGGATCGGCTGCGGAGCCGTAGATTTCCGGGCATCGCCCGGGACCACCCGGCGGTGCTGCGCACACCCCGCGCGCGACCGCCGTCACGCCCGACAGGGAGGAGAGCGCCGTCATGTCCGACCGTGCCCCGCAGCCGGTGGAACGCCGTCTGCCCACCGAGGAGTCCCGGCAGCTCGTCGAGCTCGTACGCGACATCGTGTCGAAGGAAATCGCTCCCCGGGCGGCCGAGGAGGAGGAAGCGGGCTTCTTCCCGCGCCCGGTCTTCACCCTGCTCTCCGAAGCCGGCCTGCTCGGACTGCCGTACGACTCCGCGTACGGCGGCGGCGACCAGCCGTACGAGGTCTACCTCCAGGTGCTCGAAGAGCTCGCGGCGGCCCGGCTCACCGTCGGCCTCGGCGTCAGCGTCCACTCCCTGGCCTGTCACGCGCTCGCCGGATACGGCACCGAGGCGCAGCGGGCCGCCCACCTCCCCGCCATGCTCTCGGGCGGCCTGCTCGGCGCCTACTGCCTCTCCGAGCCGTCCTCGGGGTCCGACGCCGCCTCGCTCCGCACCAAGGCGGTCCGGGACGGCGAGGACTGGGTCCTCACCGGCACCAAGGCCTGGATCACGCACGGAGGTATCGCCGACTTCTACACGGTGCTCGCCCGCACCGGGGAGGACGGCCCGCGTGGCATCACCGCCTTCCTCGTGCCCGGCGACACCGAGGGCCTCGGTGCGGCCCTGCCCGAGAAGAAGATGGGCATGAAGGGCTCGCCCACCGCCCAGCTGCACTTCGACGGCGTACGGATCTCCGGCGACCGCCGCATCGGTGACGAGGGGCAGGGCTTCGCCATCGCCCTGTCCGCGCTCGACTCGGGGCGGCTGGGAATCGCCGCCTGCGCCATCGGCGTCGCCCAGGCGGCCCTGGACGAGGCCGTCGGATACGCCACCGACCGGCGCCAGTTCGGCCGGCCCATCGCGGACTTCCAGGGGCTGCGCTTCATGCTCGCCGACATGGCCACCCACATCGAGGCCGGCCGGGCGCTCTACCTGGAGGCGGCACGGCTCCGCGACGCCGGCCTCCCGTTCTCACGGCAGGCGGCCATGGCGAAGCTGTTCTGCACCGACGCGGCCATGCGGGTGACCACCGACGCGGTCCAGGTCCTCGGGGGCTACGGCTACACCCTCGACTTCCCGGTCGAGCGGCTGATGCGCGAGGCCAAGGTGCTCCAGATCGTCGAAGGCACCAATCAGATCCAGCGCATGGTCATCGCCCGTCACCTCGCGGGTCCCGAGACGCACTGACCCGGACGGGCCGGTCCGACCAGACCGGTGTCGTCATGATCCGGTTCCACTCCTGGTCATGGCGGCCCGGCAGGGCCCGGCCCGAGCTCTCCCAATGGCGCAGCATGGCCCGGTAGATGGGAGGGTCGGTGGAGTGCGGCGCGGACGGCCCCGTGGCCTCCCCGGCCGGCGGTCCGGGCCGGGGAACCGATTCTCCGGACGCCGGTGCGGCGAGACGGCGGCGTACGGGGCCGGCCGTTGAATGCGGCGTGGTCATACAGAGCCAACGCGCCACGGGGCCCCGGGTCACTGCCCGGCCGATTAGCGCGCCCGTTCCTCGGGTGCAGCGGCCACCGGCCGGTGAGCTGACCGCACCACGCCGGCCCCGCCGTCGTGGTGCGCGCGAAGGTGCGCCCTCGGGGCGCGCAACCGTCAGGCGGCGTGACGCCGCGCCTGCGGCACGTACCGCAGGGGACGGGAACCCGGGCCGCCGGCGTGCGAGAAGGGCTGCATCCGCCAGTCGAGCCCCTGAGGAAGCGTCAACAGCAGCGCGGTCTCCTGCTCCTGGGCCTCGAGCGACTCGTCGGCCGGGCGCGCCTTGGAGGCGTCACGGTTCGTACCGGGGCAGACGGTGAGGACGAAGGGGTTCCACGGCGTGGGGCACAGCGCGTGCTCGGGAAGTACGTCCTCGTCCGCCAGCAGGGCGATCGGCTGGGCGCAGTCCGGGCAGATCACCCGGTACATCTCGAACGTGTCGTACGGGTCGGGAACGGCGTCCTCGTCCGGAGCGGCGTAATCCTCGGACTCCGGTTCGGTACGTCCGGTGAGCTTCAGGCTCTGCATGGTTCTTTCCCCCCTCGGGTGGGCCGACAAGGCGCCACGGCCTCGGCCACAGCAAGCACTTCCCGTCGGAAGTCGGACGTAACCGTGGCGCCCTCGGCTACCGGCCCGTAAACCTGTGGCATTCGTCACATGGCCCTCGAACGTGCCCTTCCGGGGGCCCTGCGGCTGTGCCTGGACGGCCCGGGGCCATAGGTTGATCCGCATGGAGGAGCTGGACCGTCAGATTGTGGAGTTGCTCGTCAAGGACGGGCGGATGAGCTACACCGACCTGGGCAAGGCCACCGGCCTGTCCACCTCGGCCGTTCATCAGCGTGTCCGCCGGCTGGAGCAGCGCGGGGTGATCCGGGGCTACGCCGCGGTCGTCGACCCCGAAGCCGTCGGCCTGCCCCTCACCGCGTTCATCTCGGTGAAACCCTTCGACCCGAGCGCACCTGACGACATCGCCGAACGGCTTGCCGGTGTGCCGGAGCTGGAGGCGTGCCACAGCGTCGCGGGCGACGAGAACTACATCCTCAAGGTGCGGGTCTCCAGTCCCCTGGAGCTGGAGCACCTGCTGACCCGCATCCGCACCCTCGCCGGCGTCTCCACCCGCACGACCGTCGTGCTCTCCACGCCCTACGAGGCGCGTCCGCCGCGTATCTGAGGGTTCCGCCCGGCGTTTCTGAGGGTTCCGCCCGGCGTTTCTGAGGGTTCCGCCCGGCGTTTCTGAGGGTTCCGCCCGGCGTTGCGGAGGGGGCGGGGGAGGCGCGGGACCCGGCAGGCGCGAGACTGGTCCCATGACCGAGAGCACCGCCCCCCAGAGCGAACACCGCACCGTGCTGCTGCGCGGTGGAGACGTCCACAGCCCCGCCGACCCGTTCGCCACCGCGATGGTCGTCGAACGCGGCCATGTCGCGTGGGTGGGATCGGAGGGGGCGGCCGACGCCTTCGCGAGCGGCGTCGACGAGGTGATCGACCTGGAGGGGGCGCTGGTCACCCCGGCCTTCACGGACTCCCACGTCCACACCACGTCGACCGGACTCGCCCTCACGGGGCTGGACCTCTCCGGTGCGCGCTCGCTCGCCGACGCCCTCGGACTCGTGCGTGCGTTCGCGAACGGCCACGCGGGAGCCGGGGCCATCCTCGGCCACGGCTGGGACGCCGCCCGCTGGCCGGAGCAGCGGCCCCCGTCGCGCGGCGAGCTCGACGAAGCGGCCGGCGGCAGGGCCGTCTATCTGCCCCGTGTGGACGTCCACTCCGCCGTCGTGACCACGGCGCTGCTGGACCTGGTGCCCGGCGTCACCGAGCTGCCCGGCTACCACCCCGACGCCCCGCTGACCGGCGACGCCCACCACGCGGTGCGCGCCGCCGCCCACGGTGCCGTCACGCCGGCGCAGCGGGCGCTGGCCCAGCGCGCCGCCCTGGCACACGCCGCATCCCTCGGGATCGGCACCGTGCACGAGTGCGCGGGCCCCGAGATCTCGGACGAGGAGGACTTCACCGGGCTGCTGAAGCTCGCCTCCGAGCAGCCCGGCCCCCGGGTCTTCGGATACTGGGCCGAGCCCGTCGAGGACGAGAAGGGCGCACGCCGTATCCGCGAGCTCGGTGCCGTCGGCGCGGCCGGAGACCTCTTCGTCGACGGCTCCCTGGGCTCGCACACCGCCCTCCTGCACGAGCCGTACGCCGACGCCCCGCACACGGGCACCGGCCGCCTCGACGCCGCGCGGATCGCCGCACACGTGACGGCGTGCACCGAGGCGGGGCTCCAGGCCGGCTTCCACGCCATCGGCGACGCGGCCGTGTCCGCCGTGGTCGCCGGCGTCAGGGCCGCCGCCGAGATTCTCGGGCTCGCCCGGATCAGGGCCGCCAGGCACCGGGTGGAACACGCCGAGATGCTCACCCCGGAGACCGTCGCCGCCTTCGCGGAACTGGGCCTCACCGCCTCCGTCCAGCCCGCCTTCGACGCCGCCTGGGGCGGCCCCGACGGCATGTACGCCCGGCGCCTGGGCGCGGAGCGTGCCGCGACCCTCAACCCCTACGCGGCCCTGCTGCGCGCGGGCGTGCCCCTCGCCTTCGGCTCGGACAGCCCGGTCACCCCCCTGGACCCCTGGGGCACGGTGCGGGCCGCCGCCCATCACCGCACACCCGAGCACCGTGTCTCCGTACGCGCCGGTTTCACCGCCCACACACGGGGCGGCTGGCGGGCCGTCGGGCGGGACGACGGCGGCGTGCTCGTCCCGGGAGCCCCGGCCGACTACGCCGTCTGGCGTACCGGCGACCTGCTGGTCCAGGCGCCGGACGACCGGGTGGCGCGATGGTCCACCGATCCCCGTTCCGGCACCCCCGGCCTGCCCGATCTCACCCCGGGCGCGGAGCTCCCGGTCTGTCTGCGGACGGTGGTCTTCGGACAAACTGTCTACGTGCGGCCGAACGAGTGACGTCGGGACATTCCGTACCGCCGATCGAAGGCGCCGGGGCTCTGCCACGACCTGTGCGTCCTCGGTGCTGACCAGGCGTTTTCAGGAGAAACAGCAGGTAGAGCGGCTGTTGACAGCATGTGCCCAGGGGCCGGTAGGTTCGGCCGGGTCCACCACTGGACGTCCGACCGGTCAAACCTCCACGCAGTCGTCGAACGCCGCTGGGTCATGGGGCGGTGTGCCGCACCGGTGCACCACCACTGACAGCCAGGTTCAGCGCCCGCGCCTCGGGGGCGAGGGAAGGTTTCGTCCGGACGGCAGGTGCGACCCGGGTGGGGCCCGGAGGTTCAGTAGACAACGGCTCTCGGTCGACCCGCAGCCAGCGGGTCCCAGGTCGGCCCGAAGGACGCCGGGCCCCGATCCGCAGTGCTGTCCTTCTGTCCCCAGTTCCACGCTTCTGTCCGCGCGCCACACGCCACCCCGTGACCGTGTCGGAGTCCGGCCGCGTCGTGCTGGATATGGTGTGCACCTGCGTACGGACTTTAAGGGGCAGTAGTGAACGACGGCGGTCAGAGGCAGTTCGGCCCGCTCGGCACAGTCTTGGTGATCATTCCGACCTACAACGAGGCCGAGAACGTCAAGCTGATCGTCGCCCGGGTGCGCGCCGCCGTGCCGGAAGCGGACATCCTCGTCGCCGACGACAACAGCCCCGACGGCACCGGCAAGGTCGCGGACGAGCTCGCGGCCGGCGACAGCCAGGTGCACGTCCTGCACCGCCAGGGCAAGGAAGGGCTCGGGGCCGCCTATCTGGCCGGCTTCCGCTGGGGCTCCGAGCACGGCTACGGCGTCCTGGTCGAGATGGACGCGGACGGCTCGCACCAGCCCGAGGAACTGCCCCGGCTCCTCACCGCGCTGAAGGGCGCCGACCTGGTCCTCGGCTCGCGCTGGGTCCCCGGCGGCCGCGTGGTCAACTGGCCCCGGCACCGCGAGATGATCTCGCGCGGCGGCAGCCTCTACTCCCGGATGCTGCTGGGCCTCTCCGTGCGGGACGTCACCGGCGGTTACCGAGCCTTCCGCACCGGGACCCTGGACGGTCTCGGCCTGGACCAGGTCGCCTCACAGGGCTACTGCTTCCAGGTCGACCTGGCCCGGCGGGCCGTCGAGGCCGGCTATCACGTCGTGGAGGTGCCGATCACCTTCATGGAGCGGGAGATCGGTGACTCCAAGATGAGCCGCGACATCCTCGTCGAGGCCCTGTGGCGGGTCACCGGCTGGGGCATCACCGGCCGGGCCAACAAGGTGCTGGGCCGCAAGACCTCCTGACCGCCCCGCCGGGGCCTCATGATCACCCCCTTACGCCGCTTGCACGCCCGTACAGGCACACTGGGGACATGACGACCGGCACACCGCCTCCGACCCGTCCACGGCGCTCACGCGCCCGTACCCTCCTGCCGCTGGGCGTCGCAGCCTGGCTGGTGCTGGAGATCTGGCTGCTGACCGTGGTCGCCGGTGCGACGAACGGCTTCACCGTGCTGCTGATCCTGGTCGCCGGCGCCGTGCTCGGCGGAGCGGTGATCAAGCGTGCGGGCCGGCGGGCCTTCCGCAACCTCACCGAGACCCTCCAGCGGATGCCGGGGCAGCCCGGCGCTCCCGAGACCCCGGCCGCGGCCCCGGCCGGAAGCAAGGGCAACGGCTTCCTGATGCTGGGCGGCCTGCTCCTGATGATCCCCGGCGTGATCTCCGACGCGGCGGGGCTCCTGCTCCTGCTGCCCCCGGTCCGCTCCTTGCTCGGGCGCTACGCGGAACGCTCCCTGGAGACCCGGATGCGCGCGGCGAGGCCCGGAGGCCTCTCCGACGCCTTCCAGCAGGCCCGTATCCACCGCCCGGACGGCAAGGTGGTCCCGGGTGAGGTCATCCGCGAGGACGGCACTCCCGCCCGGCCCCGCCCCGACGACGGCCAGGGCCCGGACCGCCCGCCGCTGATCCCCTGACACGGCGGCCGTCGGACGCACCCCTGACGCGAAGCCGTCGCGCCGCCGGACGTACCCCTGGCGCGACAGCCGTCGGACGACGAAGAGCCGCGGGCCGCGACACATGTTCTGTGTCGCGGCCCGCGGCTCTTGATCTTTGCGGTGATACGCGGTCAGGCAGACTTCCTGCTGTCCCGCGGGTGCACGGCGATGTTCATGGCACCGGAGCGCAGAACCGCCAGCCTCTCGGCCAGCACCTCCTCGAGCTCCTCGCGTGTACGCCGCTCCATGAGCATGTCCCAGTGCGTACGCGCAGGCTTGCCCTTCTTCTCCTCGGGGCCATCCCCGTCCACCAGGAGTGCCGTGGCGCCGCACGCCTTGCACTCCCACTCCGCCGGAATTTCCGCCTCTACCGAGAACGGCATCTCAAATCGATGTCCGTTCGGGCATGCGTACTCCACCGCCTGGCGCGGGGCCAGATCGATGCCGCGGTCCGTCTCGTAGCTGGTAACCACGAGTCGCGTACCGCGGAGAGCTCGCTCACTCATGAATCGTGCCTCCCGGGCTTGTCGCCCACAGGACAGGTGTCGCTGTCGTCGTCATCCGGTCAACGTCCGGTCGGCGGTAAAGATTCCCGTTGCCGGTCATGCGTCGCCCGTCGTGCCGCTGCTTGGTCTGGGTCTCCTACCCAACGGTGCCCGGTTTGTCACATCTGGTCGAAGTTGTCACCCAACGGTTCGGCTTCTTCCACTCGCAGTAACGGTCCGCCGAGCACACCAAAGGCGTACACTACCGGCCTTTCAGTTCAACGTCTAAATCCGGTCCGGCACGGGATTGCCCGCGGCGGCCACCGCGGCCCGTACGGGAACCCTCGCCAGCAGCGCCGAACCGACCGCGAAGAAGAGCACCAGGGACAGGATCGCATCCCGGTAACTGCCGGTGAGCTGGTAGCCGAGACCGAAGACCAGGGGCCCCAGCCAGCTGAGTCCCCGGTCGCTCATCTCGTAGGCGGAGAAGTACTCCGCCTCCTTGCCGCGCGGGACCAGGTGCGAGAACAGGGACCGTGAGAGGGCCTGGCTCCCGCCCATCACGAGCCCGATCGCGGCCGCCAGGACGTAGAAGAACACCGGCGCGTCGGCGGGCAGCACGTAGGCCGCGGCGAGGATCAGCGTCCAGACGGCCAGCGAGGCGAGAATCGTGCGCTTCGCCCCGTACATCCGGGCGAGCCGCCCCATGCCCAGGGCCCCCGCCACCGCGAGGACCTGCACGAGCAGCACCGCAGTGATCAGGGTCGTCTGGTCGAGGCCGAGTTCCTCGGAGCCGTACAGCGACGCCTGGGAGATCACCGTCTGGATGCCGTCGTTGTAGACCAGGTAGGCGAGCAGGAAGGCCAGTGTGAGCGGGTGGCGGCGCATGTCGCGCAGCGTCGCCCGCAGCTGCCGCCAGCCGGAGCCGACCGCGCCGTCGCCGCCCGGTGCCACCCGGCGGTCACGCAGCCGGCGCAGGGGCACGAGGGAGAAGGCGCCCCACCACACGCCGGCCGAGGCGATGCAGATCCGGACCGCGTCGGTCTCGGACAGCCCGAACGAGTCGTGGCCGGTGTAGAGGACCAGGTTCAGGAGGAGAACGAACGCGCCCGAGGTGTACCCGAAGGCCCAGCCGCGGGAGGAGACAGCGTCGCGTTCCTCCGGGGTGGCGATCTGGGGGAGGTACGCGTTGTAGAGGGCCATCGACACGGAGATGGACGCGTTCGCCACGATCAGCAGGAAGGCACCCAGCAGATAGCGGTGGCCGTCCAGGAAGAACATGCAGGCCGTCGCCGTCGCACCCGTGTACGCGGCTGCCGCGAGCAGCGGCTTCTTGCGTCCCGTGCGGTCCGCCGCGGCGCCGACCACCGGCATCACGATCACGGCCACGATGATGGACACCGACACGGTGTACGCGAAGAGCGATCCCGCCCGTACGGGTATGCCCAGCGGATGCACGTACCCCTCCGCGTCGGCGGCCGCCTTGGCTATCGACGTCAGGTAGGGGCCGAGGAAGACCGTCACGACGCTGGTGGAATACACGGAGCACGCGAAGTCGTAGAAATACCAGCCGCGTTGCTCTCGTCTGCGTCCGGCGGCCTCGGCCGGCGGTCCGGCCGGATCCTCCGTCCCTGCGATACCGGTGCTCACGCAGCGCCCCCTCGTTCGTCCCGTGCGGACGCGGCGGGTCCCGGCGTCAGGCCCAGGCCCCCCGCTCGCTCAGCACCGTGCGCAGCGTCTCGATGTGATCGGTCATGATGCCATCCACCCCGAGGTCCAGGAGGGCCGCCATCCGTTCCGGTTCGTTGACCGTCCAGACATGGACCTGCAGCCCGCGCGCGTGAGCCGTGCGGACGAAGCTCCGGTCGACGACACGGACGCCGTTCTGGCTCTCCGGGACCTGTGCGCAGACCGCACCCGCCCGGAGCGCAGCCGGTACGCCGTACGAACGCAGCCTCAGGCCGAGCACGCCGCGCACCCCGTACGAGGTGGCCAGGCGGGGGCCCGCGAGGCGGTGGGCCCTGGCCACGCGCGCCTCGGAGAACGACCCCACGCACACCCGGTCCCACGCACCGGTCCTGCGGATCAGGTCGACGAGCGGCACGAGGGCGGGCTCCGCCTTGATGTCCACGTTCCACCGGGCGTCCGGGAACTCCTCCAGCAGTTCCTCGAAGAGCGGCAGCGGCTCGCTGCCCGCCACCCTCGCCCGGCGCACCTCGCTCCAGGGCAGCCCGGCTATCCGCCCCCGGGAGTCCGTCACCCGGTCCAGGGTCGCGTCGTGGAAGGCGACCAGACGGCCGTCCGCCGTGGCATGCACATCCGTCTCGAAGTAGCGGTAGCCGATGCCGGCCGCGCGCCGGAAGGCGGCTGCGGTGTTCTCGACGCCGTCCGCCGCCCCGCCCCGGTGGGCGAACGGGATCGTCGAGGGATGGTCCAGATAGGGGTGGCGCCCCGAAGTCACTGCGGTCACCGCGGAAGTATCGCCTCTCGCGGTGTCCGCCCGGCAACGGGCACGGTGCGGGGCCCCGGCGCGGGGAGGTCGAAGAAGCGCAGGAAGAACTGGGCGAGCGGGCCGATGGCCAGGGCGTAGAGGACCGTGCCGACGCCCAGTGAACCGCCGAGGAGGAAGCCGGTCACGACCACCGCCACCTCGATCGCCGTACGCACCAGCCTGATCGAACGGCCCGTGAGCCGGTTCAGACCCGTCATCAGGCCGTCGCGCGGCCCGGGGCCGAAGCGCGCGGAGATGTACAGGCCCGTGGCGACCCCGTTGAGCACGATGCCCGCGGCCATCACCGGGATCTGCGACCCGAGGCCGTGCACATCCGGTACGAGGGCGAGGGTGCCGTCCATCGCGATGCCCACGGCGAAGACGTTGGAGACGGTGCCGAGCCCCGGGCGCTGCCGGATGGGGATCCACAGGAGCAGGACGACCGCCCCGACGATGATGGAGACGACCCCGATGGAGATGCCGGTCCGCTCGGCGAGGCCCTGGTGCAGCACGCCCCACGGTTCGAGTCCGAGCCCGGCGCGGACCAGGAGCGCGGAACTCGCCCCGTACAGGGCCAGGCCCACGTAGAGGTGGGTCAGCCGCCGGGCGAGCCGGCTGCCGCTCCGGGAGGTGATGTCGGACAAGTGGTGCCCCCTGTGTGGTGGTAGTGGACTGTTGCATGTCACTCTGTGGCAGGGGATTGGCTGCCAACTATGGCCAATCCGAGGAAGGTGGACTGATTTACATGGCGCAGTGGACTTCGACCGTCGGCGCGGCGCAGCTCGCCCGTCAGCTCCAGGGCCAGCAGGCGCGCCCCCTGCCGCCGGGTTCGCGCAAGCCGCCGGCCTACCGTGCCCTGGCCGACGGTGTCCGCCTGCTCGTCCTGGAGGGCCGCGTCCCGGTCGCCGCGCGGCTTCCCGCCGAACGCGAGCTCGCGCTGGCCCTGTCCCTCAGCCGGACCACCGTCGCCGCGGCGTACGAGGCGCTCCGGGCGGAGGGGTTCCTGGAGTCGCGCCGCGGCGCCGGCAGCTGGACCGCGGTCCCCGCCGGCAACCCGCTGCCCGCCCGGGGCCTCGAACCGCTGCCCCCGGAGTCGCTCGGCTCCATGATCGACCTGGGCTGCGCCTCCCTGCCCGCCCCGGAGCCGTGGCTGACCCGGGCCGTCCAGGGCGCCCTGGAGGAGCTGCCGCCGTACGCCCATACGCACGGCGACTACCCGGCCGGTCTTCCCGCGCTGCGGCAGATGATCGCGGACCGCTACACCGGGCACGGCATCCCCACGATGCCCGAACAGATCATGGTGACCACCG
Source organism: Streptomyces sp. NPDC088746 (assembly GCF_044751065.1). Taxonomy (NCBI): domain Bacteria; kingdom Bacillati; phylum Actinomycetota; class Actinomycetes; order Kitasatosporales; family Streptomycetaceae; genus Streptomyces; species Streptomyces sp. NPDC088746. The sequence continues at coordinate 292,031 of NZ_JBIVLA010000009.1, forward strand.
GGGCGATGGGCGCCATCGACGCCATCTGTCATCTCTTCGCCGGACGCGGCGAGCGCATCGCCGTGGAGTCCCCGAGCTACGCCAACATCCTCCAGCTCATGCGCGAGGCGGGCGCCAGGCTGGTGCCCGTGGCGATGGAGGAGGGTCTCGGCGGCTGGGACATGAACCGCTGGCGACAGGTCCTGCGGGACGCCGCCCCGAGGCTGGCCTACGTCGTCGCCGACTTCCACAACCCCACCGGTGCCCTGGCCGACGAGCAGCAGCGCCGCGCCCTGGTCGAGGCCGCGCGGTCGGCGGGCACGGTCCTGGTGGTCGACGAGACCATGCACGAACTGCGGCTGGACCCGGATCTCGAGATGCCCCGCAGGGTCTGCGCGTTCGATCCCGCCGGCAGCACCGTCCTGACCGTCGGTTCCGCGAGCAAGGCCTTCTGGGCCGGCATGCGGATCGGCTGGGTGCGGGCGGCCCCGGACGTCATCCGCAGCCTGGTCGCGGCACGCGCGTACGCCGACATGGGGACGCCCGTGCTGGAACAGCTCGCCATCAACTGGCTGATGCGGACGGGCGGCTGGGAGCAGGCCGTGGAGATCCGGCGCGAGCAGGCCCGGGAGAACAGGGACGACCTGGTGCGCGCCCTGCGCCGGGAGCTCCCGGCGTGGGAGTTCGAGGTGCCCGCCGGCGGCCTCACCCTGTGGGTGCGCAGCGGCGGCCTCTCCGGGTCCCGGCTGGCCGTGGCGGGCGAACGGGTCGGCGTCCGCGTCCCGTCCGGGCCCCGGTTCGGGGTCGACGGCGCCTTCGAGGGCTATGTGCGGCTGCCCTTCACGGTGGGCGGCCCGGTGGCGGACGAGGCGGCGCTGCGGCTGGCCGCCGCCGCCGAGCTGGTCGGCTCCGGTGCGAGCGCGGGAGCCGAGGCGCCCCGGACCTTCGTGGCCTGAGGCGCCCCGGAGTCACCCCTCCGCGACGGCGGGCGTCCCGACCAGCTGCTCCGTGTGGACGGCCGCGGGCTCGGCGGCGCCCTCCGGCGCGGCCTTCCCGACGGCCGGCGCCCCACCCGGGAGCAGGTCGAGCACCGCCTGCCGGTGGGCCTCGCTCGTGGCGTCGTCGTACGGGTCCGGGGTGGCCGGCACCTGGAGCCGGAGGACCGGCCCGGTGCCCAGCCGGGTGTAGCCGCGGCCCGGCGGGACGTCGGGGGTGGGCGTGGTGTGCGGTTGGACGCCCAGGACCGCCTCGATCTGATCCCGGTCCGCGGGGCCGAGGACGGCGCGTGCCCTGGTGTGGGTCCGCACGGTCTCGGTGAGGGTGTCCAGGCTGTCGAACTGGTCCGCGACCACGACCGTCACCCCTGCGGCGCGGCCGTGCCGCAGCGGCACCTGGAGGAGTTCCTGCGGATCCTGTCCGCCGTCGGCGGCCGCCAGGTCGCCCAGCGCGCTGGGGCGGTCCAGCAGGATCCAGAGGGGGCGCTTGATGTCCTCGGGCTCGGGGTGCCCGGCCTGGCGGGCCCGGTTGGCGGCGATGAGCCGGCGCTCGGTCTCGTGCGCCGCCCATTCGAGCGTCGCACGGGCCCCGGCCAGCCCGCATTCCACGGCCAGTACGCCGTCCCGGCCGGCCAGGAAGCCGTACTCGCCGGTGCCGCCGCCCTCGACGACGAGGATGTCGCCGTGCTGGAGAGCCTGCAGGGCGAGCGAACGCATCAGGGTCGTGGTGCCGCTGCCGGGGTGACCGGCGATCAGCAGATGGGGCTCCGTCGAACGGGCCCCGGTCCGCCAGATCACGGGGGAGGCGTCCCGCGTCACGTCGCCGTCCTGGACCGGAACGGTGCGCCGGACCGCGTCCGCGTCGGTGAAGCCGAGCACGGTCTCGCCGGGCGTGGTGACGAAGCGCTGGGCGGCGATCGTGGTGGGGAGCGCGGCGAGCACGGTCATGAGGAGCTGGTTGCTCTCCTCGTCCCAGACGAAGTGGTACTCGCGGCCCCGGCCGGACTTGGCGTGGAGCACCTGCTCCACACGGGTCCGGGACGCGGGATCTCCGTCGGTGAAGTACGCCGGGTAGTTCACCCGGAGCCGGGTGAGGCGGCCGTCGCCGTCGAACTCGTACGACGTGCCGAAGGCCTTCTCCCAGTCGCCGCCGTGGGAGAACAGCGGACCGGGGTCGTCGGCCACGGAGAAGTGCGGGACCAGTGCCTCGTACAGCGCCGTGAGCCGTGCGGCCTCCGCTTCGGCGGGGCCTGTGCTCGCGGGGGTGCGGTCGCGCCCCCGCCACGCGGCAGCGCCCATCACCGAGATGAGGGCCAGCAGGGGCCCGTAGGGGATGAGCGCCACCGCCACTACGCAGGCCGCGACGAGGAACAGCACGTGGCCGCGCCGGTCCTTGGGCGTCGCGGCCCACTTCTGCCGCCCTGCTCCCGCCAGCAGCCGCAGGCCACGGGTGACCGTGATCAGCGGATGGAGGACGTCGGTGGCGTTGTCGGCGGCCGTGCGCGCGATCTCGCGACTGCGGGTGATCGAAGCGCTGCCGCTCTTGAGGATGCGGGGGAGTGGTCGCCGGGCCACGTCGGTCTCCTGGAGAGGTGGGAGCGGTTTCGGAGCGTCAGAACTTGATCCCGCCCAGCATGCTGGCGAGGCTCGCCCCGCCGGCCGTGATGCTGGGGGCGATGGCTGTGCCGGCCAGGTAGAAGCCGAACAGAGCGCAGATGAGGGCGTGGGACGCCTTGAGCCCGTCCTTCTTGAAGAACAGGAAGACGATGATGCCGAGCAGTACCACGCCCGAGATGGAGAGGATCATGAGCGGTTCTCCTGGTTGAGGGGGACAGTCACCATGAGTACTTCCAGGATCACAAGATGTACCTATACGATAAAAGGTGCAACTGAGTGAATATCCCTCGCTTTCACCCGACCGGTGGGCGAAAAGGCGCAGCCCCAGGGGCTCCTGGCACCACGCAGGCCCCGTCCCCACCGGAAAGTGACGTCGGCGGTGTGATCTCCCACCGGTCCTGGGCAGGCTGAGGACTGCCCCGGAGCAGTACTCTGTCGATTCACTCGTACGGCCCCCCGCCGTACCCCCCACCAGGTCAGCAACCGCGACAACGGCAATGGAAGGCGGCCCCTCCGATGAGCGAGACCCCCGACCCCGAGGTGATCGAGCTGGCGACCAAGGTCTTCGACCTGGCCCGCCGGGGCGAGAGCGACGCGCTCGCCGCCTATGTCGACGCGGGTGTCCCCGCGAACCTCACCAACGACCGGGGCGACTCCCTGCTCATGCTCGCCGCCTATCACGGACACGCCCCCGCCGTCGTCGCGCTCGCGGACCGTGGGGCCGACCCGGACCGGGCCAACGACCGGGGGCAGACCCCGTTGGCGGGAGCCGTCTTCAAGGGGGAGCGTGAAGTGATCGACGCGCTGCTCTCGGCGGGGGCCGATCCGGCCGCCGGGACACCCTCCGCCGTGGACACCGCACGGATGTTCGGCAAGGACGACCTGCTGGAACTCTTCGGTGCGCGCTGAGAGGCCGGCCGGCCGATGCGTCGTAAATGTGGTCGCGTCGGCGAAATGGCTGGGTCATCATGACGTCGCGGGTCCGTTCCGGACCACCGACGAGAGGCAGAGGAAGATGAGCACCAGGCAGAAGACGGCAGTCGGCCGATCATGTTGCTGCGCGGCCTAGGGGATGTCACCCCGGCACATGGAACAGCACAGTCCCGGTCGCGTCGACAGCTTGATGTGAGGCTTTCCCCATGTTCGATCCGTTCATAGCGCCGAGCGGCACACTGCTCGGCCTGTTGCAGAGGGGCCGCGGCGACGGCACGCTCCACGCGCTCGCCGCACCGCGCCCCGAGGCCCTCGCGGCTCTCAACCACTGCGTCCTGAGCGATCCGCGTCATGACTGGCAGGTCGAGAACCGCTCCCTCTACTACGCGCGCCTCTACCTCGATCTCGACGGTGGCACCGAGGAGATCGAGCGGCACCTGTGGGATCCCGAGGACCACCTCGACACCGACGACTCACGCACGGGTCTCGCCCTCTCGGTGCTCGGCCACCTCGCCTCCTACGGGCGCGACGACGCCCTCGTGCTCCTGCGCCGGTACGCCGCGACCGGGTCCAACTGGGCGTGGGCGCTCGACGAGCTCGCCCTGCGTGACGACGACGCCGGGCTGCGTTCCCTCGCCGAGCCGGTGCTCGGGCGCTTCCCCGCCACCCCGGAGGGCGCGGCCGAGCTGGCCGCCTCCGTACGGGACGCCTTCGAGCCCCGGCCCTGGCGGCTCTGGGCCGACGACCCGCGCGAAGCGGTCGGCGCCCGGATCAGGGCGGCGTCGGAACAGGGCTCCTTCGACCGATGGCAGCGGCAGATGCGGCCGGGCGGACCGCGCCCCGGCTGGAGTGTCCAGGCCGTGTTCGACTGGGCCCAGGCCGGACTGGAACGCGGCAGCGCGCTCCACGTCCCCGCGGCCCGCTGCCTCTCCGCCGTCGCCGGGACCGAGGACCGGCCCCTGATCGTCGAGGCCGCCGCCGGCGGCTCCGAGGGCGCGCGCTGCGCCGCCCTGCACTATCTGGCCGAGGCCCAGGACCCCGCCGTGCTCGACCTGATCGAGCGGGCCGTCGCCGGCCCGTCCCCCACCGTCGCGGAAGTGGCCGTCGCCGCCTTCGAGCGCATGTGCGGAGAGGCGGCGGTCGACCGGGCCCGGCGCTGGGCCCACCGGCCCGACGCCCTCGGAGCCTCGGCGGCCGGGGTCCTGGCCTGCCGCGGCGCCGTACAGGACGCCCCGCTCGTCCTCGCCGCGCTGCGGGAGGCGGTCAGGGGCGAGGGACCCGACGCCCCGTGCCTCTGGACCCTCGTCGACGGCGCGGGCCGCCTGGGTATCGCCTGTGCCGCACCCGTGCTGCGCCATGTGTACCGGGAGACGTCCTCCTCGCACCTGCGGGGCCGCGCCGCCCGGGCCCTGGCCGCCACCGACCCGTCCTTCGCCAGCGGATTCGCCGTCGAGTGCCTCTGGGACTGCGAGGAGACCACGCGGGAGCTGGCCGCGCACCACGCGGAGACCGGGGACATCCGGGTCGCCGAACGGCTGAGGCGGCTCGCCGCGGACCCGGCCGAGGAGGCCGAGGTCCAGACCGCCGTACGCAGCAGGATCGGGCCCGACGCACCCGCCGTCTGAGCCGGCGCTCGGCTGACCCACGGAGCCCGGATGCCGCGCGCCGGGGGCGCGCGGTGACAACTACCCGTATGCGTGTCGTGGGGGCGGTGACACGACTGGGAGCGGCGTGAGCGAACGTCTCGACGCACGGGCCGAGCAGGCACTGAGCGACGTCGCAGGTCACGGATCTGATGTGAAGGCCGGTCCGGGTTGCGCTTCCACCGCGCCCGGTCCCCGGTGGCGCCGAGGTGACCGCCGTCGAGCAGCCGGTGCGCGTATGCGCGCCCCCTCGCTCGGTCCCCGTGGAACCCCGCCCCGCACCCGCGACCGGCCGCCCCCGCGCCGTTTCTGCGATGGTTCGTCCCGCGCGCCAGAATGGAGGGATGACCGGACGCTGGGAGTTCTGGATCGACCGCGGCGGCACCTTCACGGACGTGGTGGGACGTGACCCCGGCGGCCGGCTGATCTCCCGCAAACTGCTGTCGCACGACCCCGGCCGCTACCGTGACGCCGCCGTCGCCGGGATCAGGCTGCTGCTCGGTCTCGGACCACACGACCCGGTCCCCGCCGACCGGGTCGCCGGCGTCAAGATGGGTACGACGGTCGCCACCAACGCCCTCCTGGAGCGACGGGGCGAGCCGACCGTCCTGGTCGTCACGGAAGGCTTCCGGGACGCCCTGAAGATCGCGTACCAGAACCGGCCCCGCCTCTTCGACCGCCGCATCCTGCTCCCCGAGACCGTGTACGACCGGGTCGTCGAGGTCCCCGAACGCGTCGACGCCCGCGGGGACACCGTGAAGGCCCTCGACCGCGATGCCGTGGCCGGGCGGCTCAGGGAGGCCGCGGAGGACGGGTTCCGCAGCGCCGCCGTCGTGCTCATGCACGGCTACCGTCACCCGGACCACGAGAGGGCCGTCGCGGAGGAGGCCAGGGCCGCGGGCTTCACCCAGGTCAGCTGCTCGCACGAGGTCAGCCCGCTGATCAAGCTCGTGCCGCGCGGCGACACCACCGTCGTCGACGCCTACCTCTCGCCGATCCTGCGCCGCTACGTCGAGGAGGTGGCCGCAGAACTCCCCGGCATCCGGCTCATGTTCATGCAGTCCAACGGCGGTCTGCGCGAGGCCGCGCACTTCCGGGGCAAGGACGCGGTGCTCTCCGGCCCGGCCGGGGGCGTCGTCGGCATGGTGCGTACGTCGGCCCAGGCCGGCCACGACCGGGTCATCGGCTTCGACATGGGCGGCACCTCCACCGATGTCTCGCATTACGCGGGCGAGTTCGAACGCGAGCTCGGGACACAGGTGGCAGGGGTGCGGATGAGCGCGCCCATGATGAGCATCCACACCGTCGCCGCCGGCGGCGGATCCGTCCTGCACTTCGACGGACGGCGCTACCGCGTCGGCCCCGACTCGGCCGGGGCCGACCCCGGACCCGCCGCCTACCGCAAGGGCGGGCCGCTCACCGTCACCGACGCCAACGTGATGCTCGGCCGCATCCGTCCGGAGCACTTCCCCGCCGTCTTCGGGCCCGAGGGGGACCAGCCGCTCGACACCCGTCTCGTGGAGGAGCGCTTCGACGCCCTGGCCGAGGAGGTGTCGGCCACCACGGGAGGCCGGCGTACGGCCGCCGAAGTGGCCGCGGGCTTCCTGGACATCGCCGTGCTCAACATGGCGAACGCGGTCAAGAAGATCTCCGTCCAACGGGGCCACGACATCACCCGCTACGCCCTCACCGGCTTCGGCGGAGCCGGAGGGCAGCACGTCTGCGCCGTCGCCGACGCCCTGGGCATCGACACCGTCCTCGTACCGCCGTTCGCCGGCGTCCTCTCCGCCTACGGGATCGGTCTCGCCGACGCCACCGCGATGCGCGAACAGTCCGTCGAGGCCGCACTGGACGACGCGACCGGCACCCGGGTGCGCGGCCTCTGCGACTCCCTGGCGCAGCACACCCGGGCCGAGCTCAGGGGCGACGGCGTCCCCGACAGCGCCATCGGCACCCGCGCGCGGATCCTCCTGCGTCACGCCGGCACGGACGCCGCCCTGCCCGTCGCCCACGGCACCGTCACCGCCATGACCGAGGAGTTCACCGAGGCGCACCGGGCGCGCTACGGATTCACCATGGACAAGCCCCTGGTGGTCGAGGCCGTCTCCGTGGAAGCCACCGGAACGGCCGGACCGCACACTCCTCCCCGCGTGGGAGCGGGCGCGGGGGAAGGGCCGCTCCGCCCCCTCGGAACCGTGACGATGTACGCCGGGGGCGGATGGCGGGACGCCGGACTGTACCGCCGCGCGACCCTGCGCGCCGAGGACACCGTGACCGGCCCGGCCGTCGTCACCGAGGACGACGCCACCACCGTCGTCGACCCCGGCTGGCAGGCGACGGCGGGGCCGGCCGGGCACCTCGTGCTGCGCCGGACCGAGCCGCGGCCCGAGCGGACCGCCGTCGGCACCCGGGTGGACCCCGTCATGCTCGAAGTGTTCAACAACCTCTTCATGTCGATCGCCGAACAGATGGGCGTACGACTGCAGAACACGGCGCACTCCGTCAACATCAAGGAACGGCTGGACTTCTCGTGCGCGCTGTTCGACGCGGAAGGCAACCTCGTGGCCAACGCCCCGCACATCCCGGTCCACCTGGGATCCATGGGGGAGTCCATCAAAGAGGTGCTGCGGCGCAACAGGGGCACCCTCCGGCCCGGTGATGTGTACGCCGTCAACGATCCCTACCACGGCGGCACCCACCTGCCGGATGTGACCGTCGTGACGCCCGTGTTCGACGAGCCCGCGGACGGACAGGAGCGCCGGCTGCGCTTCCTGGTCGCCTCACGCGGCCACCACGCCGAGATCGGAGGCATCACCCCGGGCTCCATGCCCGCCTTCAGCCGTACGGTCGACGAAGAGGGCGTCCTGTTCGACAACTGGCTGCTGGTGCGTGACGGAACCTTCCGCGAGGCGGAGACCCGGGAGCTGCTCACGACCGCGGCGCACCCCTCACGCGACCCGGACACCAACCTCGCCGACCTGCGCGCCCAGATCGCGGCCAACGAGAAGGGCATCACGGAACTGCGGCGCATGACACGCCAGTTCGGGCAGGACGTCGTGGAGGCGTACATGGGCCACGTCCAGGACAACGCCGAGGAGTCCGTACGACGGATCGTGGCCGGACTGCGCGACGGCTCCTGCCGCTACGAGACCGACAACGGCGCCGTCATCGCCGTGAGCGTGACCGTGGACCGCGACGCACGCCGGGCCCTCCTCGACTTCGAGGGCACGTCCCCGCAGCAGACCGGCAACTTCAACGCCCCCAGGTCCGTGGTGACGGCCGCCGTCCTCTACGTGTTCCGGACGCTCGTCGAGGAGGACATCCCGCTCAACAGCGGCTGTCTGAAGCCCCTGGACATCCGCGTCCCGGAGGGTTCGATGCTCGCCCCCGTCCACCCGGCGGCGACCGTCGCCGGCAACGTCGAGACCTCCCAGGCCGTCACCGGCGCCCTCTACGCGGCTCTGGGCGTCCAGGCCGAGGGCTCCGGCACCATGAACAACCTCACCTTCGGCAACGACCGGGTCCAGTACTACGAGACCGTCGCGAGCGGGTCCGGCGCCGGGGACGGGTTCGACGGGGCCGACGCCGTGCAGACCCATATGACCAACTCCCGGCTCACCGACCCGGAGATCCTCGAGTGGCGCTACCCGGTGCTGCTGGAGAGCTTCGGCGTACGGGAGGACAGCGGAGGCCCGGGCCGGTGGCACGGCGGCCGGGGGGTGGAACGCAGGATCCGCTTCCTCGAACCCGTCACCGTGGCCCTGCTGTCGGGACACCGCCGGGTTCCGCCGTACGGCATGGCGGGAGGCGGCCCCGGAGCCCTCGGCGAGCAGTACGTCGAGCGGGCCGGCGGGGCGGCCGCGACGCCGCTCGAAGGGTGTGACACCGCCGAGCTGGACGCCGGGGACGTCCTGGTGCTGCGCACCCCGGGAGGGGGCGGTTACGGGCGGCCGTGACCGGTCGCTTCTGCGCCGTTTCGACCGTTGTCGGTGCGAGGACCTAATCTGTGCAGCGTGACTTCGCCTGCCGACACCCACACCGCTGCGCCCCAGCTCAGCGCGGGACCGAGGCCCGCCCCGGGCCCCGCCGCCGATGAGGGGCTCTCGCGTCGGCTGCGCGCGCTCGCGTGCACCGCTCCGCTGCACGACCTCGACGTGCGCAAGGCCAATCTGGCCGGCGAGTACACGGTCTACGCGATGGCCGAGGTCGCCCTCGCCGCGATCGACCTCGTCACCCTCAACATGGACTTCGACACGGGCGCCGACCACGACCAGATAGTGGCCAGGCTCCTCCCGCGAGTCGCGGCCCAGGCACCCCGCCGGCCCGTCACCGAGCACGAGCGTGTCGCGCGCTGGGTCCTGGAGAACCTGATCAACGTCGGGAGCGTGGACCGCGGCTTCCGCGCGGTGTACGGCACCTTCGGACCCGACGGCGTCTACGTCCGCAGGGACTACGACTTCAAGCTCATCGAGGAAGTCCCCGGCCACGGCGGGACGGTCTACCTCCGCGCCACCGACGAGGCGGTCAACGTCCTGGTGGGCGCCCTGGACACGGACGTCACCAGCGCCCAGATCGCCGCCGAGGTGAAGCTGGAGGTCCTCATCAGCAGGGGCCGGCTCGCCGACGCCCAGCTCGCCGCCGAACAGGCCCGCTACCGCACCGTGCAGTACGCCGAGACGCTCCGCAGGACGCTGGAGGCGACCCGCCGCAACGTCCGCGCCGTGGACTGGCTCAACGCCGTGCCGGACATGATCGCCGAGGCGCTGGACCACGTCGCCGACCGCTACCGCCACGAGAACGCGATCCTCACCAACATCCGCAAGGCCAGGGACGAGGCCGAGGAGCCCGAGCACAAGCGCCGCGCCGCCGAGCTGGTCGACATCGTCAAGGACTGCATCCGCCGCCACACCCAGCTCCAGTCCAGGCTCCTGGAGGCAGGGCCCCTCTTCCGCGCCGAGCAGGACCGCCAGGCATTCGCCACCCCCACCGCGCAGACGGGCCTCGACCTCTACGGACAGCTCGTCGTGCCCCTGCTGCCGCTCCCCGTCGAGCAGGCCACCCGGGCCACCGACGCGTTCTTCGCACACGGCACCGGACTGCGCACACCCACCTCGGTCCGGGTCGGCGACCTCGTCGACCTGCTGCTCATGCCCCCGGTGGAGCGGGAGCACCTGGGCGCGGAGATGCCCGAGCCGGATCTCATCGCCACCCCGGACGACAGCCGGTTCAGCGAGGAGCAGCTCGGACACGCCATGGAGCTGCTCGACCTGGAGCACGACGCCCCCCGCCGGCTCTCAGGACTCCTGGCGGAGGCCCGGCTGCGCGACCCCGAGCTGCCGTACCTCGTCGCCCTGCTCGCCGTCCACGCGGCGAGCCCACCCGTCGGCACCGCCTACCGCCAGGGCGAGCGACGGCTGCTGTTCGCCGTCGACGACGGCACCCCGCTCGAGGATCACGAATTCGGCGGAGCCGACCTGATAGTGGGCATGGCCCTGCTGGACGCGGCGGGCATGGCCGCGGACCGCAAGGACGCCTCGTGAGCGTCCCCGGCCCGACCACCCACCCCCTGCCGCCCGAGAGCGGCACCCGTACCGAGGAGTCACCGAGTTGAGCGAGCAGCACGCCGAGCACACCGACGCGTGGGGCGACCAGCACCTCGCGCAGGCGGCCGACGCCGCACGGCCGGCCGCTGTCACCCCCGCCGACGCCGCCGACGCCGCCCGGCTGGTCTCCTTCGGGCTCCAGCCCAAGCTGATGCCCGCCCGCGACGCCGAGTACACCGAGCTGCTCCGCCGCTACCGCGAGGAGCCCGCCTTCGCCCGGCTCTCCGACGCCGTCGCCACCGGGCTCGGGCTCGTCGTGCTGGAGGTCTCCACCCGCGCCGGGATGGCCGTGACCGCCGGTGAGGACTCGGTCTTCGCCGTACGCATGGGCGACTACGCCCGGCGCGCTTCCCCCGACTCCGCCGACCGCTTCCTGCACGGTCTCGCCCACCTCGCCGTCGCCGCCATGGCCTTCCCCCGGCCCGAGGACCTGGCCGACGACTCGTACATCGGCCGCATCACCGTCAACGGCGTCGACGCCTTCGTCCGCCAGGCCTGCCAACGTCTGGAGGAGCGCGCCGAGGAGCAGGGCGACAACACCGACCCGGCCACCGACGCGCCCGGCCTGGAATCCGGGTGGCGGGTCTACTCCCGCCGCAGCGCCACCGGAGCCACCAAGGACGCCCGCCGGCTGGCCGGCTCGACCACCGGCATCATCGGCAAGGCCGTCGCCTTCCTCACGGACTCGGGCTTCCTCCAGCGCACCGGGGACGACGCGGGCGGCGCCTACCGCACCACCGCCCGCTACCAGCTCCAGGTGCGCGACATGGCGGGCAGCGCCGCCATGGCCGAACTGCTGGAACTCGGCGTCGTCCCGGTCTCGGACGGCTCGGCCACCCTGCTGCCCCCGCCCGACGACGAAGGCCTGGAGCTGGCCGCCGACGCGGGACTCCCCTTCCACTCCTGAACCGCCGCACCGCCCCGAGCTGCCCCCGCTGCCGCTCCAGCCGCCCGCCCGCCGCCAGAACGACGAGAGTCCGCCGCCATGTACGAGTTGTCCCGGGTCCGCCTCTACTCCATCGGGCCCGCCGGTGCGCGCTACGCCGACACCGTGCTCGACCTGCGCGGAGTCGGCGAGCCCGTGCCCAGGCCCGCGCCGGCCCAGGCGGAGTTCTTCGAGGACGAGCCCGTCGGCCCCCCGCGCCGCCCGGCCCCCGCCGGTGTGCTCTTCCTGGAGAACGGCGGCGGCAAGTCCGTCCTGCTCAAGCTGATCTTCTCGGTGATGCTGCCGGGCCACCGCAACACCCTGGGCGGCGCCAGCTCCGGCGTCCTGCGCAAGTTCCTGCTCGCCGACGACTGCGGACACGTCGCCCTGGAGTGGCAGCACACCCTGACCGGCGAGTGCGTCGTCGTCGGCAAGGTCAGCGAATGGCGTGGCCGCCAGGTCTCCAACGACCCCCGTAAGTTCGCCGAGGCCTGGTACTCCTTCCGCCCCGGTCCCGGACTCAGCCTCGACAGCCTGCCCGTGGCCGAGGCCAGCTCGGTGGGCCGCCCCGCCGAAGGCGTCTCGAACGCCCGCGGCCGACGCCGCACGATGAAGGGGTTCCGCGACGCGCTCACGGACGCAGGCAAGTTCTACCCGCACCTTGACGTGCACTGGGAAGAGATCCACGACCGATGGAACGAACACCTCGGTGACCTCGGACTCGACCCCGAACTCTTCCGCTACCAGCGGGAGATGAACGCCGACGAGGGCGAGGCCGCGGGACTCTTCGCGGTCAAGAAGGACTCCGACTTCACCGACCTGCTGCTCCGGGCCGTCACCGACACCCGTGACACCGACGGCCTCGCCGACCTCGTCAGCGGTTTCGGCAACAAGCTGGGCCGCCGCGCCGAACTCACCGCGGAACGCGACTTCACCGCCGGTTCGGTCGAGCTGCTCGGCCGGATCGTCGACGCCACCGCGACCAGGGCCCGCAGCCGCGACGTCCACGCCGGTGCCGAACGCCGCACCCGCACGCTCGCCCGCAGGCTCTCCGGGCGCGCCGCCGAGGAGCGGGGCCGCACCGCCGAGCTCGCCCAGCAGGTCGCGGACGCCGCCCACACCGTCACCGAGGCCGAAGCGGCCCGCGGCCGCCGGGACCTGATCGCGGCCGAACTGGCCTACCGGCACGCGTCCCTGGCCCTCACCGCCGCCGAGAAGAGCGCCGCGGCGCAGCGCCGCGAGCTGGTCGAGGCACGCACCCTGCACTCCGCCTGGCAGGCCGCCGAAGCCGTCCTGCGCCACCGCGCCGCCGCCGACCGCTCGGCACGCGTCGCCGTCGCCATCCGTGAGGCGGAGCGCGACGCGGCCCCCGCCCTGGCCGCACGTGCCACGGCCGCCGCCGACCTCGTACGGGCCCTGCACACCGCCGCGGAGGCGGGGGAGCGGGTGGCGGACGAGGAGGAGGAGCGCTCAGCGACCCTTCAGTCCACCGGGGAGACGGCGCACCGGGACGCCACCACCGCCGCGACCGAGGCCCAGCGCGCCCGCAGCGAGGCCGGACACCTGCGCCAGCGCCTCGCCGAGGTCGAACAGGAGACCGCGGAAGCCGTACGCGCGGGCTGGCTGGACGACACCGCCCCGGACGCCGACCCGGCCCGCGCGGCCCTCGCGGCGAACGACGCCGAGAAGAGCGCGGTCGCCGCCTGGGACACCGCGCGCGAAGCGGCCAGGGCCACCGCCGACCAGGCCCGGGAAGCCGCGGCGGCCGAGAGCCGCACCGAGCTCGCCGCGGCCCGTGCGGCCGACGGCGCACAGGCCGCCGAGCAGTCCTACGAGGCCGAGCGCAGGGCCGCCGAGTCGATCGCGGCCGACCACCGCCTCGCCGACCTGCTGGGTCTCCCGACGGCCGCCGGCGCCGGTGTCCCGCGTCCCCGCAGCGCCGCCGAGGGAACGGACGGGAACGACGAGGCCGTCGGAGGGGACGCGCAGTCCCTCACGGCCGAGGAGTTCGACGGCGCCGCGGACGAGCTGAGAGAACTCCTCGACCAGGGCGTCTCCGCCGCCGAACGACGGCTCTTCGACCTGCGTACCGCCGCCGCCGACGACTCCCGCATCCTCGGCGCCCTCGGGGACGGCGGGCTGCTGCCGCCCGGGCCCGACGTCCTCACCACCGTCGAGTACCTCGGTGAGCACGGCATCCCGGCCCTGCCCGGCTGGCGCTACCTCGCCCAGGCCGTGGACCCCGCCGACCACGCCGCGGTCCTGGCGGCGCGTCCCGAGCTCGTCGACGGTGTCGTCATCACCGACCCGGACGCGCACACCCGCGCCCGCGAAGTCCTGGCCGCCGCCGCCCTGCTGCCCCGGTCGGCCGTCGCCGTGGGCACCACCGCGGCGCTCCTCGCACCCGTACCCGCGCCCGGCGGTGCGGGCGCCGGCACCGACGACGTGTTCCTCGTCCCGCCGAACCCTGCGATGCACGACGAGCACGCCGCGGACGAAGAGCGCCAGGCGCTCCGCGCCCGGGCCGCGGCGCGCGACGAGGACATCAGGTCGCTCGCGGCCCGGCTCGCCGCCGACCGCGCCCTCGCCGCCCGTATCGGCTCCTGGCGTGCCGACTGCCCGCCCGGGATGCTCGCCGAGCTCGGCGACGCCGCCCGCACCGCCCGCGCCGCCGCGGAGACGGCGGAGGCCGCACTCGCGGAGGCCCGTACGGTGCGTGCCGAGGCGGACGAGGCCGCCGCCGACGCCGCGCGCGTCCGCGACGAGCGGCAGGAGGCGGCCCAGCGGGCCCGCCGCACCGCCGACGCGCTCGCCGGCCTCGCCCACCGTCTGCGGGACCGCGCGGGCTGGCAGGCGCGGCTGCGCGAACTCACCGACGAGGCAGCCGAATCGGAGGCACGCGCCACGGCCTGCCTCGAGCGGGCACGCGCCGCCGACGAGGACCGCCGGGCCGCCCAGCGCGCCGCGGACGACGCCCACCGCACCGCCCGTGCCCTGCGCGCGGAGCGGGCGGAGATCGCGGGCGCCCCGGAAACGCTCCCGGAGCCCGACGCCGCCGGCGCGCGCACCTCCCTGCCCGCCCTGCGCGAGGCGTACCGGGCGGCCTCAAGGCTGTACGAGAAGGTGGGTGTCGGGGCCGACCTGCGCGCCGAGCAGGCGCGCGCCGAGAGCGACGAGAGCGCGGCCCTCGCCGAACTCGACCGCCTCACCAACAAGGTCCGCACCCGCGCCGCCCAGCTCCTCGAAGGCACCGACGGAGCCGACGGGCCCTCCCGGCAGGCGGCCGCCGCCCGCGCCGAGTCCCACGTCCAGCTCCTGGAGACCCGGGCTTCCACGGCCAGCGAGCAGCTCGGCCGGCTGCGCGGCGAAGCCGAACGGCTCGCCCCCGCCGACGAGGCACCGCACCACACGGAGCTCCCCGCCGACCTGGCCCCGGCCGACGCCGACCAGGCCCAGGCACTGCTCCGTACGGCGACGGCCGAACTCGCCTCCGCCACCGAGGCGCTGGACACCGCGCGTGCCGCCCACGCCGAGCTGTTGCGGGCCCACCGCACCGCCGAGGACTCCGCGAGCGGCTTCGACGAGACCGCCGCCCTTCTGCGTGACCTGCTCAGGGACCACGGCACGGAGGACGAGACCGAGTCCCCCGACCCGTATCCGGGCACGCTGGAGGAGGCCAGGCAGTCCGCCGCCGAGGCGCGGCGCTCACTGCGCGGCTGCTCCACCGACCTGTCGGCCGCGGAGAGTTCCGTACGCGAGGCGAGCGACGTCCTCGTACGGCACGCCAACTCCACTCGCTACGAACAGGTCCGCACCCCGGCCCGGCAGCAGATCCGGGAACTCCCGGCAGCCGCCCTGCCCGACCACGCCGAGAAGTGGGCCGCGGCCTTCGCGCCCAGGCTGCGCGTGCTCACCGACGAGCTGGTCCAGCTGGAGCGCAACCGCGACTCCATCGTCGACCGGCTCCGAGGCCTCGTGGAATCGGCCCTCACGACGCTCCGCTCGGCCCAGCGGCTCTCCCAGCTGCCCGAGGGGCTGGGGGAGTGGTCCGGCCAGGAGTTCCTCCGGATCCGTTTCGAGGAACCCGACCAGGCCACGCTCACCGAGAGGCTCGGCGAGGTCATCGACGAGGCCACGCACGCGGCCCTCAAGAAGAACTCCGACCTGCGCAGGGACGGCATGTCCCTCCTGCTGCGCGGGGTGCAGGCCGCCCTGCAGCCCAAGGGCATCGCGGTGGAGATCCTCAAGCCGGACGCGGTGCTGCGCGCAGAGCGTGTCCCCGTCGGACAGATGGGCGACGTCTTCTCCGGCGGCCAGCTGCTCACCGCCGCCATCGCGCTGTACTGCACGATGGCGGCCCTGCGCAGCAACGACAGGGGCCGCGACCGGCACCGGCACGCGGGCACGCTCTTCCTCGACAACCCCATCGGGCGCGCCAACGCGACGTATCTCCTGGAGCTGCAGCGCGCGGTCTCCGATGCACTCGGAGTCCAACTGCTCTACACCACCGGGCTGTTCGACACGACGGCGCTCGCCGAATTCCCGCTCGTCATCCGCCTCCGCAACGACGCGGACCTGCGGGCGGGGCTGAAGTACATCAGTGTCGAGGAGCACCTCAGGCCGGGGCTTCCCCAGCAGGACCCCGCCGGTGAGACCGTCCACGGCGAGATCACCGCGACCCGCATGTTCAAGCGGAGCGGAGAGGCCACCAGCCCCGTGGGAGCCTCGGCGGTCCCGGAGATGCGTACGGAGATGACGGACCCGCGCACGGAGCCCGCACAGCAGACCACGGACAAGCGGTAGGAGAGGCCGGGACGCAGGCGGTCAGGCCCGGGAGAGCCTGCCTTCGCCCCGGCGTCGTATCCGGGCCTCCCTGCGGGCCCGGGACCGTGCCGCGCGCCTGGCGGCGCGGCGCTCCCGGCGCATGTGGCGCGCCGTGCTGCTGGGGACGGACACCACTCCGTGGCGCTGGTTCCACACCTGCCGGGTCACCCACACGTCCAGCACCGACCACGTCGCCACCACCGTGCCCGCCACACCGGTGAGCACCATCGGGAAGGCGAGCCAGGACCCGGCCAGCGTGCACAGGAAGGCCACCATGGCCAGAATGATCGTCAGCGACATGATGAGGACGGCGCGCACGGCCGCCGTCCGCACCGGATCCGGCATCCTCCGCCGGACCGCGGGTTCGTCCACCCACAGCTGCCGGGGGATGTGGGCACCGGCGGGAGCCCCTCCCGTCGCTGCCGGGCCCGCCATTGCCGGGGTCGCCGACGATGCCGCCGCGCCCCGGCGCTCCTCCGTGTCCAAGGACCTTCAACTCCCCACCACTGTCCGACTCAAGGGTGGCTGCCCGGCTTGCGCCCCTTTTACGCGGGCGGAGCCGCTTGCCTGTCGCACGTACCCCCGTGAGGTTCTTCTGCCCCGTACATGTGGACGAATGCCAGGGCGTGAAGATTCCCGCCGGGGGCGGCAACCAGCCCCGAAAGGTCACGGAAGGAAGAATTCCAGCCAACTGCCTTGTGTGGATGCACCGCCTTCGGCCAGGGACTCTCTGTCGCTTTCGCGAGTTTCTTCGCAGGGAATACCGGGACAACTGGTGAGCAACTCGGGGAAGAGCGGCCTGAAAACGTCCGGACACGTCTTCGAGTTACCGGTAGGTCAGTAGTAGGCTCGCGCCGTTTGTTGACGGAACTCCGGCCGACGCTCGGTGGGCTGCGGCAGGAACACCCGAACAACCACGAAGACCGGGCGACCGGAACCACCGGGCCCGGCACGACCACCCCCGCGGTGCGGGGCCGAGCTGGGGGAGGCCATGCGCTTTCGCGGGAAGTCCATCCGCAGGAAGATCGTGGCGTTGCTCCTGGTGCCGCTCGCCTCCCTCACAGGTCTCTGGGTCTTCGCCACCTACGTCACCGGCCGCGAGGCCGGTGAGCTGATGGGCGCCAGCGCCATCGTGGAGCAGGTCGGCCACCCGCTGGAAGACACCATCCGGGCCGTGCAGGGCGAACGCCGCCAGACACTCGTCTTCCTCGCCGACCCCCGGGCCTCGGACGCCCTGCCCCTCCTGCGCCGCGAGCGCGCCCGGACCGACGAGGTCGTGGCCGAGGTCAGGCAGAGCGCGAAGAGCAAGGACGTACGGGACAAGCTGAGCCCGGAGTCCGAGGCCCAGCTCGACGCGATCCTCGGCGAGGTCGACGGGCTGGACGCGCTGCGCGGATCCGTCGAGAAGCGCACCATCGACCGGACCAGGGCCCTCGACTTCTACAACGGCCTCGTCGACCCCTGCTACCGCTTCCTGAACAGTCTCCACACGATGGAGAACGTGTCCATGGACAAGCAGGTCCGGGCCCTGGTCGGCATCTCCAGGGCCCGCGAGATGCTCTCCCGTGAGGACGCCCTGATCGCGTCGGGCCTCATCGCGGGGCGGCTCGGCGCCCCCGAGCTCCGTGTCGTCTCCGACCTCGCCGCCAGCCGCACGCTCCTGTACGAGGTCAACCTCGAACTCCTCCCGGCGAGCGAGCGCGGCCGCATGGAGCAGTACTGGCGCAGCCCCGACACCGAGCCGCTGCGAACGGCCGAGCAGAGGCTCATCGCCGCGGGCCCGATCACGAAGCCGGGCACCATCGACTCCGCGCGCTGGGAGGAAGTGGCCCCACCCGTCCTGGAGCACCTGGCCAACGACGGCACCGAGATGTCCAACCGCTTCCAGGACCGTGCGGAACCCGCCGGCTACCGGGTCCTGATCCAGGCGGGCGTCGCCGGTGTCCTGGGATTCGTCGCCCTGCTCGTGTCCGTCTTCGTCTCCGTCCGCGTGGGACGCGAACTCGTCCGCGACCTCTCCCGGCTGCGCAAGGACGCGCACGAGGTGTCCGGAGTGCGGCTCCCCAGCGTGATGCGGCGGCTGGCCGCGGGCGAGCAGGTGGACGTGGAGACCGAAGCGCCTCACCTCAGTTACGAGCGCGACGAGATAGGCCAGGTCGGGCAGGCCCTCAACACCCTGCAGCGCGCCGCCGTCGAGGCCGCCGTCAAACAGGCGGACATGCGCCGCGGCGTGTCCGAGGTCTTCGTCAACCTCGCCCGCCGCAACCAGGTGCTGCTGCACCGCCAGCTGACACTCCTGGACACCATGGAGCGGCGCACCGAGAACAGCGACGAGCTCGCCGACCTCTTCCGCCTCGACCACCTCACCACGCGCATGCGCCGCCACGCCGAAGGTCTCGTGATCCTCTCCGGTGCGGCCCCGTCCCGGCAGTGGCGCAAGCCGATCCAGCTGATGGACGTGGTGCGCGCGGCGGTCGCCGAGGTCGAGGACTACGAGCGGGTCGAGGTCCGGCGCCTGCCCCGCATCGGCGTGGGCGGCCCGGCCGTCGCCGACCTCACCCACCTGATCGCGGAACTGCTGGAGAACGCCACGGTGTTCTCGCCCCCGCACACCGCGGTGCAGGTCCACGGCGAACGCGTGGCCAACGGCTTCACCCTCGAGATCCACGACCGCGGCCTCGGCATGGCCCCGGAAGTCCTCCTGGACGCCAACCTCAGGCTCGCCGAGACCCCCGACTTCGAACTCTCCGACACCGACAGGCTCGGCCTCTTCGTCGTCAGCCGGCTCGCCCAGCGGCAGAACGTCAGGGTGTCGTTGCAGATCTCACCGTACGGAGGGACGACCGCGGTCGTCTTCATCCCGGCGCAGCTGCTCACCGACGCACCCGACACGCACGGCACCGGCTTCCGCCTCGACCGGCGCGCCGAGAAGGCGATCGGCAGCGGCCGGCCGGGCAGCACCGCGCCCGGCAGCGACAAGGCCCGCAGGGACGGAGTCGCGGACAAGAGCATCCCGGGCAGGCCCTCCGGCCTCTCCCCGGTCCCCACGGGCCTCACCGATCCGTCGGTGCTCGACGGACCCGTCGAGCTCGAAGGCCCGGTGGGCACACTCGGGTTCACCGACCCGGCCCTCGACCGGGAGCTCGACCCGGCGCTCGGCCCCGTCCTCGACGGCGTATCCGACCTGGAGGACACCGAGAGCGAGCGGGGCGGCATCTTCCGCGCCCGCGACCTGCGCCGGGAAGCCGACCGGGAACAGCACCAGCAGGCCTTCGACGTCTCGGACGGCCGCTCGGCGGACGTCCGGCCGATGCATCCCGCCGGCCCCGTCCCGCTGCCGCGCCGCAAGCCGCAGACACCCGCCACCGGCCATAACCGCCGGATCGGCGACGGGGGCCGCTCGCACCCCGGTACGACCGAAGGCCCCCCTGAGACCTCCGGCGCCGGAGCCGTCACCGCGGAGCCCGGCCGGGGCGCCTCCCCGGCCGACGAGGCGCCGCCGAGGCTCAGGCCCGCGCCGAGGCCGTCCGCGCCGGACACGGTGGGGGGCCTCCCGCGCAGGGTCCGGCAGGCGAACCTCGCCCCACAGCTCCGGGAGGACTCCGCAGGGCGGACTTCCGGGCACGTTCCCGCATACACCGACGACGACCTCGAACGTGATGCGGACGAAGTACGCAATCGCATGGCTTCGCTTCAACGAGGCTGGCAGCGCGGCCGTCGGCAGAACGCCGAGGACGCGACCGGCCCCGGCGGGGCAGCACCAGGAACCACTCCGGGAGGGGACGGTCGATGACCGCACCGAACGCCGCAGCACACAACTCCTCACGCCAGGGCTCCGGCGAACTCAACTGGCTCCTCGACGAACTGGTCGAGCGCGTCGCGAGCATCCGCAAGGCGCTGGTTCTCTCCAGCGACGGCCTCGCCACCGGCACGTCCCAGGACCTGACCCGTGAGGACAGCGAGCACCTGGCGGCCGTCGCCTCCGGGTTCCACAGCCTCGCCAAGGGCGTGGGCCGTCACTTCGACGCCGGCCGCGTCCGCCAGACCGTGGTCGAGCTCGACGAAGCCTTCCTCTTCGTCACAGCCGCGGGCGACGGCAGCTGTCTCGCCGTCCTGGCCGACTCGGACTCGGACGTCGGGCAGGTGGCGTACGAGATGACCCTCATGGTCAAGCGGGTCGGGGCGCACCTGGCCAACGCCCCCCGGACCACCGGTCTGCCCGCCGGAGGGTGAGGCGAGGGGATGAGCGCAGACTCCGCCCGGGACACCGCGCCCGGATCACCGCCCGCGCCCGCAGAAGCGGGCCCCTCGCGCTGGTACGACGCCGAAGCGGGTCCGGTGGTCCGGCCCTACGCGATGACCCGGGGGCGTACCAGCAGCGCGTCCCGTCATCGTCTCGACCTGATCGCGATCGTCATCCCCGAACCGGCGGCCGACGATCCCGGCAGGGACCAGACGCTCTCCCCGGAACACGTGGAGATCGTCGAACTGTGCAGCGACATGCCCCAGTCGATCGCCGAACTCGCCTCCGGACTGGACCTCCCCGTCGGGGTGGTCCGTGTCCTGGTCGGTGACCTCGTCGAGGACGAACTGGTGCACGTCACCCGTCCCGTTCCGCCGGCCGAGCTGCCGGACGAGAGCCTTCTTCGCGAGGTGATCAATGGCCTTCGGGCGCTCTAGCCGCAAAAGGCGGCACGTAGAGCCCGTCACCCTGAAGATCCTGGTGGCCGGCGGCTTCGGTGTGGGCAAGACGACCCTGGTGGGAGCGGTCAGCGAGATCAGACCGCTGCGCACGGAGGAGAGGCTGAGCGAGGCAGGCCGTCCCGTCGACGACGTGGCGGGGGTCGAGGGCAAGAACACCACGACGGTGGCCATGGACTTCGGCCGCATCACCCTGCGCGAGGACCTGGTCCTCTACCTGTTCGGGACCCCCGGGCAGGACCGCTTCTGGTTCCTCTGGGACGAGCTGGCCCAGGGTGCCCTCGGCGCCGTGGTCCTCGCGGACACCCGGCGGCTCGAGGACTGCTTCGCGGCGGTCGACTACTTCGAGCGCCGGGGAATCCCGTTCACCGTCGCCGTCAACCTCTTCGAGGGCGCCGAGCAGTTCCCCACCGAGACGGTCCGGGCGGCACTCGACCTCGACCCCGAGGTGCCGGTGCTGCTCTGCGACGCACGTGACCGTGCGTCCGTCCGGGATGTCCTCGTGGCGGTCGTGGAACACGCCATGGTGCGTGCCGACCGGCTCCGGGAACCCGCCAGGACCTGACGGCCGGGCACCGCACGTGACGCGGCCCGTACCCCCGCCGACCGGGGTACGGACCGCGCGTACGGTGCGGGGGGCAGCGGGCGTGACAGGAGTCTTCACCCGGGGTGACGGCCCGTCAACCCTGCGCGCGCACCTGGGGTCCCTCGTTCGGATCAGGCTGGGCTCACGGGTTCTCGGCGAGCCACTTGGCCGCGGTCTCGGCCAGTTCGCCGTCCCGTCCCGCGAGCATCATCCGGATCATCTGCACGTCGCCGCGCAGGGACCACGCGGGGTGTCCGAACGTCGCCGGGTTGTTCTTCTCGATGAGGAAGTGCGCCGGCCACGCGGTGCCGTACCCGATGAGCGGCAACGCCAGCGCGTAGCGCTTCCGGCCGCGCGCCAGGCCGTACGCGGTGACCGCGAGGCCGGTCAGTGTCCCGCTCAGATGGCCCCATCGCGTCGCCGCCCTGGAGTGCATGGCGACGTAGTAGGGCCAGAACTCTTCATACGAACCGAACGTCTGCTGTGACATGAAGGCACCGTAATCGCTCCGCCGGCAACCGGATACGGCAGTTCCGCGTCCGAGAACAAGAACGGGCGGCCGGAGCCCACGGGGGTGGTCCCGGTCGCCCGTTCTCCGCCCGTCCCGTCAGTGACCCGCCACGGAGCGCCTGGCCACCGGGAAGTCGAAGTACGTGTCGGGGAAGAGCTCCGGCTTGTAGGTGAAGTGCCACCACTCCTCCGCCAGATTCACGAACCCCAGGCCGGTCAGCGTCTCCTTGAGGAACTGACGGTTGGCGCGCTGCGCTCCCTGCACCCGCGGGTCGTCCGTGTGCGACAGGGTGTCGAAACAGTCGTAACCCGTCCCCATGTCCACCGAGTTGTCCGGGAAGCGTTCGCCCTTCGGGGCGTAGCACGGGGCCAGCTCCTCGCCGGGCTCGTACGGCCTGGTCGGCAGCGCCGGCAGCTTCACCAGGGTGAGGTCCACCGTGCTGCCCCGGCTGTGACCGGATTTCTCCGCGATGTAACCGTCCTCGAACAGCCGTGTCTTGTCGACCATCGGATAGAACTCCGCCTTCATGGCCTGGTCGTCGAGATCCTTCGCCCAGCGGACGAAGTGGTCCACGGCGCGCTGCGGCCGGTAGCAGTCGTACACCTTGAGCGAGTAGCCCTGGCGCAGGAGGCTCCGCTGGGCGGTGCGCAGCGCGAGGGCGGCCGGCCGGGTCAGGATGCAGACGGGCCGGCGGTAGCCGTCCACGGGCTCTCCCATGAAGTTGTGCGCGGTGGTGTAGCGCATCTCCGTGATGATCGTCGGATCGACGGCGCGCAGGTCGACGAACTCCGGCGGAGCCTTGGGTTCGGGCTCGGCCGTCGCCACCGGGGCAGCGGCGGTCACGGCGAGCAGGGCGGCGCCGGCGACGGCCAGGGCGCGGAGAAGACGAGCAGTTCCTGTCATGGGCACACCGTCTATCAGCTCCGGAGCCGCAAGAGAAGAGTGATCGGATACAGTCCGCCCCGTGAAGGACTCCCACTGCGGCAGCTGCGGGGCCCCGTACGCCACCGACGCCTGGCCCCGCACCTGCACGGACTGCGGTCGTACGGCCTACCGCAACCCGCTGCCCGTAGCCGTCGCCCTGCTGCCCGTCACCGGACCGCACGGCACCGGCCTCGTGGTCATCACCCGCTCCATCCCCCCGCACCCGGGCCGGACCGCACTGCCCGGCGGCTACATAGACGGCACCGAGGACTGGCGCCACGCCGTCGTACGCGAACTGCGCGAGGAGACCGGCATCCGCGCCGACGGGACGGACGTGCGCCTCGCCGACGCCCTGAGCTCCCCGGACGGCCACCTGCTGCTCTTCGGCCTGCTCCCGCCACGCCCCGCCGGGGAACTCCCGCCCTCCGCACCGACGGACGAGACCTCGGGATACGACGTGCTGCACACCCCGGACGAACTCGCCTTCCCCCTGCACACCCAGGCCGTACGCTCCTGGTTCGCCGGGGTCTACGGCTGAGCCGGCAGCCCCCGCACGCGGACCGGGTACGGCACCAGTGCCTCCTCACCGTCCCGCTCCACCACCACGCGGCCGGCCCTGAGGCGGGACGTGTAGCGCTCGACCTCGGAGCGTTCCCACCCGTCGCCCGCGTCCCGCACGACCAGCCCGCCCCCGGTGCGCCCGGCCGGCGGAGCCCACACCTCCAGTTCGAGAGCGCCGTCCGGGCCCCGCACCGGGATCACGGCTCCGGCCCTCGCCAGCACCGGAATCCGCGACAGCGGGGCGTCCACCACCGCCTGGCACGGGCCCTCGTACGCCTGCCCGGTCGCCGTGTCGTACCACCGGCCGCGCGGCAGCCGCACCGGCCTGCGGTCCGCGCCCTCCTCCAGCACCGGTGCGACCAGCAGCGCGTCACCCAGCAGGAACGCGTCCTCGCAGTCCCGCAACTCCCGGTCCCCCGGGGCGCCCCACCACACCGGCCGCACATACGGCGCACCTGTCAGCAGGGCAAGCTGGGCCAGTGTCACGAAGTAGGGGTGCATCCGCTCCCGCTCCTCCAGCGCACGCCTGGCGTGCGTGAGGACCTCCGGCCCGAATTCCCACGGCTCCCGGCGCCCCGCGTCGATGGCCGCATGCGTACGGAACAACGGCATGTACGAGCCCAGTTGGAACCAGCGCAGATACAGCTCGGGCGACGGCGACCCGTCGAACCCGCCGATGTCGGGCCCCGAGTACGGCACCCCGCAGAGCCCGAGCCCCAGCACCAGGGCCAGCGAGGCCCGGAGCCCCGGCCACCCCGTCGCCACATCACCGGACCAGGTGCCGCCGTACCGCTGGAGCCCCGCCCAGCCCGAACGGGAGAACAGGAACGGCCGCTCCTCAGGGCGCAGCCGGCGCAGCGCCTCGTACCCCGCCCTCGCCATCGCCAGGGCGTACACGTTGTGGGCCTCCCGGTGGTCCCCGCCACGGCCCTCCAGCGAGTGCCGGGACGAGCGGGGGAGCGACGGATCCCCGAAGGCCGAGAACGACACCGGTTCGTTCATGTCGTGCCACACCCCGGCGAACCCCTGGCCGAGCCGCTCCTCGTACAGAGCGCCCCACCATTCGCGCACCAGAGGATCGGTGAAATCCGGATAGACGCACTCGCCCGGCCACACCTCACCCCGCACCGGAAGGCCCTGCGGGTCCCGGACGAACGCGCCCTCCGCACCGACCTCCAGGCCGCTGTCGAACACGACGTTGCCCGGTGACGCCCGTACCGCCGGATCGACGATCGACACCAGCCTGACGCCGTCCTCGCGCAGCTCCTTCGCCAGCCGGGGGAGACCGGGGAACCGCTCCCGGTCGACCGTGAAGACCTGATGCGCGTCGTAGTGGTCGATGTCCAGATGCAGCACCGACAAGGGCAGCCCCCGCTCCCGGTACCCCGCGACGACCCGCCGCACCTCCTGCTCGCTGCCGAACCCCCACCGGGCGTGCTGCGGACCCAGTGCCCACGACGGCGGCAGCGCGGGCGCCCCCGTCAGCGCCGTCCAGCTCCGCAGCACCTTGGCCGGCGTACCCACCACCACCCAGCAGCGGAGCGGGCCGCCCTCCATCCGCACCTCGCACGCGCCCGGCCGGTCGTGTCCCGACCCGGCGCCCTCCTCGCCCTCGCGGAGCGTCACCCGGCCCGCCCAGGAGTTGTCGTGGAACGCCAGGTGGGTCCCCGCATCCGAGACCACCACCTGCACCGGCATCGTCAGATAGAGCGGGTCGTCCCCCGGACCGAAACGACCGCCCGGATCGGTGTTCCACAGCCGGTACGTCCCCTCCCTCAGCCTCGGACCGCCGGCCCGGCCGCCCAGCCCGAAGAAGCGGGCGTCGGCGGGAACCTCGGACCGCTGCACCCACCGCGCCGGGCCCCCCTCCACCGGCTCCCACCAGCGCGGCGGCAGCTCACGGCGCAACACCACTCCGCCCGGCGTACGCAACTCCAGCGCCCCGTGCCGCGACACGGCGACCGTCAGCCGCTCCGACACCACCTGCCAGCCGCCGTTCGTGTCCGGCTCCAGCCGCGCCCGCGTATCGGCCTCCGGCCCGTCTCCCGGCAGGGCGTACGAGGGCAACGGCCCGGCGCCGTCCCAGGACCAGAACACCGCACCCCCCACCGCCACCCTGATCCGCAGCTGCGAACGCGCGAACCGCACGACTCCACCGCCCGGTCCGGGCTCCGCACCGATCAGAAGCCCCGGCACCCGTGCCCGCTCCGCACCGCGCGCCGCCAGCGCCCGCGCATCCGCACGCCGGCGCCGCCAGGCCGAGCGAACCGTACGCATCCCCTGTACAGAACCGACCATTTTCACCGAGCGCACCAGGTCACGACCATCCATGCGGGCCACCCTGCCATCCGCCCGGGCCGAAGCGTGCTCCGTTCAGCTTCCGTTCACCTGTGGCTTCACCACACAGCCGGACACGCGGTCATGGCGGAGGGACCCTGGTGCGCAAGACGATCACATGGCATCGTCCGTGACAGCCGTCCACGCGCACACCCCAGCCCGTGCGCGCGACGCACGCACACCCCCGCGTACACCCGAAAGGCCAGGGAGCCTCCATGACCTCAGCAGCCGGCGAAGCCCCCCTCTGGCAGCCCGATCCCGAGCGCGTCGAGGCGGCGGCCGTCACCCGCTTCCAGCGATGGGCGGCCGGACGCTACGGAGCCCCGGCCGACGGCGGCTACGCGGCGCTGCACCGCTGGTCGGTCGACCAGCTCGACACCTTCTGGGAGGCCGTCGCCGACTGGTTCGACGTACGCTTCTCCACCCCGTACGACGCCGTCCTCGGCGACCGCACCATGCCCGGTGCCCAGTGGTTCCCCGGCGCCACCCTCAACTACGCCGAGCACGCCCTGCGCACGGCCGACGACCCGCTCCGCGCGGACACCCCCGCCCTGCTGTACGTCGACGAGAGCCACACCCAGGTCTCCGTCAGCTGGTCCGAACTCCGGCGCCAGACCGGCTCGCTCGCCGCCGAACTCCGCGCCCTCGGCGTCACCCCCGGCGACAGGGTCAGCGGATACCTCCCCAACATCCCCCAAGCGGTCGTCGCGTTCCTCGCCACCGCCGCCGTCGGCGCGGTCTGGACCTCCTGCGCCCCCGACTTCGGTGCCCGCAGTGTCCTGGACCGCTTCCAGCAGATCGAACCCGTCGTCCTGTTCACCGTCGACGGCTACCGTTACGGCGGCAAGGAGCACGACCGCACGGGCACCGTCGCCGAGCTCCGCAGCGAGCTCCCCACCCTGCGCGCGGTCGTCCACATCCCGCTCCTCGGCACGGACGCGCCCGAAGGCACCCTCGAATGGTCGGCGCTCACCGCCTCCGACACCGAACCGGTCTTCGAGCAGGTCCCCTTCGAGCACCCGCTGTGGGTGCTGTACTCCTCCGGCACGACCGGACTCCCGAAGGCCATCGTCCAGTCCCAGGGCGGGATCCTCCTCGAACACTTCAAGCAGATCGGGCTGCACTGCGACCTCGGCCCCGACGACCGCTTCTTCTGGTACACCTCCACCGGCTGGATGATGTGGAACTTCCTCGTCTCCGGCCTGCTCACCGGCACCACCCTCGTGCTCTATGACGGCAGCCCCGGCTATCCGGACGTCCAGGCCCAGTGGCGTGTCGCCGAACTGACCGGCGCGACCCTCTTCGGCACGTCGGCCGCCTACGTCATGGCCTGCCGGAAGGCGGACGTCCATCCGGGCCGCGACCACGACCTCAGCCGTGTCCAGTGCGTCGCGACCACCGGCTCCCCGCTCCCGCCCGACGGCTTCCGCTGGCTCCACGACGAGTTGAGCGACACCGGCGCCGACCTGTGGATCGCCTCCGTCAGCGGCGGGACGGACGTCTGCAGCTGCTTCGCGGGCGCGGTACCCACCCTGCCGGTCCACATCGGCGAGCTGCAGGCCCCCTGCCTGGGCACCGATCTCCAGTCCTGGGACCCCTCGGGCAAGCCGCTCACCGGCGAGGTCGGCGAACTCGTCGTGACCGCGCCCATGCCCTCCATGCCGGTCCGCTTCTGGAACGACCCCGACGGCCGCCGCTACCACGACAGCTACTTCGACACGTACCCCGGTGTCTGGCGCCACGGAGACTGGATCACCCTCACCGACCGCGGCTCGGTCATCATCCACGGCCGCTCCGACTCCACCCTCAACAGGCAGGGAGTCCGCATGGGGTCCGCCGACATCTACGAGGCGGTCGAGCGGCTCCCCGAGATCCGCGAGTCCCTTGTCATCGGCCTCGAAGAGCCGGACGGCGGCTACTGGATGCCCCTGTTCGTCCACCTCGCCGAGGGAGCCACGCTCGACGACGAACTCCGCGACAGCATCAAGCGGACCATCCGCGAGAACCTCTCACCCCGTCATGTACCGGACGAGGTCATCGAGGTACCCGGCATCCCGCACACCCTCACCGGCAAACGCATCGAGGTACCGGTCAAGCGCCTCCTCCAGGGCACGGCCCTTGCAAAGGCGGTCAACCCGGGCTCCGTCGACAACCTCGAACTCCTCCGCTTCTACGAGGAAATCGCCCGCGACCGCCACTGACCCCAGCCACCGGACAGACCGTTGTCAGTCCCCCTGATTACGCTGAGTGAGCATCGATCGACAGCGCACAGGGGGACTCATGGCGCACATCAAGCAGACCGAACGCAGCCGGCAGCGTGCCGGAACATCCATGCGACGCGCACTGCGCCGCGAAGCACCGAGCACCGTCGGCCTCCTGGTCGACCCCGACGACTTCGCGGCCATGCGCCACTACCGGAGCTTCACCTTCGACGACCACGCGGTCTACCTGCGGCAGGTCGAAGGCCTGCTGCGGACGCTCGCCGCGCAGGGAACGCACACCACCGTCGCCCTCTTCGACCCGGAGGACTACGCGGAGTTCTGCGCCGAGTCCGGCCTGGAACCCGACGAACGCACCAGCCGCAGCCGCTTCGTCGCGGAGGTCGCCTCGGCCGGCGCCACCGTGGCCTACACCGGCCAGCCCATCGACACGCTGATCCCGCTGCTCGTCTCACGAGCGGTCCGGCGCGCGACATGGGAGTACGCCACGATGCTGCTGGCAGGCCTCGGCGACTGCGCGGACTGCGGCCAGGACATCGGGCGGGCCGCCTTCGACCGGGCGTCCCACCTGCTGATGCGCCTGCTGGACACGGCGGGCCCGGGCACCCATCACATCGTCTGCAGCGTCCCCATGGAGAACGAACAGCTCCTCGCCGTCCTCCACACCGCCCGCGACACGGACGGACCGGCCCGCCTCGCATCGTCGGAAGGGGCGGAGTTCGCCACCGTGCTCGCCGCGGGGGTAGCGCTCGAGACCCAGGGCGGAGTCGTACTGCGCACCACGGCCCCCGACGCGCCGGACCGGGTGCACGGCTGGCGCCTGAACCGGGGCAGCCTCCTCCCGCTCACGGCGGGCGAGGTCTTCAGCGCCTACTGCACGGACGCCGACACCGGCGAACCCGTGTCGCCGGAATCCGGCGTCGAGTACTGCGCGGGCTTCGACCTGGGTGCCGACGAACCGGAGGCCCACCGCTGACACACGGAAGGGGTCCCCGCCGGAACCGGCGGGGACCCCTTCACATCCGACCGTGCGTGGCGGCAGGCATCACTCGCCCGACAGCACCGCCTGCGCCGCACGCCGTGCGTCGTCGGCGGAGTCCGCCGCACGCGCGGCGGAGGCGGCACGCTCGCACTGCGCGAGCGTGTGCTTCGCCAGCGTCGCCCGCACATAGGGAATGGACGCGGCGCCCATCGACAGGGAGGTGACACCCAGACCGGTCAGCACACACGCCAGCAGCGGGTCCGAAGCGGCCTCACCACAGACGCCGCAGCTCTTGCCCTCTGCCCTGGCGGCCTCGGCGGAGAGCGCGACCAGGTCGAGCAGCGCGGGCTGCCACGGGTCCTGGAGCCGCGACACGGCTCCCACCTGGCGGTCGGCCGCGAAGGTGTACTGCGCCAGGTCGTTGGTACCCAGCGAGAGGAACTCCACCTCCTGCAGGATCGAGCGGGCCCTGAGCGCGGCGGACGGAATCTCCACCATCGCCCCGAACTTCGCCTGCAGTCCCGCCTCGCGGCAGGCGTCGGCGAACGCCTTGGCGTCGGCACGGTCGGCGACCATCGGGGCCATGACCTCGAGGTACACCGGCAGCCCCTCGGCCGCCCGGGACAGCGCCGTCAGCTGGGTCCGCAGCACATCCGGGTGGTCCAGCAGACTGCGCAGCCCGCGCACGCCCAGCGCGGGGTTCGGCTCGTCGGCCGGCGTCAGGAAGTCCAGCGGCTTGTCGGCACCGGCGTCGAGCACCCGCACCACGACACGCCCCTCGGGGAACGCCTCGAGCACCGCGCGGTACGCCGCGATCTGCTTCTCCTCGGACGGCGCCTGCTTGCTGTCGTCCAGGAAGAGGAACTCCGTACGGAACAGTCCGACGCCCTCGGCACCGGCTTCCAGCGCCGCGGGAACATCGCCGGGGCCGCCGACATTGGCGAGGAGCGGCACCTTGTGACCGTCGGAGGTGGCACCGGGCCCGGTCACCGCCGACAGCGCCGCCTTACGGGCCGCCGAGGCGCTCTCCATCTCGGCACGCTTCTCCTGGCTGGGCTCGACGAAGATCTCACCGGTGCTGCCGTCCACGGCGACGACCGTTCCCTCGGCGATCTCACCCGCTCCGGGGAGAGCCACGACGGCAGGCACACCGAGCGCCCGCGCGAGAATGGCGCTGTGGCTGGTCGGCCCGCCCTCCTCCGTCACGAAACCGAGCACCAGCGTGGGGTCGAGCAGAGCCGTGTCGGCGGGAGCCAGGTCACGCGCGATCAGCACGTACGGCTCGTCACTGTCCGGCACACCCGGCATCGGAACACCGAGCAGCCGCGCCACGATCCGGTTCCGTACGTCGTCGAGGTCGGCGACGCGCCCCGCGAGGTACTCCCCGGCGTTGGCCAGCAGCGCCCGGTACGCGGCGAACGCGTCGTACACGCCACGCTCCGCGGTGCTCCCGACGGCGATACGACGCTCGACGTCGGCGATGAGCTCCGGGTCCTGCGCCATCATGGCCTGGGCCTCGAGCACGTGCTGTGCCTCGCCCCCCGCCAGATTGCCGCGCGCGATCAGGTCGGCCGCCACGGCCTCGACGGCCTGGCGGGCACGCCCCTGCTCGCGCTCGGCCTCGTCCGCGGGAATCTGTTTGGCCGGCGGCTCGAGCACCGCCGTGCCCATGTGCCGAACTTCGCCGATCGCCACACCGTGACTCACGCCGACGCCTCGCAGCGTTGTCTCCATTTCACCCGTCTCCGATTGTGCGGTGGTCGCGCCACCGCGGTGGATTCCCAACTGGCTGATTACTGAGTGGAGGGTGTCACTGCCAGCCGAAGAGGGTCTCGCCGACCTTCACGTCGCCGTCCTCACGCACGTCGGAGAGGGACTCGGCGGTGGCCTCCAGGGCCACGACCGGGCAGATCGCCGACTTGCCGGCGGCCTCGACGCCCGCGGGATCCCAGCGGACGATGCCCTGACCGCGGGTGACCGTGTCCCCCTTGTTCACGAGGAGCTCGAAGCCCTCACCGTTGAGCTGCACGGTGTCGATCCCGAGGTGGGTCAGGACGCCGTGGCCCTGGTCGTCGACGACGACGAAGGCATGCGGGTGAAGGGAGACGACGATCCCGTCGACCGGCGAGACGGCCTCGGACGGCTCGCGCACGGGGTCGATGGCCGTACCGGGGCCCACCATCGCTCCGGAGAACACGGGGTCGGGAACCGCGGTGAGTCCGATGGCGCGGCCGGCAAGAGGGGACGTCACTGTGGTCATGGAGAGCCTCCCAGAGGTGGGGATCCGGATGTCACCGCCACGACTGAAGGAGGGCGGCTTACTGGTCAGCAGCGTAAGTCATATGAAGTCCCGGTTCCGCCCGAGAGCTACCGGTTGACCGACCTGGAGGCGCACCGGAAACGATTTGCCTCGCCTCACGGCGGCCTGTACTGTCGTATCCCTGCCTGGCCCCCACACGACTTCGAGTCGGGGGCGGACAGCGACTCCCAAGCCCAGACTCTCACTCTGATTGTGCTTTCGCATGCTCGCGAGACCACCGGTCAGAGAAACGAAAAAGGCCTGATAGAGTCGGACTCGCCGGAAAGGGAAACGCGAAAGCGAAGAACTGGAAAGCGATTGAGTAGGAACCCGCTTCGGCCGGGAATCGGACACGAAAGAGTCTGATAGAGTCGGAAACGCAAGAACAGAAGGGAAGCGCCCGGAGGGCCCCGGTGAAACGGGACCGAAGGAAGCGTCCGTTCCTTGAGAACTCAACAGCGTGCCAAAAGTCAACGCCAGATA
>NZ_JBIVLA010000010.1:0-301212 GCF_044751065.1 Streptomyces sp. NPDC088746
TCTAACTGGGTAAATCCGGCTGACACCGCCCCACCCGTTCCTTCACCATCCAGCTAGCACAGACGCACGGATGCAGCGACCGGGAAGAACGGACAGGAGCGGCCTGATCGTTCCTGCGGATCAGGCTCGTGGAGCCTGATGTCCTGTTGGACTGTTACCTCTGTGCGGGGTGCGCGGGCTGGGGCGCCATACGCGCTGAGGCGGTATGACGATCCGAGGTCGGTGCGGCACCTGCGCGGAGCTGTGTCGTTGGTCCGCGTATGGAGCACCCCTCGTATCCGGCGGGTTCCCGCCGGTTCGCCGAGTTGTCGGGCGCGTACTGGATGGCCTCGGACTCCCCGGCGTACGGGGTCGACGCGGAGAGCCGGTTCGGACCGGGACGTCAGACTCCGGCCCCGCACCCGGGCGATCGGCCGGAGGGCGGAGCGGGCTCCCGACCAGTGATGGGGCTCGTAGCCGCTGATCTGTCGCCTGCGATCGGGTCGAGCGGTCTTGGTTGGGCCCTGCCGACCCGCAAGCGCCTGGTGACATGACGAAGGTCCCCGCTCCGGGTCGGAGCGGGGACCTTCGTCATGCTGGCCGTGTGGCTCGGCCGACGGCTACGTGTTCAGGGGCCATTCGCCGAACGGCACCGGCGCCTGGCCTTGGGCTTCGCGCACGGCTTCCTCCGTACCGCACGTGGTGCAGATGGAGACCTCTCGGTCGGTGGTCAGCCGGGAACGGGCGGGTCGTTCACCGAGCGGGCCGCCGCAGCGCGGACAGCGGGTGTCGGGCACGGGTCACTCCTCGGGATGCTCACGGGCGGACTTGAGGATCAGGTTCCAGGTCGGGCGGGAGTAGGTCTTCTCCGTCTGCCCCTGAAGCTCGGGGATCAGGTCGGCGTTCTTCGCCCCGGGGTTCGCCGCGATGGCCTGCCGGGCAAGGGTCAGCCGCTCGTCTCCCTGGTAGGGGTAGGCCAGTCCGCGGCGGCCGGTGGGCCGTCCGCCGGCGTGCCCGCGGCCCTTGCGGTCCGCGAGGTACTGCCACAGCCTCCAGCGCTTCCACTTCGGGCGGCGCCGGGTCGGAAGCTCGTCCCAGTCGTCCGGTGCCGGCCATCCCTCTGGCGGGTTCTTGACGTAGTGGGAGACGGTGGCGGAGTCGGCAAACCCGCAGATCTTCGCCGCCTCGGCCGGGCCCACCATCTCTTCGGGGTCGCCGTCGAGCTTCGGCGGGTTGGTGGTGCTGGCTGCGGCGCGCTGCCGCTGAAGCTCGTGGTGCCACGTCGCCCATACGTCGCCGTCCCAGTGCATGACGCCGTCGATGGTCTCCGCGACGGGCGGGTGCCCGTTGTTCTCCCGGTCGGTCCAGAGGTTTTGAAGCGTAGGTTCGCTGATGCCGTGGACCTTGCGCAGGTCTGCGCGTGAGTAGAGCGTGCGGCCGGTCTTGGGGGACACGGTCGTCTCCTGTTCTTGGTCGGGGTCGTGACCGCTCGGCGCGGTCATTGGATCTCGTCCGGGTCCGGGGCCGGCGTCCACGTACGGCTGCCTGCCGGTTCCAGCCGGGTGAGGGTGGCTATGTCGGCCAGGGGGACGGCGGCGGCCCAGTCGGCGCGGCCGGGGTGGTCGACGGGCAGGTTGAGTACGAGGTGCCGGCCGGTCGGGGGGAAGTCCTCGACGATGACGAAGGTGTCGGCCTGATCAGCGCCGATGCTGTTACCCCCCTTGAGCTGGGCGATGTCGCCGGGCTGGGGACAGTCGGGGTGTCGGTCACATAGCATGGTGTGGTCTTTCTGGTGAGAGAGACACCGACGGCCAGCGCCTTGTTGCCCTTGTGCGCTGGCCGTCATCTGTTGTCTGGGGTGCGTCGCGCCCCGTGGGACGCACGGCCGGTCGGAGGTTGCCCGCTCCGCTGACGGCGGAGTAATTAAACCACCTTTGGATCGAGCGGGGCGGGGCCCTAATCCGGGAGACGGTGGTCATCAGAAGAGGGCTCCCTGATCTGCGGGGCGTTGGCCCCGGTCGGTGGGTGGCCGGGTGACGTGGAGTTCGTAGCGGGGACGTCCCGCGTGCGGCGGGGCGTGAGCTTCGCGGCGGTACCGGCTCCAAGCCACAACGGGGGCGCCCTGGTCGAGCCAGCCCGCCGGGTACCGGGCGGTGAGCTGAGCCCAGCGGCTCCGGCTCCGCGGGACGGCCCACCGGTCCTCGACCGTGGTGATCGGCGGTAGTGTCCGCCAGTCGGGGAACGCATGATCGTGGGCGTCCTCCACCGCCTCGTTGTCACCGTCCCCGAACCCGTCGCCGGAGTGCATGGGGCCTTCCCACTCGCACGCGAGGCACCCGCCGCGGAACTCCTGCTCGTCCTCCCGGCGGCCGGTCGGCCGGCTACGGGAGAGCAGGGTCGGGGTGTGGTGTGCGGGCGGGTCCAGCTCGTGGCCGAGCTCGCTGTACGCGCCGCCGGGGTGTCCGGGCTGGATGTGCCACGCCTGCACGGCGCTCTCGGGGCGGTGGCGCGTCCGCGCGTTGCGCACTCGCCAGTAGTACGTCTGCCGTGCTCGTGCTCCGATCGGCTCGGCGACGGTGGCGGTCACGATGTCCTGCTTCCGGCGGCGAGGACTTCCCGGAGCGGGTCAGCGAGCGCGGCCTGTTCGGCGGGGGCGTCGAGGAACCGCGGCCCGTACGCGCGGCGCACCGCGCGGCGGGCGTCCTGGTGGCGGTTGAGTTCCGGGTAGTACGGCGATCGGTCGAGCACGTCATAGCCGTGCTGGGTGAGCACGTCGGCGATGAGCGACCGGACCTGTACGGGGTCGAGGGCGGAGAGGTCGGATTCCTTCGGGGCCGCAAGGAGTAC
Organism: Streptomyces sp. NPDC088746; assembly: GCF_044751065.1. Classification (NCBI taxonomy): domain Bacteria; kingdom Bacillati; phylum Actinomycetota; class Actinomycetes; order Kitasatosporales; family Streptomycetaceae; genus Streptomyces; species Streptomyces sp. NPDC088746. The sequence continues at coordinate 2,827 of NZ_JBIVLA010000010.1, forward strand.
GCGGATCAGCTCGGTCGCGCTGAGCCGGGGGTGGAGGGGGACGTTGAGCCGGTGGACGCCGTCCCGGCTGGGGGTGGCGGCTCCTCGGCGGCTCGGCGTCCTGGTGGTGCTGCGGTCTTCTGTCGTCTCGTCCATCGTGCTGGCCTTCGATGACTCGGGATGCTGGCGGGCGGCGGGTGTCAGAACAGGGCGTGTTCGGCGCGGGCGGCGGCAGTGCGGAACGCGTGGGCGGCGTCGGCGGCGGTACGGCCGGGCTCGGCGCTCCACCGGTCGATGGCCTCGCGGTGCAGGGCCTTAGCGGCGGCGGGGTCGTCGGCGTCGACGGGGTGACCGGTGACGGTTTCCGCGAGGATGGCGAACGCCTGGTCGCGGGCGCGATAGATGCGGTCCCAGTCGTACGTCCGGCCAGCGGCTCCGCGCCCGTGGCCGGCGGCGACTTCGACAGCGCCGCGCGGCCAGCACGGCAACGTGGCCGTACGGCCGGGACCGTCGAACAGGCGCGCGCCCTGGTGGATGCCGACGTGTTCGATGTGGCGGGCGGCCCATGCCAGGATCGCGGTCGGAGTGTCGGCGATGACGATGCTTTCAGGGGTGTGGTGTGTCGGCACGGTGCTGTCCTTCGGGAAGCGGGGGCGGCAGCGCTCTGCCGCCGCCCCTCGATCGGCTGCTAGTGGTAGGCGGGGATCAGTCGGCGGACCTTGTCCTCCCCGACGCACCCACCCTTGTGACGGCGCGCGCTCGGCGGCTCTCCGTTGCGTCCGCGCAGGTGTGACCAGAACTTCGGGCCTTCCCACGGGCACAATTCGCAGCTGAGGAACCAGTGGTTATCGCTGCCGGGAAACCCGGTGAGGACTGCCCGCCAGTGGTGGGCCCGGAGTCCCGCGAACGCGATCTGCGCGCCCTCAATGTTGCGATCATTGACCGGCATCCGCGGGTGCAGGAGAGAGACCGGCCCGCACAACGGTGTGGGGGCCTCGGCCAGCACCTGGTCCAGGGGAACGGCGCCGATCCGACCGGCGGCGTACTCATCCGCGAGATGGGCGGCGGCCATGTCGGTGCCAGGGGTCCCCTTGGGCGGACGGCGGAGGTTGCGTTCGCCCTCGGTGGTCAGGACGAGCCAATCCCGGTGCCACCTGTAGGCGCGGCCGATGACCTGGTCTTCGCCGACGATCACGGGGTATCGGCACTGGATGTCGGGGGAGCCGACGCGGTACGTCGGGACGGTGGTGCTGCCCTCGGTCGCGGGGACGATGAGCCTGCCCGCTTCGGTGTCGGGGACGGTGATGGTCGCGGGCCGTTCGAGGAGTTGCATGGTCATGGTGGTGCCCTGTTCTGGTGAGAGAGGGGCCCGTCCCCCCAGCGTGCTCGGCCGCCGGGGGACGGGTGGGGGCGTGGTTAGGCGGCCTCGGCCGGGGACTGCGGGGCGGCGGTCCATTCACGGCGCGGAGTGATGCCCAGCTCGTCTAGGACCGGGGCGTGGCTGCCGTTGTCCGGGACCCATTCCCAGTCGGCGCCTTCGGTGCCGGGCTGGTCGGTCCAGGTGAGCATGTAGGAGCGGCCGGAGGTCCGGGGGTCGCCGCACACTGCCTTTGCCTCACGGCGGGTCATCGCCCACAAGGCGCGCTTGCGGGAACGGCGGGAGTTCTTCGAGGTGATGAGCACCAGTGCCATGCCCTCCAGTCCGTTTGCCCTTTCGGCGGGAGCCGTCGCCGGGGTCGGCCTTCCTTGAGGCGCGTGTTGATGTAGAGCCCAGCGCCGGGCTTTCGCGTGCCACGGGCTGGGGTGGCTGGTAGGGCACGCTTCAGCCGTCGGTACCGGCTCCTTGATCGGCGGATCCTGTTGGGCCTGCTCCTGGTGCTCGGCGGCCTCGGCCCGAGGCGACTGCTGCATCTCGTCGGCGCTCTTGCGCCCGGACACGTCGTCATAGGGAGCGGTCCACGTCCAGCTGTCGTGACGGTTGTCCGCCGCACGAACGACACGCTGACCGACGCCGTTGTGAATGTGCGGGATCGTCACCGACTTCGGGTTGACCCGCAGGACCTCGTACCAAGTGCCTCGATAGAGAACGAAGTCCCCGCGCGTGAAGTCGGCTTTCGACCACATCTTGAAGCCCTCGGCCTCGGCGTCCTTGATGGCCTGCTCCCAGTGGGCGATCTCCTCCGTCAGCTCCTGGCGCTCGGTCTCCAGCTCGGGGTCTGCCGGACTCCGGGAAAACCCCTTGGCGGACTCGCCGCGCTGCCACTTCTCGACCGCGCGGAGGTCGGCCCGCAGCTTGTCGAGACGGCGTAGCGTGCGGCCGGGGTCCTTCTTGAACCGCTCGTAGTTCGCGGCGGCCTGTGCCCGGCCGGTCCAGTGGGCGGCGCGGTCGCTTTCACTGATGCTCTTGCACATCGCGTTGTCCATCCGCGCGTGATCACGGCGGGCGCGGCCCTCGGAGTGGTGTCCGATGAGGATGGGCTGGCCGAAGGCGAACCGCTCGGATATCTCGTGGCTCGACTTCCATGCGGCCTCGGAACTCTGGGCGGCGCTGGCGGCGTATCCGCCGAACCTCTCCGCCCGGCCTTCGGCCTTCTCTTCCCGTTCCTTCTCGGCGTCGGAGAACGAGCGGCGGTCGGCGTTGTCGATGGCCAACGTGACCTCGAAGCCTGCGTCTCGGAGTCGCTGCGCAAGGAGTTCGAGCGAGGGGGTGTAGGTGGCGTGGTCGCGGCTGTGCGGGAGGTACCAGCAGTCAAGGTTCCTGCTCCAGCGGAAGGGCTGGCGCTGGGTCCGGCCGTACTCGCGGAGTCGCAGAATCTCGGCCGATCCGTCGCCCCGGCTCGTGCCCTCGATCAGGGTTCCTTCTCGGCGGGTGTGGGTGATCTCGATAGTCACTGAACTGGCTTTTCCTGGTGAGAGTTTGGTCCGTCCGCAGGGCGGACCGTGCGTTGGCAGCGGCGCTGCACCACCGGCGCGGGCCGTGAGGGACGATCGGCTCGCGGGTCGTCGCGCCTGCGCGACGACAGGGGCTGTCGCGCCCCCGCGGGGCGCGTCCGCTGCGGTCCGGTGCCCGTCGTCGGTCGGCGGAGCCGCCTGCGGCGGAGTCGGCCGGCGGCGGTGAACGCACCGGACCTGTCCTGCCGCCCCGAAGGGGTGTCCGCTGGGGTGCTCGGGGGCCTGCCGGTCCGGAGGGTTGCCCTCCCCCGGACCGGCGGGCCCTGGTGTCAGCTGCGGTGGAGCGTGTGCCGGGCGGCCGGGTCGGCGTCGGCCAGTCCGGTCCGCTCGCGCCATGCCTGGCGGACGGCGGCGCGGAGCGCGTCCCCGTCGTCGTAGGCGAACCGTCCCCGGCGCAGGTTGCCGACGATGTCGCGGAACGTGTCCTGGTGCATCGTGGTCAGCGTGTCGTCAAGCGGGGTCAGCTCGTGGGGGAACATCGCCTGGACGCTGTCGCCCGGCTGCGGGGCACCGAGGGTGAAGAACCAGACGACCGCCATCGTGGCCTCGTCGGCGAACTCCGGCCCGCCGAATGGGCCGACGACGACGGCGGGGCGGGTGTCGAGCTGGTGGCCCCGGAACCAGGGCCCGCCGATCACGAGCGTCGCGGTGGGGAAGTCCTGCACGCTCGGCTTCGGTGCGGTGGTGAGCATGTCGTGTCCTGTCTGGTGAGAGATTCCGCCGGGGCCGTTTGGCCCCGGCGGCGGTGCCGGTCGGGGGGTTGCCCTCCCCCTTCCGACACCATTAATTAAACCATGTTCCTGGGTCTGGGTCAACCCGCCACGGCAAGTTCGCGGCGGTGCTCGGCGGCCGTCGTGACGGCGCGGGCGATAGCCCGGCCGGTCTCGATGGCCCGGACGGCGGACTCGTGCACCGGGGGCTTCTTGTCCTGGGTGATGATGCCCGCGAGCGGCGGCATGACGGCGGGGCCCGGGGCGATTCCGAGGATGAGCGCGGCGACGTGGGCGGCTGAGGCGACTTCGGCGGCGTGCTGGCCGGGAAGGGGGGCGTCCGCCTCGGTGATGCGTCGCCATGCGTGGCCGTACAGCAGGATGCGGACGGCGTTGTCGGGGGCATCTTGGGTGAAGTCGAACCCTCCGGCCTGCTCCGGGTCCTCGTGGTACTGGTCGCGGTACTGGTTCACCAGGACATCGCGGATGACCTCGGGGGCGAGCGGGGCGGCGGCGGGCGGCTCGTAGGCGTCGCCGTCCGTCTGGCTGATGTCGAAGACCGGCCCGGCCTTGAAGCCGGAGACCTTGCGCCCCTGGCTCTCGGCGGCCTCGCCTGCGGCCTCTCGCTGCCCGCCGTCGGAGGCTGCGGCCGTGGCCTCCTGGGCATCCTCGGTCCGGCGCTTGATCGGCGTCCAGATGCGGAGGGAGGTGGACCCCTTGACCGGGAAGCGTCCGGCCTTTCGCCAGTCTCCGGAGCTGAGTACGTGGGTCGCGTTCGGGCACTGGGCGGCGATGGCGATGCAGTTGGTGGGGCTGCGGTCGTCGCGGTCCGGGTGGGTCAGGTTCGCGGCCGTGCGCATGACGGCGGCCCAGAATTCCTCGCTGCCGACCATCGCGCCGTACGCGCGATCCATGACGGCTTCGAGTTCGCCGCGCATCTTGGCGGAATAGGCCCGGCGCTCTTCGTCGGTCATCTTCGGCTTACGGGGCATGTCGCGGTCCTCCTGGTGAGAGATCGGCGTCCGAGGCCGGCTGACCCTCGGGGGTGTCGGCCGGGGGGTTGCCCTCCCCCTTCCGACACCACTAATTAAACCATGTTCTTGGGTGATCGGCAACCCTTTAAATCCAGTACAACCCTGCTTCGTTGCTCACGGCCCGGTATGCGGCTATGACCTCGTCTTCTATTTTCGTCCAGTGTTCGAGGATATCGGGGGCGGTCTTTTTGTCGCTGGCTGCGCGCGTCGCCCTGCGCCACTCGATGGCGATTTTGAGCGTGCGGAGTTGGGAACGGGTCAGTTCCCACCGGCCGGAGTCCGGGAGTTGATCGCCGTAGGCCATTGCTACGGCGTTGTTGATGTGTTCGGTACCGGACCAAACATTATGTGCGGCTTGGAGAGCAAGGGCGCGCTTGAGGGTGCACCGCAGGTGCGGGGCCTGGACGATCCATTGCGGCTCGATGGTGAATATGTCGGCGCTCATCACGGGGCCTTTCCCTGTGGGGGGCGGCGCGCTACGGGAGCGCACCGCCGGGATTCATGGGGCGATTAGAGGGCGTATCCGTCGACGTATTCGCCGTACTCGTCTTCGGAGGTCTGGACGCTGGGGAGAAAGCGACTCACCGCGAATACAACGGCGTCGGCGATAGTCCGGGGCACATCGTTGAGTACAAGGCTCACCGCATCGCCGTCGAGCCCGATACGGACTTCTCCCGGCTCAAGATTCATGTAGACAAAGGCCGTTGTACCGTCGATGCGGGTTCGCGCTCCGGGAAGTCGCTCGGAGAGGTCGCGTGCGGCTTCCTCGACGTCCCGGCGCATCTCGGCCTGTGCGCGGTTGTGCTCCTTCACTCGTTCGTGAACGTCACGGTGAGTGGGGATGAGGTCGGCGGCGATCCGGGCCGCGATGTCCGCCGGGTCCTCGGTCATGGCGACTCGGACGGTGTCGCGCTCGCCCCTGCGAAACGGGTAGTCGGTGGCGGGGAACGCGCCTCGGATGTGCAGGTGACCAGGGTCATCGAACCGCTCGGAGAGGTGGAGCTGTCGGCCGTCCAGGTGGGTGAAGGTGGCGGCGTGGTCCAGTTCCTTGACGCCGTGGCGTGCGGGCTGCGGTCGCCAGTTCCCGCCGAGTTCGAGCGCGATCGGGTGGGCCAGCTCCGCGACGGTCAGCGGCATGTTCATCCCTTGTCTCCTGGTGAGAGAGGTTGTCGGCGGCCGGTCGGCCTGCCGTGTGCCGGTCGGGGGTTGCCCTCCCCTTCCGACATCACTAATTAAACCACGTTCTAGGGGTTGGGTCAACCCAGATATAGGCCCTGACCTGCTCTTTTCCCGTTCCGCCGACCCGCACCCGCTCGGCCGGGCCCGGCCACAACGGGCCTGGGCGGGGTTCCCTCCTCGGTCGGACAGCTCCGCCGTATCAGGGTTCCGGGCGCGGTGTCCTGGCTCGCGTAGCGACCGCGTAGCGGCTCGGCCTGGACGCCGTGCCCGGGTTCCTGATACGCCCCTTGGGGTGTCCGGCCGAGGAGGGAACCCCGCCTTCACCACCCGCACCACAACGCTCCCGCACCCAACCGACCAGCCCCCACCCCCTCCGAGGAGGACCCGCCGGAGGCAGCCTTTCGCTCTGGCCGGCGCCCAACCAACCCGTCGCAGGTGTTCCGGTGTCGGGGCAGTTCAGAGGGTGGATCGGTCATGGCGTGCGCCATGCAGTGCCGCCCACCCCGCCGACCGCTGCCCTTGCCAGTGCGGATGGAACAGCACGGTCGCTGACAGGTGGATCAACCTTCTGCGCAGCGCTGTGCACGGGCGCACAGCGAGCTGCTGATAGGTAGCGCGCCACTCGTCCTGGGCACGGTCGAGATCGGGGGGAGTCGTCCGTCGCATATCCAAATTCCATCATGTGTTCGATTTTGCAGTCACGTCGATCTTCGAGAGACGCACATCCGGAAGGTTGAGCGGCCTCCGGTCAGCCTGCCGACCGGTGCCCTCCGCGGTCACCACAAGGCGCCCTGCACGGCGGTGTGCCGGTGCAGGGGCAGGATGATCCGGACTGCCGGGCGCGCGGCGGGGCCGGCTGCCGGACGCGGGGTGTCCGTGCCGGGGCAGTAGCCGCCCTCGTCCTCCCAGCCATCGACGGCGTCGCGCTCGGCGCGGGCCTGCTGTTCGGTGAGCATGAGCGGCTTCCGGTATAGCTTCCGCGCGCTGGAATCGAGGGGCGGGAGTACACGGGCGGCGGACTTCTGGTCGTCTCGGCGCTTGTGGCGTCGCCGGACTCGGGCGAACCGTGACTCGTAGGCGGCCCGGTCGCTGTTGTGGAGCCCGGCCGGATGGAGGCGAGCCAGTTCAAGGGCGGCTTGACCCATCGGAGTCGGTGTCAGTAGGCGGGTGCCGTCCTCCTGGGGGACGACGACAAGGAAGCGCGCGGCGAACAGGGCCTCGGTCCGCTCGCGACTGATCCGCCGGCCACCGTTCCACACGCCGTGCCGTGCTGCCTGCCGGGCTTGCCCGTCTCGCCAGTACAAGCGTCCGGACTCGGCGGCCTCCAGCACCCGGACGTGCCCGGCCGTCCATCCGAGTTCGGCGACGTGGCCCTCCGCGAGATACCGGTTCCTCGCCGCCTGGTCGCGGTTCTCCTGGTCCATGCCGGTGACCGCGCGTTCCTCGGCCTCCCGTTCGGCTTCCTCCCGGCGGCGTTCGGTCTCCCGCTCGGCATACTCGTTCGCCGTCAACTTCCGCTCAAGCTCGGCCCGCAGGTCGGTTCCCGTCGTCTCGACTCCGACAGCCGACTGAGCCCGAACGGCATGGTCGACGGCTTCACGGGCGCAGTACAGCAGAGCGCTGTTCGGCATGGTGGGGTCGTCGGCGTACTCCTCGGCGCGGTCGGCCCACTTCTCGGCCGCGACGGCTTCTTTGTGGGCCGCGTGCATGACCGCCTCCAGACGGGCGGCGGCACCGGCTCGGCTGTGGCACACAGCGGTCATGGCCTCGTCGGCTGCCGTGACGGCGAGGATCGCGGCCTGCCGGGCGACCTGAAGACAGGTCTGCGGAGACGGGTCTCCTGCCGGGGCGACCTGACGTTGGATGGCGCACGCGGTCTCGGGCATGGGGTGTTCCTCGGGGTCTCGGTGGTGCAGTCGGCGGCGGACGGTGCCTCCGTCGGGGAGGTGCCGCCCGTGGTCGCGCGGAGCGCGACGGAAGTGCTGTCGTGCCCGCAGGGCACGCCCGTTTTGGCCCGGCGTCCGGACGGGCCGGGAGGGCCGCCTGCGGCCCGGACGGCTCGGCCGGCTGCGAGCCGGGCCAGGCTGAGCCGTCCCGGAGGGACGCCCTTCGTACGGGGCCGGTGAGCGGGGCCGGCCGCCGACGCGGGCGGACCCGGACGGTGATGGGCGGAGCGTGGGGTGGGCGGCTCGATGCCGTCCACCCCACGGCCCGGCGGGCGGGGTCCGGCCGGGCGGTGCCTCCCGCCCGGCCGGGGCCTGCTACGCGGCGACCGGTTCGCGTGCGGCGACGCGGCACCGCGTGAGTACGGTCTGTGCGGTCTCGCCGTAGATGCTGTGGTCCTTAACCGTGCCGGTCAGCTCGACCTCGTCGCCCTGGTCGGGGACGTCGGCGGCGCTGCTGAACCAGACGAACACGTTGCCCTGCGGGTCCTGGAACTTCACCAGTCGGCGGCGCTGGGTGTGGTAGCCGTACGTCCGACCCTCCAGCTCGATCACGGTGGTAACGGTGGCGGGGGTGGTGATGCGCTCGCCCACGGTGCCCTGCGGCTTGCTGTTCTGGGCGGCCCGCTCGGTGGCCTCCTTCTCCTGGTCGCGGTACCAACCCGCGATGGCGGACACGAGCGTCGGCAGGTGGCGCGGGTCGACGGTCTCGCCCTTCGCCAACTGGCCCACCTTGTGGCGGTAGTCGGAGAGGCTGCCGTATCCCTGGACGGCCCATGCCCGGACGGCGGCGGCGGTGGTCGGCGCGTCGGGGTCGGCGTCGATGTCGGCCCGCCATTCCATCGGGGCCTTGCGGTCGAAGAAGTACGCTTCGACGCCGTCGGCGGTCGGCTGGGTGTTCTTCCACTGCTCGGACCGGCTGTAGAAGCGGCCCTCCGTGTTCACGATGGCGGCGGTCACCCGCAGGACCTCGGCCACCGGGACGCGGAGATCGGCCGGGATGCCGCCCTCTTCGCCGTCCCAATCGGAGTCCTTCAGCGTGCCGAACCGCCAAAGGGCCTCAAGGCCCTTGATCGGCAGACCGGTGTACGGCTCGACACACGTGGTACCCAACTGCCGCATCTCGCCGTTCTCGTGGCGGGCGAGATAGGTGGCGGTGCGGTGGCGGGCAACGGCGCACCCGTGGCAGAAGTTCTCGATGGCGCGGTACTGGCGCGCGGCCTCGGCGTCCTGCTCGGGCAGACCGGGGAACAGGCTGGTGATCGTTTCGCCCTCCGCGTCGTGGTCCAGGCGGGCAATGACGGTCCAGCCGTGGTGACGGGGGATGTCACCGGAGATCGTCACGGTGATGGTGGGCCGCTTGCCGATCAGGCGGCCGTCAGTGTCGTGGTAGTCGGCCAGGAAGGGCGCGGAGATGTCGAGCGTGTACGCGCTGAGGTGGTGGACGGCGGCGCGGGCGTTGGTGGCCTCGACAAGCTGACGGACGCGGGACTGGGCCGTGGCGGGGATGGAAAACCGCATGGCTGCGCTGGTCATCGTGAGTGCTCCTGCTGGTGAGAGAGGAATCGAGCGCCCGGCCGGGCGGGTTGCCCTCCGCGTACGGCCGGGGTTGGGCCGGCTGGCGGCCCGTGGGACCGGAGGGGGGTTGCCCTCCCCCTCCGACACCATTAATTAAACCATGTTTTGTGGGGTAGGGCAAGCATCCCGGCCGGGGATGTCGAGTGCGGCGCGGTCGCGCAGGAACGCAGCGAACAAGGCGGCGGTGTAGCTGTCGGCGGTGCCGTACGTACGGCGGCAGTCCAGCGCGCCGATGCGCTCGCCCCGGTGGCGGACCGGGAACGGCTGGCCGGGGGCCGGGATGGCGAGCGCGTACAGTCCGCGCGGGGTGTCCACGCGCAGGACGACGGCGGCGGCCTGGTGGTCGTAGGCGGCGGACCAGCGGGCGGGCCCGATACCGAACTCCGCGAGACCGGACGCGATGGCGCGGGCCTGCATGATGTCGGCGGTGGTGCTGGGGTCGGGCTCGGCGGGAGCGGGGACGCATCCGCAACCGTGGTCGTCGGCGTGGGTCTCGAACAGAGCTGTACGGGTCACTGTGGGGCTCCTGGGGTGCCGGGGGCGGGCAGTTCCCGCCCCCGGCCTCGGGCGGCTGAGGTGGTTAGGCGGCGGCTTCGTCGTCGCTGGCAGGGTCGTCGCCCTCCTCGGCCTCCGGCTCGCTCGCCTCCTCGTCGGTGCCGGTCTCCTGCTCGGTCTCCGGCTCGCTGCCGGACGTGATCGCGGCGCGGGGCTTCTTCTTCGACGGGTCGTAGGGCTCCTCGTCCACGACCGACTGCTCAATGGGCGTGAGCGGGTACCCGAGGGACGCGAGCACCTGGAACCACCGGCCGGTGGGCTTCCGCGTCCACGGGGCGTGCTGGCTGTCCGTCCGCCACGCCGACCGGTTCGCGCACTTCTCCCGGACGGCCGCGATGGCGGCGAACTGGAGCTGAGGGGCCCGGCGTGGGTCCTTGGCGACGTGCCCGGCGAAACTGCCCCGATCCTTGGCCTGCTCGGTGTTCAGGCCCAGGAATCCGGCCAGGATCTCGGTGGTGCCCTCCTTGTTCAGATCGTCGGAGATTCCCCAACTGCCGTTCAAAAGAGCGTTATTGACGTGACCGATCAGGGTGTTGGTGGTGTTCTTCGGGAGGTTCCGCCGCTTGATCAGGTCCGTGATCCACTTCCGGCGCAGGGCCTCGGCCGCGTCCCAGTCGATGTTCCCCTTCTTGACGGCGGCGCGGGCGGCGCGCTCGGCCTCCTTGTCGGCGGTGGTCATCGTGCCGCCGCTGGCGCTTGCACCCTCGGGCACCGTGTGCCCGTACAGACCGGGAGCGGAGCAGTAAGGCTCGTACCGGTCCCCCCGCCGCTCATCGAACACCCACACAAGCCCCTTGCACTCGGCGTGCTCCTCGGTGCTGATGCCGCGCAGTCGCCACACAGGCGTGGCCCGCTCGGACAGCTCCTCGGCGTCCCTGATCTTCTGCCCGGCCGTCTCCAGCTCCGCGCGGTGCGCCTCCGCCTTGACCCGCTTGTCGCGCTTGGTCCGCTCGATGGCGATGGCCCAGTCAACGTCTCCCTCGTCGGCGTCATCCTCGGCGGCGGCCTCGGTGATCGCGGCGAGCGCTTCGGCGTCGTCGGCGAACTCCGAGAGCGCGGCCAGGTGCTCGAAAGTCCACTCGTAGCTGCCCGCGCCGCTCACGGCGGCGCTCAACTTCTCGTCAGACCTGACCTTGACCAGCGTCTTGACGTCCTTCTGCCGAACACCTGCGGCCTTGGCGATGCGGCCGACCTGCGCGCCCGCCTCGGCGGCGCTGAACATGGCCTGGTTCATCTCGGACGGGCTGAGGCTCTTACGGTGCTGGGCGGTCGTGATCATGTCGAGGAACTGCCCGGCCGCGTCACGGTCGTCGTCCTCCCACTCGTACGGCAGGTGGGTGAGACCCGCGTCCGTCGCTGCGTGGTAGCGGCGGTTTCCGTCGTTGACCTGGAGGACTCCGCCGTCAAGCCGCTGGATCTTGACGGGGATGCGGCACCCCTCGGCGCGGAGCGATTCCACGAACGGCGCGTTCAGGTCGAGGTCTTCGCGGGCGTTCTTCGGGTGCGGGGTGAGCGCGTCGATCCGGATGACGGGACGGGGGGTGACCGGCACGGTCTCCAGCCCTGCGGCGACGGCGGCGGCCAGTCGCTGGAACCCGTCGATGATCTGCGGCACGTCGCCGTGGGTGCGGACGACGTACAGCGGCTCCACGACGCCGTTGTCCTTTACGTGGGCCAGCAGTTCAGCCGGGGCCTCGATGTCGCGGACGTTGCCGGGGTGCGCGGCAAGTTCGGCGACCGTGAAGGTCGGCCACGGGGCAGGGGCAGCCTGGACGCCGGCCTGGGTCTTGGTGTTCGTCATCGGTCCTTCTTCTTCCTGGTGAGAGTTCTTCGGGCCGTTCGGCCCGGTGACGGTGTCGGCCGGGGGGTTGCCCTCCCCCTTCCGACACCATTAATTAAACCATGTTCTAAACGGTGGGGCAACCAGGGATGCTGTGATCGCCGTCACTCGCGTGCAGGGCTGCGGCGGCGCGAATCATCGCGGCGGCCTCGGCGGTCGTTCGCTCGGGCTCGTCCCCCCAGCACCACAGCAGGGTGCGCCGGTAGGCGTCCTCCGTGAGCTTCAGCTTTCGCCACCGGACGCCGGACACGGGGCGGCCGTTGATGTGGTTGCTGAGCACCACAAGGGAGTCGAACAGGGCGCGCTGGAAGACGTGCCACGGCTCACCGCGTACGGACCAGCGGGGCCGGGCGGAGCGTACGCCGCGCTCCCACGCGTGCAGCACGGTGCACGGGGCGGTGTCGCCCATTCGGCCGGGCTGCCAGAGGTGGTCACCCTGGTAGAGCCCGACGCGTTCGATGTGGTTGGCGGCGGCCGTGAGGATGCGGGCGGGGGTGGCCGGGGGCCTTCGTGACGGCACGGTTATGCCTCCTGGGAGGGGTCGCGGGCTCGGCGGCCGGGGGCGGCGAACGGCCACCCCCGGCCCTGTCGGGGTTACGCGGCTATGGACCCGGCCGTGCTGCGGCCGATCCGCTTACCGCCGATGTCGGCGCGGCTTCCCGCGATCCATCCGGCTCCGTACCCGTTGCCGGTCATGGTGGTGGTGCCGCCCTTCCGTGCACGCGGGTAAGCCTGGTGGTAGCTGCGCGAAACGACGGCCTTGCGGTCCGCAAGCACGAGGGCCGCGCTGCGGCCGGTGGCGCTGGTCTCGCCCCTGGCCTCTTCGCGTGCGCCGCGCTCGGCCTCCTCGATGCGGTCACCCACCCGGTTGATGAAGCCGAGGAGCCACGACCGACGCCAGGCACGCGCCCCCTGGCCCGGCGGGACCGACTGAGCGGCCAGTCCGCTGTTCATCTGGAGCAGAAGAGAGGTGTAGAGCAGTTCGACGCGCTGAAGGTCGCTCGCATACCCGAAGATGTGCACCCGGCGGGCCGGGCCGCTGCCGTCACGGCCAAGGTGGATCAGCTCGCACCCGAGAGCGAGCGCGATTCGGTTGATGAGGCGGACCCGCTCCATCGCCCACGGGTTGTCCAGAACGATCTTGCGGTCCGTCGGGGCATCGCTGGCGGGGTTGGCGTCGTTGAGCATCGCCTGTTCGACGCCGTACTTCGCCATCATCTCGAACGCCCGCTTCCGGGCAAGCTCCGCCTCCGACTCCGGCGTGCGGGGGTCCTCCGCCTTGGCGAGGAGAGCGCGGATGGTTTCGAGCTTCGCGGGGGCCTTCGTGGTGCTCACGGTCGTTCTCCTGGTGAGAGAGGTTGTCGGCGGCCGGTCGGCCTGCCGTGTGCCGGTCGGGGGTTGCCCTCCCCTTCCGACATCACTAATTAAACCACGTTCTAGGGGTTGGGTCAACCCAGATATAGGCCCTGACCTGCTCTTTTCCCGTTCCGCCGACCCGCACCCGCTCGGCCGGTCCCGGCCACAACGGGCCTGGGCGGGGTTCCCTCCTCGGTCGGACAGCTCCGCCGTATCAGGGTTCCGGGCGCGGTGTCCTGGCTCGCGTAGCGACCGCGTAGCGGCTCGGCCTGGACGCCGTGCCCGGGTTCCTGATACGCCCCTTGGGGTGTCCGGCCGAGGAGGGAACCCCGCCTTCACCACCCGCACCACGACGGCGCGGCACCCAACCGATCAGCCCCCACCCCCTCCGAGGAGGACCCGCCGGAGGCAGCCTTTCGCTCTGGCCGGCACCCAACCAACCCGTGGTTCGAGATGTCCGCGGACCTGTGCCTACGGTGCGCGCGACGAGCACTGATTTCGAACAGGACTGGGGGCACGGGTGAGCACCACTTCGGCAGGACCGGTGAGCGCGGCGGACCTGCGGCGACGGGTTCGCGCTGCTGAAGCGCTGAAGGCGAAGACGCGGGAGATGGCAGCTACGAACGCGCTGAGCGCGCGTGAGGCCGCGGTGAACGCAGCCAAGGCGAAGGAGGAGGCCGACGCCACGGCTCGGGAGGCTACTGCTGTAGTTCTGCGTCTGTTCGGCAACGATGCCGAGTTGGTCTCGGAACTGCTGGGCGTGCCGGCGGAGGAGCTGGAACGCGAGGCGAAGCCTGTTACCGCCGCTCGTGCGAAGGAGATCATCGAATCGCTGCGGGCCCGTGCCGAGCGCCCCCGCCCCACCCGGGCCCGGAAGCCTCGGGCCGATGCGGCGGAAGCGGCTTCTTCGGCCTCGGGCACCCCGGCCCCGGCCGTCACAGGGGACGGTAGCCGGGCTGATGCCTCCTGAGAACGACCTTGGGCCCGGACTCTTCCCGCTCGCGGCGGTGAACGAGTCCGGGCCCGTTCACGTTGATGAGCAACTTGCCCTCATCGGTGAGCCAACGCCCTTGCGCATACCGGCTGTTGAGTGGTCAGTCTGGCTTGCCAACGAGTCCGTTCAAGCCAGGTACTGGGCAAAGGTCTATCGAACAGGGTCAACCGAGGACTGCTGGTTCTTCTTCGGCGGGATCTCCAGCACCGGCCACGCCAGCTTCAGGGCCGCCTCGCGGCCGGGCAGGACGCGACGCGGCACGGTGCCGGGTCACCTCTACGGGTACCAGCTCGCGCACGGTGTCATCCCTCGGCTCGGTTGGGGCACCGACAGCCCGACCGTCTGCCACACCTGCGACAACCACTCCTGCCAGCAGCCGACGCACCTGCGACTGGGGACAGCGGCGGAGAACCGTGCCGAATGGCTGGCCCGCCGCAGAAACCCGGGTAGCCCCCTCGCAGACCTTCGCGGCCCGGCCGGACGCTCCCGCGCCATAGGCACTGCTATCCGGGCCGGCCGGAACGGCGGGGAGTCCGAAGCGGAGATCGCGGCACGCATCCGTGCGGCGATTGCGGCGGGCCGCCCCCTCAGCCTCTGGTGACGACCGACCACCACCGACCGATCCACGTGGAGAAAACGTGACACCCGCTGGACCCCACCGCGCCCTCGTGTACGTGCTGAACGGGCGCTGGCGCCTGATCGTGGCACCGCTTGCCTCCGAGGAATGGGAGGTCCGTGTCGAGGACCCCAACCCTGTGCGGCAACTCGTCGTCCGTGATCTGGGGCCGGCGGACTCGGGCTTCGCCCCCGCGTCGTTCGGACATCGTCTGATCGAGAACGGTTTCATCATCGGCCCCGCCGAGCGGGCAAAGCCGGACACCGTCAACGGCTGGTCGCGTACCGACGACGTACCCGAGCAGTGGCAGACGGTCTGCTACCCGACCTCGGAGGTCGTGGGCTGACCCACGAGCGGTTCCCCGCTGCGAAGCACGTACAACTTCGGCCCGCTCCCCATCGGGGAGCGGGCCGAAGTCATGTGAAGAAGAGCACACTCCTACGATCGGCGGGCTGGAACTGGCGCGTCACGTCTCGGTGCTCGTCAGGTCGGCATCCGGATGCTTGGCGCACACCTCCAGAGCCTCCATCCGGGCCTGCTCGAAGGCTCGGACGACGGCCGACTTGATGATTCCCCGAGCGTGCGCCTCCGTGGTGCCGTGGGGGCGGAACTCGGTCCGGAACTCTGCGGCCCGCGTGGTGAAGCCGTCGTGCTCGAACTCCCACGTCCACCGACTACACACCGGAAGCGGCTCGTACGTCAGGGTGCCGTCGGCCTCGTACGAGGCCAAGGCGTAGTGCACGAACTGCCGCTCCGGCATCCGGGACCAGATGGAGCCGCCGCCGGTCCATCGCTCGCGTTCCTCTGGGCCGAAAGCTCCGCGGCGGGCGATCTTCTCCTCTGACCAACCGTCTGCCCGCATAGTCGCGATCTCTTCCTCGTGGTCGTCGTTCCACTGGTCGGCGACGTCCTGTGCGTGCTCGCGGTCCGCGAACGGCACCTCCCGGCCCCCCAGCGTGACGACGAAGACCGGGTCGTTCTCGTGCTCTGCATCGTCCTGCGGCATGTCGCTGGCGTCCTTCCACGTTTCCTGGGCCAGTCCGGAGAGCTGGCGAGGCACGTGGGGGAGTCCGTCAGTAGCGGCGGCCAGGCCGGAGCGCTCCAGGAAGCCGGGGAGCGGGGCCGTCGGGTCCATGGCCCACTCGATGGCCGCCATGACCTCGTCGTCCAAGGCGTCCAGGAGGTGGCCGTAGCGGTCCACGGTCGTGGTGATGGACTCGTGGCCAAGTCGTCCCTGGATGGCCGGCAGCGGCACCTTCGCTGCGATCAGCCACGATGCGTGGGAGTGGCGGAGGTCGTGGATGCGCGGTCGCTTGATCAGGCCGTACTTCTCTGCGGCCAACTCGATCGCGGGTATCCAGCGCAGACGCCGGAAGGTACCGGGGTCCCACTTGCCACCTTCGGGGCCGGTGAAGATCAGATCGTTGGGAGCCAGGCCCTTCGCGCGGCGACGAAGCATCCGGTCGAGCTTGTGCGTGATGACGACGGTGCGGCGCGACTTCCGGGTCTTCGGGGGGCCGAGGATGGACTTGCCGTCCTCGTCCTTCTTCCAGGCCCTCTGTACGCGGATAGCCGGGCGCCCGTTGCGACGCCGGAGGTCTCGCGGCTGAAGCGCGGTGGCCTCGCCCCACCGGAAGCCGGTCTCCGCGATGGTCTCGCCAAGATCCTTGGCGTCGTCGCGAAGGCACTCGTAGATCCAGGCCCATTCCTCGCGTTCGAGGAAGACCATCTCCTCTTCGTCCTCGGCTCCGTCGAGCCGGGGCAGACGGGTCTTCGCGCACGGGTTGGACGCCCGCAGTGACGGTTCTGCATCGACAGCTGACTGCATGATCGCGCTGAGAAGACCGTGCTTGTTCTGGACGGTCTTCGGCGCATAGGCAGTCCGGGGCTTCCGATCACGCGGGTCGAGCGGGGCGAGGCGCCCGGCTTCGAGGTCGTTGACCCAGTCCTGGACCATCGTCCGGACAATGCTGCCCTCGCCGTCCTCCACGGAGTACGGGCCGAACCAGGGAGCCATGTTCTCCCTGATCTCCTTCTTGTACTTGCTCCGCGTGTCGCCCTGGATACCGGTGAGGCGATCGACGTAGGCGAGCGCGAAGGGCTCGAACATGGTGTCCGCCCGCCGCCGGTCCGCAACAAAACCGTGACCTCGGGTCCAGCCCGGAGGCCACTGCTGCCCGTGCCCGTTCACCAGATCACGGAAGCGCTCGGCGGCTGTCTCGTCCTCGAAAACCTCGGACTCCTGCTTGCCGCCACGGGCTCCGCCGGCCCTCCACATCACCGTGAAGCTGGCCGTTCCGTCGCGCTTGTCCCGTTTCTTGATGTACGCCATGTGGGGCACCGTAAATCAGATCGGTGCTGACACGGTGCTGACGTTATAAACACAGAGAGGTCCCCTGACCTGCGTTTCCGCAGGTCAGGGGACCTCTACTGATGTGGAGCCTAGGAGATTCGAACTCCTGACATCTGCCTTGCAAAGGCAGCGCTCTACCAACTGAGCTAAGGCCCCGAAAAGCCGGACACCCCGGCTCAAAACCACGCCGCGACATCCGTCGCAGAACAGAGTACCGGGTGACCCCCCGAATCCTGCAAAAGGATTGGGGCTCCCGGCGCGCAACGGCTCTCCGTAAGATGCACGACGAGGTTCGCAGCAGCGAAGCCGCAGCGAAGGGGAGACGCAATGGACGCAGCGCAGCAAGAGGCGACGGCTAGAGCCCGGGAGCTCCAGCGCAGCTGGTACGGAGAGCCGCTGGGGGCGCTCTTCCGCAGGCTGATCGACGACCTCGGCCTCAACCAGGCACGCCTCGCGGCGGTGCTCGGGCTCTCCGCCCCCATGCTCTCCCAGCTGATGAGCGGGCAGCGGGCCAAGATCGGCAACCCCGCGGTCGTCCAGCGGGTCCAGGCACTTCAGGAGCTCGCCAGCCAGGTGGCGGACGGCAGCGTCAGCGCGGGAGAGGCCACCGACCGGATGGAAGAGATCAAGAAGTCGCAGGGCGGCTCGGTCCTGACCAACACCGGCCACACCTCCACCACGGGCGGTGCCCCCACCGTGCGGCGGGTGGTCCGTGAGATCCAGTCGCTGCTGCGGTCGGTCGCCGCGGCCGGCGACATCATCGATGCGGCGGACTCCCTCGCCCCGGCCCACCCGGAGCTGGCAGAGTTCCTCAGGGTGTACGGAGCGGGACGCACCGCGGACGCGGTCGCGCACTACGAAGGCCACCAGAGCTGAGGCCCGGGGCCGCCCTCCGGGCGGCCGGCCGTGGCAGTATCCCGACAGCCGGGGCACGAACCGAAACGGGAACGGGAGCGGGCGCAGCGCAATGGGTGAGGTCTTCGCTGGTCGGTACGAGCTGGTCGATCCGATCGGACGTGGTGGGGTCGGCGCCGTCTGGCGCGCGTGGGACCACCGGCGCCGCCGGTACGTGGCGGCCAAGGTCCTGCAGCAGAGCGACGCGCACACGCTGCTGCGCTTCGTCCGTGAGCAGGCGCTGCGGATCGAGCACCCGCACGTCCTCGCCCCGGCCAGCTGGGCCGCCGACGACGACAAGGTCCTGTTCACGATGGATCTGGTCAGCGGCGGCTCGCTGGCCCATGTCATCGGCGACTACGGCCCGTTGCCCCCGCGGTTCGTCTGCCTCCTGCTCGACCAGCTGCTGTCCGGGCTGTCCACGGTGCACGCCGAGGGGGTCGTGCACCGTGACATCAAACCGGCCAACATCCTTATGGAGGCCACCGGTACGGGCCGGCCGCATCTGCGGCTCTCCGACTTCGGCATCTCGATGCGGAAGGGTGAGCCGCGACTGACGGAGACCAACTACGTGGTGGGCACGCCCGGTTACTTCGCTCCCGAGCAGATGATGGGAGCGGAGCCCGACTTCCCGGCGGACCTCTTCGCCGTCGGGCTCGTCGCGCTCTATCTGCTGCAGGGCCAGAAGCCGGACTCCAAGGCCCTGATCGAGTACTTCGCCGCGCACGGCACCCCGGGCGCGCCCCGGGGCGTGCCGGAGCCCTTGTGGCAGGTTCTCGCCGGTCTGCTGCAGCCGGACCCGCACGCCCGTTTCCGTACGGCCACAGGGGCGCGCAAGGCGCTGACCGCGGCGGTCGAGATGCTTCCGGAGGCCGGCCCGGACGACGAGCGGGTCGAGGTGTTCGATCAGATCGGCCCGCTCCCCGCGGGATTCGGCCCCGAAGGACCCGCCACCGGCCCCGGGACACCCGGCAACGGGCCGCAGGCGCCCGCACAGACCGTCGGGGCGCCGCCGCCCGCACCCCAGCCGTCGCAGCAGCCGTACCCGCCGGAGGGCCGGGGACAGCAGCCCTACGCCGCTCCCCAGGGGACGCCGGGGCAGCAGCCCTACGCCGCTCCGCAGGGCACGCCGGGGCAACAGCCGTACGCCACTCCCTCGTCGATGTCGGAGACAGGCAGCTTCCACCTCGCTCCGCCCCCGCAGCAGCCCGCCCCGATCCCGCACCCGGCGCAGCCGCAGGTGCCCTCGTCCGCCCCGCCGGCGGCCCACACGGCCTCCCCCTACGCCTCCGACGCCGGCCCCGATCTCGCCCAGGCCGCCACGGCCGCCGTGCCGTACGGGACCACGCCCACACGCCCGTACACCGCGCAGCACCCGCAGGCTCCCCAGCCCGTCGCACCGGCCGCCCCGCGACCGGCCCCCGCGAAGCGGCCGGGACCGCCCCCGAGGGTGGCGGTCCCGGTGCTGGTGGTGGCGCTGATCTGCTTCGCGGTGGGGATCTGGGCGCTCACCCAGGCCTGAGCGCCCTCCCGGACGTCCGAGCGGCCTACCATGCCTGCGGCGGGCCCCCGAACGGCGGCTGACCGCCCGCGCCCGGCGGCACAGCGGCCGGAACCGCCCGGCGCCTGGCCAGCAGGGTCCACGCCCCGAGCCCCAGCACCAGCACGGAACCCGCGCCGATGCCCGCCGCGGCGACCGTCTTCATCGTGTCGCTCTCACCGGCCTCGGGCGCGCTCCGGCCGCTCTCGGCCATGTCCCTGTCGTCTTCCGTGACCCCGAAGATCCCGGCCTCCCCCTGGTAGGGCGACGCCTTGCTGTCGTTGACGACCTTCACCTTGAGCGTCAGCCCGAGGGCCCCGTCCCCGTAGTGCTCGGCGACCTCGGGCGAGAGCGTCACCGACAGGTAGTACCAGCCCGCGAAGCGCATGGCGCTGACGTCGGCCGCCGAGTCGTAGCGGTTCTCGTACGCCACCGGGGGAAGCGGGTCCAGGGCCACCGAGTTGGGCGTCCCGGAGTACGACAGCGTCGCGTCGTCCACATGACCGCGTGCCGGGTTGTCCAGGGCCAGCGCCAGGGCGTTGCCGAGGTACTCCGTCGACCTGCCGCTGTTGCTCAGCGCGGCCGTGGCGAAGAGCTGCTGCCCCCAGTCCACAGGAACCCGGTAGAAGCGGGTCTGCCCCGGCGCGATCGTGTCGGCCCATTCACCGGTGTCCAGGCTGGTGGCGTCGTAGAAACCGCTGCCGCCGGACCGCTTCTGCCTGCCGGCGGGCGGCGTCGGCGAGGCGGAGGGCCAGTTCTCCGGCGCCACGGTCGGCATCGACTTCTCGTCCTTGAGCGCCGGTTCGTTCTCGAAGCGCAGCTCCAGGTCCCAGGCTTCGGGGGACGACGTCGCCTTGCTCTCCCGCTCGATCAGGACGTTGTACGTGCCGCCCGCCGCGCACGTGGTGCTGTCCTTCTCCACGGTCCGGTGGGCGTAGGCGGCGATCGGGCGGGGGAACTCCGCCGACTCGAAGTCCGCGTCCTCGGAACTGCACTGGTTGTCGTCGAGGTCCCTCATGCTGATCGTGATGCCGTCGCCGTAGGCGACCTTCCCACCGGACTTCGGCACCGCCACGGCGGAGACGTAGGCATCCGTCCTGTCGTCGAGTTCCAGGCGGTAGTAGAGCTTCTGCCCCTGCCCGATGGAGCTCTTGTAGACCGAACCCGGCTTCAGCTCCGCCGCGTCGGCGTTGGACTCCGCACCCCGGACCGCCTCCGCCGCGGGATCGAAGGTGTACGCCGCAGGGCCGTCGGCCGCGTGCGCCTGCCCCGGCAGCGCCGCCACCGCGCACACCGCCGCGAACGTCGCGAGCGTCACCCGGCCCCTATTGCGCTGCCTGTTCACGCGCTTCCCCCTCGTCGTCTGCGTACCTGCCCCCGCGTCGGCCGCGTACGAGCAGGAACCCGGCGGTCGGAGCGACCGCGGCGCCCGCTCCGGCGGCGGCCGCGATGCCGGTCCATCCTGCCCCGCCCGTACCACCGCTGTCTGCGGCCCCCGCCGTACTGCCGTCATTGCCCGCCTTCGTACCGCCCGGCTCCTGCGCCGGTGACGGGCCCCGTGCCCGGGACCGGCCGGCCGGCCCGTACGCCGCGCGGACCGCCCCTCGGAAGCGCCGCCTGCACGAGGCTGTCGACGGCCGCACCGGGCTGGGGCCCCTCGGCCACCCGCCATCACCGCTGCTTCACGCATGCAACCTAATGATTTGCTTAGGTGAACTCAAGAGTGCGGTCGTCACGGTCCCGCAACAGCGGGTCCCGGGCAGCAGAAAGCCCCGGCCGCTCGGCGGCCGGGGCTTCTAGCAGACTGTTCCGTCTCACACACCTGAACCTGCGGGCACGGAGTCGGTCGCCTCCGTCCACAGATCCTGCTCGGCGCGATCCGCCTGGATCTGGCGGTACACGAGGAGCCCGCCGATGGCGGCCAGTGCGACCAGGAGAAGCTTCTTCACCGCGCGACCTCGTCTTTCCTTGACGTAAGGGACTTCTGCGGCCCGACTATACACACCGACCGATACCGATCGGTGACCTCCCCGGCACCCCGGCGCCGCCCGCTCCGGACCCCTGTCGAGCCCCCTCGGGACCCCCGAGGCGGGTTTTCCGGGCCGGTTGAACCATACGAGTGGTGTTCATCGGAAGATCGGCGCACCGGGGGCGTCGGTCCCGGTTTCCAGGGCCCGGATCCACATCATCGGAAAGGTAAGCAAACCGGACCACCTGAAAGCGAGGGGCCATGAGCACCTTCAGGGTCAAGAGCATCTGGACCGCCTTCATCACCGCCTTCTTCGCGCTTCTCGCGTCGCTGGGCCTCGCCACCGCCCAGGCCGCGGCCGCGGAGCCGACGGCCACGAGCCACGAGCACACGGGTGCGAACCCGGCAACCGCGACCACGCCGTCGGTGCGATGGACCCTTCCGCGTGACAGGGCGCTGCCACCCACGATGAAGCAGCGCATCCGCGCCGAGGCGCACGGCTCCTCGCCCGCCACCCGCCAGCTGTCCGCCGACACCACGGACGCCGCCGAGGCGACGAACAGCACCCGCTCCGCCCACAGCGCCACACCCGCCGGGGACTCGGCCCCGCTGCCACCCTGAGGGCGCCGCGCACGCCACCCAGGCCCCTGGTCCGGTTCACACCGGCGGGGGCCTTTTCCGTGCCTCCGTACGCGCCTCCGCCGGAGCCGGCCCGGGGGGGGAGCCGCCGGGGCGGCCCCGGAGGGCGCCCCGCGTCCCTCCCGGAGGGCCCGGACTGTTCCCCCAGGGGCGACAGCAGGCGGCGGTCAGGTCACCTCCACCGCCGGCCCCGGCCTCCCCTGGACATGCAGAAGGCCCCCCACCGTTTCCGGTGAGGGGCCTTCGTGCTGGTGGGGCTAACAGGATTTGAACCTGTGGCCTCATCCTTATCAGGTCGGTCGACGGGCCCCCTGCACCACGGCAGCTCCGGACTGGTGCTGCGCCGACCTGGCGCCTGGGTGCGGAGGGGTTCGCCGACGACCGGCCTTGTTGGTGTCAGCCGCTGATGTCATCAAGGGACGGTGCCCTTGACAGAGCCTCTTGGGAGGTCTACCGCCCCCGCGCACCGAGCCGCTTGACGACAACAACGGCGAGAGCTGCGATGGCAACCATCGTGACAGCTATGCCGATCATGGCTCCCGTGCCCATCGTTGAAAGCATCTAGTCCCCCTGGTCTTCTCAAGTAGCCGCAGTTAGCGACCCACGGTCCCGCGTAGGCATCAACATGACAGCCAGCCTCCGCGCGTGGAAGTCAAAGCCGGAAGTCTTGAGCACCATCTGAGCTTGGCAAACAGATGCCGGACCGCGCCCATGCTCCGCAACCCACCATTCACCCCGGCTCCCATCCCGTCCGCCTTCGACCCACACACCGTGGAGCGGGCGTGGTCCAGGGCGTCAAGGTGGAGCGCGCCACTGTACGAACGACCTTGACGCCCTGGGCCGCGACTGCCCGGCACCTGATCGAAGCGTGCTTCGACCTGGACGACGCCTACCCCGAACGCAAGCTCTGGCAGTGGGCCCACATGCTCGGCTTCCGCGGCCACTTCTCCACCAAGTCCCGCCGCTACTCGACCACCCTCGGCGCACTGCGACAGGTCCGGGCCGACTTCCGCGCCCGCCAGGAACGCCGCGAACGGGGTCTGCCCGACCCGGACGACGCCCCGGAGGGTTCCACACTGACCCTCGCCCACTGGACCTACACCGGACACGGCCACACACCCGGCGAATCCTGGCTCGCCGCCACCATCGCCCGCGACATCCACACCAACCGCCAAACCGCCCGCGAAGCACGCGCCGAACTCGAAGCAATCGAAGGGGGGTGGCTGGGATGACGAGCTGCTGACAGTGCCTGAAGTTATGGCCCGGCTGAAGGTCGGCCGGACCACGGTCTACGACCTGATCCGAACGCGTCGCCTGCTCTCGCTGACGATCGGCAGCAGCCGACGCATCCCGGCTGACGGACTGCGCGCGTTCCTCGCATCGCGCCTCGAGGAGGCTGCCTGATGGCCAAGCGTCGCCCCAATGGTGGGGGAACCATCACCAAGCTCAAGGACGGGCGCTACCAGGGCGCTGCGTACGTGACCAACACGGACGGGCACCGGGTCCGGAAGTTCGTCTACGGCTCGTCGTACGACGATGCGGCCGAGAAGCTGGGCAAGATCCAGGACCAAGAGCACAACGGCGTACCGGTGCCCTCGCGGACCTGGACGCTAGGTGAGTGGCTGGCCTACTGGCGCGAAGGTGAGGCTGTACCTGTTCCCCCACCTGGGCAAGAAGCCCTTGATCCGGCTCACCCCGGCACAGCTCCGCTCGTTCATGGCCGAGCTGGTGCGCACGGAGGTTCCGCCGGCCGCGCGCTTCGAGGTGCTGCGGGTCCTGCGGAACGCGTTGAACCGGGCCGTTCGAGAGGAGCTGCTGACGCGCAACGGCGCCGAGCTGGTGGACATGCCCAAGGTGACCAAGCGGGAAGCCAAGCCGTGGAACGCCCGGGAAGCCATCACATTCCTGCGCTCGGCTCGTGCGCACCGGCTCTATGCGGCCTGCGTCCTGGTGCTCGTCCTCGGCCTGCGTCGCAGCGAGGTGCTGGGGCTGCGCTGGCAGGACATCGACTTTTATCAGCGACAGTTCACGCCGCTCAAGCAGGTGCAGCGCGTCAAGGGCGTCGGCCTGGTCCTCAAGGACCTCAAGACGGAGTCCTCGCATGCTGTGCTCCCGCTGCCCGAGTTCTGCGCCCGCGCCCTGGAGGAGCGCCGGGAGCTGCAAGACCTGGAGCGGAAGATCGTGGGAGACGGCTGGCGCCAGGAGGCGGGCCAAGATCTGATCTTCTCGTCGGACCGGGGCGGAATGATCGACCCTGTGGGCTTCTCCAGAAGCTTCGGCGCGCTCGTGAGGCGGGCCGGGGTCCGCCGGATCACAGTGCGGCTCGCTCGGCACACCTGCGGGCCCTTGCTGGCCTTCCTGAGGGTGCATCCCAAGGTCGCTCAGGCCATCCTCCGGCACAGCCAGATCAGCATGACCATGGACGTCTACACCCACGTCGTGGGCGATGGAGAGCGGGAAGCCGTGACGATGCTCGCTGAGCTTCTGGAAGATCCATTGATCGGCTGATGTCAGCCGGAGATGTCAAAGGCCCCCCACCGTTACCGGTGAGGGGCCTTCGTGCTGGTGGGGCTAACAGGATTTGAACCTGTGGCCTCATCCTTATCAGGGATGCGCTCTAACCAACTGAGCTATAGCCCCGCCGCGCTGCTGCGCTGACTTCTGAAGATTAGCGCACGTCGGGGCCAGTCCCAAAATCGATACCCGGCGCCCTACTCGTCCTCGGCGAGAGTGAGCTCCACACCACCGACGAAGCCGGCCGACAGGTTGTAGATGAACGCGCCCAGCGTCGCCAGCGCGGTGGCCAGCACCACGTCGATCACGGCGATGACCGAGGTGAAGATGAGGACGCGCGGCAGCGACAGGAACGACTGCAGATCGAAGCCGTTGCTCTCGT
This sequence comes from Streptomyces sp. NPDC088746, assembly GCF_044751065.1. NCBI lineage: Bacteria > Bacillati > Actinomycetota > Actinomycetes > Kitasatosporales > Streptomycetaceae > Streptomyces > Streptomyces sp. NPDC088746. The sequence continues at coordinate 27,854 of NZ_JBIVLA010000010.1, forward strand.
TCGAGCCGGTGGCCTCGCTGATCGTGCCGCCCACGGTCTCGAAGACGCCCATGGCGTCCATCACCATCCACAGCACGGCGGCCGCGACCACCGTGCAGATGCCGAGCGCGATGGAGAGCAGGAAGCTGACCTTCATCACCGACCACGGATCGGCCTTCGCCACCCGCAGTCGCGCCTTACGGGTACGCGGAGTGGTCCGCGCCCCGGTCCGCGGCAGCCGGGTCGCCTGCGCTCCGCCCACGCCCTGTACACCGCCCTGAGTTCCGCCGCCCTGCGTACCGCCCGCGGGGGACTGGTACGCCTGCGGCGGGTGGTAGGGACCCGCCTGTCCCGCCGCGGGCTCACGCTCACCGGGCAACGGCCCGGTCGCGTAACCCTCGTACTGCGGCTGAGGTCCCCGAGTGTCCGTCACAGTGCCCCCTTGGGAGTCCGTGGCAGGGCCACGGGCGCCGTGCGCGCCTGCTCCGGAAGCGGCCGAACCGGCGCCCGTGGCTCCACTCACGCTCTACTCCTCGTGCTCCCCGGCCGAGGGCGCCGTGCCCTCGACTGTGCCCTCGACCACGCTCGCGGCATCGGCCTCGACCGTGGCGCCTTCGGCCTCATCGGTCCCGTCGACCTCTTCGGCCTCACGACCGGCCTCGGCGTTGCGCGCGATACCGACGACGGCATCACGCTTGCCCAGATTGATCAGTTGGACGCCCATGGTGTCACGGCCCGTCTCCCTGACTTCATTGACTCGCGTACGAATCACACCACCGCCGAGCGTGATGGCGAGGATCTCGTCCGCTTCCTCCACCACCAGCGCGCCGACGAGCGATCCGCGGTCCTCGACGATCTTGGCGGCCTTGATGCCCAGACCACCGCGACCCTGGACGCGGTACTCGTCCACCGCGGTCCGCTTCGCGTACCCGCCGTCGGTGGCAGTGAACACGAACGTACCGGGCCGGACAACATTCATCGAGAGCAGTTCGTCGCCCTCGCGGAAACTCATGCCCTTCACGCCCGAGGTGGCGCGGCCCATCGGGCGCAGCGCGTCGTCCGTCGCGGTGAACCTGATCGACTGGGCCTTCCTGCTGATGAGCAGCAGGTCGTCCTCGGCCGACACCAGCTCGGCGCCGATCAGTTCGTCGTCGCTGCCGTCCTGGGTCTCCCGCAGGTTGATCGCGATGACACCGCCCGAACGCGGGGAGTCGTAGTCCTTCAGCGCGGTCTTCTTCACCAGGCCGCCCTTGGTGGCCAGGATCAGATAGGGCGCGGCCTCGTAGTCGCGGATCGCCAGGATCTGGGCGATCTGCTCGTCCGGCTGGAACGCCAGCAGGTTCGCGACGTGCTGGCCACGCGCGTCCCGGCCTGCGTCCGGCAGTTCGTAGGCCTTGGCCCGGTAGACCCGGCCCTTGTTCGTGAAGAACAGCAGCCAGTGATGGGTCGTCGACACGAAGAAGTGGTCGACGATGTCGTCTTCCCTGAGCTTCGTGCCCCGCACGCCCTTGCCGCCGCGCTTCTGCGAGCGGTAGTCGTCCGTCTTCGTCCGCTTGACGTAACCGCCGCGCGAGATGGTGACGACGATGTCCTCCTCGGCGATCAGGTCCTCGATGGACATGTCACCGTCGAAGGGGACCAGCTTGGAGCGCCGGTCGTCGCCGAACTTGTCGACGATCGCCGCCAGTTCCTCGCTGACGATCTGACGCTGCTTCGCGGGCGAGGCCAGGATCTCGTTGTACTCGTTGATCTTCGCCTGGAGCTCGTCGTGCTCGGCGGTGATCTTCTGGTGCTCCAGCGCGGCCAGACGGCGCAGCTGCATCTCCAGGATCGCGTTCGCCTGGAGCTCGTCGATCTCCAGCAGGCCCATCAGGCCCTCGCGCGCGATCTCCACGGTGTTGCTGCGCCGGATGAGCGCGATGACCTCGTCGATCGCGTCCAGCGCCTTGAGCAGACCGCGCAGGATGTGCGCCCGCTCCTCGGCCTTGCGCAGCCGGAACTTCGTACGCCGGACGATGACCTCGATCTGGTGCGTCACCCAGTGGCGGATGAACGCGTCGATCGACAGCGTGCGCGGCACCCCGTCGACGAGCGCCAGCATGTTCGCGCCGAAGTTCGACTGCAGGTCGGTGTGCTTGTAGAGGTTGTTCAGCACGACCTTGGCGACCGCGTCACGCTTCAGCACGACGACCAGGCGCTGGCCCGTACGCGAGGACGTCTCGTCCCGGACGTCCGCGATGCCGCCGACCTTGCCGTCCTTCACCAGGTCGGCGATCTTCTGCGCGAGGTTGTCGGGGTTGGTCTGGTACGGGAGCTCCGTGACGACCAGGCACTGCCTGTTCTGGATCTCCTCGACCGCGACGACCGCGCGCATCGTGATCGAGCCACGGCCCGTGCGGTACGCCTCCTCGATGCCCTTACGGCCCACGACCAGCGCGCCGGTCGGGAAGTCCGGGCCCTTGATCCGCTCGATGAGGGCGTCCAGGAGCTCCTCGTGCGAGGCCTCCGGGTGCTCCAGGTACCACTGCGCGCCGGCGGCGACCTCACGCAGGTTGTGCGGCGGGATGTTGGTCGCCATACCGACCGCGATGCCCGCGGAACCGTTCACCAGAAGGTTCGGGAAGCGCGCCGGCAGAACCGTCGGCTCCTGGTTGCGGCCGTCGTAGTTGTCCTGGAAGTCGACGGTCTCCTCGTCGATGTCCCGGACCATCTCCATGGACAGCGGCATCATCTTGCACTCGGTGTACCGCATGGCCGCGGCCGGGTCATTGCCCGGGGAGCCGAAGTTGCCGTTGGAGTCCACCAGCGGCATGCGCATCGACCAGTGCTGCGCCAGTCGCACGAGCGCGTCGTAGATCGAGGAGTCGCCGTGCGGGTGGTACGTACCCATGACGTCACCGACGACACGGGCGCACTTGTAGAAGCCCTTCTCGGGCCGGTAGCCGCCGTCGTACATCGCGTAGAGCACCCGGCGGTGGACGGGCTTCAGGCCGTCCCGCACGTCGGGCAGGGCACGCGACACGATGACGGACATCGCGTAGTCGAGGTAGGAGCGCTGCATCTCCGTCTCGAGCCCCACGGGCTCGACACGCATGCCGACGCCCGGGACGGTGGGCTCCTCTTCGGGCATCACAGGGGTGTTCTCGTCGGCCATTGCTGGTCAAAGTCCTTTCGCGCTGCGGCTTGCTTGTACGGCCGACTCAGATGTCGAGGAAGCGGACGTCCTTGGCGTTGCGCTGGATGAACGAGCGCCGCGCCTCGACGTCCTCACCCATCAGCACCGAGAACAGGTCGTCGGCCTGCGCCGCGTCGTCCAGCGTGACCTGGCCCAGCACACGGTGGTCGACGTCCATCGTGGTGATGCGGAGCTCCTCGGCGTTCATCTCACCGAGACCCTTGAAGCGCTGGATCGAGTCTTCCTTGATCCGCTTGCCGTTCTGCTTGCCGAGGGCCACCAGGGCGTCGCGCTCACGGTCCGAGTACGCGTACTCGAAGTCGTCACGGCCCCACTTGATCTTGTAGAGCGGCGGGCGCGAGAGGTACACGTGCCCGGACTCGACCAGCGGCCGCATGAAGCGGAACAGGAAGGTCAGCAGCAGGGTGTTGATGTGCTGGCCGTCGACGTCGGCGTCCGCCATCAGGATGATCTTGTGATAGCGGAGCTTCTCGATGTCGAAGTCCTCGTGGACCCCGGTGCCGAAGGCCGAGATCAGCGCCTGGACCTCGGTGTTCTGGAGGATCTTGTCGATCCTGGCCTTCTCGACGTTCAGGATCTTGCCTCGGATCGGCAGGATGGCCTGGTACATCGGGTTACGGCCGGACTTCGCCGAACCACCGGCGGAGTCACCCTCGACGATGAAGATCTCGCACTTCGTCGGGTCGTTGGACTGGCAGTCGCTCAGCTTGCCGGGCAGCGAGGCGCTCTCCAGGAGCCCCTTGCGCCGCGTCAGGTCACGCGCCTTGCGGGCCGCGACACGGGCCGTGGACGCCGCGATGCCCTTGCGGATGATGTCGGCGGCCTCGTTGGGGTTCCGGTCGAACCAGTCCGTCAGCTGCTCGTGGACGACCTTCTGCACGAAGGTCTTGGCCTCGGTGTTGCCCAGCTTGGTCTTCGTCTGACCCTCGAACTGGGGCTCGCCCAGCTTCACCGAGATGATCGCCGTCAGACCCTCGCGGACGTCCTCACCGGTGAGGTTGTCGTCCTTCTCGCGCAGCAGCTTCTTGTCGCGCGCGTAGCGGTTGACCAGCGAGGTCAGCGCCGCACGGAAGCCCTCCTCGTGCGTACCGCCCTCGTGCGTGTGGATCGCGTTGGCGAAGGAGTAGACCCCCTCGGTGTACTGCGTGTTCCACTGCATGGCGATCTCGACCGAGAGGAGTCGTTCCTTGTCCTCGGCCTCGATGTCGATCACCGACTGGTGAATGAGCTCGCCCTTGCGGGAGTTGAGGTACTTGACGAAGTCGACGATGCCGTTCTCGTAGTGGTACGTGACCGTGCGGGTCGACTCCTCGTCGGGGACGTCGACCACCTCGGCGCTGTCCGCGCCCGCCGTCGCCTTCGCCGCGGCACGCTCGTCGGTGAGCTTGAGCGTGAGTCCCTTGTTGAGGAACGCCATCTCCTGGAAGCGGCGGGAGAGGGTCTCGAAGGAGTAGTCGGTGGTCTCGAAGACGTCTCCGTCGGCCCAGAAGGTGACGGTCGTACCCGTCTCCTCGGTGGCCTCGTTACGGGCCAGCGGGGCTGTCGGGACACCGAGCTTGTAGTCCTGGGTCCAGCGGTAGCCGTCCGTCTTGACCTCCACGGCCACCCGTGTGGAGAGGGCGTTGACGACGGACACACCGACGCCGTGCAGACCGCCGGAGACGGCGTAGCCGCCGCCGCCGAACTTGCCGCCGGCGTGCAGCACGGTGAGGACGACCTCGACGGCCGGCTTGCCCTCGGACGGCACGATGCCGACCGGGATGCCGCGGCCGTTGTCGATCACACGCACCCCGCCGTCGGCGAGGATCGTGACGTCGATGGTGTCCGCGTGCCCGGCCATGGCCTCGTCGACCGAGTTGTCGACAACCTCTTGCACGAGGTGGTGGAGACCGCGCTCACCGGTGGACCCGATGTACATACCGGGTCGCTTGCGGACCGCGTCCAGGCCTTCGAGCACGGTGATCGCGCTGGCGTCGTACGAGGCGGTGACCTCGCCGTGCCCACCGGCTGTGGACGGGATGTTCTCGTTGGGGTTGCCGGAATCGGCCACGAAGCGCCCTTTCTGGCACAGCACAGGCCGTTCTCCGGCAGGCGGGAGCGGCTGCGTCGTTCGGCTTGTATCGACGACTCCCGCGAGGAAGCGGGATTGTCCACCAGTCTACCGGTAGCGCCGACATGAATGGGGGTTTGCCGGTGCCTGAGTACGCATGTGCCGCCCTGAATGAGCGGCTGACGACTCCCCATATTCAGGAAGGGGCCCCGGGGGGCTCACGAGGGCTTTGCGCGCTTCGGGCTGTCAACCTCCCGCTACGGTGAGGGACGCTCCACTCTCCCCACGCGAACCAAACCGCCACATAGCCGGACAGACCGGAAACACCGGGTCCTCGGCGAAGTAGGACATACGCGGGTGAAGCGCAGCTCGCGCCTTCCTCGGCGCAGTCCGGTACCCGAAGGCTCCGGACGAGGAAAGGCCTGCTCAGCCGTAGGTGTCGCCCGGCCCCTTGCTCCCGGGGGTCCGGAGAGGGCCGAATCTGCGCGGTGGACCGCCCGGGCCGAGCACTTTGATCATCCGCACGGTGCCGTGGCCCAGGTCCGTGTTCAGCCGGGCCACGAGCTGCGGGGCCAGCAGCCGGAGCTGCGTCGCCCACGCCGTCGAGTCGCACTGCACGGTCAGCACCCGCTCGGCCGGATCCTCGTCGTACCGCACGGGGACGCAGTGGTTGGCCAGATCGTCACCGACGATCTGCGGCCAGCGGCCCATCACACCGCCGACGGCCGCCGGTGTCTCCCAGCCCCGCTCGGTGATCAGCCGGTTGATCGCCCGCCCCAGAGGCAGCGGGTCACGCCCGTCGGACCGGGCGCCCGACCGCAGACCGCCGCCCCGCCTCGCCTGGTTCTTCTGCTGCGCCGCGGCGCCCCGGGCACGGGCCTGTTCCTTCGCGGCGCGCAGGGCCACACGCGCCAGATCCACGCCGGACACCTCCGGCGGCTTCACCGGATCCGGCCCGGCTCCGGCCGGCTTCGCCTGCCCCGGCAGGAGGCCGCCCTGCTCGTCCGGGCCGCTCACAGCCGCTCCACCGCACCGGCGGACACGGCGTACCGGGCTCCCGCCAGGACACCCGGGACGTCGTCGTCCACGGCCGCCGTCACCAGCACCTGCTCACCTGGGGCCACCAGCTCGGCCAGCCGCTCGCGACGGCGCGCGTCCAGCTCGGCGAACACGTCGTCGAGCACCAGCACCGGCTCGTTGCCCTCGGTGCGGAGCAGGTCGTACGAGGCCAGCCGCAGGGCCAGGGCGTACGACCAGGACTCGCCGTGGCTCGCGTACCCCTTCGCCGGCATGCCGCGCAGGCCGAGCACCAGGTCGTCGCGGTGCGGACCGACAAGGGTCACCCCTCGCTCGATCTCCTGCTTGCGCGCCTCGGCCAGGGCCGCCATCACCTGCTCGTACAGCTCCTCGCGGGTGCGCGCGGGCTCCACATCGGCACCGATCGAGCTGCGGTACTCCAGGGTGACGGGTCCACCGCCCGGGGCGACGTCCGCGTACGCCTTGTCCGCCAGCGGCTGCAGGGTCGCGATCAGGTCCAGCCGCTGCGCCAGCAGCTCCGCCGCCACCCTGCCCAGGTGCTGGTCCCACACGTCGAGCGTGGACAGATCCATCGACCGGCCACCGTGTCTGCGGGCCATGGCGGCGGACTTCAGCAGGGTGTTGCGCTGCTTCAGCACCCGCTCGTAGTCGGAGCGGACCCCGGCCATGCGGGGGGACCGCGCCGTGATCAGCTCGTCCAGGAAGCGCCTGCGCTCACCCGGGTCGCCCTTCACCAGGGCGAGATCCTCCGGGGCGAAGAGCACCGTCCGCACTATGCCCAGCACGTCACGCGGTCTGACCTGCGACGACCTGTTGATACGGGCCCGGTTGGCACGGCCGGGATTGAGCTCCAGCTCGATCAGCTGCGAGCGCTCCCCCTGGGTGACCGCGGCCCGTACGACGGCGCGCTCCGCGCCCATGCGCACCAGGGGGGCATCGGACGACACCCGGTGGCTGCCGAGCGTCGCCAGATAGCCGACCGCCTCCACCAGATTGGTCTTGCCCTGTCCGTTGGCCCCCACGAACGCGGTGACGCCCGGGTCGAGAGGAACCTCGACCCGGGCGTACGAGCGGAAGTCGGCCAGCGAGAGATGCGTGACGTGCATGGTCGCCGACCCTTCCGACTGCGTGCTCTGCTGTGTGCTGCTGTGGTGCCGGTTACTTCTTGTTCTCGACCGCGTGGCCGCCGAACTGGTTGCGCAGCGCGGCGATCATCTTCATCTGCGGCGAGTCGTCCTGTCGCGAGGCGAAGCGCGCGAACAGGGACGCGGTGATCGCGGGCAGCGGGACGGCGTTGTCGATGGCGGCCTCGACCGTCCACCGGCCCTCGCCGGAGTCCGCCGCGAAACCACGGAGCTGGTCGAGGTGCTCGTCGTCGTCCAGCGCGTTGACCGCCAGGTCGAGCAGCCAGGAGCGGATGACCGTCCCCTCCTGCCAGGAGCGGAAGACCTCGCGCACGTCGGTGACGGAGTCGACCTTCTCCAGGAGCTCCCAGCCCTCGGCGTAGGCCTGCATCATGGCGTACTCGATGCCGTTGTGGACCATCTTGGCGAAGTGGCCGGCGCCGACCTTGCCCGCGTGGACGGAACCGAAGTCGCCCTCGGGCTTCAGCGCGTCGAAGACCGGCTGGACCTTGGCGACGTTCTCCTCGGTACCGCCGTACATCAGGGCGTAGCCGTTCTCCAGGCCCCAGACACCACCGGAGACGCCGCAGTCGACGAAGCCGATGTCCTTGATGCCCAGCTCGACGGCGTGCTTCTCGTCGTCGGTCCAGCGCGAGTTGCCGCCGTCCACGACGACGTCGCCCGGAGACAGCAGATCGGCCAGCTCGTCGATGGTCGACTGGGTCGCGGCACCGGCCGGGACCATCACCCACACGACGCGCGGACCCTTGAGCTTGCCCACAAGCTCTTCGAGGCTGTGGACATCGGCGACGTCCGGGTTGCGGTCGTAACCGATGACCGTGTGGCCTGCGCGGCGGATGCGCTCGCGCATGTTGCCGCCCATCTTGCCGAGGCCGACGAGACCGAGCTCCATCAGAGATTCCTTAAGCGTTGTGCCGATTCGTACCCAGGACCGAGCCTACGCCCGGCCGGGACAGCACGGCGGGGTGCAGCACGGAGGGCCCGCTCTGCGCTGAGCCTGCCCGCCGGAAACTGCCATGACAGGGACGACCGCCGGATCAGCCGGAGAGGCGGACCGGCATGATCAGGTACTTGTACGCGTCGTCGGCCTCGGCGTCGACGGCCGGCCGGCCGCTGAGCAGGGCGGGCTTGGTCGACGTCGTGAAGGAGAGCTGCGCGACCGGGGAGTCGATCGCGCTGAGCCCGTCCAGCAGGAAGGTCGGGTTGAAGGCGATCGAGATGTCGTCGCCCTCCAGCACGGCGTCGACGCGCTCCACAGCCTGTGCGTCGTCGCTGGAACCGGCCTCGAGGATGAGGACACCCTGCTCGAAGCTGAGGCGCACCGGGGTGTTGCGCTCGGCGACGAGCGCAACACGCTTGACGGCCTCGACGAACGGGGCGGTCTCGATGACCGCGACCGAATTGAACTCGGTGGGGAAGAGCGTCCGGTACTTAGGAAGGTCGCCCTCGAGCAGCCGCGTGGTCGTACGGCGGCCGGCGCCCTCGAAACCGATGAGCCCTTCGCCCGCACCCGAGCCGGACAGCGCCAGCGTCACCGTGTCGCCGCTGGTCAGTGCCTTGGCGGTGTCCAGGAGCGTCTTGGCGGGCACCAGGGCCACCGCGGAGGCGTCGGGGTTCTCCGGCTTCCACAGGAACTCGCGGACCGCGAAGCGGTAGCGGTCGGTCGACGCGAGGGTGACGGTGTCGCCCTCGATCTCGATCCGGACGCCGGTCAGGACGGGCAGGGTGTCGTCGCGCCCGGCCGCGATGGCGACCTGGGCCGCCGCGGAGGCGAAGACCTCACCGGGGACGGTGCCCGTGGCGGTCGGCATCTGCGGCAGTGCCGGGTACTCCTCCACAGGCAGTGTGTGGAGTGTGAACCGCGAGGAACCGCAGACCACCGTGGCGCGCACACCGTCGGTGGAGATCTCCACCGGCCTGTTCGGCAGAGCGCGGCAGATGTCGGCGAGCAGGCGGCCGGAGACGAGCACCGTGCCGTCCTCCTCGACCTCGGCGTCCACCGAGACCTTGGCCGAGACCTCGTAGTCGAAGCTCGAGAAGCTGAGGGCTCCGTCCTCAGCCTTCAGCAGAAGGCCCGCGAGAACGGGCGCCGGCGGACGGGCCGGGAGGCTGCGGGCCACCCAGGCCACCGCCTCCGCGAGTACATCGCGCTCCACCCGGATCTTCACCGGAACCGCCTCCTGCTGTTGCTCGCTCGCCCTGCTGGCCTTCGTCGTCTGGTCGGGGCTCCCTGCCAAGGGCTGGGGGAGGCCGCCGGGGTCCAGTCTGACGTACGGCACCGACACTCGTTGCTGCTCGGGGTCAAGTCGCACCAACGGGTTCGCGGAGCTCGCCACTCAAGTTGTGCACAGGCCCCACTTCGAAGCGGATTCCTGGCTAACTCTGAGTGGTAGTAGTAGTAGGCCCTGTGGAAACCGTGGATAACGTCGTTTTCGCAGGTCAGAAGCCGTTTTTTGTCCACCGACCCTGTGGGTGGCACCGGTGGACAACCAGGCGTTTCTGTGGACACGCGAAAGTTCTGCACACCCGATGCACAGGGCGGGGTGACTTCTCCCCAGGGCTGTCCCCAGCTTTACCCACGTTCCCCACAGCTCAATCAAGGGCCCTCGTGTGACGCCTTTCACTCTCGGCAGTGAACGCCGGTGTCGGGTTGCCGAACAGTGGACAGGGGTGTGGAGAAGCTGGGGACAACAGGGCTGTGCCTGTGGGCGGTCGGTGGACAACATCATCGGGGCCCTGTGGACGAAATCTCTGTCCACAGGCTGTGGATCATCGTTGACCACAAATCCCCAGGCATGTGACCTGGCCTGATGGAGTATCGACAGCAGACCCTGTGGACGCAATATGGACAACTTCGCAGTCCCCAGGCTGTGGACGCCGGATTCCGCGTCCTTCTGTGGAGAAGCGCTGGTCCGGGGCTCGTATTCGAACACTTTGGAGGGCCGGAGTCGTTTCGGAGGCCATGGGATCGAGCCGGAACACGTGCGCCCGGTGGCCGCGAAGGCCGTCCCGGGGACGTCGCGCGCCGGATTCTGGAGCCCGCTCTCAGCAGCCCGTGACGAAGAAGGGCGCCCCGCGAGGACGTCGTGAGGTCCTCGCGGGGCGCCCGGGGCGCGCTGTGCGGCGGTCCTGCCGCCGCCGGCTCGTCAGCCGTTCTTGATGCGGTTGGTGAGTTCGGTGACCTGGTTGTAGATGGAGCGGCGCTCCGCCATCAGCGCCCGGATCTTCCGGTCGGCGTGCATCACCGTGGTGTGGTCCCGCCCGCCGAACTGGGCGCCGATCTTGGGCAGGGAGAGATCCGTCAGCTCGCGGCAGAGATACATGGCGATCTGGCGTGCCGTCACCAGCACCCGGCTGCGGGACGATCCGCAGAGGTCCTCGACCGTCAGGCCGAAGTAGTCCGCCGTCGCCGCCATGATGGCCGGCGCGGTGATCTCGGGCGCCGAGTCCTCCCCGCCGGGGATCAGGTCCTTCAGCACGATCTCGGTCAGACCGAGGTCCACCGGCTGCCGGTTGAGGCTGGCGAACGCCGTCACCCGGATCAGCGCGCCCTCCAGCTCGCGGATGTTGCGCGAGATGCGGGACGCGATGAACTCCAGTACCTCCGGCGGCGCGTTGAGCTGCTCCTGCACCGCTTTCTTACGGAGGATCGCGATCCGCGTCTCCAGCTCCGGTGGCTGCACATCGGTGGTGAGGCCCCACTCGAACCGGTTGCGGAGACGGTCCTCCAGTGTCACCAGCTGCTTGGGCGGCCGGTCGGAGGAGAGCACGATCTGCTTGTTGGCGTTGTGCAGCGTGTTGAAGGTGTGGAAGAACTCCTCCTGTGTCGACTCCTTGCTCGCGAGGAACTGGATGTCGTCGACCAGCAGGATGTCCACGTCGCGGTACCGCTTGCGGAAGGTGTCGCCCTTGCCGTCGCGGATCGAGTTGATGAACTCGTTGGTGAACTCCTCGGAGCTCACGTACCGCACCCGGGTGCCCGGGTAGAGGCTCCGCGCGTAGTGCCCGATCGCGTGCAGCAGGTGGGTCTTGCCGAGCCCCGACTCCCCGTAGATGAAAAGGGGGTTGTACGCCTTCGCGGGTGCCTCGGCGACGGCGACCGCGGCCGCGTGCGCGAAGCGGTTGGACGCCCCGATCACGAAGGTGTCGAAGAGGTACTTCGGATTCAGCCGGGCGTGCGGCTCACCGGTTCCGGGCGGGGGTGCGGACTGCGTGCCCATGTGGCCGCCGCCGGCCCTTCCGGTCCCTGGGCCGCCCTGGCGGTGCTGGGGTTGCTGGTCCTGGAGCTCGTGGCGGTCGCGGCTGTCCCGCTGCTGCTCGTAACCCTGGTGCTCGGGCGGCTGCGGGCGGTAGTCGTGCTGCGGCTGCTGCGGGCGCGGGCTCGCGTACGGGTCGCGGTCCTGGTAGCCGCCGTGCCGGGGCTGCCAGGAGAGGTCGTCCTGGACCCGGGGCCAGGCGCCGGGCTCGGGGCGGTGCTGCTGGTAGTCCGGATAGGCGGGGCGGGCCGTCGGCATGCCGTCGTCGGAGGACCTGGGGCCGTAGTTGTCGTACCCGTCGTTCCGTGAGGGCTCGTCGTGCTGCGGTCCCTGGTAGCGGTGGGACTGCTGCCCTTGGTGGGGCTGGTGCATCGGGGGCGCCGGCGGAGCGGGGGGCTCGCCCGCGGAATCGTCGACGGTGATCGCGATCCGGATCGGCCGTCCGCACTCACGGGTGAGCGTCTCGCTGATCAGCGGGGCGAGCCGGCCCTCCAGGACGCGTTTGCCCCACTCGTTGGGTACGGCCAGCAGTGCGGTGTCGGCGACGAGTGCCAGGGGCTGGCAGCGCTCGATCCACTGCTTGTCCTTCGGCTCGATGCCCTGCTGGCCCTCCCCGAGGAGTTGTTCCAGCACTCGCGGCCACACTGCGGCAAGATCGGCAGGTACGTCAGCCACAAGGCACGCTCTCTCGCATGTCCCACGAATGTGTGCTTCTCGGGACGGATGGGTCGGGTCGGGTGAGGCCCGGCAGGCAGGAAGGAAAAGAACCGGAGTTCAGCCACGGTAGTCAGGCCGACCCGCACGGTTCAAGTTGTTGTCCACAGGCTGTGTACAGCAGGGGGTGGTGCGAGGCCGGTTTGACCGGATGGCGTAGCCGCGCGTACCGTGACCAGGTCGAGTTGTCGATGGCTGCTGCCGCCTGCCTCCGATGGGCAAACATCACGATCTGTGATTGTGAAGCGGTGCACTAAGGCGTTTACGCGAGTTCCTCGTGGGCGCACGGTGACAGCCAGGCGATGTCCCGCCAACACACGAATCATTTCTGGAGCCCCCGAGTGAGCAAGCGCACCTTCCAGCCGAACAACCGTCGTCGCGCCAAGACCCATGGCTTCCGGCTGCGTATGCGTACCCGTGCCGGCCGCGCGATTCTCGCGAACCGCCGTGGCAAGGGCCGCAGCAGCCTGTCCGCCTGATCGCTAACAGGTCCATGACGTGCTGCCTACCGAGAATCGGCTGAGGCGGCGCGAGGACTTCGCGACCGCGGTACGACGAGGACGCCGAGCCGGGCGTCCGCTACTCGTCGTGCACCTACGCAGCGGTGTTACGGACCCGCACGTGACAGGGGAGAGTGTTCCCCCGCCGCGTGCGGGTTTCGTTGTCAGCAAAGCAGTGGGAGGAGCAGTCGTCCGTACCGCGGTGAAGCGGAAGCTTCGCCATCTGGTCCGCGATCGGCTTGCTCAGCTGCCCCCCGGTAGCCTTGTTGTCGTACGAGCGTTGCCCGGATCGGGTGACGCCGACCATGCACAGCTGGCCCGAGACCTGGACGCCGCCCTTCAGCGGCTGCTGGGAGGGGGTGCGCGATGAAGTACCCGCTGCTGGCTCTCATCAAGCTGTACCAGTGGACGATCAGCCCGCTTCTCGGGCCCGTCTGCCGCTACTACCCGTCGTGTTCCCACTATGGATATACGGCGATCGACCGGCACGGTGCGATCAAGGGAACAGCGCTGACCGCATGGCGCATCCTTCGTTGCAATCCGTGGTCACCCGGCGGCGTGGATCACGTACCGCCACGCAAACGTCCGCGTTGGCACGAAATGCTGCGCAACTGTGTGCGTGGCGGCAAGGGCGGGGACTCCGCCGCCGATGTGCCTTCCGGGGGGTCGGTCTCCGAACCCCTGAGCCCGGCCACAGAGACCTCGCCCAAAGCTCAAGGAGCCTGATTAGTGGACACGATTGCCAGTCTGTTCAGCTTTATCACCACGCCTGTTTCGTGGGTCATCGTCCAGTTCCACAAGCTCTACGGAGCGTTGTTCGGCGATGACACGGGGTGGGCCTGGGGCCTGTCCATCGTGTCCCTGGTGATCCTGATCCGGATCTGTCTGATCCCGCTTTTCGTCAAGCAGATCAAGTCCACCCGGAACATGCAGGTGCTCCAGCCGAAGATGAAGGCGATCCAGGAGCGCTACAAGAACGACAAACAGCGTCAGTCCGAAGAGATGATGAAGCTGTACAAGGAGACGGGCACCAACCCGCTCTCCTCGTGCCTTCCCATCCTGGCGCAGTCCCCGTTCTTCTTCGCCCTGTATCACGTGCTCTCGGCCATCGCCTCGGGCAAGACGATCGGTGTCATCGACCAGCCCCTGCTGGACAGCGCCCGTCAGGCACACATCTTCGGCGCTCCACTGGCCGCGAAGTTCATGGACAGCGAGGAGAAGGTGCAGGCGCTCGGCGCCTCCCTGACCGACGTCCGTGTCGTGACCGCGATCATGATCGTGATGATGTCCGCGTCGCAGTTCTTCACGCAGCGCCAGCTGATGACGAAGAACGTCGACCTGACGGTGAAGACGCCGTACATGCAGCAGCAGAAGATGCTGATGTACATCTTCCCGCTGATCTTCGCCGTCATGGGCATCAACTTCCCCGTCGGTGTCCTCGTGTACTGGCTGACCACCAACGTCTGGACCATGGGTCAGCAGATGTACGTGATCAACCAGAACCCGACTCCGGGCAGCAAGGCGCAGGACCAGTACCTGAACCGTGTGCTGAAGAGCGTGACCGCACATGGTGAGGTACGGGGCCGGACCCGGCGCAACACCGTCAAGCGGATCGTCGCCAAGGGTCCTGACCGCAACGACATCGAGCGCAAGTTCATCACCGGTCTGGGCAAGCTCGGCCTCGCGGCCCAGGAGGACGGGACGGTCGCGAAGAGCGAAGCCGCCGTTCTCGAGGCCGAGGGTGGTGCTGCGCCCAAGCGGCAGCAGCCCAAGCGCCAGACCAAGGCGAAGCGCCACACCGCCGCCACGCATCCCGGCACGGACAAGGGGACCGGCTCCACCGGCTCGGAATCCAAGACCTCGCTGGAGAAGCAGGACGCACCGCAGGACGACAAGCCGAAGCCGGCGGCCAAGCGCGCCACCGCGTCCGGCTCCTCACGCCAAGCCAAGTCCGGACAGCGCAAGGGCCCGCAGCGGCCCAAGCACCCGTCCAAGAAGTAAGAAGGAGTCCATCCGTGACGGAAGGCACCACCACCACGGCCGCTGAGGGCAGCGACACTCTGACCCGCCTCGAGCAGGAGGGGGAGATCGCGGCTGACTACCTCGAAGGCCTGCTCGACATCGCCGACCTCGACGGCGACATCGACATGGACGTGGAGGCGGACCGGGCCGCGGTCTCGATCATCAGTGACTCGGCGCGTGACCTGCAGAAGCTTGTGGGCCGCGATGGTGAGGTGCTGGAGGCGCTCCAGGAGCTGACGCGCCTGGCCGTTCACCGCGAGACCGGTGACCGCAGCCGCCTGATGCTGGACATCGGCGGTTTCCGTGCCAAGAAGCGTGAGGTCCTGGCCGCCCTCGGCGCCAAGGCCGCGGATGAGGTCAAGAGCTCGGGCGAGCCGGTGAAGCTCGAACCGATGACGCCGTTCGAGCGCAAGGTCGTGCACGACGCGGTCGCGGCCGCCGGTCTGCGCAGCGAGTCCGAGGGCGAGGAGCCCCAGCGCTTCGTCGTCGTTCTCCCGGCCTGACCGGATCCTTGTACTGTCGGCCCCGTCTGTTCGCAGGCGGGGCCGATCTTTGTCAGCCTGATAGTCAGCGTGCTAGAGCGGTACGGAAGGACGGTCCCCCGTGACGGAGGAAGCAGAGCTCCCTCAGGCGCCCAAGGAGGCGCAGGCGGTATTCGGTGAGTTCTTCCCAGAGGCTGTCAGGTATGCGGAGCTCCTCGCGGACGCGGGCGTCAAGCGCGGGCTGATCGGCCCGCGTGAGGTGCCGCGCCTGTGGGAACGCCATCTGCTGAACTGTGCGGTGCTCTCCGAAGTGGTTCCCGAGGGTGTCACGGTCTGCGACGTGGGTTCGGGGGCCGGGCTTCCCGGTATCCCGCTCGCGTTGGTACGCCCCGACCTCAAGATCACGCTGCTGGAACCACTGCTGCGGCGCACGAATTTCCTTCAGGAAGTCGTCGAGCTCCTGGGCCTGGATCATGTGACGGTCGTCCGCGGCCGGGCCGAGGAAGTGCTGGGGACACTTCAGCCGGTTCACGTGGTGACGGCCCGGGCGGTGGCCCCGCTCGACAGGCTCGCCGGATGGGGAGTGCCCTTGCTGCGCCCCTACGGAGAGATGCTTGCGCTCAAGGGCGGCACGGCGGAGGAAGAGATCCAGGGGGCTCGGGCCGCTCTGAGCAAGCTCGGAGTGGTGGAGACCGAGGTGCTGCAGGTCGGTGAGGGCATGGTCGACCCGGCGTCCACGGTGGTCCGTGTGGTGGTCGGAGAGAGCCCGGGCGGTGTGAGGTTCGCCGCAAAGCGGGCCAAGGCCGCACGGGTGGGCCGGACGCGACGACGCCGATGAGCGCGGGCTGGGCGACGGTCCGGCGATCCTGATTTGCTGCCCTTAGTGGGCTTCTGGCCTTTTTGCACCGATGCTCCATGAAAGCAGCGATATACGCAGCCTGCGGAGTGTCGGGAGCCCGCCACTGTGCTGCACGGGCATCGTGTTTCACGTGAAACGTCGCTCTCTGCTGCAGGGAATCATCGGTCGCGGTCGTGCGGCTGCCGCGCCGCGCGACCGCAGGCCCCTACGGGCTACCGAGTTGTCCACAGAACCGGATTCATCCACAGAAGAGTCGGCCTCGCTGGTTCATGACCCCGAAAGCATGGCAGGCTCTGTTCATTGCGAGCCTGAAGTCGAGGAGAGTGAATCCTTGCGGTCCGACGCCAACATCGCGGGACCGATGACCGATCCGGTCCCCGGTCCCCGTACCGAGTCCCTGGGGGACGGTGTTTCACGTGAAACACCTCCGCCGATGGACGACACACCCATTGGTCGTGCGGCTCAGCTGGCGGTCGAGGCCCTCGGCCGCGCCGGCGAGGGGCTGCCACGACCTGACCGGACACGCATCATGGTCGTGGCCAACCAGAAGGGCGGTGTGGGGAAGACGACCTCGACGGTCAACCTCGCCGCTTCGCTCGCGTTGCATGGCGCACGCGTCCTGGTGGTGGACCTCGATCCGCAGGGGAACGCCTCCACGGCTCTGGGGATCGACCATCACGCGGAAGTCCCCTCCATCTACGACGTACTGGTGGAGAGCATGCCGCTCTCCGAGGTGGTTCAGCCGGTTCCGGACGTCGAAGGCCTCTTCTGTGCGCCGGCGACCATCGATCTCGCCGGTGCGGAGATCGAGCTGGTATCGCTGGTGGCGCGGGAGAGCCGGCTGCAGCGGGCCATCCAGGCGTATGACCAGCCGCTGGACTACATCCTCATCGACTGCCCGCCCTCACTCGGTCTGCTGACGGTCAACGCGCTCGTGGCCGGAGCAGAGGTGCTCATCCCGATTCAGTGCGAGTACTACGCGCTGGAGGGTCTCGGACAACTGCTTCGCAACGTCGACCTGGTCCGGGGGCATCTGAACCCCGATCTCCACGTCTCGACGATCCTGCTCACCATGTACGACGGCCGAACCCGGCTCGCTTCACAGGTGGCGGAGGAGGTGCGCACCCACTTCGGCAAGGAGGTGCTGCGGACCAGTATCCCCCGCTCCGTGCGTATCTCGGAGGCGCCGAGCTACGGGCAGACCGTCCTCACGTACGATCCGGGCTCCAGCGGGTCCCTGTCCTACCTTGAGGCGGCCCGTGAGATCGCGCTGAGAGGCGTCGGAGTGCATTACGAGGCTCAGCACGCCCCTGCGGGCGAGCCTGCCCACACGGGCATCCAGAACAGTCAGCAGAGCCATTCGGAGGGCATGCAGTGAGTGAGCGTCGTAGAGGGCTGGGACGTGGACTCGGTGCACTGATTCCCGCAGCCCCGCAGGAGAAGCAGGTCACGAGCCCTGCTTCCGGCACGAATGCGGGGGGCGCGTCGCCCATCCTGACCGCCGAGCGTGGGGTGGCTGCCGCGAAACTGGCGGGGCTCCCTTCCGGCACGTTGGTCCCTGAGCCGAGTTCTCCCGTCGGCGAGCAGGCCGCCACCGAGCAGACCGACTCGGCCGGGGCGTACTTCGCCGAGATCCCCCTGCCTTCGATCACGCCGAACCCCAGGCAGCCTCGCGAGGTCTTCGACGAGGATGCTCTGGCCGAGCTGGTCACCTCCATCAAGGAGGTCGGTCTCCTCCAGCCCGTCGTCGTACGCAAGGTCGACGAGGACCGCTACGAGCTCATCATGGGTGAGCGCCGTTGGAGGGCGTGCGGCGAAGCCGGTCTGGAGCGCATCCCGGCCATCGTCCGCGCGACCGACGACGAGAAGCTGCTGCTCGACGCACTCCTGGAGAACCTGCACCGGGCTCAGCTGAACCCCTTGGAGGAGGCGGCGGCGTACGACCAGCTGCTGAAGGACTTCAAGTGCACGCATGATCAGCTGGCGGACCGGATCGGCCGGTCCCGTCCGCAGGTGTCGAACACGCTCCGTCTGCTGCGGCTCTCCCCGCCGGTGCAGCGCAGGGTCGCGGCAGGAGTCCTCTCGGCCGGCCACGCAAGGGCCTTGCTGTCGGTGGACGACTCCGAGGAGCAGGACCGGCTGGCGCACCGCATCGTGGCCGAGGGGCTGTCGGTGCGTGCGGTCGAGGAGATCGTGAACCTTCTGGGTTCCGAACCGACGAGCTCCGCGAAGCCTCGGGGGCCCAGGGCGGGGGGCCGGGTCTCACCGGCTCTGACCGACCTTGCCTCCCGCCTCTCCGACCGGTTCGAGACGCGGGTGAAGGTCGACCTCGGGCAGAAGAAGGGGAAGATCGTCGTCGAGTTCGCCTCGATGGAGGATCTGGACCGCATTCTCGGCAGCCTTGCTCCGGGTGAGGGACGGGTGCTGGAACGCAGCATCGAGGAAGAGCAGGTCGAGGCTGACGAGGCCTGAGTCGGCAGGACGGTCAAGGGCGGGCCGAGCTCCGGGAAGTTCTCCGGAACTCGGCCCGCCCTTTGCCGTCTCTCGGTATCCCCATCACCTCTGGGTGGATACGATGCGTTCTGGTATGGCGTATCCACCACCGTGATCCACCTCAGAGGAGGCGGGGGCCGTGCGATCAGTGAATCGCAGCCACCTGGTGACAGTCGGTTTGGGGCTTGGTGCTGTCGGGGGGTTCGTCGGCAGCCTGTTCCGAGAACGGAGCGCGCTGGCATCCGCACGTGATGCGGCGGGCGAAGGAAGTGAGGAACCGCCTACATGGGGCGACGGCTCGTACCGCTCACACTGGACAACCTTCCGGATCTCCCCAGGCGCTGTCGCTCGTGTGTCTTCTGGGAACTTGATCCGGTCAGCGGGGAAGCTGCAGTAAAGGCGGGCAGGCCCGAACTCGAGAAGGAAGCCTGGATCTCCGCCGTTCTGCTGGAGTGGGGATCCTGCGGCAGGGCCGTCTACGTGGACGATGTCGCGGCCGGCTTCGTTCTCTATGCGCCGCCTGCGTACGTCCCCCGTTCCACGGCGTTTCCCACCAGTCCTGTCTCCCCCGATGCCGTGCAGCTGATGACCGCATTGATCGTGCCGGGCTTCCAAGGACAAGGGCTGGGGCGCGTGATGGTACAGACGGTCGCCAAGGACTTGCTGCGACGTGGCTTCAAAGCGATCGAGGCCTTCGGTGACGCCCGCTGGAAGGAGCCGGCGTGTGTGCTGCCGGCGGATCACCTGCTCGCGGTCGGCTTCAAGACGGTGCGTCCTCACCCTGTGCATCCACGGCTGAGGCTTGAGCTGCGTACGACGCTCTCCTGGAAGGAAGACGTCGAGCTGGCGCTGGACAGGCTGCTGGGAGCCGTGCAGAAGGAGCCGGCGCTGCGCCCTCTCTGACTTTGAGGATCCACTCTGTGTCTGGGGAGAACGCCGAACGAACCGAGCATGCAGAACGGGCCCACCCCGAGGGGTGGGCCCGTTTCACGTGAAACAGTCAGGCTTTACTTCTGGACGATGAAGCCCTCGAGGTCGCGGAGGATCGCGGCCTTCGGCTTGGCGCCGACGATGGTCTTGGCGACCTCGCCACCCTGGTACACGTTCAGCGTGGGGATCGACATCACGCCGTACTTCGCCGCGGTGGCCGGGTTCTCGTCGATGTTGAGCTTGACGATCTCGATCTCATCGCCGTGCTCAGCCGCGATGGCCTCCAGCGAAGGCGCGATCTGGCGGCACGGGCCGCACCAGGCGGCCCAGAAGTCCACCAGCACGGGCTTGTCGTTCTTCAGGACGTCCTCATCGAAGGAGTCGTCGGTCACGTTCTTCAGGGCGCCGGCCACGGCGGCCTCCTTAACTTCGCGGGGTGTGGGGTTCGGGGGATGCAGTCAGACTGCCGGGGTCTTCTCCGGCTCGGCGAGCTGCTCGTCGGAGAGCGCGGCGAGGAAGCGCTCTGCGTCGAGAGCGGCCGAGCAGCCGGTACCGGCTGCGGTGATGGCCTGTCGGTAGGTGTGGTCGACGACGTCGCCGGCGCCGAAGACGCCCTTCAGGTTGGTGCGCGTCGAGGGAGCCTCGACCTTGAGGTAGCCCTCGTCGTCAAGGTCGAGCTGGCCCTTGAAGAGCTCCGTGCGGGGGTCGTGGCCGACAGCGATGAACAGGCCGGTCACCGGGAGCTCGGAGGTCACACCGGTCTTGGTGTTGCGCAGGGTGAGGCTGGAGAGCTTCTGGTCCCCGTGGACCGTGGCCACTTCGCTGTCCCACGCGAACTTGATCTTCGGGTCGGCGAAGGCGCGTTCCTGCATGGCCTTGGAGGCCCGCAGGGAGTCGCGACGGTGCACGATCGTGACGGACTTGGCGAACCGGGAGAGGAAGGTCGCCTCTTCCATGGCGGTGTCGCCGCCACCGACCACGGCGATGTCCTGGTCCTTGAAGAAGAAGCCATCGCAGGTCGCACACCAGGAGACACCGCGTCCGGAGAGCGCGTCCTCGTTGGGCAGGCCGAGCTTGCGGTGCTGGGATCCCGTGGTGACGATGACGGCCTTGGCGCGGTGCACCGTGCCTGCGGTGTCAGTGACGGTCTTCACGTCTCCGGAGAGGTCGACGGAGACGGCATCGTCGGGGATGAGCTCGGCGCCGAAGCGCTCCGCCTGGGCGCGCATGTTGTCCATGAGCTCAGGGCCCATGATTCCGTCCTGGAAGCCCGGGAAGTTCTCCACGTCGGTGGTGTTCATCAGTGCACCGCCGGCGGTGACGGCGCCCTCGAACACCAGCGGCTTCAGCGACGCGCGAGCGGTGTACAGGGCGGCGGTGTAACCAGCCGGCCCGGAGCCGATGATGATCACATTACGGACGTCGCTCACGGGTTCTTCCTCGTCTCTGCAGACTGCCTACTGCCTACTGGGGTCGGTTCCACGACTCTCACCCCACCCAACGGATCCTACGGGGCATGCATTCCCGAAATACCGGTCCGCTCCCGGCGAGGTCCTCAGGGGCGTGCGTAGGAGTGTGTGAGCAGCAGCTGTCCCTTTGCCGCAGGTGTGGAATCCACACAGGCTGCGTCGACGACATAGGCCTGGACGCGAGTGGAGTCAGTCGCATCGGGCAGCACGACGAGGAAGGCGGCCGTCCCTTCGTAGCTGCCCTCTTCCACAGCCAGAGCAGGTGCGTTCCGGCCGGTGCCCTGCTGGACGCAGGGCGGAACATCCACGATCGGTGCGCGCAAGGGGGCACGGGGGGAGACGGCGCCGGGGGACGGATTCCCCGGAGAGGACTTGGTGTCCATCGACGGCTCGCCCGAATCGCCGACGGCCTCGGACGCCTCCGCCTCGCTCAGAAGCGTATGGACGCGGCCTTCCAGCGTGCCCTCCGAGAAGTCTTCTCGGCTCCGCTCCGCAGCGCTGACTCCGCTGTCAGCCATCTTGCCGGCTGAGTCCTGGGACACCTGGACGGACAGCAGGAAGACACTCATGCCGACTGCGGCAGCACCGAAGGCGGTGCCCAGGATCACGGTGCGGCGCCGACGACGGGCCGGACTCCGGCCGGGTCCAGTGGCGCCACGAGGGCGACCCGCGGGCCGGAGGGCTGCCGTGCTGCCGTCTGCCCCTGTTTCACGTGAAACAGCAGTCCCGGCGGCGGATGCCTCAGCGGCGTGCGCAGCTTCCGATGCCAGCGCCGCGTCGATCCGGTCGGCTACATCGTCGGGCATGCGCTCAGGGAGGGGCCCTCCCCGCACCAGCAGCGCGCGGATCTCTTCCAGCGAGGAGTGGATGTCGGCGCACTCTTCGCAGGCGTCGATGTGGCGGCGGAGTTCTGCCTCGCGGGACGGCTGCAGAAGCCCTTCGGTGAGGTCGGAGATCTCGGAGACGTCGGGGTGCTGAGCCGTGTCGGCTGTGGATGTCATGCGAGCCCACCTCCACCCTTTACACCGGCAGGATCACCGTCGCCTGCGTCTCTTGGTCCTGACGCCGGTGGGACGGATGGCCCCTGCGTCCGGTTCCTTTCCATGGAGACGTCCTTGCCGTCCTCTCTGTTGGTTCGCAGGTGGGTCAGCAGGGGGAGGAGTCTGGCCCGGCCACGAGCACACCGGCTCTTCACGGTGCCGGTAGGTACGTCGAGGATGCGGGCAGCCTCGGCGACGGGGTAGGCCTGCATATCCACAAGGACGAGCGCGGCCCGCTGCTCGGCGGGGAGGGTGGCCAGTGCGGCCAGGAGCTCTCGGTGCAGGTCCAGCCGCTCAGCGGGAGCCTCGGCGGACTCGTGAGGCTCCATGAGCTGGTCGAGCCGCTCGGTGTCGTCGACCGGTGCGGTCTTCCGGGAGGCGGCCTTGCGGGCACGGTCCAGGCAGGCGTTGACGGTGATCCTGTGCAGCCACGTGGTCACGGCGGACTGGCCGCGGAAGGTATGGGCGGCACGGAATGCGGAGACCAGGGCATCCTGCACGGCGTCGGCTGCTTCCTCACGGTCGCCCAGTGTGCGCAGGGCCACGGCCCAGAGGCGGTCACGGTGTCGCCGCACGAGCTCACCGAAGGCGTCCGCTTCGCCTGCGACGTGCTGGGCCAGGAGATCCTGGTCGCTGATGTCGGCGAACCTGGCGTTGTCCAACGGTGAGCCCCCTCCCCTGTCGCCGTCAGCTCGTGATCTTGACGTCCGAGACCTTACCCCTGTAATTACCGTCGTCCATGGGCAGTTTCGTCAGCCAGACCAGAACGTACCGCGCCTGCACCGGCTTGTCGGGCTTGAGGGACACCTTCGTCCCGGATCCCTCCGCGACCTTGGTGAAACCGTCGGGCAGCTGGGGAAAGGGCGAGCTCTTGGTGGTCCTCAGCTCGACGGAGGTGCTGCCGCCGAGGAAGGACACCTGCACGTCGCCCACCTGCTGGACCTTGCCGAGGTCGAGAACGACTCCTACGCCTTCCTTGAGCCGTCCGAAGTCGGCACTGAAGTAGCCGTCGGTGCTCCAGTAGGAGCTCGTGTCCCCGTCGTAGACGTTGTTTATCGAGGCAGGCTTCTCCGAGCCGTCCATGCCGAGAGGGTCGTAGTCCTTGGCCCCCACGATGGTGACGGGCTTGCTGGGCTCGACGGCGTTGTTGTCGTCGGCCCCGTCCTCCGCGGT
Organism: Streptomyces sp. NPDC088746; assembly: GCF_044751065.1. Lineage (NCBI taxonomy): Bacteria > Bacillati > Actinomycetota > Actinomycetes > Kitasatosporales > Streptomycetaceae > Streptomyces > Streptomyces sp. NPDC088746. Next base: position 51,200 of record NZ_JBIVLA010000010.1, read on the forward strand.
CTGTGTCGGGGCCGGTTCCCCGGAGTCGTTGTCCCGGTTGAGCACGGTCTCTGCCAGCTGCCAGCTGCCGAGTCCCAGAGCGGCGATGAGCAGCGCGGAGACGGCCCACTTGAGCGCCCTGCCCGTGCGGCTCTGGAGAGGGGGCGGAGGAGCCGCGATGACAGGCTGGGTCGCCGAGGTGGGCCGGACCGACGGGCGCCCGTAGGTGCCCTGCTGGTATGTCGTGCGCTGGTACTCCGGCGGCGCCGTGAAGGAGGGCTCCGGCGGCAGGATGCGGGGCATGGCCGCGACGGCCTTCGCCAGCTCGTCCGGGGTGGTGCACGGCTGTTCCTGGCGCGACGCGGTCGCGCCGTCGTTGGCGAGGGCGCGCATGGCCAGTTCGGACAGACCTCGGTGGACGCCGGCCCGCACCTGGTCGGGCGGAATCAGGCCCAGGTCCTTGGGGAGCCCGGTGAGACCGTAGGCATCGCTCTCGTAGGGCCAGCGACGGGTGAGGGCTGCGTAGAGCAGCGCGCCGATGGCCTCGGTGTCCGTGCGCAGCGGCTGATCGGCGGTGATGCCACGCAGCGCGGCGTTCACGGCCAGGCCGCGGATCCGGTACTGGCCCGTCGAGCTGCGCAGTACGGCGCCGGGGGTGAGGCGCAGGTGCGCGAGCCCTTCGCGGTGGGCGGCGGCCATGGCCTGGGAGATCTGACTCACGAGCTGGTAGGCGTCGTGGGCCTCGAAGGGGCCTGCGGCCAGCAGCGCCGTGAGCTCGGTGGCATCGGGGAGCCATTCGTGGACGACGTAGACGAGGTCGTCCTCCTCCACGGCGTCCAGGACCTGGACGAAGCGCGGGTCACCGAGCAGCGCCGAGGAGCGGGCCGCGGCCAGCACCGAGCGGGCGCGCGGATGATCGGCGGGCAGGAGATGGACGCCCACCGCGCGCCGCAGTTTCTCGTCGACAGCACGCCAGCTGCTGAATCCGTCCAGTCGGGTGACGCACTCCTCGAGGCGGTACCGTCCGGCCAGCTTGTGACCGCTGTGCAGATCGGGCGACGCCGGCACGGTGTCCGAGCTGTCGCGCCCGCTCTCCGCGTCCTGCGGGCCCGTGCCCTCCGCGTCCTGGGTTTGTGCCGTCCCGTCGGTCGTGGCCGCGTCCGCCTTGGCGGTCAGCGGCTCGTCGCCGCCGTTGTCGGCCACGTCGACAGCAGCCGTGCTACGTTCCGCCACCGTCGTTCCTGCCTCCCCATCCGTTGCGCGATGCCAGCCAGCCCTGCACAGTCACGCCAATTGTGCCCACACTCCGGTGCTATGCACGACACGCGGTGTCCAGCGATGGTTGTGCGGCTCGGAGTGCATTCAGCGGCCGAGCCGTCCCCGGACCATGCCGACCATGCCGTTGAGCTCCTCGATGCGCATCTTCTTCGCAGCGACGAAGAAGATGCCCAGCAGGATGACGCTGCCACAGACCAATGCCACCACGGAGCCGCCGGCTCCGTCGCCGAGGGCCTTCAGAAGAGCGAAGCCGACGCCGCCGCCGACCACGGCCGCGGGGATCGCGGCCAGGCAGAGACGGGCGTAGGTCCGCACCACACGGGCTCCGTCCAGGTCCCCGCCGAGTCGGCTGCTGAGCCGTCGCCAGGCGATGCCGACACCGACCGCGTAGGCCAGCCCGTAGGAGGCCGCCATTCCCACGACTGCCCACTGCGCCGGAAGAATCACGTAGCAGAGGGCGGAAGCCGCGGCATTGACCGCTGCCACGATCACCGTGTTGTAGAAGGGGGTGCGGGTGTCCTCGTACGCGTAGAACCCGCGGAGCACCACGTACTGCACCGAGTACGGGATGAGGCCGAGGCCGAACGCCATCAGGATGAAGCCCATGGACCGTGCGGCCTCGGTGCCGCTGGAGGCGTAGAGCAGGGTGCACATCGGCAGGCCGAGTGCGAGGAAGGTGAAGGCGACCGGAACGATGGCCACCGCCGAGTTGCGCAGACCCTGCGAGATGTCGTCGCGGACGGCTCCCGGGTCGTTGTCATGGGCGGCGCGGGAGATGCGGGGCAGCAGGGCCGCCATGACCGAGACGGTGATGATGGCCTGCGGCATGCCCCAGATCAGCTGGGCGTTCGAGTAGGCCAGGAAGCCCGTGCCGTCCTTGCCTGAGAGCTTTCCGGCCGAGGTCGCCAGCTGCGTGACGACGACGACACCGGCCTGGTTGGCCAGCACGAACAGGACGGTCCACTTGGCGAGCTTGATCGTCTTGCCGAGCCCGTGGCCCTTCCAGTCGAAGCGGGGACGGAAGCGGAACCCGGCCTCGCGGAGGTACGGGATCATGGCAAGGGCCTGGACCACCAGGCCGAGCAGCGTGCCGACGCCCAGGAGCTGGACGCCCTCCGGCGGGATCGTCTCCACGCCCATCCGGGACTCGGCCGAGGTGCCGTAGACCCAGATGAACAGGCCGAAGGTGAAGATCATGACGATGTTGTTCAGGACCGGGGTCCACATCATCGCCCCGAACTTCCCGCGGGCGTTGAGGATCTGGCCCATCACCACATGGATGCCCATGAAGAAGATGGTCGGCAGGCAGTAGCGGGCGAAGGTGACAGCCACGCTGTTCGCCGCAGCATCGTTCGCGATGGTCGGTGACATCGTGTGGATGAGCCACGGCGCAGCGAAGACGGCCAGGGCGACGATCACAGCGAGGGCGACCATGACCAGCGTCAGCAGCCGGTTGGCGAAGGCTTCGCCGCCGTCCTCGTCGTCCTTCATGGACCGGACGAGCTGGGGAACGAAGACCGAGTTCAGCCCGCCGCCCACGGTGAGGATGTAGATCATCGTCGGCAGGGTGTACGCGATGGTGTAGCTGTCACCGAGCAGGGCCGCGCCCAGCGCCGCGGTGATCACGAGGCTGCGGACGAAGCCGGTGAGCCGGGACACCAGGGTGCCGGCTGCCATCACCGCACTGGACTTCAGTATCCCGGCGGCACGGCCTCCGGACTTCGGTGGCACGGGTGCCGGAGCCGGCTCGGGCTCGGCGGGAGGGCCGGGAGGCCGGCCCGACCCCTCCTGGTCGCGGAAGAGGTGTGCGAAGGCGTCCTGCTCCCCACGGTCGCCGGAGGCCTGAGTGACCAGGTCGTCCACACCTACGTACTGGGTGGTCGCCGCGTGGTCCCCGTACGGAAGGTGCCGGGACGGGCCTGCGGGCTCCGGTGGGGGCGTCTGGGCCCAGATCCGGGGGTCGGGGGCGTACTGGGCAGCGGGAGGCTGCTGGTAGAGGGCCTGCGGCTCCTGGTAGGTGCCCGGAGGCGGCGGAGGATGCGAGGCGCGGTCGTAGAGCGCCTCGGCCACCGGGTCCTGCGCGGCGAGGTCCTGGGCACGGTACGGGTCGTGGTCGTACGCGTGCTGCAGGTACGGATCGGGTGCCTCTCCGTCCTGCCCGGCGCCCGGCGGCACCGGCGGACCGCTGGAAGACCCAGCTCCGCCCGCGCCCTGGCCGCGGTCACCGTCGTACGGCGCGTTCATCGAAACCCCACCTCATTGTCCCCGGCCGACAGGCCCCGACAGACATCGCTCAACGGTCCACTTTCTCACCCGGGCCGGACGGGTTCCCGCTTTCCGGACCGGTGTCCGGCGTCGGGTCACTCGGCTGCTCGGGTTCGCCGCCGTTGTTCTCCACTGCGCCGCCCGCGACGGTGCGCTTGCGGTGGGTGTACATCCTGATGCCCGCCAGGACCAGCAGCAGCAGTCCGCCGGCGATCACCAGGAGCACGGTCGGTGTGACTTCCGAGACCTTCACGGTGAAGGTCATCTCCTCGCCGTAGGGCACGCCGTCCGCGGTGAAGAGCCGCGCCGTGACCTGGGCCTGGCCGTTGGCGTTGGCCGAGGCGTCGAACTTCACGGACTGGCTGTGTCCGCCGGCGATCTCGACGCGTCGTTCGGCGACCGCTCCGCCGTCGTTGAGCTTGAGCCGGGTGGAGTTGCCCGACGTCAGACGGAGGACGAGGTGGTCGACGCCCTGGACCAGTTTGTTCTGCACGGTCACAGGGATCGTGGCGCTGCGCCCGGAGAGGGTCACATCCGACTTCGTGATCAGCTGGACCTCGTTGCTGAGGCCCTGCAGATAGGTGCGGATGTCGTCACGGTACCGCTGCGCCTCCAGCGGCTTGCCACGCCACGACGTCGACACGGAGCGGTTGATCGCGTTCCCGAAGGGGGTCACCACCCGGTCGGGCTGCGTCAGGATGACCTGGAAACTGTCGAGCGAGTCCTGTGTCGTCCTGATGTCCTGGAACGCCTGGGTGGGCAGCTCCTGGCTTCGCAGCTTCTTCGGGTACCGGGAAGCGCTGGGGACCTTGGTGATGGCTTGTGCGTCGGGCTTCTGCTCCGCTGCCGCCGTCAGGTCGAGTGGCTGTGTCCAGTGTTCGGTCGTGAGGGCCTGGAGCGCGCGCGCCATGCTCTGCGCCTGAGCAGCGGTGGGAGTCCGCTGCGGGGCGACAACGATGCTGCGCTCCTTGTCAGGGGCCTGTTCCGTCACCGCCAGCGTCTGGGCCAGGAATTTCTGCACGGCCAGGGTCGAGGCACCGGCCTTGGACATGTCGCCGGTGAACGCGGTGGAGAGCCGGTGGTCGGAGACGACGGCGGTGGTGCCACCGCCGATCGGTCGCGCCGACGTCGGCGTGTAGGGGAGCCCGCCGGTCTCCTGAAGGCTGTCGCTGCGGGCGATCACCTTGTGCGCCCCGGCGGAGGTGGCGACGTCGACGACCGAGGGATCGATCGCACCGTCCACGGGCCAGGCGAAGTCGGTGGACGGCTTCACATGGAGGACGGTCTCCACCGTCGTGCCCGCGACCTCGGTCGCCGTCTGCAGATGGCTGAGGGCACCCGAGACGTTCTTGCCGCGGTGGGCGATGGACGCGAGATCCGGGTCGGCGAACGGCAGGGCCACCACCTTCCCGTCCTTCACCGCCGCCTGCAGGTCCGTGAGCCACTTCTTGGCGATGGCCTGGTTCGTCCCCGCGACCGTGGTGTCGCCCACCTTGACGCGGTAGTTCTTCGTCATCGCATCGACGGAGGCCAGCAGGTCCGGGTCGATCACCCAGGTGACGGGGAGCTGTCGTCCCAGCGAGACCAGCTGTTCCAGACGGCCGCCCGGAGCGAGTTCGAGAGCCAGATCGTCATTGGCGAACACGGGGGTCTGCTGTTCGTCGGACCCCGTCTCCGCAGTGACATGTGCCGATGCGATCAGAGGCCAGAGGAAGGTGAGTCCGGTCTTGCTGTCCGCGTCCTCCGGCTGCCACGGCAGGAAGGTCCGCTGGATGCCGAGCACCTGGTCGTAGGCGTAGTCGGTGGTGCGGCCCGTGAGCGACACCCCGAGCTGATAGACGCCCTCCGCACCCAGGTCCAGCTTGTCCACCGGGACGGCGAGGGTGAAGTCCCGGCTGACCCCGGCCGCGAGCTCCGGGACCTTCAGCGTGTACGCGCCGCCGAGCTTGGCCGGGTCGCTCCCGGGCAGGTACCCGGTGCGCTTGGCGGCCTCGTCGACCGCGCCCCTGCCGGACAGCCTCGGCCCGACGCGCAGGTCGACCTCCGAGTCCGTGACCGTCTTCTTCCCTCTGTTCGTGAGGGTGCCGGAGATGGTGAGCGTGTCGCCCTCGACCGGTGCGCTGGGCGCGAGCGTGTCCAGGGACACATCGACGGTGCGCGAACCGGCCGGGGCCTTCGTGGCCTCCTGGGCCTGAGCCGAGGGCGCTGCGGGACCGGCCAGCAGGCCGGCGATCAGCGGTGCCCCGACGATCAAGGAGGCTGTGCGCCGGAGCCACCGGCGGGCAGGGGAGGGATTCATCCCCTGAGAGTCTGCCGCCTCGGCCACGCGTATCCGTCCCTCGTCGTCGTCAGCTGGTGCCGGCTCTGCCGGTATCTGCGTCCCCGCATGGTAACGATGCGCCCGATGCCTGAGTGCCGGGGACCGTGCCACATGATCGGCAGAGTCTCGCAGGGACGCAAGAAACGATGACGCCCGGGCCGGTCGGTGCACGTACCCTTTTCTGTTGTGCCGAACGCCAACGAAGACAGCCCCCGTGCACTGAGTCAGGTGCAGCACCGCGCAGTCAGCGAACTGCTGCGGGTGTCCCCCGTCGCCGATGACCTCGCTCTCCGATTCCAGGAGGCCGGATTCGGCCTCGCCCTGGTCGGCGGGTCCGTCCGCGATGCGTTGCTCGGCAGGCTCGGAAACGACCTGGACTTCACGACCGACGCCCGCCCGGAGGACGTACTCAAGATCGTCCGGCCCTGGGCCGACTCGGTCTGGGAGGTCGGAATCGCGTTCGGCACCGTCGGCTCGCAGAAGGACGGCTACCAGATCGAGGTGACGACCTACAGGTCGGAGGCGTACGACAGGACCTCGCGCAAGCCCGAGGTCTCCTACGGCGACTCGATCGAGGAAGACCTCGTACGCCGTGACTTCACGGTCAACGCCATGGCCGTCGCCTTGCCGCAGAAGGAGTTCATCGACCCGCACGGCGGCCTCGACGACCTGGCTCAGCGCGTCCTGCGCACTCCGGGCACACCTGAGGCGTCCTTCTCCGACGATCCGCTGCGCATGCTCCGTGCCGCTCGCTTTGCCGCGCAGCTGGACTTCGAGGTGGCTCCCGACGTCGTACAGGCCATGACGGACATGGCGGGGCGAATCGAGATCGTCTCGGCCGAGCGGGTCCGTGAGGAACTCAACAAACTGCTGCTCTCCGACCACCCCCGTAAGGGACTGGGGCTCCTCGTGGACTCAGGTCTGGCGGACCGGGTGCTGCCCGAGCTCCCTGCACTGCGCCTGGAAAGTGATGAGCATCACCGCCACAAGGACGTCTATGAGCACTCCCTGACCGTCCTGGAACAGGCCATCGATCTGGAGGAGGACGGTGCGGATCTCGTGCTGCGCCTCGCGGCCCTGCTCCACGACATCGGGAAGCCGAGGACGCGGCGCTTCGAGAAGGACGGCCGCGTCTCCTTCCACCACCACGAGGTGGTGGGGGCCAAGATGGCCAAGAAGCGGATGACCGAGCTCAAGTACTCCAACGACATGGTCAAGGACGTCTCCAAGCTCGTGGAGCTGCATCTGCGCTTCCACGGATACGGCGACGGTGAGTGGACCGACTCCGCGGTCCGTAGGTATGTGCGGGACGCGGGGCCGCTGCTGGGCCGCCTGCACAAGCTGACGCGCTCCGACTGCACGACGCGGAACAAGCGCAAGGCGAACGCCCTGTCCCGCACCTACGACGGGCTCGAGGCGCGCATCGCTCAACTGCAGGAGCAGGAGGAGCTGGAGGCGATCCGGCCCGACCTGGACGGCAACGAGATCATGAAGATCCTGGGTGTGGGGCCCGGTCCGGTGATCGGCAAGGCCTACTCGTTCCTGCTGGAGTTGAGGCTGGAGAACGGCCCGATGGAACGCGATGCCGCGGTCGCCGCCCTCAAGGAGTGGTGGGCCGCGCAGGGCTGAGGAGCCCGCCATGTTTCACGTGAAACATGGCCGGGCGCCAAGGGGGGGCAAAGCAGTCGGTGAGGGGCGATGTTTCACGTGAAACATCGCCCCTCATTCCTTGATGTGTGCGCGCTGGAGCGCGATGCTCACCCGTCGCCGGTGAATCATGGCCATCGAGACGATGGCGTAGAGCACGGCAACGCTCAGCACCACGACGACGGACCGCCCGTCAGGGGGGAGTGCGAGGGCGGACACTCCGGCGGCGGCGACGAAGGCGACGTTGAACAGCACGTCGTAGAGCGAGAAGACCCGGCCGCGATAAGCGTCGTCGACGGAGGTCTGCACCTCGGTATCCGTCGCAATCTTCGACGCCTGGGTCACCAGCCCCAGGACGAACGCCGCCACCAGCATCGGCCCGGGGGTGAACGGGAGCCCCAATGCGGGCTCCAGGACTGCGGCTGCCCCGGCGCATCCCGCCATCCATCCGTACCGTCCGAAGCGTCCGACCGCCCACGGGGACATGAGCGCGGCGACGAAGTACCCCGCCGCCGACGCGCCGAGCGCGAGTCCGAGGAGGGCGAGGCCGTCGGACTCGCTGTCGGACCAGGCGTAGCGGCACAGCATCAGCACCATCACCGTCAGCGCTCCGTAGCAGAAGCGGAGCACCGTTATGGCCGCGAGCGCGTGCGCCGCGTCTCGTCGCTCGGCCAGATGGCGCAACCCCGCGACGAGCCCCCGGGCGGTGGTGCCGAGTGCCTCGCGCAGTGGCACATGGTGCAGGTCCCGATCCGGTCCGAGGAGCGTGCGGGGCAAGGACAGAGAGGCCAGTGCCGAGAGGAGGTAGAGGGCCGCGCCCAACAGGACCACGGCGGCGTCGGACCCGTCCGTCAGTAGCCGGATGCCCAGGGCCAGGCCCCCGCCGACAGTGGCGGACAGCGTCCCGGCCGTCGGGGAGAGGGAGTTGGCGAGGACCAGTCGCTCGGTGTCGACGACACGGGGGAGGGCCGCCGAAAGTCCGGCCAGCACGAAGCGGTTGACAGCGGTGACGCAGAGGGCGGAGACGTAGAAGAGCCAGTCCGGCACGGAACTCAGCAGCAGCAGAGCCGTGCAGCAGGCCAGTGCGGCACGCAGCAGGTTCCCGTACAGGAAGACCTGACGGCGCGGCCAGCGGTCGAGCAGGACTCCCGCGAACGGGCCGATCAGGGAGTACGGGAGCAGAAGCACAGCCATGGCGGACGCGATGGCACCAGGCGTGGTCTGGTTCTCCGGCGAGAAGACGACGTACGTGGCGAGTGCGACCTGATAGACGCCGTCGGCCGACTGGGAGAGAAGTCGTACGGCGAGCAGGCGACGGAAGTTCCGAAGGCGCAGGAGTACGCCCAGATCACGCACGACAGGCATGTGTGCAAGGGTCACACATGCGGGGGGCCTCCGGGCGGATTGCCCGGGGACCCCCCGACATGGAGAAGCGTGCGGCAGTGATTCGCTGGATCAGCGCTCGACGTCGCCGGCGATGAACTTCTCGACGTTCTCGCGGGCCTCGTCGTCGAAGTACTGGACCGGCGGGGACTTCATGAAGTACGAGGAGGCCGAGAGGATCGGGCCACCGATGCCGCGGTCCTTGGCGATCTTCGCAGCGCGCACGGCGTCGATGATGACACCGGCGGAGTTCGGGGAGTCCCACACCTCGAGCTTGTACTCCAGGTTCAGCGGAACGTCACCGAAGGCGCGGCCCTCGAGGCGCACGTACGCCCACTTGCGGTCGTCCAGCCAGGCCACGTAGTCCGAGGGGCCGATGTGGACGTTGTCCGCACCGAGCTCGCGGTCACGGATCTGTGAGGTGACGGCCTGCGTCTTCGAGATCTTCTTGGACTCCAGGCGCTCACGCTCGAGCATGTTCTTGAAGTCCATGTTGCCGCCGACGTTCAGCTGCATCGTGCGGTCCAGGACGACGCCCCGGTCCTCGAAGAGCTTCGCCATCACACGGTGCGTGATGGTGGCGCCGACCTGGGACTTGATGTCGTCGCCGACGATCGGGACACCGGCCTCGGTGAACTTGTCCGCCCACTCCTTGGTGCCGGCGATGAACACCGGGAGAGCGTTGACGAACGCGACCTTGGCGTCGATGGCGCACTGCGCGTAGAACTTCGCAGCCACTTCGGAACCGACGGGCAGGTAGCAGACGAGGACGTCGACCTGCTTGTCCTTGAGGACCTGGACGATGTCGACGGGGGCGTCGGCCGACTCCTCGATCGTCTCGCGGTAGTACTTGCCCAGGCCGTCGTGGGTGTGGCCGCGCTGAACGGTCACCCCGGTGTTCGGCACGTCGGCGATCTTGATGGTGTTGTTCTCGCTGGCGCCGATGGCGTCCGCGAGGTCGAGGCCGACCTTCTTCGCGTCGACGTCGAAGGCGGCGACGAACTCGACGTCGCTCACGTGGTACTCGCCGAACTGGACGTGCATCAGACCGGGCACCTTGCCGGCCGGATCGGCGTCCTTGTAGTACTCGACGCCCTGCACCAGCGAGGCGGCGCAGTTGCCCACGCCGACGATGGCTACGCGAACCGAACCCATGCCGATTGCTCCCTGTGTGTTCTCGGTGTTCCCCGATGACGCCTTGCGGATCTGCGGGGATATCACTTGGTGTCGTCGGACGGATCCGGCCGGGTGTCGTCCCGGTGCCGGGGCAGGCCGCCCGTCTCTCCTGATGTGTCGTGCTGAGTGGAGCCCTCGGGCGAGGATCGTCGCTGATCCCGTCCCGACCGCTCGCTCTCGATGAGCTCGTTCAGCCAGCGCACTTCGCGCTCCACGGACTCCATGCCGTGTCGCTGCAGCTCAAGCGTGTAGTCGTCGAGTCGTTCACGGGTGCGGGCGAGAGACGCGCGCATCTTTTCGAGGCGCTCCTCCAGCCTGCTGCGGCGTCCTTCGAGCACGCGCATGCGCACCTCGCGCTCCGTCTGTCCGAAGAAGGCGAAACGAGCCGCGAAGTGCTCGTCCTCCCAGGAGTCCGGACCGGTGTGCGAGAGCAGCTCCTCGAAGTGCTCCTTACCTTCTGCCGTCAACCGGTAGACGATCTTGGCGCGGCGCCCGGCCAGCGAGGACGAGGGGGCGACCCCACGGCCTGTGGCAGGTGGCAGCGCCGGAACACTTCCCGGTTCCTCGATCAACCAGCCGTTGGCGACCAGCGTCTTGAGGCAGGGGTAGAGGGTGCCGTAGCTGAAGGCGCGGAAGATCCCCAGCGACGTGTTGAGGCGCTTGCGCAGCTCGTACCCGTGCATGGGTGACTCGCGGAGCAGGCCGAGTACGGCGAATTCGAGGATGCCGGAGCGTCTGCTCATCTTCGCCTCCTCCTCCGCCTGGTACGTCCACGGGCCGTCGGACCCACCTTATGCCGTGCTGATGTATCGACTCGATACATCAGCACGATAGATCGGCTCGTGATGTTCGACAAGAGGGGGGTCCGTGAGCGGCGTCACATCCCCGATTCATAGGGAGTGACTTGCGTAATTTGGGGTGAAGTTCGGTCCCCGGAGGTTTTTGACCGTGCGTAGTCTGTGCGGCATGCAGACCACCGGGAACCGTGAGACGCCGCCGAGCGTCAGTTATCGCGGACTGTCGGATGTACTGCGGGTGAGCCTTCCGCACGGCTTGTCCGTAATTCGGGGGGACCGGATCTCAACTGCCGCTTCCAGGCGCTCTCGCCTGCCCGAGGAGTAGTCGTTCGATGAGCGAGCACCGTCGCAAAACGTCGCAACCGCAAGGTGGCGGGCGCGCAGCGGCCAGACGAGCCGCCCAACAGCCTGCTGGACGCCGCACCGAATCGTCACGCAGAGCAACCTCAGCATCACCTTCCGGAGCGCAGGGTGACGAGCCGGTCTACGGCAGCCGTGCCGAGGCGCGTCGCGCCGCCCAGCGCGGCGGAGGCAGGCGTCGGGGAGGTGGCGACAACGGCGGTCACGAAGGCCGGGCCCGGGGTCGCGCCGACTCCGGCAGGAAGCGCTTCATCGACTACCCACGGGCCGGTAAGTACGGCTTCCGCCGCTGGGTTCCGTCGTGGAGGCTGGTCTCCGGCCTGTGCGTGGGCTTCCTGGGCCTGCTGATGGGAGCGGCCGGCCTCGCGTACGCGCTGGTGGTGCCGCCCGAGATCAAGGACCTCGCCACCGCGCAGAACAACGTCTACTACTGGGACGACAACACCCAGATGGTCGCCACGGGCGGTTCCGTCAACCGCCAGGAGATCGATTACGCCCAGATCCCCGTGGCGATGCGGAACGCCGTCATCTCGGCCGAGAACAAGTCGTTCGAGTCCGACAGGGGCATCGACCCCATGGGTATCGCCCGCGCCGTCTACAACATGGCCCGGGGAGGTGACACCCAGGGCGGTTCCACGATCACCCAGCAGTACGTGAAGAACTCCATGCTTTCCCAGGACCAGACACTGAGCCGGAAGGTCAAGGAACTCTTCATCACGCTCAAGGTCGGTGAGACGAGAGGCAAGAAGGAGGTCATGGCGGGGTACCTCAACGTCTCCTACTACGGACGGGGTGCCTCGGGGCTTCAGGCGGCTGCGCGTACGTACTACGGCAAGGACGCCGAGAAGCTCAACGAGAGCGAGTGCGCCTTCCTGGCGACGCTGCTCAAGGGCGCGAGCTACTACGACCCCGCGGGTGCCCCCGACGTCGACCCGGTGAACGCCACGGCGGAGAAGAACCGCGAGCGGGCCGAGCGGCGCTGGAAGTGGATCCTCGACGAGGAGGTCAAGGACGGCCGGCTGAGCGCGGCGAAGCGCGAGACCTTCACCGAGTTCCCCATGCCGGACCCGCCGAAGAAGGACGCCAAGCTGGGCGGCCAGACCGGCTACCTCGTCGATCTCGCCACGAAGTACTTCCTCGCGCACAACAACGAGGGCGTCACCGAGAAGGAACTGGCCCAGGGCGGCTACGAGATTCACACGACCTTCAACAAGAAGAAGGTCTCCGATCTCGAGAAGTCGATCAAGAAGGTGTACGCCGCCAAGATCGACCCCGAGAAGCGGCCCGACAAGGACACCCACGTCGAGTTCGGCGGTGCGTCGGTGGACACCAAGACGGGCGCCATCATCGCCACCTACGGCGGCCAGGACGCGACGCAGCACTACACCAACAACGCCGACGCGACTGGTGCGCAGGTCGGTTCGACGTTCAAGCCCTTCGTGCTGGCGGCCGCGATGGAGCACGGGAAACGCAATCCCGAACTTCCCGAGGACCAGAGCGATTCGGAGCGCACGCCCGTCTCGCCGAAGAGCATCTACAACGGCGACAACAAGCTGAAGATCAATAATTACGACGGCACGGTCTGGCAGAACAAGGAAGGCAAGGAGTGGCTCCAGACCAACGACGGAGACCACGACTACGGAGACATCTCCCTCCGCTACGCCATGCAGGAGTCCGCCAACTCCCCGTACGTCCAGCTCGGCATGGACGTCGGCACCGACAAGGTGAAGGACGCCGCCTTGGCTGCGGGGTTGCGCGACGACGAGTACCTGGCGGACTCGAACTTCCCCTCGTTCTCCATCGGGACGTCCTCGCCGAGCGCCATCCGCATGGCCGGCGCGTACTCCACCTTCGCCACCAGCGGCAAGCAGCGTGAGCCCTTCTCGGTCATCGAGGTCAAGCACAAGGGTGAGGTCATCTACCAGCACGACACGGTGACCAAGAATGCTTTCCCCAGCGTCGTCGCGGACAACGTCACCGACGTGCTGAAGAACGTCGTCGAGAACGGGACGGGTACTCCGGCCCAGATCCCAGGACGTGACGTGGCCGGCAAGACGGGTACCACGGACGGCAACAAGTCGGCCTGGTTCGTCGGCTACACCCCGCAGATCTCGACGGCCGTCAGCATGTTCCGGATGGACGACGACGAGACGAAGAAGAACCGCGAGTTCCTGGAGATGTACGGCACGGGTGGCGAGAAGTCGATCCACGGTGCCTCGTTCCCGGCCCAGATCTGGCAGGACTACATGTCCGACGCGGTGAAGGGCACGAAGGTCGTGAACTTCCCGAAGCCGGAACCGATCGGCGAGACGCTCTACGGCGGCGGCGCGGTCAGCCCCAGCCCGACGCCGAGCCCGACGCCTTCGCCTTCGGAGTCCAGCGAGGAGCCGACGCCGTCTGCCACACCGTCGTCCCCGACCCCCTCGCCGAGCGAGACGTGCGCGCCGCTCGACTGGGAGTGCAGGAACGACCAGGACGGCGGAACCACCAACGGCAACGGCAACGGCAACGGCACCGAAGGGACCACCGACGGGTCGACCGACGGTGGGACGGACGCCGGGACCACGGACGGCGGGACGGACACCGGGACGACCGAAGGAGCGACCGAGGGCACGACCGAGGGCGAGGAGAACGGCCGCGGCGGGATCTTCGGCGGCGGTTAGCACCCCTCAGGGCGGCGTGGACGACGCCACGCGCCCTCCGGGAGCCCCGTGAGGGGCCCTCCGGGCACGTACGCGAAGGGCCGTCGGCACCTGGCAGGTGCCGACGGCCCTTCGTGTGTTCCGGACGTGGGCAACGCCCGCACACAGCCCCGTACGGCAGGATGTGCGGCATGCCAAGCGCAGAAGACACGAGCGTGCACCAGGAGCCGTCCGTCGTACCGCCCACGCGACAGGACGAGATCGCCGCGGCGGGCAGCGAACTGATCGGCGGGCCCGCGGGCCGCTGGGCGCGGTTCGGATCGGGACCGCTCACCCCGGTGCGCGTCATCGCGCTCGTGGCGATCGGGATGTTCGCACTCGGCATGGTGCAGAAGATCCCCTGCTACGACTGGGCGTGGTTCCGCGGAACCAGCTCGCAGTACGCGCACGCGTGCTACTCGGACATCCCGCACCTCTACGTCGGACGCGGCTTCGCCGACGGCCTCGTGCCGTACTTCGACCGGCTGAACGGCGACATGGCGTACCTGGAGTACCCCGTCCTGACCGGCCTCTTCATGCAGGTCGCGTCCTGGCTGACGCTCACGCCGTCCTCGGACCCCGCACAGCAGCGCGAGCAGATGTACTGGATGGTCAACGCGGGCATGCTGATGATCTGCGCCGTGGTCATCGCGGTGTGCGTAGCCCGTACGCACCGGCGCCGTCCCTGGGACGGTCTCCTGGTAGCGCTCGCACCCGCGCTCGCGCTCACCGCGACGATCAACTGGGATCTGCTCGCCGTCGCGCTGACCGCCGCGGCGATGCTCATGTGGTCGCGCGGCAGGAGCGTGGCCTTCGGGATCCTCATCGGCCTCGCCACCGCCGCGAAGCTCTACCCCGTGCTGCTCCTCGGACCCCTGCTGGTGTTGTGCTGGAGGGCCGGGAAGTGGCGGGAGTACGGAACGGCGCTCCTCGCGGCGGCCGCGGCCTGGCTGGTGGTCAACCTGCCGGTGATGCTGTACGCCCCCGAGGGGTGGAAGAAGTTCTACACGTTCAGCCAGGAACGGCAGATCGACTACGGCTCCTTCTGGCTGATCATCACCCAGCGCACCGGCCGGCCCATCGACGTGGACACGGTGAACACGGCCTCGGTGCTGCTGATGGCCGTGCTGTGCGCGGGGATCGCGGGGCTGGCACTGACCGCCCGGCACCGGCCGCGCTTCGCCCAGCTGGCGTTCCTCGTGGTGGCCGCGTTCATCCTGACGAACAAGGTCTACTCACCGCAGTACGTGCTCTGGCTGATCCCTCTGGCCGCGCTCGCCAGGCCCCGCTGGCGGGACTTCCTCGTCTGGCAGGCCTGCGAGGTCATGTACTTCCTGGGGATCTGGTTCTACCTCGCGTACACGACGAGCGGGGACAAGCACCAGGGGCTGCCGCAGGACGGCTACCAGGTCGCGATCGCCCTGCACCTGGCGGGAACGCTGTACCTCTGCGCCCTGATCGTCCGGGACATCCTGAGGCCGGAGCGGGACCCCGTCAGGCTCGACGGCTCCGACGATCCTTCGGGCGGGGTGCTCGACGGGGCGCCGGACCGGAAGGCATTCCTGCAAGTGGGCCCGCACCCGGACCGGAACACAGCACCCGCGGTCGAAGGACCGCGGGTGGAGTGGGGCACCGCCGGAAGAACGGCCTCCGACTGAGGGAGGGCCGGGCTACCGGTCCACGAGGCGGTCGAACTGGGTGGTGGTGTGGCGCAGGTGAGCCACCAGTTCGTCGCCGACCCTCGGCTCCTGGGCGTCCGAGGGCACGAAGAGGATGGACACCTGCATGTGCGGCGGCTCGGCGAACCAGCGCTGCTTGCCCGCCCAGACGAACGGCGACAGGTTGCGGTTGACCGTGGCCAGCCCGGCGCGGGCGACGCCCTTGGCACGCGGCATCACTCCGTGCAGGGCCTTCGGTGCCTCCAGGCCGACCCCGTGGGAGGTTCCGCCGGCGACGACGACCAGCCATCCGTCGGACGCGGCCTTCTGCTGGCGGTAGCCGAAACGGTCCCCCTTGACGACGGGCGTGACGTCGAGCACCGCGCCGCGGTACTCCGTGGCCTCGTGGTCGCCGAGCCAGAGCCGTGTGCCGATGCGCGCGCGGAAGCGGGTCTGCGGGAACTGCTGCCGCAGCCGCGCCAGCTCCTCGGCCCGCAGATGGCTGACGAACATCGTGTGCAGCGGCAGCCGGGCGGCGCGCAGACGGTCCATCCAGGTGATGACCTCCTCGACCGCGTCCGATCCGTCCGTGCGGTCGAGCGGCAGGTGCAGCGCGAAGCCCTCGAGGCGTACGTCCTCGATGGCCGCGTGCAGCTGACCGAGCTCCTCCTCCCTCACACCGTGGCGCTTCATCGAGCTCATGCACTCGATGACGACGCGCGCGCCGACCAGGGCGTGCACACCGTCCACGGAGGAGACGGAACGGATCACGCGGTCGGGGAGCGGTACCGGCTCCTCGCCCCGGCGGAAGGGCGTGAGCACCAGCAGGTCACCGCTGAACCAGTCCTTGATGCGAGCGGCCTCGTAGGTGGTCCCGACCGCCAGCGTGTCGGAGCCGAAGCGGATCGCCTCGTCGGCCAGGCGCTCGTGTCCGAAGCCGTAGCCGTTGCCCTTGCAGACGGGTACGAGGTCCGGGAACTGGTCCAGGACGGTCTTCTGGTGCGCCCGCCAGCGCGCGGTGTCGACGTAGAGGGAGAGCGCCATGGCCGGCCCGGAACCTTTCTGGTGGCTGCGGTGGGGGTGAGAGAGGGAAGGAGCTGAGGGATGGTGGTCAGGATGCGCTCAGCGGCGCGACATGTACATATCGAGCGCCTTGTGCAGCAGCTTGTTGAGGGGGAAGTCCCACTCGCCGACGTACTCGACGGCTTCCCCGCCCGTGCCGACCTTGAACTGGATCAGGCCGAAGAGGTGGTCGGTCTCGTCCAGCGAGTCGCTGATGCCGCGCAGGTCGTAGACGGTCGCGCCCATCGCGTACGAGTCGCGGAGCATCCGCCACTGCATGGCGTTGGAGGGGCGGACCTCGCGGCCGATGTTGTCCGAGGCGCCGTAGGAGTACCAGACGTGTCCGCCGACGACGAGCATCGTGGCAGCCGACAGGTTCACACCGTTGTGCCGGGCGAAGTAGAGCCGCATCCGGTTGGGGTCCTCGGAGTTGAGCACCGACCACATGCGCTGGAAGTACGAGAGCGGGCGCGGCCGGAAGTGGTCGCGTACGGCGGTGATCTCGTACAGCCGCTGCCACTCGGCGAGGTCCTCGTAGCCGCCCTGGACCACTTCGACGCCGGCCTTGTCGGCCTTCTTGATGTTGCGCCGCCAGAGCTGGTTGAAGCCCTTGAGCACGTCCTCGAGGGAGCGGTTGGCCAGCGGCACCTGGAAGACGTAGCGGGGCTGTACGTCGCCGAAGCCGGCGCCGCCGTCCTCGCCCTGCTGCCAGCCCATCTTGCGCAGCCGGTCCGAGACCTCGAAGGCGCGCGGCTCGATGTGGCTGGCCTCGACGTCCCGCAGCCGCTTCACGTCGGGGTCCTGGATGCCGGACTTGATGGCGGCCGAGTCCCAGCGGCGGATGACCACGGGAGGGCCCATCTTGACCGAGAAGGCACCCTGCTGCTTCAGGTGGGCGAGCATCGGCTGGAGCCACTCGTCCAGATTCGGGGCGTACCAGTTGATGACCGGGCCCTCGGGGAGGTACGCGAGGTAGCGCTTGATCTTGGGCAGCTGGCGGTAGAGCACCAGCCCGGCGCCGACCATCTCGCCGTTCTTGTCGAACCAGCCCAGGTTCTCCGAGCGCCATTCGGTTTTCACGTCAGCCCACGCCGGGACCTGGCAGTGACTGGCCGAGGGCAGATTCTGGATGTACGCCAGATGCTGTTCTCGGCTGATGGTCCTCAGGGTCAGGCTCATGCGGGGCGCTCCTCGGCAGGTGTGTCCCCATCGGTCAGGGGCTCCGGCTCTCGCGCCGAAGCCTACTGTGACCGAGGGGCGCCCGGTCCGGCCCGTCAGGACCGGACCGGGCGCCACCCCCGCGGGATTGCCCGGCCGTGCACCGCGTGGGACGGCCGGCCCCGGCTCTGCCGGTCAGGTGATGACGCCGCCGAAGAGGCCGCCGTGCGCCATACCGAGGTAGAAGCCGACGGCGGACGCGCCGATCCCCATGATCAGGCCGAACCGCTCCCAGGTGGTCCTGGAGATGTACTGGCCGTAGATGCCGGTCAGGATGCCGATCAGACCGGCCCACGAGCTGAGCAGATGCAGGCTGTGGAACATCGCCGTGACGAACGCGAGGACGCCGAGGACCCCGGTCACCACCATCAGCGTTTCCTGGAGCGGGTGCGGCTTGCCGTCCGTGGCGAAGAGGGACCCGGTAGCGGAACGGGCATGCGTCACCCGGCTCGGGGCGGACCGGTTGCCGGCAGGTCGGACTGTCTGTGCCATGGAGTACCTCCTGGCGGGAAGGGCGGTGCGATGTAGCGCCTCTCACACCGCATCTGTCTTGATTGTGCGCCCTGAACACCGGATTTCAACCGGAAGCCGGTCTGCGGGTAGTCTGTACGGTCTGCACCGGTGTCTGCCTTGAGCCAGCACTGCGGCCCCCCTCGATTCTGTAGACGGGCGTTGTCAGTGGCGGCTGTTTTACTCGGAGACACTGATGCTTACGCATCACGACCCTCCTGCCACGGAACGACCGTGGCCGCTGAGTCCAAAGGAGGTGGGTTCCACATGCGTCACTACGAGGTGATGGTCATCCTCGACCCCGATCTCGAGGAGCGCGCAGTCTCCCCGTTGATCGAGAACTTCCTCTCCGTCGTCCGTGAGGGCAACGGAAAGGTCGAGAAGGTCGACACCTGGGGCCGTCGTCGTCTCTCTTACGAGATCAAGAAGAAGCCTGAGGGCATCTACTCGGTCATCGACCTGCAGGCCGAGCCTGCGGTCGTCAAGGAGCTCGACCGACAGATGAACCTGAACGAGTCGGTCCTCCGGACCAAGGTCCTCCGTCCCGAGACCCACTGAGCATCTAGCTCAGCGGTCATCGGGTTCGAGTAGCAAGCAGCCAGAAGCAATCCCCGCCGAGAGGTTCACCCATGGCAGGCGAGACCGTCATCACGGTCGTCGGCAATCTCGTCGACGACCCCGAGCTGCGCTTCACCCCGTCCGGTGCGGCGGTCGCGAAGTTCCGTGTCGCGTCCACTCCCCGCATCTTCGACCGTCAGACCAATGAGTGGAAGGACGGCGAAGGCCTGTTCCTCACCTGCTCGGTCTGGCGTCAGGCGGCGGAGAACGTCGCGGAGTCGCTTACGCGAGGCATGCGCGTCGTCGTGCAGGGCCGGCTGAAGCAGCGGTCCTACGAGGACCGTGAGGGCGTCAAGCGCACGGTCTACGAGCTGGACGTCGAGGAAGTCGGCCCCAGCCTGAAGAACGCCACGGCCAAGGTCACCAAGACCACAGGTCGCGGTGGCCAGGGCGGCGGCCAGGGTGGATACGGCGGCGGCCAGCAGGGTGGCGGCAACTGGGGCGGCGGTCCCGGTGGCGGTGGCCAGCAGGGCGGTGGCGGTGCTCCCGCCGACGACCCGTGGGCCACCAACGCACCTGCCGGCGGCCAGCAGGGCGGGGGCCAGCAGAGCGGCGGGGGCGGCTGGGGCGGAAGCTCCGGCGGCTCCGGCGGTTCCGGCGGCGGCTACTCGGACGAGCCGCCCTTCTAGGGCTGCTCGTACCCCACTTCTTGATCACACAGGAGAAACACAATGGCGAAGCCGCCTGTGCGCAAGCCTAAGAAGAAGGTCTGCGCGTTCTGCAAGGACAAGACCCAGTACGTGGACTACAAGGACACGAACATGCTGCGGAAGTTCATTTCCGACCGCGGCAAGATCCGTGCCCGCCGCGTCACCGGCAACTGCACGCAGCACCAGCGTGACGTCGCCACGGCAGTCAAGAACAGCCGTGAGATGGCGCTGCTGCCCTACACGTCCACCGCGCGATAAGGGAAGGGTGACCGAATCATGAAGATCATCCTCACCCACGAGGTCACTGGCCTCGGTGCCGCCGGCGACGTCGTGGACGTCAAGGACGGGTACGCCCGTAACTACCTGGTTCCGCGTGGCTTCGCCATTCGCTGGACCAAGGGCGGCGAGAAGGACGTGGCGCAGATCCGCCGCGCCCGCAAGATCCACGAGATCGCGACGATCGAGCAGGCCAACGAGATCAAGGCCAAGCTCGAGGCCGTGAAGGTCCGTCTGGCTGTTCGCTCCGGCGACGCCGGCCGCCTCTTCGGTTCCGTCACCCCGGCTGACATCGCCTCGGCGATCAAGTCCGCCGGTGGTCCGGACGTCGACAAGCGTCGCGTCGAGCTCGGCTCGCCGATCAAGACGCTCGGCGGACACCAGGTGTCCGTCCGTCTGCACCCCGAGGTTGCCGCGAAGCTCGGTATCGAGGTCGTTGCTGCCTAAGGGCACAGCTCAGCAGAGCTAGGTGAAGGGCCGCACCCCTGGGTGCGGCCCTTCGTCGTTCTACGCGTCGTCTCAGGGTCACGTGTCGTTTCACGTGAAACCGGGCTGCGGTGTCGCGTGGAGGCGCGGTTTCACGTGAAACGGCACCACCCGGTTCCTGCTCAGGTGACGCGGTTCAGCGCGTTGCTCCGGTCACGATCCAGCGGCCTGACCGCATACGCATCCACAGCGTCACCAGCCGGACGGTCATCATGAGCGTCATCGCCCCCCAGAGGGCGGTGAGGCCTCCTCCGAAGGTGGGGACGAGGAGAGCGGCAGGAGCGAAGACCGCCAGGGTCAGGACCATGGCCCAGGCGAGATAGCGGCCGTCCCCTGCCCCCATGAGTACGCCGTCGAGGACGAAGACCACCCCGGAGATCGGCTGGGAGAGAGCCACGACCAGCAGTGCCGGCAGCAGGGTGTCCTTTACGGATGTGTCGCCGGTGAACAGTGGGACGAAGAGCGGCCGTGCGAGCACGATGATCACGCCGAGGACGACCCCCGACCCGATCCCCCACTGCACCATCCGGCGGCAGGCCTCGCGGGCGCCCTTGGCGTCGTCCGCCCCCAGATAGCGGCCGATGATGGCCTGCCCGGCGATGGCGATGGCGTCGAGCGCGAAGGCCGTAAGACTCCAGAGAGACAGGATGATCTGGTGCGCGGCGATATCCGTGTCGCCGAGACGGGCGGCGACGGCGGTCGCGATCATCAGGACCGCCCTCAGCGAAAGCGTACGGATCAGGAGAGGCACGCCTGCCTGGGCGTTCGCTCGGATGCCCGCCGCGTCGGGGCGCAGCGACGCGCCGTGCCGACGCGCTCCACGGACCACCACGATCAGGTAGACGAGTGCCATGCCCACCTGGGCGATGACGGTGCCCCACGCGGATCCCGCGATCCCCAGCCCGGCCCCGTAGACGAGCCCGGCATTGAGGGCTCCGTTGGCCGCGAATCCGCCGATGGCTACGTAGAGGGGTGTCCGGGTGTCCTGCAATCCGCGCAGGACACCTGTCGCCGCGAGTACCACGAGCATGGCGGGGATGCCGAGGCTGGAGATCCGCAGATATGTCGTGGCGTACGGGCTCGCGGTGTCGGAGGCCCCGAAGATGTCGACCAGCCACGGAGCCAGTGGGAGAGTGACTGCGACGACAGCGGCACCGATCAGCAGGGCGAGCCAGATGCCGTCCATGCCCTGGCGGATGGCGGACGCCAGATCTCCTGCGCCCACCTGGCGGGCGACCGCGGCTGTGGTGGCGTAGGCGAGGAAGACGAAGACGCTCACCGCGGTCGTCAGAAGGGCGGCGGCGACGGCCAGGCCGGCCAGCTGGGGCGTGCCGAGATGGCCGACGATGGCGCTGTCGACCATGACGAAGAGGGGCTCGGCAACGAGCGCGCCGAAGGCCGGGACGGCGAGTGCGATGATCTCGCGGTCGTGCCGGCGGCGGGAGGGCGGCTGTGCCGTGTGCGCCTGGGTCATGGGGGTAAATCTAATCTTCCACAGGTAAGAGATGCAATGCCGTTGAGATCCTTACCTTGCCTGGGTTTCCCGGTTCGCCGGAAGACCGTTTCCTGTGATCTTGAGCTGAGGGCAAAAGTTTTTCTCCCCCACAGCCGGTGGATTGAGAAACGGCAGGTCAGGGGCCTCTTTGGTGGGCGGGTATGAGTTTGTCCACAGTGCTGTCCCCCGGTCCGTGCACAGGATCGGACGAGTTCTCCACAGCATCTGGTCCGTCATCCACATGCCCTGTGGATAACCAGATTGGCTGACGGTGCGGACCGGCCTACCGTGGTGCGGCGCCCGCACTCCGTTCCGGCATGGAAATCCGCAGAACTTGACGCGCCGGAACCGGAGTCGGGCGTCTTGTTTGTCGGTGCCGTGCCGTAAGAAAGAGTGGCACGGCTAGGTCCGCGAAGCGGACGGGAGGAGGTGGCCCGGTGAGCATTCCCGAGCCTTTGGACGATCCCTGGGCCGATGTCGGTCCCAGTGACCGTCTGCCCGTTTCCCGTCAGCGCCGCGGTGAGGGCAAGGGGCGCGACGAGCAGCACGAGCGGGGCCGGGAGAGCGGCTGGGACGGCGGGTCGTCCGGCTTCGAGCGGGTGCCTCCGCAGGATCTCGACGCCGAGCAGTCCGTCCTCGGCGGCATGCTGCTCTCCAAGGACGCCATCGCGGACGTCGTGGAGATCATCAAGGGCCACGACTTCTACCGTCCTGCCCACGAGACCGTCTATACGGCGATCCTCGACCTCTATGCCAAGGGGGAGCCGGCCGACCCGATCACGGTGGCGGCCGAGCTGGTCAAGCGCGGCGAGATCACCAAGGTCGGCGGAGCCCCGTATCTGCACACGCTGGTCCAGTCCGTGCCGACCGCGGCCAACGCGTCGTACTACGCGGAGATCGTCCACGAGCGGGCTGTGCTCCGGCGTCTCGTCGAGGCCGGCACCAAGATCACCCAGATGGGATACGCGGCCGACGGCGACGTCGACGAGATCGTCAACTCCGCGCAGGCCGAGATCTACGCCGTCACGGAGCAGCGGACCAGCGAGGACTACCTCCCGCTCGGCGACATCATGGAAGGTGCCCTCGACGAGATCGAGGCCATCGGTTCCCGCAGCGGCGAGATGACAGGTGTCCCGACCGGGTTCACCGATCTGGACTCCCTGACCAACGGCCTGCACCCCGGCCAGATGATCGTCATCGCCGCCCGCCCCGCCATGGGTAAGTCCACCCTCGCCCTGGACTTCGCCCGGGCCTGCTCGATCAAGAGCAACCTGCCGAGCGTGATCTTCTCCCTGGAGATGGGGCGCAACGAGATCGCGATGCGTCTGCTGTCCGCCGAGGCCCGGGTGGCGCTCCACCACATGCGCTCCGGGACGATGACCGACGAGGACTGGACGCGGCTCGCCCGTCGCATGCCGGACGTGTCGGCCGCCCCGCTCTACATCGACGACTCGCCGAACCTCTCGATGATGGAGATCCGCGCGAAGTGCCGTCGCCTCAAGCAGCGCAACGACCTCAAGCTCGTGGTCATCGACTACTTGCAGCTGATGCAGTCCGGTGGTGCCAAGCGCGCGGAGAGCCGGCAGCAGGAGGTCTCGGACATGTCCCGAAACCTCAAGCTCCTCGCCAAGGAGCTGGAGCTCCCCGTCATCGCGCTGTCCCAGCTGAACCGTGGACCCGAACAGCGCACGGACAAGAAGCCGATGGTCTCCGACCTGCGTGAGTCCGGCTCCATCGAGCAGGACGCCGACATGGTGATCCTGCTGCACCGCGAGGACGCGTACGAGAAGGAGTCACCGCGCGCGGGCGAGGCGGACCTGATCGTGGCGAAGCACCGTAACGGTCCGACGGCGACGATCACCGTGGCCTTCCAGGGGCACTACTCCCGCTTCGTGGACATGGCGCAGACCTGACGCAGGCGGGTCCCGCCGCCCCCACTCTCCGGCGTGGGCGGGCACGACGGACTCGAGGAGTCAGCTCCAGGCCAGTCGTTCCTCGCTACGGGGGTCGTCGACCTGGGTCCACTCGGCGTCGATGCGCATGGTGGCCCTGCGCCGGGTGTCGTACGGGTCCCAGCCTGGGTCGCCGGTCCTGGCGAACCGGATCCAGGTCGCGTGCGTGCGGTCGGCTGTATCCGCAGGGGGAATGCCGGGGCCGAGCAGGGCGGCGGGGCCGTGCAGCCGGGGAAGGTGCGCGAGGTCGAAGACGAAGGGCAGCTCGACCGCGTGGGTGGCGCCGAGCTGTCCGTCCAGGGACCGGGAGCGCCAGGCGAACTCGTAGGCGTAGGTGGCGGACCGAGGCCGGGCGGCATGGGCGCCGGCCAGGGCCCAGCTTCCCGCACCGAACAGCGCGTCGCCCATGACGGCGGAGCGCAGCTCCCCGGAGGACGCTTCAGGGCGTGTCTTGCGGTAGGTGGCGACGAGCTGCTCCGGATCGGGGTGGGAGCGCGCCGCCGCCGCGTCGACATCGGCGGCGGTCGAGGTGGCGTACCCGTCCACCGGGACCAGGTAGAGGTTTCCCTCCTCGGTGTTGGTCCCGATCAGCAGGTCGACGTCGGCGCCGAGGCCTGCGGCGACCGATTCGGCGGGCTGCGTGTCGAGGACGAGGCTGAAGGGGCTCAGCCCGATCAGCGGGTCGTGACGGGTCTCGGTCCGCAGGTCGATCCCGGCGAGCCCGGAGGCGGCCTCGACCAGGCGCTCGTCGGAGATCTCCGCCAACGTGCCGATCGCGGGGGCGATGCCCAGGGCCTCGCCCGCTGCCCGGGTGACGCGGGCGGCCTGCTCGGTGGTGAACGCCCCCAGGCCGCTGCCGCTCTGGACGATCGCCCGGCGGAAGAGGCCCGCGGCTTCGGGGATGGCGAGGACGCCGCCGACGACGGTCGCTCCGGCGGACTGGCCGAAGAGGGTGACGTTGTGCGGATCACCGCCGAAGGCGGCGACGTTCTCGCGCACCCAGCGCAGCGCCGCGACGACGTCGAGCATGCCGCGGTTGGCGGGAGCGCCGGGGACGTCGAGGAACCCGGCGATGCCCAGCCGGTAGTTGAGGGTGACGAGGACAACGCCGTCACGTGCGAAGGAAGATCCGTCGTAGAGAGCGGAACGGGTCGACCCGGCGACGAATCCGCCGCCGTGGACGAACACCATGACGGGCAGGTCCGTCCCTGCGGTGTCGGGTGTGAAGACGTTGACGGTGAGGTAGTCCTCCCCCCGGCTCCATCCGGACCCGAAGTAGGGGGACATGTCCAGGCGGCCGAGCTTGCGCTCGGACTGCGGTGCGTTGGGTCCCGGCACAGTGGCGTCCCGAACGCCGTCCCACGGATCGTGGGGCTTCGGTGGGGCGAACCGGCCGGCGCCGCGGGGCGGGGCGGCGTAGGGAATGTTCATGAAGACGGTGATGTCGCCCCGGCGCAGGCCGCGGACCGCTCCCTGCGCCGTGGTCACGATGGGGCCGGGGTGGTGCTTCATGGTGGTGCCCTTCCTCGGGGTCTCAGTCCTGCTCGGTGTACGGGGCGAAGGGGGCCCAGCCCTTGATGGCGAACTTCTCGCCCTCACGCGCCACTTCGGCGGCGCCGTGACCGCCCAGGTGCGCCGGGATCACGAGTGCGTTGTTGTCGGCCGCCCAGCCGAGCACCTTGCGGCGGGTGGCGCGGGCGCCCGCGGGGTCCTCGCAGAAGCAGCTGTTGACGTCCGGTTCCAGGATCTGCACCGGGCTGTGCAGTATGTCGCCGACGAACACCGCGCGGTCCGTCCCGGAGGTGAGGGTCAGGACGGAGGAACCGGGGGTGTGTCCGGGAGCGGAGTCCAGGCGCAGGCCGGCGTCGATCCGGTGGCTGTTCTCCCACAGCAGTGTCTGCCCGGCCCGGTGCACCGGGGCGACGCTGTCCTCGAACACGTTCTGGTTTCCTCGGCCGAGCAGCGGCTTGTGGCCGTTCTCGGGGTCCCAGAAGTCGAAGTCGTCCTTCGGCATCAGATAGGTGGCGTTGGGGAACGTGGGCACCCATCGCCTGCCGTCCAGATAGGTGTTCCAGCCGACGTGATCGACGTGGAGGTGCGTGTTGATCACGATGTCCACGTCCTCGGGACCGACTCCGGCCCGGGCGAGACCGGCCAGGAAATCCGTCTCGAGGTGGCTCCAGACCGGTGCGTACGGGCGCTCCTTGTGGTTGCCCACGCCGGTGTCGACGAGGATGGTCCTGCCCTCGCTGCGCACCAGCCAGGTCTGGATCGCCGAGTTCACGATGTTGGTGCCGGAATCCAGGAAGTGCGGGGTCAGCCAGGAGGCGCCGTCGTCCCACACCTCCTTCGGGCCTTCCGGGAAGAAGGTGTCGGGCGTCATCTCGACGGAGCCGAAGTATTCCCGTACCCGGGTGATGCTGATGTTGCCGAGAGTGATGTGGTCCATGGGGCGTCCTGGGGGTTCGGAGGATTTCCTGAACCGTACGAGCGGGCTCGGCGGGCGAGGTATCCGTCAGGTGACTGCACCTGGGCGCAGCCGGCGCGGGGGATCGGGCCGCTTGTAGCCTGGGTGAGGCGGCTCCGTACGAAGAGCCACAATTCCTGGAGACCCCGTGGACGAGCGCACAGGCGACCCCGGTGCGGTCACGAGGCCGGTGCCGGATCCGGGAGAACCGCTCGTCGGACGGGACGCCGAACTGGGACGCCTCCTTCGTGCGGTGGACCCGGCGTCGGCCGACCCGGTGCTGATGCTGGTCGGCGGCATGGGTACGGGTAAGAGCGCGCTGCTGGAGCGTGCGGTGCGCCGGGCCGAAGCCGGTGGCGCTCGCGTACTGCATGCCGAGGGCAGCGAGTCGGAGTCGAGCCTGGCGTTCTCCGCCCTGCATCAGTTGCTGCGTCCGGTGTCGGCCGAGGTGGACCGACTGCCGGAGAGGCAGCGCGCGGCGATACAGGAGGCCTTCGGCACAGGGCCGGTCACACGCCGGCAGTCGATCGCACCCGATCTCATGCTCATCGGGGTCGGCGTGCTGAGCCTTCTGTCGGCCCTGGGCGACCGACAACCCGTGGTCGTGGTGCTTGACGACGCGCAGTGGTTCGACCGTGCTTCCCTGGACGCTCTGGCCTTCGTCGCCCGAAGGCTGGAAGGTGAACCGGTCACGATGCTGATCGCCGTACGCGGCGGCGGTCTCCTCCCCGGATTCGACGGCCGAGCGCCGACGCTCACCCTGGGACCGCTCGACAGCGACGCGGCCGACCGGCTACTGGACCTCCAGCCGACGAGCCCCACCGGCCGCGTCAGGGCGCGGATCCTCGACCAGGCAGGCGGCAACCCCCTGGCGCTGGTGGAACTCACGAGGGCGGTCACCGCCCAGGACACGGATGCGGCCCCACCGGCCGCAGGGCCGCTCCCGGTCACTGATCGCCTCGACCGGCTCTTCGTCACCCGTCTGCACGGGCTCCCCGCCGCCACGGCACACGCCCTGCTGCTCCTGGCCGCGATGGACAGCGTCGACTCCTGGACCGCCGTCCCGGCCGGGCTGCCGCACGCCGCGGACGACGTCTGGCTGCCTGCCTCGCAAGCCGGGCTGGTCCGGCGGACCGGCCAGGACCTCCGGTTCCGCCACCCGCTGGTGCGGTCCGCCGTCTACCACGCCGCGTCCTCGGGTGCCCGACGCGAGGCCCACCTCGCGCTCGCCGAGCTGCTGCGGGACGAGCCGGACCGGCGGGCCTGGCATCTGGCCGCCGCCTGCCCGGGCCCGGACGCGGCCGTATCGGCGCTGCTGGAGCGGACCGCCGGCCGGGCTCGGCGCCGCGGCGGCCACGCGGCGGCGGCCAAGGCTCTGCAGCGCGCGGCGGAACTCGCACCGCGGCGGGAGGAAAGCGCACGGCTGCTGGTCAAAGCCGCGTCAGCGGCGGTGCTCACGGGTGACCTCGTCTGGGTGGAGGAGCTGGTCGCCGCGGCACGCGCGCGCACCGACGACCCGTCGCTGCTGGCGTCCGCCGCCGTGCAGGCCGGACGACTGGCGGTCCTGACCGTGCGCCACACCACGGTCTTCTCCCGACTGGCCAACGCCGCCGAGCAGTTGGCGGCCCACCAGCCCGCCGCCGCGCTCGACCTCCTGGCGGGCGCCGCGGTGGTCCGCTTCTACTCCGGAGAGGACACCCAGCGCCACCGCGTCCAGGAACTCCTGGGGCGTATTCCAGAGGCCACCGCACCCGCCGGCTTGCGCATCTGGGCGCGGGCCGTGACGGACCCCTTCACCGATCGGGCCGAACTCGTCTCCCTGCTCCCGCGGCTGGCCGTCGAGGCGGAAACGCGGCCGGAGCAGCTCACCACCCTCGGGATCATGGCGTGGCTGCTGGACGAGACCCCGCAGGCCGTCCGAGCCTTCGACGAGGCGTTCGACCGCTCGCAGGCACAAGGAGGGCTGCCGGAGGGGCTGGGCGGCGCGGTCGCCTGGGCCTACACGGAACGAGGACGGTGGGACCAGGCCCGTGAGGCCTGCGCCCGCACCACCGCGGTCGGCCGAGCGGCCGGCCTGGACCACGCCGTGGCCTGTGCGGCCACCGTGGATGCCACCGTGCTGGCCTACCAGGGTGACGCGGCGGCGGCCCACGCCAGGGCCGAGCAGGCGCTGGCCATGATCGATCCGCTGGAAAGCCGCTCGGTCCTCGTCTACGCCCGTCGTGCGCTCGGTACCGCGGCCGCCGCGGAGGGTGCGTACGAGACCGCGTACGAACAGCTCCGCATGGTCTTCACGGCCGACGGCGCGCCCGTGCACTACCACTCCTCGTACCCTGTCGTCGCGGATCTGGCCGCAGCGGCGGTGCGCTGCGGCCACCGGGAGGAAGCCGCAGCGATCGTCGAGCGCTGCGCTCGGTCGCTCGGGGAGGACGTCTCGCCCCGGCTGCGCGCACTGATCGGCCGGGCCCGTGGCCTGCTGGCCGATCCCGAGGACGCCGAGCCGCACTTCCGGACCGCCCTGGCCGACCCGGTGCTCGAGCACTGGCCCTTCGAACGCGCCCAGACCCTGCTCGACCTCGGTGAGTGGCTGCGGCGTTCTCGTCGCATCGCAGAGGCCCGGGCGCCGCTCACCGAGGCTCTGGAGACCTTCCGGCGTCTCGGCGCCCGCCCGTGGATCGAGCGCGCGCGGGCCGAAGCGCGGGCCGCGGGCCTCGACGTCACGGACACGGCCCCCGACGCCCTCGCCGAACTCTCGCCACAACAGCAGCAGATCATCAGGCTCGCCGCCCGTGGGCTGACCAACCGCGAGATCGGCGAGAAGCTCTTCCTCTCCCCGCGCACGGTCAGCTCACACCTCTACCGCAGCTTCCCCAAGCTGGGCATCACCGCCCGCTCCCAGCTGCGCGACCTTGTCGAGGGCGGCACAGCGGTGGTACGGACGCGCAACGGGGGCGCCTGACACGGGAAGGGAGACAGACTGGAGGCGCGGAAGGGCCGTATGCACTGGCCCGCGAGGTCCTACGACTCCGGCACGGGCAGGCACTCGGCGAGCAGGCCGACGATGTCGCGCCAGGCCCGCCGCGCGTGCTGCGGGTGGTGGCCGACGCCGGGGAGCACGGTCTGGTCCACCGGCGGGTGATGGAAGGCGTGCAGGGCCCCGCCGTAGACCACGAGCCGCCAGTCGACGCCCGCGGCCTGCATCTCGGCGGTGAAGGCGTCCCGTTGCTCAGGGGGCATGATCGGGTCCTCCGATCCGACCCCCGCCCACACGGGGCACCGGATGCGCGCCGCCTCGCCCGGGCGTCCCGTGGTCAGTGCGTTGACCGTCCCGATCGCGCGCAGGTCGACGCCGTCACGCCCGAGTTCCAGCGCGATCGCGCCCCCGGTGCCGTAGCCGACCGCGGCGATCCGGTCGGGGTCGGTCCGTGGTTCGGCGCGCAGCACATCGAGTGCCGCGTGGCCGATGTCCCGCATCCGGGCGGGATCGGCGAGCAGGGGAGTCACGCGCGCCAGCATCTCCTGCGGGTCGGTGAACCAGCGCCCGCCGTGGAGGTCGAAGGCCAGCGCCACGTAACCCAGTTCGGCGAGGGCGTCCGCCCGGCGGCGCTGGAAGTCGTTCAGGCCCGGCCCCTCCGGACCGATCAGGACCGCGGGCCGCCGGCCGGCACCGGCGGGGAGCGCGAGGTGCCCGATCATCGTCAGGCCGTCGGCGGGGTAGTGGACCGTGCGTGTGGTGACCGTCGTCATGAGACGGGACTGTAGTGACGGCCGAGCCCGGCCGGGCCGTCCTTAGCCCCGGGCAGAACGGTGTGGGCCGTTCTTGGCTCCGGGCAGAACGGAGCGGGCCAAATGCGTTCGTCAAGCCGATGAGGCGCAGGTCATGCTTGGGCATGACCTCTTCCGAAGCTCTGCTCCCCAACACCCGGCGTGCCCTGCTGCACCGTGTCGCCACCGCGCAGTCCGAAGGCCGGACCCCCTCCCTCGTCGCCGCGGTGCAGAGGGAGGGGAAGGTCGCCTGGAGCGGTGCCCGCAGCTGCGTGGACGGCCATGAGCCCGATGGCGATACGCAGTTCAGGATCGGCTCCATCACCAAGACGTTCACCGCTGTGCTGGTCATGCGCCTGCGCGACGAGGGCCTGCTGGATCTGGACGATCCCCTGGAGAAGCACCTGCCCGGCACGGACGCCGGGCACCTGACCGTTTTCCAACTGCTGGGACACAGTGGAGGTCTGGCTGCCGAGACACCGGCCCCGTGGTGGGAGAGGACCCCGGGTTCCACGCGGCCCGAGCTGGCGGACGTGCTCGGCGAGAGGCCGCTGATCCACCCGTCCGGCCATGGACACCACTACTCCAACCCGGGTTACACGCTGCTCGGCTCGCTCGTGGAGAGGCTGCGCGGGGAGTCCTGGGCGGAGGTGCTGCGCCGCGAGATCCTGGAACCGCTGGGGATGGACCGTACGACCCCGGAGGCGCATGCCCCCCATGCGGGCGGCTGGGCCGTCCACCCGTGGGCCGATGTCATGATGCCCGAGCCGGCCGAGGACCTCGGACTGATGGCGCCGGCCGGTCAACTCTGGTCGACCACCACGGACCTGCTGCGCTTCGCGGCCTTCCTGGCCCAGGGCGACGAGCGGGTGCTCCATGCGTCCTCGGTCGCGGAGATGCGCGCTCCCGCCGCTCCGCCCGAAGCGGGTGACTGGACCGGTGCGTACGGCCTCGGTCTTCAGGCCGTACGGCGCGCGAACCGCACGCTCCTCGGCCATTCGGGATCACTCCCCGGCTTCCTGGCCACGCTGTGGTTCAGCGTCGAGGACGACGTGGCGGCCGTGGTTCTCTCCAACGCCACCTCAGGCCCCCTGACCGGTACGGTGGCCGCGGATCTCGTGCAGATCGTCGCGGACGCGGAGCCGAGGATCCCGGAGCCGTGGCGCCCGCTGCCCGAGGTCGACGAAGAGCTGCTGGCGCTGACCGGACCTTGGTACTGGGGCACCCAGGTCCATGCCCTGAAGCTGCTCGCGGACGGGGGCCTCGAGTTCCAGCCGTTGCGGGGCGCCGGTCGAGCCGCCCGGTTCCAGGCACGTCCCGACGGGACCTGGACGGGCCTCAACGGCTACTACGCGGGGGAGACGCTCAGGGTCGTACGCGCCGATGACGGCACGGTGGACCATCTCGACCTGGGGTCGTTCGTCTTCACCCGGGAGCCGTACGACCGGAGCGCGGCGATTCCCGGTGGGGTGGACGAGGGCGGCTGGCGAGGGCTCGCCCTCTGAGCGGCGCGGGTCGGTGTTTCACGTGAAACACCCTTGGCGGCACGGAATCAGGCCGTCAGTTCGCGTTCCAGAGGCGTACGGAAGCGTGGGGTGATCCGGGCGTCGCCCGTCCACGCCGACAGCCGGTCCGCCTCTGCCTCGATGAGCTGTGAAGCCTCCCGTCCCACGTCGGACAGCAGGCGCCACACGGGCTCGCCGTCCGCGCGCTGGGCCCAGCCACCCACGATCCCGCCGTTCCACCACACCGTGGGGCCGATGTTGCCGGCGCGGTCGAAGAGTGCGGCTCGATGACCGGTGGGCAGGTGGAAGCCGCGGTCGGCCCAGCCCATCGCGCTCGGGTCCAGGCCCGGCAGCAGGGCAGCCCAGGGCTCGGGGGAAGGTTCGGTGGCGAGATCCCCGGGAGCGACCCAGCCGACGGACCCGTTGTCGAGCCGGACCTCCTCCGCGCCGACGGCAGCCAGGGCCGTGCGTGTCTCACGGACGCCCCAGCCGGTCCACCACTTCAGATCGCCTTCGGTCGCGGGGCCGTAGGAGAGGAGCCAGCGCCTGGCCACGTCCGCCCGGGCCTCGGCGGGGTCCGAGGCGGGCCATGGCTCGGCTGCCGTCCAGCGGAACTGGCTGGAGGTCCATGAACCGCGCGGCCGGTCCCGCCGGATGCGCCCGTCGGCGGCCAGCACCCGGATCACCCGGGTGGCTACTCCCTGCACCGCCTCCTGCCTTGTCCCGGGGAAGAGAGTGATCTTCGTGCGCAGAGCCGGTACGGCCGCCGACAGCTCGCTCCCCGTGGCGTGGCCCCGAGTGGTCAGGGCTGCGAGCGTCTGGAGCTCGGTGTCGGCGAGCCACCGCTCGTCCAGCCCCTGGCCGTCCTCCCGCAGCTGCTTGAGAAGCCGCCGTCGCTCCCTGGCGGCCACGGCACGTGCGCTCGACGCGTCGATGGCGGGTGCGGCCGTCGTGGACACGGTGAACAACGTGTTGCGCATGGAGAGCAGCCGCACCAGTGAGACGTCCTCGTAGAGCGCCCGTTCCACCTCCCCGACCCCGGGGTCTGTCAGCCGCGCGCAGACGGAGAGGAAGACGGTGGCGGCATCGGTCGCGTGCAGGGCGACGACGGCGTCCGCCACCGCGACGGCGGACGTGGCCCGCGCGGACGGCGCCAGCAGATGCCGCCGGCCGAGCCTGATCCTGCGCTGCTCGTCGTCGATGCGGTGCACGTGATCTCCCTGCCTGCCGCGCTGTCCGGGGCTCTGTGGTTCAGAGGGCCAGTTTGAAGCCCACGTGGCTCGCGGTGAAGCCGAGCCGCTCGTAGAAACGGTGGGCGTCCGTGCGGGTGGCGTCCGAGGTCAGCTGCACCAACTGGCAGTCCTGACGCCTGGATTCGTCGACGGCCCACTGGATCAACTGCGTGCCGAGGCCACTGCCACGCTCGTCCGCGTGGACGCGGACGCCCTCGATGACGGAGCGGGTCGCACCACGCCGGGAGAGCCCGGGCACGATCGTGAGCTGGAGGGTGCCCACGACGCGGCCCTGGCGCACGGCCACGGTCAGATGCTGGTTCGGGTCGCCGTCGAGCCGCCGGAACGCGGCGTGGTACGGCGTGAGGTCGTCCGGGGACTCGCGCTGCGCACCCAGCGGGTCGTCGGCGAGCATGGCCACGATGGCGGGGATGTCCGCGGGTGACGCAGGACGTATGTCGAGATCGCTCATGATCGGCAGACTACGCAAACGGGCCCGGTCAGGCGGGGACCTTCAGTGCCTCGACCGTCCGGACCAGCGGGGCGAGTTCCGGGTTCTCGGCAGCCTCGTCGAGAGCGGCGCGCAGCGCGGTGTCGTTGGTCGGCCTCGCCTCGCTCAGTAGCGTGAGACCCGCCTCGGTGACGTCCGTGTAGATGCCCCGACGGTCTGTGTCACAGAGGTAGCGGGTGAGGAGCCCCCGGTCCTCGAGACGGGTGACCAGCCGCGTGGTAGCGCTCTGGCTCAGCACCACGGCATCCGCCACCTGCTTCATCTGCAGGTGTCCACCGGTACCGCTGTGCTGGCGGCTCAGGACGTCGAGCAGGGAGAACTCACGCGCGCTGAGGCTGTGGCGGGTCTGCAGGGCCCGTTCGATGCGGGCCTCGATCTTCCCGTGGAGAAGGGAGAGGGCGCACCAGCTCTGGGCGAGGGCCGTCAGGGCGGGATCTGTCGCTGTCATGGTCTCTCCTCCGTCGGGAGCCGCTTCCCTCAGCTGCTTCCCTCCAGGATAGGGCACACACGCAATAGCCCGCGCTTGCAATTAAAGAGCGTACGCAATTATTGTGGACGCTCGTAAGGCGCAGACGCAATCTTTCAGGAAGGTTCCACCCATGCCGCTCGCGCTCCTCGCCCTCGCCATCGGGGCATTCGGTATCGGCACCACCGAGTTCGTGATCATGGGGTTGCTTCCCGATGTCGCGGCGGACTTCCACGTCTCGATCCCGACCGCAGGCTTCCTGGTCACGGGCTACGCCTTGGGCGTGGTCCTCGGCGCTCCGCTGATGACCGCTCTGGGCACCCGGGTGACCAGAAAGCGGATGCTGATGCTCCTGATGGGGCTCTTCGTCGTGGGGAACGTGGTGTCCGCACTCGCCCCGAGCTTCGGTGTGATGCTCACCGGACGGGTGATCGCCTCACTCGCCCACGGCGCCTTCTTCGGTATCGGATCAGTCGTCGCGGCGGATCTGGTCGCTCCGGAGAAGAAGGCCGGCGCCATCGCCATGATGTTCACCGGGCTCACGGTCGCCAACGTCGTAGGCGTCCCGCTGGGGACCTTCATCGGTCAGACCCTCGGCTGGCGCATCACGTTCTTCGTCGTCGCGGGGCTCGGCGTCCTGGGCCTCCTCGGCGTGGCGAAGCTCGTTCCTGAGCAGCCGAAGCCTCAGGGGGTGCGGATCCGCCACGAACTGGCCGCGTTCCGCAATGTCCAGGTGCTGCTCGCCATGGCGATGACGGTCCTGGGCTTCGGCGGCGTCTTCGCGGCGATCACCTACATCACCCCGATGATGACGGAGACCGCCGGCTTCGCGACGTCCTCCGTCACCTGGCTGCTGGTCCTCTTCGGGCTCGGCATGGTCGGCGGGAATCTGCTCGGCGGGAAGTTCGCCGACCGCCATCTGATGCCGATGCTGTACGTGTCGCTCGGCGCCCTGGCCGCGGTGCTGGCCCTGTTTACGCTGACCGCGCACAACAAGATCGCCGCCGCGGTGACGATCGTCCTCATCGGAGCTCTCGGCTTCGCGACCGTTCCGCCGCTCCAGAAGCGCGTGCTCGACCAGGCGGCCGGCGCTCCCACCCTGGCCTCCGCCGTCAACATCGGGGCCTTCAACCTCGGGAACGCGCTCTCGGCGTGGCTCGGCGGCATCGTGATCGCGGCCGGGTTCGGCTACACCGCGCCCAACTGGGTCGGCGCCGCCCTCGCAGCGGCCGCGCTGCTTCTGGCGGTGCTCTCCGGTGTGCTCGAACGGCGCTCGGTCACCCCCGGTCGGCAGGTTGCCGCGCATGCTCCTGACGCAGCCGTCGGCCCCGGCGAGTCGGTCCCCACGGCTTCAGTACCGATATCGCGGTGATGAAGAGGTACGTGGCCGTGGCCACCGAGGGTGCGATCACCAGATCGATGTCTGTTGCACCCCGGGCCGCGGCCTCGTTGATGCCCGGTCGGAGCGAGAAGACCGACAACCCCGCGGTGATCAGAGTCAGCCAGAACTTCGTCCAGACCCAACGGTGTCTTGCCAGGCCCCACGGGGTGCCGAGCGCCAGGAGCAGACCACTGAGAAGGGACAGCAGGGCGACCGGCACGACGAGCCAGTCACCGAAGACCTTCATGGCGCGGGTGGCCGCCTGAGCCATCGCGGCGTCGTGGGTGAGGAACGCGGTGAGGCCGAGAGTCAGCAGCCCTACGGTGAGGCCCAGCCAGCTCACGGATACCGCTACGTGGGCGACGAGGATGCTGCGGCGCACAGGACGCTTGAGTGGTTTCACGTGAAACACGGTGCCAAGCGCGGAGTGAGCGGTCATCTGACAGCGGGAGTATCCCTGGCTACTGGCCTCGGCGTAGGCGGGGGGCGTCCCGCCTACGCCGCATGTCCTCTCCGCCCGTCTCAGCCCAGGTCGGGTGCGTGCATCGCCCGTACGCCCTCGATGTTGCCGTCCAAGTAGTGCCGCAGCGACAGGGGCACGAGGTGTACGGCCGCGATGCCGATGCGGCTGAAGGGGACCCGGACGATCTCGTACTCACCGCATGGTTCGTCGATTTCCGGTCCATGGCGACGCGACGGGTCCATCGAGGCGAGCCGGCAGACGAAGAAGTGCTGCACCTTCACGCCTTTGACGCCGCCGCCGGCGATATGTTCGACGGTGTCCACGAAGCAGGGCACGACATCGACGATCTTGGCGCCGAGCTCTTCATCGACCTCGCGGTGCAGTGCGTCGACGACGGTGTCGTCCTCCGGTTCGACTCCGCCACCCGGCGTGAGCCAGTACGGATCGACACCGGGCTTGGTGCGCTTGATCAGGATGAGGTCATCGCCGTCGAGGAGGACGGCGCGTGCTGTGCGCTTGACCACTGGACGTTCGGTCATGGCAAGAGAGTGGCCCGGGAAACCCGATCTGAAACTCCTGTCGGCCGACCGGTCACCAGTCCACGGCAGCACGCACGAGCCACTCGTGCGCCCGCGCGATGTGCGGGAGGCCGAGTGTGCCGGTCCTCGCGATGAGGAAGTACGTGCGCAGCGGTGGCACCGGAGGGTCCAGCAGCGCCACGACCTCCCCCCGCTCCAACGCCTCCTCACACAGATAGCGCGGCAGCACGGCGAGGCCGGCACCCGCTGCGGCGCACTCCAGAACCGCGCGGAGGTCCGGCGCGATCACGGCGGCGGACGCCGCGGGGCGGCTGTCGAAGACCGTCGCCCAGTAGCGGGAAACCAGGGGAAGGCTCTCGTGCACCTCGACCACCGGCAACTGCTCCAGGAGTACGGAGCCCTTGTGACGCAACGCGCCGGGACCCAGGCGCCCTGCCCAGCGCGGCGCCGCGACCAGGACGTGCTCCTCGTCGCAGAGGGTGGTCGACGTCAGCAGCCCACCGCGCGGCCGGGCGGTGGTGATGGCCAGATCATGATGTCCGGCCGCCAGCCCTTCGAGGGTGTCCTCGGGGTTCGCGACGAAGGTGCTGCGCAGCGCGAGCCCCTGGGAGATCAGCGGAGTGAGGGCGGGCAGAGCCCGTACGGAGGTGAACTCCGGGGGGCCCGCCAGGTGCAGTGTGCGTGCCCCCGCCTCCGCGTCGAGCTCCACCTCGACGATGTCGACCAGGGCGTCCAGGTGAGGGGCGGCCCGGTGGGCCAGCTCGTCGCCGACGGTCGTCGGAGTCACCCCGCGGGCCCTGCGCAGGAAGAGCGGACGGCCCAGCTGACGCTCCAGTGCGCGTATCTGCGACGTGACGGCCGGCTGGGACAGCCCGAGCAGGGCGGCGGCCCGGGTGAACGATCCGGCCCGGTGCACCGTGACGAATGTGCGCAGCAGGGCCAGGTCCATGGTCCGCCCCCTCCGCCCTCGCGCACACTGTGCCGTCCCGCACCGTCCCTCACGACGGCCCCAACTATAAATATGTCGATAGGCCGCTGTCGCTACTGTGATTGGACACTGACGCAGAGTCAACTAGCCTTGTCCAAGCGGTTCTCGGCGCAGGAACCGGGGTGGTCCGAGTCACGAGGGGGGAGGCTCGGACCACCCGTCCGGAGCAGGACCGGTCCGGTTGACGGGGACGCCCGACCCGGACCGGTCCTGCCGGGACCGAAGGGCCCCGAAGAGACCCGAAGGGCCCCGAATGGGCCCCGAAGGGAAAGGTCAGCGCACGGAGGCGTCCAGCGCGCGTTCCACGTCCGCCAGCAGATCCTCGGGGTCCTCGGCTCCGACCGAGAACCGGATGAAGCCCTCCGGAACCGTGTCCCCGCCCCAACGCGCCCGGCGCTCGGCCGTGGAGCGTACGCCGCCGAAGCTCGTCGCGTCGTCCACCAGGCGGAGCTCGGACAGGAACCGCTCCGCGGTGTCCTTGTCCGCCAGCACGAACGAGACCACGGAGCCGAAGCGCCGCATCTGCCGCACGGCGGTCGCGTACGAGGGGTCCCCGGGCAGCCCCGGGTACCGGAGCCCCGCCACGTCCGCCCGCTCGGACAGGGCCTCGGCCAGCGTCAGGGCGGTCGCGCACTGGCGGTCGGTCCGCAGCTGCAGCGTGGCCAGCGAACGGTGCGCGAGCCAGGCCTCCATCGGGCCGGGGATGGCGCCGACCACCTTGCGCCAGCGCCGCACGCCGGCCGCGAGTTCCGGGTCCAGGCAGCTCACATGGCCGAGCAGGATGTCCCCGTGCCCGGTCATGCCCTTGGTGTCACTGGCCACCGAGAAGTCCGCCCCGAGTTCGAGGGGACGCTGGCCGAGAGGGGTGGCCAGCGTGTTGTCGACCGCCACCAGCACACCCGCGGCGTGCGCGGCCTCCACCAGCCTGCGCACGTCACAGACGTCGAGGCCGGGGTTGGAGGGGGTCTCGATCCACAGCAGCTTCGCTCCGTCGAGCAGCTCCAGCTGCGCGTCTCCGCCGGTCGGCGCGGTCCGCACCTCGATCCCGTACGCCTCCAACTGCTCCCGCACCAGGGGGAGCGCCTGATAGCCGTCGTTCGGCAGGACCAAGACATCGCCCGTCCGCGCCTGGGACAGCAGCACGGACGAGATGGCGGCCATCCCGGAGGCGAAGACCGTGGTCTCGACCTGCTCCCCCGGCGCCTCCAGCTCGCCGATGGCGCGCTCCAGGTGGGTCCAGGTCGGATTCGTCTCCCGGCCGTAGGTGTAGGGGCCGACCGGCTCGCCGGACAGATGGAAGTGCGCGGCGAAGACCGGGCCCGGAAGCGTGGGCTCGTACTGCTCCGGTTCGGGAAGGCCCGCCCGTACGGCCCGTGTCCCGTCGCCCGTGGTGCTCATGTCACTACCTCATCTCTCCCCGGCGTCCACCGGTCCGTCCTGCACTGTGTCATCAAGGGGTGGATCAGTCCTCGTCGGGGAGCACCACGTTGAGCGCCCACGACACCACCGAGATGATGAGCCCGCCCAGGACCGCGGTCCAGAAGCCTTCGACATGGAAGTTCACGTCGATGACGCCAGCCAGCCACGAGGTCAGCATCAGCATGAGGGCGTTGACCACCAGCGTGATCAGCCCGAGCGTCAGGATGAACAGGGGCAGGGTGAGCAGCTTCACCACCGGCTTGACGATGAAGTTGACCAGGCCGAAGAGCAAGGCGACCACGACCAGGGTGAGCACCTTGCGTCCGGTGTTGTCACCGGTCAGCGTGATGTCCTGGAGCAACCAGATGGCCACGGCCAGCGCACCCGCGTTGGCGATCGTCTTGACTACGAAATTCTTCATGTGTCTGATCGTGGCAGACATGATCTGTGGCGGACACCGCCGGAACAGACCGGCACGGGTGCGAGGGGCGGACGGACGATGAAGGCATTCAGGCTGGACGAGCTGGAGGCGGAACGCGCTGCCAACGACGGCGCTTACCTGCAGTTCATCCGGGAACGCAACATGTCCGTGGGCCTGTACGCCCTGGACGCCGGCGCCCTCGATCCGCAGCAGCCGCACAAGCAGGACGAGGTCTACCTCGTCGTGAGCGGCCGCGCCGCGATCACGGTCGGTACGGAGACCACGCAGGTGGCGCGGGGGAGCGTCGTGTACGTGCCCGCGGGAGCCGCTCACAAGTTCCACCACATCACCGAGGACCTCAGGGTGATGGTGATCTTCTCGCCGCCCGAGGGCTGACCCGGTTCTCCCGGGGGCCGGGCCCCTCGCGTCCCGATGTTCCCTAGGGGATCGCTCAGGGGACTTCAAGGGCTACCGGGCGCCCGCCGGCCACCCCCGCGCCCCTAGCATCGAAGCAGGAACTCACAGAGACGAGGTAGCGGCGATGGCGGTGCGGGAGATTTTCGCGGGGATGCCCTGGTGGGTGAAGTGGGTCGCGGTGCCTCTCATCGCGATCGTCGTGTTCGGCGGGCTGATCGCCAGCGTGGTCGGGTTCGTCATCGGACTGCTGTTCAAGGCGCTGGTATTCGTCGTCCTCGTGGGCGGACTGATCTTCGTCGTGCGGAAGTTCATGTCCTCGTCCGAGCGCAGCGACTGGTAGGAGGCGCGGCCGGACGCCCGGTCACGCGGTGTTCCGAAGACCACGCGACGGCAACGAGATTCGGCGATTAGCCCAGCTGAGCTAAGTCGCGGTCGAAACCTCACTCGTGACTGAACGTACGGATACAGTTGCGTACCGCTGCCGCCAGCTGGGAAATGACGGTCCGTCACCATCCTGCCCAGTGGTTTGTGCGACCGTCCGGTCTCCGGACCCCAGGCTCGCGGCGGGCCCGTGGGGGCGGCCCCCGCGGGTGGGCCGAGAGCCCGTCACCATGCCTGGGGGTGACCTGTGACCACGGCATCGAGTACCGCTGTCCCGACGTTGATCGGTTCGGTTCAGCGGGCGTTGAGACTTATGGAGGCAGTGGGCACCCACCGGGACGGGGCGCCGGCCAAGCAGCTCGCCCGGGAGGCCGGGCTTCCCCTTCCCACCGCCTACCACCTGCTGCGGACCCTGACCCATGAGGGGTATCTCCGCAGGGAGAACGGCGTCTTCCTGTTCGGAGCCGCGGCCGAGCGCCTGGGCGGAGGCCCCGCGACGCCGCGTCCCGGCGTGATCGTCGAATCGCTCGCCCACTGGGCGGACGTCATCGGTGCCCCTGTGTACTGCGCCCTGTACAAGGATGGCGAGATCGAGATGGTCGCCGTGGCGGAGACGCCGGCCGTCCCCGCGGTGCACGAGTGGGCCTCGTTCCGCGAGACGGGCCATGCCCACGCCCTCGGGCAGTGCCTTCTGGGGCAGCTCGACGAGCGTGCGCGCGAGGATCATCTGGACCGGCACCCGGTCCGGCCGCTGACGCGTTACTCCGTAAGGGACCGTCAGACCTTGCTGAACCGGCTGAGATCGATGAAACGTACGGAACCTGTCGTCGAACGGCAGGAGTACGCCGTGGGAACCGTCTGTGCGGCCATTCCGATCACTGTCGGTTCCGCCGTGGCGGCCATGGCTGTTTCTCTCCCATTGCACCAAGAGGAACGGTTGCTCCCCGCAGTCGAACAACTACGCTGCGAAGTGACCACGCTCTTGCGCTCGTTCGTGTTCTCTATCAGTATCTGAAAAATCACTCCTTGTGATCTGCTATCGCGTGCACCACGATGGCGTCAATAGGGCCATGGGGGATCATTCCTGGCCAGTTTCATCTACTGCGGGGTTGAACGATGCGCGAGTCGGTTCAAGCAGAGGTCATGATGAGCTTCCTCGTCTCCGAGGAGCTCTCCTTCCGTATTCCGGTGGAGCTCCGGTACGAGGTCAGTGATCCGTATGCGATCCGGATGACCTTCCACCTGCCAGGTGACGCCCCCGTCACCTGGGCATTCGGCCGTGAGCTGCTGCTCGACGGTCTCAACAGCCCCAGTGGTGACGGCGATGTGCACATCGGCCCGACCGAGCCCGAAGGGCTGTCGGATGTACACATCCGCCTTCAGGTCGGCGCGGACCGTGCGCTCTTCAGGGCCGGCACGGCACCTCTTGTGGCATTTCTCGACCGGACGGACAAGCTGGTGCCATTGGGGCAGGAGCACACGCTGGGTGACTTCGACGGCAATCTGGAAGAGGCGCTGGGCCGCATCCTCGCCAAGGAACAGAACGCCGGCTGAAGAAGGAAGATCCGGCTGACCACCGAGCACCGGTGGCCCGGGTCCATGCGTCCGGTGCCCCGGCTCACGCCTTGCGGCGTCGTCCCCTCCCGGTCCGTGCGGGTGCAGGAGCTCCGGCTTCCGCGCCGAGCCCCGTGCGGTCCGCGGAGACCACCAGGGCCGCGAGCACCGTCGTCACCGGCACCGAGGCGACCAGGCCGATCGATCCGATCAGCGTGCGGACGATCTCCTCGGCGACCAGCTCACTGTTGGCCACCGTGCCCACGCTGCTCTGTGCGATCGAGAACAGCAGCAGCAGGGGGAGTGCCGCGCCCGCGTACGCGAGGACGAGCGTGTTGACGACCGAGGCGATGTGGTCGCGCCCGATCCGGATTCCGGCCCGGTAGAGCCGGCGCACGCCCATCGTCGGGTCCGCCTGGTGCAGCTCCCAGACCGCCGACGTCTGGGTCACAGTCACGTCGTCGAGCACACCGAGCGAGCCGATGATCACACCGGCGAGCAGCAGGCCGCTCATGTCGATGTCCGGGTACAGGCCGTGGATCAGGCCGGTGTTGTCATCCGTGTTCCCGGACAGGCTGGCCCAGCCGATGAAGAGCGAGCCCAACAGCCCGATGAGCAGCAGCGAGATGAGTGTGCCGATGACGGCCACGGAGGTGCGGGCCGTCAGTCCGTGGCAGGTGTAGAGGGCGATCAGCATGATGGCGCTGGCCCCGATCACCGCGACCACCAAGGGGTTCGAGCCCTGCAGGATCGCCGGAAGGATGAACAGGGTCAGCACGGCGAAGGAGACGGCGAGAGCGATCAGGGCCATCAGACCGCGCAGCCTGCCCACCGCGACCACCACGAGGGCGAAGATCCCGGCGAGCAGCGCCATCGGGAACGAGCGGTCGATGTCGGTCACCGAGTACTGCAGGTCCCGGGGTGCGTCGGGTGCGTACGCGACGACCACCCCTTGGCCCTCGCGCAGTTGCCGGGGAGCGTCGGGCTGTACGACCTCGACGAACGTACGGCCCTCGTCCTTGCCGGTGGTCACCTCGACCGTGGCCTTCTTGCACTCCCCCGACTGCTCGTTGACGGCTTCGCGTCCCGACGCGGTGGAGGTGTCTCCGGTGGGCGGTACCTGCGAGGCGTTGACGTCCGCGCAGTCGACCGCCACGACCTTGGTGACCTGCCCGTCCTGGGTCTGACGGTCGAAGCCGACCCCCGTGCGCTCATGGGCGGGCGCCCCGCCCGGCCAGAAGGCCACGAGGCCGACCAGGACCGCGGTGGCGAAGGGGATGAGCACGGCCGCGATGACCTTGCGCAGATGCTTGGACACGGGTGCGGCAGGCCCGTGGCTGTGGGTGTGGCCGTGCGCATGACTCTGGGTGCTGCCTGCTGCGGGGCCGTGGGGTTCGGGGGCGCTTCCGGGGGACGTCACCCTGCGATCATCCCAAGAACAGGGGAGGCCCTCTGGCCAGCACGCCAGAGCGGAGGTTAGCGTGGAGGCACATTTGTACACGCGGGAGCTCGGAGCACCGGGCTGAGAGGGCGCTGACCTCCGTATATCCGTACGGGACACGCTGCGCCGACCGCCGAACCTGTTACCGGGTAATGCCGGCGTAGGGAGTAGGTCTCATGACCACAGCGGACGCACGCACGCCTGCCTCGAAACAGAACGCCCAGAACGCGGAGGGCGAAGAGGCCGGGAAGTCCATCGGCTGGCACAAGGGTTACGTCCAGGGCTCACGCCCGGATCTCCGGGTGCCGGTCCGTCAGGTGCACCTCACCAACGGCAAGGACGTGACGCTGTACGACACGTCCGGGCCGTACACCGACCCCACCACAGACACCGACGTGCGCCGGGGGCTCGCCCCTCTCCGGGAGAACTGGATCATCGCCCGGGGGGACACCGAGGAGTACGCGGGACGGCCCGCGCGTCCCGAGGACGACGGGCTGAAGCACACCTCGCCGAGGGGCGGTCTGCGCAACCTGGACGCGGTCTTCCCCGGCCGCCCGCGCCAGCCCCGCCGCAGCCGCGACGGCCGGCCCGTGACACAGCTCGCGTACGCCCGCCGGGGCGAGATCACCCCGGAGATGGAGTACGTCGCGATCCGGGAGAACGTCGGACCCGAGGTCGTGCGCGAGGAGATCGCGGCGGGCCGGGCGGTCCTGCCGGCCAACGTCAACCACCCGGAGATCGAGCCGATGATCATCGGCAAGCGCTTCCTGGTGAAGGTCAACGCCAACATCGGCAACTCCGCGGTCACCTCCTCGATCGAGGAGGAGGTGGACAAGATGACCTGGGCCACCAAGTGGGGCGCCGACACGGTCATGGACCTCTCCACCGGCCGCAACATCCACACCACCCGCGAGTGGGTCCTGCGCAACTCCCCCGTGCCGATCGGCACCGTCCCGCTCTACCAGGCACTCGAGAAGGTCGACGGCCGGGCCGAGGAGCTGACGTGGGAGATCTACAAGGACACCGTCGTCGAGCAGGCGGAGCAGGGCGTCGACTACATGACGGTGCACGCCGGCGTGCGGCTGCCGTACGTCCCGCTGACGGCCCGACGCAAGACCGGGATCGTCTCGCGCGGCGGTTCCATCATGGCCGCATGGTGCCTGGCACACCACAAGGAGTCGTTCCTGTACGAGCACTTCGAGGAGCTCTGCGAGATCCTCGCGGCGTACGACGTGACGTACTCGCTCGGTGACGGGCTGCGTCCCGGCTCCATCGCCGACGCCAACGACGAGGCCCAGTTCGCCGAACTCCGGACGCTCGGTGAGCTCAACACCGTCGCCAAGCGGTTCGGCGTACAGACCATGATCGAGGGCCCGGGGCACGTCCCCATGCACAAGATCAAGGAGAACATCGACCTCCAGCAGGAGATCTGCGAGGAGGCGCCCTTCTACACGCTGGGCCCCCTCACCACGGACGTCGCACCGGCGTACGACCACATCACCTCGG
The DNA here is from genome assembly GCF_044751065.1 of Streptomyces sp. NPDC088746. Lineage (NCBI taxonomy): Bacteria > Bacillati > Actinomycetota > Actinomycetes > Kitasatosporales > Streptomycetaceae > Streptomyces > Streptomyces sp. NPDC088746. The sequence goes on from NZ_JBIVLA010000010.1 coordinate 95,467, forward strand.
GCATCGGCGCGGCGATGATCGCCTGGTGGGGGACGGCGATGCTCTGTTACGTCACGCCCAAGGAGCACCTGGGGCTGCCGAACCGTGACGACGTGAAGACCGGTGTCATCACGTACAAGATCGCCGCTCATGCGGCGGACCTGGCCAAGGGGCACCCCGGGGCGCAGGAGTGGGACGACGCCCTGTCGGACGCCCGGTTCGAGTTCCGCTGGGAGGACCAGTTCAACCTGGCGCTCGACCCCGACACCGCGAGGGAGTTCCACGACGAGACGCTGCCGGCCGAGCCGGCGAAGACGGCCCACTTCTGCTCGATGTGCGGGCCGAAGTTCTGCTCGATGAAGATCTCGCACGACATCCGGCGGGAGCACGGCGACGACCAGGCCGTGATCGAGGCGGGGATGGCGGAGAAGTCCAGGGAGTTCGCGGCGAGCGGCAACCGCGTGTACCTGCCGCTGGCGGACTGAGCTGCTGACCGTGGCGGGGGCCCGTGGAGCCCCGCCACGGTCCGGTGGCGCACCGCCTGCCGGCCGTCCGGTTCTCACGGCGTGGGCGGCTTCCTCCACACGGAGACGTGCGACCTGCTGGACGCCGTGAACGGCGCCTCGGTCCAGTCGGCCCACCGCTCGGACGGCTCCAGACCCGCGAGCTCGGCCATCAGGTCGAGTTCGGCGGGCCAGACGTAGCGGTGGGGCGAGAGGAACGTGGAGACCCGGCCGTCGGCGATCGAGTAGTGGTGCGAGACCACCTGCTGCTCCACCAGGTCGTACGTGTCGAAGCCGACGTGCCGCTCGCCTACGTGGATCGGCCGGGAGGTCTCGCCCGGTGGCAGACGCTGCAGTTCGGGGATGAAGACCTCGGCCACGAAGCGGCCGCCCGGTGTCAGATGCTCCGCGGCGTTGCGGAAGCACGCGACCTGCTCGCGCTGGGAGAGCAGGCAGGTGAGGGCGTTGTAGACGACGTAGACCAGGCTGAACGTGCCCGGAGCCCCGGGCGGTGCTCATGTCTCCGGCGGTCACGGTGATGCCGTCGGCACCGCGCTTCCTGCCGAGCTCACGTGCCATCGGCCCGGACTTCTCGATTCCCGCCACACGGACCCCCCGCGCACTCAGCGGAAGCGCGACCCGCCCCGTCCCGACGGCGAACTCCAGCGCGGCACCGTGGCCCGCGCGGCGCTCGAGGAAGTCGACCGTGGGGACCAGGACTTCGGGTGTGTACATGTGGGCGGAGGACTCGTCGTAGCTCTGCGCTACCCGGGTGTTCCAGATGTCCGCATCCATGACCCCGAAGGCTGTCACGCGGCCGAGCCGAGGGGCCATCGGATTTTCCCGGACCGGACCGACGTACGGAGTAGGGCCGTGCAGGAACAGGCGTTTGTCTGATCGTCAGATTGCGGCGATAGAGCATGAAGCGTTCCCACAATGGCTGGTTCAGGCCGTTCAGGACCGTCCTGTCGCACCCTCGAGGAACTTTCGGCGTCAGTATGGACACGGCTGTGCAGCAGGTCGATGTAAGTTTCCGCGGCAGCCCGAACGCAGTTGACCGTTTCCTTATCTGTGCTTTACCTTCCGCTGTGCTTGGCCGAAATTGGTGTGCGTCCCGAACGGGGGCGCCAGGGGAGGGAAGCACAGTGAACTGGTACCTGGCTGTACTCAAGAACTACGCGGGCTTCGGCGGGCGTGCGCGCCGCAAGGAGTACTGGATGTTCGTACTCTTCAACTTCATCATCGCGGTCGTCCTGAGCCTGCTCGGCCTGGCCATCGACTCGCAGATTCCTTACATCATCTACCTGCTGGCCGTGATCATCCCGACGATAGCCGTGGTCGTGCGCCGCCTGCACGACACCGGCCGCTCCGGCTGGTGGATCCTGATCTCGTTCGTCCCGCTCGTGGGCGGCATCATCCTGCTCGTCTTCATGTGCCTCGAGGGTGTGCGCGAGGTGAACGAGTACGGCCCGAACCCGAAGCTCGCCCCGCAGGGGATCTGAGCTCCTCACCGGGCGTGATGTCTGAAGAGGCCGGAGCGGCAGCACGCCGTTCCGGCCTCTGCCGTGCCGGGTCCCGCCGGATCACTCCGGCTGGTGCTCCGGGCCGCCGTAGTCGGGGCTGGTGAAGTCGGGGCTGGTGAACGTGGGGCGCGGGCCGGCCGAGGGGCCGTCCTCCGGCCCGGAGAAGTCCGGCCTGCTGTAGCCGATCTTCGGGATCCGGTTGGCCGAGCGGTGCGGTGTGCGCGAGGCGGGCCCCGCGGTCGGATCGGCCAGTGCGTCCCGGAGGAAGGGCAGGATTCCGCGTTCCAGCAGCGCGTGGCGCCACGCCTCCCGGGCACGCGCCACGTCCTCGGGGAGTTCCTCCTCCTCGTCCACGGCCGGCAGCGCGGTGGCGCCGTTGCGCAGGGCGGTGACGAGGAGACCCACCGCGGCGACGAGGATGGCCGCGGCGGCGACGGCGGCGAAGAACCACCCGGCGGCGACCATGGTCCCGGCGAAGGCCGGGGCGGGACTGAGCGCCTTCAGCGGGTAGCCGACGGCCAGGAATATGAGCGCGGCCGTACCCGCGAGGACCGGTGCCAGCACGGCGATCATCGCGAGGGTGCCGGCGCCCGTGGGGTCGGCCTCTTCCGTGGCGGGGATGAGGACGGACGCCTGGTCGTCCGGGTCGCCGGGGCCGCGCAGCTCGCCGCGGACCTTCACGTAGTGGTCGTACTCGGTGGCCGCCGCCGCGGTGATCAGAGGCGTGGCGTTGAGCGCCATCGTCCGCAGCTGTTCCGTGTTGAGACGGTCGCCGATTCCGTCCAGATCCGGTCGTTCGTGAGCATGACGCAGCGCGTCGGCAAGGATCCGCTCGTACTCGGGGCGGTCCTCGGCCAGCAGGTGCGGAGCGCTTTTCATGTGCATCCCCCGATGCTCCGTAAGGCCTGACCGACCGTACGGGCCGGGCGATCGGGCGGAAACGGAGGAGAGCCTGCGACTGGTACGCCGATGGTAGAGCGCCTACGGCACGGGGTGACAGGGTGTTTCCGGAAATTGGCCCAGCGGCTGACGGTGTCGGGTCGTCATGCGTCTTCCCCGACGACCGTCAGTCATGCAGGGGAAGTTGGACGACCAACAGCTTTCCGGCCATGGTCACCCCGCCGTCCATGGCGATGGCGAGCCCTTCCGCGTAGACGTGCGGGCCGTCCACCACGGGCCGTGCCACGTCCTCGCCCTCCTCCGTTCCGACCTCTCCGAGGAGATACGGAATGGGGCTGTGGCCATGGACGACGCGCTGCCCGCCGTACGTCGACATCAGTTCGCGAACGGCCTGGGCGCCGCCCTCGTCGCGGAAGGCGAACCGCTTGGTGAGTTTGCGGAAGAGGTCCCAGCACTCATCGGCGTCGTTCCGCGTGAGAATGGCGTGCACCGTGTCGTTGACGTCCTCGATGGTGGAGCCGTAGTCGAGGTAGGCGGTCGTGTCGGAGTGCATCAGCAGATGCCCGTCCTCCTCGACCACCGCGTCGAGCCGGGACATCCACTGGAGGTGGACGTCCTGGAGCCGTTCCATGTCCGTCTTCTGGCCGCCGTTGAGCAGCCAGGCGGCCTGGAAGGTCGCCGTTCCGGCGCCGGAGTTCACCGGGGTGTCGCCGAACCTCTTCGCACCGAGCAGCAGCAGTTCGTGGTTGCCCATGAGCGCCTTGCAGTACCCGCCGGCGGCCGCGGCCTCCGCGGAGAGGCGCATGACGAGATCGATGACGCCGATGCCGTCCGGACCGCGGTCGGTGAAGTCGCCGAGGAACCAGAGCCTGGCGTTGCCGGCCGCCCACCGGCCGTCGGCGTCGACGAGGCCCTGCTCGCGCAGGGCGGCCAGGAGCTCGTCCAGGTAGCCGTGGACGTCTCCGACGACGTACAGCGGACCGCGGCCGGAGTCGGCGGCGGGCCGGGCCTCCGCCACGGTCTCCATCCGCACGGTGTCGCCACGGTTGATCACGGGAAGATCGCGCTCGGTGGGGGTGTACCCCTCCGGCGGTTCGTCGCCCACCACGGCGTTGCCGGGGTGCGGCAAGGGCGCGGGCATGGGCACCTGCGCATACGGCGGTACGCGGAAGTCACGCAACGTCGCTGTCCGCACCACGGGTTCCTGACCGGCCCCCTGAGTCATCGACCCCTCCACCACCGTCGCGCCTCCGTACACCTGACGGGCCCTGCCTGGTAGAGGTGGTCCGCGGTGTCGTGCGCCCATCATAGGAATGCGGATCGTGCTGTGTGACGCACCAGGGGTGTTGAATCCGCGCGAGCATCCGGTTCATCGGCCGTTTGGTCCGGATTAATCCGTTCAGTCCCCGGCGGGTGATCGCGGAGGGCTGACGGTGGTGCGCGGCGGACGCCGTTGTGAGGACGTCCGGACGATGAGTTCCGTCGGTATCACCTGCTCCACCGGGCCGTCGTGCTCGACCCCTTCGATGGCGTCGATGAGGAGCTGGACGACGGCCGTACCGATCCTGCGGGGCTTCAGCGAGAGCGTGGTGATGGGGGGCTCGGTGGACGCGTACACCGTGGATTCGCTGCAGCAGACCAGCAGGAGGTCCTCGGGGACCCGCAGGCCGTAGCGGCGCGCGGCGGCCAGCAGATCGGTGCCGTTGGGGTCGAAGAGCCCGTAGACGGCGTCGGGGCGGTCGGGCCGGGCGAGGAGGCGGTCCGCCGCGACGGCGCCGGCGCAGGGGTCGTGGGCCGGGTAGGACTCGTAGACCGGATCCTGGCCGACCCGCTCGCACCAGTGCAGATAGGCGGTGGTGGAGAGTCGGGTGTACGTGTCGGTGGTGGTGCCGGTCAGCAGCCCGATGCGGCGGGCTCCCGCGGCCGCGAGGTGGTCCAGGAGGTCGAGGACGGCCGCCCGGTGGTCGTTGTCGACCCAGGCGGTGACCGGGAGCGTGCCCGCGGGGCGGCCGTCGGAGACGACGGGAAGCCCCTGGCGCACGAGTTCGGTGACCACCGGGTCCTGGTCGGAGGGGTCGATGACGACCGTGCCGTCGAGCGCGACGTTGGACCACACGTCGTGGCGCGAGGTGGCGGGGAGGATCACGAGGGCGTAGCCGCGGGCGAGCGCGGCCGATGTGGCGGCTCTCGCCATCTCCGCGAAGTACGCGAATTCGGTGAAGGTGAAAGGTTCATCCCCGTACGTGGTCACGGTCAGGCCGATGAGCCCCGACTTGCCGGTACGGAGGGTTCGGGCAGCCGCTGACGGGCGGTAGCCCAGCCGTTCGGCGACCTCGCGGACATGGCGACGGGTGGCGTCCGGGAGCCTGCCCTTGCCGTTGAGGGCGTCGGACACGGTCGTGATGGAGACGCCGGCCGCTGCGGCTACATCCCGGATCCCCGCCCGTCCTTGCCGGCCGCTGCGCCGGGGCGTCTCTGTCCGGCTCACCTGGTGCTTCCCTGCTGCTGTCATGGCGAGCCGATAGTAGGGCTCCGGAGCCGGGTCAGGCCGGTCGCATATGCATACGTTGACAGGCACGTTTCTGCATGATCATTAAGACGTAAATGCCTTGCAAAACAAGGGCGTTGACGGTTTCTGTGTCGACGTGTCATGCATCGGTGCGCAGGAACCTGCTGAATGGTCCATGTCTCGAAGAGGTCTCAACTCACCTGTTCGAGGGATGCGCGCCACGGAGTGAGCGACCGGCGTGCGGCGAGACGCGCGGCGCTCCCCCCTCCCGGGGTCCGCCGGAGCGGCGCAAGGCGGGCGATTCCCGTCCGGGAGGGCGATTTCGGAGCCTGGCCATTCGCACAGGTGCCCAATCCTCATAAGGTGAGCAGTATTGATGTGTACGGACGGTCGAGGAGGACCTGCGGTGAGCGAGACGAGCCCGAAGCTGCGCGCCGAGCTGGACGGCGTCCCTGCGTATGTACCGGGCAAGCCGGCGTCCGCGGAGGGGCCGGTTGCCTTCAAGCTGTCCTCCAACGAGAACCCGTACCCCCCGTTGCCCGGTGTGATGGAGTCGGTGCTCGCCGCGGCCGCGGACTTCAACAGGTATCCGGACATGGCCTGCACCGGCCTGATGAACGAGCTGGCCGACAGATTCGGTGTGCCGGTCTCCCACCTGGCCACCGGCACGGGCTCGGTCGGTGTCGCTCAGCAGCTGCTCCAGGCCACTTCCGGGCCGGGGGACGAGGTCATCTACGCCTGGCGCTCGTTCGAGGCCTACCCGATCATCACGCAGGTCAGCGGCGCGACGTCGGTCAAGGTCCCGCTGACCGACGGTGAGGTGCACGATCTCGACGCGATGGCCGGCGCGGTCACCGACCGGACGCGAATGATCTTCGTCTGCAATCCGAACAACCCGACCGGCACGGTGGTGCGCCGGGCGGAGCTGGAGCGGTTCCTCGACCGTGTCCCGGACGACGTCCTGGTCGTGCTCGACGAGGCGTACAAGGAGTTCATCCGGGACGCCGATGTGCCGGACGGGATCGAGATCTACCGGGACCGGCCCAACGTCGCGGTGCTCCGCACCTTCTCCAAGGCGTACGGTCTCGCCGGTCTGCGGGTCGGTTTCGCGGTGGCACACGAACCCGTGGCGGCGGCGCTGCGCAAGACGGCCGTCCCGTTCGGTGTCAGCCAGGTCGCCCAGGACGCCGCTGTCGCCTCGCTGCGCGCCGAGGACGAGCTGCTGGGCAGGGTCGGATCGCTGGTGGGCGAGCGTTCCCGGGTGTACGAGGGGCTCGTGCGGCAGGGCTGGACCGTGCCGGAGTCGCAGGCGAACTTCGTCTGGCTGCGGCTCGGGGAACGCACGCTCGAATTCGCCGGGGTCTGCGAGCGGGCCGGCGTGGTCGTGCGGCCCTTCGCCGGTGAGGGCGTGCGGGTCACGATCGGGGAGGCCGAGGCCAATGACGTGTTCCTGAAGGTGGCGGAGTCCTTCGGCCGGGAGCTGTAGCGGCGCGGCTGTCACCCGTACCCCCGGTGGCCCCGGACCTCGATCACCGAGGTCCGGGGCCGCCTTTCTTCCGCGGGTCCCAGGCCCCGGTGCACGGTCCGGGGCCTGGCCGGTTCGGGCGGCTCGCGCCGGTCGGCCGGAAACCACCCCCCACCCGACGAGATCGAATACAGGTGCGCCATAATTGCTTGTGAATGTGAACGCGTTCACAAGCGCGTCCCGTTTCCTCCCATGATCGGGTGGTTCGACGGGCGGCCTGGGGGCGTGATCGCGGCGACGTAAGGAGAAGAGTCGTGGACCTGGCTCTGGCACCAGAGACCCTGGCGCGCTGGCAGTTCGGCATCACCACCGTCTACCACTTCCTGTTCGTCCCCCTGACGATCTCCCTCGCCGCGCTCACCGCCGGCCTGCAGACCGCCTGGGTGCGCACGGACAACGAGAAGTACCTCAGGGCCACCAAGTTCTGGGGCAAGCTTTTCCTGATCAACATAGCCATGGGTGTGGTCACCGGCATCGTCCAGGAGTTCCAGTTCGGCATGAACTGGTCGGACTACTCGCGGTTCGTCGGTGACGTCTTCGGGGCTCCCCTCGCCTTCGAGGCGCTGATCGCGTTCTTCTTCGAGTCCACCTTCATCGGCCTGTGGATCTTCGGCTGGGACAAGCTGCCGAAGAAGATCCATCTCGCCTGTATATGGATGGTGTCCATCGGCACGATCCTCTCGACGTTCTTCATCCTGGCCGCCAACTCCTGGATGCAGCACCCGGTCGGCTACCAGATCAACGAGGAACGCGGGCGTGCCGAGCTCACGGACTTCTGGCATGTGCTGACCCAGAACACGGCGCTCGCCCAGTTCTTCCACACGATCACCGCCGCGTTCCTCGTGGGCGGCGCCTTCATGGTCGGCATCGCCGCCTTCCACCTGGCGCGCAAGAGGCACATCCGGGTGATGCGGACCTCGTTGCGGCTCGGCCTGGTCACCGTGGTGGTCGCCGGCCTGCTGACCGCCGTCAGCGGTGACCTTCTCGGCAAGGTGATGTTCAAGCAGCAGCCCATGAAGATGGCAGCGGCCGAGGCGCTGTGGGAGGGCGAGGACGGGGCGCCCTTCTCGCTCTTCGCGGTCGGAGACGTCGCCGAGGGGCACAACACCGTCGAGATCTCCATCCCGGGCGTGCTGTCCTTCCTCGCGGACGACACCTTCACCTCGTACATCCCCGGCATCAACGACATCAACAAGGCGGAGCAGGAGAAGTACGGCCCGGGCGACTACCGGCCCAACATCCCGGTCGCGTTCTGGAGCTTCCGGTGGATGATCGGCTTCGGCATGGCCTCCTTCGGCCTCGGCATCCTGGGGCTCTGGCTGACGCGGAAGAAGTTCATGCTCCCGGAGGCGCTGCGGACCGGTGAGGACGACGTACCGAATCTGGTCCTCTTCAGGAACAAGGCGCTGAGCCCGAAGCTCGCCAAGCTGTACTGGATCACAGCCCTCTGGACCATGCTCTTCCCCTTGATCGCCAATTCCTGGGGCTGGATCTTCACGGAGACGGGACGCCAGCCCTGGGTGGTGTACGGGGTGTTCCAGACCCGAGACGCGGTCTCCCCGGGGGTCTCGCAGGGGGAGATCCTCACCTCCATGATCGGGTTCACCGCGCTCTACGCGGTGCTCGCCGTCATCGAGGTCAAGCTCCTCCTGAAGTACGTCAAGGCCGGACCGCCCGAGCTCACCGAGGCCGACCTCAACCCGCCCACCCGGATCGGCGGCCACGACCAGGACGCCGACCGGCCGATGGCCTTCTCCTACTGAGATCAAGCGGAGCTGAGAGATGGAACTCCACGACGTCTGGTTCGTGCTCATAGCCGTCCTGTGGATCGGCTACTTCTTCCTGGAGGGATTCGACTTCGGCATCGGGGTCCTCACCAAGCTGCTGGCCCGGGACCGCAAGGAGCGTCGGGTCCTGATCAACACGATCGGGCCGGTCTGGGACGGGAACGAGGTGTGGCTGCTCAGCGCGGCCGGCGCGACCTTCGCGGCCTTCCCCGAGTGGTACGCCACCCTGTTCTCCGGCTTCTACCTCCCCCTGCTGCTCATCCTGATCTGCCTGATCGTGCGCGGGGTGGCCTTCGAGTACCGGGCGAAGCGGCCGGAGGAGCGGTGGCAGACCAACTGGGAGCACGCGATCTTCTGGACCTCGCTGATCCCGGCCGTTCTCTGGGGCGTGGCCTTCGGGAACATCGTCCGCGGCGTGAAGATCGATGCCGACATGGAGTACGTCGGCAACCTCTGGGACCTGCTCAATCCGTACGCCGTCCTCGGCGGGCTGGTCACGTTGTTCCTCTTCACCTTCCACGGCGCGGTGTTCGCCGCGCTCAAGACCGTCGGCAACATCAGGGAGCGGGCGCGCGGGCTCGCCTTCAAGCTGGGCCTGGCCACCGCGCTGCTCGCGCTGGGCTTTCTCGCGTGGACGCAGGCGGACAACGGCAACGGCTGGAGCCTGGCGGCGATGATCACCGCCGTGGTGTCGTTGGTCGTGGCCATCGGCGCCATCGCGGCGGGGCGCGAGGGCTGGTCCTTCGCGTTCTCCGGGCTGACCATCACGGCGGCGGTCGCCATGCTCTTCCTGACGCTCTTCCCGAACGTGATGCCGTCCTCGCTGAACGACGCCTGGAACCTGACGGTCTCCAACGCCTCCTCCAGCCCGTACACCCTCAAGATCATGACCTGGTGCGCCGGCATCGCCACTCCGTTGGTGCTGCTGTACCAGGGCTGGACGTACTGGGTGTTCCGCAAGCGCATCGGCACGCACCACATCGCCGACGCGCACTGAACGAGCGAACGACATGAGCTCACTGGGGAGCTGTTTCACGTGAAACCGATCGACCCGCGTCTGCTCCGGTACGCCGGGGCCACCCGGTTCTTCCTGGCCGCCGTGGTGGCTCTGGGCCTGGTCGGAGCCGCCCTGGTCATCGCCCAGGCGATGCTCGTCGCCGAAGTGGTGGTGGGCGGGTTCGAGGACGGGCTGACCGTCTCCGGGCTCCGCACGCCACTGCTCCTGCTCGCCGCTGTCGCGCTGGGGCGGGCGTTCGTGGCCTGGCTGACCGAACTGGCCGCTTACCGGGCGAGTTCGGCGGTCAAGTCCGAGCTGCGCGGCCGGCTCATGGAGCGCGCCTCGGGTCTGGGGCCGGACTGGCTGAGCGGGCAGCGCACCGGATCGCTGATCGCCCTGGCCACCCGGGGCGTCGACGCCCTGGACGACTACTTCTCGCGCTACCTTCCGCAGCTCGGCCTCGCGGTCGTCGTCCCGGTGGCCGTGCTGGCCCGCATCGTCACCGAGGACTGGGTCTCGGCGGCGATCATCGTGGTGACGCTGCCACTGATCCCGCTCTTCATGGTGCTGATCGGATGGGCCACGCAGTCCCGCATGGACCGTCAGTGGAGGCTGCTGTCACGGCTGTCCGGGCACTTCCTCGACGTGGTCGCCGGACTGCCGACGCTGAAGGTCTTCGGCCGGGCCAAGGCGCAGGCCGAATCGATCCGCGGCATCACCTCGCAATACCGCCGGGCCACGCTGAAGACGCTCCGGATCGCGTTCCTCTCCTCCTTCGCCCTGGAGCTGCTGGCGACTCTCTCCGTGGCACTGGTCGCGGTGACGATCGGGATGCGGCTGGTCCACGGAGAACTCGACCTCTACACGGGGCTGGTGGTTCTCATCCTGGCGCCGGAGGCCTATCTGCCGATCCGCCAGGTCGGTGCCCAGTACCACGCGGCCGCGGAAGGGCTCTCGGCCGCGGAGGAGATCTTCGCCGTGCTGGAGACCGAGCCCGCGGCCGGCGGCAGCCAGGATGTGCCTCCGTCCCTGCGGCTGGAGCTGGAAGGGGTGACCGTCCGGCACCAAGGTCGCGCCGAGCCCTCTCCGGACGCCGCCTCCCTCGTGGTCGAGCAGGGGGAGACCGTCGCACTGGTCGGCCCCAGCGGGGTCGGTAAGTCCACGCTCCTCAGCGTGGTGCTGGGATTCACGGCTCCCGACGAGGGGCGGGTCCGGGTCGACGGAACCGATCTTTCGGCCCTCTCCCCCGAACGCTGGCGCGAGCGGATCGCCTGGGTGCCCCAGCACCCGCACCTCTTCGCCGGGACGATCGCGGAGAACGTACGCCTCGCCCGGCCGGACGCGGACGACGCGGCGGTCATGGCCGCGCTGCGGGCCGCAGACGCGTACGACTTCGTGGACGCGCTGCCGGCCGGTGCGGAGACACCCCTCGGCGAGGACGGCGCCGGGCTCTCCGCGGGCCAGCGCCAGCGGCTCGCGCTGGCGCGGGCCTTCCTCGCCGACCGGCCTCTGCTGCTGCTCGACGAGCCGACGGCGAGTCTGGACGGCGAGACGGAGGCGGGCATCGTCGACGCGGTGCGGAGGCTGGCGGAGGGACGCACGGTGCTGCTGGTCGTGCACCGGCCGGCTCTGCTCACGGTCGCGGACCGGGTGGTGACCCTGGAGCCGGGGGAGCCCGGGGTGGAGCCGCAGGCTTCCGGTGTTCCCGCCGCCTCGGGCGGGCCCGACGAGGCCGAGCGCACTTCGGACGGCTTCGAGCGCCTGGACGCGGGGGAGCCCGCGCTGCTCAGGGACACCGCCCCCAGGGCCGGGGGCCGTGTGCTGGCGCGGGTGCGGGAGGCCGCGGGTTCCCAGCACGGGAAGCTGGGTCTTGCACTGCTGCTGGGCAGCCTCGCCGTGGGGTCGTCGGTGGGCCTCATGGCCGTATCGGGATGGCTGATCTCACGCGCCTCCGAGCAGCCCCCGGTGCTGTATCTGATGGTCGCGGTGACCGCTACCCGGGCCTTCGGCATGGGCCGGGCCGTCTTCCGCTACGCGGAGCGGCTGGTCTCCCACGACGCCGTACTCAGGATGCTCGCCGAGCTCAGGGTGGCGGTGTACCGCGGGCTCGAACGCATCGCGCCCGCCGGTCTCCGGGCCACGCGGCGGGGTGACCTGCTGTCCCGGCTGGTCTCCGACGTGGACGCGTTGCAGGACTACTGGCTGCGCTGGCTGCTGCCCGCGGCGACCGCGCTGCTGGTCGGTACGGGGGCTGTCGCCTTCACCGGCTGGCTGCTGCCGGAGGCGGGGGCCGTGCTGGCCGGCGGGCTGTTCCTCGCGGGCGTGGGCGTCCCGTGGCTGAGCGGCACGCTCGCTCGTCGAGCCGAGCGCCAACTCGCGCCCGCCCGGGCCACGCTGGCCGTCCGGGTCGCCGATCTCCTCGGCGGCACGGCGGAACTGGCCGTCGCGGGTGCGCTGCCCGCCCGTAGGGAGCAGGTGCGTGCGGCGGACGGCGTCCTGACGCGGATCGCGTCACGCGCGGCGGCCGCGACAGCGCTGGGCGGGGGGCTCTCCGCCCTGATCTGCGGGCTCACCGTGGTGGGCGCGGCGATCGTCGCGCTGCCCGCCGTGTGGGACGGCCGGCTGGCCGGGGTGGAACTGGCCGTGGTCGTCCTCACGCCCCTGGCGGCGTTCGAAGCCGTGACGGGACTTCCGCTCGCGGTGCAGTACCGCCAACGGGTCGAGCGGAGTGCGGAGCGGGTCTACGAGGTACTGGACGCTCCCGTCCCGGTCGTGGAGCCGGCGGACCCCGCCGAGGCGCCCGCCTCGCCCTTCCCGCTCGACGTACGAGGGCTGTCGGCCCGGTACGAGGGCGCGGAGCGCGATGCGCTGCACTCCGTCGACCTGACGCTCCACCCCGGCAAGCGGGTCGCCGTCGTGGGGCCGTCCGGTTCGGGAAAGACCACGCTCGCCCAGGTCCTGCTCCGCTTCCTGGACGCACGGGAGGGGACGTACCGCCTCGGTGGCGTCGAGGCGTCCGCGCTGGACGGCGACACGGTCCGGACCTTCGTCGGACTGTGCGCCCAGGATGCCCACGTGTTCGACAGCTCCATCCGCGAGAACCTGCGGCTCGCCCGCACGGACGCGACGGACGACCGGCTGCGGGAGGCTCTCGCCGCGGCGCGGTTGCTGGACTGGGCCCGGTCGCTGCCCGACGGCCTCGACACGCTGGTCGGTGAGCACGGGGCCCGGCTCTCGGGCGGCCAGCGTCAGCGGCTGGCGCTGGCCCGCGCGCTCCTCGCCGACTTCCCCGTACTCGTGCTCGACGAGCCCGCCGAGCATCTGGACCTGGCGACGGCGGACGCCCTGACCGCGGATCTGCTGGCTGCCACCGAAGGGCGTACGACCGTGCTGATCACCCATCGGCTGGCCGGGCTCGACGCGGTGGACGAGGTCCTGGTGCTGGACGGGGGGCGGGTGGTGCAGCAGGGGCCGTACGCCGTTCTGGCCGAGCGGGACGGCCCGCTGCGCCGGATGCTCGAACGCGAACAGGAGCCCGTGCGCACGGAGCCGGAGCGGACGCGACCGCTTCCCGTACGGGTCTGAGGGCGACGAGCGGGCGGCGAGCGGGCTCCGGTAGGGGTCGGGGAGTGGTCGGCGGGTTCCGGTACCGGCCGGAGGACGTCGAGCGCTCCGGCTCCGACTTTCCGGACCATTCGGTGCTTATTAGGCTCAGGTCATGGCCGAGCAGGATCCGAACGACCCGCCGGGAGCCGCGCAGCAGAACACCGGCAGCCTGCGAGGGCTCTCCGCGGAGCTGACCGCTCGCGTCCCGCAGCTGCTGGAGGCGACGAGGTCCGTCGGTACGGGCCTCGAACTCCGCTCCACGCTGGAGCGCATCTGCGAGACGGCGGCCGAACTCGCACATGCCCGCTATGCCGCCATCGGCGTCGTCGAAAGGCCGGGTGAAAGCCTCTGCGACTTCATCACCCACGGGGTGCCGAAGGAGGTCGCCCGGGCGATCGGCCGGGCGCCCGACGGGCATACGGGTCTGCTGGGCGCCCTGATCGAGGAGGGCGTGCCGATTCGGCTGGAGGATCTGGAGGGGGACCCGCGCTTCGCCGGTTTCCCGGCCGCCCACCCGAAGATGCGTACGTTCCTCGGGGTCCCGGTCCGGGTCCAGGGCAAGATCTTCGGCAACCTCTACGTGATGGAGAAGCGCGGCGGTGAGGCGTTCGGCGACGACGAACTGCACATGCTGCGCGTGCTGGCCACGGAGGCGGGTATCGCCATCGGCCACGCGCGGACGTACGACGCCGCACGACAGCGCGAACAGTGGATCGACGGTTCGGTGGCCGTCACCACCGCCCTGCTCTCGGCCGGGGACGCCGACGAGGCACTCGCTGTCGTCGCCGAACAGGCGCGTCGCCTCGCCGACGCCGCGGCCGGCATCGTGCTGCTTCCGGCCGCGCAGGGAGGGCTGGAGATCGTCGCCGTCGCCGGGGACAAGCCGTCCGCCTCCCTCGGGGTGATCATCCCGCCGCAGAGCCCTGTGGTGGCGGCGCTCCTGCGGGGCGAGGAGGTGTTCCTGGACGATTCGGCGACCGACCCCCGCATGCTGACCAGACTGGCCGACCGGTTCGGCCCGCACATGCTGCTCCCCCTGCGCAGCGGTGGGCGGGTGCTGGGGGCGCTCTCCATCCCCCGGGTCCGGGGCGGGCGGCCCTTCACCCGTGCGGAGCGGGCGCTGGCCACCCACTTCGCCGCGCAGGCCGCACTGGCTCTGAAACTGTCCGAAGCCCAGCGGGACCGGGAGAGGCTTGCCGTCTACGAGGACCGGGACAGGATCGCCCGGGACCTTCATGACCTGGTCATCCAGCGCCTGTTCGCCACCGGGATCATGCTGGAGGGAGCTCAGCGGCGCTCGCCGGTCCCCGCGGTGCAGGCCGGCATCGGGCGGGCCGTGGACGAACTGGACGTGACCATCCAGGAGATCCGTACCGCCATCTTCGCGCTGCAGCAGGAACCCGCCGAGGCGCCCTCGGGGCTGCGGACCCGAGTGCTGCGGGAGATCAACATGGCCGCTGTGCCCCTGGGGTTCATGCCCTCGCACCGTTTTTTCGGCCCCGTCGACTCGCTGGTGGGGGAGCTCGCCGGCAAGAACCTCATCGCAGCTCTGCGGGAGGCGCTGTCCAACACCTTCCGTCATGCGCGGGCATCGCGCGTCGAGGTGAGTGTGGACGCGACGGCGGTGCTGCCGGACGGGCGGGACGCGGTGCGGCTGACGGTCGTCGACGACGGGGTGGGGATCCCGGAAGGCGGCCGGCGCAGTGGTCTGCGCAATCTCGCGCGGCGCGCCGAGTCGCTGGGCGGCGCGAGCTGGTTCGGCCCGGGGCCCGGGGAGGGCGACAGCGGCACGACGGTCACCTGGCAGGTCCCGCTCTGACAGCCGTCCCGGTCGTCGCGGTCGTCCCGGTCGTCCAGCAGTCCAGCCGTCTCGTCCGACGGGCTCAGCGAGCGGCGAGAATCCGCTCGATGACGACCGCGACACCGTCCTCGTCGTTCGTGAGCGTCACACCGGACGCGGCGGCGACGGCGGCCGGGTGGGCGTTGCCCATGGCGAACGAGGCGCCGGCCCAGCTCAGCATCTCCACGTCGTTCGGCATGTCCCCGAACGCGACCACCTCGGCCGGGGCGATACCGCGCTCGGCGCAGCATGCGGCGAGCGTGGCGGCCTTGGAGACCCCGAGGCCGCTGATCTCCAGCAGTGCGGTGGGGCTGGAACGGGTCAGCGACGCGCGCTCCCCCGCGAGTTCGCGGGCCAGCGCGAGGAAGGCGTCCGGGGCCATCTCGGGATGGTGGGCGAGGATCTTCAGGACCGGAGCACCGGTGCCCGGAACCTCCTCGTGGAGCAGCTTCTCCGCGATCGCGACCGTGGCACCCGGGTCCATGTGGAACGGGGGGTAGGCGGGCTCGTAATGGATTCCGGTGGTCAGTTCGACGGCGAACGAGACCCCGGGGGCCGCCTCACGCAGGATGTCGACCACGGTCAGGGCGATCTCGCGGTCCAGCGGATAGACCTTGATCAGCTGTCCCCCGTGGAGATCGGCGACCGCGGCCCCGTTCGCGCAGATGGCCATGCCGTGGCCCTGCACGTGCGGACTGACGACGTCCATCCAGCGAGCCGGCCTCCCGGTGACGAAGAAGACCTCGATCCCCGCCTCCTCGGCGGCTGCCAGGGCAGCGGTCGTACGGTCCGACAAGGTCTTGTCGTCGCGTAGGAGAGTGCCGTCCAGATCGGTGGCGATCAGCCGGGTCACGGCAGGCAGAGGCGAGTCGGTAGCTGAGGTCACCCGCCCATTCTCCCGTACGGAGCCGCACGGGCGTGCAGAGGGGCGCACATCTGAGTGCACGAGTCCTTGAACTGCGGAACGTGACACCGGCATATGCCGACGGCTCGCCACGAGGAGCACGCGCAGGGGAGGGGCGGATGCCTCCCGCCCCTCCAGGGACGCATTCCTGGGCAGACGTAGGGTCGGGGCATGAGCCTGCGCCTGAGCACCGTGATCCTGCCCGTCGACCGCTGGCACGAGGGAGGCCGTGCCAAGTGGCAGAAGGCCGAGGAGCTCGGCTTCCACGCCGCCTACACCTACGACCACCTGTCCTGGCGGAGCTTCCGCGACGGGCCGTGGTTCGGCGCGATCCCGACGCTGACAGCGGCAGCGGCGGTAACGCGGCGTATGCGTTTGGGCACCCTCGTGACGTCGCCGAATTTCAGGCATCCGGTCACGCTCGCCAAGGAGCTGATCTCGCTCGACGACGTCTCGGGCGGCCGGATCACGCTCGGCATCGGGGCAGGCGGCAACGGCTTCGACGCGACCGCCCTGGGGCAGGAGCCGTGGACGCCGAAGGAGCGGGCGGACCGGTTCGGGGAGTTCGTGCCGCTGCTCGACCGGCTGCTCACCGAGGACGCCGTGAGCGGGCGGGGCACGTACTACTCCGCCGAGGAGGCGCGCAACATCCCGGGCTGCGTCCAGCGCCCCCGTCTCCCCTTCGCCGTCGCCGCAACCGGCCCGCGCGGCTTGAGGCTTGCCGCGCGGCACGGGCAGGCGTGGGTGACCACGGGCGACCCGAAGCTGTACGAGGAGGGCACTCCGGAGCAGTCGGTGGAAGCCGTCCGCGGCCAGATCGACAAGCTCGGCACGGCATGCGCTGGCATCGGCAGGGACGTGGCCGAACTGGACAAGGTGCTGCTCACCGGGTTCACCCCGGACCGGGGCCGACCGCTGGAGTCTCTCGGCGCCTTCGTCGACTTCGCCGGCCGCTACCAGGAGCTGGGCTTCACCGAGATCGTGCTCCACTGGCCGATCCCGGACTCGGACTTCGCCGCGGACATCGACGTCTTCGAGACGATCGCCACCGAAGGGCTGGGGCAGTTGGCCTGATCGGGACTCCGCCCAGATGCCGCAGCTCATGGAGCCCCTGTTCCTCGCGGGCTCCAAGATCGCTCTCCAGCCCGTCATGAACCTCGGCGATCTGCGTGCGGGCCTCGGCGGCATGGAGCGCTGACCCGCGAACGCGTCATTCACGCAGGCGCAGGTAGGCAGGCGGTACGGAGTCGGTGAGCCAGACCCCGTTGGTGCTGACGTGGAAGAGGTGGCCGGCGCGGTGCATGGCGCCGGCGTCCACGGCGAGGACGACCGGGGTGCCGCGCCGGGCGCCGACACGGACCGCCGTCTCGTGGTCGGGCGACAGATGGACGTGGTGGCGGTTCATGGGCCGGAGCCCTTCGGTGCGGATGGTGTCGAGCGCTCGCGCGACCGTGCCGTGATAGAGGTACGCGGGTGGTTCGGCCGGGGGCAGGCCGAGGTCGACGGTGACGGAGTGGCCCTGGTTCGCGCGGATGCGATCCCCCTCCACGGTGAACCGCTGCTTGTCGTTGACCGTGACGACGTGGTCGAGGTCCTCCCGGGTGATGGTGACGCCGTGCTTAGCGCAGGCCCGCAGCAGCTCGTCCACGGGCACCCAGCCGTGGGGATCGAGACTGATTCCGATCCGGTCCGGCTCATGCCGCAGATGTTTCGACAGGTACTTGGACACCTTGACGGTGCGTCGTTCGTCCATCCCGACAGAGTGCCCGCGCCGCTTCTTCCGGCGCACCTCGATTTCACCCGGCGTTCGCAGCACTCATGGGCGTGCACAGGTTTGATCCACAGCCAACTCGCGTTATCCACAGCGGATTTGGCGAGTCTGTGGACAAGTGGCGCCCATTATAAGGCATTTGCCCAATTCGGGTACACAATAGGTGCCTTGGCGAGGATTCGGCACTGAACGTCCGGTAACTCACCCTCATGGAACGTCATGTAACCAAGTACTCCTGCTAGCCCGGTTGTTGACGATTACAGGAACGACTCGGTCGGAACCGTGAGGCCGCATACGGACGTTACGGTGCTCGCGGACCCAACCACCCGCCGAAGTCACAAGGGTGGCTTCACCCGAGCCATGCCACGCCGTAGGCGAGGGCTGAACCGTGACAGCAGCCGTGCGCCGCGTGCCTCGGGCGTCACCGGCACCACGGCCCGGTTGTGCACCACGGCCGCCAGAATCGCCAGAGCCACCTTCTCCGGGGGGTAGTTGCGGATCGAGTACAGCCGGGCCACGCGTTTCCGGAGCCGCGCCTCCTCGGCCTCGTCGGCTCCCGCGAAGCGGGCGGTCCCGGTGATCCCGGTGTCCACTGTCCCCGGACAGATGGCGCTGACTCCGATCGACCGCTCGGCCAGTTCGGCGCGCAGACATTCGCTGAGCATCAGCACCGCCGCTTTGGACGTGCTGTACGCAGGCAGCGCGCGTGACGGCTGATAGGCCGCCGCCGAGGCGACGTTGACGATGTGGCCGCCCTGCCCCCGGTCGGCCATCTGCCTGCCGAATATCCGGCAGCCGTGGATGACGCCCCACAGATTGACGTCGAGGACCTTCCTCCAGTCCTCGCTCGTCGTGTCGAGGAAAGAGCCCGCCAGCCCGATGCCCGCGTTGTTCACCAGGACGTCCACGACGCCGAGTTCGGCTGCGGTCTTCTCCGCGAGCTTCTCCATCGCCTGCTCGTCCGCGACATCCACCACCTCGCCCCAGGCGGCAGCCGCACCGAGCATCCGGGCCGTCTCCGCCGTCCGCGCTACGCCCTCCGCATCCCGGTCCACGGCGATCACCCGTGCCCCCGCCTCGGCGAAGGCCAGCGCCGTGGCGCGCCCGATCCCCGAGGCGGCGCCCGTCACCAGGACCAACTGCCCGCCGAAGCGGGCGGCATGGGTGCCCGTCGCCGTCGGCCTCGGAGCGCCGGACCCGGCGGGAGCGTCCTGGCCGCCGGACTTTTCGCCGGACTCCCCGCAGCCCTCCCCGCCGACGAAATCGCTGATCCAGGAGGCCAGCTGATCCGGCCTGGTGCGCGGCACCCAGTGCTTCGCCGGCAAAGTGCGCCGCACCAACCGGGGCACCCATGCGTCCAGTTCGTCGTAGAGGGACGGCGAGAGGAACGCGTCCCCGGTCGGCGTGATCAGCTGCACCGGCACATGCGCGTACGCGTCCGGTCGTGGCCGGCGCAGGCGGGCCCGGATGTTGTCACGGTAGAGCCAGGCACCGTGCGCCGCGTCCCGTGGGAGCGACGCCGTCGGATAACCGTCCGCGGGCACCTTCTCCATCCGCTGGAGTATCCGCGGCCACTGCCTCCCCAGCGTCCCGCGCCAGGCCAGCTCGGGCAGGATCGGTGTGTGCAGCGCGTACACGTACCAGGACTTGGCGCCCTGGCCGAGCAACTGCGCCACGCCGCGAGGGTCCGGGTGGGACATCCGCCGCTTGATCCAGTGCCCGAAGTGGTCGAGGGAGGGGCCGGACATCGACGTGAACGAGGCGATACGGCCCTTGGTCCGCTCCACCGTGGCGAATTCCCAGGACTGGACCGAGCCCCAGTCGTGGCCGACGACATGGACCGGCAGGTCCGGGCTGACGGCGTCCACGACGGCCAGGAAGTCGTCGGTCAGCTTCTCCAGCGTGAAGCCGCCGCGCAGCGGTTCGGGCGCCGTCGACCGGCCGTGGCCCCGCACGTCGTAGAGCACCACGTGCCATCGCTGCGCCAGCCGTCCCGCGACCTCGGACCAGACCTCCTTGCTGTCCGGATAGCCGTGCACCAGCACGATCGTCGGCAGCTCGGGATCACCCAGCTCGGCCACACACAGCTCGATCCCGCCCGTACGCACCCAGCGCTCACGCGCCCCTCGCAGCTCCACGCCGCCTCCTCGTCCAGTGCCGGCGTCGCGGTACGCGTCCGTAACGTGACACGGCTGAATGTGGCAACCGACGTACGGTCGCGTCAAGGGATGCCCCGAACCTGTGGACAACACCGTGTGGAGGACCCAGCCCCGGGGAGTCCTCCCGTACGGTGCCCCTACGGGTCCGTACGCCTCGAGTCTGACGTGGATCCAGCCGCCTGGTCTGACGACTCCTGTGGCGGGCGCCACTACCGTCGATGACGTGACTGTGATCGCAACCGAAAGCCTGAGCAAGCGGTTCCCGAGGGTGACCGCGCTTGACCGGCTCTCCTTGGACATCGGACCGGGTGTAACCGGCCTGGTGGGTTCCAACGGGGCCGGCAAGTCCACACTGATCAAGATCCTGCTGGGTCTGTCCCCCGCCACCGAAGGCCGGGCCGCGGTGCTCGGGCTCGACGTCGCCACCGAGGGCGCCGCCATCCGGGAGCGGGTCGGATACATGCCCGAGCACGACTGCCTGCCCCCCGACGTCTCGGCGACCGAGTTCGTCGTCCACATGGCGCGGATGTCCGGGCTGCCGCCCACCGCGGCACGCGAACGCACCGCGGACACCCTGCGCCACGTCGGGCTGTACGAGGAGCGCTACCGCCCCATCGGCGGCTACTCGACCGGGATGAAGCAGCGGGTGAAGCTGGCCCAGGCGCTGGTCCACGACCCGAAGCTGGTCCTGCTCGACGAGCCGACCAACGGCCTGGACCCCGTCGGCCGGGACGAGATGCTCGGACTGATCCGCCGTGTCCACACCGACTTCGGCATCTCGGTGCTGGTCACCTCGCACCTCCTCGGAGAGCTCGAGAGGACCTGCGACCACGTCGTCGTCATCGACGGCGGTGCGCTGCTGCGCTCCAGCTCCACCAGCGACTTCACCCAGACGACCACGACGCTGGCCGTCGAGGTCACCGACAGCGACACCCACCCGGACGGTACGGACGCCCTGCGCCAGGCCCTCACCGGGGCCGGGATCAAGCTCGTCGGACACGACGGACTCGACGCCGAGGGGCTGCCGGGCGCAGGCCACATCCTGCTGGTGGAGGCGACGGGAGAGGAGACGTACGACGTGGTCCGCGACAGCGTCGCCGGCCTCGGGCTGGGTCTCATCCGGATGGAACAGCGGCGCCACCACATCGCCGAGGTCTTCCGCACCGAAGAGGCACCGCGGGCGGCCGTGGCCGCGACTGCGGGTGCCGGACAGCAGAAGGGAAGCGGTCGCGATGAGCGCTGAGACCGGGACCGCCGCCGGGATCGACACCTCCCGGATCCACAACATCGGATACCGCTCCTACGACGGCGCACGGCTCGGCCGGGGCTACGCCCGCCGATCGCTGTACTCGCAGTCCCTACGGGGCTCGTTCGGACTGGGCAGGTCCGCCAAGTCCAAGGTGCTGCCGATGCTTCTGTGCGGGGTGATGTGCCTGGTGGCGCTGATCCTCGTCGCGGTCGCCGTCTACGCACCCGGCATGACGAAGCTCCCCATCGACTACACGGACTTCGCGGTCTACCTCCAGGCCGTGATCGGACTCTTCATCGCCTCCCAGGCGCCGCAGTCCGTGTCCAGGGATCTCCGCTTCAAGAGTGTGCCGTTGTACTTCTCGCGCCCCATCGAGCGCGTCGACTACGTGGTCGCCAAGTTCGCCGCCATGGCGTCCGCCCTGCTCATCCTCACCGGGCTCCCCCTCGTCATCCTCTACGTGGGTTCGCTGCTGGCCGAGTTCGACTTCGCCGATCAGACCAAGGGCTTCGGGCAGGGGATGGTCTCGGTGGCACTGCTCTCCGTGCTGTTCGCCGGTCTCGGACTCGTGGTCGCCGCGCTGACCCCGCGCCGGGGCTTCGGGGTCGCCGCCGTGATCGCCGTACTGACCATCACCTACGGTGCGGTCTCCACGGTCCAGGCGATCGCCTGGGAGACGGGTTCGGCCGGTGCCATCACCTGGCTCGGGCTGTTCTCGCCCATCACGCTGATCGACGGGGTGCAGACCGCGTTCCTCGGGGCCTCCTCCGCCTTCCCCGGCGGTGAAGGACCCGGAGCCGCCGCCGGTGTGGTCTACCTGATCGTTGTTCTCGCGCTCGTCGCCGGCTCGTACGCCGTACTGATGCGCCGCTACCGGAGGGTCGGGCTGTGACCACCATCGAGATCGACCACACCTCCCGCTGGTTCGGCAACGTGGTCGCCGTCAACGACGTGAGCATGACTGTGGGTCCCGGAGTCACCGGGCTGCTCGGGCCCAACGGAGCCGGAAAGTCCACGCTGATCAACATGATGGCCGGGTTCCTCGCGCCGTCGACCGGCAAGGTGACGCTCGACGGCACACAGATCTGGCGCAACGAGGCCGTCTACAAGTCGATCGGGATCGTGCCGGAGCGGGAGGGCATGTACGACTTCCTGACCGGCCGCGAGTTCGTCGTCGCCAACGCGGAGCTGCACGGACTGGGCGACGCGGCCGCGCACAAGGCGCTGGCCACGGTCGAGATGGAGTACGCGCAGGACCGCAAGATCTCGACGTACAGCAAGGGCATGCGCCAGCGCGTGAAGATGGCGTCCGCGCTGGTCCACGACCCCTCGGTGCTGCTCCTCGACGAGCCGTTCAACGGCATGGACCCGCGCCAGCGGATGCAGCTCATGGAGCTCCTGCGCCGGATGGGGGCGGAGGGCCGCACGGTGCTGTTCTCCTCCCACATCCTGGAGGAGGTCGAGCAGCTCGCCTCGCACATCGAGGTGATCGTGGCTGGCCGCCACGCGGCGTCGGGTGACTTCCGGAAGATCCGCCGGCTGATGACGGACCGGCCGCACCGCTATCTCGTCCGGTCCAGTGACGACCGGGCTCTCGCCGCCGCGCTCATCGCGGACCCCTCGACGGCGGGGATCGAGGTCGACGTCACGGAGAAGGCCCTGCGCATCCAGGCGGTCGACTTCGGACGGTTCACGACGCTGCTGCCGAAGGTCGCGCGCGAGCACGGCATCCGGCTGCTCACCGTCTCCCCGTCCGACGAGTCCCTCGAATCGGTCTTTTCCTATCTCGTAGCGGCCTGAGTAGTGGCCTGAAAGGAGCTGTGAAGCGTCATGTACGACCCCACAGTCGCCCGGCTCACCTACCGGGCCCTGCTCGGCCGGCGCCGGGCCGCCATCCTGTTCGTCCTGCCGGTCCTGCTGGTGGCCATCGCCGTGGCGGTACGGGCGTTCGCCGGTGCCGATGACGGTGTGGCCTCCGGGGTGCTGGGCGGATTCGCCATCGCCACGATGGTCCCCCTCATCGGTGTCATCGCGGGCACCGGTGCCATCGGGCCGGAGATCGACGACGGCTCGATCGTCTATCTGCTCGCCAAGCCGGTGAAGCGGCCCACGATCATCTTCACCAAGCTCATCGTGGCCGTAGCCGTGACGATGCTGTTCTCGGCGCTGCCCACGCTGATCGCGGGGCTGATCATGAACGGCAACGGCGGGCAGATCGCCGTCGCCTACACGATCGCGGCGCTGGTCGCCTCGATCGCGTACAGCGCGCTCTTCCTGCTGCTCGGCACGGTCAGCCGGCACGCGGTCGTCTTCGGGCTGGTGTACGCGCTGGTGTGGGAGGCGCTCTTCGGCAGCCTGGTGCCGGGGGCGAGGACGCTCAGTGTGCAGCAGTGGTCCCTCTCCGTCGCCGAGAAGGTCGCCGGGGAAGGCGTGATCACCTCGGACGTCGGGCTGCCCCTCGCGACCCTCCTGCTGGTCGGCGTGACCGTCGTGGCCACGTGGTACGCGGGTCAGAAGCTGCGGGCGCTGAAGCTCGCCGGCGAGGAGTGAGACCGGCCGCCGTGCGTTCCCTGCAACCCCCGCCCACCGGGCGGGGGTTGTTCCGTGTGCGGGGCGGTCGGGTCGCGTGACTGTACGTTTGTCGGCTCGTTGTATTGGGTGCGTGGAGGCAACTGGAATCCGTGGCGTCGAGCTTTCGTGAATTCGGGGAATGCCGGCAGCGGTGAGGCAGCGCCCACCCGGCCGGTCATCGAGTGAGTGGCAACCGTGAGCGACCTCCGCCCTCGCAGCCCGAGGACAGGGCTCCCCTTGTCGTTCCCACGCACGAGAGGCACACGCATGCCCACGGAAGTCGCCCTGCTCGAATCCCAAGCCCTCCGGGTCGAGCAGATGGGGCGCGTCGAAGTCCTCGACAAGGTCAAAGGCCTTGTCATGCTCCCTGATGGAATTCACCTTCGCACAGAGGAGGTGGCCCGGTACTTCGAAGTATCCACAACCTCGGTCAAGAGGCTGACCGACCGGCATCAGAAGGAGTTGGGCAGCAACGGCATGACGGTGCTGCGGGGCGCTGAGCTGCGCTCCTTCCATAGCGACATGGTGTCGCTATGGAAGGAGGAGGGCTCGGGAAGTTATCCACAGGCAGCGACCCAGCTCCGGCTCTACACCCGCAGGACCGTGCTCAACGTCGCCATGCTTCTTCGCGACAGCGACATCGCGCGCAGCGTCCGGACCCACCTGCTCGACGCGGAGGAGGACCTCAGGGCCTCCTACGTCTCGCTCGACCGGCGAGTCACCCGCATCGAGGGCTGTCTCGCCGACGTGGGAAGCGCACTCCAGGAGCTCGGCCCCGTGCTCGGCCGGATGTCGCAGCGGCTCGACTCGCTCGACCGGAAGCTCGATGTCACGCACCAGGTCGTCGGTGCGATCAGCATCCGGCTCACCGACGTCTCGCACGACGTCATCCGCCTGGATGCCCGCATGGACGACCTCGGCCACCGGCTGAGGGATCTGGGCCGCCGTACGAGCGGCTGACGTACGTCCGGGGGCCGCCGGAAAATGGCTGGCCCCCGGACTCCGGTCTCCGGCACAGTGAGGGGGACGGCGCGGGGAGGCGCCGTCCGTGAGGACCGGGAGAGGAGTGCGGCGATGACCAGAAGTCCGAGTCCGTCGTGTTCCCGACAGGGCGGTCCGCAGCCGGCACCGCGGTAGCTTCATCAGCTGCCCGCGGTCGCTCGCGGCAGGACCCCCGGGTGGCCCCCGCTGCGCGTCGCGCGCGCGGCCACCCCCCGGAGGATTGGCCGAGTGGTAAGGCAGCGGCTTGCTAAGCCGTCGTCGGGGCGCGACCCCCGCGCGCGTTCGATCCGCGCATCCTCCGCCGGAGCCCGAAGACCAGAGCTCGAACACCGGAGCTCGAAGAGCGGGGCCAGAAGCTACGCGCGCGTGGTCGTCCGGAGCAGTTCCTCCAGCACCACCGCGATGCCGTCGTGCTCGTTCGACGCGGTGATCTCGTGCGCCACGGCCTTCAGTTCGTCGTGCGCGTTGGCCATGGCCACGCCGTGCTGCGCCCAGCCGAACATGGGGATGTCGTTCGGCATGTCACCGAACGCCACGGTGTCCGCCGCCTTGAGCCCCAGACGGCGGGCGGCGAGCGAGAGCCCGGTCGCCTTGCTCAGCCCCAGGGGCAGGATCTCCACGACCCCCGGGCCCGCCATGACGACGTTCACCAGGCTGCCGACGGCCTGCCGGGCGGCCTGCGCCAGCGCGTCGTCGTCGAGCTCCGGGTGCTGTATGTAGACCTTGTTCAGCGGAGCGGTCCACATCTCGGCGGGGTCGCTCATGAAGACGGCGGGCAGCGGCCCCTCCTGCACCTGATAGCCGGGCCCGACCAGCACCTCGCCCTCGAGTCCGTCACGGCTCGCCGCCAGCGCGAGCGGTCCGACCTCCGCCTCGATCTTGGACAGCGCGAGCCCCGCGAGCTGCCGGTCCAGCGTGAGGGAGGTCAGCAGCTTGTGCTCGCCCGCGTGGTAGACCTGCGCGCCCTGGCCGCACACTGCCAGGCCCTTGTAGCCGAGGTCGTCCAGAATGTGCCGGGTCCACGGCACAGCGCGTCCGGTGACGACGATGTGCGCGGCGCCGGCCGCGGTCACCGCGGCCAGCGCCTCCCGGGTGCGCTCGGAGACCGTGTGGTCGTCGCGCAGCAGGGTGCCGTCGAGATCGGTCGCTACGAGCTTGTACGCGAAGGTCACTTGGAGACCGGCTCCAGCAGCTCGCGCCCGCCCAGGTACGGACGGAGGACCTCCGGCACACGCACCGACCCGTCGGGCAGCTGGTGGTTCTCCAGGAGCGCCACGATCGTGCGCGGTACGGCGCAGAGCGTGCCGTTCAGCGTGGCCAGCGGCTGGACCTTCTTCCCGTCGCGCATACGGACGGAGAGCCGGCGTGCCTGGAAACCGTCGCAGTTCGACGCGGACGTCAGCTCGCGGTACTTGCCCTGGGTCGGGATCCACGCCTCGCAGTCGAACTTCCGCGAGGCCGAGGACCCCAGGTCGCCGGTCGCGACGTCGATCACCTGGAACGGCAGCTCAAGACCGGTGAGCCACTGCTTCTCCCAGTCCAGGAGCCTGCGGTGCTCGGCCTCGGCGTCCGCCGGGTCGACGTACGAGAACATCTCGACCTTGTCGAACTGGTGGACGCGGAAGATGCCCCGGGTGTCCTTGCCGTACGTGCCCGCCTCACGGCGGAAACAGGGCGAGAAGCCCGCGTACCGCAGCGGGAGCTTGTCGGCGTCGATGATCTCGTCCATGTGGTACGCCGCGAGGGGGACCTCGGACGTGCCGACCAGGTAGAAGTCGTCCTTCTCCAGGTGGTACACGTTCTCCGCGGCCTGGCCGAGGAAGCCCGTGCCCTCCATGGCGCGCGGGCGGACCAGCGCGGGGGTCAGCATGGGGACGAAGCCGGCCTCGGTGGCCTGGGCGATCGCCGCGTTGACCAGGGCCAGTTCGAGCAGCGCGCCGATGCCGGTCAGGTAGTAGAAGCGCGATCCGGACACCTTGGCGCCGCGCTCCATGTCGATGGCGCCCAGCGCCTCGCCGAGCTCCAGGTGGTCCCTGGGCTCGAAGCCCTCCGCGCCGAAGTCACGGATCGTGCCGTGCGTCTCCAGGACGACGAAGTCCTCCTCGCCGCCGACCGGCACGTCCTCGTGGACGATGTTGCCGAGCAGCAGGAGCAGCCGCTTGGCCTCGGCGTCCGCCTCGTCCTGTGCGGCGTCGGCCGCCTTCACCTCGGACTTCAGCTGATCGGCCTTCTTGAGGAGCTCGGCGCGCTCCTCGGGGGTGGCCTTGGGGATCAGCTTTCCGAGCGACTTCTGCTCGGAGCGGAGTTCGTCGAAGCGGATGCCGGACGACCTGCGCAGCTCGTCGGCGGAGAGGAGGGCGTCGACGAGCGCGACGTCCTCTCCACGGGCGCGCTGGGAGGCGCGAACACGGTCGGGGTCCTCACGGAGCAGGCGAAGGTCAATCACCCCTCAAGGCTACCGGTGCGGGGATCCACCGCTCGAACCGATATCGACGAGCGTGGCGCTTTGCCCGAATTGCCGGAATCAATAATCTTGGGGGAGCTGCGGGTCGACCGTGGGGTGAAGATCGTCAATAAAAGGGTCTTATTGCCACGAAAAGGGAACCGGGCGTCCCGTCGATTGACGCATCACCGGTACGCAGGAGGGGAGTTGGGGGCTCCGGGCGGGCGTGTTGTCCACAGGGCCCCATCGATCCAATTAGTTATCCACAGGCTGTGAAGAAGATCTGTGGATGCCGGAAGCGATGGTTCCGAAAGCGGCATGATGGGGCAGGGATCCGCAACTCAAACCTCACCGGCGCACTCATTCGGGTGGGTATTCCTCGTTCCAATGAGTTGATCAACGGAATTGGAGGGACACGGGGGGAGCTGTGACCCCGTGGGGGATCCAGGGGTGCTGGGGCGATTTGTCGACCATGTCGTGTTGCGGTGTCGACTTGTCCCCAGGCCGGAGGGATGGCCTGTGGATAACTTTGTGCGTGGAATGAAAATCTGCAGGTAGGACCGGCAGTGTTCGGGCCGGCCCCTTCCCACAGGCTTCAGACGCGGCCGTCCTGGCTGCGGGCCAGCCAGTCGGAGGCCTCGGTGAAGTCGGTGTCCGACGTCCCGATCTGCAAGGGACTCACCTCTTCGGGCGTCACCCCCGCGCGCGGATACGAACCCAGGAACCGGACCTTCGGGCAGATCCGCTTCAGCCCCATCAGCGCCTCGCCGACGCGCCGGTCCGCGATGTGTCCCTCGGCGTCGACGGCGAAGCAGTAGTTCCCGATGCCTTCCCCGGTGGGCCGGGACTGGATCAGCATCAGGTTGACGCCTCGGACGGTGAACTCCTGGAGCAGTTCCAGGAGGGCGCCCGGACGGTCGTCGCCGAGCCAGATGACCACGGAGGTCTTGTCGGCCCCCGTGGGCGCGGAGGGCCTGGCGGGCCGCCCCACCAGGACGAAGCGGGTCTGGGCGTTCTCCGCGTCGTGGATCTCGGTCACCAGCGGTTCCAGGCCGTAGGTGGCCGCGGCGAACTCACCGGCGAAGGCGGCGTCGTAGCGCCCCTCCTGGACCAGCCGGGCAGCGTCCGCGTTCGAGGCCGACGACTCCCACACCGCGTCGGGCAGATGGGCCGCCATCCAGTTGCGCACCTGGGGCTGCGCGGCCGGGTGGGCGCTGACGGTCTTGACGTCCGACAGCTTCGTGCCGGGGCGCACCAGCAGCGCGAACGTGATGGAGAGCAGCACTTCGCGGTAGATCATCAGCGGATCGCCCGTGGTCAGCTCGTCGAGGGTCGCGCTGATCCCGCCCTCCACGGAGTTCTCGATGGGGACGAGTGCCGCCGCCGCCTCCCCGTTCCGCACAGCGTCCAGTGCCGCCGGCACCGAGACCATCGGGACGAGTTCGCGGGTGGCGGCTTCGGGGAGCGTACGGAGGGCCACCTCGGTGAAGGTGCCTTCGGGGCCGAGGTAGGCGTAGCGCGTGGCTGACATACGGTCACCCTAATGGGCCGCCGGACGGCGCCGTGCGCCTCGCGCCGGAGGGTGCACGGGCCGAGGCCCCGGCCCCGGCGGACGGGCGTGAGGCCGCGCGCGGCCTCACGCCTCCAGCAGCCGCTGCCCCACGTACTCCCCGGACGCGGCGCCCCCGGGGACGGCGAAGAGGCCGCTCGCCTCGTGCCGGATGAACGGTGAGAGCGCGTCTCCCCGGTCGAGCTTGCGCTGGACCGGAATGAACCCCTTGAACGGATCGGCCTGCCAGCAGACGAAGAGCAGACCGGCGTCGGGGGTGCCGTCGTCGGACATGCCGTCGTGGTACGAGAACGGGCGGCGCAGCATCGCGGCGCCCCCGTTCTTCTCGGGGGAGGAGATCCGGGCGTGTGCGTTGTCGGGGATCAGCAGCTTGCCGTCCGGCCCCGCCTTGTCCAGGTCCATCTCGGTGTCCTCCGAGCCGCCGCTGAGCGGGGCGCCGTCCGCCTTGCGCCGCCCGATGACCTGTTCCTGCCGCTCGACCGTGAGTTCCTCCCAGTCGTCCAGGAGCATCCTGATCCGCCGGACGACGGCGTACGAACCGCCTGCCATCCAGGCGTACGCCGATGAGTCACCGGACGGCACGAAGATCCGCTTCTCGAAGTCGCTCTCGCTTGGTTTCGGGTTGTTGGTGCCGTCGACCTGGCCCATCAGATTGCGTGTGGTCATCGGACGGTCCGTCGCGCCCGGGGTGCGGTTGAAGCCGTTCATCTGCCAGCGCACCCGGGCCGTCGAGCCGGCCTCCTTCTGAAGGGCGCGCAGCGCGTGGAAGGCGACGAGCCCGTCGTCGGCGCCGATCTGCACCCAGAGGTCGCCCTCCGACCGCTTGGCGTCGAGGTGGTCGGAGGAGAAGGCCGGCAGTGGATCCAGGGCGGCGGGCCGGCGGTCCGTCAGGCCGGTGCGGGTGAAGAAGGTCCGCCCGAAGCCGAAGGTGACGGTCAGGGAGGACGGGCCGGCGTCCAGGGACACCCCGGTGTCGTGGGCCCGGCCGTTGCCCGCCGGCTCTCCGGCCATCAGGCGTTCCGCCACGGCCGACCAGCGGCGCATCAGGGCGGCTGCCTCCTTGCGTCCCACGCCGGGGGTCAGATCGAAGGCGACCAGGTGCCCGCGGGCCTGAAGCGGAGTGGTGATCCCCGCTTGATGTTTCCCGTGAAACATCGCCTGGGTCGAGCCCACCGTGGTCAGCGGTGTCGGCGCCTCCCCTCGCGTCGCCGCATAGCCGCCCGCACCGCCCGCCGCGCCCAGGACGAGGCCCGCCGCGCCGGCCGCGCCCGCGCCGCCGATCAGCCGGCGCCGGGATACGACGCTCGCGCCGCCGGAACCGGGTCCGTCGCGGCGGGCGGCGGGTGTGCCGTTCTCCGTGGGGTCGTCCTTCTTCTTGCTCACCCTGCTCAGCCGATCTTCACGTTCTTGTCGATGGTGGTCTGGTCGATGTCCGAGGTGCGCACCGTCACGGCGACCTTCCAGTCGCCCGCCATCGGGATCTGCACCCCGCTCGCGGTCCAGTGCCCCTCGGTGAGGTGGTCGGGGACGACCGGCAGCGGGCCGATGTCCTTGGACTCCAGGGTGAAGGCGAGCTTCACCTCGGGGACGTCCAGCGGGCGTCCGTCGGGCGCGTCGACCCAGAGGTGCACGCTGTTCGCGCCGGTCCCGCCGGGCGAGATGTCCAGACGGACCGTCCCCTTGCCGTTCCGGCCGCCGGTGTCGAAGGGCAGGCTCAGGTTCAGCTGCCCACCGGTGACCGGCGCCGGAGCCGTCGTGGTGTTGCCTCGCGCGGCCTCCTCCTCGGTGCGGCCGGGTTCGGTGGACGTGAGGATCGTCGTGACCACGAGCAGCACCACGGCGATGCCCGTCTCCACCATCACGGAACGCCGCAGTCCGGAACGGTCCGGATCGGCGTCGCGGGCGCGCTTCTCCTTCGTCGCCGTCATAGCGGCCCGCTGCCGGGAGAGCTGGGCGGCACGCTCCGGATCGGCCTCCTCGTCGGCCGCGGCGACCGGTTCCGAGGATTCGGGCGGAGCGGCCGCAGCGGTGCCGTCGGTGGCGGACACGGAGCCGGTGCGCTCGGTCAGCCGCCCCGTCCAACGCCGCGATATCCATGCGACCCCGAGGAGCACGGCGACGAGCGCCACCTTCACGAGCAGCAGCTGCCCGTAGCGGGTGCCGGTCAGCGCGGACCACGATCCGACCTGACGCCAGGACTGGTAGAGCCCCGTCGCGGCGAGCACGATCACGCTGCCGAACGCCACGCGCGAGAACCGGCGTACGGCACTGCTCGTGATGTCCGGCGTCCGGTACAGGGCGACCAGCAGCGCGGTGAGGCCGCCCAGCCAGGCGGCGACGGCGAGGAGGTGCAGCACGTCGACGGGCATGGCGATGCCCGGCTGGATCCCCGTCGAGGCGTGCTCGGCCAGGGCCCACGTGCCGGCGATCCCGATGGCGATGACCGCGCCGCCCGTCGCGAGTCCGAAGGTGAGGTCCTGCTTCTCCTTCTCGTCCTCGCGCTTGGCGTACGCCCCGAAGAGGACGGCGATGAAGAGGGCGGAGGCGCCCAGGAGCAGCAGCCGGGAGACCAGCGCGGCCCCCGGCTTGGTGTCGAGGACGGACTG
The DNA here is from genome assembly GCF_044751065.1 of Streptomyces sp. NPDC088746. Classification (NCBI taxonomy): domain Bacteria; kingdom Bacillati; phylum Actinomycetota; class Actinomycetes; order Kitasatosporales; family Streptomycetaceae; genus Streptomyces; species Streptomyces sp. NPDC088746. The sequence continues at coordinate 126,911 of NZ_JBIVLA010000010.1, forward strand.
GAGGCCGTCGAGGTCGAAGGCGTCCGCGAGCTTGCCGGAGCCGGTGTACGGATTGCGCAGGAGCAGCATGGCCAGGGTGGCCGCGGTGAGCGTGACCCAGCCGCGTACGACGAGCCGCTGCAGCGGACGCGCGCCCGCCCCGCGCTGCCAGCAGGCGAGCACGAAGGCCGATCCGCCCGCGAGCAGGATGAATCCGGCGTACGCGGCGTAGCGTGCGATGCCGTAGAGCGCACCCACGAGCCCGCCGCCGGCTCCGCCCGAGGGCAGCGCCACGGTGGTCTCCGAGGGGGCGCCGACGGAGAAGGTGAAGGCTCCGGAGACCGGATGGCTGTCCGCGGAGACGGCCTGCCAGGCCACGGTGTACGTGCCGTCGGGCAGCCCGCTGTGGAGCTGGACGGCGTACCGCACGGCGCCGCCGTTCGTCAGGTCACGGGGCGCGCCCTCGTCGACGCGCTCACCGCTCGGGTCGAGGACCCGGATCGAGTCGTCGTCCATGGCGATCTGCTCGGAGAACGTGAGTGTGACGTCCTGGGGCGCGGTGGCGACCACCGCCCCGTCCTGCGGGTCGCTCCCCGTGAGAGCGGCGTGCGCGGACGCGGGGCTCGCGCCGGCCAGCACCAGGCCGAGCAGCAGGCTGATCAGCATGGCGAGGAGCGCGGCCGCGGCGAGCGGCCGTCGTATCGGGGAGGGCCCGAGGCGCGGGGCGGTAGCCGTCATGGGGTGTCAGTACCTCACTGCTTCTTCGGGTTGTAGGTGGTCTCCCGCACGGGAATGTCGACCTTGATGGGGTCGGCCTTCTCGAAGTGAAGTTCCACGGAGACCGTCTCTCCCCGCTTGGGCTGCTGCTTCAGCTCCGTGAACATGATGTGGTTCCCGCCGCGTTCGAGATCGAGCTCGCCGCCGGCGGGCACCTCGAACGACGTGACCATCCGCATCGTCCGGTTCTTCGTCTCGTGGATGGAGACGTGGTCCGAGAGGGAACTCGTCACCGAGGTGAGCCGGTCGGTGGCGTCGCCGCTGTTCTTCACGAGGAGGAAACCGGCCGCCATGTCGCTGACGGGCTGTGGCATGAAGGCCCCGGTCACCTCCAGCCGCGGCACGCTGTCGGAGGAACACGCCGTCAGCGCGAGCCCGGTGGTGAGGGCCAGTGCGCCGGCGACGGCCGTGCGGCGGTTCACGGAGTCTCCCCCTTGACGAGCTCCGGGAGGTCCTCGGTGTAGTCCTCGGCCGTGGTGTCCTCGCTGTAGAGCACGTACCCCTTGTCGGTCTTCGGGGAGAACGCGATGACCTGGGCTCCGTGCATCGAGACGACCGTGCCGTCCTTCTCCTTCTTCGGCGGGTCGATGCCGATGCCGATCTGCCGCGCTCCCGCCTGGATGGTCGGGAAGTCGCCGGTGAGACCGGTGAAGTCGGGGTCCTGCGCCTTGAGCCAGCTGCCCAGGGACGCCGGGGTGTCACGCTCGGGGTCCGTCGTGACGAAGACGACCTGGAGCTTGTCCTGTTCGGCCTTGGGCAGGGCCCGCTTCGCGACGGCGATGTTGCTCATGGTCAGCGGGCACACGTCGGGGCAGTTGGTGTAGCCGAAGTAGATGAGAGTCGGCTTGCCCTTGGTCTTCTCTCGCAGGTCGTACTTCTTGCCATGGGTGTCGGTGAGGACGAGGTCGGGCTTGGTGAACGGCTGGTCGAGCACGGTCGCGGGCTTGGACCCGGCCGAGGAGGAGACGTCGGCGACGGCATTGTCCGCCGAGTCCCCTCCGCTGCCGCAGGCCGACAGGGTCAGTGCGGCCGCGGCGGCGAACGCCGCGGCCAGCACCGTCTTCTTGCTGTGCATGGAGAGCTGATTCCTGATCTGTGAATACGGGTGGTGGAGCAGGCGGGGATCAGGCGCTGCGGCGGCGGCCGGCGAGGACGCCGAACGCGACCCCCGCGACGCCGACGACGATGCCGACGATGCCCAGGACGCGGGCGGTGCTGTCGGTGCCCGACGAGGACGCGTCGTCCGACGACGCGGTCGTCTCCTTCGCCTCCTCCGCCTCGCCGCTCTTGTCATCGGCGGCGGTGGCGCCGTGGGCGTCGGCGGCCGGGGCGGTCAGCGCGAGGACGGGAGCAGGGCTCTCGGGCTCTTCGCCGCCCTCGGCGGGCTCCTCGATCCAGCGGACGACTTCCTTGTTGCTGTACGTCTGGAGCGCCTTGAAGACGAGCTGGTCGGCGTCCTCGGGCAGCTGCCCGATCGAGAGCGGGAACTGCTGGAAGTAGCCGGCCTCGATACCGCTGCCGTCCGCGGTCCAGGTGACCTTGGAGACCGCTTCGTTGATCTTCTTGCCGTGCACCTCGAGCGGCTCGGCCAGCTTGCTCTTGGTGACCTCGATCTTCCAGCCGGGCACCGGCTGCGCGCTGACGGACGCCAGCGGGTGGTCCGTCGGGAAGTTGACCTCGAGCTTGACGGTGGAGGCGTTGTCGCGCTCGTTGGGGACCTTGAAGTTGACGGTGGCGTAACCGCCCTTGGCGGCCTCGCCCTGCGGCTGCACGCTGACGTGGGCGGAGGCGGTGCCCGCGAGCAGCAGGACGGTGGACGCGGCGACGCCGCCGGCGAGGGCGATGCGGGAAACGTTCATGGCAGGGATCACTCCACAGGTCATGAGGAAAAGGTGGTCCGGCGCGCGGAGGCGCGACGGCATCACGACCACCTCTTCACGGGAGTCCCGGCCGAGGGGTCGCGTCAGGCTGCGCGTACGTATACGGGCGGCGGCCCGCGCCTGATCACCATGTGCTGCAAAGGGTCCCCGGTGGCCGGCGCGGGAGCGTCGACGGCGCTGCGGAGAGGGCGCGGCCCGGTCGTGGGCCGGCCCGGGAGTCCCGCACGCAGGGCGCGTACGAGTGCCATCGCCGCCCGCAGCGCGCGCAGCCTGGCCGCGGCCGCGAGCTGCCGGCCGCCGTGCGCCGACAGCCTGGCCAGCCGGAAGAGAGCGATCTCGCCGCGGCGGAGCAGCCAGCCGGTGGCGAGGGCGGCGAGCAGGTGTCCCAGGAGCATGGGGAGGCTCGGCAGGCCGGACATCAGGGTGTCCAGGAGCGTCGGAGCGGCATCCGGGGCGGCTGCCGCTCCGGACGCCAGGTGTGTGTGCCCCTGGGCCACGGTCGCGGGGTCCAGCCCCGCGGTGGTCACGATGCGGTGTGCCTCGCCGGCGCTCAGCTGTGCCGGTCCGGCGCCGCACACCAGCCCCGCGGCGAAGCGGATCAGCGAGTCGTCCCCGGACCCCGCCGCGGTGGCCGGTGCGTGCCGCCCGAGCCCGAAGACGATGTGCAGGGCGATCTGCCCGGCCGCGAGGGCGGCGGTGATCGAGAGGAGGGTCCGCTCACGTCCGGCGAGCGCCGTCGCGACGGCGAAGACTCCGGCGAAGCCCGCCAGCAGACTCCAGCCGGGCACGCCCACGCCTGCGGCGAAGCCGTGTCCGGCGGCTGCGAGCACGACACAGACCGCGGTGAACACCGCGGTCCTCAAAAGCCGCATACCGGCTCCGGCGCGTGCGACAGGCATAGACATGGCCGGGTCATCATCCCACTGAGCCCCCCGTCTCCGTACGGCAGGTCCGGAAGGTCGGCATCCGTCCCCATCAGGCAGTGATCAGGGGGTGTTGCACCTGTTCATGGGTGGTTCGGGGCCGCTCCGAGGCGGTGGTCCGGGCCGGGCATACACCGGTGGACGGAATTTCCGCATCCGCCGAATGAGCGCCGTGGTGGCCGATCGGTGCTTACGAAGCACCGATCGCGGCAATACGTATCGGTATGTCGAGCCGCAGCCAGGAGGCTGGAGCATGAGCATGTGGTGGTCACTCCATTTGCGGCGCGACGCTGCGAGCGTTCCGCTCGCCCGTCGTTTCCTGCTCGGCACCATGGAGACCGCGGGGGTGGACCCCGACATCTCCTACGACCTCTCCGTCGCGCTCAGCGAAGCCTGTGCGAACGCCGTGGAGCACGGCGGCGGTCTACGGGACGCGGGTGAGGCCACGGACGCCGACCCGGCCTCCCCCGGTGGCGGACAGCCCGGACGCGCCTGCGGGCAGTACCGGGTCACCGCGTATCTGGACGGCGAGAAATGCCGTATCGAAGTCGCCGACTCGGGGCCCGGTTTCCCCCCACGGCGCACGCTTCGCACCGCCGCAGAGCCGGCCGCCTCCCGGCCGGCGGGCGACCCCTCGCACACGCGCACCGCGGTGCACCCTCCGGTCACGGCCGAGAGCGGGCGCGGGCTCTGCCTGATCGAGGAGCTCGCCGATCACGTCCACTTCGGCAACCGGCCGGGTCACGGCGCGGTGGTGAGCTTCGACAAGGTCCTGAAATGGCGGGAGGGCGCGCTGCTCATGGTGTCCTGAGCAGCGCGCCCTCCGTCGCACGGGACGCGGACCTCCGCGCCGGCCGGGTCAGCCCTTGAGCCGGGCCATCCACGCCTCGACCTCGTCGGACCGGCGCGGCAGCGCGGCGGACAGGTTCCGGTTGCCGTCCTCGGTCACGAGGATGTCGTCCTCGATCCGGACGCCGATCCCCCGGTACTCCTCGGGCACGGTCAGGTCGTCGGCCTGGAAGTACAGTCCGGGCTCGACCGTGAGGCAGACCCCGGGCTCCAGGGTCCCGTCGACGTACGCCTCCGTGCGCGCGACGGCGCAGTCGTGGACGTCCATACCGAGCATGTGTCCCGTGCCGTGCAGCGTCCAGCGGCGCTGGAGGCCCAGCTCCAGGACCTTCTCCACGGACAGGTCGCCCAGCAGGCCCCACTCGACCAGCTTCTGTGCGAGGACCCGCTGAGCGGCGTCGTGGAAGTCGCGGAAGGAAGCGCCGGGCTTCACGGCCGCGATGCCCGCCTCCTGGGCCTCGTACACCGCGTCGTAGATCTTCCGCTGAAGCGGAGAGAACGTGCCGTTGATGGGCAGGGTGCGGGTCACGTCGGCGGTGTAGAGCTCGTCGGTCTCCACGCCCGCGTCGAGCAGCAGGAGCTCGCCGGAGCGGACCGCACCGTCGTTGCGGACCCAGTGCAGCGTGGTGGCGTGGGGGCCGGCCGCGCAGATCGAGCCGTAACCGATGTCGTTGCCGTCGACGCGGGCGCGCAGGAAGAAGGTGCCCTCGATGTAGCGCTCGCTCGTCGCCTCGGCCTTGTCGAGGACCTTGACGACGTCCTCGAAGCCGCGCGCCGTGGCGTCACAGGCCTTCTGCAGCTCGGCGATCTCGAAGGCGTCCTTGACCAGGCGGGCCTCGGAGAGGAAGACGCGCAGCTCCTCGTCGCGCTCCGCGGTGACCTTGTCGGTGAGGGCGGCCTCGATGCCCGCGTCGTGCCCGCGGACGTTGCGCACCGGGCCGGTGGCCTCGGCCAGCGCGGCCGGGAGCTCGCGGACGTCCTTCGCCGGGATGCCGAGCAGCTGCTCGGCCTCGGTGAGGGAGTTGCGTCGGCCGACCCAGAGCTCACCCTGGCCGTCGAGCCAGAACTCGCCGTTCTCACGGTCGGAGCGGGGCAGCAGGTAGACCGTCGCCTCGTGCCCGCCCTCGGACGGTTCGAGGACCAGGACGCCGTCCTGGGTCAGGTCACCGGTGAGGTACGCGTACTCGGTGGAGGCGCGGAAGGCGTACTCGGTGTCGTTGGAGCGGGTCTTCAGGTTGCCCGCGGGAATGACGAGCCGCTCGCCGGGGAAGCGCGCGGAGAGCGCGGCGCGGCGGGCGGCGGTGTACGGGGCCTGGGCGATCGGCTCCAGGCCGTGCAGCTCCGTGTCGGCCCAGCCGGACTTCATGTTCTCGGCGAGCTCATCGGAAATGCCCGGGTACAGGCCGTTCTTCCGCTGCTTGATCGGCTCTGCTTCTGCTGTTTCCGGGGTCTCCGGGGCGAGCTCCTCAGACACGTTTTGTCCTCCTTGTACGACACTGGGCCCTCTCCATCGTACGGGCGTTCGGAAGGGGGCCCAGTGCCGGAAGACCTCTTACACATCCGGAGCCGCCCCCGGCGGTCCTCGGCGGTGCCGCGGCCGTGGTCTCAGTCGAAGCGCGCGGCCAGCAGGGTGACGTCCTCGGCGCCACCGCTCCGGTCCGTGCCGTCGGGCAGAACGGTCCGCAGGACGTGGTCCGCGACCGCTCCGGGATCCTGGCGCAGGACCTTCGGCACGCCGGCCGCGGCCGCGTGCAGCCGTGCGAACGCCCGGTCCCGGGTGTCGCCGGTGCGGCGCAGCAGCGCGTCGGTGTAGAACAGCACCGTTTCGCCGGCCCGGGGCGTGAACTCCACGCTCGGCGCCTCCCAGCAGGACAGCATGCCGAGCGGTGCGGAGAGGGTCGTCTCGACGAATTCGGTGCGCCGCTCGCCGGTCACCAGCGGCGGGGTGTGCCCGGCGCCGGCGAACACGATCGTGCGCCGGTCGGGTTCGCAGTAGGCGTACAGGGCGGTCGCCGCGGAGGCCGGTTCGGTCAGCCGCAGCAGCAGTTCGAGGTCGGAGAGCACGGCGACGGGGTCCTCGCCCTCCATCACGGCGTAGGCCCGCAGGCCGGCGCGGAGCCGGCCCGTGGCGGCCAGGGAGGCAGGCCCGGAGCCGCCGACCGAGCCGACGGCCAGGCCGAGGGCGTTGTCCGGGAGGGGCAGCGCGTCGTACCAGTCGCCGCCGCCCGCGGGCCCGGCCCGGCGGCGGGCGGCCAGTCGTACCCCCGGGACCCGGGGCAGCCTGCTGGGGAGGAGCTCCTCCGCGACGACTGCGGCATCCGCCCTGGCGCGTTCGAGTTCGAGGAGGCGGGCGAGGTGCTCCGCGGCGTAGCGGGCGTAGACCCCGACGAGATGGCACTGGCGTTCCAGGGGTTCCGCCGGTTCGTCGTACAGCCAGACGGCCGCACCGAGCCGGCCGGCGGTCTCGGTGGAGAGGGGCTGTGCGTAGCTGGCGGCGTAGCCGAGCCGTGCGGCGACCTCGCGGCAGCGGGGGTCGAGTCCGGTGTCGCCGAGGATGTCGGGACTGGCCAGGGGGGCGTCGGTGTCCGGGAGACCGTCGAGGAAGCGTCCGTACGCGGTGGCGCTGCGGGGCACCGTCTCGATGTGTCCCAGGTCGGCGTGGGCGAGGCCGAGCCCGATCGTGCGGGACGGCCCGCGGCCGTCGGCGGGTTCGAGGACGAGGAGCCCCCGGCCTGCGCCGACGAGCGCCGCCCCGGCGGTCAGGAGCTCACGAAGAGCGCTGTCCAGGGTGCTGGTCCCGGCCAGGCGTTCGGTGAGTTCGTGCAGCGTGGTGAGGTCGGAGACCCAGCCGGCCAGCCGGTCCTGGATGAAGGCTCCTGGCGCGGCGGGCACGTCTTCCAGGGGCGCGGCAGTGTGCGTTGAAACGGGAACCATGGGATCGATTCCAGCCACTTTCGGAAGGTGGGGGGCGCTCATGGCAATCGGCTTCCCGACTGGTGCGTTTTGTCGAATAGCATCGCAAACCCCCATGTCGTTCTGCGCCGCTATCGGTGCAACCACATGTACACGCACCCACATCTACACGCACAACTGAGGTGATGTCCAGCATTGTCCTTACGGTATTTATGGTGTCCGTGAGGCAACCAACTTGGCCGAAAAATGCACCCCCGGGCGGCTTTTTGCGATCGACTGGGCGTGCTCGACAGGGAGAGCCCTCGGGGTGAAATGCCGGAGGGAGCGTCATCCCGGTCTTGCGGGGTACGTAGTCGTGGATGGCCGGGGGCAGTTGTGACCGCCCCGGAACCCGACAGCGAGCCCGGGCGTCCTTACAGGTGACGGCCGCCCGCCCACCGCCCCGAGTGGCGGGGTTGCACAAGGGACGGCACGCGCGACGCGCACGCCGACCGCGCGATTGTTTTGATGGACTCGGCTCGGTTCAACTCGGTTCGACTCGGCTCAGCTCCATTCTGTTCGGTTCCACTCTGCTCGGCTCGGCTCACGCTCGGCACCGACTGACCGTCCGTACCGCAGGCCCGATGAGCAAGCACGCACAGCGAAGAGACGCACACGTGGTGTAACGAGCACGTGGTGTGATGTGGACCTCGGCGTTCAACGGAAAGGAACGAGCGCTCATGCGCGAGATCCTCGGAAGGCGACGCAGGCACCGGCCCCGGCGCAAGGGAAGTTCCGCCCAGCTCGACGCGGCGCTGGCCTGTGCCACCGTCCGGAAGTGGCCCGTGCTCCCCGGAGCAGGGCTGGCGACGGGAGCCGTACGCGGTGAACGCGGCCGCGGCTGCGCCTGCCCCGATCCCGAGTGCGCCGTCCCCGGCGCACACCCCTTCGACCCCGGCCTGCTCGCGGCGACCACCGACGCGCGCATGGTGCGCTGGTGGTGGACCAACCGGCCCACCGCGCCCGTCGTACTGGCCACCGGTGGTCAGGCGCCCTGCGCACTCAGCCTGCCGGCCGTCGCCGGCGCCCGGGCCCTGACCGCGCTCGACGGCATGGGGCTGCGGCTCGGCCCTGTGGTGGCGACCCCCACCAGGTGGTCGCTGCTGGTCGAGCCCTACACCCTGGAACGGCTCGGCGAACTGCTGCACGCCAAGGACCGGGTGCCCAGCTCCCTGCGCTTCCACGGGGAGGGCGGCTATCTCATCCTGCCCCCGTCCGAGGTGGGCACGGGACAGGTGCGCTGGGAACGCGCGCCGGAGACGGGGAAGGCCACGCCGTGGCTCCCGGATGTGGAAACCGTCCTGGACGCGCTCGTCGAGGCGAGCAACAGCGCTCCGGACGGCGGGAGCCGGCTCGCGTACTGAGCGGGCGGCGGTTGACCGACTGACGCGGGAACAGCGGGCGGCTCACTCGTTCAGGGTGTGGGACCGCCCGTTTCCGTGCGCCCGACGGCCTGCCCGCACCAGGAAGATGTAATTGCATCCGGGCAAAAGCCGGTGCCCGCAGGCTTTCTGGCGGCCTTTTCGCAGATTGCGGAAACGGTGCGCACGGTGGTGCCGGTGTGAATGTTTCCCAGGTGCTGTGGGCTCTTTCCCGGTGCGCGGCGGCATCGTGGATTTCTGTCCGAAAGCGAACGCCCGGTGCGTCAGGGGCCCTGGGGCGCGCGACGCTCCGGCGCTGCGCCGGTCCCGGCCCCGTGCACAGGAGTTGACGGGCGCGGGCCTGTGGCGGGGCCGATCGCGAGGGCGGGATACGCGTGGGGGCCAGGCAGTCGCCGCAGGCTGCCGATGAGCCGAGTGCTCCGGCGTGCGCCCCGGCCGTCCGGGCCTGGAAACGAGGACGCCCGGCCGCTGGCGACGGGGGATGCACCAGCGACCGGACTTCCAGAACCGTAACAAGAGATCTGCCGTTAGCAAATTCGATCTCGCCTATTCGGACACCGATTTACCGACGGGTACGGGGAGTTGTGACGGGAGTCACCGTCGCGTCCCCGGTCTCGTCACTGTCAGCTGAGCGTCACTTGGCGGTTGGTGAGCCCCCCGCGTGCGCGGCGCTCGTCGGCCGTCAGCGGAGCGTCCGAGGCGAGCGCCCCGGCGAGCCGCTCCGCGAACTGCGCCGCGGGCTTCTCACACTCCTCGGCCCCCATCCCGCTCGGCAGGTCCCAGACCGGGACCATGAGCCCGTGCGCCCGGAACGAGCCCACCAGACGGGTCTCCTCGCCGAGCGAGGAGGTGCCCGCGGCGTGCAGCCGGGCGAGGGCGTCGAGGAGCTGCTCCTCGGGGTGCGGCATGACCCAGCGCAGGTGGTTCTTGTCCGGCGTCTCGCACCAGTAGGCCGCGTCCACGCCGGAGAGCCGGGTGGTGGGGATGGCGGCCGCGTTGGCACGCTCCAGCGATGCCGACACCTCCGCCGTGGCGTTCTCGGCGTCCGGGACCCAGAATTCGAAGCCGGAGTGCACGACCGGCTCGAACGCGGCGTCGGGGTCGAGGACGTCCTGCAGGCGCGGACCGTCGGCAGGCACCCGGCGGGCGGTGACCGGCGAACCGGGCTCGGCCTCCAGCGCACGCTGCAGGGTGTCCGCGAGATCGCGGCTGAGGTCGCCGGACGAGGTGTCGTTCTGCAGGGCGAGGAGGACGGAGCCGTCGTCGCGGCGCAGCGCCGGCCAGGCCATCGGCAGCACGGTCGCGAGCGACACGGACGGCACGCCTTCGGGGAGCCCGCCCTTCAGCGTCAGCTCGACGGTGGCGGCCGGGACCAGCTCGCGCAGAGCGATCCAGTCGCACTCGCCGGAGATTCCCTCGAAGGGGCGCTGGACCAGCTCGGTCACGGCGTGGGCGGCGGCGCGCCCGTGACACGCCTTGTAGCGGCGGCCCGAACCGCACGGGCAGGGCTCACGAGCCCCTACGACCGGGATTTCACCGTCCTTGAGCTGCGGCTTCCCGGCCTTGGACTGAGGGCGCTTCTTGGCCATGGTGGGCGTTCTCCCGATTGCGACAGTGCGGTCTCGGGCGCGAGCCTAGCCGTCCCTGTGACGGCCGGGGCACACCCGCCGTGGCACCCTCGCGGCCTGTCCCACCGAGCCGCGCGCCGAACCGCTCCCGGCCTGCTCTCAGCCTGCGTCGTCGAAGGCTTCGAGAGCGTCGGCGAGCTCCAGCCCGTCCAGCGAGCCGAATCCGCTCATCGCGCCCAGTCCGTCCAGTCCGTCCAGACCGGACCGGCCGCGGCGTGCGGACCTCCCGGGGCCCGGGGCCGCCGTCGTGAAGCCGCTCGTGCCGGGGCCCGCGGAGACGCTCGTGCCGGGGCCCGCGGAGACGAGGGCCCAGACGGTGACCTCGCCCACGGTGTCGTCCCGTACCCCCCACTCCTGGGCGAGGGCGCTGATGATGTTGAGCCCGCGCCCACCGCGCGCGGTGACCGACGGTGTGGCAGGGACCGGCCTGGTCGGCCCGCCGCCGTCCGTGACCTCGACGGTCAGGTCACCCGTTCTCTCCACGCGCCAGGCGGCGCGGATGTCGCCGTCCCCCACCTCTGAGTGCTGCCCCAGCGGCCTGCCGTGCCGGCAGGCGTTGCTGAGGAGTTCGGAAAGGATCAGTACAGCGTCGTCGACCACGGTGTCCGAGACCCCGTTGCTGCGCAGCTGCTCGCGCATGCAGTGCCTCGCCTGCCCCACGCCCGCAGGGCCATGGGGTACGGCCATGCTCGACGACGCGGGCACTTCCTGTGCCACCACAAACGCCACCCCCGAGACCTCCTTTGCCCCACGCCACGGATTGGATGCCCCCCTGGCATGCGCCGGAAACCGGCCAAAGCCCTGTCAGTGATGCACTCGTAACGATCGATTGCGGAGCGAATGCGCCGGTGCACCCCCTGTAACTGATGTTAAGAGCGGCCAAGTTGCGAAAGGACCTGTTTCGGGCGGTTCGTGATGATCGCCTCCACGCCCAGGCGTACGCAGAGTTCGACATCCTCCGGCTCGTTCACGGTCCACACGTGCACCCGGTGCCCCGCCCTGTGCAGCCGTTCGATGTACCCGGGGTGATTGCGCACGATCCGCATCCCCGGGCCGGCGATCCGGGATCCCGCGGGGAGCCGCCCGTCGCGCAGCCTCGGTGAGACGAACTGCATCAGGAAGACGGTGGGCAGGGTGGGGGCCGCGGCCCGGATGCGGTACAGGGAGCGCGCGGAGAAGCTCATGACGCGTACCGGGGACGGCCCGTCCGCGGGCGGGGTGTCCAGGCCGAACCGCTTCAGCAGATGGAGCAGCCGTTCCTCGACCTGTCCGGCCCAGCGCGTGGGGTGCTTGGTCTCGATGGCCAGCTGGAGGGGACGACCGCCCGCCCGGACGTCGTGGGCCAGCTCGAGGAGCCGTTCCAGGGTGAGTACGGACGTGAGTTCACCCGGCACCGGGTCCCAGTCCGGGGACTCCTCGTGGTCCTTCGCATGGTTCTTCCAGGAGCCGAAGTCGAGGGCGGCGAGATCGGCCAGTTCCAGGGCGGAGACGGCACCCCGGCCGTTCGACGTGCGGTTCACCCTGCGGTCGTGCACACAGACGAGCTGCCCGTCCGCGGTGAGACGGACATCGCACTCCAGGGCGTCGGCCCCGTCCTCGACGGCCTTCCGGTACGCGGCCAGGGTGTGCTCAGGGGCGTCGTCCGAGGCGCCGCGGTGGGCGATGACCTGGATGGGAGGCTGTGGTGAGGGTAGGCGTGCGTGGGTCACCGCGTCATGGTGTCACCGAGACGCGTCAGGCGCTGACACCTTGTTGTGGAGGACCGTTTTGCCTGATGTAAAGATTGGTGTGCGGATGCACAGGTCCTGCTTACAGTGGCCTGACGTGCTGTGGGAAAAGCTGACTGCAGACACGTGCACAGCGGATCTCTTGCCGAATGCCGAGTGGAACCGAGGAGTAAAGAGCTGTGAGCACCGAGAACGAGGGCAACGAGAGCAACGCGGTTCCGTCCGTACCGTCTGTTCCGTCCGCACCTCCCGTGCCGGCTGCCGCTCCTGAGGGCACCCCGCAGGGCGGTCCGTCCGCCCCGGAGGCCCCGCCTGCCGCTCCGTCGGACGCGCCGACGGCCCATATCCCGGCCGCGACGCACCAGGGAGGCGCCGAGCCGCCCGCCGCCGGGCACGAGCAGCACCCGTACGCGCCGCCGTCACCGCAGCAGCCTCCGGCCGGCTCGGCCGCCTGGCCGCCGCCCCCTCCCGCCATCCCCTCGTACGCCGACGGCGGCAGCCCTCCGGTCTGGGGAGCCCCGGAGACCTCGGAGCCCGAGCGCCCGCGCAAGCGCCGTGCGAGCGGCCTGGTCGCCGCCGTGGCCGTGGCCGCACTGGTCGCCGGCGGCGTCGGCGGAGCCCTCGGCTACTGGGCCGCGGACAGCAACGACTCCAGCTCCTCCGGTTCGACCACGGTCGCGGCCTCCAACAGCCCGAAGGACTTCAAGCGTGACGCGGGGACGGTCGCGGGCGTCGCGGCGGGCGCGCTGCCCAGCGTGGTCACCATCGACGCGCAGTCCGGCGACGGCGAGGGCGGCACGGGCACCGGCTTCGTGTACGACAAGGAGGGCCACATCCTCACGAACAACCACGTGGTGGCCTCCGCGGCGGACAGCGGCCAGCTGACCGCGACGTTCTCCAACGGCAAGAAGTACGACGCCGAGGTCGTCGGCCGGGCCCAGGGCTACGACGTGGCCGTGCTCAAGCTGAAGAACGCCCCGGACGGACTGACCCCGCTCGCCCTGGGAGACTCCGACAAGGTCGCGGTGGGTGATTCCACCATCGCGATCGGCGCGCCCTTCGGCCTCTCCAACACGGTCACCACGGGCATCATCAGCGCGAAGAACCGCCCGGTCGCCTCCGGTGACGGTTCCAGCAACAAGAACTCGTACATGAGCGCCCTTCAGACGGACGCCTCGATCAACCCGGGCAACTCGGGCGGGCCGCTCCTGGACGCGGGTGGCGCGGTCATCGGCATCAACTCCGCCATCCAGTCCACCAGCGGCGGCGGCGTCGGCCAGTCCCAGGCGGGCTCCATCGGCCTCGGCTTCGCCATCCCGGTCAACCAGGCCAAGAACGTCGCCGAACAGCTGATCAAGACGGGCCAGCCGGTCTACCCGGTGATCGGCGCGACGGTGACGATGGAGGAGAAGACCGGCGGCGCCGTCATCTCGGACGAGGGCGCGGGCGGCACCCCCGCCGTCACCCCGGACGGCCCGGCGGACCGGGCGGGTCTGAAGGCCGGCGACAAGATCACCAAGTTCAACGACACGGCGGTCGAGAGCGGCCCGACGCTGATCGGCGAGATCTGGACCCACAAGCCGGGCGACAAGGTCACGCTGACCTACGAGCGCGACGGCAAGACGTCCACGGCCGAACTCACCCTGGGCGAGCGCAAGGGCGACAGCTGACCGGCTAGGCTGTTCCACGCATCGAGCCGGCTCCGGGCCACCGGGACCGGCGACGACGCGGGGTGGGTTGCCCGAGCGGCCTAAGGGAACGGTCTTGAAAACCGTCGTGGCGCGAGTCACCGTGGGTTCAAATCCCACACCCACCGCAGCAGGTCAGAGAAGTAGCAGGTCAGAGGGCGGGTCTCCGGTTCGGAGGCCCGCCCTCTGTGCTCACCTTGTCTCACCTCGTGCCCCTGATTCCCGGTGCTGACCAGGGCGTGTGGGCCATGCGCGGGCCAGGATCGGCCCTACTCCTCGGAGCGAAGACCCAGCTCAACGAGCCGGTTGGCCGCTGCGGACCCGCCCTTGAGGAGTTTGGCGTAGAACCGGTAGAGCACCGCGAGGCTGTGGCCGGCGCGGGAGGCGGCCTCCACCGGGTCCATGCCGGACTTGATCCACAGCGAGATCGCGGCGTGCCGCAGCGCGTACGGGACGTCCGCGAGCGGGGTGCGCAGCTCCTGTTCGCTGAGCACGGTCTTGCGGGCCTCGCTCCAGACCTCGGAGTACTCGTTCGACGTGAGGCGACCGCCACGTGCCGCCCGGAACAACCGGCCGTCCGGCGCGATACCGAAGCGCTCGATATGGGACCGGACCATGTGGACGTAGACAGGCGGCACGGGGACGGCGCGTACGGCCTTCCGTGCCCGGTGCTTCAGGCCGCGCTCGTCGTGGGACTTCCCGCTGTCGGTCCAGCCGCCCCCGACCTCGGGGTGACTTTCTGACACCAGCACTTCTCCCCAGGCATCCCGCTCGCTCTCCGGAGGCAGGACGAAATCCGACTCCCGCAGCGCCACGGCCTCACCGGGGCGCGTTGCCACGTAGTAGACGGCTCCGTAGAACGCCTCCAGATGTTTGCCACGGTCGCTCTGCCCTGCCACGGCAGCGAGCAGCGCCCGAGCGAGCCGAGGACCCGGCACCCAACGGAAGTCGACTTCGTCCGAGGTCTTGGGAGCCGCCCAGTCCACCGACAGGAACGGGTGACGAGTCAGGAGCGCTCGTTCCTCAACCGCGTATCGGAAGGCGTTGCTCAGCACCATGCGCTTCCGGTTCGTAGTGTTCTCCGCCGCAGGCTTCCCGTTCAGAAGCTTGGAGAGGGCCGTCAGTGCCCCGCGCACGTGCTCCGGTTTCGCTGCTTCGTCCACCCGCATTGAATGCTTGCCCACCCAGTCCAACGCCTTTCGGACGTTGTCGGGAAGCTCTTGGGCGTCAGCTCGCGAGACGAGCTGATCCTTCGGTCCGTCCACGGCTCGGAACGCCCACTGGTAGAGGGCGGCACGGAGCACGCGGGCATCAGGGCGGGTGCCGGTGCCGACAGTGAAGACGGGCGTCACAACCGCGAGGGATTCCGCGATGCTCGCTCGGTGCTTCGCTGCCGCGCCGGGCCATTTCATCAGCGCATACGCCTTGGCGTGTTCGTACCACGTCGGCATTGCGAGCGCGGCAAGCTCCTTTTCGGGGAGCCCGCTCTCCTCGTCGAACTGCTGCCCTGCTCGCAGAGCGGCCATGAGCTGGGAGCGGCGGCCGTCAGCCTGCGGCTTGAGGGTGAAGCTCTTTGAATGACCCTCGGTGCCGACGCGCCAACGGAGCTCCCAGGGCTTCGGCCGGCCTTTGCGTTGCCGGATGGACCAGATGACGACGTCGAAGGTGAGCATGTCTCTCCATGAAGAGAGGGCCCGCCTAGGCGGGCCCTCTCGGATCTGGTCGGTGCGGACTCAGGCGGCTTCCTCGTACCTGGCGAGCCAGGCGTCAAGGTCGGTGCGGCGTACGCGTACCTGGTGGTTGGGGAGCTTGATGAGCTTGGGGGCGAGACCCCGGGCGCGCAGGCGGTAGAAGGCGGCGCGGCTCATGTTGAGCTCGGCGAGGACTTCGGGGAGCTTGAGCATCTGCGGGCGTGCCATGGCGGTGCACTCCTTGGGGAAGTGGCTTGGGGCACCTCGGCCCCCTCCTGGGAAGTCCGCTACATCCGCTACATCCGCTACATCGCAGGTCAGCGGGTTGTTCTTTGTAGCGGACGTGCGCGATGTAGCGGCTACGCGCCTGAACGGCGTCGGGGGGCGTAGCCGCTACATCTGTGGGTTGCCGCTACGCGGGCACCCCTTCTGAGCTGGGGTGTAGCGGCTGTAGCGGATGTAGCGCTTGCTGGGGGGTGGGCGGGCAGTAGCGGGCCCATGCGTCGGCCAGGTCGGCGGCGAAGTAGCCCTTGAGGATGCCGCCGGCGGTGCGGATGTTGCGGGTCACGATCGGTTCGTTATCGCCGGTCATGTACTCGCGGAGCATCTTCGACAGGCGACGTGAGTCCAGCGGGCGACCGCCCATGTCGGCCCACGGGGCGTCATCGAGCGCGTTGAGGCGGTCGATGACAGCGATGGTGGGGAGCCGGTCCACGCCGACCATGACGTGGTCGCGCAGGTCGGTCAGGAGCCGGATACCGAGCGAGCCTTTGTCGTCGACCTGCGCGGCGGCGACCAGTTCCACACACGCCTTGCGGGCCCGTGCGGGCCAGTCTCCACCGGCTGCGTCCGCGACGGCCAGGAGCGGTTCCCACACGTCGGCCGGCCGGTCCGTGACCCCCTCGGGCATCTCGGGCCATGCTCCGGTGATCTGCTCGCGCACCTGGTCGGCCCATCCGGCGAGGCGGTCGCGCAGCGCGTTCCCTTCCTTCTCGTGGATCCGCTGCCGGAACGCTTCGACCTTCTCGTTCCTGGCCCGGCGACGCATGCGAATGATGACGGAGCGGGTCAGGATCGTGTCCGGGAGGGAGCCGAGCCCTGCGACCGCGACCGCCGTGTAGGACGGGAAGGCTTGCACACTTTGGTTGCCGCCGTCGCCGATGCACCGGTAGGTGACGCCGGAACGGCGGTGGCCGGCGTTGAGGAAGCCGCGGAGTTCCTCGTTGTCCCCGGCCTTGGGGCCGAAGACGGTATCGATCTCGTCGAAGAGGATCGTGGGCCGCCCCTCCGAGCTGGAGACAGCCCGGAACAGCGCGGCAGCACTCGCGTTGACTGCCACCATGGGGTTCGGGGTCAAGGTCTCCACGATCTCCAGCCCCCGGGACTTCCCCGAACCCGGTTCCGGGGAGAGGAACGCGAGGCGCGGGGTGGAGTCGAACGCGTCCAGAAGATGGGCATGGGCGTCCCAGAGCGCGACAGCCACGTAGGCGGCCTCGCGGGGAAAGACGTTGAACCGGCGGTGGAACGCCTCCACTTCCTGGAGCAGCGCGGCACCGTCGATGGGTGCCGTGGGCTGTGCGGGGGAAGTCATGCGGCGCCCCTCCTGGTCTGGGTGGTGGTGTGGGGGCAGTGACCGACGGTTGCGCGGGCGTTCAGCTCGATGACGGCGCGCCGGCCCCGGGTCCGTTCGTGGTGGCCGCAGGTGCACAGCCAGTCCGCCGCAGGGAACTCCTTGCGGCCGAGCCCGCGCAGGCTCAGACCGGGCCGGATGCCGGTCACGGTGACCGTGCGCGGGTCAGGGAGAACAGCAACGCGGACGCCTTCGGCGACGAACTTCGCCGCACCACCGCCGGATCCACCCGGGGCCGGTTCGGCGATGCGGGGGCCGGTGGTGGTTGAGGGGAGGCTCTTCAGGGCGGAGCGGGGAGGGGTGTTCATGCCGTCCTCCGCTGCGGGTTGCGCGCGACGGACCAGTTCAGACCGCTGCGCACGGTCGAGCGGCACTGGCGGGAGGACAGGCCAGCCGACTCCCCTGCCTCCTGAAGAGCCTCCTCGACCACCGACCGGGGAAGGTCGCCCCACGCGATGAACCGCCCCAGAGCTCGCGCCGCCGACAACAACGTCCAGTCACGCTCACCCACCTGAGCGGCCCGCACGGTCGCGGTTTCCGCCCGCAGCGCCGCCGCGGCGTACCGGGACGCCTTCGACGATGACGGCACAGCCACCAGCCGTGGAGTGGGCTGACGGGGCGCCAGGAGGGTGTACAGCCATTCCGGGAGCGGGGCGGGGGGTGTGGGGTCGGTGACGGTGTAGGGGCCGGTGGCGGTGAAGCTCCCCGCGGAAACGACGTATCCGCCGTGGGCTCGGGTGTCGATCAGCTTGCCGAGCCTGCCCGCACTGTTCGCCAGCCGCACCCCGGGCGGGGCGGTGAAGTAGAGGTGGTGTCCCCCGCTCGCGGTCCGGGTCCGGTAGGTGGCGGGCACGTCCTGTCCGGTGCGCTCGCAGAGCGCCCCGAAGGTCGTCACGCCGGCAGGCGTGCCCGTGCTGCTCTTGGGCTTGGGCATGTCGAGGTCGACGACGACCAGCCCGGACGGGCCGGTGGCGATGCCGATGTTGAACGGGCGGTCGGCCCAGGCCCGGCGGATGCGGTCCGGGTCGATGGTGGCTCGGTCTTCCCACTTGCGGTGACCACCGGCGCAGTCCCCGATCAGGGGGCAGACGTCCTCACCGTGGAGCGCGGGGCGCTTGTCGGCCGGCCGGAGGGGGAAGACGTGCCACCCACGCTCGGCCGCGTCCAGGGCGGCGGTCAGGAGGTGTGTGCTCATGCTGCGGCCTCTCCGGTCCGGGCGTCGGCGATGAACGCGCGCCCGATCCACTCGCTGTAGGCGGGCGGGATCGCTTCGGTGAGTTCCTCGCGGACGTCGGTCCACGTGATGCCCATGGCCTGCTGCATCTCGGGCACGGTGGCCTTGCCGCCGCCGGCGCCGTACGGGGCGACGTAGGGCCCGTCCCGGTAGACGCCGTGCCGGTGGCCGCGCAC
The DNA here is from genome assembly GCF_044751065.1 of Streptomyces sp. NPDC088746. Lineage (NCBI taxonomy): Bacteria > Bacillati > Actinomycetota > Actinomycetes > Kitasatosporales > Streptomycetaceae > Streptomyces > Streptomyces sp. NPDC088746. Next base: position 145,427 of record NZ_JBIVLA010000010.1, read on the forward strand.
GTAGCCCCGGTGCTTCGGGTGGATCGGCTGCGGCATGCTCCAGCCACCGAGCTCGAAGTTGCGGTGCCGCAGGACACCGAGACCGAACATCTCCCCGCACAGCCACACGTCCCGCCGGACCGGGGCTTTCCCGGTGGGCTGCTCGATGACGTACGGCAGGCCCGTTGCGTCGAGCAGGGTGCGGAGTTCAGGGGTGAGCTGGACGTGGGTACGCCCCCAGCCGCGTGAGGCGTTGGTGCCCACGGTCAGGGCGCATCCGGCCTGGCAGGGCGGGGAGGTGTGAACGGCCGCGTACTGCTCGATCTTGCCGGACGTGATGAGGGCGGCGAGGTATTCGAGGGCATCGGCGCGGTGGAAGGTGAAGGGGTAGTTCGGGCGGTCGGCGATGTCCACGCCGGTCACCTCGAACCCTGCTCGGCGGTAGCCCATGGCCGCGCCACCGGCGCAGCAGAAGAGATCGAGTAAGCGGGGCCGGTGGCCCGGGGCTCGCCGGATCGGGACAGGTTGGGTCATGCTGGATGTCTCCAGTTCTCGTGAGTGAGCTGCTGGACGAGGGCGGCCCCGCTTCATTGGCGTGAGAGGGGGCCGCCCTCGGCGTGTCTAGAAGGGCGGTTCGTTGCTGGCCCACGGGTCCGCGGGGGTGCGGTGTCGGCGCAGCCACCGGGGCCGGTCCGGGAGCGGCACCAGGGTCCAGCGGCGCGTCTCGTCCCAGCAGGAGCAGGGCTCCCAGTGGCTGCCGTCGTACTCGCCTGTCTCGGGGTGGCCGTACTCGTGCTCGATGCCGCCGTATCCCTTGCAGCTACGGCAGTCGGGGTGGGGGGTGTCGATGAGGATCAGTGCATTGCGGGGCCAGGTGGCGCGCTGGATGCGAAGTCGGATCATGGGTTGGTTCCTCGGTCAGTTGTGGAAGCGGGTGGACGTGGGGTGTTGGTCGCACCAGTCCTCGGCGCACACCTTGTGGACCGGTTCGCGGTCGTGGCTGCGCATGGGGGTGGGCTTGCCGCAGAGCACGCACGGCAGGTCCCGGGAGGCGTCGAAGTGGCGGGCGTCCCGCCAGTCCAGGAGCGGCACGACCAGCCCCGGGTTAGTGGTGGTTGATGGTGCCGTTGGCCTTGCCGAACATCCCGGACGCGCTGATGTTCTGCGTGATGTGCGTCGTCCCCCGCCCGGTGCCGGCCGCGCTGCGGCCGAGCCGGAGCAGGACCGGCACGCCGACGGCTGCGGCGGCGATGAGGGCGACGGCGGCCCAGAGGGCTTGGCTCATGGCGATCAGTCCCGGGGCTGCGTAGGAGATGCCGATACCGGCGGCGGCGACGCCCCCGCCGACCGTCGGCGTGAGGAGTGCGGTGGTCTTGGCCCATGTCGGGATCGGCTGCGCGACCGGGACCGGCGGCGCGGGCGGCGCCTGCTGCGGGGTGTAGGCGAGGGTGCGGATGCCGCCGGGGAGGGTGACCATCTGGACTCCCGGGGGGATCTCGGTCGGCAGCATCGCGGGGTGTGCGGTGGGCTGCTGGGGGGTGAGGGTGGTGATCTCGTACGCGGTCTCCGGGTACACAAGGGGCTCCCTTCAACGCGTCGGGCGGCTCCCGTGGTGGTGGGTGCCGACCGAATGGCGTTGTGACGGTGCGTGGTCGTAGTGGTTAGTGGCTAATGGTTACTGGCAAGCAGAAACAGCCCTGTTGAAGCCCCTGGTTGCCAGTAGAAGGGGCTTCTACTGGCTAGTGGCAAGTTGGCAGTAACCAGTAGCCAGTAGCGCTCAGTGAGCCGCTCAGGCGTGGTCGGGGTGGACGTAGACCGAGTGCGGGCCGTTGTCCCGGTAGACCAGCTCACCCCGCTCGGCCGCCGACTTCAGCGCCGCCCGCACGGCCTGGCGACTGCGGCGGACGAGATCGGCGACAGCGGACGGCTTCATGCCCACCGGCCCTGCCGCCTTGATCGCGGCAACCGCGTCAGCCACCCACGAGGGGCCACCCTCGTCGTCACCGTCACGCAGCGCGGACAGGTTCAGCCCGGGGGCCGCGGCCGGGGGCTCCGGCACGCTCCCGGGCTCGGGGGCGGTGGCGAACTGAGCATCGATCTGCTCCATGAACGCGCGTACGGCCGCGTCCTCATCCGTCACCGGGGCCGCCTGCTCGCTGCGGAGCGCGGACAGGTTCAGCCCTTCGCTCGCGGCGGAACGTCCGCCCTGCCCGGTGTCGGCGGCCGGGGTGTTGGCGGTGTCCCGCATCCACGCGGTGCGGTCCGGTGCCCACCGGTTCGCGTAGGCGTCGCCCCCGGCCTGGGCCGAGATGGCGTCGAGGGTGGGGTGCATGTCGGTGGTGGCGTGGACGATGTCGCGGATCTGGTTGGGCAGGATCCGCCAGTTCTTGAACAGCGCCGCCGCGGACTCCGGGGTCCCCATGAACCCGGCCCCCTTGTACGGGGCCTGATCCACACGGAGCCCACGGGCCCCGGGGAAGACCTTGCTCAAGTCCATGCCCTCCACCTCACCGCCGGTGAGGCAGACCCGGGCCTTGGCCTCGCGGCGGATCATCAGGTTCCCCAGCACGGACCCGGTGGCACCCAGGGCGGTGAGGACGGTGCGTATGCCCATGGCTCGGAGCATGCGGATCACTTCGAGGATCTTCTTCGCGAGGTCCTTCATGAACCGGTCGGTGCTGGTCAGGATCTCCGCTCCCTCGTCCACGACCAGCATGATCTGGGGAATCTTCGCGCTGATGGGGAGCTGGTCGGTGTTCCGCTCAGCCATCAGGTCCTGGTAGGCGACCTTGCGGCGCATGCCGATCGCCAGGGCCGCATCGAGCATCCGCGCCGCCTCTTCGTGCGTCGAGGCGAGCCAGTCAACGCCCGGCCGCACTCCGTCGATCGGGGCCCCGTTGGTGTCGAATGCGGGGCGGACCCAGGGCAGGCCGGCGGATCCGGCGTTCAGGTCGATCACCCAGGTGAGGACGTCGGTGGTGCGGGCGAACCCGGCCAAGATGACGTGGACCATGTTGGTCTTGCCGGATCCGGTGGGGCCGACGACCAGGGCGCACTGCTCGCGCAGGAACACGCAGATCTCTTCGGCGTTGGTGCGGTAGCCCCACGGGATCCCGGTGTAGATCGACAGCGGGGTGTAGTCCGAGGGGTAGGTGCGCTCTTCAGAGAGGACGTTGACCGTGGTCACGTCGATGAGTACCCGGCCCTGGTGAACACCCTGCGAGGCGACCGCGGTGCAGCCGTGCGGCAGGCGGGCGTCTGCGGACAGGGCTGCGGAGTGCTGCGCGATCCGGTCGTACGTCGTCCCGCCGGCGGGGAGTTCGGCGTCGATGGTGAACCCGGTGCCGGTGGGCCAGATCTCCACCGCGAGGATCCGCAGCGTGAGGTTGCAGACCCGCTGAACCCGGTCCACCCACTCCGCAGCAATCGCACGACGCTCGGCCGACAGCTCACGGCTGACCTGGCGCTCATCGGCGGCGATGGCCTCCAGCTCCCGCGCCTCCTCGTACAGGAGAGTCGAGCGGGCGGCGGCGCCGATACCGACGCCGATCGTGGCCAGGGATCCGAGGGCGGCCCAGGTGAGGGGACCGGTGGTCATGGCCCACGTCGTCCAGCCCGCACCGACCAGCCACGATGCGGAGCGCATCGCGATGGTGCGGGCGGAGAGGCGTTCGCGCAGGCTGCTGATGGTGTGGCCGATCGCCCCGGCCGCGCCGACCGCGAGGACCCAGCCCGCAGGCATGGACGTAGCGGCGCCAGTGGTGGCGACTGCGAGGCATCCGGTGGTGGCGGACAGGGCGCCGGTCACGGGTCCGTGACCGGCAGCCCAGTCCCACACCGGCCCAGAGTTGGCCTGTGTGGTGGTGGTCATCTCAGACGTTCCATCCCTTCTCGGCCTCGGACCCGTTGCGCGGGTCCTCGTGGCGGGCGATGTCCTGTTCGTGGGACTGACGGAACAGCGGCCCCATGTCCTCCGCGACCGCCACGGCGGACATGACGGCGCCGAAGATGTCGTTGAAGCCGTCCGCGACGTCCTTCTCCAGCGGGAACTCGGAGTCGGCCCGCTCGGCCAGGACCCGCATCACGTTCGCCACCGATGTCAGTGCCGCCGGGAGTCCTTCGACCATGGCCAGGATTTCCATGGCGTTCTCGGGGTCGTACTGACCAGCCGCGGATTCCATCTCCGCGGCGTACTCCTCGAACCGGAAACCAGACACGTTCTCTCCCTCATCCGGGGTGGTGGTGGGTGCTGCCGGCGTCAGCCCCTCGGGGCGCTCGGCCGTGTCGCTGATCTGCTCGGTGTCCTCGGTCGCCTCCTGGTCGGCGGCGGCCTCCTCGTTCTCCAGGGCGGCGCGTATGGCTCCGTCCCGGTCGTGGCGCTGTTCCTCGGCGGTGCGGGTCAGCCGGGCGTACAGGCGACGCCCGGGGCACTGGAGCCAGGCCCAGCCGAGCTTCCGGCCCAGCGGGGTGGAGACCATCCCAATGAGCCCGAGGGCTCCGGCGAGCAGGGCGGCGAACAGGCGCCGTCCCTGGAACCGGGCGGCGGACCTCCGCAGCGCCTTGCGGGCCTTCCTGCGGGCCGGGGCCTTACGCACGTCGCCACGCTGGGCGGCGACCTGTCGGGCGGCCCGCTGGTCGCGGGCCTGGCGGTTGCGCTCGATCGCCTGGCCCTTGACGCCCCCGACCTTCCCCGCCGCCTTGCTCACGGACCGGCCGATCGGCCCCTTACGGGCCAGGGACGCTGACCGGGCCGCGGTCTTGGCACCCCGGCGGGCATCGGCCAGCGAGCGACGTACCCCGGTGGTCTCGGACCAGCGGCCCGACCGGGAAGCAGGCGACGTGCGGGCCGACTTCCGCAGCGCCTTGACCTGCCCTACCCGGCCCGCCGACTTCCCCGGGCCAGTCCCGGCGGAAGCGTGCTTGGCCGACGTCTTGCGGAGGGCGGAAGGGCTGCTCTTCGGCTGACTCGACTTGCCGGAGCTGAGCAGCGAACCGGCAGCGCCGCGGCCGGACTTCCCCCGACCGCGACCTGCGCTCTTACTGGTGCCGGCGCTCCCGTTACGGGACTGGCCCGGCACCCGACCGGACCCGCTCCGGCCGGAGGTCCGGCCGGCCGAGCCCGTGCCGGTCGCGGAGCGGGACGCGCGGCCGGTGGCCTTGCGGAACCTCTTCTTGTCGCGGTGCTTACGGGTCGCCGCAGCTGTGCCGAGCACGACGGCGCCGGTGGCCGCGACCGCGAGGGCGGCCGGGCCTCCGACGAGGGCGGCGGCGGCGAGGAGGGAGGTGGTGGCGTTGGTGCCGGTCACGGCGAGCGGGACGACCGGCCAGCCGCCCGGGGTGTGCTCCACCTCGGCCTTGGCCGGTGCGGGCTTGGGGTCGGGCGTGGGGGGCGGGGTGTTCGGTGTGGCCTCGGGGGCCACTACCGGGGTGATGGTGGTGTCGGTCATGCTGAGTGCACTCCTTTGCGGAGTTAGGGGCCCGGCCGGATCTGTGGTGGTGAGGGCCGGGCCCTGCTGACTGTCAGGCGGCGCACTGTTCTTCGGGGTAGGCGCAGGTCACGCACATGCCGAGCGACGTCGGGATGCGATACCCGGCGTCCCTGCGGCACTTCGGGCAGACCTGCTGAGCGGCGTTCGCCTTGGCGAGTGCCGCCCGCCGGGCCGGGGTCATCGACCGGACCGGCTTGGCCCGGTCGATGCGGTAGAGGTAGGCGACCAGCGGGCCCCGGCGCTTACGGGGGCGTTCGAGCACGGCGGCGACGTCTTGCCCGCCCGGCCTGAGGCCTTGCGCGCGGAGCTGCCGGACAGTCGCATAGCCGGGCGGTGCGAGGCGCCACCGGTAGACCGGCAACGCTCTCACTGGCTTGCGCCTTCAAGCGCCCGGGTTGTCGAGTGGTCGCGCAGATCCTGATAGCGGCTGGAGATCCAGCCGATCGACCAACCGGTGAGCCCGGCCGCAGCCCGGACCGGGAGCCCCGCAGCGAAAGCCGCCTGCACGGTTTCCAGGGCTTGGGGCTCAAGCAGCTTCTCCTTGGGCGGGCCGGCCGCCAGGAGTGCGGCGCGTTTACGCTCGGCCCGCTCCTGCTGCTCGGCCTGTTCACGGCGTTCACGCTCCTCGCGTTCACGACCCTCCGCAGCACGGCGTTGGGCGGCCTCTCGTTCGAGGCGTTCACGCTCTACCTGCTGCTGTTCACGCTCGCGTTCACGGCGTTCACGGGCCTCTCGCTCGGCACGCTCCCGGGCCTCGGTCTGCTCGCGCTCCTCACGCCGCGCCGACTGCTCACGTTCAGTCTGTTCACGGGCGAGCAAGGCTTCGTGCTCACGCTGCTCGCGCACCAACTGGGCGGCGTGCTCGCGTTCCTCGCGCTGCCGCCGTTCGGCCGCCTCGCGGCGTTGCGCGGCGGCCTGCTCGCGTTCGGCCTGCTCGGCTTTCTGACGGGCTTCCTGGGCGGTCAGGGCGGCGGTGATGGCCTGCCGGTAGGCGAGCCCGGTCTCTGCGGTGACGATGAGCAGGAGCGGGGCGACCGCGTGTACAGCCACGCCGACCAGCTCTTTTTTCAACGCGGAGTCGGCCACGTTCAACGCCAGGGTCATGCACCCGGTCATCCACCGCAGCGCGACCGGCCACCGGCCACCATGCCCACCAAGGCGGGCCAAGACGGCATCGAGCCGGACCACGATGACGACCGCGGCATCCACCACCAGGGGCAGGATCGGGGCGGTCCACTTCCATCCATCGGGTGTGTGCCGCTCCATGAGCGGCGTCACCGTCAAAATGGAGAAGAGCATCGCCCCGCCCACGATCAGCCACGTGCCGATCGACAGCGCCTTCTCCGCTGAACGGATCTGAACACTGTTCATCCCACGCCCCCCGGCACCGGCAGAGACGGCGTCACCGAGCACATGAACGCGTCCACCGCCTCGTCGAAGATGAACGCGATCGTGGCCCAGGCATCCGATGCCGTCGGCGGCCCTGAACACGGCCGCCAGAAGGCAGGGTCGGCGCCGTGCGTACCCGCGCACGCCTTAGCCGCGTGAACACTGCGGTGGATGCTGTGCGGCTGCCCGTAGCGCACCAGCAGCACAACCTCCCGGAGGTCCCGGGCGTCCAGCTCGGCCCGCAGGGCGGTGACGACGTCGGCGTAGGCGGCCTTGGCTTCCTCTGCCTGAACGGCGCGGCCGGTCAACTCGGCGACCGTACGGAAGTACGTGGAGGACACGGCATCCGCCTTCTCCTGCACCTCGACCGCACGACGGCGAGCCCGCTCCGTTTCGGCGGCCAGGCGGGCCAACCGAACCTTGGTGACGATGCGGATCATGCGGCCACCGCCGAACCCGCAACCGCGGTCGCCTTGGCCGTGCGGCGGACCGTGCGGCACGGGCGCCGGCCGCTCGTCTGCGCCTTCAGCGGCAGCGTCCGCAGCAGGCTCGCGGCGTAGGCCGCGGTCTCCGGGTCACTCTCGCGGAGCTCCGCGAGGACCTCGTGGGCGACGTCCAGCCGCGCCGCCCGCTCCAGCGGTGACTCGGTGGCCGAACCGGTGAACAGCTCCAGGTCGATGCCCAGAGCCAGCTCGATGAACTCGGTCGCGGTAACAGGCTCGCGACCAGCAACGATGTTCTTCATGGGTCGTTTTCTCCTTGAACGGTGGGACGGCCCGAAGCACCCTCGGAGCGGCTACTCCGGGGGTGCGGCCGTTATTGGGGTGGATCAGGGGCGGGACAGAACGACAGCCGTCGCGGCTGTCAGTGCGTCGGCCGCGGCTACGGCCGACTCCCGAAACGACGCCAGCGCCTGCTCGTTCGCGGCACCGCGCATCGCATACGCCGCACGGACCGCCGCTTCAACCTCCAGGCGAACCTGGGGCAGCAGCACCGTCAGGGCTACCTGCGGAGCCGTGACAGCAGAACGAGTGACGTGGCTCGCCTCACGAGCCGCGGCCACGTCGGCCGGAGCCGCACCGGACAAACGCAGGTCTTCGCGGGACCACATCGCCCGGCGGTGATCCGCCAGCGCGGTGCTCAGCTCGGACAAGGCAGTCAGGGCCCGATCACGCAGCGCCTGACGACGCTGGGAACGAGCCGCGTAGTACTGCTGAACGCCCACGACGCCGGCGCCAAGCAGCGTGCCGACGACCGCGACGACAGCGGCAGCGATCTCCATCGAACTCCCCCTTCGGGGCCGGGCTCTCCGGCTCCCCTCAGCCCCGCCCGTACGCGCCCCGCGAAGGGGCCCGGACGGGCGGGGGAGGCAGCCGGCCGCAGCGGTCATGGACGCCGCGGAATCGTTGAATGGAGCGGTTCGGTTCCCCTGTTCGCACGGCGCTGCTCGTTCCGGGGAGATCCGAAATCCCGGAAGTCTGAGGTGGCAGCTTCGAAGGTGTGCCGTGCGGTTCTTTAGAGCCGATGGCGTGTCCCCCATCTGGGGTGTGAGGTCCGCGTTGCTGCGCGGTCCCGGTCTCGATCGGCTGGTCTCCACTCGCCTCGGCCGGAATGGTCACGTCCGTCGTACTGCGGTGGATCACGCTGTGGAGTTGTAGGCGCACCAGACCGGGGAGCCGAAGCCCCATCTGGTGCGCACCAACAGAATGGCATCTGGTGCGCACCAGATGCAACCCTTGGACTGGGTGCGTGTCGGTGCGTGTCTCCAGAGAACGGCCAAAGGTGGGTGTCTCGGTAGCCAACTGGGGTTAACCTCAGAGGTGTTAACCGGCTTTCACCTGCGACTTTTCGGAGGCGGCGTGACTAACGGGTTGAAGCTCGCCAGGATTGGACGCGGGTGGTCGCAAGACCGGTTGGTCTACGAGATTCGACGATTCGCAGAGCAACGGCTCTTAGACATCGCTTCGGCCGCGAGTCTCAAGACGTACGTGTCGGAGTGGGAAAACGGGCGCCGCACCGTCACGGACCGGTACGCATCGATCCTCCGGCCGCTCTTGGGTGTCACGGACAGCGAGCTGCGCGGCGTGGCCGACATTGAGGAGTTGCAGGCAGACGGTTACGCGGACCTGCTGAGCCGAATTGATGCTGCGGGCAGTCTCAGCGAGACCCTGGTTCCGTCATTCCTGGCGCAGACGGAGCTGCTTCGCACGATGGACCGCCAGATGGGCGCGGCGGGCTTGGTGGACCAGATGGCCGGCCACCTGGCGGCTATGGAAGACGCGCTTACTTTCGCGGTGCTGCCGGGGGTGCGGAAGCCCATTGCCGCAGCTCTCGCGGGGGCGTCCACTCTGGCCGCATGGCAGGCGCTCGACAGCGGGGCCGTGGACAGGGCTTGGCGAAGGTATGAGGTAGCCAAGAAGGCGGCTCAGGACGCCGACTCTCCGCTCTACCTGGCCCATGCCATGGGTGAGCAGGCGTACGTCCTCGCGGAGGCCGGCCGTCCCCAGCTTGCAATTGAGCTGGCAAGAGAGGCGCAACGCGTCCACCCGGAGCGTCAGTCGCCGCGGCTGCGGGCGTGGCTTGCCGCCACAGAGGCTGAACTGTGCGCGACCGCCGGATACGAGTCAGAGGCACGGGCGGCCCTCGATCGGGCGACATCCTTGCTGCCCGATGATGGGGAGCTACGCGACACGGACATGCTGAGCATCTTCCTCAACACGGACCACCTGTCGCGGTGGCGCGGCAACGTTCTTGTGAAGCTGGGGGACGCCTCGGCCATGGAGGAGTTGTACACCTCATTGACTGGCGCGGATGCGTCGTTCGTGCGCGCCAATTCCGGGCTGCACTGTGATCTCACCCAGGCGCATCTGGCCCGGGGAGAGCTGGAAGACGCCAGGGCGCATCTACAGCGGGCCAGGATGCTGGCGAACCGCACGGGTTCCGTGCGGTATCGCCGACGTGTGGAGCTCCTTACCGGGCGCCTCTAGGGCGGGCCGCCAGGATGTGGAGCAGCGCTACGAGCGTGCCGGATCCCATGAGCTTGCCCTCGGACATCAGCCGCGGAATGTCATCAAGGGACACCCAGGCGACTTCCCCCGCTTCTTCCGCGTCGGTAGGGTCGCCCACCTTCTCAGCACCCCGAGCGATGAAGATCTCGTGGGGGGAGTCCACCATGCCGATCATCGGCTGGTAGCTCACAACGTGTTCGACGGGCCCCGGGCGCCAGCCCGTCTCCTCCTCCGTCTCGCGGACAGCCGTGGCGGCCGCGTCCTCACCGGCGTCCACGATGCCTCCAGGGAGCTCCCACCCCCACTGCTGCGGTACGAAGCGGTACCGCCACAGCATGAGCACGCGGTCTTGCTCGTCGATCACGGCCGTGATGGCCACGCGAAAGAGCCGGACAACGTGATGCTCGAAGCGCTCCACCCCGGGCGGCTCCACGTCGACGAGATCCAGAGTGACCCAGGGATTGTCATAGACGGAGCGGGAGCCATGGATCTTCCAGGGTTCACCCTCGGCCGGCGTGGGAGTGATGCCGCCACCAAGAACCCGATAGGAGCTGCGGTCGTGGGCCTTGATGAAGTGCTCGCCAACAAGCCGCGCGAGCACCTGCCGCAGCGCGGTGCGCCCGATTTCAAGCTCAGCGCTCAGTGCCCGCTCCGAGGGCAGTTTGTCGCCGGCGCTGTATCGGCCTGACTCGATCCAGGTTCGAATCGTCTCGTAGACCCTCTGCGTCTTGGGTCCCATCCTCAGCGCACTCTCCCGGGTCGTCGTCTGGTGACAATCAGGGTATCGGGGGAGCAGAACGGATGACTCGGCCATGCGGTCCTCTCTTCCAGGCATCGCAGCGTTGGACGTTGGACGTTGGCGGGGGAGGTCTCCCTGTGGGAGCTGTCCCTGAGGACTCCCGGGCAGCGGTGTCCCCATTCCTGACTCCGTGGCCTATCGATCCGATAGTGGCGGCAGTGGAAGCGACCCGGACGTGACGTCGCAGATGCTGTGACTCAGTCGAACAGTGTGGGATTCTGGTCGTTATCAGGCTCTTCGCCGGAGTGGTCCCCCGTGCTGCTGCCAGGCTCGCCTCCTGTGCTTGCGTAATCTGTGGAGATTTCGCTTTCGAAGCGGAGTGACCGTTCGGCGGAATCCAGCAAATCGGCCCACGTCAACACATCAATGCGATTGATGAGTGAATCATAGGTGCGAATTGTCTGGTCAATCATTGACCTCGTGACGGCGCCGACCTGCCGTACCGGATCCTCTGGGATGTCCACAAAATCTTGATTTCCGATGATGACCGTTGCTCGACCGCGCCGGAGATCGTAGTTGAGGCCACTATTCCTGTACAGGGTTTCCAAAGCTGCGCCGCCCTCGTCAAGCTGGCGGATATAGTTTGCTGCCTGCATGGTGGCCTTGTGTACCTCTTCTCCGGGGATCAGATGCTGCCTATGGCGCTCCACCAGGTCTGGAATATATGACCCTTTGAGTTCGATGATATGCAGTGAACCGTCGGCACAGAACAAGGGGATGTCGTACCTGTCCATCGGGACGATTGATCCACGAGCCACCCCTGTATATCGCCCGCCGAAGATCCAGTAGTTTCCTCTGATCTTGCGGTGCAGGTCAGTTTCGGTCGTGGCTGGATCGGCGATCATGCGCTTCAGTTCGGAAATCAGTGTGCGCCGTTGAGCGATTACCGCAGATTCTGCTGCTGAGAGTCCAGCTGCACTTGAAGCAGCCGCAAATTGGACGATACTGGAGATGTCTTGCCGTTGAGAAAGAGCGACCCCGACCCCTGCGCCACTCAGCCCGACCCTGTCGAAAAAGTCAAGAACTCCGGAAACTGCTTCATCGGTGCTGACATTGATCGGCTCAAATGGAATGGGGCCAAAGTTGTTAACAAGGTTGTCCACGGTGCCTTTAGACCTGAGGTCGGCAGACATGAAATAGCCGCCCATGATGTTCCACTGCAGGCTATCCGGGGAAGCGCGCTGCAGCAGCAATAGGGTTTTACCGGTCCTTAGCGCAAGCTTGCGGGCCGCCCGATGTGTGGCTGCGTCTTCGTCTTTGCCCCTTAGTTTAATTAGAGCAACGACCACAGACGCCTGTACCGCGGCATCAGACTGCACCGCACGCACGCTAAAATTGGCTGCTTTGCTGATGTATGTGAAGTAAATGCGAGAAGATGGCAGTTTGAGTAGTTTAGCCATAAAGTCGCGCGCGGCATGGTACTTATTGTTGACAGGCTTCTCGTGCTCCCTGTCCAGCAGCTCGGACAGATGTCCCAGGGTCTCCGCAGGCGTCATGTGGTGATTCTATAGCTGCGGCCCGTAAGTGGCGCGGAGTTTATTGAAGCGCTCGGATACAGGTGGGGTAAGTTCCGTATCCGAGCGCGTGAATCACGGCTGACTTCTTCTGCCGGTAATGCATGACCCCTTGTGTCCCTGAGGTACGGCGCCCTCGGAATTCAGCTAAGCGGCCGAAATGCTGCCAGCCATGTACTCGGAATGCTCCTTGAGGGCCTGGGAAAATTCTTCCCGGTAGCGGAGCCGACTCTTGAGTAGGCGGGTGTGGAATCCTGTAGTAGCGCGCAGGCTCAACGGAGCAGCTTTGCTGGCGTCCACGACGTCGAGCAAATTGCGATAGGGGTGCTTTTCGGGCCAGAGGCTAGCCGAGACCGACCATCGTTCGTCTGAATTTCCCCAGGCGGCTGTCGGCCACTTCATTCCCTTTGGGAGGATGAGTTGGCCGGTCTCATCGACATGTCCGGGGTTTTGAAGGCGATGCCCTAGCCACGTCGATACACCTACCGTCACGGCGTTTCCAACAAGCTTCCACCGAACCCCGGGGCGGGCAACCTCAAGTGCTGCTTGGGTCCAGTCGCGGGGGAAGCCTTGAAGCTCTTCTGCGTCCTCAATGCGTGGTGTCACAATGGCCCGGCCAGGCTCTGCATTGCAGACCCACATGGCGGGTGATGATGGGATACCGAGCCCGGATCCTCCCTTTAGGGTGGGAAGCGCGTCCTGCGCCCACCCCAATCCGGTATTGCCTTCAGTCCAGTAGAAGCCGAAAGCGTCTTCGCTATAATCTGATTCGGGACGTTCCTGAGCTTCGTCGGCAAAAAGAACTGAGCGAGGATCCTCAGTGCGCGATGCGACGAGGATTACCCGGTGCCGTCGTTGAGGAACGCCGGTGAATCGAGAGTCGACCAGGCGGTAGGCCCATGTGTAGCCAAGGCGTTCAAATTCGCTGACCAGGTACTCCATGGCTGTGCCGCGGTCGATGGCAAGCATGTTGCGTACGTTCTCGATGACTACCCATCGGGGAGAAGCGTTCTCTAGGAGCTCAAGCAGATGCTTGACCATCCCGGATGCTTTTCCGTGGATGCCTGCAGTCCGGCCGGCCTGGGACAGGTCGGTGCACGGAAAGCCTGCAGTCACCACATCAACGTCAGGAAGGGCCTGCAGGGTCTGGATGTCGTCGTGGAGCGCGACATCCGGAAAGCGGTGTTTGAGAACGGCTTGCGCAGGTTCCCACCACTCGCAGAGCAGCTTGGTCTGCATGCCTGCTGCCTGAAGCCCGAGCTCAACACCGCCGATGCCAGCGAACAGCCCGGCAACGGTCAGCGGTCGAGGGGCGACGTCAAGGTTCGGCATGGTGAAGATGATCCCACGTCCTTTTGGTTGCCTGATGCATGCGCTTGTTCTGCGCAGCTCGTACGCGATTGCTTTCAGTAGTCGATTCGTTCCCGTGCGCGAGCGCCATGGCCTGAGCGTGCTGGCCGACGCCGACCCCGTACAGAAGCTAGGCCGCGTCCGAACACCCGGCCTCGTCTAGAAAGACGGGCTGCCGAGGATCGGGATCCTTGTGGGCCACCTGCGGGCCACACTTACGAACTGGACGCGTCGGTGACGCTTCTGCGCAGGTCGCGGGGTATGCCTGGTCCAACTCCCCGGCGGTCTTGAAAACCGTCGTGGCAGCGATGTCACCGTGGGTTCAAATCCCACACCCACCGCAGGCGAGAGGCCCCCGACCAGTACGTATGGTCGGGGGCCTTTGCCTTTCCCGGCCCCTACGGACACGGAAGGGTCACGCGGCCAGCTGTTGATCGGTGTCCAGCCGAGGGGAGTGGCAGGAGCGCTCTGCCGCATCGTCAGCGAGCCGTTCCACGATGTCCCGCATACGCGTCGAGGCGGGCGGGTTGCGGTCTCGCTGCATGGATGTCAGAGCCTTGCAACAGGGAGGGAGGGCTGCCTCGTGGCTGGCCTACTGTGCACAGCAGCCCCACCAGCAACAAACAGGAGATGTCGAGTGCGAAATTCCTCGCGTGCCAAGCGGTTCATAGCTGTCGGAGTCACGGGTGCCGCCCTGCTGGCCATGAGCGGTACGGCCCACGCCACGTCCGCCGGCGGCGTCCAGGCGAGTGCTGCGGCCCCCACGTGCGTCAAGGTCAACGTCGACGAGGGAACCATCTCGAAGACGGCCTACGTGACGAACAAGTGCTCCACGACCAAGCGGGTCAAGGTCGTGTGGTCCTTCGCCCCCGATTCCGACTGCAACACCCTCAAGTCCGGCCAGAAGTTCAAGACCAAGCGCGGTCTCGCGCCGCAGTTCGACGGGTTGGCCCTGTGCTGAGCGTTTCCTGCTCGGGCGGACCGCCCGGTGCTGTCAGTCCCCGAGCCAGACGTCGTCGAGCGCTTCCCTGACGTCCTCGGTGCGGGTGACCCGGAAGCAGGAGACCTGCAGGTTCTCCCCGGCGTAGACGGAGTGCAGGCCGCCGGCGAGGGGGTCCAGTGTCTCGGCGTCGATGTAGGGGTCGTCGTCCTCGTCGCTGTCGGGGGACGCGACGCCGACGGCCAGGAGGAGTTCCGCGAGGCTGCCGGTGGTGTCCTGGTCCTCCCAGCCGTCCGCGGAGAGGAGGGGCAGGCCGGGGACCTGGGCGAGGTACTTGCCGTAGCTCTCCGCCGAGTACATCTCGCAGACCGCGGTGATACGGGCCTCGGGATGCTCCGCGACCTGGGCCGTGAACGCGGCGTCGAGGTGGGTGGAGAGAACGCCGTCCTCGCCGAAGGCCGGGTCGCTGATCTGCACGATCCCGCCCCAGCACCCGACGGTGACGAGGTCGAGGTCGTCCGTGTACCGCGGGCCGGTCGCGTCCTGGCGCAGCAGGGGTTCGAGTTCCTCGGCCACGGACGCGACCGTGGAGAGCCCGGCGACGACCGCGCGGGCGCGGACCGGGTCGTGCGCCGGTGCGGCGTGGACCGTGTGCTGGTCGTAGGGGGCGTGGAAGGGCGGGTGGACGCGGATGATCCGGAGGGTGGACTGCCGCCAGGCGACGCGCAGGCTAGGGCTCATGAGGGGAGCCTAGGGTCTCCCGGGCAGGACACCATCAGGAAACATTCGGCGTGTCGCACCCCAAAAGGCTTGCTGTGCACCGCAGTTGCCGTCCTAGTGTGAGTTTTTGGCGGTGTCATGTCACGGGGGCTGACACCGTCCCGCACCTGTCCCCAGCCCCCATGAGCAGGGACGACAATTGTGAAAGCGATACGTTTACGCGTGAGGGCGCGGCTGGCCTCGGCCGCAGCCGTCCTCACGGCGGCGGGCCTTCTCCTCGGCGGCCTGCCCGGTCTGGTCGGTTCCGCCGGCGCGGCTCCCGCGCCGGCGCAGGGGCTGGACCCTGGCATTCCGTGCAAGGACCTGTACGACCTCGCCGACGACCTCGAGGCCATCCTCGAACTCCCGGATGCCGACGCCTCCCGGGCCAAGGCCTACTGGGACACGTACGAGTACGAGAACCCGGCCAAGCAGTGGGACGGTCTTGACCGGCCGAGCGACGCGGACATCGACCGGCTGATGGATCTTGAGAAGCAGCCGCCGAAGACCAAGCCGGTCGACCGCATCTACTGGACCTGGCTGCGGGCGCGCGAGTCCAACCCGAACGGCACGTGGGACGACTGGACCCACTGGCGCGACGTCCGTCTGATCCGCAACGCGGGGAACGACCCGCGCGGCAAGGCGTTCGAGAAGAAGGTCATCAAGGACCACGCGCTGACCGGGCCGGACTGGATGTGCCAGAAGGAGGTGGAGTTCAAGGACCCGGACACCGGCAAGAAGTACCGGAGGAAGCTCGACGCGTACAACACGCGGACCGGGCAGATCCTGGAGATCAAGTCCAACGGGCAGCCCGACCCCAAGCAGGTCCCCAAGGACAAGGCGTGGTCCAAGGACCCGAAGTGGAAGAACACTTCGATGAAGTACGTCTACGGGGAGCAGCAGAAGCAGTCGGCGGTCAATCTCAAGAACGAGCTGAGCAAGAACGCGCCGGGGCGGGTCACGGAGTACAACTACCGCTCGGAGAAGGTGGAGAAGGCCCCCAGCGGCGGCGTACGCGCCAAGTCGACCGCCCTGCAGGCACCGGGCAGGCCCGCCATCACGGGCGGTGGGGCGAACGACCTGATCCGCGAGTCCCGCCCGACGCCCAAGACCATGGGCGACTTCCTGAACCGGAAGAACGCGGCGGACCCCAGCCGGCTCTCCCCGCGCAGCCCCGGTGGCGTGGACTTCACGACGCTCGAACTGCGCTACGTCGGCAAGCCCGTCAAGGGCAAGGGGCTGGACTACGGATTCTCCGCCGAGGAGGACCCCGAGGAGCAGTCCGGCTGGGGCGGTAAGGAGAAGGCGCAGCTGATCTCGGACGCCTTCCTGACGTGGCTGGCGCTCACCCCGGACAAGTTCTGGGTGAACCTCAACCCGGACGAACCCGACCGGGTCATGGACGAGCAGTTCGGGAAGACCGATGCCGGCCGGATCCTCCTGGAGGCCGATCTCCAGATGAAGCACGACTTCTTCAAGGCGATGGACCCGAAGACCGACCTCGGCGAGCGGTTCTGGGACGCGCTGCCGAAGGTGGACGGCCGGCCGTGCTTCGCGGGGATCCGCAACTGGATCGAGCCGGAGACCGCGTCGGTGCGCGAGCAGGACGGCGGGATCTACATCCTCGACGCCCCCCTGCGGCTCAAGTCCACCCCGCAGGACTTCGACACCAACCCCGGCGGCGAGCAGATCTGCGATCCGTCGGAGGCCGAGCGCGACCAGGCGCAGCAGGTGATCGACCGGTTGATCGTTCCCGAGGTCGAGAAGACGATCAACACCGCCCCGCAGTACGCGGACCTGCGCCGCGTCTACACCGCCCGCGTGGCGGCGGAGTGGGTCCGTCTCCAGGACGCGAAGGAGGCCACCGACTACCGCAAGGTCATCAACAGCAACGACGTGAAGGCGTGGCCGCTGCGGGCGCCGAACCAGGACTGGGACAAGGACGAGCTGTTCCAGAAGTACCGCGACGTCTTCCTCAACGGCGAGTTCCAGTACGACGTGGACACGGCCGAAGGCGTGATGGTCTACATCGTCGGGGGCGTCGACTTCTCCAAGCAGCCCAAGCGCAACATCAGCGGGACCCGGTTCACCGCCGAGCACCCGCACCTTCCGGTGCAGACGCAGACCTCGGTGAAGACCCTGACCGACAACGCCCGGGACGACGACGGCAACGTGCTGCTCCTGGGCGGCAACACCGAGTCGACCGATGTCGGTGGCGGCGGTGACGAACCGGGGCCTGACCCGACTCCGTCCCCGTCCGGTCCGGGCAAGCCGACCGACAAGCCGACCACCCCGGGGCCCGCCCCGTCCACCCCGCCGGCCACGGGCGGCGGTACCGGTGGGGGCAGCGATCCGGGCCGGGGCGGCGACCTCGCCCATACCGGCTCCGACATCCCCGTCGGCCTGATCACGGGCATCGCGGCCGCGCTGATGGCTCTGGGCGGCGGGCTGGTCCTCTGGAAGCGGCGCCGGACGGTCGCCCAGGACTAGGGCCTCTCCGGACCGCAGCAACGCCCCTGGGATGCTCCCGGGGCCAGGCCCCGCACCTGTCGACAGGTGCGGGGCCGCTCGCGCTCCTTGCCACCGCCGGGCGCGGTGTCAGCGTTCCTCCGAGCGCATGACCAAGGACCCGCCGTCGAGCGCATGACCAAGGACCCGCCGTCGAGCGCATGACCGAGGGACCCGCCGTCGAGTGCACGGCCGATGGATTCGCCGGGCTGACGGTCACAGGTCCCGTCGCGGGGACGTCAGGCGTGCGGCCGAGGCGATCGCGGCGCGGGCCTCCTGTTCGGTGAGGCCGGTGCCGATCGCCGCGTCGGTGAGGGCGTCCGCGAGGTCGTCGCCGAAGCCGTGTTCGTACGCCCGGCAGGCCGCCCAGAACAGCCGGGTGTTGCGCTGGCCCTCGTGCGCGGCACGTACGAACTGGACCAGGCCCTGCCCCTGCCGGCCGGGTGAGGTCCGGCCGGTGGTGTGGTGGGGGCGCGGCGGGGGTGTGAGCAGGCGCAGAAGGGCGCGGGGGCAGGGAGCGGGCGCGAGGTGGGCCGAGCCGGGGGCGAGCCGGTATCTGCCGTGGGTCGTGACCGAGCCCGGGCCGACCAGGTAGCCGCCCGCTCCGCGTACGTCGATGCCGGGAGCGAGGCGGCTCGCGGAGTTGGGCACGGAGGCGCCGGACGGGCCCGTGAGCCAGAGGTGCCGGCCGCCGCTGGGCGTGAGCACCGTGACGGTGGCCGGGATGGTGAACAGGTGCTGGAGGGCCAGGTGCTGGAGCGCGGCGACGGAGTCGTTGCCGTGGGTGGTGTCGACGTCGAGGTCGATGCCGATGAGTCGGTGCGGCGCCCGCCCGCAGGCGATGCCGTACCCGGTGGCCCTGGGCGCCGCGGCGAAGAGGGCGCGCACGGCGGCCGGGTCGGTGGTGGCGTCGTGCACCCCGTGTCCGGGCAGCCCGCAGGCGCCCCGGCAGTGCACGGGAGGGTCCTCGTCGCGGTGCGGTGAGCGCAGGGCGGGGAGCTTGGTGGCGGACAGCGGGAAGACGGGGAGCCCGCGCTCGGCGGCGGAGAGCGCGTGGGCCAGGGCCAGGGTGGCGGTCTGCCGGTCGGTGGTGGCCATGGAGCCATTTTCGTACAAGCGTTCGAAGAAAGGAAGAGGGGCAGGTCCGCGCGAGGCGGAACGCCTCTTCTCGTGCGGGAGGTTTATCGGGCGTTCCTCATACGTGCGGGGGAATCGCGGATCGGAGGCGGTTCGCCGGGGATGCGGTGGGCAGTTCTGCTCCGCGACGTCGTGAACAGCATCGGAGTGGTCGGCCGGCCGCTTCGGAACAGCCGCGTTTTCGGTTTCTGGAGGAAATTGACATGGCACGTATCCGCACTGCTCGCGCCCTTGCCGCCGTCGCCGCCGTGCCTCTGGCCGCCGCCCTGTTCGGAGGGGTTGCCGCAGCGGACAACGGTGCGTTCGCGAGCGACGGATCGAACGCGGGGGTGGCGACCATCGGGTCGGGCGGTGTCGGTGGCGACAACTCCGGCAACTCGTCCACCTCGCAGCAGCAGGCCGTAGGCGCCGGTGCCTCCAACCACAACAACACGGTCCAGGTGAGTGGATCGCCCTTCACGTACATCGACCAGTCCACATACAACTTCTATGTGATCTTCCCGCCGCTCTGGGCGAACTGAACCCCGGCGACCCGCACGGCGGCGACGCCGTGCGGGCCGCCTGCGCCGCAGGGGGACGGGCACTCCCCGGGGGGTGAGGACCCTGACGCGGGCGGCCCCGCCCTCCACCTTCAGGAGGTGGAGTCCCTCCGGCCCCTACAACCTGAGGCGGACGTGGCTTCGGGACCTGGGGCCGATCCCCTCGACCGTGCCCGCTCCTAGCGTGGAGTCATGACCACGCCAGTCTGCACCGGGGCCTCCAGGGCGGTCGCCGCCTCCGCAGGACACCGCCGCTATCCGTCGTTCTCGTCGTACGTGCGGGCCAGGGGCCCGGTGCTGCTGCGCACCGCACGCTCCCTCACCGCGAACCCGAGCGACGCCGAGGACCTGCTGCAGACCGCCCTCACCAAGACGTATGTCGCCTGGGAGCGGATCGAGGACCACCGGGCCCTCGACGGATACGTCCGCCGCGCCCTGGTGAACACCCGGACCTCGCAGTGGCGCAAGCGCAAGGTCGACGAGTTCGCCTGCGAGGAGCTGCCCGAGAAGGAGGCCGCCCCCGCTCCGGACCCCGCCGAGCAGCAGTCGCTGCACGACGCGATGTGGCGTGCCGTGCTCAAGCTGCCGGACCGCCAGCGCGCCATGGTCGTGCTGCGGTACTACGAGGACCTCAGCGAGGTCCAGACCGCCGAGGTGCTCGGCGTGTCCGTCGGTACGGTCAAGAGCGCCGTGTCGCGGGCGCTCGGGAAGCTCCGTGAGGATCCGGAGCTCAGCCCGGTCCGCTGACCGGGAGGCCCGCGCCGGTGACCGCGCCCTTCGCGCACCCCCCCCGCGCGGCTCGTTTCTGCGGGCCGACACCGATTCGTACTCCCGGAAGTAGTGACATACCGCGTGGTATGTGAGCAGAATCAGCGCACCCTTACCACCGCGTAGCGCCCACCGGGAGGACGCCGTGCTGAGCACCATGCAGGACGTACCGCTGACTGTGACCCGCATCCTGACCCATGGGATGACCATCCACGGGAAGTCGCAGGTGACGACCTGGACCGGCGACCCGGAGCCGCACCGGCGGAGTTTCGCCGAGATCGGCGGGCGTGCCGCGCAACTGGCGCACGCCCTCCGCGACGAGCTGGGTGTCGACGGTGACCAGCGCGTCGCGACCCTGATGTGGAACAACGCCGAGCACGTCGAGGCGTATCTGGCGATCCCCTCGATGGGCGCCGTGCTGCACACGCTCAACCTGCGGCTCCCCGCCGAGCAGCTGATCTGGGTCGTCGAGCACGCCGACGACAAGGTGGTCCTCGTCAACGGTTCGCTGCTGCCGCTGCTCGCACCGCTGCTTCCCCACCTGCCCTCCGTCGAACACGTGGTGGTGTCCGGGCCCGGCGACCGCTCCCTGCTCGACGGTGCCACGCCCCGGGTGCACGAGTACGAGGAGCTGATCGCCGGCCGGCCGGCCTCCTACGACTGGCCCGAGCTCGACGAACGCCAGGCCGCCGCCATGTGCTACACCTCCGGCACCACGGGGGACCCCAAGGGTGTCGTCTACTCCCACCGCTCGATCTACCTGCACTCCATGCAGATCAACATGGCCGAGTCGATGGGGCTGACCGACAAGGACACGACGCTGGTCGTCGTGCCGCAGTTCCACGTGAACGCCTGGGGGCTGCCGCACGCGACGTTCATGACCGGCGTCAACATGCTCATGCCCGACCGCTTCCTGCAGCCGGCTCCGCTCGCCGAGATGATCGAGCAGGAGCGGCCGTCGCACGCGGCGGCCGTCCCGACCATCTGGCAGGGGCTGCTGGCCGAGGTCACCGCCAAGCCGCGCGACCTCTCCTCCATGGCCCGCGTCACCATCGGCGGCGCCGCGTGTCCGCCTTCCCTGATGGAGGCGTACGACAAGCTCGGCGTCCGCCTCTGCCACGCCTGGGGCATGACGGAGACGTCGCCGCTCGGCACCATGTCCAACCCGCCCGCCGGTCTGACCGACGAGCAGGAGTGGCCGTACCGCATCACCCAGGGCCGGTTCCCGGCCGGAGTCGAGGCGCGGCTGACCGGCCCCGGAGGGGAACTCCTGCCGTGGGACGGGGAGTCGGCGGGTGAGCTGGAGGTCCGCGGCCCCTGGATCGCCGCCGCGTACTACGGCGGCACGGACGGCGGGGAACTGCGCCCCGAGGACAAGTTCAGCGAGGACGGCTGGCTGAAGACCGGAGACGTCGGCGTGATCAGCGACGAGGGCTACCTCACGCTGACCGACCGGGCCAAGGACGTCATCAAGTCCGGCGGTGAGTGGATCTCCAGCGTCGACCTGGAGAACGCGATCATGGCGCATCCGGATGTGGCCGAGGCCGCGGTCGTCGCCGTCCCCGACGAGAAGTGGGGCGAGCGTCCCCTCGCGACCGTCGTCCTCAAGGAGGGCGCCACCGTCGACTACGCCGAGCTCAGGACCTTCCTCGCCCAGTCCGTCGCCAAGTGGCAGCTGCCCGAGCGCTGGACGATCGTCCCGGCGGTGCCGAAGACGAGCGTGGGCAAGTTCGACAAAAAGGTGATCCGCAGGCAGTACGCGGACGGCGAGCTGGACGTCACGCAGCTCTGATCCGGGCCGCCGGCCCGGAGCGCGGCGTACGTCGAGGGCGGTACGGATCTTCCCGTACCGCCCTCTTCCCGTACCGCCCTCTTCCCGCAACCGCCCTCTTCGTACGCGCCCGGTGACCTCCCGGCGTCAGTTCGTCCCTATCTTCGCCAGCAGATCCACGATCCTGGACTGCACCTCGTCGCTGGTGGAGCGCTCGGCGAGGAACAGCACCGTCTCTCCGGAGGCGAGCCGCGGCAGGTCCGACTCCTCCATGCCGGCCGAGGTGTAGACGACCAGCGGGGTGTGGTTCAGCGAGCCGTTGGCGCGGAGCCAGTCGATGATCCCGGCGCGCCGGCGACGTACCTGCATGAGGTCCATCACGACGAGGTTCGGCCGCATCCTGGTGGCGATGTCGACGGCCTCGCTGTCGCCCGACGCCCGGGCGACCTGCATGCCGCGCCGCTCCAGCGTCTCCGTGAGCGCCAGCGCGATCTCCTCGTGCTCCTCGATCACCAGGACCCTCGGCGGGTGCTGGTCGCTGTCGCGCGGGGCGAGCGCCTTGAGGAGTACGGCCGGGTCGGCGCCGTACGCCGCTTCCCTGGTCGCCTGCCCCAGACCGGCCGTCACCAGCACCGGGACCTCCGCCGCGACAGCCGCCTGACGCAGCGACTGCAGGGCCGTACGGGTGATCGGGCCGGTCAGCGGGTCGACGAACAGCGCGGCGGGGAACGCCGCGATCTGCGCGTCCACCTCCTCGCGGGAGTGCACGATCACCGGACGGTAGCCGCGGTCGCTGAGGGCCTGCTGGGTGGAGACGTCCGGGGCGGGCCAGACGAGCAGCCGCCGCGGGTTGTCCAGCGGCTCCGGGGGCAGTTCGTCGTCGACGGGCTGCGGCTGCGGGCGGTTCGCCACCTCGACGGCGCCACCGGGGCCGTCCAGCGGCTCGGGCCCCTCGGCTCCCGCGTCGGGGGCCCCTATCGCGTACGAGCGTCCCTCGGACGCCGGTGTGGACAGCAGCCGGCCCGAGCCGGAGCCCTGCACGGTGCCGCCCTGCGCGCCGCCGGGCTGCGGCGGTACGGGGGCCGGGGCGGGCTGCGGTGGTACGGGAGCCACGGCGGGCGGGGCAGGCCGCTCCGCGTCCGGCGGGGCGGCGAGCTTACGGCGCCTCCCGGCCCCGCCCAGCGTCTGGTTCTGCTGGTGCGCGAGGTGCTGCGCGAAGGGCACGCCCTGACCCAGCGTCCGCACGCTGAAGGCGCGGCCCTGGGTCGAGTCCGGGGATCCCGGCATGGGCGCCTCGGCGGGCAGCGGCTGGCGCCGCGCGTCCGGTACGGGGGCCGGCGCGTCACCGTCGGCCGGATGCGGCTCCGGCTCGGGCGCGGGTTCCGGCGCGGGGCCGGCCGGGGCGGCGACGGTGCCCGTGGTGTGGGTGGTGCTGCCGGGGCCCGCCCAGGACTCGTCCCCGCCCGGGTTCACGTCCTCCTCGGGCGCCGCCGCGACCGGGCCCTGCGCCGAGGCGCCGCTCCGCGCCCAGTCGGGCTGCGGAGGAACGGCGGGCAGCGGCTGGCCGGGCACGGGATGGCCCGGCCGGGCCTGCGTCTCCGGCGCCTCGGAGGGCCGAGCCCTCCGGCGGCCGGACGGGACGGGGTGCGGCTGCGGCGGGGTGTGGTCCGCGTCCGGGGTGTTCCGTACGGCGTCGTGGCGCTCGGGCAGCGGGCCCTCACCGGGGGCCGGGAGCGGCTGAGCAGCCGCCGGTACCGGCCGCGCACCGGCCGGGACCGCTTGCGGGGCAGGTGAGGCGGGGGCGGCGGAAGGCGGTGCCACGACCGGCGGGCCCGGAGCCACCGGCGGGATACGGTCCGCCGCGGCGGGCGGCAGGGCGAACGCGGTACGCGGCCCCGAGGGTTCGGCCGCGGCGGCGCGTTCCTGCGCGGCGGCGAGAGCACGGCGGGCCCGTCGCCCTCCGGGCTGCTGCGCCGGCTGTTCCGGCCGCGGCTGGTCCTGCTGTGCGGGGGCCTCGGGCGAGGCGAGTGCGGGCAGCGCGGCCCGGCCGCCGCCCTGGCGCCCGGAGGCGTTCTGCGGCACGCCCTGGGGCGGCACCGTCTGCCCCCGCTGCGGGCGGCCGCCACCGCCCTGCGCGCCCTCGGCCGCGGTGACCACGGACCCCTCCGAGGGTGCGGAGGCCGCCGCGGGCAGCGCCAGCGCCTGCCGGGGCTCCCCACCCGTCTCGGCGGGGCTGGGACGGCCGCGCCTGCGACCGGAGCCCTCGTTCCGCTGAGGAGGGGTCATGTCCTGTTCCTGCTGCCGCGCCTGCGGGGCCGGGGACTCACGGCGGGCCCTGCGCCGGCCGGTCGGCTCCGCGGCCGCGGTGTCACCGGACTCCGTACCGGCCGGACCCGCGTCCACGGGGCTGTCCAGGAACGCGTCCGTCGACGCCCTGCGCGCCCGGCGCCGACCGCCCTGCGGGGCGGGCTCCGGGGCAGGTTCCGGTACGGCGGCGACCTCGGGCGCCGGGAGCGGCTCGGGCACGACGGTCCCGGCGCCCGTGCCGAGCGGCACCTCGAGGACGTACGCGCTGCCGCTCATCCCGGCCATCTCGTGCGTCTGGAGCACACCGCCGTGCGCGCGCACGATCCCGCGCACGATCGGCACGTGCACCGGGTCTCCCCCGGCGAACGGCCCGCGCACCTCGATCCGTACGACGTCACCGCGCTGCGCCGCGGCCACGACGACGGTCGAGTCGACATAACCGCCGCCCGGCACCGGCCGGGCCTTGCCGGTCGAGTCGACACCGGCCACGTCGGCGACGAGATGGGCGAGCGCCGTGATCATCCGGCCCGCGTCGACCTCGGCCTCGATCGGCGGGGCGTGCACCGCGAACTGGGCGCGTCCGGGACCGATCAGCTCGACGGCGCCGTCGATGCCCGCGGTCACCACGGCGTCGAGCAGCACCGTCTGCTTGACGAGCTCCTCGGCGCCGGTGTCCAGGCGCTGATAGCTCAGTACGTTGTCGACGAGCGTCGTCATGCGCGCATAGCCTGCGGCGAGGTGGTGCAGGATCTGGTTGGCCTCGGGCCAGAGCTGGCCTGCCGGGTCGGCGGCGAGGGCCGAGAGCTCGCCGCGCAGCTCCTCCAGCGGACCCCGAAGGGACTCGCCCAGCACGGCGGTCAGCTGGGTGTGCCGCGCTTCGAGCCCGGTGAGACGCTCCGCCTGCTCCTCCAGCTCGGAGGCGTACCGCTCGGTCCGGTCGGCGGACTCCGCCGCGTGCCGTTCGGTGAGCTCGGCGATCTCGGCCCGGTGGCTCTCGGTGAGCCGGGCGATCTCGGCCGCGTGCCGTTCGGTCAGCCCGGAGACCTCGTCGGTGTGCTGCTGCGACAGCTCCTCGTAGGGCCTGCGGTCGGTGAACGTCATCACGGCGCCGACCAGCTGGTCCCCGTCGCGCACGGGGGCGGTCGTCAGATCCACGGGGACCTGGCCGCCGCTCTTGGACCAGAGCACCTGCCCGCGTACGCGGTGCTTGCGGCCGGACCGCAGGGTGTCGGCGAGCGGCGACTCCTCGTACGGGAACGGGTCGCCCTCCGCGCGCGAGTGCAGGATCAGCGGGTGGAGCTCCTTGCCGCCGAGGTCGCTGGCCCGGAAGCCGAGGATCTGGGCGGCGGCGGGGTTGACCAGGACCACCCGGCCGTCCGTGTCCGTGCCGACGACGCCCTCGGAGGCGGCCCGCAGGATCATCTCGGTCTGGCGCTGCGAACGGGCCAGCTCGGCCTCGGTGTCGACGGTGCCGGAGAGGTCCCGCACGACGAGCATGAGGAGCTCGTCACCGGTGTAGCTGGAGTGGATGTCGTTGTAACCGGCCTGGCCGCTGTCCAGGGAGGCGCTGGTGACCTCGACCGGGTACTCGGCGCCGTCGGTCCGGCGCGCGGTCATCCGCGTCGGCTTCGTCCTGCCCTGCTCGTCCGCAGCGTCCGGCCTGCGCATCGACCCCGGGATCAGCCTGGAGTCGAACTCCGGAAGCAGATCGAGCAGTCCGCGGCCCACGAGCGCGGTGCCCGGGGTCTCGAACATCTCGAGGGCGATGGTGTTGGCGTTGACGACCGTGCCGTTGCAGTTGACGAGCAGGAGCCCGTCCGGGAGGGCGTCGAGTATGGCTGCGAGGCGAGCAGTGCCTCGGGATGGCCTGCTGCTCACGAGACGCTTCCTCCCTGAATACCGCACCTTGCCGACAGCGGGCCCCATCCTGCCCCTCGGGCCTCAGGCTGTCACTGGAGGAGTCTAAAGGCAGGGAGCGCGTGGCGGGCGGCGGATGAGGGGGAGCTCTCACCAAGGTTCTGTGCACACGGTGTACGCCGGTGGCCCGGGGTGTGACGACGAGCGCCCCCTCTGACGTGCTCCTATGCCCT
The DNA here is from genome assembly GCF_044751065.1 of Streptomyces sp. NPDC088746. Classification (NCBI taxonomy): domain Bacteria; kingdom Bacillati; phylum Actinomycetota; class Actinomycetes; order Kitasatosporales; family Streptomycetaceae; genus Streptomyces; species Streptomyces sp. NPDC088746. The sequence continues at coordinate 171,774 of NZ_JBIVLA010000010.1, forward strand.
CCGGCGTGCGCCTGGAGGCTGCCGGGAACACCCCCGGAACCCGGCCTGCAAGGCGTCCGGGGCGGCCTGTGCGCGCCCCGGTGTGCGCCGTACGGCCAGGCCGAAGTCCCCGGCGCACGCCCCGCCGAACCGGCTACCTCGCGGAGGGGAGCACCGGCACGAGGTTGTTCCAGCGCGAGATCTCGCAGCCGTTGGCCCGGCTGAAGCGCGCGTCGACGTCCTCGCCCTGCCAGGTGCCCTGCACGCGGGCGGCGGCCGGCCCGCCGGCCTGCTGGGTGCACATGGCGTTGCGGTCCGTGGCGACGAAGGGGTTGCCCCCCGACTCGGCGGCCTCGTCCAGCAGGTCGCAGGCACGCTGCGCCTCCGGGTGGCTGCCGCCCGCCGGGCCGCACTCCAGCTCGAAGACCCCGTCGGCAGCCGGGTTGCCGGACTCCGAGACGGTCACGGTGAGCCGGGTCTCCGTGTCCTGCGCCGTCGGCCAGTCCCCCTGGAGCACGGGGAGCGGGGGCAGCGGTACAAGGGGGGACACCGCGGTGGCGGCGGGCGCGGCGGCGGACAGCACGGCGAGGGACGCGACGGCGGTGAGGGTGAGACGGCGCAGCATGCGGGGCTCCTGTTGTTCTGGCGCGCCCAGGAGCGCGCCGGCCTGCTCCGGCACACGCGCCGGGTGAAGGCGCGGGCCGGGCACACGGGGGTGACGGACGGAGGGCGGAGCCCTCGTCCTCTCTAACGCTCCTTACGCCCGCACGTTGCGCAACTCATGGGGGGCCGACCGGAACAGCCGCACCCACTCGAACACCCGACCGGTCGCACGGTGGGGTCCTCGGGCCGGATGTGCGGCGGGTACACCGGACCGGAGCTGCCGGCGCAGGGCGCTTTGCCTCGCCACCCACCGGCCTAGTACCGTGAGCGGCGATTGGTGACAGCGCGCTCGACTGTGTCATCATCTGCACGCACCACTCGCGCTCGCGCGGGGTGTGCTGGAGGCGTCGCCTAGTCCGGTCTATGGCGCCGCACTGCTAATGCGGTTTGGGTCTTAAAGCCCATCGAGGGTTCAAATCCCTCCGCCTCCGCAGGAACCCGAAGCCCCACGCCGCAGGCGTGGGGCTTCGGTCGTCTCCGGCCCCGGACAGCTGCGGGAAACGTGCCTGAGAACCGTGTTTCCGCAGCTCAGGGGCGGTATGGCTAATGGATTTCGCGTCACGGCGCAGGTCATGTAATGTTGTTCTCGCAACGCCGACGGGGCAGAAAAGCCCGGGAGGCGGGACCGAGGCCCAGGCCGAGGACAAGCACTCGTAGCTTAACGGATAGAGCATCTGACTACGGATCAGAAGGTTGCAGGTTCGAATCCTGCCGAGTGCACAGCAGGCCAGAGGCCCTCAGGAGAAATCCTGAGGGCCTCTCGCGTTGCCCGCACCCAGCAGCGAAGTTCTCAGCGAAGTTGCTCGGCCAGTCCGACGATGATCCCTTCCGGGCCGCGGACGTAGCAGAGGAGATAGCTGTCCTCGAACCGGGCGATCTCGCCGACGACTTCGCCGCCGTGGGGACGCAGGCGGGCAACGGTGTCCTCCAGGTCGTCGACGGCGAACATGACGCGGTGCGTGCCCAGAATGTTGTGCGGCTTGTCGCGCGGCTCGGTGCTGATCGCCGCGGGGGTGCGGTACTTCGACAGCTCGAGCCGGCTGTGACCGTCCGGGGTCCGGACCATCGCGATGTCACAGTGGACGCCGTCGAGTCCGGTGCACCGGTCGGCGACGGGTCCCTGGACCTCCGCCCGGCCCTCCAGTTCCATACCGAGTTCCACGAAGAACGCGATGGCGGCATCCATGTCCTCGACGACGATGCCCACGTTGTCCATCCGCTGAATGGCCATGCTGGTCTCTCCTGCTTCCTTGTGATTCCGTGTGCTTCCTCGTGCGGCAGTGGTTGCCGCTGATGTCCCTGGGACGGAGCCGGTGGCGCGGTCTCGACATCCGCGGACCGCAGCGGAGGGTGACATCGGAGCGTCCGTAACCCCGCTCAGGAGTCCCAGGCGCGGGGCCGGTTGAGCGCTTCCCATTCCGGGCGGAGCAGTGAGAACACGGCGAGGTCGAGGCGCCTGCCGCGGTGGAGGCAGGCGGCGCGGCTGGTTCCTTCGCGCACGAAGCCTGATTTCGCGAGGACGGCGAGCGCGGGAGCGTTGCCGGTGTGGGTCTCCGCCGTGAGGCGGTACAGGGGGAGTTCGCCGAACGCCAGGTCGACCAGGGCGTCGAGCGCATGGGTGCCGTGGCCGCGCCCGCGGTGCTCAGGGGCCAGCATCAGCTCGACCTCTGCCGTGCCGTTGACGATGTTCTGGCCGCTCAGCGCGGTGTGGCCGACAGGGGTGCCGTCAGGGAGCAGGACGAGGAAGTCGTCGCGGTCGTCGTTGTCGCTGTCGCGCTCGATGCGCTCGCGCATCGCGGTGACGGAGCGCGGCCATACGCCGATCTCGTAGGCGGTCACGGGGTCGGATCGCCACCCGTGCAGGAGTTCGGCGTCGTCCGTGTCGACCGCGGAGAGCGCGACCCGCCCGGCACGCCATGAAGGCTCCCTCGGGGCTTCCGCGCCGTGTTGGTCGCTCGCGGTCCCGGTGTCTTCGGCCATGGGCGGATGCTATGGGTGCCTCCGGGCCGGGGCCACCGGATTTCTCCGCCCGGCGGGCCGGTGGCGCGGCCCGGTCGTGCGAGGCGACGAGCTCGCCTCGCGGACCGGGCCGCGCCACACCTGGAGAGTCGCGGCTCCGGCCGGGTCAGGCCGATTCCGCGACGGGCTCCGCTGCCCGTGCCCGGTTCCGCACCACGGGGCGGCGCCGGGTCGGCAGACCGAGGGTCGGGTTGGCGACGCCCCAGGCCGCGCCCTTGCAGACCAGCTCCTTGTAGAACGCGGCGAGCCGGCCGGTCAGTGCCGCCCGGACCGCCCGGTCGTCGGCGGTGACGTACTGGATCAGGCCCTCCCTGCGGCCGAGGGAGATGCACTGGTTGAAGTAGCGGAGCGGCGTGTCCGGGAGCTTGCCGCCGGTCAGGCCCGCCGCGATGGAGTCGGCGGCCTGCCACGCGGTGGGGATGCCCGAGGCGCACGACATCCGCAGCGGGTTGTCGCCGGGGCCCTTCACCAGGGCCGCGTCGCCGATGGCGTACACGTCCGGGTGCGAGACCGAGCGCATCGCTCCGTCGACCACGATCTGACCGGTGTCGGAGACCTCCAGGGTGGTGGCCTTCGCGATCGGGTGGACGGCGAAGCCCGCGGTCCACACGGTGACGGCGGCCGGGACGGACGTGCCGTCGGCGGTGAGGACGCGGTCGGCCTCCACGCCGGTGACGGCGGTGTGCTCGTGCACCGTGATGCCGAGCTTGTCGAAGACCTTCCGCAGGTGCTGCCGGCCCTTGGGCGAGAGTGTGTCGCCGAGCCCGCCCCGGGCGGCGAGCGCGACGTCGAGGTCCGGGCGGGCCTCGGCGATCTCGGTCGCGGCCTCCAGGCCGGTGAGGCCGCCTCCGATGACGACCACGGGCTGTCCGGCGTCCAGGCTCGCCAGGCGCTCACGCAGCCGGAGCGCCCCGGGGCGGCCCGCGATCTCGTGGGCGTGCTCGGCGGTGCCGGGGACGCCTTGGGTGTTCCAGCCGCTGCCGAGGGCGTACACGAGGCTGTCGTACTCCAGCTCCTCGGCGCCGTTCGCGTCGACGACGGCCACGGTTCCCCGGTCGGCGTCGACACCGGTGACCTTCGCGAGCCTCAGCTCGACGCCGGTGCCCGCGAACATCTGGCTGAAGGGCCGGGGCCTGAGCTCCTGGCCGACCGCCAGCTGGTGCATCCGGACGCGCTCGACGAAGTCGGGCTCGGCGGTGACGAGGGTGATGGCGACGTCCTCGCGGCGCAGTCGCCTTGCGAGGCGGCCGGCGGCGACGGCTCCGGTGTATCCGGCTCCGAGAACGATGATGCGGTGCTTCATGTCCCTGCTCCTGTCTCGCGCGGGTCTGCCCCTTGAACCGGACAGCCCGCCGTTTCCTGACAGGAACGCGATGTGAAGCAGGTCACACCGGAATCAGTAGAGGTTGAGCAGGGGTTCTCCGTGGTCGGAGGCCGCCCACCGCCGGGTCGCGCGTTCGAGCTTGTCGGGGTTGGCCTGGGCGCGGATCGCGGCGATGCCCTCGGCGGTGATCTCCAGGCACATGACGCCGATGACCCGGCCGTCGACGACCGCCACGAGGGCGGGGCCGTTGTTGGCGGTCGTGAGGTGGACGCCGGGTGAGCCGCCGGCCAGGGCGCGCTTGGCCTTGCCGGGCTTGAACAGGCCCCGCAGGAATGTCGCGACCGCGACGGCGCCCTCGAACGGCTTGGTGCGGGCCGGCACCTTCCCACCGCCGTCGCCGATCGAGACGGCGTCGGCGGTGAGCAGCCGCACGAGCGGTTCGGTACGGCCGCTGGTGGCGGCCTCGATGAACTCTTCGACGATCCGCCGGGCGGCGGCCTCGTCGACCTCGGTGCGGGCCCTGCCCTCCGCGACGTGCTTCCTGGCGCGGTGCAGGATCTGCTGTGCGGCGGACTCGGTGATGTCGATGATCTCCGCGATCTTCCGGTGCGGGTAGCCGAACGCCTCCCGCAGCACGTACACCACCCGCTCGTCGGGGGAGAGGCGCTCCATGAGGGCGAGGACGGCGTACGAGACGGATTCGCGCTGCTCGGCGGTCTCGGCGGGGCCGAGCATCGGGTCCCCCGGGAGCAGCGGCTCCGGCAGCCACTGGCCCACGTATGTCTCGCGCCGGGCGCGGGCCGAGGTGAGCTGGTTGAGGCACAGGTTGGTGAGGACCTTCGTCAGCCAGGCCTCGGGGACCTCGATGCGGTCCCTGTCGGCGGCCTGCCACCGCAGGAACGTGTCCTGCACGGCGTCCTCGGCGTCGCTCGCGGAGCCGAGCAGGCGGTAGGCGATGGCTTCGAGCCGGGGCATGAAGGCCTTGAACCGGTCCACGTCGTCCACGGTCAGAGCCATGGACCGGATCCTAGCCCCGCGACAGCCCGTACACCGGCGAAGTGCGGCAACGGTGTCAGCGTGCGCGTGAGCACGTACGGGCGATGCCGGCCGGGCCGTGCGCGTGAAATTACCCTGGCAGTACACACGTCGGTGGGAGCCCCGCCCGGGAAGGCTCCCACCGCCCGTCCGAGAGGGGCCCATGAGCGGCTGGCGGTGCACCGGCCTGCGCTGGCCCCACGGCGAGCCCGTGCTCGGGTGGGTGCGGAGCGACGGGTCCGGGCGGGGGCGGGAGAGCGTCCTGGCGTACGGGAAGGAGCTCGCGTTCCGGGCCGAGGGTGAGCGGCACTGCGTGGGGGCGCGCGGCAACCCGTGTCCGGTCGGGGCCGTGGTGCCCGTACGGAGCACGGGGGCGCGGTGCGCGGAGTGCGCGCGGCTGGACCGGGCGCACTCGGTGGCCGCCGACACGATCGCCGACGACCCGCGCACGTACCGCGTCTATCTGGCCTGGTTCGGGCCCGGCATGGTCAAGGTCGGGATCACGGGGGAGTCGCGGGACGCCGCACGGCTGCGGGAGCAGGGAGCCGTGGTGTTCAGCTGGCTGGGGCGCGGCCCGCTGATGGCCGCCCGGCGGACGGAGGAGCTGCTGCGCTCGGCGCTCGGGGTGCCCGACCGGATCCCGTACGCGCGCAAGCGTGCGGTGCGGGGCGAGCTGCCGGGGGCGGCGGAACGGGCGGCCGAGGTCGAGGAGCTGTACGGGCGGGCCGCCGCCCTGGAAGGCGCCGGCTGGCCGGAGGCGCTGGAGCGGCTGCCGTTCGTGGCCGTCGACCACGCCGGGGCGTTCGGGCTCGACGGCGCGGGGGCGGCGGCGCGCGTGGTGACCGGGCTGGTGGACGGCGGGGTGGTGGCAGGACGGCTGGTGGCCGCGGCCGGACCCGATCTGCACCTGGAGACCGCGGACGAGGGGGTCGTCGTGCTGGACACGCGGCTCGTCACCGGCTGGGACCTGGTGGGCGCCGACGCGCAGGCGGGTACCCGTGTGCCGACCGTGGCCCTGGGGGGCGGTGGCGTGCAGGACGGGCTGTTCTGAGATCGTCGCCGGAGATCGTTCCCGATGGCGTGTCGAGGCGGGTGGGGCGGATGAGCGGCGACGACCGTGACCGTGAGGATGTCGTGCGGTTCTGGCAGCGGCTCGGGCTGCCCGGGATCATCGACGTCCACACGCACTTCATGCCGGAGCGGGTGCTCGGCAAGGTGTGGGCCTACTTCGACTCGGCGGGTCCGCTGACCGGGCTGGAGTGGCCGATCACCTACCGGCGGGACGAGGACGAACGCCTCGCGCTGCTGCGCTCGTTCGGCGTGCTCCGGTTCACGTCGATGCTCTACCCGCACAAGGCCGGCATGGCGTCCTGGCTGAACGGCTGGGCGGCGGACTTCGCCGCGCGGGTGCCGGACTGTCTGCACACCGCCACGTTCTTCCCGGAGGAGGACGCGGGGACCTATGTGCGCGAGGCGGTCGAGGCGGGGGCGCGCGTCTTCAAGTCGCACCTCCAGGTCGGGGCCTACGATCCGAACGATCCGCTGCTGGAGCCCGTGTGGGGGCTGCTGGCCGAGGCCGGGATCCCGGTGGTGACGCACTGCGGCTCCGGGCCGGCGCCCGGCGCGTACACGGGCCCCGGGCCGATCGGCCGTCTGCTGTCCCGCCACCCCCGGCTGAAGCTGGTGGTGGCGCACATGGGGATGCCCGAGTACGCGGAGTTCCTGGCGCTGGCGGCGGCCCACCCCGGGGTGCGGCTCGACACGACCATGGCGTTCACGGACTTCACCGAGGACTTCGCGCCGTTCCCGCCCTCGGAGCGCGGACGGCTCGCCGATCTGGGGGACCGGATCCTGCTCGGCACGGACTTCCCGAACATCCCGTACCCGTACGCCCACCAGCTGCACGCCCTGGAACGGCTGGGGCTGGGCGACGCCTGGCTGCGGGCGGTCTGCCACGGGAACGCGAGCGAGCTGTTCCGGTAGGCGGGGCACGCCGTTTCTCAGGAGATTCACAGGCAGGCGAAAGGTCTCTCTCACGGCCGTCTCACAGGCTTGAGCCATGACGACGACCTCGCCCCAGGGGCGTACAGAACTGCTCAGGCCCGACCGCAATCCCATCCGCGTACTGGTCGTGGACGACGAGGCTCCGCTGGCCGAGCTGCTCTCCATGGCCCTGCGTTACGAGGGGTGGGAGGTGCGCAGCGCCGGGGACGGCGCGGGTGCCGTCCGTACGGCACGCGACTTCCGCCCCGACGCGGTGATCCTCGACGTGATGCTCCCCGACATGGACGGCCTGGCGGTGCTCGGCCGGCTGCGGCGCGAGCTCTCCGACGTGCCCGTGCTGTTCCTGACCGCGCGGGACTCGGTGGAGGACCGGATCGCGGGGCTCACGGCGGGAGGCGACGACTACGTCACCAAGCCGTTCAGCCTGGAGGAGGTCGTGGCACGGCTGCGCGGGCTGATCCGCCGCTCCGGTACGGCCTCGGTCCGCAGCGATTCGACGCTCGTCGTGGGTGACCTGGTGCTGGACGAGGACAGCCACGAGGTGAGCCGGGGCGACGACTCGATCCATCTCACGGCGACCGAGTTCGAGCTGCTGCGCTTCCTGATGCGCAATCCGCGCCGGGTGCTGAGCAAGGCGCAGATCCTCGACCGGGTCTGGAACTACGACTTCGGCGGTCAGGCCAACGTCGTCGAGCTGTACATCTCCTACCTGCGCAAGAAGATCGACGCGGGGCGCACGCCGATGATCCACACCCGGCGTGGGGCGGGATACCTCATCAAGCCGGGGGACTGACCCTGTGAGCGGGAAGAGCACGCGCCGCCCCTGGACGCTCCGCACCCGTCTCGTCGTGTACGCGGTGACGCTCATCGCGGTGGTCGCCGCCGTGATCGGTTCGGTCACCGCGATCGCCTTCCAGAGCTACATGGCCGGGAAGCTGGACGGCCAGCTGCGCGACATCGCCAGGGTGGCCCAGCAGCCTCCGCCGGGCGGCGACAAGATCGCCCGGGGCGGTCCGGCGGACGACGAGGAGCCGCTGGCCTTCATCGGCAGGGGCACGCCCGACACCTTCGGTGCCGTGGTCTCCGGCGGTTCCGTCACCACCTCGAAGGTGATCAAGGGCCCGGACGCCCGGGAGAGCGCCGAGGAGCTGACCGACGCGCAGGAGGACGCCCTCGAAGCCGCCGACGTGGCCCCGGACGGCGAAGCCCATGACGTCGAGCTTCCCGGGCTGGGCGGCTACCGCGTGCAGGTCGTCCCGTCGGGCGCCGGGACGTCCGTCGTGGTCGGCATCCCCACGGCCGAGGTGGACAAGGCCGTCAACACCCTGATCGTCGTCGAGGTCTGTGTCACCTGTGCCGGGCTCATCGCCGCGGGCATCGCCGGTACCGCCATGGTCGGTGTCGCCCTGCGTCCGCTGCGCAGGGTGGCCGCCACGGCGACCCGGGTCTCCGAACTCCCGCTGCACAGCGGCGAGGTCGCCCTCCTCGAACGGGTGCCGGACGCCGAGGCCGATCCGCGCACCGAGGTGGGTCAGGTCGGCGCGGCTCTCAACAGGATGCTGGGGCACGTCGGTTCGGCCCTGGAGGCCCGGCAGAAGAGCGAGACGCGGGTACGTCAGTTCGTCGCGGACGCCAGTCACGAGCTGCGGACACCGCTCGCCTCGATCCGCGGATACGCCGAACTGACGCGCCGCGGACGGGAGAACACCGGCCCCGACACCCGGCATGCCCTGGGGCGGATCGAGTCCGAGGCGGAACGGATGACGGGCATGGTCGAGGACCTGCTGCTCCTGGCACGTCTCGACGCCGGCCGGCCGCTCTCGTACGAGAGCACCGATCTCTCGCCGCTCGTCATCGACGCGGTGAGCGACGCCCGCGTCGCGGACCGGGCCCCCGGCGGCTCCTCCGGAGCCACCCACCACTGGCGCCTCGAACTGCCCGAGGTGCCCACGACGGTCTCGGCCGACCCGACGAGGATCCAGCAGGTGCTGGTCAATCTGCTCGCGAACGCGCGCACGCACACGCCGCCGGGGACCACGGTCACGGTCCGCCTGCGGCAGGCGCGCAGGGAGCTGCCCTGGGTGACCCTGGAGGTCCAGGACAACGGGCCCGGCATCCCGGCCGAGTTGCAGCCGCGTGTCTTCGAACGGTTCGCGCGGGGTGACGCCTCGCGCTCCCGGCACGCCGGGTCGACGGGTCTCGGCCTCGCCATCGTGCAGGCCGTCGTCGCCGCGCACGGCGGGCTGGCCGAGGTGCGGTCGGTGCCGGGCAACACGGTGTTCGCGGTCCATCTGCCGGCCGACGCGGTGTACGGGGGAGCCACGGACAGCCCCGCCCATGCCTCCGCGCCCCGGCCGGACGGGTTCGGCAGCGAGGCTGTGACCTGGGAAAACAACACGTTCGGTGCCCCCGTGACGCACTCACAGACGGGCCACAGGCTCAGCACACGGACGTGACAGCGCGGTTGGCGAGTGTCTGTGTCATGCGAACCGACACTCCTTGGAGCACCCTGCCGGCCCGGGAACACCTCCTGGCCGCGGCGGTCGGCGCTCCCGTACTCGACGTGGTGATCCCCGTGTACAACGAGGAGAAGGACCTCGAAACGTGCGTGCTGCGCCTCCACGACCATCTGGCGCGGACGTTCCCCTACGGATTCCGGATCACCGTGGCGGACAACGCGAGCACCGACCGTACGCCCGAGGTGGCGGCCCGTCTCGCGGCCCTGATCCCCGAGGTGCGGTCGTACCGGCTGGAGGAGAAGGGCCGGGGCCGGGCGCTGCGGACCGTCTGGTCCCACTCGGACTCCCCCGTCCTCGCCTACATGGACGTCGACCTCTCGACCGACCTCAACGCCCTGCTGCCGCTGGTCGCCCCGCTGATCTCCGGCCACTCCGACCTGGCCATCGGCTCGCGCCTGGCCCGCAGTTCCCGGGTGGTGCGGGGATCGAAGCGCGAGTTCATCTCGCGGGCCTACAACCTCATCCTGCGCTCCTCGCTGGCCGCCAGGTTCAGTGACGCCCAGTGCGGCTTCAAGGCCATACGGCGCGAGGTCGCGCAGCGGCTGCTGCCGATGGTCGAGGACACCGGATGGTTCTTCGACACCGAGATGCTGGTCCTCGCCGAGCGGGCCGGGCTGCGCATCCACGAGGTGCCGGTCGACTGGGTCGACGACCCGGACTCCACCGTGCACATCGTCAGGACCGCGACCGACGACCTCAAGGGGGTCTGGCGGGTGGGCCGGGCCCTGGCCACCGGGGCGCTCCCGCTGGACCGCCTGGTGCGCCCCTTCGGGGACGACCCGCGCGACCGGGCCGTGCCGGGGGTGCCGCGCGGACTCGCCAGGCAGCTGGTCGGGTTCTGTGTCGTGGGCGCGCTCTCCACCCTGGTCTACCTCGTCCTGTACTCCCTCTTCCGGCTGGGCGTCGGCGCGCAGTTCGCCAACGCGGCCGCCCTCCTGGTGTCCGCCGTCGCCAACACGGCGGCGAACCGGAGGCTCACCTTCGGCGTGCGCGGGCGGGGTGGGGCCGTGCGCCACCAGGCGCAGGGACTCGTCGTCTTCGCGATCGGCCTCGCCCTCACCAGCGGATCGCTCGCCGCCCTCGGGACGGCGTCCGGATCGGCGTCGCACGGCACGGAACTCGCCGTGCTGATCGCGGCCAACCTCGCGGCGACGGTGCTGCGGTTTCTGCTCTTCCGTGCCTGGGTCTTCCCCGACCGGCGCACCGACCACCAGGACGCCCGCCAGGGTGCCGCACACGAACTGAGGAACGCCCGATGACCGCCGCCACCCACTCCGAACGCCTCCAGGTTCCGCCCGGCACCCCAGGGGCGTCCGCGCACACCGCGGGCAGTCGGGAGCCGCTGTCGCGGCGCATCCGCCGGGGCAGGCCCGAGGACCCGCGCTGGGCGAGGCCCGCCTTCCTGGGAGTGCTGCTGGTCGTCGCGCTCGCGTACCTGTGGAATCTGAGCGCCTCCGGTTACGCCAACTCCTTCTACTCCGCCGCCGTACAGGCCGGCAGCCAGAGCTGGAAGGCCTTCTTCTTCGGCTCGCTGGACTCGGCCAACGCGATCACCGTGGACAAGCCCCCGGCCACGCTCTGGCCGATGGCCCTCTCGGTCCGGATCTTCGGCCTGAGCTCCTGGGCGATCCTCGCACCCCAGGTGCTGATGGCCGTCGCCACCGCCGGTGTCCTCTACGGGGCCGTGCGCCGCCGCTTCAGCGCCGCCGCCGGGCTGATCACCATGGTGGTCTTCGCCCTGACGCCGGTCGCCGCGCTGATGTTCCGCTTCAACAACCCGGACGCGCTGCTCGCGCTCCTGATGACCGTCACCGTCTACTGCGTGCTGCGTGCGATGGAGGGCGGCCGGACGAAGTGGCTGGTCTGGGCGGGCGTCGCGGTGGGTCTCGCGTTCCTGTCGAAGACGCTGCAGGCCTTCCTGATCCTGCCGCCGCTCGCCGTGCTGTACGCGGTGTTCGCGCCGGTGTCCGTCCGGAAGCGGTTCGGGCAGCTCGGCCTGACGGCGCTGGCGATGATCGTGTCCGGTGGCTGGTGGGTGGCGATCGTCGAGCTGTGGCCCGCCTCCTCACGCCCGTACATCGGCGGCTCGCAGAACAACTCCTTCCTCGAGCTCACCTTCGGCTACAACGGACTCGGCCGCATCAACGGCGAGGAGACCGGCAGCGTCGGCGGTGGCGGCGGTGGCGGACAGGGCGGCGGCTGGGGCGAGACCGGCATCGGCCGCATGTTCAACTCCGAGATCGGCGGCCAGATCTCCTGGCTGCTGCCCGCCGCGCTGATCCTGCTGGTGGCGGGCATCTGGCTGACCTGGCGGGCGAAGCGGACCGACGCGGCCCGTGCGGCGTTCCTCGCCTGGGGCGGCTCGCTGCTGATGACGGCCTTCGTCTTCAGCTTCATGGCCGGCATCTTCCACCAGTACTACACGGTGGCCCTGGCGCCCTACATCGCGGCGCTGGTGGGCATGGGCGCCACGGTCCTCTGGGAGGAGCGGAGCAAGTGGTGGGCGGGCGCCGCGCTCGGCGTGACCGTCGCGGCGACGGCCGTCTGGGCGTACGTCCTGCTGGGGCGTACCCCGGACTACTTCCCGTGGCTGCGCTGGGCGGTCCTCATCGGTGGCCTCGTGGGCGCCGTGGGGCTGCTGTTCGCCGCACGGCTGGGCCGGACGCTCGTGCTGGGCGTGGCGGGTCTGGGGCTGGCGGCGTCGCTGGCCGGGCCGACGGCGTACACGATCAGCACGCTCAACACGGGGCACCAGGGCTCGATCGTCACGGCCGGTCCCTCGGGCGCGAGCATGGGCGGCCCCGGAGGCGGCCGGGGCGGCGGTCCCGGCGGCGGCGAGGGCGGCGGCATGCAGCCGCCCGGGCAGGGCACGCAGCCGGGCGGCCAGGCGCAGGGAAACACGCAGGGCGGACAGGCTCCCGGCAACGCGCCGGCGGGCGGCATGACCGGCGGAACCCCGGGCCAGGGCCGGCAGGGTCAGGGCCAGGGTCAGGCTCCCGGCGGTCAGCAGGGCGGGATGCCCGGCGGCGGCATGGGAGAAGGCGGCGCGGGCGGCGGAGGAGGCATGGGCGGTCTGCTCAACGGCGCCTCCGTCGACTCCGAGGCCAGGACGCTCCTGAAGCAGAACGCCGACGCCTACACCTGGACCGCCGCGGCCATCGGTTCGCAGAACGCCGCGAGCTACCAGCTCGCCACCGGTGACCCGGTGATGGCGATCGGCGGCTTCAACGGCAGCGACCCGTCCCCGACGCTCGCCCAGTTCAAGAAGTACGTGGAGGACGGCGAGATCCACTACCTGATCTCGGGCGGCACGGGCGGCGGCGGCATGGGCGGCGGCGAAGGCGCCTCCTCCCAGATCACGACGTGGGTGGAGGAGAACTTCAAGGAGGTCACGGCGGGCGGCGCGACCTTCTACGACCTCACCCAGCCGAAGAGCTGAGACCCCGGTAGCAGGGCGGTGGCCCCGGAGCACAGGCTCCGGGGCCACCGCCCTGTGGCGTCCCCGGTGCGGATCCGGAGCCGTACGCATATGTGTTGTACGCCGTAGAGGGAATGCCATACGGTGTACAGGAGCCATCTCCCATACACCGTACAAGTGCACCGGAACCAGGAGCCCGCATGACGGCGACCACCGCCGAGCAGAACGACCTCACCCCCCGGAGCGGCCACGCGCGGCGCTGGGTGGTCCTCGGGGTCATCTGCCTCGCCCAGCTGACCGTGCTGCTCGACAACACCGTCCTGAACGTCGCGATCCCCTCGCTCACCTCGGATCTGCACGCCTCCACCGCCGATGTGCAGTGGATGATCAACGCCTACGCGCTCGTCCAGTCGGGGCTCGTCCTCACCGCGGGCAGCGCCGCCGACCGCTACGGCCGGAAGAAGATGCTGGTCGCCGGACTCGCGCTGTTCGGTGTCGGCTCGCTGGCCGCAGGGCTCGCGCAGTCCTCCGGACAGCTGATCGCCGCCCGCGCGGGGATGGGTGTCGGAGGCGCGCTGCTGATGACGACCACCCTCGCCGTCGTGGTGCAGATCTTCGACGACACCGAACGCGTGAAGGCGATCGGCATCTGGTCCACCGTGAGCTCGCTGGGCTTCGCCGCCGGTCCGCTGATCGGCGGGGCGATGCTCGACCACTTCTGGTGGGGCGCGATCTTCCTGGTCAACATCCCCGTGGCCGTCATCGGCCTCGTCGCGGTCGTCCGGCTCGTCCCCGAGTCGAGGAACCCCCACGGCGACCGCCCGGACCTGGTCGGGGCGCTGCTCTCCACCCTCGGCATGGCCTCCGTCGTGTACGCGATCATCTCCGGCCCCGAGCACGGCTGGGGCTCCGGCCCGGTCCTGCTGACGGCCTTCACCGGGGCCGCCGTCCTCACCGGATTCGTCCTGTGGGAGCTCCATGTCCCGTACCCGATGCTGGACATGCGCTTCTTCCGCGACCAGAGGTTCACTGGTGCGGTCGCGGGCGCGGTCCTCGTCGCCTTCGGGATGACGGGTTCACTCTTCCTGCTGACCCAGCACCTGCAGTTCGTCATCGGCTACGAGCCGCTGGAGGCCGGGCTGCGGACGGCTCCGCTCGCCCTCACCGTCGTCGCGCTCAACCTCACGGGGCTCGGCGCCCGGCTCGTGGGGAAGCTGGGCACGCCCGCCGTCATCGCCGCCGGGATGAGCCTGCTGGCCGCCGGGCTCGGGGCGATCGCCCTGCTGGGAGGGCGGGACTACGGCGGCATGCTGCTCGGCCTGATCGTCATGGGGGCGGGCGTCGCGCTCGCCATGCCCGCGATGGCCAACGCGATCATGAGCGCCATTCCGCCGGAGAAGGCGGGCGTGGGCGCCGGGGTGAACGGCACGCTCGCCGAGTTCGGCAACGGGCTCGGGGTCGCCGTGCTCGGAGCCGTGCTCAACTCCCGGTTCGCCGCGCTCGTCCCGGGTGTCGCCGGGGCCGCCTCCCTGCCCGCGGTGCTCGCCGGAGCCGACGGGGCGGCGGAGCGCGAGCGCGTCACGGACGCCTTCGCCTCGGGCCTGGAGACCAGCCAACTGGCCGGAGCGGCGGCGGTCCTGGCCGGTGGTCTGCTGGCCGCGGTCCTGCTGAAGCGGGCGGAGCGTACGGAGGCCGACTGAGAACCCCAGGTGACGGGCATAGCATCGGACGGGGGCGCCGGTACGCAGGAGAGCCACCGCGAGACGAGGAGTGTGCGCCATGGGGTCCGCGGCAGACCGTGTGAAGAACCCTTCCAGGGTCAGTGTGTGGCTGGACCGGCGGACACCGTCGCGCACCCGCAAGGCGGATCAGCCGGCCGGCCTCGACCGGGACAGGATCACGGCGGCGAGCGTCCGGCTGCTGGACGCCGACGGACTCGCGAAGTTCTCCATGCGGCGCCTCGCCGCCGAGCTCGACGTCACGGCGATGTCCCTCTACTGGTACGTCGACACCAAGGACGACCTGCTGGAACTGGCCCTGGACACCGTCTTCGGCGAGATTCCGGCCACGGCGGAGGACATCGACTGGCGCGACCGCCTGCGTGAACTGGCCACCAGCTACCGGAAGATGTTCGTCCGGCATCCCTGGGTGTCGGCCCTCATCGGCAGCTTTCTGAACATCGGCCCGCACTCGATGCTGTTCTCGTACGCCGTCCAGGACGTCGTCCGGGCCACCGGGCTGCCCCTGGAGCGGCGGACGGGCGCGATGGCGGCCGTCTTCCAGTTCGTCTACGGATTCGGCACCACCGAGGGGCACTTCGTGCAGCGCACGGTGGAGGCGGGACTCACCCAGGACGAGTACTTCGAGCGGGCGATGGGAACGATCCGCGCGGACCCGGAGATCCATCAGGCCATGCGGCCCTCGGAGAACCTCATGGACGCGCGTGGCGGGGCGACGGTGGAGGAGATGCGCGAGCGGGACTTCACGTTCGCGCTGGACCTCCTGATCGCGGGCATCGAGGCGACGTGCGAACAGGCGGCGCGCCGGCCGCAGGACGAGCCCGGCCCTCAGTAACCGCGGCGGGTGTCCACGGCCAGGGCCGGTGTGCGCCCCTCGGCGACCGCCTGCCAGCAGGACTCGAAGTCGGCGACGACGTCCTCGTCGGCCGTGATGCCGGCCGAGTGCGACGTGATCACCGTGCGCGGCAGCCGCCAGACGCGGTCGCCGGGAGCCGCGGGTTCGTCGGGCAGCACGTCGAGCACGGCGCGGCGGACCTCCCCGCCGTGCAGCGCGGCCTCCAGCGCCGCCATGTCCACCGTCGCGCCCCGGCCCACGTTGACGAAGGTGGCGCCCCGCATCGCGGTGAATCTGGCGGCGTCGAAGAAGCGCTCCGTGTCACCGGTCAGGGGCAGGGCCGACACCACCCACCTGGCCTCCGCCAGCGCCGCCGTCTCCTCCTCCGAGCCGGCCGGGACCACCCGGTCGAAGCCCGCGGGCGCGGCGCGGGGGGTGCGGCCCACGCCCACCGTGCGTACGGAGCAGGCGCGCAGCAGGCCGGCGACGGCGGAGCCGATGCGGCCGGTGCCGTGGATGACGGCGGTCCGTCCGGCGGCGAGCTCGGACGGGAGGCGGCGCCACTCGGACCTGGAGTGCTGCGCGGTGTGCTCCGGCACGGACTGGCACTCGGCGAGGATCCAGGCCAGCGTGTACTGGGCGATCCGCTCGCCCATCCGTCCCACCGTCCGTGTCAGCAGGGCCCCTTCGGGCCAGGGCCCGGCGGCGAGCAGCGCGTCCGTACCCGCGTTGACGCTGTGGAACCACAACAGGCCCGGGACCCGCAGCGTGCCGGGCAGCACGTCCCCCACGTACACGAAGGGGACGTCGGGCGCGGTGGCGTGGACCGGTACGGCCGGCCGGCCGGTGATCCGTTCCAGCTCACGGACCACGGCCGGTCCGACGGACGGGGAGGTCAGCAGCCGGGCCCGCGCGAGCGGGTCCGGGTGGGGCGGGGCCATCGGTCAGGCGCCGCCGGCCAGGTGGGCGGGGAAGCCGCCGGTGGCGACCGGGCTCCAGCGCTCCGGAGTGATCCGGATGATGGACTTCCCCTGCTTGATCATCGCCGCCCGGTACTCGTCCCAGTCCGGGTGCTCGCCGGAGATGTTGCGGAAGTACTCGACGAGGGGCTCGACCGAATCCGGTGAGTCGATCACCTCGGCCGAGCCGTCGACCTGGACCCAGGGTCCGTTCCACTCGTCCGACAGGACGATCACGCTGACCCGCTCGTCCCGCTTCGCGTTACGGGTCTTGGCCCGTTCGGGGTAGGTCGAGACGACGATCCGCCCCGCGTCGTCCACGCCGCAGGTGAGCGGGGAGCCCTGGGGGCGGCCGTCGGACCGGGTGGTCAGCAGGATCGCCCGGTGCCGGGGCCGCACGAAGTCCAGCAGTTCCCCGAGCTCCACGGTCGTGTTGGTCGCGATGTTGGGTGCCATACGGCCAACCCTAACTTCGGGCCGCCTTATCCCGGGAGGGAGTCGCCCTGGACCGCCTGGATGTCGAGCTCCACGCGCAGGGTCGTGCCGATCGCGGAGATGCCCGCCTGCAGCACCTGGTTGTAGTTCATGGCGAAGTCGTCGCGGCGCAGCTCCGCCGTGGCGTGGAAGGCCGCCCGCACCCCGCCCCACGGGTCGGGCCCGGTGCCCAGGTAGCTGAGGTCGAGGTCCACGTCCCGCGCGATGCCGTGCATGGTGAGCAGGCCGTGCACCGTCCAGCGGTCGGGCCCGGCCGGGGTCAGCGCACGGGAGCGGTAGGTGAGCTCCGGGAACGTCTCCACGTCCAGGAAGTCCGCCGAGCGCAGGTGCTTGTCCCGCATGGCGTTGCCCGTGTCGATGCTGCTGGAGGCGATGAAGGCCTCCACCCGGGAGTTCTGGACGTCCTCGTTGATCTCGATACGGCCGCCGAACTCGGTGAACCGGCCGTGCACGCTGGAGATGCCCAGGTGCTGTGCGACCGCGGCCACCGAGGAGTGCACCGGGTCCAGCGACCAGGTGCCCGGAGGCGGCAGTTCCACGCCGCCCTGCCGGGCCAGCACCACGGTCCCGGCCTCGACGCGGCCGCTGGCCGTGACGAGCGCGGTGGACGCGGCGGGGGCGTAGCCCACCGCCGTGACGATCACCGTGTACGCGCCGGCCTGGAGGAGATTGTCGGTGCGGACGGCCCCGTTCTCGTCGGCGGCGGCACGGAGCACCTGGGTGCCCGTCATGTCGGTCACCGTCACGACCGCGTGCTGGACCGCCCAGCCGTCCCGCGTACGTACCTGTGCGCGAAGTCCCATCCCGTGTTCTCTCCTTGCTCAAATCACTCGTGAAGCAGCGACTTAGACCGACCGGCACGTGCGTGCGGTCTCAATAAGTCGGGCCCCGGGGCGGGATCGGCAGGCCGTCCCCTGCCTGCCGTTCCCGCCACGGGGCCCATTTCCACCGGCGGCCACAGCCTCTCCGCTCGAAGTGCTGTCCCGCCAGGGGTCTTTGCGGATCTTTCCCTCTTACTCGCCCGGGTGGGCGAGCTCGATGTCGTGACCGTCGACTCCGCTGCCGCTCACGGTCAGCGAGCCCGCCACCGGCGGGTAGCCGGTCGCGATCACGGAGTACTCACCGGCGTCCAGGTCGGTGAAGGCGTACACGCCGTCCTCCCCGGTCGTCGAGGTGGCGACCACGTTGCCGGCCGCGTCGACCAGCGTGACCCGGGCGTCGTTCAGCGGTGCCCGGCGGGAGCCGGCCTTGACGACACCCCGCACCAGCGCGCCGGACCGCAGGGCCACGTCGACCCGGGTGACACCCTGGCCGCCGACCTCCACCGGCAGGGCCAGCGGACGGAAGCCCGCGGCCGTGACGGCGACGGTCACCGGGCCGGGGATCAGCTCACCGAAGGTGAACTCACCCGCGCCGCCCGAGACGCCCGTGGCCAGCACGTCACCGCGCACGTCGGTGACGACGACCATGGCGCCGTCGACCGGGCTGCCGCCCTCGGCGGTCCGCACGGTCCCGGAGAGACCGCTCGTACCGGCGAGCAGGATGTCGTAGGCCAGCGGCTCCTCGCCGACGACCACGGTGGACGCCTGCGGCTGGAAGCCGTCGGCGGACGCGATCAGGACGTACGAGCCGGAGCCCGGCGCGTCCAGGACGTAGCCGCCGTCGGCCTGGGCGACGGAGCGCCCCAGCTGCCGGCCGCCCAGCGAGATCAGTGTGACTGCGGCACGGGCCACGGGTGCGCCCTCGGCGCCCCGCACCACACCGCGTACGGGTGTTCCCTGAATGGTCAGCTCCTTCGTGGCAGCCGTCTCCTCCAGGACGTCGACCGAGGTGACCCCGGTCGTTCCCTCGGCGATCAGCGCGGTGTCGGCCGTGGGCGCCGCGACGGACTCCGTCGCGGCCGCTCCCTCGGCGGGGGTGTCGTTGCCCGCCCTGGTCTTCAGGGCGACCTCCTTGATGAAGAGGGTCAGGAGGAAGGCGACGAGCGCGGCAGGCGCGGCGAACAGGAAGACGTCGGCGACACCGTGGCCGTAGGCGACCTCCATGACCGTACGGAGCGGGGCGGGGAGCGCGTCCAGGTCGGGGATGCCCCCGCCGCCGGTTCCGCCGTGGCCCAGTGCGGCACCCTCGGGGCCGAGGTCGGCGAGGCCGTCCTTGACGTAGTGGGTGACGCGGTTGCCCAGGACGGCACCCAGCGCCGAGACGCCGATCGCACCACCGAGGGAACGGAAGAACGTCACGACGGAGCTGGCCGCGCCCAGGTCGGCCGGGGCCACCTGGTTCTGCGTGGCGAGCACCAGGTTCTGCATCATCATGCCGACGCCGAGACCCATGACGAACATGAAGATCGCGATCTGCCAGTAATCGGTGTCGTACCGGATGGTGCCCAGCAGCCCGAGACCCGCGGTGAGCAGGAAGCCACCGGAGACCAGCCAGGCCTTCCAGCGGCCGGTCTTGGTGATGATCTGGCCCGACACGGTCGAGGAGAGGAAGAGCCCGGCGATCATCGGGATCGTCATGACGCCGGACATCGTCGGCGACTTGTCCCGCGCCAGCTGGAAGTACTGGCTGAAGAAGACGGTGCCCGCGAACATCCCGATACCGACGAACAGCGAGGCCGCGGAGGCCAGCGTGATGGTGCGGTTACGGAAGAGGCGCAGCGGGATGATCGGCTCGCGGGCCTTGGTCTCGATGAACAGGAACAGCGCTGCGAGCACGACGGTGCCGCCGAGCATCGTCCAGGTCTGCCAGGAGATCCAGTCGTACTTGTCGCCCGCGAAGGTCACCCAGAGCAGCAGCAGCGAGACCGCGGCGCTGATGAAGAACGCGCCGGCCCAGTCGATCTTGACGCCCTCGCGCTTGACCACGGGGAGCTTCAGGGTCTTCTGGAGCACGATCAGGGCGATGATCGCGAACGGCACGCCCACGTAGAAGCACCAGCGCCAGCCCATCCAGCTGACGTCGGTGATGACGCCGCCGAGGAGCGGGCCGCCGACGGTGGCGACGGCGAAGACCGCGCCGAGGTAGCCGCTGTAACGCCCGCGCTCGCGCGGGGAGATCATCGCGGCCATCACGATCTGGGCGAGGGCGGAGAGACCGCCGACGCCGATGCCCTGCACCACACGGCAGGTGATGAGCATGCCGCTGCTGGTCGAGAGACCGGCGACTATGGAGCCGCCCACGTAGATGAGCAGGGCGATCTGGACCAGCAGCTTCTTGCTGAACAGGTCCGCGAGCTTGCCCCACAGCGGGGTGGTGGCCGTCATGGCCAGCAGCGAGGCCGTCACGACCCAGGTGTAGGCGCTCTGTCCGCCGCCGAGGTCGGAAATGATCTCGGGCAGGGCGTTGGAGACGACCGTCGACGACAGAATCGCGACGAACATGCCGAGCAGCAGCCCGGTCAGCGCTTCCATGATCTGCCGGTGTGTCATCGGCGTGCCAGCGGGGGCTTCGGCAGCCCCGTGCTTGGCGTGGCCGCCCCGCACACCGGGTGGTGTGGTCGTAGCCATTAAATTCCTTCTCTTTGCTTCTGTTACACGGGTGTACGGGTGTGTGGGTCGTCGGAGTGCCCGGCGCGGCAGTCGCCGCCATGCCTCCCGGGGGCACACCCTCCGGAGCCGCGGCAGGAGAAACTGTCGCGCAGCCGGGACAACAACGTGTTGAGCTGACCGACTTCGTCGTCGGACCAGTCGATGAGGTGGTCGGCGAACATCTCCGTCGTCCGCCGGCTCAGTTCGTCGATCAGTTCGTCACCCGCGGGGGTCAGCCGCAGGATGCGGGACCGCTTGTCCGCCGGGTCCGGGGACCGTTCGATCCAGCCGCTCTCGACCGCGTGAGTCACATGACGGCTGGTCACCGACATGTTCACGGCCAGGAGCTCGGCAAGGCGGGAGATCCGCATCTCCCCGTACTTGGCCAGTAGCGTCAGCACGGTGGCCGAGCCACCGGGACACTCGGCGGGCAGGATGCGGGCGAGTCCCCGCTTGACGGCTCCGACGGCGCTGAGCTGCCGGGCCAGTTCTTCGTACTGGCTCCGTGCTGCCACTGACCCTCCAGACATCTCGCGAGGTCATCTTGTTGCTTAGGGCAACGATAGAAGCAGTTGGTTGCCACAGGCAAACGAAATGGGCCTTGCAGAAGTAAAGGGAAACAAAAGCCTGTGTAGGCGCCGGGTCAAGCGTGCAGCGCACAGGCGTGGGCACCCGGCCGGATGTGTTCCTCGCCACAGAAAGGGTGGTGCGAGGGGGCGCGTGGAGGCGGTGCGGAGCGCTCCGGCGGACGGGTGAAGAGACCGTGTGCGCGGCGGAAGGGCATCGGCCCCTGTGGACCCGGGGGTTGGGCGGATGGCTCGCGTTCGCTAGTGTCCTGGGCCATGGCACACAACCCCCACGCCCCGCAGCCGGGCCCCGAGGGCTCTCACGACCCGGCGGGCAGCACGCAGATGTTCCGCGCCTTCGTCGACGAGGGCGAGCCGCAGCGCAGGCAGCAGCCCGCCGCGACCTCGTCCGGTTCGAAGACCGGGGTGATCGTGGCCGTCGTCGCGGTCATCGTCGTCCTCGGCGCGGTCGCCTGGCTCGCGCTCGGCTGACCCCCGCCCGCCCCTTCACGGCCGGCCCGTCGCCCCTCTCCGGGGCCCGTGGACCGGCCAGGCGCCCACGTGAGCGTGTACGCCGTCCTTCCGCACCCGCTCCCGCGCCGCACGTCGGCGCGGGAGCGGTCTGCGTCGGGCGCGGGCCGGGAGCGTCCGCGGGTCCGTGCGGCGCGGGAAGCCCGGGCACGGCGAGGCCGCCGGGGCGGCGTGCGTGGTGCCCCGGCGGCCGGTGAGCCGCTCCGTACGGACCCGTCAGGGGTCAGTCGGAGATGAGCCCCTCCCTGAGCTGGGTGAGCGTCCGGGTCAGCAGCCGGGAGACGTGCATCTGCGAGATGCCGACCTCCTCGCCGATCTGCGACTGGGTCATGTTGGCGAAGAAGCGCAGCATGATGATCTGTCGCTCGCGAGGGGCGAGCTTGGCCAGCAGCGGCTTCAGGGACTCGCGGTACTCGACGCCCTCCAGCGCCGCGTCCTCGTATCCGAGGCGGTCCGCCAGCGAGCCCTCGCCGCCGTCGTCCTCGGGTGACGGTGAGTCCAGGGAGGAGGCCGTGTAGGCGTTGCCCACGGCCAGGCCGTCGACCACGTCCTCCTCGGAGACCCCGAGCGCCTTGGCCAGCTCCGGCACCGTCGGTGACCGGTCGAGCTTCTGTGCGAGCTCGTCGCTGGTCTTGGTGAGGGCGAGCCGCAGCTCCTGGAGCCGGCGCGGCACCCGCACCGACCACGAGGTGTCGCGGAAGAAGCGCTTGATCTCCCCCACGACGGTCGGCATCGCGAACGTGGGGAATTCCACGCCCCGTTCGCAGTCGAAGCGGTCGATCGCCTTGATCAGGCCGATCGTCCCGACCTGGACGATGTCCTCCATGGGTTCGTTACGGCTCCGGAACCGCGCCGCCGCGTACCGCACGAGCGGGAGGTTGAGCTCGATGAGTGTGTCCCGCACATAGGCCCGCTCAGGGCTGTCCGTTCCGTCGGGGCCCGAGGCGGGACCCAGCGCGGCTAGCCGCAGGAACAGGGAGCGGGACAGGGTGCGGGTGTCGATGGCTTCCGGCGAGCTGGTGAGCACGGCTGGTGCCGGCACGCTCTTCGTGAGCGTGAGCACCTTCGAGCTGCCCTGTTCTGCGGACATGCCACCCCCTTGAGGTCGCGGACGGTCGCGGTGGCCACGACCATCGGAGGAACGCAGCCTCCACCTGAATACCGGAGGTGGGGCTGCGGCAAACGCGGTTCCAGCAGAATGTCACATGTCGGCAACACGCTGTAGTGACATGTCGACAAGTCAGCGCCGAAACCGTGCAGGAAACAGGGGGTGTGCGGCTTTTACGCCCCCGGATGCGGCCCTTCTGGGGTCTACCCGTTCCGGTTACGCTTCGATCCTGTTTGCGGATCGCAGTCGGGCGAAACTTCTGGCCAGAAGCCTTGACACATGCATCTGGGAGACGCCCAGTTCGGCGCTGATCTGTGACTGCGTCAGGTTGTTGTAGTAGCGCAGCAGCAGGATCCGCTGTTCGCGCTCGGGCAGCTGGACGAGAAGGTGCCGGACGAGGTCGCGGTGTTCGACCCCGGCCAGTGCCGGGTCCTCGTAGCCGAGGCGGTCCAGGAGTCCGGGCAGCCCGTCACCTTCCTGGGCGGCCTCCAGCGAGGTCGCGTGGTAGGAGCGGCCCGCCTCGATGCAGGCGAGGACCTCGTCCTCGGAGATCTTCAGGCGCTCCGCGATCTCGGCGGTGGTCGGTGAGCGGCCGTGAGCGGTCGTCAGGTCCTCCGTCGCGCCGGTGACCTGGACCCAGAGCTCGTGCAGCCGACGGGGCACGTGCACGGTCCGCACGTTGTCCCGGAAGTAGCGCTTGATCTCGCCGACCACGGTGGGCATGGCGAACGTGGGGAACTGGACGCCGCGTTCCGGGTCGAAGCGGTCGATGGCGTTGATCAGGCCGATGGTGCCGACCTGGACGACGTCCTCCATCGGCTCGTTGCGGCTGCGGAAGCGGGCCGCCGCGTAGCGCACGAGAGGCAGGTTCGCCTCGATCAGCGCGGTGCGCACCCTGTGGTGCTCCGGGGTGCCGGGTTCGAGGTCCTTGAGCCGCCCGAACAGCACCTGGGTCAGCGCCCTGGTGTCCGCGCCCCGGGTTCTCGCCGGTGTGGTGGGGTCGGGGGTCTCGGTCTGGATGTCGTCCGTCTGGACGTTCTGGGGCGGGACTTGAGGCGCTGTACTGGCCGGCACGGTGTCGCCACCCCTTTGCGGTCAACTACGGTCAACTCATCCGTCAAAAGCGGTCATAGCATCACAAGACATGTCCACTGTGTGCAAGCACCGCATAGAGTCGTGTTGAGGGTATTTTGGTTTAAACATGCCGAAAAGCCCCTCTCCCGTAGGGGAGGGGCCGGCGGGACCGGGGATCCGGAAGGGTCAGAAGGGGTAGTCGGCGATCACCCAAGTGGCGAAAGCGCGCCACTGGCCGGCCGCGGCCTGGTGCTCGGGGTGCTCGGCGTACCGCTTGAGCGCGTCCTCGTCGGCGACCGCCGAATTGATGGCGAAGTCGTACGCGATCGGCCGGTCGGTGATGTTCCAGGCGCACTCCCAGAACTGCAGCTCGGGAATCTTCCCGCCGAGCTCCCGGAAGGCCTCCACGCCCGCGACGACCCGCGGGTCGTCCCGCTCGACGCCGTCGTTCAGCTTGAACAGGACCAGGTGGCGGATCATGGTGGATCTCCTACTTCACGAGCTCGGACATGAAGTCTCCGACGCCCTGCGCGGCGCTCGAAACACCCTCGAACCCTATTTGAACGAGGTCGGCGCTCCGCTCGGGAGAGGTGATGATCGTGTACAGCACGAAGACCACAATCATGTAGAGCGCGATCTTCCTCGCTTGCACCACAGCCCCGCCCCTCCCCTTCGATCACCTGTGCAGTCGCGTGATTCTAGCCGCACGTCCGCGCGAATCCGCTGGCCGTTTCCGATCACTGATGTGGCTTTTAGGGTCGAAGGACCCGTCGATTCGGGCCCTTTGTCGGCGGGCGCGGCTTACGCCGGGGAGGAGGATGGGGTGTGGGCCCGCAGCACCCGCAGGTATGCGCGGGCCGAGGAACGGGACCTCCACGAGGTCCCCACCGCGTGACTTCCCCCCGACCGCGGCGAGGGCCTACGGTCCCCGTTCTCACCGGGGGAAGCGGCTTGTCCCCCCGATGCCGCTTCCCCCGACCTGACGCCCGAAGGGCCCGGCGCATCGCGCCGGGCCCTTCGTGTCGTCCGTCCGTACGGGTCAGTCCTTCTTCAGACCGACCGGGCCGGAGGCGGCGTCCTGGACGCCGGAACCCTCACCGTCGCGGGGTGCCGGGACGGTGCCCACGGCGGCCTCCTCCGCGAGGCGTTCCATGCCGCTCGTCGTCTTGAGGGGCTTCTCCTTGATGAAGAGCACCGAGAGCAGGGCGAGGAAGGCGAACGGGGTGGCGATGAGGAAGAGGTCACCGGTCGCGACGCCGTACGCGTGCTCGACGATCTGCTTGAGCGGCTCGGGCAGCGTGGTCATGTCGGGCACGGCGCTGCTGTGGCCGCCGCCGGTCGCGGGGAGCCCGCTGTCCGCGAGGCCCTTGCTCATCTCGCTGGCCACCCGGTTGGCGAGGATCGCGCCGAGCACACTGGTGCCGATGGTGCCGCCGAGGCTGCGGAAGAAGGACAGCACGGAGGTCGCGGCGCCCAGTTCGTGCGCCGGCACGTCGTTCTGCGCGGCGAGCACGAGGTTCTGCATCAGCATGCCGACGCCGATGCCCATGAGCGCCATGTAGAGGCTGAGCAGGCCGAAGTGCGTGTCGGCGTCGATGGTCGAGAGCAGTCCGAGGCCGGCCATCATGACGACGGCTCCGGAGACCAGGTAGACCTTCCACTTGCCGGTCGCGGAGATGATCTGTCCGGCGACGGTCGAGGAGACCAGCAGACCACCGATCATCGGGAGGCTCATGAGCCCCGCGACGGTCGGGGACTTGCCCAGCGAGATCTGGAAGTACTGGGACAGGAAGACGGTCCCGGCGAACATCGCGACACCGACGAAGAAGCTCGCGAGGGTCGTGAGCGACACCGTGCGGTTGCGGAAGATGTCCAGCGGGATGATCGGCTCCGCGGCCCTCTGCTCGACGAAGACCGCCGCCACCAGGAGCACCACGCCGGTGGTCACCAGCGCGGCCGTCTGCCAGGACGCCCAGTCGAAGCTGTTGCCCGCGAGGGACGTCCAGATCAGCAGCGCGCAGACGCCGGCCACGATCAGGAAGGCGCCCAGCCAGTCGATGCTGACCTTGCGGCGTACGGTCGGCAGCTTCAGGGTGCGCTGGAGCAGCACGATCCCGGCCAGTGCGAACGGCACACCGATGAAGAAGCACCAGCGCCAGCCGAGCCACGAGGTGTCCACGAGGACACCACCGATCAGCGGACCCGCGACCGTGCCCACGGCGAAGACCGCGCCGAAGATGCCCGCGTACTTGCCGAGCCGGCGCGGCGGGATGACGGCGGCCATGACGATCTGGGCCAGCGCCGTCAGACCACCGGCGCCGATGCCCTGGATGACGCGGCTGACGATCAGGGTGACGACGTCCTGCGAGAAGCCGGCCACCAGGGAGCCGACCACGAACAGGCCGAGCGAGAGCTGGAGCAGCAGCTTCTGGTTGAACAGGTCGGCGAGCTTGCCCCACAGCGGCACGGTGGCCGTCATGGCGAGCAGCTCGGAGGTCACGACCCAGGTGTACGAGGACTGGCTCGCACCGAGGTCGGCGATGATGCGTGGCAGGGCGTTGGCGACGACCGTGCCCGCGAGGATGGCGACGAACATGCCCGCCATCAGGCCGGACATCGCCTGCAGTATCTGCTTGTTGGTCATGGAGGTGGGCGCCTGCTCGGGCGCCTCGGTTGCGGTCACGGTGTCCTTCTTCGGTACGTGAGCAGAACAGGTCGGTGGTGCGCGGGACCAGGCCGCGGCGGGCGGCTACGCCGAGGGCCGCGGGAGGCCCTGAGCCAGCTGGGCGAAGACGTCCTGGAAGACCTCCGCGAGTACGGTCTCGCCCGAGTGGTCGCACCAGTGCTCGATGGTGACCCGCAGGGCGGTCTGGGTGACGGCTGCGAGGAGCCGGGGGAAGACGGCGGTTCCGGGCGGCCCTTCCGTGACGCCACCGGTGGCGTCGAGCCATTCCCCGATGGCGACGGCGAGGGCCTTCTCCTCCGCCACGTGGGCCTCCAGGCCGCGGTGGATGAGGTGGGGCGAACGCTGGAGCACCTTGGACTGGAGGGCCCACAACTCATGGCGGGCCTCGAACCCGTCGAGCTCGGCGACGAAGGCGTCGCGTACGACATCGATCGGGGGCCGTTCGGCGGGGGCGCGGCGCACGGACTCCCTGATGCGCTCGCCCGCCTCGTCGTCGACCAGCACGAACGCGTCGTCGTGGCTGGGGAAGTAGTTGAAGAACGTCCTGGGTGAGACACCGGCGGCCTCGCTGATGGCCTCGACGGTGACGTTCTCGGCGCCGTGCTCCGCGGCGAGCCGCACGGCCGCCTCGGCGATGGCCCTGCGCGTTGCCTGCTTCTTGCGCTCCCGTAGCCCGGGTCCGGATGTCGTCTTCGGCACAACGTGCATAGTAGGCAAAGATGCACATCCTGCAAAATTATTTGCGGCGTGGTCCGGGCTGCCGAGTGATGGGGCCCCGCCCGCCCGACGGCAGGCCGGCCCCGAATGGGCGCCCGGGCGCGGAACCGTTCTCCCGTTGGGGCCGAGGCCGTTCGCCGACTCCACGGTCCTGGAGCCGGGGCGGAGGGCGGTGGCCGACGCCGATCGTGCGTTGCGTAAGAGATGAATATGCCTACATATGGTGATTGCGCCGCCACCGAGGGTTACGTTCCGGTGGTGTGCGTCGCGTCGGTCGGGCATCCGGCGCACGCCGGGTGCCCTTCAACTACTCAGAAGGAGTGAGTGTGAGCACTCGCTTTGGCGTGACCCGGAGGAAAGCCCTCACGGTCACAGCACTGGCCGCGATCGTCGCCTCGGCCCTCTCAGGAGCGTCCGCCGTCGCGGACGGGAACGGCGGGGACCGCGAGCGCGGCTCCGACCACTGGGGCGTGATCACCCGCAACACGATCGGATCCCCCGTCGCCGATCTGCGGAACGGCCCCTTCGGCTCGTTCGGTGTGACGGGTCCCTCCGCCAGGCCGCCCTACGGACGGGGCAGCCTGGGCATCGAGGTGGCGGACGACTCCACCTCGCTGACCCCTCCCAGCGAGAAGGTCGACTTCGGCAACGAGGTCGACTTCTTCGGCGATCCGGTGCAGGGCTTGCGGAGGGTCGGCTTCCACGTCTTCCAGACAGGGGAGAACGAGTCCTACGGAGGCCCCGAGAACATGCCGAACATCAGGTTCGAGATCGATCCGAACCTGGCCGCGCTTCCGAACGACAACTACTCCACGCTGGTGTGGGTGCCGGAGGCCGCCCCGGTGACGAACCGGTGGAGCGGCTTCATCGACGCCACCTCGACCGGCTACTGGTACCTCACGGGCAACGAGGCCCCCGCCTGCGACCAGGCCGCGGAGTGCTCCCTCGAGGAGCTGAAGGACGCGCTCGACGACGGCGGCGCGGGAGCGACCGTCTACACGGCCGCGGTGGGCAAGGGGCGCGACCACATGTGGATCGGCGCGGTCGACGGCCTCCGCATCAACCAGAACCTCTACGACTTCGAGACCGACGGGGTCAGGACACGACGGGCCGGCTGACGCGGCACGGAACGCAGTGAAGGGACCGACCCGGACGGGTCGGTCCCTTCATCATCTGCGGTAGCGGAGGGATTTGAACCCTCGGTGAGTTTCCCCACACTCGCTTTCGAGGCGAGCTCCTTCGGCCGCTCGGACACGCTACCGAGAGAGAGCTTAGACCATGCCGGGGCCTGGTTCGAAATCCGATTCCCGGACGACGGGCCGGAGCGCCCGGGAGGCGGCCTCAGCGCTTCCGGAAGAACGTCGTCAGCAGGTCCGCGCAGCGGTCCTCCAGGACGCCGTGGATCACCTCGGGGCGGTGGTTGAGCCTTCGGTCGCGTACGACGTCCCAGAGCGAACCCACGGCGCCGGCCTTCTCGTCCCGCGCCCCGTAGACCACCCGGGCGATCCGGGACTGGACGAGCGCGCCGGCGCACATCGTGCAGGGCTCCAGGGTGACGACCAGCGTGCAGCCGGTCAGCCGCCAGGAGCCGAGAGCGGCGGCGCCCCGGCGCAGGGCGAGCACCTCGGCGTGCGCCGTCGGGTCGCCGACGGCCTCGCGCTCGTTGTGGCCGGTCGCGATCAGGGCGCCGTCCGGATCCAGGAGAACGGCGCCGACCGGCACATCGCCGGCCGACGCCGCCTGCGCGGCCTCGTCCAGGGCCTGGCGCATGGATGCCTGCCACGGGTCCCTCACGGGATCGGGGGGAGGCGGTGGGGAGGGGGTGGGTGGTGGTGCGTTCACCCGCGGACCCTAACGGACGGCCTCCAGGACGTCGGCCGCTCCCAGCGCGTCGGCGATCTCCGCCAGCGCGTCGGTGCGCAGGGTCAGCAGATCCTTCTCGGACAGGCCCAGGTCGGCGAGGATCGCGAGATCGCCGAGCGGACCCGCCGGTACGGCATCGGGGTCCTCCTGATCCAGGTCGGGTTCGGTGACGGCGCCGCCGGCGCCGTCGGCGTCGGGCAGGGGGTCGTCCGGCTCGCCGTCCTCCGTCCCGTCGAGGTCGACGAGCTCCTCGAGTGCGGCGATCTCGTCCTCGGCCCCCGGTTCGCGGCCGAGCAGTTCATCGGTGAGCAGGATCTCCCCGTACGAGGAGCGGGCGGCGGCGGACGCGTCCGAGACGTAGATACGGGGGTCCTCCTCACCGTCCACCCGGACGACGCCGAACCAGGCGTCCTCCTGCTCGATGTAGACGAGGACCGTGTCCTCGTCCACCGAGGCCTCACGGGCCAGATCCGTCAGGTCGGACAGGGTTTCCACATCGTCGAGCTCTGTATCGCTCGCTTCCCACCCGTCTTCGGTGCGCGCGAGCAGTGCGGCGAAGTACACCGTGACTCTCCCACTGGTCATAGGTGAATCGGTCCGACGGGAGGGCAGACGGTCATCCGGCTGCTCTGGGCCCCGCCCAATCGGCATCGTGGCAGAAACGAGCGCGATGCGAGACCTCTTCGACCGTTGCGTCGGCCATCAGTTATTCCGGGTGCGCGTCCGCCGGCGCTGCTTCCGTGACTCCTCCGGGGGCGGTCCGGCTGCTCCGGCGACCGTCCTCACCAGCGGAACGTACGCATCCGCATCTGTTGGCGCATACGGGCCGCACGGGCGCGGCGCGGCTGGACCCGGTCGCGGAGCTGCTTCGCCTCGTGGAGCTCGCGGAGGAACTGAGCCCTGCGCCTCCGGCGTACCACGTCACTCTCCTGCGCGTCCGGCACGTCCTCCTGCGCGTCGGGCAGGTCGCGCGCGTCGCGTCCGGCCTGCCGCCGGTTCCGCTGCTCCCCGTCGGTCAATCGACACACCACCCCAAGCCTGGGTCCGTATGCCCCCACCTTCCCCCCGAACAGGTGCTTGATGCCAACGCGGACCGGCGGGGAGCCCGGCCGGGGCCCGGTTACTGTTGACGGCATGCGGATCCACGTCGTCGACCACCCGCTGGTGGCGCACAAACTCACCACGCTGCGCGACAAGCGCACCGACTCCCCGACCTTCCGGCGGCTCGCCGACGAGCTGGTCACCCTCCTCGCGTACGAGGCCACCAGGGATGTGCGGACCGAGCAGGTCGACATCGAGACCCCGGTGACGCCCACGACCGGTGTGAAGCTGTCGCATCCGCGCCCCCTGGTCGTGCCGATCCTGCGCGCCGGTCTCGGCATGCTGGACGGCATGGTGCGGCTGCTCCCGACGGCCGAGGTCGGCTTCCTGGGCATGATCCGCAACGAGGAGACGCTCCAGGCGGAGACGTACGCCACGCGGATGCCCGAGGACCTCTCCGGCCGTCAGGTCTACGTCCTGGACCCGATGCTGGCCACCGGCGGCACGCTCGTCGCGGCCATCCGGGAGCTCATCAAGCGCGGCGCGGACGATGTCACCGCCGTCGTGCTGCTCGCGGCGCCCGAGGGCGTCGAGGTGATGGAGCGCGAGCTGGCGGGCACGCCGGTCACCGTGGTCACGGCCTCGGTCGACGAGCGGCTCAACGAGCACGGCTACATCGTGCCCGGCCTCGGGGACGCCGGGGACCGGATGTACGGCACCGCCGGCTGACCCGGTCGGTGCCGCCGGCCGGGCCCGGGCCCGGCCGGACCCGGCCGCCTCAGCAGGAGGACGGCGCCGGGGACGGAGCGGTGAGGGCCGTGAGGGCCGTCGCCGCCGCCGCGGGCGTGCTGAACGCCTTGAACTTCGTACCGATGATCAGGTCGATGTCCGCCGTCTTGCGGGTGTCGGTCTTCTGCGCGGCCCCCGGCAGCTGTGTGGCGAGCACCGGGAACGAGCCGTTCATGGCCTTCGGGCCGCCGAGCAGCATTCCGGTGCCGGGCACCTTCTTGTCGTACGCGGCCGGTGCGTTGTCCACCTTGCCGATGGCGAAGCCGCGCTTCTTGAGCTCGTCGGCGGCGGCCTTGGCCAGTCCGCTGCGGGGCGTCGCGTTGTAGATGTTGACCTTGATGGCGGCCGGCTTGGGGAGCACCTTCGCGGGCGCCGAGGCGCTCGGGGAGGGGCAGGCCTTCGGCCGGCCGGCGGCGTTGGCCTGGCCGTCGCCGCCGGTGAAGACGTCGATGACCTGGAGCGTGCCCCAGCCGGCGAGACCGAGGGCCACCGCGGCGGCGGTCACCGAGAGGACCAGCTTGCGGCGATGACGGGGGCGGCGCATGCGGGGGTACGTGTTACCCGTGATGCGGTACTTTCCGCCCATGCCGGGAGGGGTCAGCATGCTCATGGGCGCAGCGTAGTGCGACCTGGTGATGATGCCTACTAAACGATCAACCTATGGCACCCGTACGAGCATAAAAGCACCCGAAAGGCCCGAAATGCGCCATGGGTGGGAGTGGCGGGCTCAGCCCATTTCGAGCACGCGTGCGTGGAGCACCTGGCGCTGCTGCAGAGCGGCGCGCACGGCGCGGTGCAGCCCGTCCTCGAGATAGAGGTCGCCCTGCCACTTCACGACGTGGGCGAACAGGTCGCCGTAGAACGTGGAGTCCTCGGCGAGCAGGGTCTCGAGGTCCAGCTGGCCCTTGGTGGTCACCAGCTGGTCCAGGCGGACCGGACGCGGCGCGACATCCGCCCACTGTCGGGTGCTTTCCCGGCCGTGGTCGGGATATGGCCGCCCATTTCCGATGCGCTTGAAGATCACACGGAAAGCCTACCGGGCAAGGGGCTCCGGGCGCAGCCAGGGAACACGACTGCGATGCCGGTCAAAACGGTATGAATCCGCTCCGATCGGCGCACCGTCTGTGATGTGTGTGAGGGATGTTTGTGAGCGTGCCCCGGTGGCCGGGCGGTGACGGCACGGTGACGCACCGGGGCGGTCGGGTGCGCGTCGCGTGCTATCCGGTGACGCCGTGGGCGTGCCCCTGGCGCAGGCCGCCGCCGAGCTCCTCGCCGGAGGCGGACGCGGACGCGGACGCGGCCGGGCGGTCCAGGGAGCTCAGATCGTGGGCGTAGGTGCCGACCGCGTGGGCGATCACATCGATGTTGGTGTCGAAGTGCGCCATGTCGATGTTTCCCAGGTCGTCGCAGGCCGCGTGGTAGCAGGGGTCGTACGCGACGCCGGCCGTCCCGCCGTACGTCTCGGCCTGGGCGGCCGTCTTGATGCCCTCGGCGCCCGTGTCCGTACCGCCGGACGGGATGCCGACCTCGATGAACGGCCCGTAGTCGGAGCGCCCGCTGAAGTCCGTGCCGGTGTGCGGCTTGCCCTCGCTGTCCAGGAACGCGTTGATGTCGCGCTCCAGTTGGGCGGACCCCTCGGGGCCCGGGCCCTGGCCCACCCCGTCGGAGTCGTCGCCGTCGAAGACGAACTGCGCGCCGTTCGGCGAGGCGATCATGTCGAAGTTGAGGTAGAGCGCGATCTTCTCGCGTTGTGCCCCGGAGAGCTTCGCGACGTACGCCTCCGAGCCCAGCAGGCCGTTCTCCTCCGCCGACCACCAGGCGAACCGCACCTTGTTGGCGGGCGGCCGGTGGGACTCCGCCAGTGTCAGGGCGACTTCGAGGAGTCCCGCCGATCCGGACGCGTTGTCGTTGATGCCGGGGCCGTCGGTGACGGAGTCGAGGTGTGCGCCGAGCATGACGGTCTTCGCGGCGTTCCCGCCGGGGGTCTCGGCGACGACGTTGCGGGTGACGCGGTCCTCCCGGAACTCACGGATCTCCAGGGAGACCTTCACCTCGCCCTTCGCCACCTCCGCGACCAGCTTCTTCCCCTCGTCCTGGGTGATTCCGCCGGTGGGGATCTTCCCCGCGTCCGCACCGCCCAGGGTGCCGGAGAGGGCGCCTTCGGTGTTGTTGTAGATCACCGCGCCGTCCGCGCCCGCCACCGCTGCCGCCGCCTGCTTCTCCGCGAACGAGCAGCCGCCCCGTTCGATGAGGGCGATCTTGCCGTTGAAGCCGCCCGACGCGTAGTCGGCCGCCTCGCAGCCGGTGGTGGCGTCGGCCGGGACGGCGGCGAGGGCCGCCGTGATGCCGCCCTCCTCGGTGGAGGCGGTGTACGTCATCGCCCTGACCGAGACGTCGCGCGGGGTGGGGGAGACCACGGAGAGCTTCTCGGCGAGCGTCTCGGTGTAGACGAAGTCGAACGCCTGGTAGCCGACCTTGTAGCCGGCCTTCCGGAGCAGTTGGTGGACGTAGGCGGCGGAGGCGTCGTAACCGGGCGAGCCGGCCGCGCGGTGGCCGTCCGCCGAGTCGGCCGCCGCCTGGAAGCGCTCCAGGTGGCGGTACGCGTCGTCGGCGGACGCGTCCCGGACCAGCCGCCGCGAGAGCTCCTCGGCGTCGTCGGCCGGGTCCCGCGACGCGGATGCGGCGGCGGGGGACGCGTGACCGTGCTCCGGTGACGCGGCGAGGAGAAGCGGTGTGGCCAGGGCGGCGGCGGCCACGGCCGCCATGGCTCTGCGACGTGTGGGGCGCACTGGAGTCCTTCCGGTGTGGACGGTCGTGGGGCGGGCTTCCGCGGTCACCTGGCCCGGCCCGCCCTGGCCGCCGCCTTCGCCTGCTGCTTGTACGCCCGCACCTCGGCGAGCGATTCGGGGCCGGTGA
The DNA here is from genome assembly GCF_044751065.1 of Streptomyces sp. NPDC088746. Classification (NCBI taxonomy): domain Bacteria; kingdom Bacillati; phylum Actinomycetota; class Actinomycetes; order Kitasatosporales; family Streptomycetaceae; genus Streptomyces; species Streptomyces sp. NPDC088746. The sequence goes on from NZ_JBIVLA010000010.1 coordinate 205,584, forward strand.
TGTCGGCCACCGAGCGGTGCGAGCCCTCCTCGCCGTACGCCCCCGCGGCCTCCCGCCAGCCCGTCGGACGTACGTCGAACTGCTTGCCCAGCAGCGCCAGGAAGATCTGCGCCTTCTGGGTGCCGAACCCGGGCAGCGCGTTGAGCCGTTTCAGCAGCTCGGCCCCGGTGGTGGCATCCGCCCAGACCGCTTCCGCCCGTCCGTCGTACTCGGTCACCAGGTACTGGCAGAGCTGCTGGACCCGCTTGGCCATGGAGCCCGGATAGCGGTGCAGCGCCGGTTTCGTGGTGAACAGCTCGGTGAAGGCGTCCGGGTCGTACGCGGCGATCTTCCGGGCGTCCAGATCATCCGACCCCATGCGCTGTGCCAGCGTGAACGGGCCGGTGAACGCCCATTCCATCGGTACCTGCTGGTCCAGCAGCATGCCGACGAGGGCGGCCAGCGGACTGCGGCCCAGCAGCTCGTCCGCATCGGGCTCCTGGGCGATCCGCACGGTGCGGGCCTTGCCGTTGTCGCTCTTGGTCATGTACTCGATGATCGCGAGAGTGACCGGGATCGGCGACTCGGTGCGGCCAGGCGCAGGTCGTGGCCGGCGGGGCCCGGCTGCCGGAACGGCACCCCCCGGGGGAGAGCTCGGGGTGGCAGCAGAGGAAGAGCAGGGTGAGGGTGTCGTCGGCGGCCGGAGCGCGGCTCTCCCCGGGCGGCGGGGCCGTGAACGCGTCGCGGGGGGTGAGCGCGGCGGCCCTCTCCTCGCGCCGCTGCCGCGCGGAGTCGGCCCGCGGCTGGTCCGTCAGCCGCCGCGGCGCGGTCCTGATCAGCCAGCCGCGCGGATGGTCGGGCAGCCCGTGGGCCGGCCACTGCCGGGAGGCGGCGAACATCGCCTCCTGCACGGCGTCCCCCGCCGTGTCGAAGTGGCCGTAGCGGCGTACGAGCGCGCCGAGGACCTGCGGCGCGTGGTGGCGCGGCAGGTCCTCGACGCCGGTCGGCCCTTCGTTCACACGGCTCCCGCCTGGAGCGCGGGCGTCCTGCTCAGCGAGCGCCCGGGTCCCCGCCTTCGTCGATGGGACGGATCAGCACCGGGTAGACGGGCGCGCCCTCCGGCTGCGGACACTCCTGGATGCGCGCCGCGATCTCGGTGACCCTCTCCAGACTCGCGCAGTCGAGCACCCAGTACCCGGCGAGCTGCTCCTTCGTCTCCCCGTAGGGGCCGTCGGTGATCACCGGCCGGCCGTCCGCGCCCGGCAGCACCGAGCGGGTCCTGGCGGGTTCGGTCAGGCCCTGGCCGTCGACCATCTCGCCGGACTCGGCCAGGTCGTTGTTGAGGTTTCCCATGAAGGCGTACATCGCCTGCACGTCCTCCTTGCTCCAGGCCGGGCTCCCGGCCGACGGCCTGCCGCTCATGGCCTCGTAGTCGGCCTGCGAACCCTGAACCATCACGAGGTACTTCATGGTGTCGCTCCTCGGCTTCTCGGTCGCCGCCCCTTGTGGGCAACCCTCACAGGGGACGTCGGAGCCGGCGAGCGGTTCTCGACACCACGCGGGAAGATTTCCGGAATCACTCCGCCGCACGGGTCCGGAAGCCGCCCCCGTAGAGTTCGGCTGCGTCGTCCCACCAACCCCCGAGGTACCGGCTGTGTCACCCGTGTCGCCCCCGCCCGCCGTCCCGGCGCCCGCGTCCGCCGTGAGCGTCGTGGGGATCGGCGCCGACGGCTGGGCCGGCCTCCCGGAGAGCGCCCGCGCGGTGCTCCTGGACGCGGAGGTCCTGATCGGGGGCGAGCGCCAACTGGGTCTGCTCCCGCCGGTATGCCGGGGCCGGCGGGTGCCCTGGCCGTCGCCTCTGCGGCCCGCCGTGCGCGGTCTGCTCGCCGCGCACACGGGGAGCAGGACAGCCGTCCTCGCCAGCGGCGACCCCATGTTCTACGGCATCGGCCGGGCCCTCACCGAGGAGCTGGGCGCCGGGGCGCTCCGGGTGCTGCCGCACCCGTCCTCCGTGTCGTACGCCTGCGCCCGGCTCGGCTGGCCGGTGGAGGACACCGAGACCGTCACCCTCGTCGGCCGCCCCGCGGCCCGGCTGGCCGGTGCGCTGTACGACGGGCGCCGGCTGCTGGTGCTCTCCGCGGACGCGGCCACGCCCGCCGCCGTGGCCGCCCTGCTGCGGGACCACGGCTTCGGGCCCAGCCGGATGCGGGTGCTCGAACAGCTCGGCTCAGCCGCCGAGGACTGCCTGGACGGCAGCGCCGACACCTGGGAGCACCCCGCCGGGGACCCGCTCAACGTCATCGCGGTGGAGTGCCGGAGCACCCCGGGCGCCCTGCGCCTCGGCGCCGTACCCGGGCTCCCCGACGAGGCGTACGAGCACGACGGCCAGCTCACCAAGCGCCATGTCCGGGCGGCCACCCTCGGCGTACTCGCTCCGGCCCCCGGTGAGCTCCTGTGGGACATCGGCGGCGGCTCGGGGTCGATCGCGGCGGAGTGGATGCGGACCCATCCGTCCTGCCGTGCCGTCACCGTGGAACGCGACCCGGTCCGGGCGGGGCGCATCGCCCGTAACGCCGGCCGGCTCGGCGTCCCCGGGCTGCGCGTGGTCACCGGCCGCGCACCCGAGGCTTTGGCCGGACTGCCCGTGCCCCACGCCGTGTTCATCGGCGGCGGGCTCACCGCGCCGGGGCTGCTCGACGCCTGCTGGGACGCGCTGCCCCCGGGCGGCCGGCTGGTCGCGAACACGGTCACGCTGGAGTCGGAGGCACTCCTCGCCGAGTGGTACCGGCGGCTCGGCGGCGACCTGGTCAGGCTCTCGGTGGCCCATGCCGTGCCGGTCGGCGGGTTCACCGGCTGGCGCCAGGCCATGCCCGTCACACAGTGGTCCGTACAGAAAACCCCGCACGCTCCAGGAGACGACAGATGACCGTGTACTTCATCGGCGCGGGCCCCGGCGCCGCCGACCTGATCACGGTGCGCGGCGCCCGTGTCCTCGCCGCCAGCCCGGTCTGCCTGTACGCGGGCAGCCTGGTGCCGCGTGAACTCCTCGCCGACTGCCCGTCGGACGCCCGGCTGGTGGACACCGCCCAGCTCGACATCGACCGGATCACCGCCGAGCTGGTGCGGGCCCACGAGGAGGGTCACGACGTGGCCCGGCTGCACTCCGGCGACCCGTCGGTCTTCAGCGCCGTGAACGAGCAGATGCGACGGCTGGACGAGGCGGGCGTGCCGTACGAGGTGGTGCCCGGCGTGCCCGCGTTCGCCGCGGCCGCGGCGGCGCTCAAGCGGGAGCTGACGGTGCCCACGGTCGGCCAGACCGTGATCCTCACCCGGATCGCCCAGCGGGCGACCGCGATGCCCGAGGGCGAGGACCTGGCCACGCTGGGCCGCAGCGGCGCGCTGATCGTGCTGCACCTCGCGGCGCGGTACGTGGACCGGGTGGTCGACGAGCTGCTGCCGCACTACGGCGCGGACTGCCCCACCGCCGTGGTCGCCATGGCCTCGCGGCCGGACGAGATCATCCTGCGCGGGACGCTGGACTCCATCGCGGAGCAGGTGAAGGAGGCCGGAGTGATCCGTACAGCCGTGATCATGGTCGGCCGGACCCTGGGCGCGGAGCAGTTCCGCGACAGCCACCTGTACTCCCCGGCGCGGGACCGCCACAGCTGCTGACGGGCCGCGCCACCGGGGCTCAGTGTGCTTCGCTGCGCCCCACGACGGCCCCCGCCCGGTCGACGCAGATCACGTCCACCGCCACCGGTGCTCCCCGCAGCACCGACAGCGCCTCGTCCCGGGCTGCCACCGCGACCAGGTCGCCCAGCGGGACCCCGGCGGCCGTGCACAACTGGAGCGCGGCGAGGCCGGTGTTGGCGGCCTCGATCTCCGCCGCCAGCTCCTCGCTCGCCCCGCCCTGCCGCGCCAGCCGCGCGAGGAACGGCTTGTCGACCTGAGAGCGGCCCGAGTGCAGGTCCAGATGCCCGGCGGCCAGCTTGGACAGCTTGGCGAACCCGCCGCAGATGGTCAGCCGCTCCACCGGATGCCGGCGTACGTACTTCAGCACCGCGCCCGCGAAGTCCCCCATGTCCAGCAGGGCGATCTCCGGCAGCCCGTACTCGGCCACCACCGTCTTCTCCGAGGTCGAGCCCGTGCACCCCGCGACGTGCCGGTGGCCGGCCGCGCGTGCCACGTCCACCCCGCGGCGGATCGAGTCGATCCAGGCCGAGCAGGAGTAGGGCACCACGATGCCTGTCGTGCCCAGGATCGAGATCCCGCCCAGGATGCCCAGGCGGATGTTCCACGTGAAACGTGCGATCTCCTCGCCGTCGTCCACCGAGACCGTGATCTCGACGTCGCCGGTGCCCCCGTGCTCCGCCGCCACCCGCGCGACGTGGTCCCGCATCATCTGGCGGGGGACGGGGTTGATCGCGGGCTCCCCGACGTCGAGCGGCAGCCCGGGGAGGGTCACCGTCCCCACGCCCGGGCCGGCCCGGAACACCACTCCGGACCCCGGGGGCAACAGGCGGACGGTGGACCGCACCAGCGCGCCGTGGGTGACGTCCGGGTCGTCGCCCGCGTCCTTGACCACGCCCGCCGTGGCGCTGCCGTCGGCGAGCTCCTCCACCGCGAGCGCGAAGGCGGGGGTCTGGCCCCTGGGCAGGGTGATGGTCACCGGGTCGGGGAACTCGCCGGTCAGGAGGGCCGTGTACGCGGCCGTGGCCGCCGCCGTGGCACAGGCCCCGGTCGTCCATCCGGGCCGCAGACCGGTGTGCTTGAGTTGGGCGGTGCGCCCGCCCTGCGCCTCACTGCTCATGGATGGCGTGCGCCTCACTGCTCATGGACGGACCGATCCGATGCCCTTGCACGTACTCGTACTCGGAGGCACCACGGAGGCCCGCCGGCTCGCGGAGTCCCTGGTGGCGGCGGACGGGATCCGGGTGACCAGCTCACTCGCGGGGCGCGTCGCCCGGCCGAGGCTGCCGCCCGGTGAGGTACGCGTCGGCGGCTTCGGCGGGGCCGAGGGCCTGGCCGAGTGGCTCCGCGCACACCATGTGGATGCGGTCATCGACGCCACCCATCCCTTCGCAGGCACGATCAGTTTCAACGCGGCCTCGGCCGCCGCCGCTGTCCATGTTCCCCTGCTGGCACTCCGACGGCCCGGCTGGGTGCCGGTGGAGGGCGACCGGTGGCACGTCACCGACTCCCTCGCGGGGGCGGCGGAGCTGCTGCCGGAGCTCGGGTCACGCGTCTTCCTCACCACGGGACGCATGGGGCTGGCGGCTTTCGCGGGTCTGGACCCGCTGTGGTTCCTGGTGCGCTCGGTGGACGCTCCCGAGGCCCCGCACCCGGCGCGGATGGAGGTCCTGCTGGACAGGGGGCCGTTCTCCCTGGAGGGCGAGCGGGAGCTGATCCGGCGCCATCGCGTCGATGTCCTCGTCACCAAGGACAGCGGCGGTGACGCCACCGCCCCCAAGCTCGCCGCCGCGCGCGAGGCCGGAATCCCGGTGGTGGTGGTCGGGCGGCCGCCGGTCCCCCCGGGTGTGCCCGTGGCCGGGACGCCCGGGGAGGCCCTCGCGCTGCTGCGGCGCCTCACCGGTCCGTGACCGGCCGGCAGGCGCCCGCCGTCAGTCCTCCGGGTAGCGGCGCGGCGTCCAGACGATCTGCTGTCCGTCGCCCCGGCGCACCCAGCGCGTCTGGGAGGACCCGACGATGAGGATCGTCCGCATGTCCACCTCGCCCGGGTCCAGATCGGCCAGCCGCACCGTCCGCACGCTCTCCGCCGGGCCCCCGACATCGCGGCCGAGCACGACGGGCGTGTCCGGGGATCGGTGCTCCAGCAGCAGGTCACGGGCCTTGCCGACCTGCCATGTCCGGCTGCGGGAACCGGGGTTGTACAGCGCCATGACGAGGTCGGCCGTGGCCGCCGCGCGCAGCCGTTCGGCGATGACCTCCCATGGCTTCAGCCGGTCCGAGAGGGAGATGGTGGCGTAGTCGTGGCCCAGCGGCGCACCCGCCCTGGCGGCGGCGGCGTTGGCAGCCGTCACTCCGGGAAGCACCCGCACCGCGATGTCTGTGTACGCGTCCTGCGAGGCCACTTCCAGTACGGCCGTCGCCATGGCGAAGACCCCCGGGTCGCCACCTGACACCACGGCGACGCGGCGCCCGCGGCGGGCCAGGTCCAGGGCGAATTCGGCCCGCTCGGACTCGACCTTGTTGTCGGAGCCGTGGCGCTGCTGTCCCGGCCGCACCGGCACCCTGTCCAGATACGTCGTGTAACCGACCAGGTCGTCGGCGGCGGCCAGCGCGCCGCGTGTCTCGGGCGTCAGCCACAGCGGTCCGGCCGGCCCGGTGCCGACCACGACGACCTCGCCGCTGTCCGGGCCCGCTGCCGGTGAGGGCCGGGGGGCGTCGATCCGGCTGGGCAGCACGGCGACCGCGAAGTAGGGCACGGAGTCCGCGTCGGTGTCCGCCAGGTCGCCGGTCCGCTCCCCGGCCATGGTGGCGCGCTCGACGTACCGGGCCTCGGGCAGCCGGCCGGACGCCTCGAAGGCGCGGCGCACCGCGGGGAACGTCCGGCCCAGCTTCATCACCACGGCGGAGTCCGTGGCCGCCAGACGTGCCGTCAGCTCCTCCTCGGGCAGGGTGCCCGGCAGGATCGTCAGCACCTCCTCGGCCTCGACGAGCGGGGTGCCGAGACGGGCGGCGGCGGCGCTGACCGAGGTGACGCCGGGGATGACCTCGGTGTCGTAACGGTCCGCGAGCCGCTTGTGCATGTGCTGGTACGAGCCGTAGAAGAGCGGGTCGCCCTCGGCGAGCACGGCGACGGTGCGCCCGGCGTCGAGGTGCGCCGCGAGGCGGGCCGCGGCCTCGGTGTAGAACTCGTCCAACGCGCCCCGGTAGCCGCCCGGGTGGTCCGTGGTCTCCGTCGTGACGGGGTAGACCAGCGCCTCCTCGATGTGGTCGGCGCGGATGTGCTCCGCCGCGATCGAGCGGGCGATGGAGCGGCCGTGCCGGGCGGAGTGGTACGCGACGACGTCGGCCTCGCCGATGATCCGCACGGCCCTCACGGTCATCAGGGCAGGGTCGCCCGGGCCGAGCCCGACGCCGTACAGCCGCCCCGTGCCGGTCGTCTGCTGCTGCTCGGGCACGCTCACTCCTCCTCGCTGGCGATCGCGTTGAGGGCGGCGGCGGCGATGGCGCTGCCACCACGCCTGCCGCGCACGACGAGGTGCTCAAGACCCGAAGGGTGGGCGGCCAGAGCCTCCTTGGACTCGGCGGCGCCGATGAATCCGACGGGCACACCGATGACGGCGGCGGGGCGCGGGGCGCCCTCCTCGATCATCTCCAGCAGCCGGAAGAGCGCGGTGGGCGCGTTGCCGACGGCGACGACCGCGCCCCCCATCCGGTCCCGCCACAGCTCCAGGGCTGCGGCGCTGCGCGTGGTGCCGAGCTTCGCCGCCAGCCCGGGGACGGCGGGGTCGGACAGGGTGCAGATCACGTCGTTGTCCGCGGGCAGGCGCTTGCGCGTCACACCGCTGGCGACCATGGCCACGTCGCACAGGATCGGTGCGCCGGACCGCAGGGCCGCACGGGCGTCGGCCACCGCGTTCGAAGAGAAGGCGATGTCGCGTACGAGGTCGACCATGCCGCAGGCGTGGATCATCCGGACCGCGACCTGGCTCACGTCGGCGGGCAGCCCTGCCAGATCCGCCTCCGCGCGGATGGTGGCGAAGGACTGGCGGTAGATCGCCGGTCCGTCCTTCTCGTACTGATGCACAGTGCTGTCGCTTTCTTCATCGAACAGGTCGAACAGGGGTGGTGGTACGTCGTGGTCAGGTGTGCGTGCCCCGGGCCGCCGCCACGGCGTCGGCGAGCGCGGCCGGGTCGTCCCGGACCGTCGCCGCCTCGGTGGCCCGGCCCTCCCGCACATGGGAGATCCGGTGTCCGCCGGGGGTGGCGACCACGTCGATCCACTCCCCCCGCGGATGGCCGCAGCGGCGTTCGCACCCGGACCAGTACACAGGGAGCCGTCCGGCCGGCCCGACGGCGGCCCCCGCGTCGGCCCGTACGTCGGCCAGCGACTTCGCGCAGCCGGGCCGCCCGATACAGGCCCCGACACCGGCCCAGGGGGAGCCGGGCCCGGTGATCAGACCGGCCCCGGAGAGGGCGGCCGGCAGGCCGGCGGCGCGGCCGGGCCCGATGCCGGTGACGACGACCCCTCGCCACGGCGTGAGGCGCAGTTCCCCGGCGCTCGACAGCAGCCGCCACCGGTCCAGGTCCAGCCGCCCCAGCGGTACGCCGACGGAGAACGCGGCCCCGGCGCGGTCGCCCGGAACGGGGCCCGGGGCCGGGGGCAGGGCTTCGAGGGGGCGGGGGAGGACCGTCCCCGGGGTGACGTCGATGCCGTCCCGCCCGAGCCGTCGTACGACCTCGGCGGGCAGAGCGGCGGCCGTGGCGTCCGGCAGGTCCTTGACCCGCCAGGCGCCGCTGTCACGGGCGGAGTCGAGGAAGGCCTCGGCCGCGGTCAGCGCCGCCGGGGGGCCGTCGGCGGAGGGGACGCGGAGGACGGCGTCACCGTCGCCGATGCGCAGGAGCGCGCTGCCGTCGTCGTGGCCCCGCAGGGTCAGGTCGGCGCCGAGCGCGTCCACATCGCCGCGGCCGTCGTCGAGCGCGAACAGGAAACGTCCGGAAAGCGCCGTCGCGTTGTCGCTGCCGCACAGAAGGCGGTCCAGTTCGGTCAGCCAAGGGCGTACGTCGACGGACCCGAGGCCGTCGAGCCCGGAGAGCGGGGAGGCGACCACGTTGCGTACACGCTCATGGCGTTCGGAGGGCAGCAGTCCGGCCGTGGCCAGCAGACCGGCCAGCTCGGCGCCGCAGTCCGGGGCGAGCCCGCGCAGCTGGACGTTTCCGCGTGAGGTGAGATGCAGCTCACCGTCGCCGAAGCTCCCGGCGGCCTGCCCCAGCGCCTCCGCCTGGCGGGGTGTCAGCACCCCGCCGGGTATCCGGATCCGCGCCAGCGCGCCGTCGTCCGCCCGGTGCAGACGCAGCGCGCCGGGGCAGGCGTCGCCGCTGCTCCGGGCACACGCGTCGCCCGGAGACCGGGACGTCAGGGGGGAGGCGGACATGGCGGCGAGCATACCGACCGTGACCGTGACGCACCCCTACGGTCACTGTGACCTACGGGACACCCGTCACCGTCCCGGTGAGGGCGGGGGCCGTCTGGTCAGGACCCCCCACCCGCCGCCTACTATGCCTAGCGGCGGTCCGTTCGGCCCGCCATCGCCAGACGGCGACACGGAGGAAGCCCGGTGAGAATCCGGCGCGGTCCCGCCACTGTGAGCCCGGCCCACTCGGCCGTGCGAGTCAGGAACTCCATTCCCCAAGCTCTCGGCTTCGCTCGAGCAGGGGAGACCCCAATCCGACACTGCCCGGGGCGTGGACACCCCGAGGAAGGGCTGACGCCGCATGATCCTGCTCCTGTCGACGTCCGACACCGATCTGCTGAGCGCCCGCGCCTCGCAGGGCCCGGTCAGCTACCGCTACGCCAACCCTTCCCGGCTCCCCCTCGACGACCTCCCGCAGCTGCTGGAGGGCACCGACCTCGTCGTCGTACGCCTCCTCGGCGGCGTACGCGCCTGGCAGGACGGGCTCGACCAGGTGCTCGCCACCGGCCGGCCCGTCGTCGTGCTGACCGGTGAACAGGCCCCCGACGCCCAGCTGATGGCCGCCTCCACCGTGCCGATCGGCATCGCCGCCGAGGCACACGCCTACCTCGCGCACGGCGGCCCCGCCAACCTGGAGCAGCTGGCCCGCTTCCTCTCCGACACCGTGCTGCTCACCGGCCACGGCTTCGAGCCGCCCGCCCCGGCCCCCGCGTGGGGCCCGCTGGAGCGGACCGCCCGGGACGTCACAGGACCGACCGTCGCGGTGCTCTACTACCGCGCCCACCACATGAGCGGGAACACCGCGTTCATCGAGGCGCTCTGCACCGCCGTGGAGGACGCCGGCGCCCGCCCCCTTCCGCTGTACGTCGCCTCGCTGCGCACGCCGGAGCCCGAACTCATCGACGAACTCCGCGCCGCCGACGCCATCGTGACCACGGTCCTCGCGGCGGGCGGCACCAAGCCGGCCACCGCTTCGGCGGGCGGCGACGACGAGTCCTGGGACGCGGGCGCCCTCACCGGCCTCGACGTACCCGTCCTCCAGGCGCTCTGCCTCACCAGCCCGCGTGCCGCCTGGGAGGAGAACGACGAGGGCGTCTCCCCGCTGGACGCGGCGACCCAGATCGCCGTCCCCGAGTTCGACGGCCGCCTGATCACCGTGCCGTTCTCCTTCAAGGAGATCGACGAGGACGGGCTGCCCGCCTACGTCGCCGACCCCGAGCGGGCCGCCCGCGTCGCCGGGATCGCCGTACGCCACGCCCGGCTCCGCCACATCCCCGCCGCCGAGAAGCGGATCGCGCTCGTCCTGTCCGCGTACCCGACGAAGCACTCCCGCATCGGTAACGCCGTCGGCCTCGACACCCCCGCGAGCGCCGTGGCGCTGCTGCGCCGACTGCGCGCCGAGGGCTACGACTTCGGCCCCGAGGAGGACATCCCGGGCCTGGTCTCCGGCGACGGCGACGAGCTGATCTACGCGCTCATCGAGGCCGGCGGCCACGACCAGGAGTGGCTCACCGAGGAGCAGCTGGCCCGCAACCCGGTCCGGATCCCCGCCGCCGACTACCGCCGCTGGTTCGCCACGCTGCCCGCCGAACTCCGCGAGGCGGTGGAGGAGCACTGGGGCCCGGCGCCCGGCGAGATGTTCCTCGACCGGTCCCGCAACCCCGAGGGCGACATCGTGCTCGCCGCCCTGCGCCGCGGCAATCTGCTGATCCTCATCCAGCCGCCGCGCGGCTTCGGCGAGAACCCGATCGCGATCTACCACGACCCCGATCTGCCGCCCTCGCACCACTACCTGGCCGCGTACCGCTGGATCGCCGCGTCCGCCGACGACAACGGCTTCGGCGCCGACGCGATGATCCACCTCGGCAAGCACGGCAACCTGGAGTGGCTGCCCGGCAAGAACGCCGGCCTCTCCGCCGCCTGCGGCCCCGACGCCGCGCTGGGCGATCTCCCGCTGGTCTACCCGTTCCTGGTCAACGACCCCGGCGAGGGCACCCAGGCCAAGCGACGCGTGCACGCCACCCTCGTCGACCACCTCGTGCCGCCGATGGCCCGCGCCGACAGCTACGGCGACATCGCCCGCCTCGAACAGCTCCTGGACGAGCACGCCCAGATCGCCGCGATGGACCCGGCCAAGCTGCCGGCCGTCCGTGCCCAGATCTGGACCCTCATCCAGGCCGCGAAGCTCGACCACGACCTGGGCCTGGAGGACCGGCCGGAGGACGAGGGCTTCGACGAGTTCATCATGCATCTCGACGGCTGGCTCTGTGAGATCAAGGACGTCCAGATCCGCGACGGCCTGCACGTCCTGGGCGCCGCCCCGGCCGGCAAGGACCGCGTCAACCTGGTCCTCGCCGTCCTGCGCGCCCGCCAGATCTGGGGCGGTACGACGTCGCTGATCGGGCTGCGCGAGGCGCTCGGCCTGGACGAGTCGGCGGCCACCCGCACCGCCGCCGACGCGACCGAGGAGCAGGCCCGCGCACTCGTACAGGCGATGGACGACGCGGACTGGGACCCGGCGGCCGTCGCCGGTGTGGCGGCGGGACACCCGCAGGCCGTCGCCGACATCCTCGACTTCGCGGCCCGCGAGGTCGTGCCCCGCCTCGCGGCGACGACCGACGAACTCGACCACGCGGTCCACGCGCTGAACGGCGGCTTCGTCCCCGCAGGGCCGTCGGGCTCCCCCCTCCGGGGCCTGGTCAACGTCCTGCCGACGGGCCGCAACTTCTACTCCGTCGACCCGAAGGCCGTCCCCTCCCGCCTCGCCTGGGAGACCGGTCAGGCCCTCGCCGACTCGCTCCTGGAGCGCTACCGCGCGGACAACGGCGACTGGCCCACCTCCGTCGGCCTCTCCCTGTGGGGCACCAGCGCCATGCGCACCGCCGGGGACGACATCGCGGAGGCGTTCGCCCTGCTCGGCGTACGCCCCGTCTGGGACGACGCCTCGCGCCGCGTCACCGGCCTGGAGGCGATCCCGTACGAGGAGCTCGGCCGCCCGCGCGTCGACGTCACGCTGCGCATCTCCGGCTTCTTCCGCGACGCGTTCCCGCACACCATCGGCCTGCTCGACGACGCCGTCCGCCTGGCGGCCTCCCTCGACGAGCCCGCAGAGCAGAACTTCGTACGCGCCCACACCCAGGCCGACCTGGCCGAACACGGCGACGAGCGGCGCGCCACCACCCGCATCTTCGGCTCCCGGCCGGGGACGTACGGCGCCGGGCTGCTCCAGCTCATCGACTCCCGCGACTGGCGTACGGACGCCGACCTCGCCGAGGTCTACACGGTGTGGGGCGGCTACGCCTACGGCCGTGAGCTGGATGGACGCCCGGCCCGGGACGAGATGGAGACCGCGTACAAGCGGATCGCGGTGGCGGCGAAGAACACCGACACCCGTGAGCACGACATCGCGGACTCGGACGACTACTTCCAGTACCACGGCGGCATGGTCGCGACCGTACGCGCGCTGAAGGGCACCGCCCCCGAGGCGTACATCGGCGACTCGACCCGCCCCGAGACGGTCCGCACCCGCACCCTGGTCGAGGAGACGTCCCGGGTGTTCCGCGCCCGGGTGGTCAACCCGAAGTGGATCGAGGCGATGCGCCGCCACGGCTACAAGGGCGCCTTCGAGCTCGCCGCGACGGTCGACTACCTCTTCGGGTACGACGCGACGACGGGCGTGGTCGCGGACTGGATGTACGACAAGCTCACCGAGACGTACGTCCTGGACCCGACGAACCGCGAGTTCCTCCAGCAGGCCAACCCCTGGGCCCTTCACGGGATCGCGGAGCGCCTTCTGGAGGCGGAGTCCCGCGGGATGTGGGCGAAGCCCGACCCGGCGGTCCTCGAAGCGCTGCGCCAGGTGTTCCTGGAGACCGAGGGCGACCTGGAGGGCGAGGACTGAGCGTCCCACCGGCCGGTGGGCTCACCGGCCGGTGAGCCGCGTCCTGCCTTGCTGCCTCCCGCCCGCGGGTCCAAGCTTGTGGGATGGGTGACCGAGCGGGCCACACGCCGATCCCTTCTGTCCAGCTCGCGTTCCGCTTGATGGAAGCCGTGGCGGCGCACGACGGGGGCGCGCCCGCGAACGAGCTGGCGCGGCAGGCGCGGCTGCCCCTGGACACCGCGCTGGGGCTGCTGCGGGACCTCACGCGGGACGGCTACCTCCGCCGGCTCGACGACGGCTCCTTCGTCCTGGGCGACCTGCCGCACGGCGACCACTTCGCGCGCGACGTGGCGGGCCTGGTCCGCCCGGCCCTCGCCTCACTGCGGGACGACCTGTCGGCCGCCGCCTACCTCACCTTCTACGAGGAGGGCGAGATCACGATCGCCGAGATCGTCGACAGCCCGCAGACGCCCAAGGTCGACCTCTGGGTGGGTTTCCAGGACGCCGGGCACGCCACGGCGCTCGGCAAGTGCGTCCTGCGTGAGCTGGACGCCGAGGCCCGGGTCGAATACCTCACGCGGCACACGCTCGCCGACCTCACTCCCCGCACGATCACGCACCGGGAGGAGCTGATCCGGCAGCTCGAGTCGTCGCGCTCCGTACCGGCGGTGATGGACCGGGAGGAGTACAACCTCGGCACGGTGTGCATCGCGGTGCCGGTGCACAGCGGCGACGGGACGGTCGGGTCGCTCGGTGTCTCCTTCCGCGCGGACCGGATGTACCGCACCAGTCAGGTCCGCCAGAGCCTGCTGGCGTCGGCGGACCGGGTGAGCAGGGACATCTCCCTCGGCACCTGAGGGAGATCAGGTTCAGGTGTCCCGCGGGCTGCCGAGGCGGTCGCGGCGTCCGAGGTCCAGAACAAGGCGGCCACCGCTGAGGCCCTCGACGGCCAGGGCGACGTCGTGCCACTGCCCCTGTGTGAACGAGCGGGCGTCCACGATGTGCTGCCGCGGGCCGCCGCCCACGGGCACCGCGTACAGCGACACCACGGAATCGTGGCTGCCGTGGTCGAACGCCAGGTCGGCGATGTCCTCCCACGGCAGGTCCAGGTGGGGCTTCCAGCGCGAGCCGCCGCCGACGCGGGCCCAGGCGATCAGAACGACGAGCCCTGACCGGTGCAGACGGAACTCGGTGTCGTTCTTGCTGTTGCGGACGGTGACCGGTCCCTGCGCGCGAGGCCGGGGCACCGGTGCCGCCGGGTGCTCACGGGGTGGCGGGGGCGTGGGGCCGTGCCCCGCAGAGGGCATCTCGGGGGACGTGCGCGCGCACCGTGACACCAGGCCGCCGATTCCGCTGATGAGAAGGGCCGCTCCGAGGGCCGCCCCGAGCCCGCCCACGATCCACCCACCGACGCCCCGGTCCACGAACCCCGGCACCGCGACGCCGCAGACGAACACCGAGGCACCGACAGCTACCCGGCCGAGATACCGACTGCGACGCGCCCCGTCGACCACGATGATCCGCCTCCGTACCCGCAGGTCCTGTGTCTCCCGGTGACGTGCGAGACACATCTACGCCGACGCCGACCGTGGCCCTCCCGGTTCCGGCCGTGCCCCTCGACGTGCTCCTACGAGCCGTGTCCGCCCGCTGCGACGGCCTTGAGCTCGTCCAGCAGCTCTCGCATCACCGGCGCCATGGCGCGGTCCTCGGACGCCGCGATCCACCGCTCGAAACCGACCTTGAACACGGCGATCCCCGTCTCGGCGGTCAGGCTCGCGGCGGGCTCCGGGACGCCGCGCCCGCGCAGGGTCTCGGCGAGCGCCGCCGACAGCGAGGCGAGCTTGATCAGCTCGCGCTCCTGGAGTTCCGCGTTCGCCGCGATCACGGCCTGCCGCTTACGCGCGTGCTCGCGGCGGTCGTCGAACATCTCCGAGATCGTGTCGAGGACCGCCACCAGCACGTCGATCGGCGCCGTGGACTCCGGAACACCGGCGACCGCCTCGACCAGCAGGTCGCGCAGCTCGGAACCGCCGAACAGCACCTCGCGCTTGTCGGCGTAGTGCCTGAAGTAGGTCCGCTCCGTGAGACCGGCCCGTCTGGCGATCTCCGCCACCGTGGTCTGCTCGAAGCCCCGCTCGCTGTAGAGCTCCAACGCCGCTTCCGCCAGGCGCCCGCGCGCGTTCGGCTCCCATCTACCCATGGAGCGATCCTACGTGATGACAGTGACCGACATCTGCTGCTACCTTTGATGTCAGCAACTGACATCGATAGTCCCTGGAGTGTCCCATGCGTGTCTTCGTGACCGGTGCGTCCGGCTGGATCGGCTCCGCCGTCGTTCCCGAACTCCTCGACGCCGGGCATCAGGTGGTCGGGCTGGCCCGCTCCGACACCTCGGCCGCCGCGCTCACCACCGCCGGTGCCGAGGTGGTGCGGGGCACCGTCGACGACCTCGACGTCCTGCGGGACGCGGCCGCCGCGTCGGACGGGGTGATCCACCTCGCCTTCAAGCACGACATCGCCTTCGGCGGTGACTTCCGGGGAGCCGCCGAGGCCGACCGCCGCGCCGTCGAGGCCTTCGGCGACGCGCTGGCGGGTACCGGCCGCCCCTTCGTCATCGCCTCCGGCGCCGCCGGTCTCGCCGCCGGCCGGGTGGCGACCGAGCGGGACATGCCCGCGATCGACGGCTCGCCGTCCTCGGTCAGGGCGGCCACGTCCCTGGCGACGCTCGAACTCGCCTCGCGCGGCATCCGCTCGTCGGTGGTGCGGCTCTCCACCTGCCACGGCGAGGGCGACAACGGCTTCGTCACCACCCTCGTCGGCATCGCCCGCACCAAGGGCGCCTCCGGTTACATCGGCGACGGCGCCAACCGCTGGCCGGTCGTCCACCGCCTCGACGCGGCGCGGCTGTTCCGGCTGGCAGTGGAGAAGGCCCCCGCCGGATCCGTGCTGCACGCGGTCGCGGAGGAGGGCATCGCTGTCCGGGACATCGCCGAGGTGATCGGCCGCCGGCTCGGCGTGCCGGTGGTGTCCGTCGCCCCGGAGGGAGCGGCGGCCCACTTCTCCTGGCTGGCCGACTTCCTCGGTCTCGACGCCCCGGCGTCGCACGCGCTCACCGGCGAACTGCTGGACTGGCGGCCGACCCGCCCCGGTCTTCTGGAAGACCTGGAGAAGGGCCACTACTTCGACGCTCCCGGCGTCGCCTGACCGGGGGGGCAGCACCACATGGCCGGAGACGGGGGGGCACCGGCCCCGGGCCCCGGACAGCACAGGACTTCCACCGGGCAGCCCCGGACCGGGACCGGTCAGGAATCGAGAAGCGCGCGGCGCGGAGTCGCCATAGCTTCGTTCCATGGCTTCCATCGCATCCGTCACCCTTGAGGTGGCCAACCCCACCGCCGCCGAAACCTTCTACTCCGCCGCCTTCGGTCTGGGCCCTGAGCTGCGCCTACGGGCTTCCGAGGCGCCGACGACCGGCTTCCGCGGCTTCACGCTGTCGCTCACGGTCTCCCAGCCGTCCACCGTCGACAGCCTGGTCGGCTCCGCACTCGACGCCGGTGCCTCGGCGGTGAAGCCGGCCACGAAGTCGCTCTGGGGTTACGGCGGTGTCGTACGGGCCCCCGACGGGACGCTCTGGAAGATCGCCACCTCCGCGAAGAAGGACAAGGGCCCGGCCACCCGGCAGATCGACCGCTTCGTGCTGCTGCTGGGAGCCGAGGACGTGCTCGCGAGCAAGCGGTTCTACGTCGGCCAAGGCCTCACCGTGGGGAAGAGCTTCGGCCGTAAGTACGTCGAGTTCGACACCCCCACGAGCCCGGTCACGCTGGCGCTCTACGGGCGCGGGGCCCTGGCCAAGGACGCCGGCGTCCCGCCGGACGGCACCGGATCGCACCGGATCGCCCTCGGCAGCGACATCGGCCCCTTCACCGACCCGGACGGTTTCGAGTGGGAGAAGGAGTCCCACTGAGCCGCGCACGATCCCGGGACCGTGCCCGCCCGTCGCGCTGAACGCATGCGCGGCTCCGGCCGGGCGTGGCACGATCGCGCAGGTGACGAACAGACCCTCCGAGGCGCAGTACCTGCGTGACCTGGCACTGCTGCGCCGGGTCCGCGACCGGATGGACCGGGAGTACGCGCAGCCGCTGGACGTCGAGGCGCTCGCCCGGGGCGTGAACATGTCGGCCGGGCACCTCAGCCGTCAGTTCCGGCGGGCGTACGGCGAATCACCGTACGGCTATCTGATGACGCGGCGTATCGAGCGGGCGATGGCGCTGCTGCGGCGTGGCGACCTCAGCGTCACCGAGGTCTGCTTCGAGGTCGGCTGTTCGTCGCTGGGCACCTTCAGCACACGCTTCACGGAGCTGGTCGGCATGCCGCCCAGCGCCTACCGGCGCCAGGCGGAGAGCCACGCCGCGGGAGTACCGCCGTGCGTGGCGAAACAGGTGACCAGACCGATCAGGAATCGAGAAGCCCGGGCCCCCGAACCCCCGCTAGCGTGACCGCCATGGACATCAACATCCGTACGAGCGTCCTCCCGCACGACGACCCGGACACAGCCCTGGCCTTCTACCGCGACACCCTCGGTTTCGAGGTGCGCAGCGACGTCGGAACCGGCACGATGCGCTGGATCACGGTCGGCCCCGCCGGCCGGCCCGACACGTCCATCCTGCTGGCACCGCCGGCCGCCGACCCCGGCATCACCGAGGACGAGCGACGCACCGTCGTCGAGATGATGGCCAAGGGCACCTACGGCTGGATCCTCCTGGCCACCGAGGACCTCGACGCCACCTTCGAGAAGCTGCAGGCCGGCGACGCCGAGGTCATCCAGGAGCCGACCGAGCAGCCGTACGGCGTCCGCGACTGCGCCTTCCGCGACCCGGCGGGCAACCAGATCCGCATCCAGGAAGTGCGCTGAGCCCCGGCTGCCCGCCTCATGTCACCTTCGCCAGAACAGGTGGTGCGTCACACCGCTCGGGCTGGGGACGACCTCGAGGTGGTACCGGTCGACCAGCTCGTCGGGTGACTCCCAGAGCCGTTCCCCGGCACCGATCTTCACCGGGGCGACCACCACGTGCAAGGTGTCGACGAGGCCGGCGTCGAGGAACTGCCTGACGGTGGTGACCCCGCCGCCGAGCCGGACGTCCTGGCCCCGCGCGGCCTCCCGTGCCTGTTCGAGGACGTGGGCGGGGTCGCCGTCGACGAAGTGGAACGTGGTGTCGGAGAGGGTGAACGAGGGCCGCTTGTGGTGGGTCATGACGAACACCGGGGTGTGGAAGGGGGGCTCGTCACCCCACCAGCCACGCCACTCCTCGTTCTCCCAGGGCCCGCGCTGAGGCCCGAACTTGTTGCGGCCCATGATCTCGGCGCCGATGTTGTTCGCGAAGTCCCGGGTGAAGTAGTCGTCGAGGCCCCTCGTCCCCCCGGGGTCGGTGCGATTGGGCCAGCCCGCCGTGGCGCCGGCCCAGGACATCAGGGCCCCGGGATCCGCGTCACCGAACGGCTTCTCGAGGCTCTGGTGCTCACCGGCACCGAATCCGTCGCTCGAGACGGTGAAGTTCTGGACCCTCAGCAACTGTCCCACGTGATCCTCCTGAGTCGGATGTCAGTAATGAGACCGCACGCACCGGGAGAACTCATCGGCTGACGTTCCACCACCGTGCGTGGGAGCTGTCGTCACTGTCGCAGACCCAGGGCCACGGACGCGGCGACGCCAACGGTTCCCGCAGGAGCGGTGTGGGCCCCCGGACCCTCTGGGGCCCCCGGGCGCCACGTACAGGGCGCCCGAGGCCCTCCGACTGACGTGCTACGGGTGAATATGCGGGCATCGCGGTGCGCCGAAGGCCGGGCACCGGCACTCTGCTGAGTGAGGAGCAGTCGGGGGACGCGCAGGCCGGTGGCCGGCTGCCCCCGCCCTCCGAAACGGCGTCACCGTCCCGGCGAAGCCCGGCGGTCGCGAGTCGAAGGGGGCGCGTCAGTGACGTCAAGTACAGCAGGACCGGCCGGTCGAGCTCATGCCACGGGCGGGTCGCCCGACCGTGTCGGCGTGCGGCCCGAGGCCCCCGCCGTGCCGGCGGTTCCGGCACAGCCATGGGGCTCGCCCGGTGAGGAACGGCAGCGCCCGGTGCCCCGCCACGTCGCGTGCGTGATGGACGGGAACGGCCGGTGGGCGCAGCAACGTTCCCTGCCGCGCACGTCCGGGCACAGGGCGGCCGAGGCGACGGTGATCGACGTCATCGAGGCGGCGCGGTCGGCCGGGGTCGAATGGCTCAGCCTGTACGCCTTCTCCACCGAGAACTGGCAACGCCCGGGCGAGGAGATCGACTTCCTGATGCGTCTGGTACGCCGCGTGGTGCGCAAACACGCGCTGCTGCTGCACGCGCGTGGCATCCGTTGCCGGCTGCTGGGGGCTGAGGATCCGAGGATCCCCGCCCCTCTGGCCCAGGACTTCGCCGACCTGATGACCCTCACCGAGGGCAACCGGGGCATGACGCTGACCGTGGCGTTCGACCACGGCGGGCGCCAGGACATCGTCGCCGCGGCGCGGTCACTCATCCGCGCCGGGGTGCCGGCCGACGCCGTCGACCAGGCCCGCTTCGCGGCGCATCTGCCGGTGCCCGACACGCCTGACGTGGACCTCGTCATCCGTACCTCCGGAGAACAGCGCATCTCCAACTTCATGCTCTGGCAGGTGGCCTACGCCGAGTGGATCTTCCCTCCGGTGCTCTGGCCCGACTTCCGTGCGCCGCACCTTCTGGAGTGCCTGCACGAATACCGGCGCCGCGACCGCCGCTTCGGCGGCGTGGCACCGCAAGCGAATGGAGGACCTCAAAGGTGAAGGACACGGACAGCAGCCGCTTCACGCGGACCGGGCCCGGTGCCGGGGACCCGTACGAAGGCCCCGGCCGGGAGGCCATAGAAGCACCGGCCGAATCCTTGTTCGGCCCGGGGGCGCAGTTCCACCGCTTCTTCAACGATCCCCGCTGGGCACTGGCCGTCGTCAGAGCCACGGTGCTCGAAGCCGCCCACCCGCAGATCGGCGCGGCACTGGCCGACAACTCCTCCTTCGTGGTGCACCCGTGGCGACGGCTGCGCAACACCCTCGTGAGCCTGCAGCGCATGTTCGGAGCCGACGAACACACCAGGCAGAGGGAGGCGGCACGGCTCAACCGCATGCACGCACGCCTGAGCGGCACGGACGCCAGGAACCAGCCCTACGACGCGATGGACCCCGAGGTGCGGGCGTGGGTGGTCGCGACGCTCTTCGAGAGCTCCGTCACCATGTGCCGGCTGAGCGGACAGCCACTGGACCAGATCACCATGGAACGGCTCTACGCCGAATTCCAGGCCTTCCTGGCCGCCTTGGGGGACCAGGCGGGCCATCTCCCGCCCACCTTGCCCGAGTTCTGGCAGTACTACGACCGCATGGTCGCGGAGGAACTGCAGAACACGGAGGCACTGCGCACCATCCTCTACAGGCTCTTCGAGCATCTGCCGGCCCCGCCGCTGTTCGCGGGGCTGCCCACACTCTGGGCGACCGGCCGTGCGCTGGCGGGACCGGTCATCGGCACCATCACCGTGGCGTCCCTTCCCGAGGTCTTCCGCCGTCGGGCGGGCCTGCCGGAGATCCCGGGCGCGCAGACCCTCATGCAGAGCGCCTACATGGCCGCCCGCCTGGCCCGCGCCCTGCCCGACAACTGGGTCCAGACGGAGAACGTCGTCGGCCTGCTCAACCTGTCACCGGACAGCGAAGGCCCCTGGGCCGAGACGCTCACCACTCTGCGCGCCCGGACGAAACGGGCCGGCGCGCTGTTCCGGCTGATCACACCGGTTCCGGCACAACCGGGTGCCCCGGAAGACCCGGGCGGGGAGGACAACCAGCGGGGGGCCCGCGCATTCTTCACCGAGGTTCTGGACCAGACCGGGGACGGCATGCTGGACTGGCCCGATCTCGCCGCCATGGCCAGGGAGCTCTGCTCCCGTCTCGACCTGGACGAGCCGGAGGAGACCCGCCTGTACGACGCGTTCGCCGCGTGGTGGAGGGAGCTCCAGTCGGCCCTGGACAGCGACGGGGACGGACGGGTGAGCGAGGAGGAGTACGTCGCCGCGGTCCCGTCCCTGGCAGGACCGGCACTGATCAGGGTCGCCGAGGTCCTCTTCGACGTCACGGACGCGGACGGCGATCAGTTCGTCGACGCCGAGGAGTACCGGGCCCTCTTCAGGAGGGGCTTCGGGCGAACCGTCGTGGATGCCGACGGGCGATACTCCCGAAGCGCGTTCGTGCGGGACTTCCTGTCCTTCATGTCGGGCCGCCAACGCTCGACCCCGTACGATCCGCTGCTCTCCGACGCGTAGTGGTGTACGCCGACCGGTCATTTTCCGGGCGCGGGGCCGTACCACTGCATGGCTTGACCGGTGATTGCGGCGATACATTCGAAGTCGTGGTCGCGGTGCAGGAGGGTGAGTCCCTGGAGTTCCGCGGTGGCGGCGACGACGAGGTCAACAGTTCCCGCGCTGCGGTGCTGACCGCGTTGGGTCAGCAGCTCCTGAACCTGCCAGGCGCGGTCGTACGCGCGGTCATCGACGGGCACCCAGCCGAACAGCAGCCGCATGTCCTCGATGCCGCGCGCACGGTCTGCGGCGGAGCGGGCGCTGTAGAAGAACTCCAGCTCGGTGACGGGGCAGGTCGCGATGAGCCCTGCCGTGGCGGCCTGATCCCATCCGTACTGTTCGGCGTCGTCGCGGAAGAATCGGGCGAGCGCGCTGGTGTCGATCAGGAACTGTGCCGCGCTCACCGCCGGTAGTCCCTCTTGTCCTCGAAGACCTCCAGATCGAACGCGCCCTCGCCCGCTGCAGCCCGCAGCCGAGTCAGAGCGAGAGCCCGTCGACGGTTGTCGAGCACCTCGCGCAGGGCAGTGTTGACCGTCTCCTTCTTGGTGCCGGTCCCCAGCGCCTGAGCCACGTCGGCCAGCAGCTCGTCGTCGAGGTCGATCACTGTGCGACTCATGAGGCACCTCCGGATATATCAGCTGGTACCGCAAGTATATCTCTTGATGTATCAAGGCGCCTCCCTGCCTGATGGCGCCGACACACGTCGGTTGGGAGACGTGTGATGGCTCGCTGCAGTTTCCTGGTCGATGGCTGCCTTGATGGTCGCCAAATGCCTACTGGCTCAGGGTCGACTGCTGCTCGCCGGAGTCGGGGACGTACTCCGCGTGTGGGGCGAGGTGCGCGCGCTTCTGGCTGAGGGCAAGGAGAAGTCGCGCAGGACGACGTCCTGTCCGCGTGACGCCAGGGGGCGGCCCGTCAGTGGCCCGGTACCGACACGGGGCGGTCGGCATCCTCGACGACGCAGTGCGGTGGACCGCGTGGAAGTGGCTCAGGAGACCGAGGCGAGCGGACCGAAGGGCTCCGAAGAGTCTCGTTGAGACCGGAACGTCGAAGGGCTCCACCGCAAGCGGTGGGGCCCTTCAACGTATTGCCCGGTGAGAGCAATGGCGGAGGATGCGAGATTCGAACTCGTGAGGGGTTGCCCCCAACACGGATGGGCTGTTGGACGGCCCCGTACGTAGGCGAACGAGACCAGAACTGAGACCACGGATGGGCCGTCGGACACCTGCTGCGATCCGCTGTACCACTCAGGCCCGGCTGTGGGCCATGCACCACCGGGCCTCGGCCCGCCCGGAGGAGACTGTCCGCGCGTGCGTCGCCTGCCCCCTCGTGCCCAGCGCGCTACCGCGCCTTCGCGGGCCTTGATGGCAATACAGAACTGAGGCCGGAGGCCGGTCATACCTTCTTGACGACGATCGACTCCGGAACCAACCTCTCCAGGTCGTCCACATCCGAGGTGAAGACGGTGACCTGCCCCTTCTGCTGGCGCGCGATGACGGCGAGCATCGCGTCGATCGCGTACTTGTGGCCGTGCAGATTGGCATCCGCCAGCAGGCGGCGGGCCTGGCGGGCCTCGTCCTTCCCGATGTCAGCGACTTCGAGCCGGGAGAGTACCCAGTCCCAGCGCTGCTCCGTGGTTCTGCCGTCGTACGCCTCGACCAGCGTCATCGGAGACGTGACCACCTCGGCTTCACCCCGGGCTGCGAGGTCGAGCCACGCGATCATCTTCCGGTCGCCGCGTACGGCCAGGGACAGGGCTTCGCAGTCGAGTACGAAGACGCGTAGCGGCCGCTGCCCGGGTTCGCCGGACCGCTTCCTCACGCGGCTTCTCCGGCGCCGTGCGTTCCGGTGGCGCGCCGGCGCTCATGCTCGGCGTCGAGGCCCTCCAACTCCTCGAACGCTGTGGTGCGCTCTTCCTCGGTGAGAGGACCGTGTTCCTCCTGCAGCCAGTCCGACAGCTCCCGCAGTCGGTCCCGGTCGCGCTTGAAGCGCAGCGCCTCGGCGACGTACGCCGACATTCCCCGTTCTGCCGCCTCCGCACGGATCTCGTCCAAGAGATCCTCGGGAATCGTCACCGTTACCTTCTTCGTCGCCATATAAGCGACCATACTCTTGGTATCGCGCTCCTTACCAGTGCAATTCTCGTGACCGCCAGGTCGGCGGTCAGGCGGTCGTGGCGGGACGTGGGCTGCCGTAGAAGACCTGGCTGGCGTGCCAGGAACGGTGGGTGGCGGCGATAGGGCGGACGCCCGGCTGGGGGCCGATGAGCGAACGGCCGGCGAGCGCGATGACGTGCTCGCGGGCGGCGGTGCTGTGGCCGACGAAGCTCTGCGAGACCAGGATGCGGTGGCCCTTGCCATGGCCTTCGCCGAGACCGAGTACGCCTTTGTCGAACAGCTTGTGGTGCAGCGAGCACAGGCACAGCCCGTTCTCGACGTCGTCCGGTCCGTCGAACGCCCACCAGCGCACATGGGCGGCCTCAAGCCCGACCGGCACCGCGCCGATCCTGCCGTCGTACCCGCAGAAGGCGCACTGGTACTCGTACGCCGTCAGGACCATCTCCCGCATCCGCCGGTCCCGCTGCCTGCGCGCGGCCGAGAGCAGTGCGGTCTCGGCCTCCTCCAGCTCCAGGCCGACGGCTTCGCACAGCTCGCCGTGGAGGGAGGGCGGGAAGTTCAGATCGAGCAGCACCCGTGTCATCCGGCCGAGAAGAGACGGCTCCCGCCGCAGCGCCGCCCTTAGCTCCGGCGTCAGCCGCCCAGCGGCGCCGGTTGCGCGCAGTTCCCTGACCCCGGTCCCGGGGCTGCCCGGCCCGCGCTCGGTGCGCACCTCCCACACGCCGTCACTCACCATGTGATGGAAGGGATAGGCGGGCGTCGTCCGGTTACCAGGACCGTATTCGGCGAGCAGTCCCCGCAGGTCCTCCTCCACGGCGCTGTACCGCAGCTCGTCATCGGCGTCCTGCTGGAACCGGCTGAGCGCGTACAGGAACAGCAACGGCTTGTGCGGAGCCCGCGTCCCGCTCCTCGTCCACTGCCTCAACTGTGCGGTGCGCTCGACCCAGTCCATGGTCGGCGATCGTAGTGGCGGCTCGTCGCAGCGCTTGGTCGTGGGGCATCGCCGCAGTGGCCGGCCGAACACCGAGCCACGACGCGGATCCCGGCTACCCGGGCATGACGCCGTGGATGCGGGAGAGGGTGAAGACCCGTTCGTCGTCGCGCAGGTGGCACCACGCATACAGGTAGGGCGGGTCGAGCACGAGCTCGCTGAGGGTACGTACGGTTCGGTTGTTTGAGGCGGCGACGTACTCGACCGTGATGGCTGTGCCGGCGTCGATGGCATGGGCGAGACCCAGAATGGTGGATCGCGGGGGACGCTTGCGTCCTGAGTCGGCAGAAACCCGCTTCTGAGTGAAGGCGATGTCCTGTGACTCGCCCCGGCGACGGCAAGGCGAGACCAGAACTGAGAAGACCATCAACGTCGAAGGCCCCCGCAGCAAGCTGCGGGGGCCTTCGACGTATTGCCCGGTGAGAGCAATGGCGGAGGATACGAGATTCGAACTCGTGAGGGGTTGCCCCCAACACGCTTTCCAAGCGTGCGCCCTAGGCCACTAGGCGAATCCTCCGCCGCAAACAATACAAGACGTTGGAGGGTGCTCGCGAACACGTTCCCCGGAGATCGTTCCGGACCGGCCGTCGGGAGGGGTGGGGCCGGGGAGCGGGTGGACGGCAGGGGGTCGGGATCGGTTAAGGTGGGCGTCAGCCCCTCACGTGGCGCTATCTGACTGAACTCCCCCAGGGCCGGAAGGCAGCAAGGGTAGGTCGGCTCTGGCGGGTGCGTGGGGGGCCCTTGCGTGTCCGGGGTGTGGTGTCCCGCCGGGCGCCCGGTCCGGGGCGGGGCCGGTTGTCGGTCCGCCCCGATAACCTCGTATGTGTGTCGTCCCTTGCGCTGTACCGCCGCTATCGCCCCGAGTCCTTCGCCGAGGTCATCGGTCAGGAGCATGTCACTGACCCGTTGCAGCAGGCCCTGAGGAACAACCGGGTCAATCACGCGTATCTGTTCAGCGGGCCGCGTGGCTGTGGAAAGACGACCAGTGCGCGCATCCTGGCCCGCTGTCTGAACTGCGAGCAGGGGCCTACGCCGACTCCCTGCGGGGAGTGCCAGTCCTGCCGGGACCTCGCGCGCAACGGGCCGGGTTCGATCGACGTCATCGAGATCGACGCCGCATCGCACGGTGGCGTGGACGACGCCCGTGACCTGCGGGAGAAGGCGTTCTTCGGGCCCGCGTCGAGTCGGTACAAGATCTACATCATCGACGAGGCGCACATGGTCACCCCGGCCGGGTTCAACGCCCTGCTGAAGGTGGTCGAGGAGCCGCCGGAGCACCTCAAGTTCATCTTCGCGACCACCGAGCCCGAGAAGGTCATCGGCACGATCCGGTCGCGTACGCACCACTACCCCTTCCGGCTCGTGCCGCCCGGGACGCTGCGCGGATATCTCGCGGAGGTGTGTGCCAAGGAGAACAGTTCCGTCGAGGACGGTGTGCTGCCGCTCGTGGTGCGGGCCGGCGCGGGATCCGTGCGTGACTCGATGTCCGTCATGGACCAGCTGCTGGCCTCCGCCGCCGACGACGGTGTGACATACGCCATGGCGACCTCGCTCCTCGGCTACACGGACGGGTCCCTGCTGGACTCGATCGTGGACGCCTTCGCGGCGGGCGACGGGGCGGCGGCCTTCGAGGTCGTGGACCAGGTGATCGAGGGCGGCAACGACCCCCGGCGCTTCGTCGCGGACCTGCTGGAGCGGCTGCGTGACCTGGTGATCCTGGCCGCCGTGCCGGACGCCGGGGAGAAGGGGCTCATCGACGCCCCCGCCGATGTGGTGGAGCGGATGCAGGCCCAGGCGTCCGTCTTCGGCGCCGCGGAGCTGAGCCGCGCCGCCGACCTGGTCAACGAAGGGCTCACCGAGATGCGCGGGGCGACCTCGCCCCGGCTCCAGGTGGAGCTGATCTGTGCCCGGGTGCTGCTGCCCGCCGCCTTCGACGACGAGCGTTCGTTCCAGGCGCGGCTGGACAAGCTGGAGCGCGGCGCGTCCTTCGCCGCGGCCGGGCCGGGCCCCGCCATGGGGTACGTGCCCGGGCCCGAGGCCCATGGGGCCGGTGTCGGTATGCCCTCGGGAGGAGGCCCCGCCGCGGCCCGTGCGGCCGCCCGGGGCGAGGCGCCGGGCGTTGTCCCCGCCGACGCCCCCCGGGCCGCTCCCGCACCCGCGGCCGTCGAAGCCGCCGCTCCTCCAGTGGCACCGCAGGAAGCGCCTCCGGTCCACCAGGCTCCGGTCCACCAGGCTCCGGTCCACCAGGCTCCGGTCCACCAGGCTCCGGTCCACCAGGCTCCGGTCCACCAGACTGCGGCCCACCAGGCCCCGGCTCAGCAGGCCCCAGCTCCCGCGCCCGCCGGCCAGCGCCCCGGCGCCTGGCCCGCGGCGGCAGGAGCCGGCAGCGGCGGCGGTGCCGAAGCGGCGCGCCGGCCCGGCGGCTGGCCGACCGCCTCCGCGCCCGGAAGCGGCGTACCGCAGGCCCCGGCACCCGCCCAGGCGCCCGCCGCCCCGCCCCAGGCCCCGGCCGCCCCGGCGCCCGCGCCCGGCGGTGGTCAGGACATGGCGCAGGGCGCCGCCCAGGTGCGCACCATGTGGCCGGACATCCTGGAGGCCGTGAAGAACCGCCGCCGTTTCACCTGGATCCTGCTCAGCCAGAACGCCCAGGTCACCGGCTTCGACGGCGCCACCCTGCAGATCGGCTTCCTCAACGCCGGTGCCCGCGACACCTTCTCGAGCAGCGGCAGCGAAGAGGTGCTCAAGCAGGCTCTGGCCGAGCAGTTCAACGCCAAGTGGAAGGTCGACGCGGTCGTCGACCCGTCGGGCGGCGGCGGCCAGCCCGCGCAGAGCGGTGGCGGCGGTGGCGGCGGCAGGCCCCCGGCCGCCCCGTATCAGCCCCCGCCCGGGCCGTCGGCACCGTCGTACGAATCCCGGCCGGCCGCACCCGTCCAGCAGGCGCCGCCGCCCGCCCAGCAGCCCCCGGCGCAGCAGCACGCGCGCCCCGAGCAGTCGTCGTACGACCGTGGGGCTCCCGAGCCGCCGCGGTCGGTCGCGCCGGAGGACGACACCGCCGAGGCGGACGACCCCGACCTGGTCGACTCCGCGCTCTCCGGGCACGACCTGATCGTCCGCGAACTGGGCGCCACGGTCGTCGAGGAGTTCACCAACGAGTAGCGCGCCCCACGGCACGCGCCCCACGGGCACGCGCCCCACAGCCCGCACCCCACGTACCGGCCTCCGGTCCGTCCACGGAGCGGAGCCCGTCGAGCCGCCCGGTCCCCGGCGGCTAGGCTGCACCCCGTGAAGGTCCTCGTCATCGGCGGCGGCGCCCGCGAACACGCCCTGTGCCGCTCTCTCTCCCTCGACCCCGATGTCACCGCTCTGTACTGCGCCCCCGGCAACGCCGGAATCGCAGAGGTGGCCGAACTGCACCCGGTCGACGCACTCGACGGCGACGCCGTCGCGCGCCTCGCCACCGAGCTGGGCGCCGAGCTGGTGGTCGTCGGCCCGGAGGCACCGCTTGTCGCCGGTGTCGCCGACGCCGTGCGCGCGGCCGGCATCCCCTGCTTCGGCCCCTCGGGCGAAGCCGCCCGGCTGGAGGGCTCCAAGGCGTTCGCCAAGGACGTCATGGCCGGGGCCAACGTCCCGACCGCCCGCAGCTACGTCTGCACCACCCCCGCCGAGATCGACGAGGCCCTGGACGCCTTCGGCGCCCCGTACGTCGTGAAGGACGACGGTCTCGCGGCCGGCAAGGGCGTCGTCGTCACGGACGACGTCGAAGCCGCGCGGGCCCACGCCCTGGCCTGCGACCGCGTGGTCATCGAGGAGTTCCTCGACGGCCCCGAGGTCAGCCTCTTCGCGATCACCGACGGCACCACGGTGCTGCCGCTCCAGCCGGCCCAGGACTTCAAGCGCGCCCTGGACGGTGACGAGGGCCCGAACACCGGTGGCATGGGCGCGTACTCCCCGCTCCCGTGGGCCGACCCGAAGCTGGTCGACGAGGTCATGCGGACCGTCCTCCAGCCCACGGTCGACGAGCTCCGCCGCCGCGGTACGCCCTTCTCCGGGCTGCTGTACGCCGGCCTCGCGATCACCTCGCGCGGCGTGCGGGTCATCGAGTTCAACGCCCGCTTCGGCGACCCGGAGACCCAGGTGGTCCTCGCCCGCCTGAAGACGCCGCTCGCGGGGCTCCTGCTCGGTTCGGCCAACGGCACCCTGGACGTCGTGCCCGCGCTGAAGTGGCACGACGACGCCGCCGTCACCGTGGTCATCGCCTCGCACAACTACCCGGGCACGCCCCGCACGGGTGACCCGATCGAGGGCCTCGCCGATGTGGTGGCGCAGGATGCGCCGCACGCGTTCGTCCTGCACGCCGGCACCCGGCAGGAGGGCGACGCGGTGGTCAGCGCCGGAGGGCGCGTGCTGTCCGTGACGGCGACCGGCAAGGACCTCACGCAGGCACGGGAGCGTGCCTACGCCGCCGTGGGCCGGATCCGGCTCGACGGCTCCCAGCACCGCACGGACATCGCCCGTAAGGCCGCCGAAGAGGCCTGAGGACCGTCCGACCCTGTGCCCGGCCCTTCACGGAGGCGCCGGGCACAGGCGTGTCAGGGGCGTCCTGACGGGGCCGCCGTATCACCGAACGCCTGGGCACCGGCACGTCAGCAGCTTTACCCAAAGCCATTCCATCGGGTGACGGCTCGGCCATCCGGATGACGCCCGCCGAGGCCCCAACTAGGGTGCGGCGCAAGCGTTCCGGCACTTGGCCCACCGGCATTGCGATGTCAGTGACGGGTGCCACAGTGGGGGAGTGACCAACACCGTCGCGGGGGCAGAGGGGGTGACGTCCAGCCGTGTCCGGTACCGGTTCGGTTGAGGAGCTGGGTGCGCACGCAGCGCGGGCCAGGGCAATGGCCCTGCTGCGCATCCGGAGCAGAGCCACGGCCCTGGCGATCCTGCCCGCGGCCGCGGCCGTCGTGCTGCTCGTCGCGGTCGCCCAGGGACGCATCGGCCCGGGCGTGTGGTCCACGGTCAGCTGGGCGGTGGCGGCCTGCGCCGTCGTGGTCCTGCTGGTCGCCGCGGCGGTCGCCGTGGCGGTGGCGCGCGCCAGGCCCGCCGTCAGTCCGACCGTGCCTCTCACCGAGGCGGCGGCCCCCGATCTCTACCGGCTGGTCAGGGACCTCGCCGACCGGCTCGACGTCCCGGCTCCGTCGGCCATAGCGCTGACCCCCGACTGCGACAGCTGGCTGGAGGACCGTACGCACCCCGCCGCACAGCCGAAGGGGCCGGCGGGGTCCCGGCGTGGCCGCCGGGTCCCGGCGGCGCCCGTGCTGGTGATCGGCTCCCCCTTCCTGTGGTGGATGAGGGTGGCCGAGCTCCGGGCGGTTCTCGCCCCGGTCGTCGCGGGCACCGGGCCGTCCGCCCACCCCGACATAGCCGCCGCCCGCCGTTTCGTCCGCGGCCTGGACGCCGCGGTCGCGGACGCCACCGTGCCCGGTCAGGGGCGCGTACGCAGGATTCCCGCGGCCTTCGTGGGATGGGTCGCCAAGGTGCTGCTGCGTGGCTGTCGGGGTCATGCGGCGGAGATGGAGCGTTGCGTCGCCGCCGCCGCGTCGGGCCGCGCCCAGGAGGTGGACTACGGGCTGCGGATCGTCGCCCAGGAGCAGGTGGGCCTGGCCTACGCGGGCTGGGACCGGCTGCTGACCCGTGTCGCGCTGCCCGCCTGGCGGATGGGGCGCTGGCCCTCCCGGCTCGACGCCGGTGTCGTCTCCGCGCTCACGGAGCTCTCCCGGCGCGACCGGCTGGCGGAGGACTTCACCTCCCGGCTGGGGGAGCGCCCCGCCTGCGATCTCATCGAGGAGCCCGGTGCGGCCGACGAGGCGGCCTCCCTGCTGGCCGCCCGGCTCTTCCACGGAGGGCCGGCCGAGCCCGGGCCGGGCTGGTCCCCGGTCGACTGGCAGCAGTATCCGGAAGAGGTGGTGGACCGGAAATGGCGTACGGAGGCCGCCCGCCTGCACCGGGTGCTCGACGCCATGGGAGTGGCCACCAGCGTCTCCGTGGGGGCCCCGGACACGGCGGCCCACGGCTCGGCGGTGCCCACACTGGCGCGTGTGATCGACCACCTCGCCACACCGGGCGCGGACAGCGAGGCTCTCGCGGCCGGGATCGGTGCCGCGGTCGCCCGCGACGAGGAGAAGGCGGCCCCGCGGCCCAGGACCGACGGGAGCGGCTCCCCGGCCGGCGGCACGCAGGCCGCGGCGGACACCGGCCCCCTCGACCTCTGGGGGCCCGTCCCGCTCCCGCTCTTCCCCCTCCAGCCGCCCCGTACGGGCACGGAGCTGCTCGCCGACCACGTCGTGGCGATGGTCTGCTGCGCCGCCGTGGACACGGCGGGGGCCGCGCCCGGACTCGACTGGCTCGACGGCCCCGCGCTGCTGGTCGACGGCGGCCGCAGGTCGGACCTCGGCGCCCCCGTCTCCAGCCTCGTCGAGGACGGGGACGCGGAGCCGCTGCTCTCCTGGCTCACGGCGGTAGGGGTGCGCACCGACAAACCCGTACGCCTGGGCTGAGAGGTGCGCCTGTGTCGACGGCCGCCCGAGTTGCACGGTCGTCCGTCCACTTAGGTGGCGAAATGCCTGAAGTATCCCCCCGATACCCGGAAGATCGGGCTCCGCTCACGTCAATTCGCGACGAACGGTAACGGAGTGCGTGCGTAATGTGATGTGCTGGGGGACGGCGCCGGGACCCGGCGCGGCAGACATGTCGGGGGACGAGGGAGGGGAGCGGGATGGGGGCGGAGCAGATCCGGCGATGGGAATCGGGTGCCCTCGCGCATGCCGTGAGCGACCCCTTCGGGCAGGGCCCGCTGCCCTGGCTGCGAGGAAGTGAGAACTACTTCGACGACACCGGCCAGGTCGTCCCCTGGTACGCCGACCCCGAGCTCGGCCGCGGCGGTACCGGCGGCGGCACGCGGACGGCCGACGACGTGCACCAGCAGATCAAGGGGTTCGTGTCCCCCGGCGCCGCGGCACCCGGCGAGGCGATCGACTTCCACATCACGGTGGACCCGCCCCAGCAGTTCTCCGTCGACGTCTACCGCATCGGGCACTACGCGGGTGACGGCGCCGCCAAGATCACCACCAGCCCGCGTCTCTCCGGCATCGTCCAGCCGGCACCGCTGACCGCCGAGCGGACGGTCTCCTGCCATCACTGGTGGCTCTCCTGGCGGCTCCAGATCCCCAGCTACTGGTCGGTCGGGGCGTACGTCGCCGTGCTCACCACCGCCGACGGTCACCGCTCGCACGTCCCCTTCACGGTCCGCGACGACCACCCCGCGGACCTGCTGCTCCTGCTGCCGGACGTCACCTGGCAGGCCTACAACCTCTATCCGGAGGACGGCCGCACCGGCGCGAGCCTGTACCACGCGTGGGACGAGCGGGGCCGGCTGCTGGGCGAGGAGGACGCCGCCGTCACCATCTCCTTCGACCGCCCCTACGCGGGCGCCGGGCTGCCTCTCCACGTCGGCCACGCCTACGACTTCATCCGCTGGGCCGAGCGTTACGGCTACGACCTCGCGTACGCCGACGCCCGCGACCTGCACGCCGGACGCGTGGACCCCGGCCGTTACCGGGGCCTGGTCTTCCCCGGCCACGACGAGTACTGGTCGGTGCCGATGCGCCGCACCGCCGAGCTGGCCAGGGACACCGGCACCTCGCTCGTCTTCCTCTCGGCCAACACCATGTACTGGCAGGTCGGCCTGGGCCCGTCCCCCTCCGGTGTTCCCGACCGCCTGCTCACCTGCCGCAAGCGCCGCGGCCCGGGAAAGCCCGCGCTGTGGCGAGAGGTCGACCGCCCCGAACAGCAGCTGCTCGGCATCCAGTACGCGGGCCGGGTCCCCGATCCGCACCCGCTGGTCGTGCGGAACGCGAGCCACTGGCTCTGGGAGGCCACCGGCGCGGCCGAGGGCGACGAGATCGACGGGCTGGTCGCCGGTGAGGCCGACCGCTACTTCCCGCGTACGGCGTTGCCCGAGCACGAGAGCCGCATGCTGCTCGCACACTCCCCGTATGCCGACGGCGAGGGGGCGACGCGGCACCAGGAGACCTCGCTGTACCGCGCCCCGTCGGGCGCGCTCGTCTTCGCCTCGGGCACCTTCGCCTGGTCCCCGGCCCTGGACCGGCCGGGCCACGTCGACTCCCGTATCCAGCGGGCCACGGCCAACCTGCTCGACCGGATCTGCAAGCGGGACTGAGAAGCGGAACCCGTCGTCCGTCCGCCCCGCGAGCTCCTGCTCCGGCCCCTGGGCGGCCCCGCCCTGTCCACGGGGCGACCCCTGGCGGCGCGGCTCCCCGGCATGCGGGACAATCGGAACGACTCCTGGATCAACCTACGCGGAGGCAGCGTGTCCGGTTTCGTAGAAAAGCCCGAGCCCGTGCAGGTGCCGGGGCTCACCCACCTGCACACCGGCAAGGTGCGCGACCTGTACCGGAACGAGGCGGGTGACCTCGTGATGGTCGCCAGTGACCGTATGTCCGCGTACGACTGGGTCCTGCCCACCGAGATCCCGGACAAGGGCCGTGTGCTCACCCAGCTGTCGCTGTGGTGGTTCGACCAGCTCGCCGATCTCGTCCCCAACCATGTGCTGTCGACGGAGCTTCCGCCCGGCGCCCCCGCCGACTGGGCCGGCCGGACCCTGATCTGCCGCTCGCTGCGGATGGTCCCGGTCGAGTGTGTGGCGCGTGGCTATCTGACGGGCTCCGGTCTGACGGAGTACAACGCCACCCGGACCGTCTGCGGTCTCGGTCTGCCCGAGGGCCTGGTCGACGGCTCCGAGCTCCCGGGGCCGATCTTCACCCCGGCCACGAAGGCCGCGGTCGGCGATCACGACGAGAACGTGTCGTACGAGGAGGTCGCCCGCGAGGTCGGCCCCGAGACGGCGGCCGTGCTGCGCCGGACGACGCTGGACGTCTACGGCCGCGCCCGGGACATCGCCCGTGAGCGCGGGATCATCCTCGCCGACACGAAGTTCGAGTTCGGCTTCGCGCCGACCGCGGACGGCGGCGAGGAGCTGATCCTCGCGGACGAGGTGCTGACGCCCGACTCCTCCCGTTTCTGGCCGGCCGAGAGCTGGGAGCCGGGCAAGGCGCAGCCTTCGTACGACAAGCAGTTCGTGCGTGACTGGCTGACCTCGCCGGCCTCCGGCTGGGACCGCCACGGCGAGCAGCCGCCCCCGCCGCTGCCGCAGGAGATCGTCGACGCGACCCGCGCCAAGTACATCGACGCGTACGAGCTCCTGACCGGCACGAGTTGGCCGGCCCAGGGCGTGTGACAGCAGAAGGCCCCGGTCGCGATGACCGGGGCCTTCTTGTGCGGAGCGGACGACCAGGTTCGAACTGGCGACCTCAACCTTGGCAAGGTTGCGCTCTACCAACTGAGCTACGTCCGCGTGCGCCGAAGCGCGGTGCCTACTATACCCAACCTCTCTGCCGTGCGAGACGCACTGCCGCATGACGGTTCTCCGCCCCGAGTTTGGAGACGGCCGCCGACAGGTAGTTGCGCACGGTGCCCTGTGACAGCGACGCCCGCTCCGCGATCTCCGCGACCGGTGCGCCGTCCGCCGCGAGCTCCAGCACCTCCGCCTCCCGCGCGGTCAGGGGCGAGTCCCCGGCGGAGATCGCGTCGGCCGCCAACTCCGGGTCCACATAACGGTTTCCGGCGTGCACCGTGCGGATTATCTCGGCCAGCCGCCGGGCGCTGACCGTCTTCGGGACGAACGCCCGGACGCCCGCCGCCAGAGCGCGTTTCAGGTGCCCGGGCCGACCGTGACTCGTCACGATCATGGTCTTGCAGCCGGGCAGTCCGGTCCGCAGCGATGTGGCGACCTTCACACCGTCGGCGCCCGGCATCTCCAGGTCCAGGACTGCCACATCGGGCCGGTGGGCCATCGCCATGGCGAGCGCCTCCGGCCCGGTCGCCGCCTCGGCGACCAGGACGATGTCGTCCTCCAGGGCGAGGAGAGCGGCCAGCGCGCCCCGGATCAGGTGCTCGTCGTCGGCGAGCAGGACGCGGACGGGGTCCGGTGCGGGTGTCATCTCAACTCCAGCGGGGAGGGTGCGGTGTTCCGTGGCGAGGGCAGCGGGACAGTCGCGGTCAGATGGAACCGCCCGTCACCCGTCGGCCCCGCCTCCAGCGAACCGCCGACCGCGGCCAGCCGTTCCCGGAGCCCGTGGAGTCCTGAGCCGCCGCCGGGGACGACGGCCTTGTCCGGTGTCACACCGTCGTTCGCCACCACCAGACGGACCCCGTCCCGCGCGGTCTCCAGCCGGATGTCGCACCACTGCGGATCGCCGTGCCGCAGCACGTTGGTGGCCCCCTCGCGTACGGCCCAGCCGAGCGCCGACCGCACGGGGGAGGGGAGCTGCCCGCCGTCGCCGTGGACGGCGCACTCGATTCCCGCGGCCCGCAAGACCCCCTGGGCTCCCAGCAGTTCCGTACGGAGATCGGCCTCCCGGTAGCCCCGTACGACGTCCCGGACCTCCTGCTGGGAGGCGCGGGCGATGCGCTGCACCTCGACCATCTGGTCCGTCGCGGCGGGCTTCCCGCGCTGCGCCAGCTCGACCGCGAGCTCGCTCTTCAGTGCGATGACCGCCAGATTCCGGCCCAGCACGTCGTGCATGTCCCGCCCGAACCGCAGCCGCTCCTCGGCGACCGCCAGCCGGGTCTCGATGTCCCGGGCGTCGCGGAGCTTCTGCATGATGCCGAGCGTCCATGCGGAGAGGCGCACGGTGGAGCAGATCAGCAGACCGCCGAAGCCCACGCCTGTCAGGGTGGCCAGGGCGAAGGAACCGGTGCCTCCGGCCAGCAGGGCGCCGCCGCTCATGCCGGCCGCCACCACCGCGATGCACACAGTGGACGCCCACACCGGGACGGCGAGGACGAACGGCGTCAGGAACGGCCACGCAACCGCCCCCAGGGCCACCGGCAGCTCGGGGTAGGTCTCGGTGCCGGCGTAACCGCCGAGCGCCAGCAGGCTTGCCGCGTTCACGAGGAACAGGGTGGCCGCCAGGGCCATCGGGCGTCGTCCGACGCCCCTGCGGCCGAGGTAGCCGTCGAGGGCCCGGGAGACCAGCGGCACCGAGCAGACGCCCTGCGCGATCACGGTCAGGACGGTGAGTGCGATCAGGGCGGCGGGTGCGTCGGAGAGCCGGACCGGGCGCGTCACCGACAGGAGCGCCACGCACACGACCATTCCCCAGACCATGGAGTGCATGGTGCCCCGCGTGTAGAGATCGATCTTGTCGAAGCCCTCACGCCGCTGCCAGCCGCGCACCTGTGTCCGTACCCACACGGTCTCGCTCCCCCTCGTTCCCCGTGGACCTCTCGCTCAAGACTTCCGCAGGATCACTGCCGCGAGCAGTGCGCATTGTCATCGCTGCTCATGACAAACGTCATGGGTCGATAACCGGAAACGCCAAAGGCCCCGGTCGATATCGACCGGGGCCTTTGAATCAAGAGCGGACGACCAGGTTCGAACTGGCGACCTCAACCTTGGCAAGGTTGCGCTCTACCAACTGAGCTACGTCCGCATTGCCGCCACTCGGCTTTCACCGGTGGAGCGCTCACCACTCTACCTGATCCACTCAGTGGTCCGGTAAGGCAGTGCAGAGCGGGTGACAGGAATTGCACACTGCGCCTTCCCCCTGGAAGGGGGATGTTCTACTACTGAACTACACCCGCACGCTGCGTCGGACCCGGCCTTTCGGCCTTGCCCTTCGGCGTGCTCCAGACTCTAGCCGACCTGCAGGGGTGTTGTGCAAGTCGGCTCCCCGAGGTGGCGCACCGGGGTCCGGCGGAGGCCGGAGCGGAATGGAGCATTCCGGGCGCCGCCTCAACTGGCCGCGTCGAACGCCTCGTAGACCTTCTTGGGGATCCGGCCGCGGGCCGGCACCTCCATCCGGTGCGAGCGGGCCCAGGCGCGCACGGCCGCGGGGTCCGGCGCGAGCGACGTGTGGTGGTACGACACCGGAGCCTTGCCGCGCTTGCCGGTATTTGTCTGCTTTCGGCCTGCCGCGACGTACGGGGCCAGCGACTTACGCAGTTTCTTTGCATTGGCGGGATTGAGGTCGATCTCGTACGACTTCCCGTCCAGGGCGAAGGTGACCGTTTCCGCCGCTTCTCCCCCGTCGATGTCGTCGGAGAGTGTGACCACGACGCGCTGAGCCACGGATATCGGTCCTTTCCTACGGCATCGGCGCGCCTGACATGCGCTGATGCCGGCCTTCCGGCGGCTGGGCGGATACGGATCGACGGCTGTCGACTGTTCCGGGGCAATCGTGCTTTCCCCGGTATTCATTTGTACAGCGGTGGGAGCCGCATTGTGAAGCCCGGCCAATTGCGTCCGCGTGTTGCCGTCGTGTGTCCGCGTGCAATCCGGGTGAAGATTTTTTCCAGGATTTTTCCCGGCTGTTGTCGCCTCCGATATCTCGTCGTGATCAGGGCAGCCCGATATCTACCCGCGTAGAATTTCGGGCCAGGTACGCTGAGAGGACCCGCGGGGATCTGGGGAACCCCTCGGAGACACAGCCGCACCACACCACCGGGAGTGCCAGTGGCACGCGTCGTAGTCGACGTCATGCTCAAGCCGGAGATCCTCGACCCGCAGGGACAGGCTGTGCAGCGCGCACTGCCCCGTCTCGGCTTCGACGGAATCGCGGACGTTCGTCAGGGAAAGCGTTTCGAGCTCGAGGTCGAGGGGCCGGTCGACGATGCCGCCCTCGCCCGTATTAACGAGTTGGCCGAGACCTTCCTCGCCAACACCGTCATCGAGGACTTCACCGTCAAGGTGGAGGAGGAGAAGTGACCACCCGTATCGGCGTCGTCACTTTTCCCGGCACGCTCGACGACCAGGACAGCCTGCGGGCCGTGCGGATCGCGGGTGGAGAACCCGTATCCCTCTGGCACCGCGACAAGGACCTCCACCAGGTCGACGCGGTCATCCTGGCGGGCGGATTCAGTTACGGCGACTATCTGCGCGCCGGCGCCATCTCGCGTTTCTCGCCGGTGATGGAGACCGTCATCGAGCAGGCGAAGGCCGGCATGCCGGTCCTGGGTATCTGCAACGGTTTCCAGATCCTGACCGAGGCACACCTGCTGCCCGGCGCGATGCTGCGCAACAACGACCTCCACTTCATCTGCCGCGACCAGAAGCTGCGGGTGGAGAACGCGGAGACCGCCTGGACCACGGACTACTCGGCGGGCCAGGAGATCTCCGTACCGCTGAAGAACGTGGACGGCCGGTACACCGCCGACGAGCGCACGCTCGACGAGCTGGAGGCCGAGGGCCGCGTCGCCTTCCGTTACGCCGACGTCAACCCGAACGGCTCGCTGCGCGACATCGCCGGCATCACCAACGCCGCGGGCAACGTCGTCGGTCTGATGCCGCACCCGGAGCACGCCGTCGAGCCGCTGATCGGTACCGGTCGCACCGACGGTCTGGGTTTCTTCACCTCGATCATCAAGAAGCTGGTCAACGCATGAGCCTGGACACGGTCAAGCACGCGGCCGAAACCCCGGACGCCGGGCAGCCCTGGAAGGAGCTCGGCCTCAAGGAGGACGAGTACGCCCGGATCCGCGAGATCCTGGGCCGCCGTCCCACCGGCGCCGAGCTCGCCATGTACTCCGTGATGTGGTCCGAGCACTGCTCGTACAAGAGCAGCAAGGTCCACCTCAAGCAGTTCGGCGAGAAGGTCCCCGCCAACGACGCGATGCTCGTCGGCATCGGTGAGAACGCCGGTGTGGTCGACGTCGGCCAGGGTTACGCGGTCACCTTCAAGGTCGAGTCGCACAACCACCCCTCGTACATCGAGCCCTACCAGGGCGCGGCCACCGGCGTCGGCGGCATCGTCCGCGACATCCTGGCCATGGGTGCCCGGCCGATCGCGGTCGTCGACCCGCTGCGCTTCGGTGCGGCCGACCACCCCGACACCCGCCGGGTCCTGCCGGGCATCGTCGCGGGCATCGGCGGCTACGGGAACTGCCTCGGCCTGCCGAACATCGGCGGCGAGGTCGTCTTCGACGCCTGTTACCAGGGCAACCCGCTCGTCAACGCCGGCTGCATCGGCGTGATGAAGCACGAGGACATCCACCTCGCCCAGGCCTCCGGCCCCGGCAACAAGGTGATCCTCTACGGCGCCCGCACCGGTGGCGACGGCATCGGCGGCGTCTCCGTGCTGGCCTCGGAGACCTTTGACGACACCAAGCCCACCAAGCGCCCCGCCGTCCAGGTCGGCGACCCGTTCCAGGAGAAGCTCCTCATCGAGTGCACCCTGGAGATCTTCAAGGAGAAGCTCGTCGCGGGCATCCAGGACCTCGGCGGCGCCGGGCTCTCCTGCGCCACGAGCGAGCTGGCCTCCGCGGGCTCCGGCGGTATGCGCGTCGAGCTGGACACCGTGCCGCTGCGCGACTCCTCCCTCTCGCCCGAGGAAATCCTCATGAGCGAGTCGCAGGAGCGCATGTGCGCGATCGTCGAGCCGCAGCACGTGGACCGCTTCATGGAGATCTGCGAGAAGTGGGACGTCATCGCCACCGTCATCGGTGAGGTGACCGAGGGCACGCAGCTGGAGATCTTCTGGCACGGCGAGCAGATCGTGGACGTACCGCCGCGGTCCGTGGCCCACGAGGGCCCGACCTACCACCGGCCGTTCGCCCGCCCCTCCTGGCAGGACGCCCTCCAGGCCGACGACGCCGGGAAGCTGGCCCGTCCGGCGAACGGCGCGGAGCTGCGCGAGCAGGTCCTCAAGCTGGTCGGCTCCCCGAACCAGGCCTCCAAGTCCTGGATCACCGACCAGTACGACCGCTTCGTGCAGGGCAACACCGTGCTGGCGATGCCCGAGGACGCCGGCATGGTCCGGATCGACGAGAAGTCGAACCTGGGCGTCGCCATGGCGACCGACGGCAACGGCCGTTACGCCAAGCTCGACCCGTACACGGGCGCGCAGCTCGCGCTGGCCGAGTCCTACCGCAACGTCGCCGCGTCCGGCGCCAAGCCGCTCGCCATCTCCGACTGCCTGAACTTCGGTTCGCCCGAGGACCCGGATGTCATGTGGCAGTTCGCCGAGGCCACCCGTGGTCTCGCGGACGGCTGCCTGGAGCTGGGCACCCCGGTCACCGGCGGCAACGTCTCGCTGTACAACCAGACCGGTGAGACGGCGATCCACCCGACGCCGGTCGTGGCCGTCCTCGGTGTGATCGACGACGTCACCCGGCGCACGCCGGTCGCCTTCGCCGAAGAGGGCCAGCTGCTCTACCTCCTGGGCGAGACCCGGGAGGAGTTCGGCGGCTCGGCCTGGTCCGAGGTCGTCCACCAGCACCTCGGCGGCATGCCGCCGAAGGTCGACCTGGGCCGCGAGAAGCTGCTCGGCGAGATCCTGATCTCGGCCTCCCGAGACGGCATGATCGACGCGGCGCACGACCTCTCCGACGGCGGTCTGATCCAGGCGGTCACCGAGTCCTGCCTGCGTGGCGGGAAGGGTGCCCGGCTGGTGGTCCCGGACGGCCTGGACGCGTTCACCTTCCTGTTCTCGGAGTCGGCCGGCCGTGCGGTCGTCTCGATCCCGCGCAGCGAGGAGCTCCGCTTCAACGACATGTGCGGTGCGCGGGGTCTGCCCGTCGCCCGGATCGGTGTCGTGGACGGCGAGGAGATCGAGATCCAGGGCGAGTTCAGCATCCCGCTGAGCGAGCTGCGCACCGCGCACGAGGGGACCCTGGAGGGTCTGTTCGCCTAGGTTCCGCCTGTACCGAAGCCCCCGTCCGGGTCGACCGGGCGGGGGCTTCGGCATTCCTGCCGTACCCGTTGATCGAGATTACGTAATTACGTAAGGTGGAAGCCATGGAGCTGGAGGAGCGCGTCGCCGAGCTGGAGCGGCGCCTCGCGGTGCTGGAGTCGGCTGCCGGGAGCGAGAAGCCGGAGCTGGGCGTCGGGGACTTCTGGGCGCTGGACGGGCTGAAGGAACAGCTCGGCCAGGTCGGGGACGCGGCGGCCGACGGCGGGGTGCTGTTCACGGGCGCGGTGAAGCTGCCGGC
Organism: Streptomyces sp. NPDC088746; assembly: GCF_044751065.1. Taxonomy (NCBI): domain Bacteria; kingdom Bacillati; phylum Actinomycetota; class Actinomycetes; order Kitasatosporales; family Streptomycetaceae; genus Streptomyces; species Streptomyces sp. NPDC088746. The sequence goes on from NZ_JBIVLA010000010.1 coordinate 246,159, forward strand.
CGGCGAGCGGTACGAGTGGCAGTACGGCGCGCTCACCGTGGGCCTCCTGGGGAGCACGGACGAGGACCGTCCCGACTGGGCGGAAGCCGCCGAACCCCTGGCGGCGCTGGGCCATCCGGTCCGGCTGCGGCTGCTCCGCGAGATCCTCGGCGGCCGCCGCACGGCCGCCGAACTGGCCGAGCTCGACGACACGGGCACGACCGGCCAGATCTACCACCATCTGCGCCTGCTGACCGGCGCGGGCTGGCTGCACACGACGGGCCGCGGGCGTTACGAGGTGCCCGGCGCCCGGGTGGTGCCGCTGCTGGTGGTGCTCACGGCCGCCCGGCCCTGAGACCTGTACGCCGAGACCGAGGGGGGCCTCATGTCCGCACGTAAGGCCGCGATGGTCACGTACCGCTGCTGCTGGCTCGTGTTCGTCGCGCTGGTGCTGGCCGGACTCTTCGCCGAGCCGCTGGTGCCCTTCGGGCTGACCTTCGTGCCCGCGGGGGCCGCGATCCTCATCGGGCTCCTGATGGGCCGCCGCAGCGCAGAGGATCTGGCGAAGGACCGGCCGGCCGTCGAGGTGGGGCCACCGGTGACCGGGCGCTGGACCGCGGTCAACAGCCCGGCCGACAAGGTCCCCAGCCACGGCACCCACGGCTACGGGCAGACGTACGCGATCGACATCGTCGCCGAACCGGAGGAGGGCGGCCGGCCCCCCTTCCGGTGGCTGTGGCCCGTCGCCCGGCCCAACCGCGACTTCCCGGCCTTCGACGCCCCGCTCGTCGCGGTGGCGGACGGCACGGTCGTGCACGCGAGCGACGGCCAGCGCGACCACCTCAGCCGGAACTCCGGCCCCGCCCTGGCGTATCTGATGCTGGTGGAGGCATCTGTACGTGACATGACCGGCGCCCACAGGATCGTCGGCAACCACGTCGTGCTCGACCTCGGCGACGGGACGTACGCCGCGTACGCGCACGTCCGGAACGGCTCCCTCCAGGTGAAGGCGGGGGACACCGTCCGGGAGGGGCAGGTGCTGGCCCGCTGCGGGAACTCCGGCAACTCCACCGAGCCGCATGTGCACTTCCAGCTGATGGACCACCCGGATCTCGACGTGGCGCGGGGTATCCCCTTCACCTGGCGGGGCGTCGGCGTACCGGCCAACGGCGAGGCGTTCACGGCCGAGGGGACTGTCGGTACCGGCTGATAGCTTGGCGAACGTAAGCGGGGGACCGTACGGGGGGCGACGGTGGACGATCGGGACGGTGCGCAGCAGGACGGCGTCGTACGGGAGTGGCCCGACCGCGGACCCTGGGGCAACGCCTTCAACAAGCGCTGGAAGCCCTGTTCCGGGCGTACGTCGACGACGCCACCGGGCGCCGCGGCTGCACGGACGTCGTCCGTCCCGACGCGGCGGACTTCGCGCGGAACTGAGTCCGGCGGTGCACGGGTCCGCTGTCGGCCCCGCCGGTTAGTCTCGCCCCTATGCCACCGGCCAAGAAGCGCCCCCGCGCCTACGACATGTCCCGGACCAGGACCGCGGTCCTGGCCCAGTTCGCCCACGTCCAGGACGCCCTCCGCACGCTGACGCCGCAGCAGTTGGCCCTGCCCGGGCTGGGGGAGTGGACCGTGCGTGAGCTCATGGCGCACATGACCACGGCGCTGGAGCGGGTCAGCCGGTCGATGGAACTGCCGGAGCCGGCCGGTGGGCCCAAGCCGGAGATCGCCCTGCTGGAGTGGCCCTTCTCCACCGCGGGGAACGCCGCGGGAATCGCCGACCACACCCGGGACCTCGCCGAGGCCCACCCCGACCTCGGCGCGCTGTACGAGCGGACGGCCGCCCGGTTCGCCGAGCTGGTGCCCGACGGCGCCGGCGACCGGCTGGTGACGACCCGGGCGGGCACGATGCGGCTGGGCGACTTCCTGGTGACCCGTACCGCCGAACTCGTCGTCCACACCGATGATCTCCACCGGGCGACCGGCCTCGACATCCCGTACGACCGGCAGGCGCTCGCCGCCTGCACCCGGCTGCTCGCCGACGCGCTCGCGGACAAGGCGCCCGGCGGCTCCGTCGAGGTGCGCGTCCCGCCCTTCGCCGTCGTCCAGTGCATCGGCGGCCCCAAGCACACCCGGGGCACGCCGCCCAACGTCGTGGAGACGGACCCGCTCACCTGGATCCGGCTGGCCACCGGACGTACGCGGTGGGCGGACGCGCTCGAAGCGGCGCAGGTCAGCGCCAGTGGTGAGCGGGCCGACCTCGCCCCGCTGCTGCCTCTGATGGGCTGAGGGGAACCGGATCGGCCGGTCGATCCGTCCCATGGCCATGCGCAAACAACGTATGGCTGTCAGCGCCGTTGTCGTCCTGGCCACCTTCACCCTTGCCGCCTGCGGCACGGAGTCGGGCTCCGGAGCGGGTTCCGGGGACTCCGGGGACGGCAGCGGCACCGTACGGACGGGCCCATCCCTGACCGGTGTCCACTGGAACGTGTCCTCCCTGACCGTCGGCGGGAAGAAGACCACCGCCCCCGCGGGTGCCCATGTCGAGATCGGCCCCGACGGCAAGGCCACCGGCAGTCTGGGCTGCAACCGCTTCACCGCCGACGTCCAGGTCGAGGGCGACAAGGTGACCGTCGGGCCGAACACGACCACGGAGATGGGGTGCGAGGAGGATGTCCAGCAGTTCGAGAAGGCGATGGGCCGTGCCTTCAGCGGCGAGCTCAAGGCCGCGGTGGCGGACCGGAGCGGCGGGAAGGCCTTGACCCTGACCACCGCGCAGGGCGACTCCATCGCCCTCAGCTCCGAGCCGCCGGCTCCGCTCACCGGCACCACCTGGAAGGTCACCGGACTCGTGTCCGGCAGTGTCGTCACCTCCCTGCCCGCCGGTACGGAGAAGAAGGCGCATCTCACCTTCGGCAAGGACGGCTCGGTGGAGGGGAACCTCGGCTGCAACTCCTTCCACGGAAAGGCGGCGGTCTCCGGCTCCACCCTCACCTTCGGTCCGCTCGCCTCCACCCGGAAGATGTGCGCGGGCCCGGAGATGGAGCTGGAGCGCGCGCTGCAGGGTGTGCTGGAGGGGAGGACGACGTACGAGATCGATCACCGCTCCCTGTCGATCGAGGGCAAGGGCGGCAAGGGGCTCGACGCCGCCGCCCCGGCGGCCGAGGACTGACCGGCCGGGGCTCGTCCGTCCGGAACCGATGCCTCAGGAACCGGTCGGATACGGGAGCAGACCGGAGTCCGTCCTCTCCCACGACGCCCGCAGCGCCGCCAGCCGCTCCGGCTCGGCCGCCCCACGGTCGGCCTGTTCGCGCTGGTCGTCGGCCAGGTTGAAGAGCTGGTCGGTTCCGCTCTTCCCCCTGTAGTACTTCCAGTCGCCGCGCCGCAGCGCCCGCTCACCGCGCACCCGCCAGAACAGGTCGCGCTCCTTCGGGGTCTCGTCGCGCAGCAGATATCCCGCGAGGCTGACGCCGTCCAGCGGGTGGGCGGGGTCCGGCCGTGCTCCGCCGAGCTCCAGCAGGGTCGCCGTCCAGTCGGGCGAGAACACCGGGAGATCGCTGACCTGGTGACCGTCGATCCGGGCGGGCCAGCGCAGCACCGAGGGCACGCGGATGCCGCCCTCCTGGAGGGAGCTCTTGTTGCCGGACAGCGGCCAGTTGTAGGAGAACCGCTCGCCGCCGTTGTCGCTGGCGAAGAAGACCAGGGTGTCCTCCTCCTGCCCCGACCGCTTCAGCGCCTTCAGCACCTCGCCGACGGAGCGGTCCAGGTCCTCGACCATCTCCGTGTACTTCTCGACCGAGCCGCCGTCGGCGTTCCACAGGGCGCGTCCCTCGCCGGCCTTGATCCGGCGGACGATCTCGGCACTGGCCTCCGTGTCGCCGTCGGCGATCCACGGCCAGTGCGGGGTGGTGAAGTTCAGATTGAGAAGCCACGGCTTGTCGTGGTCGCGCTGGACGTACTCGCTCGCCCGCTCCGTCAGGATCCGGGTGTAGTAGCGCAGGTCCTTGTATTCGGCATCGCCTTCGTACAGGTCGTACTCGCCGCCCTGTCCGAGCTTGGAGTAGTACTCCAGGGCCCCGCCGAAGTTGCCGAAGAACTCGTCCCAGCCCGACTTGGTCGGGCTGTAGTCCGGCAGGAACCCGCAGTGCCACTTGCCGATCAGCGCGGTCGCGTAACCGGCGCCGCGCAGCAGGGAGGCCAGCGTCGGGTGGGTGGGCTCCAGCCCCACGGACCGGTCGGCGATGGGCTCCGCGAGCCCGCCCTTCGTACGCCCCGGATAGCGGCCCGTGTAGAGGCTGAACCGGGTGGGTGAGCAGGTGGCGGAACCGGAGTAGGCGTCCGTGAACCGCACGCCCTGCCGCCCGAGCCTGTCCAGGTTGGGGGTGCGGATGTGCGGAGCGCCGTACGAGGAGAGGTCCGCCCAGCCGAGGTCGTCGCCGAGGATGAACAGGATGTTGGGGCGGCGCGAGTGCTTGCCGCGGGCGGCGCGGAACGGCCGCTCCCGCGTCACGCCGTCGGACGCGGTCCCGGAGGCGGCGGCCGCCGGGGCGGTGGCCTGTATCCCGACGGCGGCGGTCGCGGCGGTCGCGCCCACGGCGGTGGTGAAGGCGCGTCGGCTCAGCGGTGAGTTGGCAGGCTCATTCGAATCTGTATTCGAATTACGAGACGTCATGAGGGCTCCAGGGCGGGGCCCGCGCGCCGGTGGGGGAGGGGCGGCGTGCGAGGGGGCGGGTGCGGTGATCCGTCGGAAAGGGTGCGCGGGCGGGCGTACCCGGGCATGACGGGGCAGAGCGTGAGAAGGGGGGAAACGCGTGCACATGTGCCGGAGTCCGGGGCGTGAGTCCTACGGGAGGCTCCGGGGGTGCGGCAGGCTCAGGCGCAGCGACAGATGGCGCTCGCGACACGTCCCAGATCGACGTGGCGGCGCTCCACGAGCGTGACCGAGTGATCACCGAGGGGCTGCATGGGCAAGGAGCCTGCCCAACGGGCCATGAGCCTGTCAACGGTGATCTCGCACTGCGGACACTGTCCCCATGAGCCGCCGGACGCGGTCGGCGGGGCCCGGCCGGGCCCGCGCGGTGTGAGGCTCACCACGAAACGAGCGTTCGGCCACCGTCCGCTTCGCGGGCAGTCCCGGCTCACCGAGCGCCACGAGGGAGGCGGCGCCGACGCGGAACGGCCGAGCCCCCCGACTCGTCGGTAACAGCCGTCCATCCCGGGCATCGGCGGCCTCGGGGCGCTCTGGGGCCGGGGTGGAGGCGGAGCGCCGAGAGGGTCGTGTTCACCCGGAGTGATCGCGTGGTGCCTGGTCGGGCGCTCGTGGAAAGGTCCCCGCCGCCCCGCCCGTGGCTCCGGGCGGACGGCCACCCAATTCGGACCGGTGGTCGATCTCGCCTACACTCGGTGGCGTGCCTCGTGGTGATGGACGACTCAACCACGACCTGCTCCCCGGAGAGAAAGGCCCCCAGGACGCTTGCGGCGTCTTCGGTGTCTGGGCTCCGGGCGAAGAGGTCGCCAAGCTCACCTATTTCGGACTGTATGCCCTGCAGCACCGTGGACAGGAGTCCGCGGGCATCGCAGTGAGCAACGGGTCCCAGATCCTGGTCTTCAAGGACATGGGACTGGTCTCGCAGGTCTTCGACGAAACGTCTCTGGGATCGCTCCAGGGCCATATCGCGGTCGGTCATGCCCGCTACTCCACCACCGGTGCCTCGGTGTGGGAGAACGCGCAGCCGACGTTCCGTGCCACCGCGCACGGCTCGATCGCCCTGGGTCACAACGGCAACCTGGTCAATACGGCCCAGCTCGCGGAGATGGTCGCCGACCTTCCCCGCAAGGACGGCCGTGCCACCCAGGTCGCCGCGACGAACGACACCGATCTGGTGACCGCGCTGCTCGCCGGCCAGAGAGATGACGACGACAAGCCGCTCACCATCGAGGAGGCCGCCGCAAAGGTGCTCCCCGAGGTCAAGGGCGCCTTCTCCCTCGTCTACATGGACGAGCACACGCTCTACGCGGCCCGCGACCCGCAGGGCATCCGCCCCCTGGTCCTCGGCCGGCTCGAGCGTGGCTGGGTGGTGGCCTCCGAGTCCGCCGCCCTCGACATCTGCGGCGCCAGCTACGTCCGCGAGATCGAGCCGGGCGAGCTCGTCGCCATCGACGAGAACGGCCTCCGCAGCACCCGCTTCGCAGAAGCGAAGCCCAAGGGCTGCGTCTTCGAGTACGTCTACCTGGCCCGTCCCGACACCGACATCGCCGGGCGGAACGTCTACCTCTCCCGCGTGGAGATGGGCCGGAAGCTGGCGGCCGAGGCCCCCGTCGAGGCCGATCTGGTCATAGCGACGCCGGAATCGGGAACCCCCGCGGCCATCGGTTACGCCGAGGCGAGCGGAATTCCGTTCGGATCAGGTCTGGTCAAGAACGCCTACGTCGGCCGGACCTTCATCCAGCCTTCACAGACCATCCGCCAGCTGGGCATCAGGCTCAAGCTCAATCCCCTCAAGGAAGTCATCAAGGGCAAGCGCCTGGTGGTCGTCGACGACTCGATCGTCCGCGGCAACACCCAGCGCGCCCTGGTGAGGATGCTCCGCGAGGCGGGCGCCGCCGAGATCCACATCCGGATCTCCTCCCCGCCCGTGAAGTGGCCCTGCTTCTTCGGCATCGACTTCGCGACGCGCGCCGAGCTGATCGCCAACGGCATGTCCGTGGACGAGATCGCCACCTCCATGGGTGCCGACTCCCTCTCGTACATCTCGCTCGACGCGATGGTCGAGGCCACGACGATCGCCAAGCCGAACCTCTGCCGCGCCTGCTTCGACGGCGAATACCCGATGGAGCTTCCGGACCCGGAGCTGCTCGGCAAGCAGCTGCTGGAGACCGAGCTGGCGGCCGGTCCCGCCGCGACCGCGGCGTCCGACGCGCTGCGTCGTCCGTGACCCGGACCGACCGGCTGCCTCCCCACCAGCCCCGTATTCCCACACGAAAGATCCCGGGCCATGTCTGAGACAACAGGTGCTTCCTACGCTGCGGCGGGCGTCGACATCGAAGCCGGTGACCGCGCCGTCGAGCTGATGAAGGAGTGGGTGAAGAAGACGCAGCGCCCCGAGGTCGCGGGCCTCGGCGGCCTCGGCGGGTTCGCCGGCCTCTTCGACGCCTCGGCGCTCAAGCGTTACGAGCGCCCGCTGCTCGCCTCCGCCACCGACGGCGTCGGCACGAAGGTCGACCTGGCCCGGCAGATGGGCGTGTACGACACCATCGGCCACGACCTCGTCGGCATGGTCGTCGACGACCTGGTCGTCTGCGGCGCCGAGCCGCTCTTCATGACCGACTACATCTGTGTCGGCAAGGTGCATCCCGAGCGTGTCGCGGCCATCGTGAAGGGCATCGCCGAAGGCTGTGTCCTGGCGGGCTGCGCCCTGGTCGGCGGCGAGACGGCCGAGCACCCTGGCCTGCTGGGCCCCGACGACTTCGACGTCGCCGGCGCCGGTACGGGCGTGGTCGAGGCCGACAGGCTGCTGGGGCCGGACCGTATCCGTAAGGGTGACGCCGTGATCGCGATGGCGTCGTCCGGTCTTCACTCGAACGGGTACTCGCTCGTGCGCCACGTGGTCTTCGACCGGGCGGGCTGGACCCTGGACCGCGAGGTCGAGGAGTTCGGCAGGACGCTCGGCGAGGAGCTCCTGGAGCCCACCAGGATCTACTCCCTGGACTGCCTGGCACTGACCCGTACGACCGAGGTGCACGGCTTCAGCCACGTCACCGGGGGCGGCCTGGCCAACAACCTGGCCCGGGTGATCCCGGACGGGCTGCACGCCACGGTCGACCGGTCCACCTGGGCGCCGGGCGCCGTCTTCGACCTGGTCGGCAAGGCCGGGCAGGTTGAGCAGCTGGAGCTGGAGAAGACGCTCAACATGGGCGTCGGCATGATCGCGGTCGTCCCCGCCGACTCGGTGGACGCGGCGCTGACGACGCTGGCCGACCGGGGTGTCGACTCCTGGGTCGCGGGCGAGATCACCGAGCGCGGTGACCACGCCACGGGCGCCGAGCTGACCGGCAGCTACGCACGGTAGAACGCTCCGTCACCGCCGGTCCGGCACACCACCGGGCCGGCGGGGCCGGTGGCCTGTCACGAGGGACTCCGCGCATCCGCGCCGGGACAGCACAGAACCCGGTCCGGGCAGGCCCGGACCGGGTTGATGTGTCAGCGCGAGGTCAAGCGCCGCGGCGCTGTGACGACGGACCGGACTGGTCGTCCTCGTCCGCGTCCTCGTCGTCGTTGTACAGATCCGCGTACTGTGCGTACGGGTCATCTTCCTCGTCGTCGTCCTCGAACGGCTCGGCGTTCGGTGGCTGACTCGAAGGCGATGCGCCCAGCTCATTGGCCAGACGCGACAGGTCTGTCCCGCCGCTGCTGTACTTCAGCTGGCGGGCGACCTTGGTCTGCTTGGCCTTTGCCCGGCCGCGCCCCATGGCTCGACCCCCTCGGTGACGGGGCTCGACGGCCCCAGAGTCTTGACACGCGTTCATGTTTCAGGACGGACTCTCAGCTGAGAGACCGCGCCCGTGGCTTTAACGGTACCTGCTTCCTCGGCCATACGGTACGCCGCCCGCATCACGCGCCTCGGTGCAGGACCGCAGAGGAGCCCGTCCTCGCTGGTCAACCCCGATTTTAACCTCTTGTGGACGGCCGACCCGCCGACCGGAGTGAGTCTTGTCTCCCTGGGGCCCGGCCGGCTGATCCCCCGCCCGTACGGAGCCTCCGCCACCGGGCCTTCCTCACTGTCCGGTGACGGGTGCTCGACTCCGGGGTGACGGGTCAGCGACGCCGGGCGTCCGCCATGCGCTGTTCGGCGATCCGGTCGGCCGCCGCGGCCGGCGGGATTCCGTCCGCCTTCGCACGTGCGAATATGGCCAGCGTGGTGTCGAAGATCTTCGTGGCTTTCGCCTTGCACCGGTCGAAGTCGAAACCGTGGAGCTCGTCGGCGACCTGGATCACGCCGCCGGCGTTCACCACGTAGTCCGGTGCGTACAGAACCGATCGGTCGGCAAGGTCCTTCTCGACGCCCGGGTGTGCGAGCTGGTTGTTGGCCGCGCCGCACACCACCTTGGCGGTGAGCACGTGAACGCTGTGGTCGTCGAGCGCGCCGCCGAGAGCGCACGGGGCGTAGATGTCGAGCCCCTCCGTGCGGATCAGCGCGTCGGTGTCGACGGCCACGGAGACCTCGGGGTGCAGGTCGGTGATCCGGCGTACGGACTCCTCGCGCACATCGGTCACGACGACCTCGGCGCCGTCGCTCAGCAGGTGCTCGACCAGGTGGCGGCCGACCTTGCCGACGCCCGCGACACCGACCTTGCGGCCGCGCAGCGTGGGGTCGCCCCAGAGGTGCTGGGCGGAGGCCCGCATGCCCTGGAAGACGCCGTACGCGGTGAGGACGGAGGAGTCGCCCGCGCCGCCGTTCTCGGGGGAGCGGCCGGTGGTCCAGCGGCACTCCCGGGCGACGACGTCCATGTCGGCGACGTACGTGCCCACATCGCAGGCGGTCACGTAGCGCCCGCCGAGCGAGGCCACGAACCGTCCGTAGGCCAGGAGCAGTTCCTCGGACTTGATCCGGTCGGGATCGCCGATGATGACGGCCTTGCCGCCGCCGTGGTCGAGGCCGGCCATGGCGTTCTTGTACGACATGCCGCGCGACAGGTTCAGCGCGTCGGCGACGGCCTCGGCCTCGGAGGCGTACGGGTAGAAGCGGGTCCCGCCGAGGGCCGGGCCCAGGGCGGTGGAGTGGAGGGCGATGACGGCCTTGAGGCCGCTGGCACGGTCCTGGCAGATGACGACCTGCTCATGGCCCCCCTGGTCCGAGTGGAACAGGGTGTGCAGGACATCTGACGGGTCTGGCACGCCGGTCACATCGGTCACTGTGGTGACTCCCAAGTACGAAGCGGCGGAAGACCCTCCTGAAGGTGGGGAGGGCCCCGGACCGACCGCGACGGGACGGTCCGACTGGGCAAGAGCGTAAGTCCTCGTGACGCGTAGATCTGTTCCCGTGCCCGGGATCACCCCCCTGTGGCGTACCGGCGTGACACGATTTACCGCATGTCGGTGGTGTCCTCGGTGCTCATCCCTTACGCGTCCTACCTGCGGGTGTACGAACCGCTCGCCGCCTTCCGCGAACCCGAACGGGGCCACTGGACGCGCTACGCGCAGCGCTCCGAGCTCCCCACGGCCCAGGACGAACTGCGCCGTTCGCTCGCCGACTTGGTCCCCACCCCTCCGGTGGCCGTACCGGTGCACGAGAGCGCGGACGCCTTCGTGGCGCTGGTCGACGGAGTGGTCTGCGTCTGTCCGTGGCGTACCCGGATGCGCGGCTGGATGGCAATGAGCGAACTGGGGGGTCTGTTTCCGGCCACAGTGCTGGACGCGGTCCTGCCCCCGGTGGTGCGGGGGCAGGCGGCGGCGGACTACGAGCGGTGGGCCGAGCGGAACCCGGACGCCCGCCCCTGGATCCGGACCACGGTGTGGCACGTCCCGGTGCGCTGGTTCGTGCTGTTCGACGACGAGGAGCGGGAGTACCTGACGGCGGGCGGGGCCGGGGACCGGCTGCTGCGGTACCGGACCCCGATGGTGCAGGCGCGCCGCCGGCTGGCGAGGGCGCTGCGGACGCTGCGGGAGACCGTGGACGAGGGTCCGCTGACCGAGGGGCTCGTGGAGGTGGGGCGCTGGCTGGAGGAGTTCCATCCGCGCGCCATGGTCGAGCTGGACTACGGCGGTCTGGTCCACGCGCTGAGCGGTGAGCAGCTCGCCGCGGACCGGTCGGCGGCGGACGTGGCCGAGGGCATCGCGGCGCTGCGCTCCGGGGACAGTGACGCGGCGGGTGTGGCGTACGGACGTCTCGCCGACCGCTGGCGGGCGGTGCGTGACCTACAATCCTCCAACTAGCCCGAAGCGGTGTGAATGGGATTGCACCGTCGCATAGAGGGGCTATCCGCAGGGAAGAGACATCCTGTGAGGTGTCCGACATCCGTGGGCACCGAGGAAGCCCGGCGGAGGTGAACGGAGATGTCCTGAGGGGAACTGACGGGCCGTGAACCGGCGCCCGGTGTGACGCGTGCGACAGGTGGGGCGGGAGACCGCTCGCCGGGGCCGGGACCTACGTCCCGAACCGGGCCTTTGCCTCAAGCGTGATGGATAGCACTAACGGGGCCCTTGCGCCCTTCCCTACTCCTCATGCCAAAATAGGACAAGGAGTCCGGGGAGGACTCTGTCCGCCCAACTATGGGCGGGATGCTCAGCATTGCACGCTATGGGGGGTCTGACGACTTCTGACGACTCCTGGTTGTCCTGTGACTGATCGTTACTGGGGCGTGACTGTCCGCTATGGCATGGTCCATCGGCTTCCGTCGCTGATGAACACCTGGGAGGGCAATTCCATCGGTTTGGCCGACGTGGCTGGACGGATGGTGTAGTTGTAGTGCCGAAGACAAGCCGTTCGTCCTATAACCGACTCGGCCCGCGTCCGCCATTTCGGGCAACGCGGGTCAAGGTGCAGAATTTAGAGGAAAGAACCGAGATGGTTCGGTTCTCCCGAGGAGGCCGCTCATGACCGCTCGCACCCCTGATGCCGAGCCGCTGCTGACCCCGGCTGAGGTTGCCACGATGTTCCGCGTGGACCCGAAGACGGTCACCCGTTGGGCAAAGGCTGGCAAGCTCACGTCCATCCGCACGCTCGGTGGGCATCGCCGGTACCGCGAGGCAGAGGTCCGCGCACTGCTTGCGGGTATTCCGCAGCAGCGCAGCGAGGCCTGACACACCCCTGTCGCCGCAGCCACAACAGGGCGCTGAAGGGTCCCCCAACCCTCGGTGTCCCCACTCATAGCTCCACACGACGGGCGCCCGCCCCAACGGGCGCCATCCCGGCGAGATGCGGGTACGTCGTTCGATCGCGCTGGACTCCGCCGGGTCCAGCGCGATCTTTTTGTGCCCGGAGCGGTGCGGGCCGGCTGCCCGGGAGGGCTCCCGCCGGCGTACGGAGGACGCCCGAAGGGTGTCCGGACGGTCCCGCGGGGCGCCCGAACCTGCCGACGGGTCGGTTTGCGGGGCGTCTGTGTGCGACTCCGGTCGGGGCTGTTCGGGACTGTTCGCCCGGGTCCCGGGCGTCGTGGGGCAGCTCGGGTGGAACGGTCCGGGATGTACTTCCAGGGCAGTGCAATTGCACATATTAAATTCGCCAGTTGTAGGAAGTGCGTAAAGTACCCCCCGCGCAAAACTGATGCGGTGACTCCCGTCACACCCGCGCGGTCTTGCCAACTACGAGCCTGCCACTGCGGGAGGGCGTCCGGCTGCGGCAGATGGTCATGTCGTGGGAGGACTTTCGTCCACAGGGCGGCCCGCAGGGCGGCGCGTGAGGGGGTCCGCACCGGCCGTGTGGCCCTCCGGCGGCGAGGCCTCGGCGGGGGCGCCCTGCGCGAGCGCACCGGTGGTGGCCTCCGGGGCCGGCGGCGGCCCGGCCACGTTGTCGGCCTGCCGCGCCGTACGCGGCTCCTGTGGGGCCGTCAGCGGCTCCATGGCGAGCCGCAGCAGGCGGTGGCAGATCGGACAGTGCCGGGTGAGATGGCGGTAGCCGGAGGCGGCCGCCAGATGGGCGCGCAGCAGCGCGCGGGTCTCGTGCCTTTCCGTGGGCGCAGACATGCGTGCGGCCTCCCGGTGGACCCGGCCGCCCCGCGTCGAGGGAAAGAGGGGCGGACTCCGTCCTACGGAGTTACCCGCGGCGGGAGCCGGCGTCAAGAAGCACGGAAGCCCGGATCCAGGGGATCCGGGCTTCCGTCTACTGCGGTCCTGACGGGATTTGAACCCGCGGCCTCCACCTTGACAGGGTGGCGAGCACTCCAAACTGCTCCACAGGACCAGGTTTTCGCTGCCTGCCTTGCGGCCTGCTGCGAAGACAGACTGTACAGGAGGTCCGAGGGCCAGGTCGAACTCACTCACAGTGGGGGCGCCGCTACGGCTCCGTGGAGGGCCGGGTTCACGGTGCGGCCGCGTCGATCGCCTTCACGATCCGCTTGTCGGAGACCGGCTGTGCGGTGCCCAGGGCGTGCGCGAAGTAGCTCACCCGCAGTTCCTCGATCATCCAGCGGATGTCCAGGACCTCCTGCGGCACGGGCCGCCCCTGCGGCAGCTGTTCGAGCAGCCAGGCGTACTCGTCCTGCATCTCGTGGACCTTCTCCATGCGCGTGGTGTCGCGCTGGACGTTCGTCGGCATCTGCTGCAGCCGGCGGTCCTCGGCGACCAGGTAGCGCATCAGGTCGGGCAGCCTGCGCAGCCCCGTCATGGTGACGAACCCGGACGGCACGAGACGGGCGAGGTGGTCCCGTACGTCCGTGACGTTGTTGATCAGGACCAGGCTGTTCGTGGACTTCAGCCGGCGCTCGCAGGCCTGCCAGGCGGCCAGGATCTGCTGCACCTGCCCGATCGTGCGGACGGTGAGGTCCACGAGGTCGGCGCGCACCTTGTCGTACAGCTTCCGGAACGACGCCTCGTCCCAGGCCGGCCCGCCGTGCGCGGCGATCAGCCGGTCGGCCGCCGCCGTCGCGCAGTCGTCGAAGAGCGCCTGGACGGAGCCGTGCGGATTGCGCGACAGCGCCAGCTTCTGCTGGTTGGTGAGCTTGTCCGAGGCGAACTTCGCGGGGTTCACCGGGATGTTCAGCAGGATCAGCCTCCGGGTGCCCCGCCACATCGCCTGCTGCTGCTCGGCCTCCGTGTCGAAGAGCCGTACGGCGACGGTCTCGCCCTGGTCGACGAGGGCCGGATACGCCTTGACCGGCTGGCCGGCCCTCCGGGTCTCGAAGACCTTGTCCAGGGTGCCGATCGTCCAGTCCGTGAGGCCCGAACGCTCGACGGACTCCCCCGAGGGCCCCGCGGTGGCCGCGGCGGCCTTGGAGAGGGCCTGGCGGGCCTTGGGGCGCAGCTGGATCTTCAGCGCCTCCAGGTCCTTGTCCTCGGCGACCTTGCGCCGCCGCTCGTCGGTGATCCGGAAGGTGATCTTCAGGTGGTCCGGGATCCGGGACAGGTCGAAGTCGTCGGCCGTGACCGGGACGCCCACCATCCGCTGGAGCTCACGGGCGAGCGTCAGCGGCAGCGGCTCCTGGAGCGGCACCGCGCGCTCCAGGAACTTCGTGGCGTAGTTCGGGGCGGGGACGTAGTGCCGGCGGATCGGCTTGGGCAGCGAGCGGATCAGCTCGGTGACCACCTCTTCGCGCAGGCCGGGGATCTGCCAGTCGAAGCCCTCGGAGGTGACCTGGTTGAGCACCTGGAGCGGGATGTGGACGGTCACACCGTCGGCGTCCGCGCCCGGCTCGAACTGGTAGGTCACCCGGAACTTGAGCTTCCCCTGCCGCCAGGAGTCCGGGTAGTCGTCCTTGGTGACGGCCCCGGCCTTCTCGTTGATGAGCATCGAGCGCTCGAAGTCGAGCGCGTCCGGCTCGTCACGGCGCTTGTGCTTCCACCAGGAGTCGAAGTGCGCCCCGGAGACGATGTGCTCCGGAATCCGCTGATCGTAGAAATCGAAGAGGGTCTCGTCGTCCACGAGGATGTCGCGGCGCCGCGCGCGGTGCTCCAACTCCTCGACCTCGCCGAGGAGTTTGCGATTGTCATGGAAGAACTGGTGGTGGGTGCGCCAGTCCCCCTCGACCAGGGCGTTGCGAATGAACAGATCGCGCGACGCCTCCTGGTCGATTCGGCCGAAATTGATCTTGCGCTGGGCGACGATCGGTACCCCGTAGAGCGTGACCCGCTCGTACGCCATGACCGCCGCCTGGTCCTTCTCCCAGTGCGGTTCGCTGTAGGTGCGCTTCAGCAGGTGCTGGGCCAGCGGTTCGATCCACTCCGGCTCGACCTTCGCGTTGACCCGCGCCCACAGCCGGGACGTCTCGACCAGCTCCGCCGACATCACGAACCGCGGCTGCTTCTTGAACAGCGCGGAGCCCGGGAAGATCGCGAACTTGGCGCTGCGGGCGCCCACGTACTCGTTCTTCTCCGTGTCCTTCAGCCCGATGTGCGACAGCAGGCCGGCCAGCAGCGAGGTGTGCACCGACTGCTCCGGCGCGTCCTGTTCGTTGAGCTCGATGCCCATCTGCTTGGCCACCGTGCGCAGCTGCGCGTAGATGTCCTGCCACTCACGGATCCGCAGGAAGTTCAGGTACTCCTGCTTGCACATCCGGCGGAAGCTGGAGGAACCGCGCTCCTTCTGCTGCTCCCGGACGTAGCGCCACAGATTCAGGAACGCCAGGAAGTCGGACGTCTCGTCCTTGAAGCGGGCGTGGTGCTGATCGGCCTGGGTCTGCTTCTCCGAGGGCCGCTCGCGCGGGTCCTGGATGGAGAGCGCCGCCGCGATGACCATGACCTCGCGGGCGCAGCCGTTCTTCTCGGCCTCGATGACCATGCGGGCCAGGCGCGGGTCCACGGGCAGCTGCGAGAGCTTGCGGCCCAGCGGGGTGAGCCGCTTCTTCGGATCCTTCTCGCCCGGATCCAGCGCGCCGAGCTCCTGGAGCAGCTGGATGCCGTCGCGGATGTTGCGGTGGTCCGGCGGGTCGATGAAAGGGAACTTCTCGATGTCGCCCAGACCGGCCGCGGTCATCTGGAGGATGACGGAGGCGAGGTTGGTCCGCAGGATCTCGGGGTCGGTGAACTCCGGACGCGTGACGAAGTCGTCCTCGGAGTACAGCCGGATGCAGATGCCGTCCGACGTACGGCCGCAGCGGCCCTTGCGCTGGTTGGCGCTGGCCTGGGAGATCCGCTCGATCGGCAGCCGCTGGACCTTGGTGCGGTGGCTGTAGCGGGAGATGCGGGCGTTGCCCGGGTCGATCACGTACTTGATGCCGGGGACCGTCAGGGACGTCTCGGCGACGTTCGTCGCCAGGACGATCCTGCGCCCCGTGTGGCGCTGGAACACCCGGTGCTGCTCGGCGTGCGAGAGACGGGCGTAGAGGGGGAGCACCTCGGTGTGTCTGAGGTTGCGTTTGTTCAGCGCGTCCGCGGTGTCGCGGATCTCCCGCTCCCCGGAGAGGAAGACCAGGACGTCGCCGGGGGCTTCGTGGTCCAGCTCGTCGACGGCGTCGCAGATCGCGGTGATCTGGTCGCGGTCGGAGTCGTCGGAATCGTCCTCCAGGAGAGGGCGGTAGCGCACCTCCACCGGATACGTACGCCCGCTGACCTCCACGATCGGCGCCTCGCCGAAGTGCTTGGCGAAGCGCTCCGGGTCGATGGTCGCCGAGGTGATGACGACCTTCAGATCGGGGCGCTTGGGCAGCAGCCGGGCCAGATAGCCCAGCAGGAAGTCGATGTTCAGGGACCGCTCGTGGGCCTCGTCGATGATGATCGTGTCGTAGGCGAGGAGCTCGCGGTCCGTCTGGATCTCGGCCAGCAGGATGCCGTCCGTCATCAGCTTCACGAAGGTCGCGTCCGGGTTCACCTGGTCGGTGAAGCGCACCTTCCAGCCGACGGCCTCGCCGAGCGGGGTCTTCAGCTCGTCCGCGACGCGCTCGGCGACCGTGCGTGCCGCGATCCGGCGGGGCTGGGTGTGCCCGATCATGCCGCGGACGCCGCGCCCCAGCTCCATGCAGATCTTGGGGATCTGCGTGGTCTTGCCCGAGCCGGTCTCACCGGCGACGATCACGACCTGGTGGTCGCGTATCGCCTCCAGGATCTCGTCCTTCTTCTGGCTGACCGGGAGCTGTTCCGGGTACGACAGGGCGGGCATCCGCGCGGCGCGTCCCGCGAGCCGTTCGGCTGCCTTCCCGGCTTCGGCCGAGATCTCGTCCACCACGGACTGGCGGGCCTCGGGCTTGCGGATGCGGCGGGCACCCTCGAGGCGACGGCCGAGCCTGTGCGCGTCGCGGAGCGAGAGCTGCCCGAGCTGGGACTGGAGATCGGCGAAGGAAGTAGACATACGGATCCCAGGATCTCACCCGGGCGCGAGGAGTGGCGAACCTATTTCGTCCGGGCCGTGTCACACCTCTCCCCGGAAGGGCCCCCGCGACGGCGCCGGTGACCGAGCGGGACGGCGCCGTCACAGGACGTACCATTTCGGGCAACTGATCATCCGTTCCCCGTCACAGGGCGACCCCGCGCCTCCCGCGGACCACGCTCGCCCTTCCCCGCACCGCACCCGCACGGAGCGCCGTATGCCCACGCCCGCCCGCCCCTCGCCCTCCGCGAAGAAGCCGTCCTCCGCGAGGAAGCCGATGCTTTTCGGCCTCGTCGTCGTGCTCGCCGCCGGGCTGCTCGGCTTCGTCTCCTACCGGGCGACCGCCCCGGACGCACCCGCGTCCGACACCCCGGCCGCCGCCACGACGGCGGGACCGGACCCCGAGATCTACGAGGAGCTGGCGGGACTGGCCCGGCGCGACGCCGGCGACAAGCTCGCCCAGGGCCGCGCCGACGCCCCCGTCGTCCTCATCGAGTACGCCGACTTCCAGTGCGGTTACTGCGGGAAGTTCGCCCGGGACACCGAACCCGAACTGATCAAGAGGTACGTCGAGGACGGCACCCTGCGCATCGAGTGGCGCAACTTCCCGATCTTCGGCGAGGCCTCCGAGGCCGCCGCCCGCGCCTCCTGGGCGGCCGGCCGGCAGGACCGCTTCTGGGCCTTCCACCGGGCCGCCTACGCCGAGGGCGCCAAGGAGAAGGGCTTCGGCAAGGAGCGCCTCAGGGCGCTCGCCCGGCAGGCCGGTGTGAAGGACCTCGACCGTTTCGCGCGCGACACGGACAGCGCGGCCGCCACCGAAGCGGTCCGCGAGGACCGGGAGCAGGCCTACGGGATCGGCGCCACGTCCACCCCGTCCTTCCTCATCAACGGCCGCCCCCTGGCCGGCGCCCAGCCCATGGCCGTCTTCACCGAGGCCATCGAGGACGCGGCGGCGGAGGAGGCCAACGTCGGAAGCGCCGGGGACCCCGCGAAGTGACCCCGGACATCGGCTACTTCGCCGCCCTCCTCGGAGGCCTCCTAGCCCTCGTCAGCCCGTGCAGCGCCCTGCTGCTCCCGGCCTTCTTCGCGTATTCCGTGGACTCCGCCTCACGGCTCCTGGCGCGTACGGGCATCTTCTACGCCGGTCTCGCCACCACCCTCGTCCCGCTCGGCGCCGCGGGCTCGTACGCCGGGCGGCTCTTCTACGGGCACCGTGACGCGCTCGTCGTCGGCGCGGGATGGCTGATCATCGGGCTCGGCCTCGCCCAGATCGTCGGCCTGGGCTTCGCCTCCCGGCGGATCGCCGCCGTCAGCGGCCGGATCCGGCCCACCACCGCCCTCTCCGTCTACGCCCTGGGCGCGGTCTACGGGCTGGCGGGGTTCTGCGCGGGCCCCATCCTCGGCAGCGTCCTCACGGTGGCCGCCGTCAGTGGCAGCCCCGTCTACGGCGGACTGCTGCTCGCCGTGTACGCGCTGGGCATGGCCGTTCCGCTGTTCGTGCTCGCCCTGCTCTGGGAACGCTTCGACCTCGGCCGCCGGGCCTGGCTGCGAGGCAGGCCGCTGCGGGCCGGCCGCTTCGAGCTGCACAGCACCACGCTCCTCTCCGGCCTCTTCTTCATCGGGCTCGGAGTGCTCTTCCTCGTGTACGACGGGACGACCGCGCTGCCCGGACTCCTGGACGTGGACGACTCGTTCGCCGTCGAGCAGTGGGCCCAGCGCCTCGGACAGCGGGTTCCGGACGGGGCGGCGCTGACGGCCGTGGCGGCCGTGGTGCTGCTCGGACTGACCGTGCAGGCGGTGCGGCGGCGGCGTGACACCGGGTGAGTACGGCGAAAGCCCCGTCCGGGGGACGGGGCTTTCGGGTGGTGGCTGGGGCCGGGATCGAACCGGCGACCTATCGCTTTTCAGGCGATCGCTCGTACCAACTGAGCTACCCAGCCACGCAGCTCATACGGGCTGCAGCGGTCCTGACGGGATTTGAACCCGCGGCCTCCACCTTGACAGGGTGGCGAGCACTCCAAACTGCTCCACAGGACCTAGCTAATGTGCGAGACAAGTCTCGCACACGGTTAAGCGTGCCCCCAACGGGATTCGAACCCGTGCTACCGCCTTGAAAGGGCGGCGTCCTGGGCCACTAGACGATGAGGGCTAAGGGCCCACCTGCGCGCTTTCCAGCGCGTCGGGGACGTGAGAAGCATATGGGATGCGGGGAGGTATCGCCAAAACGGTTTGGGCCTCTCGTTCGAGAGGCCCTACGGCGAGGGCGTCGGGACGCTCGGGGAGGGTGCCGGGCTCTTCAGGTTCTCCTCCGGGAGATGGCGGCTGACCTCGGCCGTCGTCAGGCCCAGACCGCCCAGGGTGATCTCGTCCCACGCCTGCAGATGCCGGCTGGCGCGGTCCAGGTAGAGCACCGAGGCGCGCACCTTCTCGGGCTTCTGGTTCTGCACGGCGCGCAGTCCGCCACCGCCCGTGGAGCCCTCGACCTTCAGCCGGGTGCCCAGGGGCAGCAGTTCGTTGACCCGGTGGTGCACATGGCCGGCCAGGACCAGCGGAACCGTTCCGTCCGTCTCCCGCGCCGCGTTCGGGTCGTGCGCCACCGCGATGTCCACCGGGGTGCCCGCCCGCTTCTGGTCACGCAGCGCCGAGGCGAGGCGCATGCCCGCGAGCTGCTCGGAGGCCTTGCCGCCGGTGGGGCGTGACCGGTCGGGGGTGAACTGGGGGTCGCCGGTGCCCGCGATCCGCACCCCGGCCACGCTCACGGCGTGGCCCTCGTCCAGTACGTACGCGTTCCTGGTCTTCCTCAGATAGGCCTGGGTCTGCTTGGAGTCGTGGTTGCCCCTCACCCACACATAGGGGGCGCCGAGGTCGCGGACGGGGTCGAGGAAGCCGTTCTCCGCGGCCGTGCCGTGGTCCATGGTGTCGCCCGAGTCGATGATCACGTCGATCTCGTACTGCTCGACCAGTGAGCCGATGATGTGCCAGGCGGCGGGGTTGAGATGGATGTCGGAGACGTGCAGGACCCGGATGGTCGCCGGGTCCGGCTGGTACACGGGGAGCGTGGACGTGGCGTCGTACAGCTTGGTGACGTTGGTGACGAGCCGGGCCAGCTCCTGCTGGTAGACGTCGAATTCGGTGACGATCGAGCGGGCGTCGCCGACGACCGAGGGGGCGCTGGAGAGCAGCCCGGAGAACTTCGGCTCCAGGACGGACTTCGGGTTCCAGGTGGCGTAGGCGCTGACGCCCGAGGCGGCCAGCAGGGCCAGGGCGAGGCCTCCGGCGGCCAGGGCGCGGCGCGGGCGCCGGTAGACGACGAGGCCGAGTGCGGTGGCGCCGGAGACCACGGCCACGCAGGAGCGGACGGCCAGCTCCCGGGTGCCGGCGGCGACGTCGTCGGTGACCTCGTCCTGGAGGCCCGAGAGGCGCTCGGGGTGCTTGACCAGGGCCTGGGAGCGCTCCGGGTCGAGCTGGTCGACGTCCACGTCCAGGCGGACCGGGGCGTGGTGGGAGTCCAGCTCCAGGGCACCGAGCGGGGACACGTTGATCTTGGTGCCGCCGACCGCCGACGGCCGCAGCGTCATGGTGGTGTCCATGGGCCCCACCGGCGTACGCACGCTGCCGACGACCAGCAGTCCCAGCCAGGCGCCCAGCACGACCACGGCCAGCAGGCCGAAGGCCCGTTTCCAGGGGTGCGCGGCGGGGACGAGTCCGCCGGCGGGGGCGGTGGCGCGCGGGCGGGAGCTGCGGAGGCGGCGGACACGGACGGCTGCGGCGTGGAACGGGCGTGCCATTGGGCGCGTATGCCCCGATCGGGCGGCGGACATGCGGGAGGCCGGGGAGGTGTGGGCCGGGCGGGTGGCCGCGGGGGCGGCTGCGGGCCGCCCGTTCCCGTCCGGCGTACGTGACAATGGCGGGGTGCTGGAGATGACGCGCGAGGAGTTCGAAGAGCTGGTGAGCCTGGCTCTTGACCGGGTCCCGCCGGAGCTGATGCGGCTGATGGACAACGTCGCGGTGTTCGTGGAGGAGGAGCCGGAGGACCCGGAGGACCGGGAGCTGCTCGGACTCTACGAGGGCACGCCGCTCACCGAGCGTGGCGAGTGGTACGCGGGCGTGCTGCCGGACCGGATCACCATCTACCGGGGGCCGACGCTGCGGATGTGCGAGACCCGCGAGGACGTGGTCGCCGAGACGGAGATCACCGTGGTCCACGAGATCGCCCACCACTTCGGCATCGACGACGAGCGGCTGCACGAGCTGGGGTACGGGTGAGCACCCAGGATCCACCGCCCGAGCGGCCCGTCGTCGACCCTGACGTCGACCTCTCCGTGCCCGCGCAGCGCGCCGAGACGGCGGGCGCGGGCAGGTGGCGGGTCCTGGCGGTGATCGCGGCGGGCGGCGCGGCCGGGGCCACGGCGCGGTACGCGGCGTCCCTCGCCTGGCCCACCGCCGGGGACGGCTTCCCCTGGGCGGTCTTCGTGGTCAACGTGGCGGGCTGCGCCCTGATCGGTGTGCTGATGGTGCTGACCGCCGAGCGGGGGAGGATCACGCATCCGCTGGTGCGGCCGTTCCTGGGGGTCGGGGTGCTCGGCGGGTTCACCACGTTCTCGACGTACGCGGCCGATGTGTCCCGGCTGCTGGCGCGTCAGGAGGTGGCCACGGCGATGGCGTACGCGGCGGCGACGGCCGTGGCGGCGCTCGGCGCGGTGTGGGGGGCGGCCGCGCTCACCCGGGCGCTGGCGGACCGGCGGTGGGGCACGGCGTGAACTGGCTGCTGGTCGTCCTCGGGGGCGCGGTCGGGGCGCCGCTGCGCTATCTGACGGACCGTGCGGTGCAGGCGCGGCACGGCGCCGGCTTGCCGTACGTGTTCCCGTGGGGAACGTTCACCGTGAACGCGGCGGGCAGCCTGCTGCTCGGCGTACTCACGGGAGCCATGGTGTCCACACCGGTGTACGCGCTGCTGGGTACGGGGCTGTGCGGGGCGCTGACGACGTATTCGACGTTCTCGTACGAGACTCTGCGGCTGGCCGAGACCGGCCGCGGCTTCCTGGCCGGTGCCAATCTGCTGGCGTCCCTGCTGGTGGGGCTCGGGGCCGTGTTCCTGGGGGCGGAGCTCGCCGGCGGCTTCGGGGGCCCCGGCGGGTGACCCGTGCGGGCCGGCGTGTGTGCGGGTGTTGTGCCGGGGCGTGTCCCCGGCGGGTGCGGGGGAGTTGGACACATCGCTCTCCTCTCCGCCGTCTCTCCTCCCCGGAGGTGCCGTACCGTGCGCCAGTTGTCCGCCCGCGTCCGCTGGGCAGCCGTCACCGTGCTGACGATCGCCGCGTCCACAGGCTGTGTGAGCGTCGGCGACGACGCCGGGAAGCCGGCGCCTTCGCGTACCGCCGGCGAGAAAGGTGCGCCGGACCGCCCGGACGGCGGCACCGTGTCCGGCACCGGGCGGTCCGGATCGGGCGGCGGCCGTGCCGAGGCGCAGTCCGACCGGGGCGCCTCCCGTGAGCCGGACGCCAAGGCCTCGGGCCGCGCCCCGTCGTCCGGGCCGAAGGGCACCCGCCCGGAGCCCGGTGGCCCCGGTGCCCCTGAGCCGACCCGGGGCGGACCCCTGCCCACCCCGGCGCCCAGCGAGCCCGGTCCGGGTGAGCCGCCGCCTCCGCCGGTCACTCCCGAGGAGCCTCCGCCCTCGCCCGAGCCGGAACCCTCGCCGCCGCCGGAGCAGCCTTCGGCCTCGCCGGCCGCGCAGTCCCGTACGGACGCGATGGGGGCGCCGGGGAGGATCGAGGTGTGGCCCACTCCCCGGGTATCACCGCAGGTCGCGCCGGTGTGAGCCGCCTCGGGAGGGCCCCGGTTTGCGCGAATGGGGGGAGGGTGCGTATGGTAGTAGATCGTTTGATCCTATGCCCGGCGCCGACACAGAAGAGCGCCGTGTGGCGCGTACTCTCCCTTGCCGTGGCTGGACCGCATTGAGGCGGTCGAAATTGCGAAAACACGGAGTTACGGGCGCGTGCCGAGACTCCGGAAGGTTTCGCATTTCGCATGTCAATTTCCAGTTCTGACCACACCGTCATGCCCGAGAACGACGTCGAGAACATCGAGGTCGTGGAGGCCGCCGAGGCCGTAGTGGCCCAGGCCCCCGAGGCAGCCGACGAGACCCCCGCGACGGAGGCCCCGATCGCGGAGAGCTCCGCCACGGAGACCTCCGACGAGGCCGCGTCCGACGAGGACGCCGAGCCGAGCATCACCTTCGCCTCGCTCGGACTGCCCGACGGCATCGTGCGCAAGCTCGCGCAGAACGGTGTGACGGCCCCCTTCCCGATCCAGGCCGCGACCATCCCGGACGCCCTGGCCGGCAAGGACATCCTCGGCCGTGGCCGTACCGGCTCCGGCAAGACCCTCTCCTTCGGTCTGCCCACCCTGGCCGCGCTGTCCGGCGGCCACACCGAGAAGAAGAAGCCCCGCGCGATCATCCTCACGCCGACCCGTGAGCTCGCGATGCAGGTCGCGGACGCGCTGCAGCCTTACGGCGACGTGCTCGGCCTGAAGATGAAGGTCGTCTGCGGCGGTACGTCGATGGGCAACCAGATCTACGCGCTGGAGCGCGGTGTCGACGTCCTCGTCGCCACCCCGGGCCGGCTGCGCGACATCATCAACCGTGGCGCCTGCTCCCTGGAGAACGTCCAGGTCGCGGTCCTCGACGAGGCCGACCAGATGTCGGACCTGGGCTTCCTGCCCGAGGTCACCGAGCTGCTCGACCAGATCCCCGGTGGCGGCCAGCGCATGCTCTTCTCCGCCACCATGGAGAACGAGATCGGCACGCTCGTCAAGCGCTACCTGAGCAACCCGGTCACGCACGAGGTCGACAGCGCCCAGGGCAACGTCTCCACGATGTCGCACCACGTCCTCGTGGTGAAGCCGAAGGACAAGGCGCCCGTCACGGCCGCGATCGCCGCCCGCAAGGGCCGCACGATCATCTTCGTCCGCACCCAGCTGGGCGCCGACCGCATCGCCGAGCAGCTCATCGAGTCCGGCGTGAAGGCCGACGCGCTGCACGGCGGCATGACGCAGGGCGCTCGTACCCGCGTCCTCGAGGACTTCAAGAAGGGCTACGTCAACGCCCTCGTCGCCACCGACGTCGCCGCCCGCGGCATCCACGTCGACGGCATCGACCTCGTCCTCAACGTGGACCCGGCCGGCGACCACAAGGACTACCTGCACCGCTCGGGCCGTACCGCGCGCGCCGGCAAGTCCGGTGTCGTCGTCTCGCTGGCGCTTCCGCACCAGCGCCGTCAGATCTTCCGCCTGATGGAGGACGCGGGCGTCGACGCCTCGCGCCACATCGTGCAGGGCGCGGGCGTCTTCGAGCCCGAGGTCGCCGAGATCACCGGTGCCCGTTCGCTGACCGAGGTCCAGGCCGACTCCGCGAACAACGCGGCCAAGCAGGCCGAGCGCGAGGCGGCCGACCTCACCAAGCAGCTGGAGCGCGTCCAGCGCCGTGCCGTCGAGCTGCGCGAGGAGGCCGACCGTCTGGTCGCCCGTGCCGCCCGCGAGCGGGGCGACGACCCGGAGGCGGCGGTGGCCGAGGTGGCCGCCGAGGCCGAGGCGGCGCTCATCGCAGCGGTGTCCGTCCCGGAGCAGCCGGCCGCGCGCGACGATCGTCGTGACGACCGGGGCAACTTCAACCGCCGTGACGACCGTGGCGGCGACCGCGGGGGTTACCGCGGTGGCAACGACCGTGGTACCGGCGAGCGCAGTGGCCGTCCCTCCGGTGGGACCGGCTACCGCGGGAGCAACGACCGCCCGTCGTTCCGCGGCAGCAACGACCGTCGTGACGACCGCCCGTCCGGTGGCTTCCGCTCCGGTGGCGGCGACCGTCGTGACGACCGGGGTGGCCGTTCGTTCGAGCGTCGTGACAACGACCGTCCGTCGTTCAACCGCGACCGTCGTGACGACCGTCCCTCGGGCGGCTTCCGCTCCGGTGGCGGCGACCGTCGTGACGACCGGGGTGGCCGTTCGTTCGAGCGTCGTGACAACGACCGTCCGTCGTTCAACCGCGACCGTCGTGACGAGCGTCCGTCCGGTGGCTTCCGCTCCGGTGGCAGCGACCGTCCGTTCAACCGCGACCGTCGTGACGACCGTCCCTCGGGCGGCTTCCGCTCCGGCGGCGGCGACCGCCCGACCGGCCGCCGCGACGACCACCGTGGTGGCACCGGCACGGGTACCGGCACCGGTACCTTCGGCCGCCGGGACGACAAGCCGCGCTGGAAGCGCAACGGCTGAGTCCGGCTGACAGGCTGACCGACCGCGGGGCCCGTACGACACTTCGGTGGCGTACGGGCCCCGCGGCGTTTCCGGCGTCCGTGCCAGGGCATCGCTGGGGGCATGACAAACGACGAAGCCGTGGCGGCAGAGCCACCGCCGGACGCCCTCCGGAGTCCATCCGCGCCCACCTCCGACGAGGAGCGGCTGGCAGAACTCGGCTACACCCAGGTGCTCGCGCGCCGGATGTCCGCCTTCTCCAACTACGCCGTCTCGTTCACGATCATCTCGGTGCTCTCCGGCTGCCTGACGCTGTATCTGTTCGGCATGAACACCGGCGGTCCCGCCGTCATCACCTGGGGATGGGTCGGCGTCGGGCTGATGACGCTGTTCGTCGGCCTGGCGATGGCCGAGATCTGTTCGGCGTACCCGACGTCCGCGGGCCTGTACTTCTGGGCCCACCGCCTGGCTCCGCCGCGTTCGGCCGCGGCGTGGGCCTGGTTCGCGGGCTGGTTCAACGTGCTCGGCCAGGTGGCCGTCACCGCCGGCATCGACTTCGGGGCGGCGTCCTTCCTCGGGGCGTACCTGAACCTCCAGTTCGGTTTCGAGGTCACACCCGGCCGTACGATCCTGCTCTTCGCGGCGATCCTGATCCTGCACGGCCTGCTGAACACGTTCGGGGTCGGCATCGTGGCCGTCCTGAACAATGTCAGTGTGTGGTGGCACGTCGTGGGGGTCGCCGTCATCGTGGGGGCGCTCACCTTCGTGCCGGACTCGCACCAGTCGGCTTCGTACGTGTTCACCGAGTTCGTCAACAACACCGGCTGGGGGAGCGGCTTCTACGTCGTGATGATCGGCCTGCTGATGGCGCAGTACACCTTCACGGGGTACGACGCCTCCGCCCATATGACGGAGGAGACCCACGACGCGGCCGTGGCGGGCCCGCGCGGCATCGTGCAGTCGATCTGGACGTCCTGGATCGCCGGCTTCGTGCTCCTGCTCGGCTTCACCTTCGCCATCCAGTCGTACGACGGCGCGCTCAACTCCCCGACCGGCGCCCCGCCCGCCCAGATCCTCCTGGACGCGCTGGGAGCCACCACGGGCAAGCTCCTGCTGCTCGTCGTGATCGGGGCCCAGCTGTTCTGCGGGATGGCCTCGGTGACCGCCAACAGCCGCATGATCTACGCCTTCTCGCGCGACGGGGCGCTGCCGTTCTCCCGCGTCTGGCACACGGTCAGCCCCCGCACCCGCACGCCCGTCGCGGCGGTCTGGCTGGCCGCTCTCGGTGCCCTGGCCCTCGGCCTGCCGTACCTCATCAACGTCACCGCGTACGCCGCCGTGACGTCCATCGCTGTCATCGGCCTCTACATCGCCTACGTCATCCCCACGCTGCTCAGGCTCCTGCGGGGCGACGACTTCGTGCGGGGGCCCTGGCACCTTGGCCGGTGGTCCCGCCCCATCGGCGTCATCGCGGTGACCTGGGTCGCGGTGATCACGGTGCTCTTCATGCTGCCCCAGGTGTCCCCGGTGACCTGGGAGAGCTTCAACTACGCCCCGCTGGCTGTGCTGGTGGTGCTCGGCTTCGCCGCGGTCTGGTGGCTGGTCTCGGCCCGCCACTGGTTCCTCAAGCCGGAAGCCCAGGATCACAAGCGCACGAGCACGGACTGACCGGCCCGCCCCGGCCGTGACAGGGCCCGGCACCCGATACCCGATCGGCTGCCGGGCCCGGGGCAGCTATGCTCGGGGGTGATCCATCAGGGGCCGTTAGCTCAATTGGTCAGAGCAGCGGACTTTTAATCCGTTGGTTGTGGGTTCGAGTCCCACACGGCCTACCTGGTGCAGGAGAGGGCTCAATCCTCTGACCTGCTGCTCAGCGCCTCGACCGGCTTCGGCCGGTCGAGGCGCTTCGTCGTGCCTGGACACGTGCGTGAGCGGAAGGGCGGGCGTGCAGGAGACCTGGTGTCAGACCCGCCTTACGGGGTTCCGGATTTCGACGCGGCCCGGTGCTCGGCGTTGATGCGCTGGGCTTCTTCGAGTTGGTCTTCGAGGATGACGATGCGACAGGCATCCTCGATCTTGGTGCCCCGGTCGACGAACTCACGGGCACGGGCGGCGATGCGCAGTTGGTAGCGGGAGTACCGGCGGTGGCCGCCTTCCGAGCGCAGCGGGGTGATCAGGCGCATCTCGCCGAGGGCGCGGAGGAAGGCGGGGGTGGTGCCGAGCATGGCGGCGGCACGGCCCATCGTGTAGGCGGGGTAATCGTCGTCGTCGAGGCTGTCGGCGGGGCGGGGACTGCGAGGGGGCATAGCACCTCTTCTTTCGGGGACACGTCCGAGGGGCCCGGGTGCCTTACGGCACCCGGGCCCCGAGCGTTCAACACCATCTACCGGCTGACTGCGCCGGCCTTCTTGTTCCGCCTGTCCGCCTGAGAGGGCGGAGGTACGGGGATCGCGTATGCGTGACCGGGGACCACCTTCCGTTCTGGGGCCTGCGGTACCCGGGCGGTGCTTCTTCGCGCCCGGGCGATCCTGATGGTGTCTGCTCCTTACCTTGTTCTCTGTATCGGTTGTCACTGCGGATCCTGCTGTACTGCGTGCGGCCCCGAGGGCCGCTCGGCCCGGCAGCCAGTGAGGGAACCCACCGTTTCCGGCTCCCCCGCTCCACCGCCGTTCCGCGTGTTCTGATCCTGCGTGCACGGCAGTTCATGTCTGCCGTGCCCTCTTTGCTGTCCTGGCTACGAGGGAAACTGTAGCCACACACGAAGGCGAATGTCTACCTTGACCACGGTAGATTTTTTCCGAAGCGGAGTGAAGGGCTTCCTGCTGCCGGCATGTGAGGAAACTGCTCCCCGAGACGTCCTCGTCGGGCCAGTCGGCCATGACCCGCGCAGTGACCGACCATGCCTTCGTGTGCCGCGTCGAGCGTCCTCGCGCCCTCCTCGGTGATGCGGAACTTGCGGGCCATGCCCCCGCCCGGGTCCGGGATGCGCTCCACGAACGGGCCACCTCATGTGCGCGATGCAAAGCGACAGGTGCCGTGGAGGCGTGACCGGGGCGGCTCTCGTCGGCGTGCGGGGCCCACGAACTTTCTGCTGCACGGGCATTGACCCTGGGAACGGGCCGACTCTACGTTCTTCGCGTGTCTTCGTATGTCATATATGAGACGCGATATGAGAGCCGAGTCTCCCCCCACGGCTACACGTTGCGGCGGCACGGTGCCGAGCGCCCCGCAGGTGAGCACTCAGAGAAGAGAGCCGACCATGACCGAACTCCGCAACGGCCGACTCGCCGCCGCGATATCCCTGGTCTCCGCCCTGGCCCTCACAGCCACCGCCTGCGGTGACGACGGCAGCGGGATCACCGGCGCCAAGGGCGCGGAGGGCTCGGGCACCGGGAAGATCGTGTTCTGGGACGAGAACGGGGGTGTCCGTACGGCGATCTGGAAAGAGATCATCGCGGACTTCGAGAAGGCGAACCCGGACATCGACGTGCAGTACGTGGGGATCGCGTCCACCGAGGCCCAGTCCAAGTACGACACCGCCATCCAAGGCGGCGGTCTGCCGGACGTCGGGGGCGTGGGGGCCGCGATGGTCGCCGGGATCACCGCGCAGGACGCGCTGGAGCCGCTGGACGACCGGGTCGAGGCGAGCTCCCTCAAGGGCAAGCTTAACGAGGCGATGATCGAGAACGTGCGGAGCGCCGCCGGCCGGGACGAGATGTACACGGTGCCGATCTCCGCCACCAACGGCGTCCTCTATTACCGTACGGACCTGTTCAAGAAGGCCGGGCTGGGCGAGCCGGACACCTGGGACGACTTCTACAGGTCCGCCGCGAAGCTGACGGACCGGCAGAAGAACCGGTTCGGCTACACCATCCGCGGCGGCCCGGGCTCGATCGCGCAGGCGCTGGACGCGATGTACGGGCAGTCGGGCATCGACTCCTTCTGGGACGAGTCCGGGACGAGGACGACGGTCAACGACCCGAAGAACGTGGCGGCGCTGGAGAAGTACGCGGGCCTGTACGGGAAGGCCACCCCGGAGGCCGACCTCAACAACGACTTCACCAAGATGGTCGCCCAGTTCGACTCCGGCAGCATCGCCATGCTCAACCACAACCTGGGGTCCTACCAGGACCACGTGAGCTCACTCGGCGCCGACAGGTTCCGCGGCATCCCGCAGCCCGAACTGGCCGACGGCACCCGGGTGATGGTCTCCAACCCGGTCTCCGGCCTGGGGCTGCTCAAGTCGTCCGAGAACAAGGCGGCGGCCTGGAAGTTCATCGAGTTCGCCGCGTCCCACGCCTCGAACTCCAAGTTCAGCGAGTCCGCCGGCCTGATCCCGGCCAACAAGGAAGCCGCCGAGGACCCCTGGCTCGACGAGGCCGAGACCACCCGGCTCGGTGCCGAGGCGCTGTTCTCGGGCGACACCAAGATCGTCCAGCTGCCCTACTACCTGCCGGACTGGAACACCCTGTCCAAGGCCGACAGCGAATCGGGCTTCCAGAAGGTGCTGCTCGGCAAGACCAGCGCCAAGGACTTCCTGGACACGTTCGCCGAGGACCTCGACGAGGCCCAGGCGGAGTGGAAGGAACAACAGGGCTGACGGGCCGGAGGCCCGCCCTCCCCCTCAGTCCAGGCCCTCCTCCCGCAACTGGTACATCAGGAGGAACGTCCGGTAGGTCTCCGCGGACACGTCCAGGCAGACGTCCGGCCGGAAGGTCCACGTCGACGTGTTGTCGAGGGCCCGCCGGCAGGCCGCCTCGGTCTCGGCCTCTGTCGGGATGTTCGAGATGAACGCGGCGATCAGCAGGACCACTGCGAGGACGACCACGCCGATACGGATGCGCATGGTCTCCCAACGACCGTGCGGCCGTACCGGTCACTCGGGCCGGCCGCTCCCGGAGGGACCCGCGGGGCCGGTCACGGCAGCCCGGTCATTCGGGCTCGTCGGCGACCGGGGGCAGGTCGGGCTCGATGAACAGGCCCGCGTACTGAGGAGTGGGCAGCGGCGAGGCGCCCGTGTCGGCGGTCGTGGCCGCGGAGGCCGCGTCGTGGTGGCGCTGGGCCGTGCGGGCAGGCGTGTCGGTCATCTCAGGTGTCCTGTACGTAGGTGTGCGGTGAGAGCCCCGTGACCGAATCGCTGCGGTGCATGCCGGACCGGTCCTGACCGGTAGGGCGACGATGTGCCGCTACCGGTGCCGCGCCGCTCCGGGGGCGTCCGGATCATCAAGCGGTGCATGCAGACTGTAACCCTCCCAGCACGGCTTTCCCCCGGTATTGCGAGCCCGGCGTGACGGTCAGTGCGGCGGTGCGGGCTCGATGTTCTGGTTTGCGTGGAAGAGGTTGTGCGGGTCGTAGGACCGCTTGATCTCCGCGAGCCGGTCGTGGTGGCCGCGGTAGGTGGCCCGGACCCGGTCCTGGGACTCGCCCGTGCCGAGGAAGTTCACGTAGCCGCCACCCATGGAGTGCGGGTGCAGCGCCTCCCAGTAGCCTACGGCCCACTCCCGCAGCGCCGCCGCGTTGGCCGGGTCGGGATCGATGCCGGCGATGACGCCCGACCAGAGCGCGTCGCGGTAGGCCCAGGCGGTGTCGTCGGGGCCGACCCGGCCGGCGGCTCCGTCGACCGGGTACAGGTGCATGGTCGACAGGCCGGTGGGGAGCTTCTCGGCGAAGGCGGCGTGCACGTCGACGGCGTCGTCCGTGATCCGGTCGAAGAAGTCCCCGCGCCAGTACCACTGGAGGCCGGACGGCATCAGTGTGTCGAACATCGACTGCAGCGCCGGATAGGGCATCGGCGAGGTGAAGTGGAAGGCGGGCGGCCCCGGTTCGTTCACCACGGCGAGGGTCTCGCCCAGGGAGTCCGGGTCGGCCGTCGAGGACCAGATGACCCCGCACATCTTCCGGCCGTGTATCTCCTCGGGGAAGGGCGGGCCCGGCGGGACGCTCAGCGAGGCGAAGAAGCCGTACAGGTCGTCCGGTGCCTGCGGCAGGAAGTCGCGGTACCAGCGCATGACGTCATGGAAGAGCTCCAGGGGCCAGACGGTGATACCGACGCCCACTGTGTCGACGGGGTGCAGCTCGAAGTCGAACGACGTGACGATGCCGAAGTTGCCGCCGCCGCCACGGAGCGCCCAGAACAGGTCGGGGTGCTCGCTCGGATTCGTGGCGACGAAGCTGCCGTCGGCCAGGACCACGTCCGCGGAGACCAGGTTGTCCACCGAGAGGCCGTACTTCCGGGTGAGGTAGCCGTGCCCGCCGCCGAGGGTGAGCCCGCCGACGCCGGTCGTGGACATGATCCCCGCCGGGGTGGCGAGGCCGAAGGCATGGGTGACGTGGTCGAGGTCTCCCAGCGTCGCACCGCCGTCCGCCTGGGCGGTCTGGGTGGCCGGGTCGACCCGTACGCCGTGCATGGGCGAGAGGTCGAGCGTCACGGCGTCGTCCCGGAGGCCGAGGCCGGGGCCGCTGTGCCCGCCGCCCCGGACGGCGACGTCCAGGCCGTTCTCGCGGACGAAGTCGACGGCAGCCATGACATCCGCCGTGTCGCGGCACCGGACCACGGCTGCCGGCCTCTTGTCGATCATGCCGTTGTAGACCGCCCGGGCCTGCCCGTACTCCTGGTCGTCCGGGCCGATGACCGGGCCGCGCAGAGCTGTTCTCATCGTTTCGAGCAGGGTGCCGTCCATGATCGTCTCCTAGCGCACACATGCGCCCGGCCTCCCCTGGCACACCCCCGCGTCGGGTGAGGCAGCTGGGCCGACGCCGGCACCTGGAATGCCGCGCAGACGGGACCGAACACCGAAAGGCTTGCCCCTCCAGCGTCCCGCCGCGCCGGATGCCGCGCAATCGCGGAGCCGTGCCCCGGGTCCTGGCCGGGGCACGGCTCCGGCTCGGCCCTGCGGCGTGGCCGGGGGGATCGGGCGGGTCTGTGTGGTGTGGACATCCGGTAGCCCTCCAGGCGGGCGACGCGCGAGATCGGGGGGTGCGGAAACACCCTTGAGCGCGTCACCGCGCCCGGCAACTGCACGGTATGCGCCCTGTGTTGACGCATTGCGCCGGGGGCGTGGGGCCCCCGCTCGTCAGGGGCGCGGGGCGGGTGCGGCCATAAGTGGTCGGAGCACCGTCCCGGATGGCGTAGAGTTGCAATCACAACGGCGCGGGGTGGAGCAGCTCGGTAGCTCGCTGGGCTCATAACCCAGAGGTCGCAGGTTCAAATCCTGTCCCCGCTACTGAAGACAGAGGCCCGGATCCTTTCGAGGATCCGGGCCTCTGTCGTATGCCGGCACCCGGCCGTCCCTGCGGGGCTTGACCTTGACGCTGCGTAAAGATCTAGCGTTCCGGCATGGAGTGGTCCATCCAGGAAATCGCCCGACGGGCCGGCACCACGAGCCGGACGCTCCGGCACTACGGCGACATCGGTCTCCTCGTGCCGAGCCGCACGGGTGCCAACGGCTACCGCTATTACGACCAGGAGGCCCTGGTCCGGCTCCAGCGCGTTCTGCTCCTGCGGGAGCTGGGGCTCCCGCTGCCCGCGATCAAGGACGTGCTGGAAGGGCAGCGGGACACCTCGGCGGCGCTCCGGGCCCATCTGCGCCTGCTGGAACAGGAGCGCGAGCGCATCGGGCGGCAGATCGCCTCGGTGCGGACCACTCTCCGCAGGACCGAGGAAGGGGAGGAACTCATGGCCGAGGAAGTGCTCGACGGCTTCGACCACACGGCGTACGAGCAGGAGGTCACCGAGCGTTGGGGCGAGGAGGCGTACGAGCGGAGCGGCCGGTGGTGGCGCGGGCTGAGCGAGGACGGGCGCGCCCGCTTCCAGGACGCGCACGATGCCATCGCCCGGGACTACGGGGCGGCCAGGGCGGCCGGCCTGGAGGCCGGCAGCGACGAGGTGCAGGACATCGCGCGTCGGCACTGCGCGTGGCTGTCGGTGACCATGGAGGTCACGCGCGCGTATGTCACAGGCATCGGGGAGATGTACGTCGCCGATCCCCGGTTCGGGAGGAACTACGATCGCCACGGGGACGGAACCGCCGTCTTCGTACGGGACGCACTGACGATCTACGCGCAGCACCGGCTACCCGGCTGACCACCGGCGGGCGGGGGCTCCGGGCGCTCCTCCCTTCGGCCGATGAAGAGTCGCCGTTCGGCGCGGCTCCGGCCAGCCTGGGTGGGGCGCGGTACCGTCCGCACCCGTGGGTGGAGCGGGCAGGAGCGCACAGGTGGGGAAGCGGGACGGACGGCGGGGGACCGCACCTGGGAACTCCCGTTCCCGGATTTTCGTGCGCGCGCTGCCGGCTCTGATGATCGGTGCCGGCGTCGTTCTCGACCTCGCGACGCCGACCGTGGTCTCCGCTGTTCCGCTCTTCGCCGCGGCGCCGCTGATCGCCGCACCCTTCTTCTCGCTGGCCAGCACCGTCCGTGTCGGGGCGGCCGCGATCCTCGTGGTGCTGGCCATCCGGATCTCGGACGGCGAGCTCGGCAGAGTCGTGCCGGTCACCGACCTGCTCACCCTGGTCACGGTCTCCGCGCTCTCCCTCGTCATCAACCGCGTGGTGCGCCGCAGGAACGAACAGCTGGCCTCGGCGAGGGTCATCGCGGAGACCGCGATGCGCGCGGTGCTCCCGACGCCCGATGACCGCATCGGCGGGCTGCAGGTCGCGGCGCGGTACGAGGCGGCCCAGGCGGACGAGTTCGTCGGCGGCGACCTGTTCGCGGTCGCGGACACGCCGTACGGGGTGCGCCTGGTCCTCGGGGACGTACGGGGCAAGGGGCTGGACGCCGTGGCCGCGGTGGCCGTCGTGATCGGTGCGTTCCGGGAGGCCGCCGAGCAGGAGATGTCGCTGGAGGGGGTCGTGCAGCGGCTGGAGCGGGCGCTGGCCCGTGAGGGCTCGCGGCGGGGCGGGCTCGACTCCATGGAGGGGTTCGTCACCGCTGTGGTCGCGGAGATCCCGTCCGGGTCGGACGTCCTGCGGGTCGTCAACCGCGGGCACCCCGAGCCGCTCGTCCTGCACGCGGACGGGACGCTCGACGTGCTGGCGCCGACGGCGCCCGCGCTGCCGCTCGGGATGGGGCTGGACGCGTGGCCGGACCGGTCGGACGAGTGGACACTGCCGGCCGGGTCGATGTTCCTGACGTTCACCGACGGGCTCTCGGAGGCGCGGGACGCGAAGGGCGTCTTCTACGATCCGGCGGCCCGGCTGCGCGGCCGGCTCTTCCCGGGGCCCGAGGAGCTTCTGTCCGCGCTCACCGACGACGTACGGCTGCACACCGGCGGCCGGTCGACGGACGACCTCGCGCTCCTCGCGGTCGGCCGTCCTGCGCGGGGTCAGCAGGAGCGGCGGACGACGGTGAAGATCGTGGGGCGGGACCGTGAATGACCGGTCGCGACCGTCGGTAGTCGAAGGACCTCGCTCCGCATAACATTTGACGTACCGTCAGAAACTGGCGGCCGGATGAGGGGCGCTCAACTCGCCCGTTTGCGCCCGTTTGACACCTTAAAGTCCAGGCCGCAGCCATGACTGATCTACGGGAACAGCTTGGAATCGGACCCGGGTGTCTATTAACGTTCGATAACGCAGCGCGGTTGTACCCGCCGTCGCAAGAGACGGCACCGTGCGCAGCGCCGAATTCCGCAAGGGAACCGGGGAACCACCTACATGGGGTGAATCGGACACCTGTGTCTCGCGAGAGGCGAAGGGGTCCGTAGGAGACCTTCCTGCTCCGAACCCGTCAGCTAACCCGGTAGGCGAGAAGGAAGGAAAGGAGTGCGCCCACGTGGCGTCCAATCAGCCTGCCCCCGAGGCCCCGTCATCCTTCAGGGCCGACAGCCTCGGTCACGAGGACAGGACTTGGGAGGAATGGAACCCCACCGAGGAGTCCATCCGTCCCGTACGCGGCCGGCACCGCGTGGCCAAGCAGCGCGGTCTCGCCCGTAGCTCCACCGTCCTCGGCGTCGGCGTCATCGCGGCCGTCGGAGCGGGTGGCATGGCCACCGCCCAGAGCAAGCCGCCGGTCTCCATTTCTCTTCCCGATTCCATCGCGGACAATCTCCCTGACGCCAAGTCCCTTCCCGGCGTGGGTGCGTTCATGTCCGGCGACACCGACGCGGACCACGAGACGGTCGCCGCGTCCGCCCCGCTGACGAGCGCGGGCATCACCGCCGCCGAGGCCGAGCAGGGCACCACCGACGCGGGTGAGGCGCTCCGCGCGCGCATCCTCCAGCAGGCCGAGCAGCAGCAGGCCGGAGCCGAGGCCGAGGCCAAGGCGGCGGAGGAGCAGGCGGCGGCCGAGGCGGCCGCGGCCGAGGCGGCGAAGCAGCAGAGCGAGGCGGAGGCGAAGGCCGCCGCGAAGAAGAAGGCGGCCGAAGAGGCGGCGAAGAAGAAGGCCGAGGCCGAGCGCCTCGCCAAGCTCGCCGCCAGCTACGCCGTTCCGACCTCCTCGTACACCATCACCTCGACCTACGGGCAGTCCGGTTCTATGTGGTCGTCCGGCCACCACACCGGCCTGGACTTCGCGGCTCCTACCGGCACGCCGGTCAAGGCCGTGCACAGCGGCACCGTGAAGTCGGCCGGCTGGTCCGGCTCGTACGGCTACCGCACGGTCCTGGAGCTCGATGACGGCACGGAGATCTGGTACTGCCACCAGTCCTCGATGGACGTCACCGCCGGACAGAAGGTCACCACGGGCGAGACCATCGGCCGCGTCGGCGCCACCGGCAACGTGACCGGACCGCACCTCCACCTGGAGGTCCACACCCCGGACGGCACCGGCATCGACCCGATGGGCTGGCTGAGCAGCAAGGGTCTCTCGATCTGATCCCGCTCGCAGACCGGCTCCTCCCGCTCGGAGACCGGCTTTTCCCGATCGGACCGGCTGACCGGTCCCGCTGACCGGTTTCGCTGACCGGTTTCGTTCGGTCACCGGCCGATCCTGGTCGGGCCGGCTGACCGACCCCGTTCGGACGCCGGCGCCGCACGCGGCGCACCGGAACCCCGACGGCCCTGACGCACCACCCCCCGACGTCAGGGCCGTCGGTCTGTCCGGGCCCTAAACGGAATAGTCGCCTCAGTCGGATCGTTGTCGCCGGGTATGACTTCTCTGCGCCCGCTCGGTTCCTCGAGCCTCCAGGTCTTCCCCCTCGCCCTCGGCGGCAACGTCTTCGGCTGGACGGCCGACGAGGACCGCACCTTCGCCGTTCTCGACGCGTACGTGGCGGCCGGAGGCAACTTCATCGACACCGCCGACTCCTACTCCGCCTGGGTCCCGGGCAACGAGGGCGGTGAGTCGGAGACCCTCATCGGCAAGTGGCTGGCGGCCCGCTCCCGCCGCGACGATGTCGTCATCGCCACGAAGGTCGGCGCCCATCCCGCGTACAAGGGCCTCTCGCCCACCACGATCAAGGCGGCGGCCGAGGCGTCCCTGCGCCGGCTCGGCACCGACCACATCGACCTCTACTACACGCACTTCGACGACGAGAGCGTCCCCGTCGAGGAGATCATCACCGCGCTCGACCAGCTGGTGAAGGCGGGCACGGTCCGGGAGATCGCCGCCTCCAACATCAGCCCCGAGCGGCTCCAGGCCTCCCTGGACTTCTCCGAGCGCGAGGGCCTCGCCCGCTACGTCGCGCTGCAGCCGCACTACAACCTCGTCTCGCGCGACACCTACGAGGGCGCGCTCCAGGACACGGCGGCCGCTTCCGGTCTCGCCGCCGTCCCGTACTTCGCGCTCGCCGCGGGTTTCCTCACCGGCAAGTACCGGGCGGGCGCCTCGGTCGAGAGCGCGCGGGCCGAGGGTGCGGCCAAGCACCTGGAGACCGAGCGCGGGCGCAAGGTGCTCGCGGCGCTCGACAGGATCGCCCAGGAGCACGGTGCGGAGATCGCCACCGTGGCCCTCGCCTGGCTGGCCTCGCGGCCGACCGTGACCGCGCCCATCGCCTCCGCGCGTACGGTCGAGCAGCTGCCGGCGCTGGTGGCGGTGGCGGAACTCCGGCTGACCGACCGGGAGCTGGCGGAGCTGACCGAGGCGTCCGCCTAGGACGGACCGGCGGGGCGCCCGCCTAGGACGGACCGGCGGGGCGCCCGCCGTCCTCCAGGTACGGGTTGTGGCCGCCGTAGTGCCGGTGCGGTGCGGGGAGGTGCTGCGGCGGGCCGCCGTACGGGAACTGACGGGGGAACGGCGGCGGGGCCTGCGGGCGGAAGGTGCGTAGCCGCCCCGTCGCGTGGGCCGCGTACGTCAGAGCCGGCGCCGCGGTCTCCCGGCGCTGCCACAGATGGTGCAGCAACTCCTGCTCGCGGAGGGCGAAGTCGGGGCCCGCGCCGTCATGGCGTGCCCTCCGGCGCAGCATGGCCAGGGACGTGGCGAACGACTCGTACTCCGCGACGGCGCGGGCCGCGGCCCTGCCCCGGGCGCGGTCCGGGTGGCTGTTCCAGTGCCTGGCCATGTCGCGGGCCATGCCCCGCGCCCGCATCGAGGCCAGTGCGAGCGGCTCGGCGGGGGTCAGCCAGCCGGCCGCCGCGTACACCGGCAGCTCGGTGGAGAGCGTGCGCAGCTCCCGCTGGCGTGACCAGACCGCCAGCCAGGTCACCAGCCCGAAGCACGGCACCATGAACGCGCCGTACACCGCGTAGAAGCCGTACGGCCCGAAGGCCGACGAGCCGTTCCACAGGGCGTGCATGCCCATGGCGAGGGTGAGCCCGAGCAGGGGCAGGACGACCCGGCGCACCCGGTGGCGCGAGCCGCCGAGCGCCGCGATGCCGAAGCCGATGCCGGAGAGCACGGTGAACAAGGGGTGCGCGAACGGCGACATGACCACGCGGACGAAGAACGTCCCCGCCGTCACCGAGGCGAAGCCCGTGGTCCCCATCTGCTGGTCCTCGCCGAAGGCGTTGCCCAGGTAGAGGATGTTCTCGGTGAAGGCGAAGCCGGTCGCGGTGAACCCGGCGACCACGATGCCGTCGACGATCCCGCCGAACTGCCGTCTGCGGAAGAGGAAGATCAGCAGGACCGCGATGGCCTTCGCGCTCTCCTCGACGACCGGGGCGACGACCGTGGCCCCGAGGGTGTCGGCGCCCGCCGGGTCCGCGGTGGCCGTCGCTATCCACCGGGTCGCGAAGGAGTTGGCGATGATCGCCACGAGGGCGGCGGCGCACGCGCCCCAGGAGAACGCGAACAGCAGGTTCCGCCAGGGGCCCGGCTCGACCCGGTCGAGCCAGCGGAACGCCGCCATCAGCAGCGGCACGGGCAGCACGGCCAGCCCCAGCCCCACCAGGAAGCCCTCGGTGCCCGTCTGCCGGCGCACCAGGGCCAGGATCACCAGACCGCAGAGCGCGAGCACCGTGATCAGCGCACCGGCGCGGAACGC
The DNA here is from genome assembly GCF_044751065.1 of Streptomyces sp. NPDC088746. Classification (NCBI taxonomy): domain Bacteria; kingdom Bacillati; phylum Actinomycetota; class Actinomycetes; order Kitasatosporales; family Streptomycetaceae; genus Streptomyces; species Streptomyces sp. NPDC088746. The sequence goes on from NZ_JBIVLA010000010.1 coordinate 284,694, forward strand.
CTTGCTGCGCCAGACCATGCCGACGCGGCGGGGCCGGTAACGCCACTGGCCTCGCTCCGGGACGGCGCCCAGGAACTCGTCGAGCTTCTGCTCCTCGAGAACCGGGACGTCCGGCTGCTGGTGCTGCACGGACCCCTGGTACACCCGACGACCCTAACGAGGGTCACTGACACCTGGCCATGCCGCCGTGGCCGAGAGGGCGGTGCGTGGCTGATCAGCGACGGGTGAACAGCACGTCGTGCACGACGTGGCCCTTGTCCAGGCCCTGGCCCTCGAAGCGGGTCAGCGGCCGGAACGCGGGCCGCGGCGCGTAGCCGCCGTCTGCCTGGGTGTTCTCGAACAGGGGGTGGGCCGTCAGGACTTCCAGCATCTGCTCCGCGTACGGCTCCCAGTCCGTCGCGCAGTGGACGAGCGCGCCCGGCTTCAGCCGTCGCGCCACCAGGTCGAGGAACTCCGGCTGGATCAGCCGCCTCTTGTGGTGCCGCTTCTTGGGCCACGGATCGGGGAAATACACCCGGAGCCCGTCCAGAGCGGCAGGCTCCAGCATCTCGCGGAGCAGGATGATCGCGTCGCCGTTGGCGACACGGACGTTGGACACCCCGGCCCGGTCCGCGAGACCCAGCAGGTTGCCCTGGCCGGGGGTGTGGACGTCGACGGCCAGGATCCCGGTGCCGGGGTCGTCGGCCGCCATCTGCGCCGTCGCCTCGCCCATGCCGAAGCCGATCTCCAGGACCACCGGGAGGCCGTCGAACAGCGTGGGGAGGTCGAGGACGCCCTTGCCGTCGATGTCCAGGCCCCACTTGGGCCACAGCCGCTGGAGGGCGTCCTCCTGGCCGGCGGTCACCCGGCTGCGGCGGGGCTGGAAGCTGCGGATCCGGCGCTCGTGGTGCGAGCCCGCCGGGTCGGCGGCCGGGCCGCCGGGGAAGCGGGGCTCCTGGCGCAGCCTGCGCTGTCGCTCGAAGGAGGCGGCGCGCCGCTCCGCGGCGTCCGCGTCCGGCGTGGCACCGGGGCCGGTCTCCGGCGTGGCGCCGGGCGTCTCCGCGGCGGCGCCGGGCGTCTCTGGGGTGGGGTTCAGGGGCTCAGACACAATGACCCGATTCTACGGCGGGAGGCGCCCACCCCGTCGCGCGAGCCCGCAGCAGGGCCCGTCGCGCCACCTCCCTCCCGATGGGCAGGGACGCGGTCGCGGCGGGGGACGGGGCGTTCAGCACGTGCACGGTGTGCGGGGCGTCCCGGATCAGGAAGTCGTCCACCAGCGTGCCGTCCCGCAGGACCGCCTGGGCCCTGACCCCGGCCGGGGAGGGCCGCAGATCGGCCTCCGTCACCTCCGGCAGCAGCCGCTGCACGGCCCGGGTGAACGCGCTCTTCGACAGGGATCTGTGCACCTCGCCCGCCCCGTACCGCCAGTGGCGCCGGGCGATCCGCCAGGAGCCGGGCCAGGCCAGGGTGGCGGCCAGCTCGCGCGGGTGGACGACCGCCCGGCCGTATCCCTCGCGGGCCAGGGCCGGCACGGCGTTCGGGCCGACGTGGACCGTGCCGTCGACGCCCCGGGTCAGATGGACCCCGAGGAAGGGGAACGCCGGGTCCGGGACCGGATAGACCAGCCCCCGCACCAGCTCCGGCCTGGCCAGCTCGTAGTACTCCCCGCGGAACGGCACGATGCGCGCGCCCGGATCGTCGCCCGCGAGACGCGCCACCCGGTCGCTGTGCAGTCCCGCGCAGTTGACCAGCACACGGGCCCTGACCACCTGGCCGTCGGCCGTGCGCACCGCGACACCCCAGGGGCGCCGGTCGACGGCGACGACCTCCGCGCCGTAACGGATCCGGCCGCCCGAGGCGCTCACCTCGGCGGCGAACCGGACGGCGACCGCGGTGAAGTCGCACACCCCCGTCGTCCCCACCCGGATCGCCGCGAGGCCGCGCACCCGTGGCTCGTACTCCGCGATCTGGGCGGGGCCGAGCTCCCGGACCGGCAGGCCGTGGGCCCGTCCGCGCTGCACCAGGGCGTGCAGCCGGGGCAGCTCTCCCCTGTCGGTCGCGACGATCAGCTTGCCCGTCACCGCGTGGGCGATGTCGTGCTCCGCGCAGAAGTCCACCAGCTCGGCGGCGCCCCGCACCGCGTAGCGCGCCTTGAGCGAGCCCGGCGCGTAGTAGATGCCGCTGTGGATCACCCCGCTGTTGCGTCCCGTCTGGTGCTTGGCCGGGCCCCACTCCTTCTCCAGCACCGTGACCCTGGTCCCGGGCGCGGTGCGCGTGATCGCGTACGCGGTCGACAGACCGACGATTCCGCCACCGATCACCAGCACATCGCAGTCGTACGCCGCGTGCGTCATCATCACGCCACCTCCCACCCCGATAGTGCACTGACCCACTGACAACGGGCTCAAACCAGGGAAGGCGTCTGCGTGGCGGGACGTTTCTCCCCCGGGCCTTCCCCGGACCCGCCCCGGGCCTTCTCCGGATCCGGCGAAACCGGGGCGTACCGGTGGAGCCCCGGGGCCCCGCCCGGGAAGGGCCTGTGCCGGGGCGACAGGCCTATGCGGGGGCGACGAGGAGCGGACGGGCCCGTTCCCGCAGCTCGGCCACGCGGGGCTCGTCCCCGTACGGCTCCAGGCGGTGCAGCAGGTCGCGTACGTACTCGGTGGTGCGCGCCGAGGAGATGCGTCCGGCCACCTCCACCGCCCGCGTCCCGGCCGCGCAGGCGGCGTCGAGGTTGCCCGACTCCAGCTCGGCGACCGCGGACACGACGAGCCGCAGTCCGTGGGAGCGGACGAACTCGTCGGTGGGTTTCGACAGGGCCTGCTCGGTGAAGCGCCGCACCTGACGGGGCGCCTTGAGGTCGCGGTAGCACTCGGCGGCGTCGGCGGCGAACCTGTCGTACGAGTAGAACCCGAGCCACGCGGGGTCGGAGTCGCCGGCCCGGGAGCGCTCCAGCCAGCTCTCGGCGGCGCGGAGAGCGGCCCCCGCGGCCGGTGCGTCGCCGGCCTTCGCGTGGGCGCGCGCCTCCACGAGCCGGAAGAAGCTCATGGTCCGCGCGGTGGCGAGCCCGCGGTTGCGCTCGACGGCGGCCTGCGCGAGGTCGACCCCCTCGTCGGCGAAGCCCCGGTAGGTCGCCTGGAGGGACATCGACGCCAGGACGTATCCGCCCAGCGGCACGTCGGCGGCGGCACGGGCCAGGCGCAGCGCCTGGATGTAGTAGCGCTGGGCGGCCTCCTGCTGGCCGGTGTCGAAGGCCATCCACCCGGCGAGCCTGGTCAGCTCGGCCGAGGCGCCGAAGAGCGCCCTGCCCACCTCGTCGCTGTACGAGCCCAGCAGGAGCGGGGCGGCGTCGACCCGTAAGCACTCCGGGACCATGGAGGAACGCCAGTCGCCGCCGCCGTACTTGGAGTCCCACCGGCGCGCGTCCTGGGCTGCCTCGCGCAGCTTGGTCACGTCGCTGTGGCCGACGCGCAGCAGCGGACCGTCGGCGGCGGTGTCCGGGCCGGGCTGGACGGGCACGCCGGACTGCGCGCCGGGTGCGCCCTCCGTGCCGAGGATCGCGGCCTGCGCGGCGGTCGGGTCCCGTGCGACCGACGGATCGGCGGGGGTTATGAGCCAGCGGGACGCGGGGGTCGCATAGGCGCTCACGGCGAAGGAACCCGCCAGCGACTGCCAGATCCCTCCGCCGCCCCGTCGGCCCGCCAGATCCAGCCGGTACAGATCCGTCGCCGAGCGGACCGCCTCACCCACGTCGCGGGGGAAGGCGAGACCGACCTCCGGCGCCGGATCGGCGTCGGCGAGCCCGATCTCGTGCAGCGGGACGGGACGGCCGAGTTTGGCCCCTATCGCCGCCGCGATGAGATGGGGCGCGGCACCCTGCGGCACCATGCCCTTGGCGACCCACCGGGCCACCGACGTCTTGTCGTAACGAAGTGTCAGCCCGCGCTGTGCTCCGAGGTCGTTGACCCGCCGGGCGAGCCCGGCGTTGCTGATTCCCGCGAGGGCGAGAACCGTGCCGAGCTTCTCGTTCGGCCCGCGTTGCTCCCTGGACATGCGCCACCCCTCGACACACAGACGGCCGCCGCGTCACCGTGAGGCGCGCGGCATTCGTACCGTGTTCTCCCCAGGGACGGTCCCGGGCACTCCGGCCGCACACGCATTTGGCCGAGCCCCGTGGAATATGCCGCCCTGCTGAGAACATCGGTAAACCCAGCGTAGTTCGCCGCATCCCCACCGTTAAGGGGCAGACCTCCGTATGGCGGGAATGTTGTCCGTGCGGTGCGGGGCGTGGGTGCCGTGCTCCTGATGTGTGGCCGTGCGCCCGGCCGTGCGCTCTGGTCCGGCCGTTGCGCAAGCGCTTCGATGGATCCTGCGTGGGTCGGCCCGCTGAACTGGACTCGGCGGGCTGGGGGAGACCGCCGCCCCAATCCCCGCGGGCGGCGAACCGGTCCGGGAGGTGACGAACACCTCCCGGACTGTGCGCCGCACGGGCGGGGTTCGGAGAAGCGGTCGTGCGGGCCGGCGCACCGGGGGGATGCGCCGGCCCGCACGTCGCCGCACCTCGGACCGTGGTCCGGGGCGGAGCCGTGGGCCCCCGGGAGACCCGAGAACGGCCCCCGGGTGGGCCGTGCGGTGTGCGCCCTCGGCGCGCTGTCCTGAGCGAAACACCCGGTTCCGTCGCGAGCCGAGAATGGCCGAATAGCGCCGGTCGGGCGGGGCGTGACGAAGCCGCCCGACTATGGCCGGATCGCGTCTGTTCCGCGTCCCTGCCGGGGCGGGGGCGGCACTCGGGGCCGGGCGCCGCAACTCCTGGAGCATCCGCTTGCGTTGTGGGGCGCCGGGTGGAGCCGTGGCCAGGCTCTTGCCAGGGGCGCATGCGCATCCGGTGTGCGCCGCCCGTACCCCCTCCAGGGCGCCGTTGTCGTGGCAGCATGTCCCGCAACGGCGTTCCCATGTCCTGGTACGCCGGTTCGTCCACAGCCTGTGGAGGCGGCGATGCGTTGGTTGGTGGGGTGGAGCAGTATCGCCGCGAGCTTCGGCACCGTGGGCGCGGTCGGCCACCACGGGGACGGGCGTACCGTCCAGCCGGTGGGTTCCCAACTCCTGTGGGGGGACCCGGATCCGCTCTGGGCCGTGGGGGACTGGCGTCCTGACGAGATCCGCATCATCACGGCCGCGACCCCCGAGGGGGCGCCCACCACCCGCCTCGCCGTCCTCGGCTGCTGCGGGGCCACCGACGAACAGCTCCGCGTCGGGCTGCTGGCCGCCCGTGGCGGGGCGCTGCGGCATCTCACCGCCTGGTCCGGCAGTTACACGGCCGTCGTGCAGATCGGCCGCCGCATCACCGTCGCCGGAGACCTCGCCGGGGCCCGGCCCGTCTTCCACACGCCCTGGGCCAACGGCACCGCGTACGCCACCGCCGCCCTCCCGCTCGCCGACCTCATCGAGGCTCAGCTGGACATCGGCCACCTCGCCGCGCTGCTGGCCTGCCCCGAGACACCGGAGGCGCTGGGCGACGGCACACCGTACGCGGGAGTGAAGCGGATCCCGCCCGGGCACGCGCTGATCCTCCGCGAGGGCTCGCGCGAGATCACCGGGTACGAGGCGGTGGCCTCGCTGGCCGTGGCGGCCGCCCAGACCGATCCGGTGAGCGCCGTCGAAGGTGTGCGGGACGCGCTCGTCGACGCCGTACGGGCACGGCTCACGGCCCCCCGCCACGCCCCGGAGACCATGCCGCCCGACCCCGGGCCCGTCCCCGGCATGGGGCCCGCCGAACGCCGTGCGGCCCGTGGGGCGCCCGTACCCGGCATCGGCGCGGACCTCTCCGGGGGCAGCGCCTCCGCCACGCTCGCCCTGCTGGCCGCGGGGCTGCCCGGGCTGCCGGGCACCGTACTGGGCCACGGCACGGGGGCGGGGGAACGGCTCCTCGCCGTCACCTTCAACGACCTGTCCACGCAGGGCCGCGAGGACGAGCTGGAGCGCGCCCGGGTCATCGCGGCCAACCCCCGGCTGCACCATGTGGTCGTGGCGGCGGGCGAGGAGGCCCTGCCGTACGCGTCCCTGGAGAGCGGCCCCCTCACCGACGAGCCCGCCCCGTCCCTCGTCGTCGCCGAACGCCACCGCCGCCGGCTGGCCGCGGGCAGCGCGGACCACTTCGTCGGCCACGGCGCCCGTCAGGTCCTGGACGCCCATCCGGCGCGGCTCGCCGACCTCCTCATGGACCGGCGCAGACGTCACCTGCTGCGGCCCGTCGCCGCGCTCGCCAGGGCCGAAGGGCCCTCCACGCACTCCCTGTTCGTGCCGCTGGCCGTCTACCGGGCCGCCCGCAGGCTTGCCCGTACGTCGTACCGCACCGGGCTCGAGACGGCGGCGTCCCTGCTGCCCGACGCCAATCGTGACGCCCCCGACCTCGACACCCCGGCCGACGCCTCGCTCGCCTCCCTCACCTGGTCCCGGCCGGGGCCGGCCGCGCGCTGGCTCACCGGGGAGGCGCTCGCGGAAGTATCGGTTCGCCTCCAGGAGGCGGCCATCCGGCCCGCCTCGGTCCAGCGCCCGGGGGAGGCCAGGGCCCGAGCGGCGCTGGCCCGGCACGCGGCCGACCAGCGGATCCTGGAGCAGGCCGCGGAGATCCGCAGCCAGCGGTTGCACGCCCCCTTCCTCGACAACCAGGTCGTGCGGGCCGCCCGCGCCCTCCCGGAATCGCTGCGGGTCCAGCCGGGCGCCCGCGCCGCGATCCTGCGCCGGGTCCTCGCGGGCGCCGGTATCCACGACCTGCCGCCCGGCTGGGGAACGCCGTCACAGGCCACCTCGAACGCCGCCGGACGCATCGGCCTGCGTGCCGCCCTGCCGGATCTCATCGCCCTCTTCGACGCCCCGCTGCTGGCCGACGCCGGGCTGATCGAGGCACGCGTCGTGCGCAAGGCACTGCGCGCGGCCTCCGAGGGCGAGCCGCTTCCCCTGGACGGCCTGGCCGAGCTGGCGTCCACGGAACTCTGGCTCCGCCGTCTGGTCACCCGCCGGGGCACCTGCTGGACCGGCACGGCGGCCCCGCGGCAGCGAGCGGTGGCGGGCGGCGTCGTCCCGGCCCGCCGCACCCTGCAGCCCTGAGGGCACTTCACCCGCGCCCGCCGGGGACACAATGAGCAGGTGCGGTATCCGATCCTGGGCGTCACCGGGGCGCGCTACGAGCGGGAGAGCGCCCTGGGGCTCGGACTGACACCGGACGACGTCCTCGGCCTCCTGACCGCCGAGGCCGCCGAGGGGCTCAGCCGCAGCTGATGCGCGACTGCGCCCAGTCGGCCAGCGCGACCCCGCCGAGCGGCCCCGACGGCTCCACGACGAGCCGGATGGTCTCCCGGCCCGCGATGCCGACGCTCACCGGTACGGCGGGCTCACCGCCCCGCAGCACCGGGGACTGCCACAGCGGCGTCCCGTCGTCGTCACGTACGGAGAAGCGCACGGCGCCGATCCCCAGGGTCAGGTCGTCGACCCCGGCCATCGCCTCGTAGCGGGTGCACGCCCGGTTGAGCTGGACGGCGACCGAGGAGGTGGAGGGGGCGGTCACCCCGTGGGCGTACGTCGTGGAGGCGATCGACAGCCCGTTGCGCTGCCAGAACACACCGCTGCTCCGGCCGAGCAGGATCTCGGGGCCCGTGTGATCGCCGGTGAGGGAGTACGCCAGCTCGTTGACCTGGTAGACCTCCGGCGCGGGCGGCGGCGGTTCCTTCGGGGCGGAGGGGGCCGGGGTGGGCGTGGGCGTGGGGGCCGGTGTCGGCTTCTTCTCAGGGGGCGGCGTCGGTGTCGGCGGCGTGGGAGTCGGCGTCGGGGTGGGCTCCGGGGCGGGAGGTGCCGCGGGCGCCGGTGCGGCGGGCGGGGCCGGCGGCTGCGGGCTCGGTGTCGGCTCCGGCGGGGGAGTGGGGGCGGCGGGTGCCGCGACCGGCGGCTTGGCCACCGGCTTCTCCTCCGGCGCGGGCCGGTCCTCGCCGACCAGGGCCCACACGAGACCGGCGGCGGCCACCGCGGCCACCGCGGCCGCGATTCCCGCCTTCAGCGGAGCGCCGAGGCCTTCCGAGGCGGCGCCGCCCGCCGTGCCTCCTCCGGAGGACGCACCGCCCGTGGCAGCGGCGGCTCCCGTGCCGGCCGCCCCCGCCGCGCCGCCCGCCACGATGCCGGCCGCCTTGAGCGAATAGCCCGCGGCGAACCAGCCGATGACGGCGACGGGAAGCAGCGCCGGGATGCCCGCGTTCACACGGTCCAGCTCACCGGCGGCGACCCGGCACTTCGCGCACTCGTCCAGATGCTTGCGCAGCCCGCGCTCCGCCCGGGTCCGGAGGCCGCCCCGGGCATGGGCGCCGAGCCGGTCGGCGTACCGGGCGCAGTCGCCGCCCGCTGTCAGCGACTGGCTCACATGGGCCTGCAGATAGGCCTGCTTGAGCCCTTCACGGGCCCGGACGGCAAGCACCGCGGTGGCATTGGCCGTCAGGCCGAAGAGGGGGGCGACCTCGCTCGGCGACTCCTCCTCCACGGTGGTGTGCCACAACACGGCCTGCCAGCGCTCCGGCAGACTGCGGAACGCCTGCATGGCCATCGACCGGTCCGCCTCGTGCATGGCCAGCACATCGGCGCCGAGGTCGAGGGTGTCGGTCTCCGACAGCTCGGCGGAGCGGGTGGCCTGCGCGGCGAACACCGCGAAGTCGTCGACGAGATGCTCGCGCTTCGCGCTCCTGGTCCACGCCGCGGCGACATGGCGGACAGCCGTCATGAGGTAGGCGCGGACGGCTTCCTCCGGCCCCTTCCCACCGCGCACCGCCTGCAGCGTCCGGGCGAACACCTCGGCCGTCAGGTCGTCGGCGGTGTGCGCGTCCCGGCAGCACGTACGGGCGTAGCGCCGCACCGCACCGGAGTGGCGCCGGAAGAGCTCCTCGTACGCCTGGTCGTCACCGGCGCGCATGCCCTGGATCAACAGCGCGTCGGAGGGGCCGAGATCGGCCGAGCCGGCGCGCCCCTCGCGCTGCAGAGGGACCGCGTACGCGGTATCGGTCTCCGCGACGGGCCCTGGCGGCGTGCCGTCATCGGCGGGCGCCGGCGGCCACGGACCGGGCAGCACGGTGCCGCCACCCTCCTTGTTCGCGGCGGCGATACCGTCGGACGGTTCTTCCTGCTGCGCTTCACCGCTCATCGCGGAAGCCCCCGTAATACACCTGCGGACCCGAATACCGGGGCAACAGTGCCACAGAGCCACGCGGCGACGAACCCTGAAGCGGGAGCAACCACTCGTCCGGGGTGTCTTCCCCTGCCCCGGGGGTGACATGGCCCCGACGGGGCAGGAGCAACGCCCCCCGCCCGCCCAGGTGTCGGCCGCCCGGGAGCGTGCCCCATGGCCCGCCGGCCCGCCGGCCCGCCGGCCCGCCGGCCTGCCGGTGCGGCCGCACGGTGTGCCTACGGGTGGTCGCGCCCACGGGCAGCCGCGCCCACGGGCAGCCGCGCCCACGCGGTGGTCGCGCGGCGCACCCGCGTCCGAGCGTCTACGCCGGGCGGGAGCGGAGCCCCTCCAGCAGGATGTCCAGCAGCCTGGCCGAAGCGGCGGCCTGGTGCGCGGGGTCCGGCAGAGCCGGAGCCGCTGTGGCGATGACCAGCAGCACATCGCCCACCGTCACATCGCCCCGCAGCTCACCCGACTCACGGGCCCGGTCCACCAGCCTGCCCACGACCTCGAGCAGCTCGGCCGCCCCGGGGTCGTCGCCGAGCCCCTCCTCGCCCGCGGAGTGCCCGCCGGCCACCTGGAAGCCGGGCTGTGCCACTCCCTGCCGCTGATGGGGGACGCGCGTCTCGCCGTCGGCCGCACCGGGGCCCGGTATCTGGGCCTCCTCGTGCTCCGCCCCGACGCGCAGCACCTGCGGCGGCAGCAGCCGGCCCGCGCCCGACGCCACCGAGGTGCGCAGGAAGCGGGAGAGCGCCGACCACGGCTCGTCCTCGTGGCCGAGGGCCGAGCGCGCCTGATCGGTCAGCCGCGCCGTCTCCTCCTCGGCTATCCGGCGCACCAGCACGTCCTTGCTCGGGAAACGCCGGTAGACCGTACCGACGCCCACCCGTGCGCGGCGCGCCACGTCCTCCATCGGTGCGCCGTAACCCAGCTCGCCGAACACCTCACGCGCGGCACGCAGGACGTGCTCGAGATTGCGCTGTGCGTCCACGCGGAGCGGCGCGGAACGGGCCGTGCCGCCCGTCGCTCCCGCCCCCGCGACCGTACCGACCGCCCCCACGGGGCTCAGCCGCCCGTGGTCCTCACTGGAAGAGGTGACAGCGCTCGGCCCATGCAAATCCTGAATGTGCATAACTTCCCCCGGTTATGACGTCTCCCCCCGGAGACTTCCCCGCCGTATCAGCCGGCGTGTGGACCTAGGTCCGAATCCGACACCCCGACGGGGTACGAACATAGTTGAGCCCGGGTCAATTCAGAAGGGGGTAGTTCCGCACGGAGCGCCCCCCGATCGGAGCAAGGACCGGTTGGACCCTGATTCAACCCCTGCGGACCCGCCCTGCCGCCGCATCTGACCTGCGCAACTCCGGAAACGGGCAGAGGCAGGGAGCCGCCCGGTGATCGAAGAGCTCCGGTCACACAATTTGCCGGGCCTGTGGACAAACACCGGACTCCGTTGCGTCATGGGAAGGTGATGGCACCAGATTCCCGGGGGACACCCCCCGGCACCCGGCCAAGTGTGCGCATTCTCGTCGTCGGCGGCGGCTACGTCGGGATGTACACCGCGCTGCGTCTCCAGCGGAAGCTGCGACAGAGACTGAAAAGCGGCGAGGCCGAGATCGTGGTGGTCACGCCCGAGCCCTACATGACGTATCAGCCCTTCCTGCCGGAGGCCGCCGCGGGTTCGATCTCGCCGCGCCACGTCGTCGTGCCCCTGCGCCGGGTCCTGAAGAACTGCACGATCGTCATCGGCGAGGCGGAACGCGTCGACCACGCCAAGCGCACCGTGACGGTCACGACGCTCGCCACCGGCGAGGACGGCACCGGCGCCCTCGAGATCCCGTACGACGAGATCGTCCTCGCGCCCGGATCCGTGTCACGCACCCTGCCGGTCCCCGGCCTCGCCGATTTCGGCATCGGCTTCAAGACCGTCGAGGAGGCCATCGGACTCCGGAACCACGTCATCGAACAGATGGACATCGCCTCCGCCACCCGGGACCCCGCCATCCGCGACGCGGCGCTCACCTTCGTCTTCGTCGGCGGCGGGTACGCCGGTGTGGAGGCGCTCGCGGAGCTCGAGGACATGGCCCGCTACACCTCGCGGTACTACCACAACATCAAGCCCTCGGACCTGCGGTGGATCCTGGTCGAGGCGACCGGGCGGATCCTCCCCGAGGTCGGCGAGGCGATGGGCAAGTACGCCGTCAGGGAACTGCGGGGCCGCAACATCGACGTACGGCTCGACACCCGTCTGGACAGTTGCGAAGGCCGTGTCGCCGTCCTCAGCGACGGCTCCCGCTTCCCCACCCGCACCCTGGTGTGGACCGCGGGCGTCAAACCCGCCCCGATCCTCGCGGCCACCGACCTCCCGCTCACGGAGCGCGGCCGCATCCGCTGCACCACCACGCTCTCGGTCGACGGCACCGAGCACGCCTGGGCCGCCGGTGACGCGGCGGCCGTCCCCGACCTCACCTCGTCCGAGCCCGGCACCGACACCGCGCCGAACGCCCAGCACGCGGTGCGTCAGGCCAAGGTCCTCGCGGACAACATCGTGGCCACGCTCGCCGGCCGGCCGGCCGAGGACTACCGGCACTCGTACGCGGGCTCCGTCGCCTCGCTCGGCCTGCACAAAGGCGTGGCCCACGTCTACGGGCGCAAGCTCAAGGGCTATCCGGCCTGGCTGATGCACCGCGTCTACCACCTCAGCCGCGTACCCACGTTCAACCGGAAGGCGCGTGTCCTTGCCGAGTGGACCCTGGCCGGACTCTTCAAACGAGAGATCGTCTCCCTCGGCTCGCTCGAACACCCGCGCGCGGAGTTCGCCCTCGCGGCCCGGGGACACGCGCACCCGGGGCCTCCCGGAGACACCCCGCCGAAGAACGGCAGGCCACCGGACACGTCCGGCTGATCCGCGGTTCCCCGCGCACCGCGACGCCCCGGGAGGGGCCGTAATTCAGCGGATGGACCGACTGCCGTTCGGCAACTGTCAGTACGGTCGGTCACACTGGGCGTGTGACCATAGGTGGGCTCACACCTGCACAGAGTTACTCGGCAGGCAGTCACCTACAGTGACCGGCAGCGAAGACCACCAGCACGAAGAGGCCCGGCCGCGCGTTCCCGGAAGCCGGGCCCCGGCGCCCCGACCCGGCATGCGAGCCGGCAGGGGACCACCGGCCACAGGACCAGCAGAAGAAGCAGCTCGCCCGAGCGGACCAGACCGACACACGAGGCCAGAAATTCCGTGAACTTCACGCGCTGGAGCGCCCGCATTCCCGGAACGCAGCGTCGAGCCGCCGCGCGGGACGACCACAGTTCCGTACCCGCCGCCCGCGCCGAATCCGTACGGCCGAAGACCGCGGTCACTCCGCCGGACGACACCTCGGAAGCCCCCGTCCCCGCCACGGGTCCCTCCCTGGAAGCCCTGTCGGCAGGCGAGCTCCTCGGAAGGCTCCCGGCCCCCGTCGCGCTGCTCCACGGCCCCGAGCACCGCATCACCTACGTCAACCCCGCCTACACCTCGGCCTTCGGCCCACGCCCCTGCGGCGCACCCGCGGCCGAGGCCATGCCCGAGCTGGGCGAGCTCAGCCTGCTGCCCCTCATGGACCAGGTCCTGCGCAGCGGCACTCCGCGTACGGTCAAGTCCCGCAAGGTCCTGGCGGGCAGCTCCTACACGGTGACCTGTACCCCCGTGGCCGTCGGTGCCCCGGAAGGACCTGACGGGGAGGCGGGCGTCCTCGTCTACGCCACCGATGTCACCGACCACGCGGAGGCGGCGGAGAGACTCCGCGCCAGCGAGCGCCGCCACCGTGAAACCGCAGTCACCCTCCAGCGCTCCCTGCTCCCGCAGGACCTCGAACAGCCGGACGACCTGCGCATCGCCGCCACCTATCAGCCGGGCGGCACGGACGCGGCGGTCGGCGGCGACTGGTACGACGTCATCACCCTGGGCGCCGGCCGCACCGCGCTCGTCATCGGCGACGTGATGGGGCGCGGTGTGCGGGCCGCCGCCGTCATGGGCCAGCTGCGCACCGCCGTCCGCGCCTACGCGCGCCTCGACCTTCCGCCGCACGAGGTGCTCCAGCTCCTCGACGTGCTCGCCGCCGAGATCGACGCCAGCCAGATCGCCACCTGCGCCTACGCCGTCCACGACCCCAACGAGGGGCACCTCGTCTACGCCTCCGCCGGACACCTCCCGATCCTCGTGTGCGACGAGGACGGCACGGTCCACCGCGCCGAGGACCCGACAGGGCCGCCGCTCGGTACGGGAGGTACGGGAGGTTGGGTCCACACCTCGGGGACGATCCCCCTGCCGCCCGGCTCGACGGCCGTGCTCTACACGGACGGTCTGGTCGAACGCCGTAGCGAGGACATCGACGAGGGCGTGGCCGCCCTGGAGCGCGCCCTGTCGGGCGCCAAGGGATCGCCCCAGGTGGTCTGCGACCGGCTCATCCGCTCCCTGGGCGTCACCGCGGAGCACGACGACGACGTGGCGGTCCTCGTGGTCCAGCACCCCGCCCGCACGGGAGCGAGCGCGGAGCTCTTCCACAACGCCTCGCTCGAACTGCTCGGCGGCATCGAGGCGGCTCCCAGGGCCCGCGCCTTCGCCACAGGGGTCCTGACGTCCTGGCGCTTCCCCGTTGCCCTCTGCGACCTGGGGGTCCTCGCCGCGAGCGAGCTCGTGGCGAACTCCCTCCAGCACGGCACCCCGCCCATGCGCCTCGGCCTGCGCCGGACGGACCGCCGCCTGATCATCGAGGTGACGGACGGGGACGACCACCTGCCGCGGCGCCGCCGCGCCGAACCCGCCGACGAGGCGGGACGGGGCATCTCCATCGTGGCGACGATCGCCACGTCCTGGGGCAGTCGCCGCACCCCGGGCGGCGGCAAGGCCGTCTGGTGCGAATTCGCGCTCCCGGACTGACCCCGGCTCAGCGCACGACGGGTGCGGTGACCGGCTCGCTCTCCGGCAGCGACACGGCGACCACCCGGGACGGCACCGTCGCGAGCGACGGGTTGTCCTGCACGGGAGTGAGCTGACGGCCCAGCCTGAGCGCCAGCACGGTGATGCCCAGCGAGAACAGCACGAAGGTCACGATGTACGGCCCGTGCAGCGCGGCCCCCATGGGACCGCCCACGGCGGGCCCGACGGCCAGGGCCAACTGCTTCACCAGGGCGAACGCCGAGTTGTACTGACCGACCATGGCCTCCGGCGCCAGATCCGCGACGAGCGGTGCCACTGTCGGCGACAGCATCGACTCACCCAGCCCGAACAGGGCGTACGTCGAGATCATCGCGGCCGTCGCCATGGTCTGGCTGCCGTGCCCGAGGCCCGCGTACCCCGCCACGATCCAGGCGAAGGCCCAGATCAGACCGACCCACGCGATGACCCTGCTGCGCCGCCGCCGTTCCACGAGACGGAGCACGACGAACTGTGCGACGACGATGACCGCGGTGTTGGCGGCCAGCGCGATCCCCAGGGTGGACGGGTCGATCCCGGCGGCCTCGGTCCCGTAGGCGGCGAGGCCGGACTCGAACTGTCCGTAGCAGGCGAAGAAGATCACGAAGCCCAGGACGCACAGCTGCACCATGGCCCTGTGCGAGAGCAGTACCCGCAGTCCCGCCTTGGGCGCCGTGCCGTCGGCGGGCACCGCCTCCGCGAGGGAGGGGGAACGCGGCATGCGCACCGTTGCCGCGACTACGCCGAGCACCACGAACATCGCGGCCTCGATGAAGAAGAGCAGGGTGAAGCTCGACGGGCGGTCGACGTCCACGAGCTGCCCGCCCACCAGGCCGCCGATGCCGAGGCCGAGGTTCTGCAGGAAGAACTGCATCGCGAAGGCGCGCGTACGGGTCGAGGAGCTCGAGCACCACACCAGCATCGTCGCGAGGGCCGGCTGCATGACCGCGGTGCCGGCGCCGAGGACCGCTGCGGAGAGCACGGCGGACGTCACACCGTTCGAGACGCCCAGAGCGCAGGCGCCCACGGCGGCCGCGACGGCGGCGACGATCAGCACCGGCAGAGGGCCACGCCGGTCGATGGCCCGCCCGGTGAACGGCAGTACGGCCAGCGCCGCCATGGCGAAGACGGCCAGCACGACACCTGCCGTACCGGCACCGAGATCCCGGACCTGCGCCACGTAGACGTACAGATACGGGACGGTGAACCCGAGGCCGAACGCGCTCAGCGCGCTCCCCACCTGGATCCGCCGCAGCGCTGCACCCATCTCCCTGGTCACACTCACCTACCTCAAGAAACGAATCTTCAGAACACAGACTCGTAGACTTTAACACTAAAGTTAGATGCTGAACTCTTCACACTGAAGGACTTCGATGGCGATGAAGAGCGTGCGATACTGCCCGCCATGTCTGACACCACCGAGCAGCCCGAGCTCCAGGAGCCGAGCCTCGACGAGCAGATCGCCGCCTACCAGCGCGAGTTCCGCGACCTCGACCCGCAGGTCGAGCAGATCGTCTCCGCACTGGGCAGGCTGAACCGCCGGATGAACGTCGCCTACGGCAGACAGGTCGCCGCTCTCGGCATCAGCAACGCCGAGTGGGAGGTCCTCAAGACCCTGGTCCTCTCCGGCACCCCGTACCGGCTGGGCCCGGGAGAGCTCGCCAAGCGCCTCGGGCTCACCCCCGCCGCGATGACCCATCGCATCGACCGCATGGCAGGCGAAGGCCTGGTCACGCGGGACCGGGACGAGAACAACCGGGTGCGCGTCATCGTGGAGCTCACCGACGAGGGCCGTACGAAGTGGCTCGAGGCGATGCGGATGGCCACCACCTTCGAGGAAGACCTCCTCCAGGACCTCTCGGGTGACGAACGCGGAGCTCTGGGCGAGATCCTGATCCGCCTCCTGCGGCGTGTGGAACACGAACAGCCGGACGCCGGCGGCCGGCTCACCGACCTGGACTGACGGTCTGCGGCGGGGCGGCGAGGGGGGCTTGACACGCCTCCCTCGCGTCCGTAAGGTTCTTCGAGTTGTCACGGAGCCGGTACGGTTCTGCGGCAGCCGATCCCGCCGCGAATGCGGCAACCAAACTCAGCACGATCTCCCACCGGGGAGAATTTCGGCATGCCGAAATTCAATTCGAAGGCTCGATTATGAGTCGCCGGGAGAATCCGCTAGAGTTTGAGCGTCGGAACGGCCCGAGGGCCGGGAAGACAAGCCCCGCTGACTGGGAATCAGGCCCGAAAGGATCTGATAGAGTCGGACTCGCCGGAAAGGGAAACGCGAAAGCAAAGAACTGGAAAGCGATTGAGCAGGAACCCGCTTCGGCCGGGAATCGGACACGAAAGAGTCTGATAGAGTCGGAAACGCAAGAACGAAGGGAAGC
>NZ_JBIVLA010000011.1:0-62782 GCF_044751065.1 Streptomyces sp. NPDC088746
ACTAACCCCGCCCCTCGATGCAAGGTCACGCTGACCTATGCAAGATCGCATGCAGCTTAGAACTGACATCTGCAAGGTCAACCCGTACTAGACAGATCTTGCCGACCCGGACCGTTCCGGTCCAAGATCAAACATAGGAGAAGGACGAAGGGGGTTCCCCTGTCGGGGAACCCCGGGACGCCGGGAAAGCACAAGCACACAAGCCCCGCTGACGGGGCAGCACGAACGGGGGCGGCCGGTGGCCTGGCTGACGAAGATCACGGCAGACGAACAGGTCGACTACCGGCTGCGGGAGCAGGCCGGGTGCTCGGTGGTGGAGGCGTCAGCCGAGCAGGCCGTGGTGCGGGAAGGTGCCGTCGACGAACGGGTCGACTACCGGCTCCAGGGTGCTGCTCTGGTGTGGATGGGCACTGGTCTGCAGGCGGTCGGACTGACCGACGGCCAGGTCCTCGATGGGGACGGCAAGGACGCCGCCCGGCGCCTGATGACCGGGTGCCACCCGGAGACCGGCGCCCGGCTGATCCGTACGCAGACGTCGGTCCGCGCGCACGAGAAGGCGAAGCTGACCACGGCCCGGCTGATCGAGGCGATCGAGTCGGCGGCCGAGGAACGGGGCGTGGAGCCCGCGGCTCTGCTGGAGGGCAAGCCGAAGCAGCAGAAGGTCCTCGGACAGCAGCAGCGGATGGTGCACCGCTTCGGTGAGATGCACCGGATGCAGGTGACCACCCTGCACAAGCTCGCCCGCGCCGCAGGCCTTTCCCTGGACGAGGTCTACGGCGAGCGCGAGCTGGCCGAGGCACGGGACCACAAGGACGTCCGCGTCGATGACCGGGTCCGCGGCTGGGACCTGGTGCTGGACCTCCCCAAGTCCGACAGCGTCCTCCAGGGCCTCATGGCGGACTTGGACGAGGTCGAGCTGCGCGACCTCGTGCACCAGGCCAAGCGCGACGTGTTCACCGAGCTCGAGTCCTGGGTCGGCTACGCGGTCGGCAGCGAGGAGGGGCGCCCGGTCCGGATCGCGACCGGCGGGCTGATGGGCTGGTCCGTCGAGCACCAGGCGGCGCGGCCCATGGGCGACGGGCAGCCAGGCGACCCGCACCTGCACCTGCACGTCACCATCCCGAATCTCGCCCTGTGCGAGGACGGACAGTGGCGTTCCATCGCGAACTCCGGGCAGGACCTGCACCGGCACGCCAGCGCCGCCGACGCGCTGTTCAAGGCTCGAGTGCGGGCGCTCACGTGTGCCCGGTTCGGAGTCCGGCGCGAGCAGACCGAGAAGACCGGCGCGTGGGAAGTCGCGGGAGTGCCGAAGCGGCTGCGGACAGAGTTCTCCCGCCGGGCCACGTTGGTCGACCAGACTGCCGGCGCCGACGCGAGCCGACAGGAGAAGGCGAAGGTCTCCCTGGAGACCAAGCGGGCCAAGCATTCCGCCGGCACTGCGGGGATGCGGGAGAGCTGGCGTCAGCGGGCCGAGGACGCCGGTGTCGACGTCGACGCCATGGTCGCGGCCGCCGCTCCCGGGCCGCCCGGCCCAGACGGGGGGCTCGGCATCGACGGTCCCGGCGGTCCGCGGATCCCGCCGCCCGCCGACCTCGCCGCGATCGTCTTTCACCCCGAGACCGGCCTCACCCACAGCGCGAAGACGTTCTCCCGCGCGCAGCTGCTCGCCGCGGTCGGCAACGCGCTGTCGACCGGGATCGACGGCGGGCCCGGGCGCCTGGACGAGCTCGCCGACGACGTCCTGGACGTGGCCGGGTACGCGGTGCGCGTGCCGGACTACGGATCCACCGTCATGACGTCGACAGCCCGGTACACGACGCAGGACATCCTCGATGCGGAGACGTACGTCCGGGGTCAGGCGCTCACCCGCCACGGCGAAGGCCGGACCGCGCTGACCGCCGATCAGGCGGCAGCTGCGGTCGACGTCTTCGAGGTCGCGGTGGGCTTCGAGCTGTCCGACGAGCAGCGCGCGGCGGTGACCCGGCTGCTGACCGGCGGGCACGGCATCGACACGGTCGTCGGTGTCGCCGGCGCAGGCAAGTCGACGCTGATGGAGGCGTGCCGGATCGGATGGGACGCCACTGGCACCACGTACGCCGGGGCCTGCCTGAGCGCCGTCGCCGCCCAGAACCTCACCCAGGCATCCGGGATCCCGGCCCGTACGGTCGCGGCCTGGCTCCAGCAGATCCAGACCGGGAGCGGTCTCACAGGTGTCGACGTTCTGGTCGTGGACGAGGCCACGATGGTGGACGACCGGGCGGCCGAGGTCCTCATGCGCGAGGCGGCCCGCACCGGCACGCAGCTCATCGGCATCGGCGACCCGCTCCAGCTCCAGGCCATCGCGGCGGGTGGCTGGTTCCGTGAGGTCCACCGGCTCGTCGGCGGGCTCACCCTGCACGAGAACCGCCGCCAGGAGGACGCCGCCGAACGCCACGCGCTGGAGGTCTGGCGCACCGGCGACCACGACCAGGCGCTGCGCCTACTCGCCGACCGTGGACGGATCCACCCCACCGAGTCCGCGGATGAGGCCCGCTCGCAGATCCTCACCGCGTGGGACGAGCTCCGGCGCGAGAAGTGGGCCGACAACCACGCCCTCGTCGACGAGCTGGTGGTGCTCGCCGCCCGCAACGCCGACGTCGACGCGCTCAACGCCGGGGCCCAGCAGATCCGCCGCGCCGCCGGCGAACTCGGCACCGAGCACACCTACGTCCTGCCCGGCGGGGACGGGCTCACCCTGGCCACCGGCGACGCCGTACGGGTACGGGCCAACGACTACCGCAGCCGCCGCGGGGAAGGCCCGGACCTGCTGAACGGGTACCGGGCCGTCGTGAGCGAGATCGCCGAGGACGGGCGGATCGAGATCACGTGGCGTACCCGCACACGGGGTGAGGACGCCGCCTTCGTGTCCGCGTGGCTGACGCCCGACCAGGTCGCTTCCGGGGCCCTGTCGCTGGGGTACGCGATGACGATCGCCGCCTCGCAGGGGATGACCTGCGACACGAGCCTGTTGTACGGGCACGGCGCCAACGCGTTCGCGACGTACCCAGGCCTGACCCGGGGCAAGAAGGCGAATCACCTGTGGCTCCCGCTCGCGGTCATCGAGAGCGAGGACACCCGAGCTCGGCTCGGTGACGCCCGCACCGAGAGGGAACGCCTAGAGCGCGCCGTCGACGCCTTCGCCCGGTATCTCGGGCAGTCGCGGCCGGACGCGATGGTCTCTGACTTGCTCCACGAACCGCCGGCCCCGGCCCCGGCAGCCGTGCCGTCGCCGACCCGCACCCATGCCGTGAGGGCGAGCGCGGCACGCGCCCGGTCGACCACTGTCCACGACCCACGCCAGCGCGAGGCCCAACCACAGCGCGAGTACCGGCTGACGGACGAGCAGAAGGCCGACATGCAGGAGGAGCGGGAGCTCGCCGACGTCAGGGCCTGGAACCGCCGCCCGTACGGCGACCGGACCGACCAGGAGCTCACCAACCTCATCGCCACCGGCCCCGTCGACGCCCGGCGCCAGGACAAGGCCGCGGCCGATGCGGAAGCGACCGAGCGCGCGCTGCAGGAGCAGATCACAGCCGACCGAGCCCGCGGGGAGACCCGGGGCCGGCGGGAGGTCGCGCCCATCTACCAGCTGCTCGATCGTGCCGACGAGCAACTGGTCATCGCGCGCACCGAGCAGGCCCGCGAGACCGCGATGGCCGTGCACGCGGCGAAGGCGGACGAGCACCTGCGCGTCCTGGCGGCGGCCGACGGCAAGGGACGGATCGCGCTGCGGATGGCGGGCACCTCCCGCAAGGAGCACAAGCAGCTCACCCAGGAGGCCACCGAGCAGCGCGCCGCTGGGTGGCGGGAGGCGGCCGAGGCCCGGGTCGCGGCCTCCCGAGCAGCCGAGGCCGCGTGGGAGATCGTGCGCAGCAGCCCGTACGCCAACGTGCTTGGTGCCGCCGAGCACCGCGCCTTGGACATCGACACCCTCGCGGCCCGGCTCACCGAGATGCGCGAGACCCGGATCCCCGCCCGGATCCAGCAGATCGACACCGGCGACGAGAAGCGCGTCTCCCGCGCCCACGGCCAGGCCACCCGAGCCCGGGAGAACGCGGCCATGTACCGGGCCGTCGCTACCGACGCACGGACCGAGAAGGCCCTGCGAGCGCGGATCGCCGAGCAACACCCCAGGCTCCATCAGTCCGAGATGCAGGCCCGCGCCGATCTGCACAAGACAGAAGAGACCCGAAACACCCGGGTCGCGGCCCAGAGCAGCCGTTCCTACCAGCCACCGGCTCAGACCCGTGGTCCACGCCGAAACCGCTGACACGGCAGCCCGCCCAGCAGTAGATCGAGTAGGGAGGGTCATCCAGACTGCCGTACATCGGCTCACTGAAGGAGAAGGTCATCGAGTTGTGCTCGATGACCACGGCGACCACCTACAAGACAGCCCCCGGAATTCGGAAGAACCGAATCTCGGGGGCTGTGAAGCGAAACGTCAGCGACCGATGAGGGTGTGCAGCACCGGGGTGCTGGCACCTGCCAACGTCAGACCAGCAAGCACCGCCGCCGCACCGTTGCTCGCGCTGAGGTAAGTCAGCATGGCCACCACTCCTCCGACGACGACCGCCGTCAAAAGGATGAGGGCAGCGTGCGAGGTCAGGAGCGGTCCGGAGCTCCCCGCCGCATGAGCCGAAGAAGCCGGGACGACGCAATCACGTGACGACGTTGTACCGTCGTCATTGGTCGGGGTAGTCATTTTCACGCCTCGTGAATTCTGTGTTCGGACTGGACACGGACCACCACGACCACGAACACCGGGGAGTCCTCCTCGTGCACCAGCCCGCCAAAGCATCGGTGCACGCGAGGGCTCCCCGTCGTCGTACCCAGGGGTCCGGCTAAGAGCCTACGCAGAACGCGCGAGCCGACACTCAGCCCGATCGCCCTGCCCATTACTCCAAACGGGTGAGAACACCCTTTGCAGTCGGGAAACTGACTGCTCATAGCCTGCCCCGCTGGTTCATCACTCGCGATAGGCCCTCGCCGACCAGATGCAGGACGTGCCGACTGTCGACCGCGTCTGGTTCAGCAAGCAGTGTGGCCCTTTCACCTGCGGCTGTGATCAGGAGTCCCTTGCGGGCGAGCCTGCGTGATCCATTCCAAGTAGCGGACGGAAACGGTAGAGGCCGGACCGTGGCCGGGCCCCCCGATGGCTCAGTCCTCGTCGTTCCGGATGATGCCGCCTGACACGTGCGGGTCGAATCGGCCGACGCGCATGGCCTCGATGCACTGCAGGACACGAGCGAAGGACGTCAGCCCGTACGTGATGTATCGCGTAGGCGAGTCCCCGGAGACGCTTTCACGCTCGACGGGAACGCCGCCCATGATCGCCCAGTAGGTGTCCCGCGTCTTGTGCTCGGGGTGAGCCCCCATCCACGCCATCTCGACGTCCGACGCGAACTCGTTGGCGGACGTGCAGGTGTACCGGTCCCATTCCACGACGGGCTTGGTCGGGTCGAGCGCGGCGATCGTGCGCACCTGCTCGATACAGCGCTCGTAGATGCGAGACAGCTCCGCGTTCAGATCTTGGCTCATCAGGTTCCTCCCTCTCTCGCGCCGAACTGTCCGGCGACTGGTGAACCCTGCCCTAGGCCGCAGTGGAACAGTCGCATCGCCTCATACGCGATCCAGTGGCCCAGGGCGGCGGAATCAGTCGAATTCGCCTCCCCGGGGTGATCCAATCCGTCAAGTCACCCAAATAGGTTCAAAACGTGCAATCCAGTGGTGCCCATCCAATGAAATCCATTCCGTTGTTGCGCCTCCCCTTTTCGCCCCTCTAGGGTGTTCATCGGACGCCGAGGCCACCAGGCACGGCCGACTGAGGGGGCTTCATGAGCACACCCGCGCACGAGCACTGGATCGACCTCACGGTCCGCCGCCCCGAAGACGTTCGCACGATGACCGGCGGACGGGTCTCGTTCTCCTGGCAGGTGGAGAAGCGCGCAGGCCATATCGATCGGCTGATGAACAGGACACTGCCCGCGGACTTCCCCGACCCCGTCGAGCGTGGGGACGCCGGTGATGTGCTGGCCGTGCTCGCCCTGTCGGAGTCGATGCGGCGCGACCTCACCGCCCGCCGCGCGGGCGACATCCGAGAGGCCATCCTCCTCGGGGCCACCTGGACCGAGATCGCGGCCGCGATCGACGCCACACCGGACGAGGCTCGCGCCGTCCTGCGCGACTGGACCGAGCGTCAGCACTGGCTCCACCAGAGAGAAGTCGAGCGCGGCGAAGGCCGGCCGCTGGGCAGCGACGCGGACCGCCATGCCGCGGTGCTCGCTCTGATCGAGCTGGCAGACGACGAGCCGATGGCTGCCGGCGCATGACCGACCGCGTGTACCTGCGCCACTCCACCGACAAGCAGACCGACGCCCGCCAGCGCCACGCGCTCGCCCACCTCATCAAGGCCGGGGCGCCGGTGTACGACGACCCGGCGACCTCCAGCCGGGTCCTGTCGCTACATCGCACGGGCTTCCAGCAGCTGCTCGACGAAGCCGCCGTCGGCGACACCATCCGGATCGCCGACGCCGCGCGGCTCTTTCGCTCGGTCGCCGACGTCATCGCACTGCGCCCCGTCCTCATCCGGCGCGGCCTGCACCTCAAGGTCGAGTCCGGGCTCCTCTCCGGGATCGACCTGGCGGCCGACGACCCCGGCACCAAGATGGTCGTCTCCGTGCTCGCCGCGGTACTGGAGTTTCAGCGCGACATGATCTCGGAGAACACCAAGGAGGGCGTCGCCGCCGCAGCAGCCTCCGGCAAGACCCTCGGGCGCCCGACCGCTCTCGACGAGGACCAGGCCGCCGCCGTCGTTGCCGCGTACACCGAGGAGGGCACTGCCGTGAAGGCACTCGCCCGGCAGTACGGCACCTCACCGAAGACGATCCGGCGCATCCTGGACGACGCCGGAGCCCGCGAGGTGAGCGAGCCCCAGGACGCGGACGACCAGCCCGGCCCCACCCCCGTCGACGGCCACGAGGAGCCCGCCGTCGACCCGACCGTGGTGGTCGACGTCCCCGGGTTAGTCGCCGAACATCTGCAGGACTCCGGGGACGAGGCGATCCGCCGGTTCCTCGAGGGCGGGCAGACGATCCGCCGGGGCCAGGGGTACTCGGTGCGGGTGCCCGCTCCCTTGTCCGTGCACGTGGCGATGATCGAGCGGTCGTCCGCCGGGCTCATGCAGTCGCCCGCCGGCCGCAAGGCCCACCGCATCCATTCCGACCGCGTCGTACGGATCGCGGGCTGACCACACAGCAGAGCCTCGCGCCGCTCGGTGCGGGGCTTTTTGCTGGTCAGAGCTGCTCGCCAGCTAGCCAACTTGCTGGCTCGCTGACTTATTGGCTCGCTGGCTCGCTCATCCGCCAGGGCCGAACTGCTTCGTCCGGAACGCCACCCGACGGGCGGTCAGCTGCCATGCTGAGTAGCTGAACTGCCACCTCAGCCCTTGGAGAGCAGCGTGGACTTGATCGCCACCGGTGAGCCCCTCGTTGCGCCGGATGACATCCAGGTCTGTGTCGGCATCGACCTTCAGTCGGGCACTCTCACCCTCACTCGGGACCGCGAGGACTTCGCGGCGTACCACGCCCTGGTGCTGTTCGCCTCTGTCCAGGGGGACCCGTGGGCAGCGCAGGAGGTCAAGTTCTCGGCCAAGGGGCCGGACGGCAAGTCCGTGGTGTTGACCGTGGACCTCCTCAACGACGCCTGTGATGGTCCTCGGGCTGGTCTTCCCGCCGCGATCTGGACAGCCGTGGCCCTCGCCGCGACTTCCGCCGGTGACGTAGGCATCACCTATGCGCCCCCCGAGGTTTCCGCCTGACACCGCCTCTCAGCCGGCCCTGCCGTTTCTTGGGCCTCACGGGGGGAGTCGGCCGGTCTGCGGTTACAGTCCACGCGAAGGGGGCCGGAGCCACTGGCGTTGGCTCCGGCCCCCTTCATCTGGCGGGCGAGGACGGGTCAGTCGGTGTCCTCATGCGGTGCGAGCAGCGCGAAGTACGTAGTGCGCTGCTGCTCGGTCAGCTCGCCGTCGAGGTCGAGCGCCGACCGCAGCGAGCGCAGAATGTCGGCCGCGGGCACGTCCCACTTCGTGTGGGCCTGCTGCTGGATGTCACCGATGGTCCCGTACGCCTCGCCGGGGAAGTGCCGGA
Source organism: Streptomyces sp. NPDC088746 (assembly GCF_044751065.1). Lineage (NCBI taxonomy): Bacteria > Bacillati > Actinomycetota > Actinomycetes > Kitasatosporales > Streptomycetaceae > Streptomyces > Streptomyces sp. NPDC088746. Next base: position 8,184 of record NZ_JBIVLA010000011.1, read on the forward strand.
CGTACCAGTCGAGCATTTTGGCCACCGACGGGGTCAGGTTCAGATGCCACCACTTTCCCGCCCCGCCGTCGTCCTCGTCGTCGGCGAACATGTCGAGCGAGTCCTGCCAGTCGTGAACACCGCGGCCCGGACGGTCCGCCCCAGGTGCTCGGTGGGAATGATGCGGTCGAGGCTGACGGCGACGGACCAGGCGAGCTCGCCCGCGATCTCGGCGACGGACTCCTTGTTGCGCTGGCGCGGCACCCACCGCTTGCGCACGTCGGGCCGATCGAACAGCGTGTGCTGGAAGTCGGTGACGAACCGGTCGCGCACCTCGGCCGCGCCCGGCGAGAGACTGTCGCGGTCGCCGGCGGACATGGCGGCCCCGACGCCTTCGTAGGAACGCTGAGGGACTCCGCCCAGTCCTCGGCCACCGCCCGGGCCCACTGGTCGCGGCCGCCGACGACGGCCTGCGGCAGCGGCACCTCGCTGTTGCCGCGCGAGATGTAGGCGCGCAGCGTCGAGGCGGTGATGCCGCCCAGCTCGGCCATCTCTGGGGCGCCGAGCAGCTGCGAGCCGGTCAGTTCCGGGCTGGAGACGTCGACCACGCACCGCTCCAGCTGCAGCGCGCCGGCCTGCTCCCGGCGGCGCTCGGCCCACAGCGCCAGGTGAGCCAGTTGTCCGGCCGGGCGGCGTCCGCCTCGAAGGTGGCCACCTTGCCGACGTACGCCTTGGCCGGGTCGGCGCGGCCGTCGAGCATGTCGGCGGCGGTGACGGTGACGGTGACGGCGGCACGGGCCTTGCGGCGGTCGTGGTCCTGGTCGACCGGATTGCAGACCTGCCCGGGCCGGTACCAGGTGGTGCCGTTGAACCAGTAGCCGCTGGTGCGGAACAGCAGCTGGTCCTGCGTCCACTGGGTGTGCCAGGAGGAGGTGTCGCCGTCGCGCATCAGCAGCACGGTCCGGCCGTGCTCGGGGTGGAAGCGGACTACCCAGCCGAGCGAGTGCTTCATCGGGTCGGTGGTGAAGGCGTGCCAGCCGCCGTCGGCGCGGTTCTTGTCGAAGCGGCCCCACATCCCTTCGGCCTTGTTGCGGCCGACGGCCTCGATGGCCTCGGGCCTTCGTCGAGGGGGAGGTGGGAGTCGTCGACGAACGGCAGGCCCGGCACCGGGTGGTCGGTGCGCAGTCCGTTGGCGAGCGGGAGAACGTGCGCCCTGGGGTTGTCCATCGAACTCACCGCGTTGTTGGCATACCTCTGAGCCGTCGCTGAACCGGTGTCCTGGCTGCGTGTCGATCGGGAGCGACGAGAAGTCCACCGGCGGCCCCTACTGGCAGGATGAGAGCGCCCAGGCTTACGGTCGCGGCTTCGCCAAGAACCTGGATGAAGCAAGGGAGTGCTCTGAAGTGACCGGCGCGCTGCGAGGGCCGTGAGGTGTGCTCCTCATTCTCGCGAACCTGCTCAACGCCTACGTCGCCTACGGCGCTCTGATGACTCAGCCACAAGGAGCGTGGGATGACAGCACCCTGACGGGAATCGGTTTCGCGTCGGGGCTGCTGATCGTGCTCGGCGTCCTCACAGGGCTGCTCACTCTGTTTCCTGTGTTGAGGCGATCCCTCAGCCGTTGGTGGCTGGCACCGCCGCTGATCTTTCTCGTGGCAGGCTTGGCACGTCTGCAGTACATCGAGTACGCCTACCCGGCGGGACCCGGCGGCTGAGGGCAGCAACAGCCGCGTGCGCCGCGGACCGAGGCACGATCGGCGGAAACACGCGGCGTTGCTGCTGCTCAGTAGCAGAGCATGTCGCGAGTTGACGAGACCAGCCCATCGTCATCGTCCGGAACCCCGTAGCCTGTCCCGATGCCGACCGAGAACAGCCCTGCCCATGCCCTCAAGCACTGGCAGAAGTGCTCCGACGTGTACGACTTCCTGGAGCAGATCCGTCTGCGCCCCGGGATGTGGCTGCCGGGCGGCTCGCTCCGGCACCTGCAGTCCATCCTCACCGGCTACAACGTAGCCCTCTCCGTGCAGTTCGCCCCCGGGCCTGTCACGCCCTGGCCCGAGGAGGACTTCATCCACTGGCTCCACAAGCACTACGGGATATCGAGCTCTCTGACCTGGGCCGCGGAGATCGAGCGGCACACACCGGCCGGCTCCACAGCGGTCGACGAGTTCTTCCGACTCCTGGAGCGCTTTAGGCGCGAAACCGCCGAGAAGCCCGGCTGGCAGGATCCGGCGGATCGGATGCCCGGCATCGAGTACATGAGCAACACCTTCGTGACCCTCTTCTGGCGACGCCGGCTGCTCACGCAGGCCGTGCAGCGCCTGGAGGACCGTGACTTCCGGGTCGTCCACCTGGAGGCAAGGGATTGGACGACGGAACGGGACATGCACGAGGCCATCGCGGCCGCGCTGCGGTTCCCCGCGTACTACGGCCACAACCTGAACGCGCTCAACGACTGCCTCGGCGACGTGGCCTGCTTCGGTCCCTACGACGACAGCCTTGCTGAGGGCGCCGGTCTCGTGCTGTCCCTCACCGACTACGACCGGTTCGCCGCCGCCTCCCCCGAGGCGGCCCAGATCGTGCTGGACATCGTCGCCGGCCAGGCACGCCGCGCGGCGGTGGTCGGGCGCCGCTTCTTCGCCCTCGTGCACAGCAACGACTCCGATATCCGGTTCGAGCCCGTCGGAGCCATGCCTGTGCTGTGGAACAGAGACGAATGGGCCGACTCCAACCGCCGCTGACACCATGGAGCACAGCACTCCATGGCGGAGCACTACGAGCTGGCCGTGGTCTTCCATGCGGTGGTGACACACCCCTCCTCCCAGTGCCACCAGCCCTTCGCCTCGCCGTGCCCCAAAAGCTTCTGGATCTGCCGCAGGTCCGCATGCGGCGGGACATCCAGAGCGACCATTCGGAACTGTTCGATACCTTCGCCGGTGGTACCGAGGCGGTGAAAGGTCTCCAGCACGCTCTGCCGGGCAGCGGCAGAGCCACCGTCCTTCAGCACGATCAACCGGATCGTGCAGTTCTCCGATGCTCTGACTGTCTCTCCAGCCCAGCGGACGCCTTCGCTGTCGGTCTCCACGCGGATGATGTCGTCGCTGGCAACCCCTCGAACGAACCAGGGAGTGTTGGCCAACCGCACCGTTCCATCGCCGAGATCTATCGCCCACAGGTTTTCGACGCTCACCGGCGGCCAGCCGTCCTCGTCCACGTCCATCCGGAAGTGGACCTTCACATGGTCATCAGTAGCGCTCGTCACCCCGTCATCATCCTCACCGGTCCGACCGCCTCCGTTTGCGGGTGCCGACTGACCGATTGATCACGCTGCACCGACCCAGCGATCCGCCCTCCCCGGCTGTCAGACTCTCGAACTAGCATCCGCTCGTGACCCCTGAACTCCTTGCCTCACTGGCTGTTCCGCTTCCGGAAGGCCGGATGATCACATCGGACGAAGGCGACGGCGCTGTGCAGCCGCTCTGGCTGAGCGACGCCCCGGCCTCCGCCGAGCTGTGGGCTCGTCTGCTTGCCGAACACAGCACCTCAGGTCTGTGGCCTCTCCTTCTCGACGCTGACGACCCCGGTGACGAAGAGTTCAGGCCATGGGCGTCCGGCGAGCTGTCGCCTGAGCGCATGTCGTCACCCCAAGCGCACGACCCGGCCGATCTTCTAGCGCGATGGTGGAGCGAGTACACGAAGACCGACGAGGACGATGACCTGCTCACGCCAGACAAACGGCTCGCTGTCACCGCGCCGTTCGGGCAGACCTGGCCGAGTCCAGTTCTCCGCCGCAGGCCCGTGATCGACGCTGGTGAGGTGGCCGCTCAATATGCACGGGTCTTCACCGAACAACGTCCCCAGGCACGCCTCGGGCTCGTCGCTGCTTCCGGCGGCGCGCACGCCCTCACCGCTCTGGGCTGGGACGGCCCCGCCAACTACGACAACGACACCGCCAAGTTCTCCGCCGTCGTACGCGACTGGGAGCACCGCTTCGGTGCACGCGTCGTAGCCGTCGGCCTTAACACCCTCCACCTCAGCGTCGCGGCACCACCGGTAGAGACCGAGGACGCCCTCCGGCTCGCCGCCGAGCACTTCGCCTTCTGCCCGGACAACGTCTGGCAGGGCTTTCCTCCCTACACCCTCACCGCCTACGCGGAACGCATCGTCGGTATGAGCAGCTGGGACTTCTGGTGGGACTGACTCGTACGGCATAGGGATGTGGGGACGCGCACCGACCGCGCTCCGGAACTCGGCAAACTCCGTCGCTGCTACGTCGTGGCCGGCCACTCTGAGAGAGGGGCGAAAGCGTCAGACGGCACTACAGAGCCCTTCGCCGCTGCCGTACCTGCGGCTGCCGCGCTCGGAGTCCGGTCTGATCCACCCTGACCGCCTTCCGGGCCTGCCCACAATCCAGCCCGGCCGCCAGGGTCCGGTGTGCGGCGGCATCCAGCAGGGCTTGGGGGGACCGGCACGCCCGCCTGTCTGGCTACGTTCAGAAGCGACTCCGCTGATGCCTGCTCTGCGGGCAGAACAGCCTTGTACGAGTGGGACAACGCCTCCAGCTGGTGCAGGCGAATCGGACGGAACCGGTGGTTCCTCCGCCCGGGCTCCTGGTGCTCGAGGGCATCCGTGACGAGGCCACCCCGCGCCAGGCTCACGGCCTGTGGCGCGGCGAGAGCGAGCTGCCAGCCCGCGGCGGGCAGCCGGTACAGGGCGGAGGCCAGGCCTCCGGCGCCCCGGGCGTCGGCCAGGATCTCCGCTCCTCCCCGCGGGTCGGGCCGGGCCGCGGCCTCCGGCCGCCACTCGGGTCCGTACAGCAGCTGTCCCACTCGGACTGCCGCGGTGTGGGCGATCACGGTGGCGGGGTGGGGGATGACCCGTGGCAGACGTACCACCTCTCCGCGGCGGACGATCTCGTAGCTGGGCGCGGGCAGCTTGGGGTGGGACCGCGGGTCGGCGATGTCCACGATCCGGTGCCACGCCGTCGCGGACTTCTGCCAGACCTGTGCGGATCCGCGCAGTGCCCCCGTGCTCTCCCGAAGGGCCGTAGCAGCCTCATCCGGCAGCTCTTCGGCGACCTGTAGCAGGACGCGGCCGGCCAGCAGGCGCTGTATGGCCGTCCAGCGGGCCAGCTGCTGGAGGTCCGATCCGCTCATGCGGTGCTCGGAGCGGTGGTGCAGTGTTTCGAAGGCCGCCCGGGACAGCCGGTCGCAGTCCTCGGCGAGGTTCGCCGGTACGTCCTGTGTCCGGTCGGCGGCATCGGCTTGGACAGGGCTTACGGGAAGCGTCAGCGAGAGGGCGCCGATCGCGGCGTCCGCGTCGCGGGTCCCGTCCCGGCCGAAGAGCGATGCCTCGGAGAGGAAGCGGCGGACGTCGCCGAACGCTGCCGCCGCGGAGGGGTCCAGGGTGTCCCGGGCGAGACCGGACGCCACCTGAGCCGCGCCCCAAGCGAGCTCGGAGCAGCGCCGCGTGAGGTAGTGATCGATGACGTCTCGCACCGCGTGGACAGCGGCCAGGGCGTCGGGCAGGTGGTTCTCCGCCGGACCGGTGCCGGACGGGGGCAGCATGCGCTGCGCGGCTTGTACGGCGTCACTGGCTCGTTGCAGCTGATAGAGGAGATCCTTCGTCGCTGCCGACTGGGGGGCGTCCTCGTCGCCCAGACCTAGGGGATCGGTCAGCGCGGACAGGAACTGGTCGAGTTGACCGGCCGTGGCAGGCCGGTCCGACGAGGGCGTTGCCGCTGCCCTCCGGAGCCTGCCCCGGCCGTGTCGAAGAGCTCGTCGAGCGTCGCCATCACTACCCCCTGACGGCCGCCAGCGAACGTGCGGCGGCAGCCGCGTGCTCGGCGGCTTCACCGAGCTGGACGTCCTGTTCAGCGAGGTCGGCGAGTGCTCGATGTGCCCTTTTCAGAAGGGCGACATAGGGATCCAGGCCGCCGGGACCGGCCTGGATATCGCTCGCCTCCAGGACGAGCGGGCAGCCGGTTTCGGGTAGCGGCAGCAGAGAGCGGGCTGCCAGGCATTCCTGTGCTGCCATGAGTGCGCAGAGCTCGTCGCCGGCCTCGTCCCAGGTGACGGCGTCGGCCACCTGTCCGCCGAGATCCAGTGCCTCCCAGGCGCCGGCCAGCACCGTGGCCGGATCTGCCGACCCCAGAGCTGCGTCCAGAGCGTTCATCGCGGTGTTCATGAGTGGCCTCTTCGTTCTGTCCGTCGCGGGTTGTGGCTGACGGAAATCGTGGCACCGGGTCCAGCGAGAGCCCCAACTCCCTGTGGATGACGAGGCCTTTGTGGACAAGGCAGGTGCGGGGTAGCTCAGGTGATGCCTCTGGCCTCACGCGTAGCGGTCAGCACCTGAAGTCGCTTACGGGTCCGACGAGCCACTGCCGCCTCGGGCCCGTGGATGTCGGAGACCGCACCCAGAACCTCGGTGCCCAGCGCCGGCGCGTCAGCGTCCGGGACGGTGCGCCAGAGGCTGTAGGCCCGGCGGGTGGCCTCTTCGGTCTCGGGGTGATCCGGCCCTTGGATCGTGGCCCGCAGCCGGGCGGTGTGCAGGTACCACCCGAGCGAGGTCGCGTGGTCGCCCGCCAGATAGGCCAGGTGTGCGCGGACCTCCCGGATATGAACGGTGTTGAGATGCTCCGGGCCGTACTCGCCGGTGACCTCCGTATCGAGCTGGTATGCCATCCACGCGGCGTCTGGGAGCAGCCCGGAGGCAGCCTTCGCGGCGATTTTCGTCAGGCGGCCGCGCAAGACCTGGGGGATGCGAGCCACGGCCTACTCCGGCGGGGTCTCGTGCTGGAGGCCCAGAACTCCGGCGTGACGGTGCCCCAGGGGCGGAACAGCTCTTCGTGCTCCCTTGATTCGGTACATGCGGCCGGGCTCGGCGGTTGCTCCCCGCACCTGCGGGGATGGCCCCGCTCGGGCGGGCATCGCCGGTGTGGAGGATCCGTGCTCCCCGCACCCGCGGGGATAGTCTGTGCCGTCCGGCTTCATGACCGGCGCCATGCAGTGCTCCCCGCACCTGCGGGGATGGTCCCGACTACAAGGGTGGCGTCGAGTCGATCATTCGGTGCTCCCCCGCCTCTGCGGGGATGGTCCCGGGGTCAATGTGGAAAGCAGGGGCGGCGACGGGTGCTCCCCGCACCCGCGGGGATGGTCCCCAGCTCATGCCCAGCCCGGAGAACGGGCCGAAGTGCTCCCCGCACCTGCGGGGATGGTCCCGCTCGGTTCGCTCACCTGGCCACTCGCCGGGTGTGTTCCCCGCACCCGCGGGGATGGTCCCGACTACACGGCGCTTTTTGCCGAGGAATGCGTGTGTTCCCCGCACCCGCGGGGATGGTCCCCCGGACAGGCGCCGCTCACCGGACGTGCGAACGTGCTCCCCGCACCCGCGGGGATGGTCCCTCCCCCGGCCTGCCCGGGCAGATCCTCCGGGCGTGCTCCCTGCACCCGCAGGGATTAGGCGGCAGCACCAGCGCCCACCCCGCCAACCGCGGTCCCTGGCGGATCAGTACGTCGCCCGGCCTCCGCTGGCGTCGTAGACCGCGCCCGTCGAGAAACTGACCTGCTCCGAGCAGAGCCACCCGATCAGCTCGGCGATCTCCTCCGCCCGCCCGAAGCGGCCCATGGGCGTCAAGGACTGGGAGCGGGCGAGCACCGCCGGGTCGGTGTGCGCGTTCATCGGTGTGCTGACGGCTGCGGGTGCGACGGCATTGACCAGTACACCGGTCGTGGCCAATTCCTTGCCCAGGGACTTGGTGAGTGCGACGACGGCCGCCTTCGACGCGGAGTAGGCGCTCTGCGTGGGGTTGCCGTCCTTGGCCGCGATGCTGGCCAGAGTGACGATCCGGCCCCAGCCCGCGTTCACCATGGCCGGTACGACGGCTCGGCACAGCAGGAAGGTTCCGTCGACATTGACCTTGAAGGTGGTGCGCCACGCCTCGAGGTCCAGTTCGGCGAGGGGACGGGCAGGGCCCACGACGCCCGCGCTGTGTACGAGGATTCCGACCGGCCCCAGCCGGTCGACAAGGGCGGCGACCGCCGCGGGATCGGTGACGTCGAGCCGCTCGTCCGCGCCCGGAGCGAGGTCGGCGGTGACGACCCGTACGCCCTCGGCGCGCAGTTTCGCGGCGGTCGCCGCGCCGATGCCGCCGGCCCCGCCGGTCACCAGGGCCAGCACGTCCTTGGGATAGCTCACGCGGCTGCCCCCCGCTCGGAACGCACATCGGCGAGGTGGCGGGCGGCGATCCAGCCGAAGGCCATGGCGGGCCCGAGGTTGACCCCGCCGGCGGGGTAGTGGCCGCCCATCACGTTCGCCTGGTCGTTGCCGACGGCGTAGAGGCCGCGGACCGGGGCGTCCTGGCCGTCCAGGACGCGGGCGTGCTCGTCGGTGGCCAGGCCGGCGAAGGTGCCGAAGCTGCCGGGAACGATTCGCACGGCGTAGAAGGGTCCCTTCTCCAACGGGGCGAGCGACGGGTTCGGAGTCACCGACGCGTCGCCTCCGTAGCGGTTGAACGGCGTCGATCCGCGGCCGAGGGCGGGGTCCTCACCGCGGCGGGCCGCCTCGTTGAACTCCTCGACGGTCGCGGTGAGTCCGGCCGGGTCGATGCCGCAGGCGCGGGCGAGTTCCTCGAGCGTGCGGCCCCGTCGGAGGTAGCCGCTGCGCAGGTAGGGGAAGAGGGGGACCGGCCGTGGCTTGGCCATGCCCAGCGGGTAGCGGCGGACGAACCGGGCGTCGGCGATCTGCCAGGCATGGACCGGTTCACCGGCCGGGGTCGCCGCGATCATCGCCGCGACGTAGTCGTAGTAGCCGTTGGCCTCGTTGACGAACCGTCGCCCGGTGCGCAGCACACCGATGCTGCCGGGCTTGGCCCGGTCCATGATGTGCGGGAACACACCGGTGCGGCCGTTGCGGTAGGGGAACAGGGAGACCGGGCACCAGGCGGCCGGAGAGGCCAGGTCGGTGCGCAGCCGCCCGCCCGCCGATTCGGCCAGTGCGGCGCCCGCGCCGTCGGCCTCCCCGGGGGCGAGGCTCCAGTGCTGCTCCCCGCGTGGGAACAGCGCGCGGCGCCTGGCCTCGTCCTGCGGGAAGCCGCCGGTGGCGAGGACCACGCCGCGTGCCGCCGTGAGCCGGACCGGGCCGTCGGCGGTGGCCGCCACCACGCCGGTGACGCGGCCGTCCTCCTGGACCAGATCGGTCACGGCGGTCGACACCCGGATGTCGACGCCGGCGTCCAGGGCCGAGCGCAGCAGCCGGCCGGCCAGCGCGGTGCCGTTGACCAGCTGCATCCCGCGGCGCTTGGTGGCCAGGTCGAACAGGTGGCGGGTGACGCGCCGGGTGGCGTGCAGAAGCCCGCGTACGTCACCGCGGGACGCGGCGAGGAAGCCGGCCAGGTCCGGTCCGGCCATGACGCCCAGGCCCAGGAGGGAGGTCTCGTACAACTGGCGGCGCAGCAGGCGCGCGACGTCGTCGCCGAGCCGGCGCAGGTCGGTGGGGGCCGGGCCGACCGACCGGTGCCCGGTGCCGGCTCCGGGGAGATCGCCGTAGATGTCGCAGATCTTCGCACCCGGCACGAAGTTCAGTGCGGTGCGTTCGTGGAAGAAGCGCACCATCTCGGGAGCGGCGGCCAGGAAGGCGTCGATCCGCGCCGGTTCGTAGTGGTCGCCGAGCACGGCGCGGAGGTATTCGCGGAACGTGTCGGTCTCCTCCTGAACCCCGTCGGCCCGCGCCAAGGGATTTCCCGGCGCCCACATCCACCCTCCTGACCAGGCCGTGGCGCCGCCGCAGACCGCAGCGCGTTCGAGGACCACGACCCGCAGTCCGTGGTGCGCGGCGGTCACCGCCGTGGCGAGACCTCCTGCTCCGGAGCCGACGACGACCACGTCGTACCGGTGCGCCGGAGCGGTCGGGGGAGTTCGAGTGGTCACGGTGCTGTCCCTCCTACGCCTGGGCGACTGTGTGCCTCGCCATCCAGGACTATGTAATATTCGAGATATAATTTGCGCTTCACTGTGCTTAAAAGTGACTACATGTAGAGGGCGGGGCAGCGCAAGCCCTGTCGTCGGGGAGGTTCTGCACATGGAGATCCGCTGGCTGGAGGCGTTCATCGCCGTCGCCGAGGAGCTGCACTTCGGCCGCGCCGCCACGCGGCTCAGGCTCGCGCAGTCGCCGCTGAGCCAGACCATTCGCAAGCTGGAGAAGGAACTCGGGGAGCAGTTGTTCGACCGCAGCACCCGCAGTGTCGCGCTCACCCCGGCCGGGCACGCCTTCCTGCCGCACGCCCACCGCGTCTTCGAGGAGCTGGAGCTGGGGCGGCAGTCGACCCGGGCCACCTCGGGGGAGGTGTACGGGACGGTCTCCGTCGGCTTCTCCGGTGCTCTCAACCACCTCACACTGCCGCCGCTGACCAGGGCGGTCCGTCAGCGCTACCCCGAGGTCACGCTGTCGTTGACCGCGCGGGTCGTGACGCGCGACGGCATCGAGCAACTGGAGCAGGGCGGCCTGGACATCGCCCTGGTCGGTCTGCCGATCGCCCCCTCCTCGGTGCGTACGCGACTGATCGGCCGCGAGCCCCTCGGTGCCGCACTGCCGGTCGATCATCCGGCGGCGGGGGAGTCCGTGATCGACCTCGCCGACCTGGCCGGCGACGGTTTCATCGCTTCACCGGCCACGGCCGGTTCCGCCTTGCAGGAGCTGACGCTTCAGGCCTGCGTGAAGGCCGGGTTCCGGCCGAGGGTGGTCCAGGAGATCACCGACCCGTACATGGTGCTGACCCTGGTGTCGGCCGGTGTCGGTGTCGCGCTCATGCCGTCCTGTGTCGCGGGGATCATGCCCTCGGCCTCGGTGTTCGTGCCGCTGCGCGACGAGCCGACCTTCATGGACCACGCGCTGGCATGGCGGGAGGGCAACCCCTCGCCCGTACTGCGGGCCGTCCTGGAGGTCGCCGAGGAGGTGCTGCCGACGCCGGAGACGTGAGGAAGGCCGGCGCTCAGGCGCGATTATGTGGAGCGCATACAAAGTCTAAGTTCAATTAAGTATTGGACGGCGCATATTCGAGCCTGGGACTGTCGTCGACACCCCCACCGGACCACGTACGGGCCTCACCGCCCCGGACCGGATCTCCGTCGACGACGCCGGATCGAAAGGATCGCCCATGTCCGCAGCGGCATCGGCCCCTCACCCGGGCAGCACCTCCTCCGGAACCCGCAACGACCCCAGGAAGGCCGCGTTCTCAGGCTTCCTGGGCAGCACCCTCGAGTACTACGACTTCTTCATCTACGGCTCGGCCGCCGCGCTGGTGTTCGACAAGGTCTTCTTCCCTGACGCAGGCGCCACGGGTGCACTGATGTCCATAGCCACGCTGGGCGTCGCCTACGTCGCCCGCCCGCTCGGCGCGCTGCTGTTCGGTCACTTCGGTGACCGGCTCGGCCGCCGCAACACCCTCATGTTCACGCTGGTGCTGATGGGCGGGTCGACGTTCCTCATCGGCTGCCTGCCCTCGTACGGGCAGGCAGGTGTCACCGCGCCGATTCTCCTGGTGGTGCTCCGGCTGCTCCAGGGGCTCTCCGCGGGCGGCGAGTCCCCGGGCGCGAGCTCACTGACCGTCGAGCACGCGCCCGACGGGCGCCGGGCGTTCTTCACCAGCTTCACGATGAGCGGGATCATGTTCGGGATCGTCGTCTCCAGCTTGGTGTTCATTCCCATCGCCTCCCTGCCCGACGACCAGCTCCTCAGCTGGGGCTGGCGCATTCCGTTCTGGCTGAGCATCGCCGTCACGGCTGTCGCCTACCTGATGCGCCGCTCTCTGCACGAACCGGAGGTCTTCGCAGAGCTCCAGGAGACCGCCGAGACCGCCAAGGCACCCGTCGTCGAACTGTTCCGCGACCACTGGGTGACCGTGCTGCGGATCGCGGTCTGCGCGTCCTTCGCCATGGTCAACACCATCGTCAACGTCTTCGCACTCGCCTACGCCACCGAGGTCGCCGGCATCTCCAAGCCCACCATGCTGGCCGTCATCTCGGTGGCCAACGGAGTGGCCGTCCTCACCCAGCCGCTCTACGGCATCATCGCCGACCGCATCGGCCGGAAACCGGTCTTCGTCGCCGGCCTCGTCGGGGTCACCGTCATGGTGTTCGTCTTCTTCCACGCCATCGGCACACGGAACGTGCCCTGGATCTACGTCTCCGCCGTCCTGCTGATCGGCCTGTGTTACGCCGCCCCCAACGGCGTCTACCCGGCCTACTTCCCCGAGCAGTTCCCGGCCCGCGTCCGCTACAGCGGCATGGCGATCGGGCTGATGGTCGGCCTGCTCGCCGCAGGGTTCACCCCGCTGCTCGCCACGGCCCTCACCGCCGGGGACCAGGCGAACTGGACGCCGGTGGCCTGGCTGTGCGCCGCGTTCACCCTCGCCTCGGCCCTCGCCGCGCTGACCGGCCCGGAGACCTTCCGCACCCCCACTGCCCAGCTCGGCGAGGACCGGTCGGCGGAGCCTGCCCCTACCGCGACGGGCCTGCGGGCCGGCGCCTCCAAGGCGCTCTGATGGGAACGGCGCTGCGCGCGGCCGTCATCGGCTGCGGAAACGTCGCCGGCAACCACGCCGCCGCCTACCGCGACCTGCCCGGAGTCGACCTGATCGCCTGCGCGGACGTCGACCCGGACCGGGCGGCCAGGTTCGCCCGCCCGTACGGCGCCGTGGCGAGCCACCCCGACGACCTCTTCGGCCTCGGCCTGGACCTGGTCAGCGTCTGCACACCGCACCCCACCCACGAAGCCGTGGTCACCCGTGCTGCCGCGCACGGCGTCCACGTACTGTGCGAAAAGCCCATCGCGACCGAACCTGCCGCCGCCGCCCGGATGGTGGCCGCGTGCGAGGCGGCCGGAGTGACCCTGGCAGTGGCGTTCCAGCGCCGGTTCTGGCCCGTCGCCCGGCGGATCCGGGCAGCTATCGACGACGGCACCCTGGGCACCCCCGTCCTCGGGCACACCTCGGTCCTCCTGCACCGCGACACGTCGTACTACACCGCTGACACCTGGCGCGGAACGTGGGCGGCCGACGGCGGGGGAGTCCTGATGACCCAGGCCGTCCACAACATCGACCTCCTCCAGTGGTACATGGGCGAAGCCGTCGCAGTATCCGCCGCACACAGCACGTTCCGGCACGGCGAGGCGATCGAGGTGGAGGACACCGCCGTCGCCACCGTGCGGTTCGCCTCCGGTGGCCTCGCCACGCTCGCGGCGTCCACGGCACTCACCCCCGGCCTGGGCACCCGGGTGCTCGTCACGGGAGGCACCGGCGCGAGCGCGGGATTCACCGAGTACCCGGAGGGCAGCGAGGCACGGATGGACCTGTGGGCCGTCCCCGGCGCCGAGACCGCCGAGTCCCCCTTCGGCACCGGCCTCACCGCGGACCTCCCGCTGTCCCGGATCAACGGCGCCCTCGCACCGTTCCACGCCCTGCTCGTCGCCGACTTCACCGATGCCGTCCGACAGGGCCGCCCGCCCGCCGTCACCGGGCGCGAGGCCGGCAAGTCGCTGGCGATCCTGACCGCCGCCTACGCGTCGGCTGCCTCCGGCCGCCCCGAACCTGTCCCCACCCTGAACGAGGAGACCGCCGCATGACGCTCATCGGGCTCGCCCACCTGACCCTGCTCAGGCTCAGCCCGCCGGAACTCGTCAGCACCGCGGCCGAGGCCGGGTACGACTTCGTCGGCATCCGGGTCAACGCCGCCACCGAGGGCGAGCGCCAGTACCCCATGGAGCCCGGCTCCCCGATGTCGCGCGAGACGCTCCAGCGCTTGGACGACACAGGCCTGCACGTCCGCGACATCGAGTTCCTGACCCTGCGTCCGGACACCGGTGCCGGCCATTGGCGGCCCGCCCTCGAAGCGGGCGCCGCCCTCGGCGCCCGCACGGTCAGCGTCGTCGGCGCCGACCCGGACCGGTCGCGCCTGACCGACACGCTCGCCGCCCTGACCGCCGACGCCGCGACGCTCGGCATACGGCCCACCCTGGAACCCATCAGCTACCAGCCGGTGCGCACCGTCACCGAGGCCGCCAGGATCGCGACGGCCGCCGGCGCGGCCGTGCTCCTCGACGCCCTGCACATCCAGCGCGGTGGAAGCACGCTCGACGACATCCGCGCGCTCGACGCCGATCTCATCCCCTGTCTGCAGTTGTGCGACGGCCCGCTGACCGCGCCCGACCACCTGGACCTCCCCGCCAGCCTGCCGCTCGGCATGTCGGCCGATGGTTCGGTGCTCCAGACCGAGGCCCGCGTCCAGCGGCAGCTGATCGGCGAGGGTGAGCTGCCGCTGGCTCACCTCGTCGCCGCAGCCCCCGCCGGGACCCCCCTGAGCGTCGAGATCCCGCACGCCGCACTCCAGTCCCGCCTCACCCATCTCGCCGTCGCGCAGCGCACCCTGCAAGGCGCGCGCCATCTCCTGACCACGGTGGACACCCATGCCTGACACACTTGCCCCGGCCCGCCACCGGATCGCCCTGGTCGGCGCGTCGATCGGGGGATCGCTCTCGCCCGCGCTGCACGAACGGGAGGCCGTCGCACTCGGCCTCGACTACACCTACACCCTCCTCGACCTCGACCGTCTGCCACCGGGTTGGCGGCTGCGGGACGCCGTGCGACGGGGCGTGACCGGGTTCAACGTCACCCACCCGGTGAAGCAGGCCGTGCTCGGCCAGCTGGACGACCTCTCGCCCGACGCGCGGACCCTCGGCGCGGTCAACACCGTCACTGTCACCGACGGCCGGCTCGTCGGACACAACACCGACCACAGCGGCTTCCTCGCGGGTCTGCGCCACGGCCTGCCCGACATCCGCTCCGAGCGGGTCGTCGTGGTCGGCGCCGGGGGAGCGGGCTCCGCCGTCGCCTACGCGCTCGCCGGCACCGGCGCACGGGTCGAGATCGCCGACGCGGACACCGAACGCGCCCAGGCCCTGGCCGCCAGGCTTACGACGGCGTTCCCGGACGCCGAGATCACGAACCTGCCCCCGGAACTGATCCCGGCCGCGCTCACCCGCGCCGACGGCATCGTCAACGCCACCCCGATCGGCATGACAGGCCACCCCGGACTGCCCTTCGACACCCGCGCGCTCACCCCCCGGCACTGGGTCGCCGACGTCGTCTACCGGCCCCTGCAGACCGCCCTGCTGGCCACCGCGCACGCGGAGGGCTGCCGGGTCCTGGACGGCGGCGCCATGCTCGTCGCGCAGGCCGCCATGACCCTCGCCCTGCTCACCGGCGCCGTCCCCGACCTCGCGCGCATGCGGGATCACCTGTCGGCGCTCACGGCCTCCAGGACGGACCCGATCCATGACTGACAGCTCTACGACCGACAGCTCAACGACGGGCATCGAACGGGACCGGCACCAGGAAGTCGACCTCCTCGTCCTCGGCTCCGGCGCGGCAGGCATGGGCGCGGCGGTGGTCGGCGCCCAGGAGGGACTCTCCGTCCTCGTACTGGAGAAGACGGAGTGGCTCGGCGGCACCACCGCCTACTCCGCCGGGACCTGCTGGATCCCCGGCCACCGCCACCAGCGGGACCCGGCCGCGGACACAGCCGCCGCGCGCCGCTACCTGGACTCCCTCGTCGGCGACCGCGCCCCCCGCGAGCTGCGCGAGGCGTACCTCACCCACGGCCCCGCCGCGATCGACTACCTGGACCGGATCGGCGTCGGCTTCTGGCACTCCCCGACCGTCGTCGACTACCACCCCGAGATCGAAGGTTCCGCGGTCGGCCGCGCCCTCGAACCCCAGACCTTCGACGGCCGCACTCTCGGCAGGGCCCGCTTCGGCAGGATCCGCCGCCCGGTACCGGAGTTCGCGCTCTTCAACGGGACACTCATGGTCCGCCGCCCCGAGGTCAACCAGCTGCTGAGCATCTTCGACGGATCGGTGCGCGGCATGGCGGTCGCCGCCCGCCTCGGCGCCCGCTGGGCCGCGGACCGTCTGGCGTATCCGCGCGGGACGCGGCTCGCCATGGGCAACGCGCTCGTCGCGAACCTCTACCACAAGCTCCTGCGGCGCCGCGGCGACGTGTGGTTCACCGCCCGCACCACCGAACTGGTCACCGACGGCACCGGACGGGTCGTGGGTGCGGTCGTCTCCCACCGCGGACAGACGGTCCGGGTGACCGCCCGCCGCGGTGTCGTCCTCGCCGCCGGAGGGTTCTCCGCCAGCCCGGTACTGCGCGACCGGTATCTGCCGAAGCCCACACCGCAGTTCACCCGCGCCGGCGAGGGCGCCACCGGTGACACCCAGGCCCTCGCCCGAGCTGTCGGCGGCGCGCTGGGCGAACCCCGGGACGACAACGCCCTGTGGTTCCCCAGCTCCATCGGCCGCCGCCCGGACGGGTCCACCGCGGTCTTCCCGCACATCTGGGACCGGGCCAAACCCGGCATCGTGGCCGTCAACGCCGCCGGACGCCGCTTCGTCGACGAGTCGGTCTCCTACCACCGCTTCACCCGCGCCATGTACGACGCGCACAAGTCCGTGCCGACCGTCCCCGCCTGGCTCGTCATCGACTCCGCCGGCCTGGCCAAGTACGGGCTGGGCATGATCCGCCCGCACCTGCCCGCGGCCAGACTCAAGCGGTACGCCGACGCCGGCTACCTGCACAGCGGGCGCACGGTCCGTGAACTGGCCGCCGCCATTGGCGTCGACCCCGACGGCCTCGAACGCACCGTCACCGACACCAACCGCTACGCACGCACCGGCGTGGACGAGGAGTTCGGCAAGGGACGCAGCCCCTTCGGCCACCAGTACGGCGACCCCGACCACACCCCCAACGTCAACCTCGGCCCGATCGAGAAGGCTCCCTTCCACGCGATCGCCGTAGTCCCCACCCCGCTGGCCACCGCCCTCGGGCTGCGGACCGACTGCGACGCCCGGGTCCTCGACGACCGGGGCGAGCCGGTCCCCGGGCTCTATGCCTGCGGGAACGACGCCGACTCGATCATGGCGTCCGAGTACCCCGGAGCCGGCTGCCAGGTCGGGGCGGGCCTCACCTTCGGATACCTGGCCGCCCGCCACGCCGCGCGCGGCACACGACGATGAGAGACAGGAACCAGCACATGACCACCTTCGCCGTCACCTACACCTACGCCGAGGACTCGGCCCCCGCCCGGGACGCGTACCGCCCCGAGCACAAGGGCTTCCTGGAGAGCCAGTTCGACGCCGGCCGCCTGCGGGTCTCGGGCCCGCTCGGCCCGGACGGTGCGCCCGGCGCCCTGCTGGTCCTCGATGCCGGATCGCCCGACGAAGTCATGGCCCTGCTGAATCAGGACCCCTTCCACCGTGAGGGCCTGATCGCCGAACGCACCGTCCGTGAGTGGCAGATCTTCTTCGGCGGTGTGAAGTGACCGCCGAGACCCCCACCCGGACCGCCTCCTCCATATCCGCCGCGCCCGGATCGCGCCGCACCATGCGTGCCGCCTGCACGGTCTCCAAGGAGACGATCCGTTACGAGGAGCGCCCCGTCCCCGTCCCCGGACCCGGCCAGGCGCTCCTGCGTATCGAGACGGTCACCCTGTGCGGCACCGACCTGCACATCTGGGAGGACGACTACGCCACCGAACTCCCCATGGTGCAGGGCCACGAGTTCTGCGGCGTGATCGAGGAACTGCCCGATCCGCACCCGGGACTGGCGGTCGGCGACCGGGTCGCCGTCTCCCCGATCCTCGCCTGCGGCAGCTGCCACGCCTGTTCCATCGGCCGCGACAACGCGTGCGACCGGATGTCCGTGTACGGCTGCTACGACGTGGAGGGCGCCCTCACGGAGCTGATGGCCGTCCCGGTCACCAAGCTCTTCCCCGTCCCCGAGGCGCTGCCCGCCCACCTCGCCTCGCTGTGCGAGCCGGCCAGCATCGCGATGCAGGCCGTCAACCGGGGCCGTCCCGTCGCGGGAGAGAAGGCGCTTGTGCTGGGCAGCGGCCCGATCGGCTTGCTGTGCACGCTGTACCTCACCTCGCTCGGCGTCGAGGTCGTCGCCGCCGACACGGTACCGGCGCGCTGCGCCCTCGCCCGGGGGTTCGGTGCCGTGGACACGGTCCTGATCGACCCCGCGGTGCCGTTTCCGGCCCCACACCAGACCGAGCTGCTGACCACGTGGACCGGCGGCCACGGGCCGTCACTGGTCTTCGAGGCCACCGGCGCCCCGGCCTCCCTCAACAACGCGCTGCGGACGGTGGCCACCGCGGGCCGGGTCGTCGCCGTCGGCATCTCCGACCGCGAGGTGACCTTCTCCATGCGCACCCTGCCGGTGAAGGACATCGACCTGCTCGGCAGCCGCAACAGCCAGGAACTGATCGGCGAGGCCGCCGAACTGCTCGCCCGGCACCCGCGGCAGGCGGAGGCGCTGATCACCCACCGATTCCCCTTCGACCAGGTAGCCGAGGCGTTCGAGACGATGCGCTCGGCCACCGGGACTGTGGGCAAGGTCGCCGTCGACATGCCGGGAGCCGCCGCGTGATCACCACTCCGTCGGCAAACCTGCGGGGCCGCTACGACGTCGTCGTGGTCGGCAGCGGGGCGGCCGGGCTGGTCACGGCCGCCCGTGCCGCCGAGGCCGGCCTGACCGTGCTCGTCCTGGAGAAGGGCGAACGGCTGGGCGGCACCTCGGCGGTCGGCGGCGGCGTCATGTGGGCGCCGTGCAACCACCTCATGGAGAAAGCCGGGCACCCGGACAGCCAGGAGGCGGCGGCACGCTATCTGCGGGCCGCCACCGAGGGCCGGATGACCGACAGTGAGATCGACTGGTACGTCACCACGTCGGCAGCCGCCGTCCGCTACCTCGACGAACGCACAGATGTCCGCCTCACCCCCCTCGCCCGTCCCGACTACCACCCGGAATGGGACGGCGCGGCCACCGGACGCGGCCTGGACAACGAACCGTTCGATCCGGGTCCACACCCGGGGCTCGCCGAGGCCCTGCGCCGCCCCACCTACTTTCCGCTGATCAGCATGAACGAACGGGACGCCCTCAAGGGCGCCCCCGTCGACCAGGGCCTGCTCGCCGAACGCCGCCGCTCCGGCGTACGCACCATGGGCGGCGCCCTCGTGGGGCGGCTGGTGGTCACGGTCCTTCGGCACGGCGTGACGCTCGCGGCGTCGGCGCGGGTCACCGGACTGGACCGTGACAGCGACGGCCGGTGGACGGTGACGCTGCGCGAAGGCGAGGCCCGGGTCACGGCCGACCGGGTCGTCCTCGCTTCCGGAGGCTTCGAATGGAACCCGCAGCTGCGCGCCGCCTATCTGCCCTTCCCGGTCACCCCGATCAGCGCGCCCACCAACGAGGGCGACGGGCTGCTGCTCGGGCTGGCCGCGGGTGCGGCAGTCGCCGACATGACGGCCGTGTGGGGCGTGCCCGTGATCACCGCCCCCACTCAGCGGTACGACAGTCTGCCATCGGGCCGGATGGGCAACGTGGAGCTGACCCTGCCCGGCTCGGTCATGGTCAACGCTCAAGGCCGGCGATTCGTCAACGAGGCCACCAACTACCACGACCTCAACCGGGCCTTCGGCAACACCGACCCATGCAGCGGACGACGCGCCAACGCCCCGGCGTGGCTGGTCTTCGACCGGGCCTACCTGGACCGGTACGCGGTCGCAGGCTCCACTCCGGGGGTGCCCGAGGAATGGATGGTCGCCGCAGACACCCTCGCCGGCCTGGCTCGCGCCTGCGGCATCGACCCGGCCGGCCTCCGCAGCACGCTCCAGCGCTTCAACGCTGACGCCCGTACCGGCGACGACAACGAGTTCGGGCGCGGTGCCAGCGAGCAGGACCGGCACCTGGGCGACCCTGCCAACGCCCCCAACCCGTGCCTGGCACCAGTGGAGAAAGCCCCCTTCTACGCCGTGCCCGTTCACGCCGGGGTGCTCGGTACCGCGGGCGGCCTGCGCACCGACCTCGACGGGCGCGTCCTGAACGGCCACGGGGAGCCGATCGACGGGCTGTACGCGGCCGGGAACTGCTCGGCGACCGTCTTCCACGACGCCTATCCAGGCGGCGGCGCCACCCTGGGCTCGGCAATCACCCGCGGCTACGCCGTCGGCGGGCACCTCGCCGCCACTGCCGCCACGTGAGGTCCGGGGTGATGGCGACGGCCGGCCGGGTCACCGGTCCGCCTCCTCGTGCGCACGAGACTGAGAGACGCCTGCAGCCGCCGACACCAGCTGTTGCCCGCCGCTGTTGAGCACTGGGCGAGGTCGTGGTGCTTCAAGCGGTATGTGGGCCGGGTCGGATTCAGCTGAGCGATAGGAGTTTTTCTCATTCGGTGAAAATCACGCGGAATGGCTCTTTCGAATGACAAACTGTCTCCACGTCCACGACGGCAACGATATCCCCGTGCTGCCCGCATCCGCCGGGATGGTCCCAGGGTGGAACCGAAGGTGAACGGTAGGAGAGCGTGTTCCCCGCCCCCGCGGGGATGGTCCCGGCGTCAACGTGGAGTCGCGCGGTGGAGAGGGTGCTCCCCGCCCCGCGGGGATGGTCCCATCGGAGATGTCACCGACTACCCGCAGCCTTCCTGCTCCCCGCGCATGCGGGGATGACCCTAGGGCGTGGACGATCCGGCCGGGCTCGTGCCGCTGCTCCCCGTGCACGCGGGGATGGTCCCGACGGCCAAGCCGAAACCGGGCTGCTCCCTGCGCCCGCGGGGATAGTCCCCTCACGTGCGCTACCGCGACACGGAGTACACATGCTCCCCGTGACGTGGGGGATGGTCCGAGGTCCCGGATGTGCCACTTGCGGCGCTGCGGGTGCTCCCCGCGCGTGCGGGGAGGGGCTCGAGAGGAGAAGGGCGATGCGTGCTTCCTGTGCCCGTGGGGGGCCCGGCCACGCTGCGTTTTTAGTGTGGTCAACCTTGGTGATGCTCTGGCTGTACCGCCTGCGGGCTGCGCCAGGTCATCAGGTTCGGGAATCGTGCGATGCGCGTTGGTGGACCATGACGATGTCTCGGACGGCGGCAATCGCTTCAGGGGCGAGACGAGCCAGAACTGGGATCGCGTGATGCCAGCCGGCAGTAGCCAGGGCGTGGTGGAGAAGCTTGATGGGCGCCTCGTTGTCGGGGCGGGTGGTTGAGGTCACCTTCAGTGCCAGGTGCTGGATGGCGTGGGTGAAGCGGTCTGTGCCGATGGAGTCAGGGACGGGGCAGAGGCGGGAGGGGACGCGGGCGAGGTGGGATGCCACCGCGGTCAGTGCCGCCGCCTTCTGATGCGGGGCAGCGGGCAGCGCGGCCACCCGCTGGGCGGTGGTGGTGTCACCCAGGGCCGCGTGGAGTACTGCCAGTGCGGCAGTGGGAAAGTGTCTGGTTCCACGGCTGGCCAGGTCTCCTGCCAGCCAATCCAGTTGCCGGCTGGGTTCTTCTCCGGCACCGATGCGCAAGAAGGCCTCCAGAAGAACGCCTTCGGGATGCCAGGACTGCGGGCTACTTCGCGCTACTTGCTCACGCGCCTCCTCCATGACTGCCAGGAAGAGCGACTGCTGTGTAGAGGGCAGGTGGACGGCAGCCGGGAGAAGCTCTGCCAATGAGGTCAGCGGACCTTGGCTGTGGATCGCATGCCGTGCGGCGTCCAGGCGCTTCAGCAGGGGATCGATCAGTTCGCCCGCCGCTTCAGGGTCGTGCGTCGCGAGTTCCGCGGCCACCGCGATGCGCGCTGCTTGGTCGGCCTTTCGCCAAGCAGCTCTCCCGCCCGCACGGTCGGGCCGCTTGTGCTGCGTGATCAGGTCCAGGGAGCGCTCCACCTCACTTGCACACGCCAGCGCCTGCGCAGCGTAGGCCCAGCTCGCGTCGGACGTGGCTGCGGTGACAGCCGCACGGGCTGCTTCCCGTGCGTGGTGGCGAGCTGGGGCCGACTGGCTGGAATCCGCATAGGCCAGGGCCATGGCGGCGTGCACGCGCACCCGGTCGGCCGGGTGCTGCACCAGCTCCAGCAGCGGCTCAGGATTGGAGGCCGCATCCGTACGGATCAGCGCACCTGCCAGGTCCGGCAGCCATGCGGGACTGCGGTCCATTCCAGGACCAGCGGCGGGCAGGAGGGCCAGCGCCTGCTCCAGGTGGTGTTCGGCGTCATCGACGGCGCCGCGATCGGCGAGGTGGAAGGCCTGGTCGGCGAATGCGCCGGCCTCGGAGAAGGCGTGGTCTTCATCCTCGTCGGGGGCAGATTGTTCCGGCTGGTCCGCCGGCTCCAGAGGTAGGGCGCGTTGCCCGAGTTCCAGCACACGTGCCGCTGTTTCCGGTGGTGCCCCGACATCGGCGACGGCCTGGGAGAGCGCGGTCAGCGTGTGCCGGAAGCCGAATTCGATATGAAAGGCATCCGCTGCCGAAAGCAGCCCGGCGTCCGCGTGCAGCGTGCGCTCGAGATGCTGGCACGCCGTGGCCACGAGCTGCTCGGCCTGCGCCGGCCGATCGTGCGCCACGAACGAGGCGGCGACAGCGATCACGGAGACGTTCTCCAAGGTCGGCGCGTCCTGCCACACTTCAGCCGCGTGCGCCAGGACGCGGTCGTGGAGACGGTCCGCGCGATCAGGGGCCACGGACACCACCGTCTGCCAGAGCTGAACGGCTCCGGCTGAGGCGCCTCCCTCGGCCGGGTCTTCTGCGGCGAGCGTCTCAGCCTGCTCTTCCAGCTCGTCCAGGAGTTCTGCCGCGCGCTCCGGGTGGTCCGGTGCCAGCAGGCGGGCGGCCTGCGCCCAGGCCTCGTTGCGGTCCGTACTCGTGCCGTGTGTGGATCGGAGCAGAGCGCGCCCGTCCTCGTACCGGGCCTGGAGGTCACGGCTCTCGATCGGCTCCTGGGCCGCCTCCAGCAGGGCGAGGGCCGCTTGCGCTGCTGCGGCCTCTGCTTCGTCTGCGGCGTAGCCGAGTCGGTCTGCTTCCCGCAGCGCCACACGTGCCCACTCGCCTGCTTCACGGGCAGTACCGGCGGCCCGCTCGTCGTCCATCGCCTGCAGTACGCGTGCCACACCGGTCAGGCTCAGGGTTTTGTCGACGGCGTTCCCCGACGCCCTCGCCAGGGCGCGGGCACGCTGCGCGTCGCCGAGCCGGGCGACGGTCCGCGCCACGGAGATCGGCAGAGGTTGTGCGCGGGCCAGCAGCAGCTCCCGAGAAGCGGCAGCCGCTGCCGCCTGGGCAACGACATCCAGCGGCGGCGAGTGGTCCCTGCCGGAGGAAGTGATGAGGTCGAGCTGGGCGAGGGCGACATCAGCCCCGGAGCCCTGAGCGAGGCGGAGTTGGCGCTCAGGGTCGAGGACGAGGGCCGCGAGTTCCTTGGCGCGTCCCTTCTCGTGCAGCAGCCGGGTGTAGCCGGTGAGGAGATAGTTCGGGGTGTCCTCGGGCCAGCCCTCGTCCCGGTACTGCTGGGCCCAGCGGTCCAGGTCGTGGGTACGTTCGGTGAGGAAACGCCTCCCCAGCTCCTCGGACGCAGTGGCGTGGAGTGTGCTGTGGGCCAGCACGAACGCCTGCCGGCCGGCTTCGGCCTCCGCTTCCGCCCGTACGTCCAGGGACAGGCGGTCGGTGCGGGTGGGTGCCATGGATCGGGCGACCACGGTACGGAGCTTGCCCTGCACGTCGTACGGCGTGATCGCGAGGAGTTCGCCCAGGTCCGCAGCGGTGAGCGCGCCTCGTGCGGCGACGAGCAGCCCCAGGAGGCGCCGGCCGATGTCGCGGTCGTCGAGCAGGGTGCGCAGCTCTGCCATGGCGGCGTCCCGGATGACCCGTGCTGCGGGGGAGTCGGCCAGCCGCCTGACGACGGCGGGGTCCCGCAGAGGGTGGTCGGGCGCCAGGATCACCGGAACGCGCGGGTGGGGCCGCCCGGTGACGATGACACGCATGCCGTACGGGGGGACCTTCGGTAGCAGCCCGGCGATGCCCGGATCGTCGAGGCTCACGTCCGCGTCCTCGTCGAGCCCGTCGACGATCAGCACCAGGCGTCGATGGCGCTCCGCGCACTCACGAGCCGCTGCCTTGTACAGCGGCTCGAGGTTCGGTTGCTTACGATCCACCGCAGGGCGACGGCGGTTCCCCGCTGCACTGGCCAGTTGTTCACTGACCGCTCGCACGAAACCGTCACGGCGGTCGGTGCCCAGGCGTCCCGCGATGACGTAGTGCGCGACATCCACCCCGGCGGGCAGTGCCTGGGTGGCGAACCAGGCCACCAGAGCGGTCTTTCCCGCCCAAGGACCCGCCTGCCACCACAGATAGGCCGGGGCGCCCTCAGGAGCCGTGACGAAGGCCTGCAGCTCCGCAACTTCCTCCTCCCGATCTTCGAGATCACCGGGAAGGACATCCAGGAGGGCCTGGGAAGGCCCACTCAGCAGACGCCCCCGGGAAGCCGCGTGCACGCGCGGGCCACGGCCCCCTTGCCCGCTCCTGCTGACGTCCTGTGCCGCTTTCAGCAATCGCCCCCAGGTGCCTACAGCCGGCCCGCGGAAGCCCGGTGAACGTTGCGCCGCGCGGTCCTCCAGGAATGGGATCAGGACCTGCATGACGTACTTGACGTGCTCCGGCTTCCTCGGGGGCGCTTTGCTGAACCAGTCACCAAGACTCGACTTGGAAACCTCGTGGCTGTGCTTCTTGGCGAGGCGCATCAAGGGCCCGTATCCCAGCCCGTGATGGCCGCCGGCGGCTTCGTACAACTCCTTCAGCTTGCTCATGAAGGTCGGCGCCTGTCCGGCACCGCTCGGTCCACTGTCCGCGGAAGACTTCTCCGGACACATTCTCATTCCCCCTTGACCTGCGTAAACGCCGCTGATTCACGCCCTCTGGACATCGCCGGACGCTGCCCGGAAGGCGGATACCTATGGGGCCGCGCCCGGCGGAGAACGCCACCGGGCGACAACCCGAAGGAGCCCACATGTCCGTCCTGCTGACCGCTCTGGAGTCCGTGCTTCAGGAGGCCGCCACCCTTTCCGCCGCGACGGGCCTCGCCTACACGGGAGCCGTTGTCGCGGTGGCGGCCTCATCCGTCCTCTTCCGCACCTCGCAGCGCCGGCGCGACGCCCGGGCGACGCTGGCGATCCTGATGCGTCGTGGCGGGAAGCGGTGACCCCTGGGGGCCTGGTCTCGGCGGGTCCTCAGGGCCTACTCTCGGCCACTGCTGATGCTTCCCGCCTGTGCGGGAATGGCCCCCGTTAGGAGCAACCCCTCCATGGGCCCCGCATGCGCGGGGATGTTTTCCACCAACGCGCTCCACCTGCCGGTAGTCGGTCTTTATGCGGATGACAACGCATCGTTGTGCGCCGTCCTGTGGAACAGGATTCGATCCGGCTCCACAGGACGCCCCCGCCGAGGTCGCACTCAGCGGGCCAGCACCAGTCCGCAGCTGTAGGCGCGCGCGTGGCCGAGGCCGTTCGACAGGACTCCCACCAGGGTTTCCGGGTCGGTGACGGTCAGGGAGCCGCGGATCTCGGCGCGGCCGATACGGACCTGCTTGCTGCGGTGGGCGCTCGAGACCGTCGGCAGCATACGGATCCCCAGGGTGTCGGGGTCGGCGGTGGCGCCGATGCGGGCGACGCCGTCCTCAGCGTTCGCCGGGTCCCCATCGGCCTGGAGACGCCGTGAGAACCACCGCTTCACGTGCTCCGGCGTGGTGTGAGCGGTCCGTATGCCACGCGCCTTCTCCGAGGCGGGCTTACCCGACGGCCTGCTGCGGGTCGGGTTGACGACCGTACGGAAGCCGAAGACTTCGCCCGCTTCGAAGGCGCGGTCGACGGTGATGATGTGCGGCGCCGCGGTGAAGGCCTCACGCGGTATACGGGCCCAGTCACCCGGGATCCTGGACTGCACGACCAGGACGAGGGCCGCCGCCTTCAGGTCCACCGACCACGTCGACAGGACACCCATCTGGGCGCGCGCCTCGGGTTCGCCGTCCTCGACCCAGCCTCGGAAGCCGCTCATGACGGTGCGGTGCATCTCCTGGGCATCGACCAGGGACTTCGCGACCAGAGGATGGCGGGCGTTCAGCGAGAGGACGGAGTGAGTGGCGACGAAGCGGGCCGTCGAGGCCCGTGTGCTGTTCACGGGATGATGTCCCATCCGGTTGCGGTCGGTGCGATGGTGATGCGCGTACGGGTTTCCCAGCGCGTGACGTGAGCCCGGTGGGCCGGATCGAAGCTGACCGGCTGGTCGTTCACCTGCAACGCGCCGCGAGTGCCGGACGGCGCCTGGATCCATGCCCAGGGGCGTCGGCCCGAGGAGTCGGGCCCGTCCGGGCCGGGGAGCAGGAGTTTGCCGGCGAACGCGGTGGCGATCGTGCCGGGCAGGATCTCCGCGGCCAGGGTCCCCGAGGGCGGGCAGGACTTCCGGCCGAGCCACAGCAGCCGCTTCGGGTGCTCCAGGGCGTACGCGATGTCCTCCAGCAGTGCCCGGTCCTGGTGCTCGAGCCCGACGACGAATGCCGCGTCCGACAGATACCAGCGCTCCGTGATCATCGCTGAGCGCGACAGCTCGGCCGAGACGAGAGCCCCGGACACAGGGTCGGCCGTGATCTTCTTCGGCGCCCCGTACCAGCCGGCCAGCTCGTGGTGTCCGAAGCCCGGCCCGACTGCCGCTGCCATGCTCGCGGCGACCGCCGCAGCACGCCGGTGATCGGTGATGACGTCCCGCGGCCGCAGCGGGAACCGGCCGGCGCCGACCGTGTGGTAATCGCGCACCGGGGTCCCCGGATGGTCGGCGCGGACACCGAAGACGAGTGCGGCGAGGTCGTCCACGGGGTCGGTCCGGTCCCGGCCGAGGGCCGCCGCGCACAGGCCGATGACCGCCGACTTGGTGGGGCGGACGTGTGAGTCGCGGTGGGCCGCGAATCGGCTCGCCACTCCCCAGGACTGCAAGGGAGCTGCGAGCCGCACGAGCAGAACGTGCGTGGTCACGCCGTCAGCTCCCCGGCCGAGGCCACGGTCACGGCGCCGGTGTCCTTCATGGTGCCGAGGAGTTCGTCGATCCGCGGGTCGTACGTGAGGACGCGCGCGGCCTGGATGTCGGGCCGGCGCCGGCTGACGAACGCGTGGTGCTTCAGCAGCCGCTTGACCGCCGCCGGGCCGGCCGGGCCCTCGCCGTCCTTGTCCAGAGGGCTCTCGTCGATGGGGGCCTGGAAGGCAGCCGCGTAGTTGTACGGGCGCTCGCCCTCGAAGGCGAGAACCAGGGCCGGCAGCGAGCCGGTGGAGGCCGTCGAGTTCTTCTTCGCTTCCGGGAAGGCGTCGACGAAGGCGGTGACGAACTCGGCCTCGGCCGCCACGGACGCCTCCTCGGCCTCCTGAGCGGTCATCCCCGCCGCCTGAAGGTTCCTGCGCAGTCGCAGGCGGTCGAGGACCGCGTGCCGGTAGAAGGTGCCGGTGATCAGGGACTGGTAGCCGGTCATGCCGGCGCCGGCGTCATCCGCCGCGTCGAGGAAGTCCAGCGCGTTCTTCTTGCGATCGAGCTTCGCGTCATCGGCCGCCGCGTAGAAGTCGTCGACCTGCTCCGCCTCGTGCACGGTGAAGGCGTGGCTGCTCTGGACGGCGCCGTCGACGTTCGGGGAGTCCGCGATCTCGGCGAGGAAGCGTCCGTACAGGGCGATGTCGATGGCGTCGCGCGGGGCGAGCGCGGTGAGGACCGCTGCCCGGGTCGCCGCCGGCACCGCGGGCAGTTTGGCATCGGCCGCGGGGGTCTCGTCCGCGTTCGGCTCTTCCTGTCCGCCGCTCTTGCGGGCGCCCTTCTTCCCCTTGGCCGCGACCGCCGCGGTCTGCGCTGCCACGTACTCCTCGGTCCAGGACCGGACGGACTCGGACTGCTCGTCGATGTGCGCGGCAATGCGTGTGCCCGCGTCCGCGGGAGCGAACAGCAGCACCTTGGTCAGATTCGCGACGGTCTTCTTACCGGGGTCCCCGAATTTCAGGCCGGTGGCCTCGATGACGGCGCGTGCGGTACGGACCGCTTCCTCCTCCTCCCAGCCGTGCGCGGAGGCGAGCGCACGGGCGGTGATCAGCGCCCATTCACGAGTCCGGACACCGGTGCTGTGGCCGGCGAGGGCGCCGAGGCCCGCATTGGCCCGGTCACGGGTATGGACGCGCTCGGCCCTCCGCCGCGCCTGACTGGTGATCATGTGCCGTTCGGTGCCGCCGTAGACGATCGACTTCGGAGCCCCGTTCTCGTCACGCACGGGGAGGACGGCCACCAGGGTCTCCAGGAGGTGCAGGGAGAGGAACTGGCTGCCGGTGGACGAGGCATTGCTGGTCACGTGGTGGAGTCCTTCTGGAGGGAGGCGGCGGCAGTCGAGGAGGTGGGCCGTTCGGCGGGAGTACGGGCTGGAGGCATGTGGAAGGCCACACCCCACTCGTACGGAACGCGGGCTCTGCGGTCGTGCCACCGGTTCAGGTCGTCGACGAGCCGGGCCCAGGACGGTGGCTGTTGGTCGCAGGCCCGCAGGCGTGCGACGGCGTGCTGCAGATGCCGCCAGGGGATGCGACGGCTGGACACGATGCGGTCCACCAGACGAGCTGCGCCCGGGTTGTCCGGCCCTCGTCCGGTGCCACTGCCGATGCGACGGGCGGCCTCGCCGAGGCTTCCGTACCCGAAGGCCGGCTTCGACCGTCCTTGGTGGTAGACGGCGAACAGGAAGGCGACCTGGCCGTAGACCTCGCGTTGCGCCTCGGTGGGGCTGAACCAGAGGGCCCGGAAGTGGGGCTCCCGATGGACACGGGGACGCCGGAGCTCGGCGAGACTCGCATAGTCGTGGTTGTGGACAAGGCTGGCGAGCCAGGCGGTGAGCGCGGCGCTGCTTTCACTGGTATCGGGACCTGTGCCGGTGGTGGTCATGAAGTCTCCCCTCGGAGTTCGGCCGGGGCCTTCGGCATGGCCAGCTCGTCGTCGAACCGCCTCAGAGCGGCGGCCCGGGCCTTCGCCCCTTGCGAGTTCCTCGGCAGCGGGTCAAGGCATTCGGCGAGGAACCTGCGGGCGGCGGTGGCGACGGTGGCCGCGTACTCGTGGAGGGAAGCCTGGACGTCCTCTCCCAGCGTGGTTTCCTCCATCAGCAGATCGAAGGACTCTCGCGTAGCTGCCCAGTGCTGACCACGGGCGTCGAAGCGCGCGATCTGGTTCGTCTTGTCAGCCGGCTTGGGGTTCGGGTAGGCCACGGTCCAGGCCGCGTACGCCGCCTTGGACAGAGCGGACGCCACGAACTCCGCGATGTCCGAACCGCGGTAGGAGGCCAGGTACAGCCTGGCCTCCAGGCCGGGGGCGAACGGGAAGGTGCCGTCCACCCATGCGATGGCCGTTGTCTGCTTGGCCACCAGCCCGACCGTCCACAGGTCGATGCGTCGCGCGGGCTGCTGACCGGGCTCGGGGGCGACGTCCTCGGCCGGGAAGAGCGCGAGCCTCCGGTAGAGGGTGCCCCCGTCGTTGCCACCCGCTTCGGAGCGTGCCTCGGCGACGGCCGCGTAGAGGGCGTGGGCTTGCCGCCAGACGGCCCGCGTGGCCGAGGCCCACAGCGGCTTCCTGGTGCCGTCGGCCTTCTTGGCGTATACGGCGTCCTGCAGGTGCTCGTCCGTCAGCGCGAGCAGCTCGCCCGCGCCGAGCAGTACGCGGTCCACGTGATCCCCTGCACGGGTCGGGCGGAGCAGGACCGACCGGCCGAGATAGCTGTGCAGGTCGGCCGGGCCGGCGACCGGGCGGCCGCTCGGTTTGGTCTTGAACCCCCGACGCTCCTTGCCGGCGGTCCAGGTGCGGTTCAGCTCACCCGGAGGGCCGGAGACCGGAGCGAGGTTGAGGCGCAGCGTCTCACCGAGGCTGTCCCCGAGCGCGAGCACCCGGATGCGGGTGCCGAGGCGGGTGGCGGCGAGGTTGGTGATGGTGGCGCCGAGCGTTTCCTTGCCGGAGATCCTGGCGCGTCCGGCCGGACCGTACACATGCTGGGTGAGCATGGCCCGGAACGCCTGGGCGACGGGGAGCGGGTCGGGATGTTCCAGGTGGTGGTGGTCGAAGAACTGGTTGTAGTCCCCGACCCGCTCGATCACCAGCTGCGCGGGCCCGGCCCCGTGTTCGTCGAGGAACGGAGCGAGGAGGGAGTTCTGCCCCAGGGGTTCCACGGGATGGAACAGGTCCCAGACCTCTTCTTCGGGACGCTGGGAGAGCCAGTCGGCGGCGGGCCGGAGCGCATCCTTCCGGTCCACCCAGGCAGGCCACTGCGTGGCCGACTCCGGATACGTGCCGGAGGCGTAGCAGATGGCCAGCAGGAACTCGATGACCGCGACCTTCTCTCCCGGCGTGCCGCCTTCCACACTCCGCACGGCATCGGCATCGTGGAGCAGCTCCACCAGGCTCAGGTCGACGAGCCGGTCGTCCAAGGTCAGCACAGGGATGCAGGGGGATTCCCGGGGGTCCCACCGGGGGCGTATGCCCCCGTTACGCAAGGCGCCCAATTCATCCACGCTCTTTCGTCTCCTCCTTGCTCATAACGGTTGCCCGCTCGAACGAGACAGGACGCTAGCAGCCCGAAGTCTCCGGGACGGCAGATTCCGAGAATCCCAAACTCACTGCGCGTAACAGCAGTTGAAGGTCGTATGGCGGCTGAGAGCGTGCGTCAGCTGGTGCACAACAGCTGTCCCGGGTGACACACTCGCAGGGCAGCAAGGGTGCTCCCCGCACCCCCCACCCGCACCACGCGGGGATGGTCCCCTGGATCACGGACACCTGGACAGCATCGGCCTGTGCGCCCCGCACCTGCGGGGACGGGGCCGAGGGAATGGCGCCGGGCCCCGGGTGGGCGAGGTGCTCCCCGTCGCAGTGGGGATGGCCCCAACGTCGTCATCACGATGAGCGAGGGCACGTAGTGTTCCCTGCGCCCGCGGGGATGATCCCGAGCCGATGTCGCTGTACGGCACGCGGTCGCGGTGCTCCCCGCGTCCGCGGGGATGGTCCGATCTGGGACGCGTAGAGCGCCTGGCCCGTGCCGTGCTCCCCGCGCCGCGGGGGTGGGCCCAGCGCATCGGTGACGAGTCCGCGGATCACGCTGTGCTCCCCCGCGCCCGCGGGGGATGGTCCTGGAAGGGAACCGAAGGTGAGCGGCAGGAGAGCGCGTTTCCCCGCCCCGCGGGGATGGCCTTTCCTGCACGCCGGTTAACGGAGCCGGAAGGCACGGTGTGCTCCCCACCTCTTGGGGATGGTCCCAAGGACCTCCGCGCCGTTGCGGCTCTGATGCCGTGTTCCCCTTAACCGTCGGGGGATGGCCCGATGGTGGTGATCTGCTCGACCAGGCCGGTCAGATGCTCCCCGCGCATCCGCGGGGATGGTTCCAGGACCTGCCGAATCGGCATCTCGTGCGCCTTGTGCTCTGTCCCGGGGGAGGCCCGGGACGGGCGGGCACCTCGATACCGGGGCCGCCGTCTTACCCGAGGCCGGTCTGCGGATTGCAGATCTGGCAGGCTTCGATGTCGGGCTCGGCCAGCGCGATCAGGGCTTCCTCCCGGCTGATGTAGCCGAAGTCGTTCTTGTACAGCGTGCAGGCCCCGCGGTGGAGCAGCGCCTTGTCGCTGGAGCGTTGCGGCTGGATCTTCCACGACTGTTCGGCCCGCGCCTGCTCTCGCCGGCGCTTGTCCTGCCGTTCCTCCGCTTCGAGCTCGCGGACCCTCTGATCCGCGCATCGCAATTGCCAGGCGAGGTACTCCCGCGTCGCCCGCCATTTATCCAGGCGGGATATGGAGCCGGATTCCGACATCGAGCTCAGGCCGCCTCGTCCACGGCTGGCTGCTCGCGGGTGTGCTTGAGCGTCATCCGCCCTTGAACCACCTCACCGCGCTCCAGCGTCGACCAGAACGGATGCGTCGACACGACGGCACTCAGCTCCAGGAGCTCGTTGCGCAACCGGGCGATCTCCTGATGCTGGTCCTCGGTGTAACCGCGGCTGTCGGGCTTTGAGGCGTGGTAGCTGCTGTGCAGCTGCTTGTCGCTCTCCCAGCCAGACATCGGCTCGGCCGACCATGGCAGGCCTCGGGAGTACTGCTCGTAGGCGGACCAAGCCCGATGGAGCGCGAGCTGGGCGTCGCGCAGGTCCTGGGGGAAGTCGTACGTGGTCACAGGTGAATGGTACGTCTGTTCGAATTACTGGAGCCAGTGTCGCGCCTCGTGTGGAGGTGTTCCTGGGGGCGTGGCGCTGTAGTCGGCGGATGAGCGCTGTACATGACGGCTCGATGCAGCGTGGTCGCGGGTCGGGCGTCGACGCTGTCCTGTCGCGCTGTGAGGGAAATGGCGAGCACCGGTTACGGTTACGGGTACGTACCCGTAACCTGGTGAGATGGGAAGGAGCACGATGATGTCTGATGCCAATGTCCGGATCCCCGAGGAGGCCAAGGATCGCCTTGCCGCCATCGCGGCTGCGGAGGGTCTGTCGCTACGCGCCTATCTGGCCCGGCTGGCGGAGACGCTGCTGACGCCGGCGGAGCGTGCCGAGCGTGCGGAGAAGGCTCTGGCGGCGTTGAAGGAGTGGAGCGGCTACGCCCCGACTCCTGCGGAACAGGACGACCTGGATCTCGAGCTGGACCGTCGTCTGGCGCAGGTGGCCGGCCGGTGAGCGACGCCATGCACATCGTCCTGGATGACACGGCGATGGCCGCAGCGGGGCAGGGAAACGTTCTGGCCTCACGGCTCATTCACCGCGCTCACGCCGAGCCGGGCTGGTTCCTGTACGTTCCGGCGTGCGCGCTCGTCGAGGCCGATCGTGCCCGGCCCGGTACAGCGGAGCACCTGGCTTCCCTTCCCGGCATCACCGTCCTGGATCTGGACCTTGCCGCGGCGCTGGCCGTGGCCCGGCGAGAGACCTGGGCGACCGCCCACAGCCAGTACGCGGCGCAGCCCACCCCGGACCGTCCGGACGGGGCGATCATCGCGACGACTGCGCCGGGCCGGTGGGCCGGTGAACCGGTCCGGGTCCTGGATCTCACGTCCTGAGCATGCTCCGGGAGGCACGCGGCCCGTCTCATGCGGCGGGCCGCGTGCACCACCGGGTGGGGCGGAGGTACTGGCGTCGGACGATGGCCAAGGCCGGCCATTGATGGCGGGTTGCTTCGTGGCCGTCGATCCACCGGGTGGCCGACGGAGTCTTCAGGGGCAGCGCGGCCATGAAGTGGGCGAGGTCGACAGCGCATTCCGGATCGGTGAGGGCGGGCGAGGCTGAAAACCTGCATTTCCTATGACAAAGCTGTCCTGCCTGTCTTCCCGTGCTCTTCACCCTTCCAGGCGTGCGACGCGGAAACGGACTGGCTGTCTCGGATGACAGACTCGCATTTCAGGAAGAGCGCGCTCCCCCCGGCCTGCGAGTGGCCTTGTCGAGCAGTAGCGGTTCTGGTCCAACTTCTGTGACAGGTAACGCTGCGTCATTTACCCAAGCCTCGGTGGTAGGCCGTATGGATTGTCAGGGGTGAGTGTCATGATCGGGTCTGTGGAGCGTTACACGGCTGATCAGATCCAGGGACTCACCTTCGAAGAGCACGTGCGGGCGCGTCCGGCGATGTATTTCCGGGTCGGCAGGGCCAGCCCTGAGCTTCCGACGGAGGTTCTTCAGCAGGTGATCTGGGATGCGCTGCACCACCGCGACGGCACGCATGGCCAGATCAGCGTGGAGATCGGATCGGACCTGGACTTCACCGTGGAGGATGATCAGCGCCGTATCTCTGACGAGCACGGAAGGCCTGTTCCCGGATTCTTCGACTCCCTCATCGACAAGGAGAGATGGGCGCCGGCGGCCGCAGCGGCCCTCAGCGTTCGTACGGTTGTTGAGGTATGGCTCGACGGGCGGGGCTATCGCCAGGAAATGGATGGGACGACAGCGATCGGCACCTGGGAGGAGTTCGCCACCTCCAAGGCATGCGGGACGCGGACCACGTTCCACCTGGACCCGTCGTACTGCGGCCCCGATGAGGCCATCGCCTGGTCATTGCTCCCAGAAGAACTGCACGGTCAGGAGTGCGAAGCGCGTCCCTCACCGGTGACCTTCCCGATTCGTGATCTGCGCGCAGGGGCCGAGAACTCAGCCAGCGAGTAGGACTCGTTTTCTCGGGAGCGCAAAGCCAGCGCGTCCGTACATCTGCCCTTGAGCATTTTGATCCGGTTGACGTGGCCTTCGACGACTCCGGAGCTCCAGGGCAGGGTCATGCGCGACGGTGACGGCGGCGAGGTCTCGTTCGAGGCCGTTGGCGAAGGCGTGGAGGCTGGGCAGGTCGTCGGCGCGGACCACTTCGCCCAGGGGGTGGCCCATGTCGTGGATCGGTGGCGCGGGGGATCGGCCACTACCTCTCCACTCGTGGGGTTGATGATTCGAGCGCCGCGGACGATCACGCGTGCCCGTCGTCCTGGTGACTGAGTACCGAGGGAGTGGTTTCAGGACGGGCCGACCTCCTGGCGACGTTGATCGGCCACATGGCCAGGCCGCGCAGGCTTCAATGGCGCTATGACCACATCATCGATAGCCCCAGCCCTGCCTCCGGAAACGATCGCGGGCACCGCTTTGCTGGAGGATGTCCTTGCGCGTCTGAGCGAGCGGCGGCCGTTGTTCCATTCTGAAGCTGATCTCCAGCACAGCTTTGCCCTCGCGGTGAGCGAAATCGCGCCGGAGGTCAGGTGCCGGCTGGAGGTCCCGGTGCGTGGGATCGATGCGTCGGAGTACCTGGACCTGCTGTGCCTGGGACCAGCGAGCCGTACAGCCATTGAGTTCAAGTACGTCACCAGGCGGTGGGCGGGCACAGCAGGGGCGCCGGCCGAGGAGTACGCCTTGCGTGGGCACAACGCTCCGGACGTCGCCCGTAGGGACTTCCTGCGTGATGTCGGAAGGCTGGAGCGCTTCTGCGACCGCGAGGACCAGAATGGGCTGGCCCTGCTCATCACGAATGAGGCGTCCCTCTGGCTCCCCAGGCAGCGCACAATGCCGACCAGGGACGAGGAATTCCGCATTCACCACGGCCGCGAACTGAGCGGAACCCTGCTCTGGGCAGGCGGCTCATTCCCGGGCAACACCCGGGTGCTGCGCAGCGCATACACGCTCGCATGGCGCCCTTACGCGCACTTGGAAGGCCCAGGAGGCGAGTTTCGCTGCCTCGCGGTCTTCATCACCCCAGCCCCAGCACAGCCCTCGCAGCCGCACGAGGCGTAACCCCAGCAGAGGGCTCTACACGCGACCAACGCGTCCGGCAGCCCGGCATCGCCCCACGCAGCCGTGCCGGGGCATTGACCGCAGTGGCGGGCACGGTTGGCGATCGCCCCTGTACGCGGAATCACCGAGCAGTATGCCGAAGTTTTGGCCACCGCCGCCCCCTTCCCATTCCTCGACTGCGTGGCACTGGGGGCGGAGGCCGCTTCAACCGCTTCCACCTGTCATCTGAGAGATCACCCCGCCCCGCACGAACGGTCCGTGGCCCTGGCCAGGCGCTCTGCGGATGGTGACTACGATCTCCCTGGCTGATGCCGCGGCACGGCTCGTGACCTGATGGCCTGACGGCATCATTGGATTCGCGCCTTTGAAGACTGAGCAGCAAACGGCGGAGCTCTGGATGAGGCCCCCTCAGGAGTTCCGTGGAAGAGCGGGTTTGAGGTTATGTGGCTGTAAGGCGCGTTTTGCCGGAATCAATGAAAGTAATGCAGGACGGCTCACTCGGATGACAAACTCGCAGTTCAGCAAGAGTGCTCCCCGCGCCTGCGGGGACGGCCCCGCCGAACGGGTTGGCCTGGGGGCATCTCTGCCCCGTACCTGGCTTCCGGCGTCGGACACAACCGGAGTCACGCCAACTTCTCGCGCCGATTCGCTTGCACCTTGAGCCACGGATTCTCCGCCCTGGACTGGGCGCGGTCCAGATACTCCCGCTTCACGACCGCCGAGCCCGGCTTCCACCGGCCCTGCTTCGTCGGGTCCCCGCCGGCCTCCGCGATGGCCTGAGCCCCGCCGCGACGCAGTCCGTGGGCGGTGATCTGCTGCCAGTTCCTCGCACCGGCCTTGTGGGCACGGCTGCGGACCCAGTCGTTGATGGCGTCCCCGGTGACGTAGTCACCGCGTTCCTTCACGACGGCCCGGTTCTGGAGAGTGCCGCGGGAGGTGAGGGCCCGGAAGAAGGCGCCTTCGTGTACTCCGAGGTGGTGGAGGGCGGTGAGCCAGTCCCTTACGGCCGCGACAGGATCGAGAAGCGGGTCGTCTTCGGCGGGGATGTCGGTGTGCTCACCCCTGGCTTCCTGGTCGGTCTTGGACGACCGGATGTGCAAAGTCACGAAGTCGTCGTCGACCGCCACGTCGGCGATGGACAGGTCGGCGAGCTCGATCCTGCGGTTGAGGGCGCCCCGGCCGAGGAGGAGCATGCACCGGTCACGACGCCCTGCGATGGTCCGCAGGTCGCACGTGGCGACCATGGCCCGCAGCAGTTCGTCCGTGATCGGGGGCGCCTTGCGGACCGCAGTTCGCTTCGCCCATGTCTTCTTGTACTCGTTGAGCATGCCCCGAGCCTGCTTCGTGCCAGGCTTCTGGTCCTCGGGCATCCAGGTGCGGATGGCGGACATGGCGGCGTTGATGGCGTTCGGGGAGCGCCCCAGCTCGATGAGGTGGGCGACGTACTCGACGTAGGTGGCGGTGGTGCACGGCCGGGCGACACGGCCTTCGCCGACGCACCAGGCGGCGAACTTGTTGCGCTGGGACTGGTAGTTGGCGCTGGTGTTCTTGGGCGCGGACTGGTTCTCCAGCCGCTCGGCGGTCTGCTCGGAGACGTACAGGTCCCGCTCGGTGTACGTCGGCTGGTCGGCCTCGGTGGGGAGCCCCTGGCCGGGATAAAGAATCGTGTGTCGGTCGACCACCGGGCGGGCCGCCGGACGCGTCTGGATCGCCGCGGGGAGGTGGTGGCTCTCGTCCACCAGCTCCGCGTCCACCACCTCCGAGCCGGTCTCGTGCTCCATCACGCTGCCACCTGCTCCTGCTCTTCTGCCCACTTCGCCAGTGCGCCGAAGTCGTCCGGAAGGAGGCCCAGGCGCGGGTCCACCCAGTGCAGGAGCGCCGGAGCGCCGTGGTTCTTCCGGACCCACTCGCGGTCTTCCTGGCCCAGCTCATCGTCGACCCAAGCGAACGGGCGCCCCTCGGCGTAGGCGACCAACGCCCGTG
Organism: Streptomyces sp. NPDC088746; assembly: GCF_044751065.1. Lineage (NCBI taxonomy): Bacteria > Bacillati > Actinomycetota > Actinomycetes > Kitasatosporales > Streptomycetaceae > Streptomyces > Streptomyces sp. NPDC088746. Next base: position 45,268 of record NZ_JBIVLA010000011.1, read on the forward strand.
TCTTCCAGTGCAGTCGGGCGCCCTGCTGCGGCCTCATGGTGGGCCAGTCGACGAAAGGAAGCATGGGCAGACCGAGGTGCGGTCCGATCCAGTCGTTCGCCTCGTTCTTCCATGTGGTGGCCCACACCAGCTCGTAGGGCAGCGCCAAGAGGTCTGCCCCGTGGTCATGGTTGAGCCAGACCCGCAGGGGCTTGTCCCACGGGTTCTCCCAACCGGTCGGGCGCATGCGGTGGGTGCTGTACCCCGCCGGCCGCCTCTGCGGCGCGGCGGCGTACGGATTCAGAGGGCCGTCCACATCGAGCAGGAGCAGCGGACGCCCATCCCCCTCGTTCCCCATGATCCCTCCCAGCGAAGCAGCCACGTACAAGGGAAATTATACGTGGGTGATCATGAGACGTTCCCTTCGCACGGCCGAACGCTGGGACGAAGGAACAGTACTTGGAGCTATCACGCAGGTTGCCCCTGCCGCGACCATCCGACAGAGGCAACACTCGAACAGTGCGATTCTTCGCTGTGCGCGATCCTAAGGAGCGGCGCCGACCTCGAGAATCTGCTCGGCGGGCGAACTGGCTTCCACGGTGAGTATCACGCCGCCGTCATGCTCGTCTTTCAGCCGACCACGATGCCTTCCATCATGGTGTCGTCGCCGAGCTGCCACCGCATTGGAGAGCCGATGACGTCTTCTCGGCTCATCTTGTCGTGGATCGTGGGCTTCAGCGGCACGGTGAACCGGAGGGGGTCGGTAGAGCTGGCGTCGGTCACAAGTCCCCCTGCATGAGGGGCGATCAGATGCATGTGAGCGTATCCAAAACCAGACCTGCCGATCCCTCCGCCGCTTCCACATGTTCGAGGCGTTCGATTCTGCTGTGAGAGCGATCCTTAGCTTGCCGTGCAACGTCCGGCGGCCAGCACCAGCAGTCTGGGAATCCGTGCAACCGTCACTGTCGCTCGGCAGCGAGCGCCAGGTCATGGATCATGAAATGGAGTTGCACGTCGTCCATTGACTCCGCCCACAGTCCCTCGGCGTCGAGCACGGAGGCCGCGACCATCCGAGCCTCAGCGACGAGTTCGGGGTCGTACGTGAAGCCTGGCCAAGGAAGGACGGGGTAGTCGTTCTCCTCGCCGAACTGCCGCACCCTCTCCATGTCGCCCAGGGCGGCGTGCGGGAGTGACTCGTTCGCCCAGGACCACAGCCAGGTCTGCTGGGCAACGCTGACGCTGCCGATCATTGTGAGTCGGCCTGTGAGGAAAACCTTGCCGCCGCGCGACCAGGTGATCTGCGCGTCGTCCATCGACCAGTCGTATTGCACGTCTCCGGACAGGTCGAAGCGCTCGAGCATGAGTGTCTGCCGCGAGCGGGCACGCTCCCGAGCCGCGAGCACGACCGCCTCCCAGCCGGAGTGGTCATGCTTCGAGCGGTCGTCCACGTTGCCTCCTCGTGCAGAACAGTCGGCAAGATCCTGCCACCCCGGCCTATGGCCAGGATTACCGGGCCTGGACTTGTCAGTGTCCGGATGGACCACGTGTCGCCTGCACGGTGCCCCTCGGCTGAGAGAAGCAGCCGAGGGGCACCGCTGTCAGCCTACGCGCTGCTGCTTGTCGTGTGGGATGGCGTGAGGGTGACCGATCAGGGGTGCCGGGCGGAGCCGGCCTCGGGACTGATGGGCTCGCATGTTGAGGTGCCGCCAATTCCCAGGCGAGCTCCACGGGTGGCTACTGAGTGTTACTGCGGTTCGTAGCAAGCTGGGCGGGCTGTCGCCGATACGACAGCCCGCTGTTGGATCAGCCTCTCCCCTGATTGCCGACCTCATTGAGCATCCGCAAGGCGTCTTGGGTGCGCAGAAGCCTTGAGACGTGCGACGGGTACCAGCAGCTTCCTCCTCCCGGAGTGGGCGTGCCCAGTCGGTTCAACTCGGTAGCTATGTCGATTAACTTCCAGCCATGAAGGCGGAATGTCACGACTTGCGAAAGAACGAGGTCAGGGCATATCCGTGGTCTTCCCAGCCGGACTCCGGCGGCTCGCTTGGCAGCAAGGGCCTCGATGGTGCGTGCAGAAATGAGGTTGCGACTTCCAACCGACGAACGGCTGCTCATACGCAGCCGTCCTCGGCCTGCGCACCGGGCGTGTCGGAAGCGTTGACTGGCGTGCCGGGCTCCGAGACAGCGGGGTGCTGCCGGAAGCGGGGCGTAAGGACCGCCCAGTCCCGAGGGTGGAACGCCTGCGCAACGGCGGGTGCGGCCTTGAGCCCTTCAAGGCCGTGCCACTTGGCGATGAGGAGGTTGAACAGCAACCAGGAGATCCACGCCATGAAAACGAGGAGCACTGGCGCTGCAAGGACAAGTGTCCAGCGAGTGTCCATGATGAGTGCTCCAGAGAGTCGACTGTAGATGTCTCAGTGATCTCCGAAGCCGCAGCAGTGACTGGCTTGTCACGTTGCGTCCACCGATCTTGCCTGTTTTACCTGCGGGCGGTGTCCTCCCGCAGAACGGGCCGCGCGCTAGCGGACCGGCTGGGCTCGCTTGCCCAAGCAGATGACTTCCATGAGGTCATGCTGGCACGCCTGTTGGCCGTTTCCACTAATCGGTGCTGGCTTTGCCCATGGGTACGGACAGCGAATGTTCACCGCTTCGGGAGGCACCCTAAATTCGAACAGGCCGTGATCTGTGACCGGTCGGTAAGGAGCGTTCAGTCCCACCAGTCGTTGCCGGTGTGCCAGCGCTGCACCCACTCCTCAAAACCCCATGCCTCGTCGCCGGGCGCCGGGACGGCGCCGACGTCGGCGATCATCCACACCTCGCCGCGGCGGGGGCCAGCGGTCAGCAGCAGCCAGAACGACTGTCCGTCCTCGCACCCGAGAACGATGGACCCTTTGTTGAATGTGGCGTCGATCCGTGGGTCATCGGCGTCGACACTCTCATCGTCCTCCCACGGCCAAGCTGCCCTCAGGGGGAACGGTTCGCCTGGCTGTCGTGGGCCGAGGTCAGGCCAGGTGTCGGGCAGCCAGCCGAGCGGCTGGAGACCGCCGTCGCCGGCGGGGCCGAGGCTGGACCCGTTGCTGATCTCCGCGATGAATGTCCTGTACGGCTCCGGGAGGACCACCCGGTTCTCCTGCTCCCAGTCCGCGACGGCTCCATGCCCGAGCGCCGGCTCGCGCCATTCCGGCGGAAACGCGGAGCGCAGGAAGTCGAGAGTGGCTTCGGCGGGACGCTGATCTCGTATGTCTGTCACGGCAGCATGCTGACAGAAAGGGCTGACACCACATCGCGGTTGCCTCCCCCCGGGACTGTGCTGCCCATGTCATGAACATCGAACAGAGTCGGAAGCAGGTGCCTCTTGAAGTGGGGGTCTGGCTCACTTTCCGTGGAGCATGCACGCTGAGTGACGGTTGTCAGGCGATCGGAACCTGGCGAGGTTGCCCGGAACTGACCTGTACCGGGTGCTGTGTGGCTGACAGTTTGGCCCGTGGAAGAAGTGGTGCTCCGGCTGGATGAGTTGCTGTTCCCGTCGATCGCCGACGTGGCGGTGTTGTCGGTCGACGTGGAGGACGAAGCGGTTCGCATAGAGGCCCGAAGTACGGTGGGCGGGGCCATCTGTCCCGAGTGCGGAAACTGGTCACGGCGGATTCACAGCTCCTACCTGCGCTTTCCTGCTGATGTGCCCAGCGGAGGCAGACGAGTCGTCCTCTGCCTGCGGGTCCGCAGGTTCCTCTGCCCGGTCATCTGCGGGCGCCGGACGTTCGCCGAGCAGCTGCCAGGGCTGACCCGTCGGTACGGTCGGCGGACCGAGCGCCTGGGGTCGACGCTGGCCGCGGTCGGCCTCGCGCTCGCCGGTCGGGCTGGTGCCCGCCTGGCGAGTGTGCTCGGCGTGTCCGTCAGCCGCAGTACGGTGCTGCGGCTGGTCGAAGCGCTGCCTGACCCCGAAGTCCCGGCGCCGCGGGTGGTCGGCGTCGATGAGTACGCGACTCGTAAAGGGCGTCACTACGGGACGGCCCTGGTCGATGCCGAAAGCCGGCGTCCGGTGGACTTGCTGCCCGACCGGGAGGCGTCCAGCCTGGCCTCTTGGCTCGCGAAACGGCCCAAGGTGGAGGTGGTCTGCCGCGATCGGGCACCGTTCTTTGCCGAGGGTGCTACGGCCGGGGCACCACAGGCGGTGCAGGTGGTGGACAGGTGGCACCTTTGGCACAACCTGAGCGAGGCTGCGGAACGGTGCGTCGCAGGCCACCGCGGATGCCTGCAGGTCCTGGCGCCAGATCCCGCCCAGCGTACCCCCGAGCCGGAGAAGATCGAAGATCCCTCCGGCTCGCCCTGGCCGAGGGGACACCGCTTCGCTGACCGTACCCGCGTGAACCACGCGACGGTCCACGAACTGCTGGCCACTGGGCTCAGCCGGAGGGCGATCGGCCGCCAACTTCGAATGACCTCCCGCACCGTCAAGCTCCTCGCCGACGCGGCCACCCCGGAGGACTTGTTCCAAGGGCAGTGGCAGGGCCGACCATCCAAACTCGACGCTTTCAAGCCCTACCTGGATGACCGCTGGAACCAAGGCTGCACGAACGCCCGGAGGGTGTGGGAGGAGATCGTGCCGCTCGGCTATCAGGGCAGCTACCAGCGGGTTCGTGCCTATTTCCGGGAGAAGCGGCTCTCGCCAGGCCCCGTCACGGCTCGGCCACCGTCGCCCCGCGTCGTCGCCGGATGGATCCTCCGTCGGCCGGAGACCCTCACCGAGACCGAGCACCTTCGGCTCAAGGCCATTCTGGTCCACTGCCCTGAACTCGAAGCCCTCACCGGCCACGTCCGCTCCTTCGGCCAGATGCTCACCGAGCGGCAGGGCGAACGGCTACCACAGTGGCTCGATGCCGTCCGGCGAGACAACCTCCCCGGCCTCCATACGCTCGCGCAGGCATCGACCGTGACCGCGATGCGGTCATCGCCGGCCTCACCCTGCCCTGGAGCTCCGGAGTGGTGGAAGGTCATGTCAACCGGATCAAGATGCTCAAGCGTCAGATGTTCGGCCGAGCCGGGTTCAATCTCCTACGAAAGCGCGTCCTTCTCTATGGGTGACCACGCGCAGCGCAGGCTTGCCCACGCTATAGCCTCGGCCTGTGACCAACAGCGGCAGCCGATTGACGGAGAACAACCCTCATCCCGAGCTCCCCTGCTTTCAGGAGCTCCTAGACGGGACAGACTGGGCGTCGCTCGCCACTCCGTACGGGACCGGCGAGTCCCTGCCGGCCGCGCTTACGCGTCTCCTCGACCTCGATCCAGCCGTAAGAGAGGCCGCCGCCAAGGACTCTCTCGACGAAGTGACACACCAGAACAGCATCTACGAAGCCACCGTGCCTGTAGCGCTCTACGTCGCGGCCATCCTCAACCACCCGGCTACCGCAGCAGGCGAACACACCCACAAGGCCGACCTCCGACAACTGCGCCACCCCACCCGCGAAACGCTACTGGACTGGCTCGGCAACACCGCCTACGACGCTGACGACGAGACCGTCGCCATAGGCGAACGACACTTCGATGAAGGGTTCCTCGACGCATGCCCCGACATGCGAGCTTTCCGGGACCTGCGCCCGTTGATCTACACCGCCGTTCAACCGTTCCTCACCGACGACAATGCGAAGGTGCGCGACGCGGCCCTCGTCGCCGCCATCCCCCTCATAGAGCACCACGCCCTCATCAGGCACCGGAATGAGCTGGCTGACCACGCCCACCGCCTGCTCAGCACCAGCACAGACCGACACAAACGCGACCGCACACTGGACGCGCTGAACGCCTGGGGGCACGACACCAGCACCCTTGAAAACGTGCACGACATCGCCGTCCGTGAACTACGCACCCGCATGGAGGATCACGATTCGTGGTGGGCGAGCAACGGGACAGGCGGCTGCGCCGAAGACCCGCCGTTCTGACAAAGAGGCCCACGTCTCTACACGTTGGTCGTAACTCAACGTATGCGCTCCACGGAATGTGAGCCAGAACCCATTCTCATGAACAAAGCCACGGTGCCGGACTTCCCATGAATCCACTCGATCGCCCGCCCTAGGCGGTGATCTTTCCGCCGCTTGTCCTGCGGGTACAGGTCTTCCACGTTCAGGCACAGCACCTCGTCGGCCCGTGCGGCGGACTCGTAGAGCATCTTCCACTGCGTCTTCTCCCGCGGTGCGACGTCGAGGCGCCACAGGGCAGCGATCTGATTCTCCGCGAGAGCCATGGTGCGGTCCGGCGGCGTCCGCCGCTCGATGCCGATCGTCGGATCGCACTCGATCCAACCCTGGCGCTGCCACCAGCCGATCGCCTCGCGCGCGATGGACAACTCCCGGTTGACGGTGTCGGCGTCCATCTTGTCCGCTCGGGAGTCGCTGACCGGGGCGTTCAGGGTGTCGGTGGGATGGCAACGGCCCGCAAGGGCTGCAGATTGGCGGCCAGAAAGTCGTCGAACGTGCGCGATGACCGGCCGGTGATATCGCGGACCGAGGTCGAGGTTGTGGCCTGGGATCCGGCGGCGACTTCCTTGGCCAGGAAGGCGAGATCCTCGGCGAACCGGCGCGGCAGGCCCTGGGAGGTCATGGCGTCGGCCAGAGCGTCGGGGGGCAGTTCCGTCCGGCCCACGGCCTGTCCCAGCGCAGACGACATCTTGTCAGCGATCTCTGCTTCGGCGAGTGCCTCAGGACCAGTGAGGACGAAGGTCTCCCCTTCGCCTCGTTGCCCTGCCAGCAGGACGGACGCGCAGGCGGCGATGTCGTGGCAGTCGATGTGCGCGACGGGAGTGCTGCCGTAAAAGCTGATCAAGTTTCCGTCAGGAGCGAACGCTCCCGGTGCGATGAAGTTCTGCATGAAACCGGCGGGCCGCAGCAGCGACCAGGCAAGGCCGGAGGTCTTCAGGTACTCCTCGATCTCCCAGTGCGCGCCCTGGGAAAGCTTCGCCCCCTGGCGAGCGTGCCAGACCGACACCTTCACCACCTGCGTGACCCCGGCCCCGCGCGCCGCGTCGATCACGCTCTTCTGCTGGCGGATCATGGGCTGTTCACCGTCCAGCGGTTGGGCGCCGGCGCTGTTGAGGAACAGCCGGTCCACGCCTTCGTGCGCCGCGGCGATCGAGTCCGGGTCGTCGAAGTCCCCGACAACGAAGTCGCAGCCCAGCGTCCGCCCCTTGGCCTCGTCGCGGACGAGCGCGCGGAACGCCGCGCCGTCCTGACGTAATCGGTGCACCAAAGACCTGCCGATGGAGCCGGTGGCTCCCGTCACCAAGATCACGTGAGTCTCCTCCATGGATGCGGCGCCCCGAGACAGCTAATCTGAGGGGCCCTCGAAAAAAGCTAACATGAGAGTGCCTCGAATTAACAAGGAGCGGAGAGAAGATGGCCGAGCCCCCGCGCCGCCGACCGCGTGCCGACGCGCGGCGCAACAAGGATCGACTGCTGGCCGAGGCTGACGCGGCCTTCCGCCAAGAGGGCACAGACGCGCCCCTGGAGAGCATCGCCCGGCAAGCCGGCGTCGCGATCGGCACGCTGTACGGCCACTTCCCCAACCGCCGCACTCTCATCGGCTCCCTGCTGCGCGAACGCAATCAGGCCCTCTTCGAGCACGGGCAGGAACTGCTCACCAGTCCCGCGCCCACGCAAGCCCTCATTCGCTGGGTGAATGCGGTGGTCGAGCACGCTGCCGCCTACCAGGGGCTAGCCGCCGTGCTAGCCGACGGCCTGGACGACCAAGAGTCCGAACTCCATGCCTCATGCGTGCGCATGACCGACATCAGTGACCAGTTGATCGTCAACGCCAGAGCAGCCGGAGCCCTCCGCCGTAACGTGACCGGCGCCGACATCTTCGCCCTGATGAACGCCGCCGCCTGGACCCGCGAGCACATGCACCCCGAGCAAGCGGACCGGCTCGTGGCACTGACCATGGACGGCATGCTGTCTCAGGCACCGGGCAATGACGGAACGGCCGAACGGGGTGGCGCGCAGAATCCCTGACCATCGGCGGACGGGCCTCAGAAAGGTGACCGGACCCGAAGCCATCAGAGGTGGCTTCGGGCGCCGCTTCGACTGTACGACCAGTGCCCGCACAAGAAGGTTCGCGGTCGGCTCAAGCGGCCTGGCCGAGTCCGGCGGCGGTCAGGTCCTGGTCGCGCAGCGGGGTGAAGTCGACGTCGAGTTTCGGGTCGTACGCGTCGGGCTGGATGCCGAGTTGGTGTGTGGAGTACTCGCCAAACCGGTTGATGTGCTCGGTCAGATACGGCGAGATGTGCGCCAGGTCCTCCGGGGCGATCTCCCAGCCCTCCTCCAGGAGCTGCTGCACGATCTCCGCGATGTCCAGGGCGTTGTGGACGATGACCTGTTGACTGAACTACTCGCGAAGTTTCCGCAGGTCAGTGACCTTGTGGTGGAGGCGTCGTTGAGTGGGCCATGGAGGTTTCGAGAGACCTGCCAGCCCTGTCCGTTCCCCTGGTCGGAGAGCTGGTGGCCGTGGATGATCCGTGGGATCCCTACCGGCTCATCGACCCAGCCGGACAACCAGTCGAGGTCCAATACCGGCTGCCCACCACTGGTGAACTCGTCCCCCTCCTTCAGATCGTCCCGTCGAAGACGGACACCGAGCGGCTGCTGCTGGTCAGCCCCGAGCTCGCCGACGTCCTGAGCGCGATCATCTGCCGAGCCCGAGACAGCTCCGGGGCCGTTCCCCTGGTCCGTTCCTACGACCGCCGCGAATGCGAGTGGCAGGCGCCGGCCCCGTTGCTGTTTCAACGACGCATCTCCCGCGAGGACCGCGCAATTCACCGACGAGACCGTCCGCACCATGCTGGACCAAGCCCTCATCCCCACGGGCCTGACCGATACCATCGGCGACCCACTGCGCTACACACCGCACGACTTCCGCCGCCTGTTCATCACTGACGCCATCCTCAACGGACTGCCACCGCACATCGCCCAGGTCATCGCAGGCCACCAGGACATCAACGTCACCCTCGGTTACAAGGCTGTCTATCCGGAAGAAGCGATCCAGGCGCATATGGCCTTCCTCGCCCGTCGTCGATCCCTTCGCCCGAGCGAGGAGTACCGCGTCCCCACCGATGGTGAATGGCAGGAGTTTCTCGGCCACTTCGAGCGGCGCAAAGTCTCCATCGGCGCATGCGACCGTGCCTTCGGCACCCCCTGCATCCACGAGCATGCCTGCGTGCGCTGCCCGATGCTCTGGCCCGACCCCGCCCAGCGACACCGACTCGCCGAGATCCGCGACAACCTCCTCGCCCGCATCGCCGAGGCCGAGCGCGAGGGCTGGCTCGGCGAGGTCGAAGGACTCAAGGTCAGCCTCGCCGGCGCCGAGGATAAGCTCGCCCAGATCGACCGGCGTTCCCAGCAACGAACCGTCGTCGGTCTCGGCATCCCCACGACCAGGAGCGACAGCCAGTGAGCACCGATTCAGATCAAAGGGAACCAGGGCGTGATCTGAGCACTTGGCCAATCGAACGTCTCCAGGCGCTCACTTCGGACGCTCACGACTGGTCGCAGCTCGAATCGGTTCGCGTTGTTGCCCAGCAACACGCCTACGACTCAAGCCAGCCCCGCGAAATGCGTCGGCACTGGGCTGAGCTGTCGCTGCTGGCGAACCGACGAATGCTCGGCGACGGCGCAGAGGGATCAGCGCGCGAACTCCAGCAGGACTTCATGCTGCGAACGTGGGTGATCGAACACCTGGGCCCCGAGGACGAGAACTCCGACTGGAGTCCAGAGGCATTGGGCGTCGACACGCTCGCCGCCCTGGCGATGTCGCCATCAGAAGCGGCGACCCTCGCTACCAAGTGGCGCGAGCTTCCCATCCAACAGATCCGCGAGCTGCGGCGGCACAAGAACCTGACAGCCCACCTGGAGTGGCTCATCGGCCACCTGCAACCCGGCCCGACGCGCGATCCGCTTCTTCCCTGGATCGAGACACGCCAACTGCTGCCATGACCACGATCAGGCTGAACTTCAGCACCCAGAAGTGAAGTTCAGAGGAGACCGTGTTCGTGAGCAACGCGTTGAACTTCATCGCCTTCTCCTGCTCGATGGGATCGTTGTCGGCGGTGACGCCGCAGTTGCCGAAGCCGATCCACTGGGAGAACCGGTTGAACGACTCCACCTTGTTGGTCGCCGCCGTCACCCGCCGGCGCAGCGGCGCGCCCGAGAGGTAGCGCAGGAGCTGGACGGTGCGGATCACGCGGCCGACCTCGCGGAAGGCGGCGTAAGTGACGTTCTTCTCGACCCCGACCGCAGGCGCTTGAGCAGCGTGGAGGAGGAGATGGTGCCCTCGCGTACGGAGACGGCCACGCGCATCAGGCGGCGGAACTGGGACTCGATCAGGTCGAAGTCGATGACGTGCTTGCCCGGTTCGCCGAACAGTGCGTCGATGTGCACGTACTCCGTCTGCTTGGAAGGCCGGCAAAAGGTCAGTTCCTTCCAGTTCCTGATCCTGGGCATCAGGTCAAAGCCCAGGAGGTGGGCGAGCGCAAAGACGGGGAGGCTCTGGCCCTGCGTATCGCGTACACCGTGGTCGGCTGCACCTTGCTGTGTTTTTCAGCAGGCCCTCGATGATGTACACGGCTTCCCACACCCCGCACGGGATGAAGTGCGTGAACAGCGCGATGTACGTGTCCGAGACGTGGTGGTAGGCGATCCCGCCCGGCTTGCCGTACCGGACGCTCGTCTCGGAGAGCAGGTCGTCAAGGTAGGTGTCCATGTGGGTGCCGTCCGCCGCCACCGCTGTCCCGTCACAGCGGCAGTCTGCTGGGCAAGTTCTACGGCGACGAACGCGTCATCGACCAGGACGCGTTCAGCCTGGCGACATCAGGAGGCGCACCGCCCGGCAGCCCGTAACGTACGGGTACTGCCGCTGCGCGGAGCGAGAGGGGCCAGAAGTGGGCGCTGTCGAGCACAGCCTGGCGCGAGGTCGCGAAGCTTGGGACGAGCAACGCGGCCGCCTCGGCGCCGGGGACCGAACCTTCCGCCGGTTGGTGACCGGTGGCTCGCCTGGTAGGAGAAGCAGGCCCTGCCGCCCGGCCCGTTTCTCTGCGGTCGCGTTCCGTGACTCACGCCGCCGTCGTGCGGAACGTACTCGGACTGAGGCCCTTGTGGCGTTTGAAGGCGGTGCTGAAGCCGAAGGCGTCGGCGTAGCCGACGCTCTTGGCGATCTGGGCGATGCTGAGGTCGGTGTCGGCCAGGAGTGCTTCGGCGTCGTCCATGCGGCACGCGGTGAGGTAGGTGAGGGGCGGGTGGCCCATCAGCTCGGTGAAGCGCCGGGCGAACAGTGCCCGGGAGACGCCGGCCTGAGCGGCCAGCGACGCGACCGTCCAGCTCTCGGCGGGCCGCCCGTGGAAGGCGTGCAGGGCGGGGGCGAGGACCGGGTCGGCGAGGCCGCGGTACCAGCCGGGCGCGTCGGCGCCCGCCCGGTCGAACCAGGTGCGCAGCGTGCAGACCAGAGCCCAGTCGAGAAGCCGGTCCATCAGCGCCTGCGAACCGGCGGAGAGCCGGGCGGCGTCGGCGGCTGAGTTCTCCAGCCAGGCGCAGACCTCGGCGTCCTCGGCGACGACCAGGACGGGCGGCAGGGCGCGCAGGAGCCGTTCGTGGCGGTGCCCCGAGGCGCGGTAGGCGCCCACGATCAGCGCGGTCGCTCCCTCCGGGCCGGTGCCCCAGTGGATGCCCTCGAGTTCCTGGCCGGTGCACGCGGCGTCCGCGGTGAAGCAGTTGATCTCGTACGCGGTGTGGGGGCGGTGGACAGTGGCAGGCTCGTCCGCGAGGTGGAACCGTGCGGGGCCCCGGACGATGGCCGTGTCGCCCGCGCCGATCGCCCGCTCGGTGCCGTCGGACAGCAGCAGCGTGCCGCCGCCGCGCAGCACGCTGACCATGGTGAGCGGAGCTGCGTCGGCGAAGGTGATGCTCCAGGGCGCCGTCAGGACGGCATGGCTGACGACCGAGCCCTCGGCCCGGATGCCGCTCAGCAGTGAACTCAGAGGATCCACAGCGCAATCGTAGACGATCTCCTATGTCCTGGAGAGTTTCTCCCATGGATCATCTACGGTGCCGCGGTTGTACTGGACTCACTGCACCAGATCGAGCCCTCGGGAGACACCGTGCCGCAGCACAGCAGTGACAGAAGGACAGCCCTCGTGGTGTTCGCGCACCACCGCAGTGATTCCCTCACTGCCCACACCGCCCGCCGCGCGGCTGCCCAGCTCGAGGCCGCCGGATACCGCACCGACCTGCTCGACCTGCACGCCGAGGGGTTCGACCCGCGGATGAACGCGGAGGACCAGCCGGACTGGGGCAACCGGGAGAAGCCGTACTCGGACGAGACGCACGCTCACATGCGGCGGATCCTCGACGCCGACGTCGTCGTCGCCGTCTTCCCGGTGTACTGGCAGAGCGTGCCCGCCCTCCTCAAGGGATGGATCGACCGCGTATGGAATTACGGGTTCGCCTACGGCCGCAGCAAGCCCCGCCTGGCGGGCAAGCGCATGCTGTGGCTGGCCCTGGCCGGTGCCACCTCCGACGACCCCATCGCGGAGTCGATGCAGTCCGTTCTAGAGGCCAACCTGAGCGACGGCATCGCCTATTACTGCGGCTTCTCCCGCTCAACCGTAGGCCTGCTCCTGGACGCGGAAGAGCGGCCGCAGCGCATCGACGCCGAGGGCAATCTGCTGGTCGGCGATGCGGTCGCCGGCGCCGAGCGGGAGGCGCAGTACACCGATTTCGACCGTCGGGCACGGAAGTTCGTGGACGAGTTCCTCGCGGACGAACTCGTCACGGCCTGACGGGCCTCCGGATCCCGTGGGCCAACTCTGCGCCCGTACGTGCGGGACCTGTGGCCCGTCTCGCACCCGGCGGACGCCTGGGAGCAATTCCGCCGCGTGCTGGTCGAGCGCTGCGCGACAAGCACGCGACCGACGACGAGTGACTACGCGGGCGCCGCCAGACGCTTGGCGCACGGTCTGACACGGAGGTTCCTCAGATTCCGGTCCGACCGGATCGGCGCCGGAGTTCTCCGGCCTCGGGGAACATCGGTACAGCGGTTGGCGCTGAGAACGATCATGGTCCGATCTGCGCGAGCGTGCTGACGCGGTTCTCGTACGGCCGGGACGGCGGTGACCCGCAGGGTGTAGCCCTGGCCGCGCGTCTCGGTCTTCGCGGCCGCCACAGCGGGGCGGCGTCCGTCCTTGCTGCCCTTGGCCTTGGCGGCCCGCAGTCCGTCGTAGGTCAGCTCGCGCTGAAGGTCGCGCTGGAGTTCGCCGGCGGCGGCGAGGGTCTGCACCATGAACTTCACGGTGGACAGCAGCTCACCGGTGCGCGGGTGGCGGGCGGTGAGGTCCATCGCGGAGAACGCTCCGTCGTGGATGCGCAGGGCGAGGCGGTCGCGGTGCAGGACGTCGAGCACGTCGAGGATGTGCCCGGTGCCGCGCACGAGGCGGAACATCTCGGAGATGTGCACGGTGTCGCCGGGCCGTGCGTAGGCGAGGAGCGCGCGGAACTTCGGCCGCTGGAGCGGGTGGAGGCGGCTGGAGGTACCCGGGTCCTCCTCGAAGACGACCGGGTCCTCGATCCCGGCCTCGTCCAGGACGAGGTTCTGCCGGGCGGTCGACTGCTGGTCGGTCGACACCCGCTTGTAGACCAGCTTGGCCACGCTCTTCCCCGCTTCTGTCGGCGCATCGGACCCGGACTGTCATCAAACCCTGTCTTCAGCCGTCATCGGATCCGATTGGACCTGAGCTGCCGTCAGGCCCCTGGATCCCCCGGTCCATTGGACCTCCGTCGCGCCTGTCGTCATTCGATCGTTGACGACAGGCGGGACGGGTGGGCGACCTGTGAGGTTCGTCAGGCCGACCCGGTGAGTGGCGGATCAGTCTTCGATGGCCTGGTAGAGGGTGGTCCAGAAGTCGTGGATGAGCCGTGCCGAGTCCGGTGTGGACATCCCGGTCTGGGTGAGCAGGATGCCGACGAGCTGGTTGTGCGGGTCGGCGTAGGTGGTGGTGCCGGCGCCGCCGTCCCAGCCGAACTGGCCGACGGGCGCGTAGTCGCCGCGGTAGGTGCGCACCGCCATCCCGAAGCCCCAGCCGCCGTGCTGTCCCTGGCCGTGCGAGAGGTGGACGACGTTGCGGGCCCAGGTCTCCCGGGCGGCCGCCTGCTCGGGGGTGAGGCGGTTGGTGGTCATCAGCTCGACGGCAGGCCGGGACAGGATGCGTTCGGTGCCGTGCTTGCCGTGGTTGAGCAGCATGCGGAAGTAGGCGTGGTAGTCGTCGGCGGTGGAGTCGAGTCCGCCGCCGCTGGACGGAAAGGCCGGGGGCGTGCTGTGCCGTCCGCCCTCGGCCGGGTCTTCGATGGTGAACTCGCCGGTCTGAGGGTCGGGCGCGTACAGCGGCGGCAGCCGGTCGATCTTGTCGGCGGGGACGTGGAATGCGGTGTCCTTCATGCCCAGCGGGTCGAAGATGCGTGTCCGCAGGAACGTCTCGAAGGGCTGTCCCGTGACGCGGGCCACGAGCACTCCGAGCAGGTCGTCGCTGACGTTGTACAGCCACCGCTCGCCGGGCTGGTACATCAGCGGAAGGGTGCCCAGACGGCGTATCCACTCATCGGGCTCGACTGCCGGCAGCAGCCATCCGTTCTCGCCGTAGACCTTGCGCTCGAAGTAGGCGCTCATCATCGGGGAGCCCATGGCTGTCATGTCCAGCCCGAGCCCGCTGGTGGAGGTGAGCAGGTCCCGCACAGAGATCGGGCGTCGTGCCGGGACGGTGTCGCCCAGCGGGCTGTCGGGCCGCTTGAGGACCTGCCGGTCGGCGAGTTCAGGGAGCCATCGATCGATGGGGTCGTCAAGTCGCAGTCGGCAGTCGTCCAGCAGCACCATGGTCGCGGCGACCGCGACCGGTTTGGTGGTCGAGGCCATGCGGAAGATGGTGTCCCGGCGCATCGGTTCGCTGCTGTCATGGCGCATCGTTCCGAGCGCTTCGACGTGGGTTTCCTCGCCGCGGCTGACCAGGGCGACGAGCCCGGGAATCTTGTTGGATTCCACGTGACGTGCCAGTACCTCACGGAGCTTGCCCAGTCCGGCCTCGGAGAAGCCGTTGTTGTTCTTGGTCATCATGAATGTCCTCAAGTAGGTGTCGCTCTTGCGTGAGCGTCACGGCGTGGCGCTCATGGGCTGTACCTGGGTGGATCCGGGGTGGCTGGCGTGCAGCCGCACGGGCAGCAGTCATTGAGCCGTTCATGACAGTTGCTGGCTCATATGCAGCCCCGGACGGGTGGCGAGGGGCGGCCTGCCGGGCATGTCCGGTGGCCGCGCAGCACCGCAGCGGAGGGAAGGGGCGGCCCTGGACGCGTTGCGCCTGGCCGCCGTCAGGGCGTCTAGCCTTCCGTTCCGGCCTGTTCGCCGGTCGCGCGCTCGATGCTGTCGGTCAGCTGCTGGCGGGCACGGGCGGGGACGTAGCCACCGTCCGAGTAGTTCTCGGCGAACTCCTTGACGAACTCCGTCGGGTCCTGGCCGACGACCTCTCGGATCGGCGTCCCGTTGACCGCGGCCTGCTCAAACAGATCCGCGAGATCTTCGAACATCGACGCGTTGGCGTCGCCGTCGGTGGGGACGAAGTGCATCAGGTGCCGCTCGATCGCCTCGACCGCGGCCCGATAGTTCTCGGGGAGTTCCGCGACACGCGCCTTGTAGGCCCTCCAGCGCTTCTTGGGCCCGATCATCTTCGCGATGATGCCGCTCTTCTCGGTGTCGGACATGGTCACTTGTCTCCTTCGCGTAGCTGTTCCAGCCGCTGTGTGAGGAAGTTCCAGGTCTCCCAGAACTCTTCGAGGTACTTGCGCCCCTCGGCATTGAGGGAGTGCACCTTGCGTGGCGGCCCCTTCTCCGAGGGGACCTTCTCCACGTCGACGAGACCGCGCTTCTCCATCCGCAGCAGCAGCGCGTAAATGGTCCCTTCGGCGAGGTCGGAGAACCCCTGCTCCCGCAACCGCGTAGTGATCTCGTAGCCGTAGGCGGGCCGGCCGGACAGGGACGCGAGGATGACGCCTTCGAGCGTCCCCTTGAGCATCTCGCTGAGCAGCTTGGCCATGGAATACCTCCTTCCCGCGCTAGTTAGCGCCGTTGAGTACTGGTACACGGTAACGCTGACTACCGGTACTTAGCAAGAAGGAATAGCGGCGGTGGCCCGAGCTGCACCGTCCCATCCGGCCGAGCAGGTTGAGGTCGCGGTGCTTGAGCGGGGAGAGCCGGGCGATGTCCTCCTCGCGGATCTCATGGCCCTCGGCTTGGAGCTGGGCGACGGCAGCGTCGATGTACTTCGTGGTCCAGAGCACGATGGCGATGAGGACCAGGCCGAGCGCGCCGAGCTGGTCCTCCATGCCGTCCCGGTACGCTTGGTGAATGGTGCCGCGCTTGCCGTGGCACACGTCCCGGGCCAGCTTGCGGCGGGACTCCGCACAGTGAGCTGCCGGTTCATCTGCCGCCGGTAGGTGTCGTCGACCGGGTCGACGACACCCAGCAGGTGCTCGGACTTGGCGATGCGCCCGTACTCGGCGAAGGCCGCGCCCAGCGGGGTCGGGCGCCCTCACGTCCGAACATCGGGTGCCAGTAAGAACGCTGTCACCAGCCGCAAACGGCTGGTCTACTCCGCTGACTTCGCAGGTCGGGGCAGTTCGGCTGCGGCTGTCGCCTCGGCGAGCGCGACCCGCCCGCCCTTCAGCTCGGGTACGTAGTTGTAGATCGTGTTCCTGCTGACGCCCAGGAGCTTCGCGATGGATGTGACGGTGTTCCCCGGGCGGGTAAGCAGATCCCGGGCGTGACGCACCTGTTCCCCGGTCATGGCCGGCGGACGGCCCAGACGGGCGCCGCGGGCGCGGGTGGCGTCCAGTCCCTCGTTGGTGCCCTGCACGATGAGTTCGCGGATGAACTCCGCGAGGGCGGCGAAGACGTGGAAGACCAGGCGCCCGCCCGGTGTGGTGGTGTCGAGCGCCTCGTGGAGCGAGGTGAAACCGATGCCGCGCTTGCGCAGGCCGGAGACGATGGCGATGAGGTCCTGGATCGAGCGACTGAGCCGGTCCAGGGACGGCACGACGAGGGTGTCTCCTTCGCGGAGATAGTCGAGCGTCTTCCATAGTTCCTTGCGCTCGGCGTTCTTGCCTGACTTCTTGTCGGCGAAGATCCGGATGCAGCCCGCTTCGGTGAGTGCGTGGATCTGCCGGTCGAGCAACTGGCCTTTCGTCGATACGCGGGCGTACCCCACGAGGGCGCCGGTCCGTACGGCGGGGACAGGGGTGAGGAGATCGGCGGTGTCGTCGTCGGGAGCTGTCTGCACCCGCGAGATCGTACAAAAAACGGCAAGGTCCGAGTTCTTGAGCACGCCGACTTTCTGACACCGTTTTACGAGCATGATCCGCCGTCGATCCGGTCGCGAACCTCCGCTAATCGATCTTGCTCATCAATCGGTCGATTCATCAACGCCCATTCTCTTCCGGCAGTAGGCGAGCTCGTGGCGGGTGGCCAG
>NZ_JBIVLA010000011.1:62879-159773 GCF_044751065.1 Streptomyces sp. NPDC088746
CAGAGTGTCGGGGTGGTCGGGGCCCAGCACCCGCAGCCGGTCGGCCAGCAGTTCCTCGTAAGCAGCCGCCGCGCCCACCGCATCCCCCGCCTCACCTTGCCAGTAGGCGAGCTCGTGGCGGGTGGCCAGAGTGTCGGGGTGGTCGGGGCCCAGCACCCGCAGCCGGTCGGCCAGCAGTTCCTCGTAAGCAGCCGCCGCGCCCACCGCATCCCCCGC
This sequence comes from Streptomyces sp. NPDC088746, assembly GCF_044751065.1. Lineage (NCBI taxonomy): Bacteria > Bacillati > Actinomycetota > Actinomycetes > Kitasatosporales > Streptomycetaceae > Streptomyces > Streptomyces sp. NPDC088746. The sequence goes on from NZ_JBIVLA010000011.1 coordinate 63,096, forward strand.
CTCACCCCGCAAGTGGGCGAGGTTGCCACGGACCGTCTGGGTGTTGAGGTGGTCGGGGCCCAGCATCCGCACCAAGTCGGCCAGCAGCCCCTCGGTTGCGGCCACCGTGCCCACCACATCCCCTGCCTCCCCCCTCAAGGCACCAAGGTTGCTGCGGGTGGCCAGGGTGTTGGGGTGGTCGCGACCCAGCACCCGCACCAAGTCGGCCAACAGCTCCTCGGTCGCGGCCACCGCACCGACCGCATCCCCAGCCTCACTCTGCGAGGCAGCGAGGTTATGGCGGGTGAGGAGAGTGTCAGGGTGGTCGGGGCCCAGCACCCGCAGCTGGTCGGCCAGCAGTTCCTCGTAAGCAGCCGCCGCGCCCACCGCATCCCCCGCCCGCCTCCGGCAGGAAGCGAGGTTGCCACGGGCGGCCAGGGTGTTGAGGTGGTCGGGGCCCAGCACCCGCAGCCGGTCGGCCAGCAGCTCCTCGTAAGCAGCCGCCGCGCCCACCGCATCCCCAGCCTCAGCCTGCCAGTAAGCGTGGTTGCCACGGGTGGCCAGGGTGTCAGGGTGGTCGGGGCCCAGCACCCGCACCAAGTCGGCCAGCAGCTCCTCGGTCGCAGCCGCCGCGGCGGCTGTCTGGCCACTTTCGCCGAGGCTCTTGCCAGCGCGGAAGAACATCACGTGGCAAGCGGGCTGATACAGGGCGTCCTTGGCGGTGCGAGCGAGAGAGAAGGCGTTCGCACACATGGTCTGGGCAAGGCCGGTGTCGCGTTCAATGTCGGGCCAGGCGGCAGTAAGGGCGTCGGCGGCGGTAAGAGCGATCCGGTCATACTGGTCGGGGGTAAGCGTGTCACGCGTAGCGCGCTGGACAAGCTGGTGGACGCGGACGGCTTGGTGGGGGGTGTCAGGAGTGTGGTCGATCAGACTGAGCCGGTGGAGAGCCCGCAACACGAGCACACTCTCCTCCACCGAAACCAGGGCCGGCTGGTGGGCGCCACCCGTGCCAGGTGGGGTCCGATGGGCGATGAGGTGTGCGAGGGCGGGCTGACTAGTGAGGACCGTGGCGGGGATGCCGTTGGGGTCGAGGAAGGAAGCGAGGTGGAGCATGGGGCGGGCCAGGCCCGCCGGGCGAAGTTGGTCGGCGCGTTCGATGGACAGGGACCAAGTGGCGGCCACGGTGGCGGTCTGATCGTCGGGCAGTGCCCCGGGTTCCGGCAGCAGGTCGGCCAGTTTCCTGATCCGGTCGGCCAGCAGCTCCCGGTAGGAGGCACAGGTCAGGTCCGCGTCGATGATGTGGGCGGCGGCCTGGGCCAAGGCGAGGGGCAGGTATCCAAGGTCGGCGGCCAGACTGTTGATCTGATCGGTTGGCTCGTGACGGTCGTGCGCGGCAAGTACGGCGGTGAAGTAGGCGACGGCTTCCTGAGGGGTGAACAAGCCCACGGTTACCCGGTACCGGCCTGCTCCGGTCAGGGCGGCCTCTCGCCGACGCGTAGTGACCAGGGTGCGGCCGTAGGGGCTGGTGGGCGGCCACCAGCCGCGCATATCGGCGGGATCCGCGACATCGTCGAGTACGACCAGCCACCGGCACGGCTTCTGCTCGGCCTTGGGCTCCAGCCAGGCCAGGAACGCCCGTGCGGCCTGCTCCGGATCGCTGGGATCAGCGGCAAGGACCTCTACGCTGGCCTGTGCGTACCCGGCTGTGATTGCTGAGCGGCTGCTTGCGCTGATCCACACCAGTACGTCGACCTCGTCGTTGTCCCAGGCGGTGCGGGCGTAGTCGGCGGCTAGTTGGGTCTTGCCCACCCCGCCGGTCCCGGTCAGTACCTGGGTGAGCACCGCGGTGCCCCCGCTGTCGACCGCCGCGCGCAGCTGGTCGGCTTCGGCCCGGTGCTGGAAGGACTGGGCGCGGGGCGGGAGTACGCCGACTTGGTGTGGCCAGGTGGCGGGTGTGCGCGGTGCGGCCTGCTGCACCAGGGTGAAGCGGTCAATCGTCAGGTTCCCGGTGTTGGCCAGGCTGCCCTCGCTGGCGGTGGCGTCCCCCGTATGGCTCACGTGCACCAGGCTGGCGGTGCCTGGGTCCGGTCCTGTGTAACCGGTCACCGCCGTGGCGCCATCGGTGGCGGTGGCGGTGCCGGTGTCCGCGGCGGTGACCGACGGCTCGCGTTTTGCATCCGCGACCTCACAATCAGTGTTGGGGTCACCGCGCGGGTCGGGGGGGCGGTTGGACCATCGTGCCATCGGACGGAGACCTCCCACGCGTGCTCTGGCCGTTCCGGCTCGGTCAGCTGAAGTCGATACCTGTGCTTGCGCTGCTGCCAGGCCCGTCCGCAGTGGCGTCCCCGGTTCGCTCCGCCCGAATCGCCCCACTCCCGGCATCTTGCGGGCGTCGCACGCCGGTAGACGCCCGGCCTCCACCGGTGGCCTTGGCCTTCCCGGTATCGACCGCCACAACCCCGGGCTGTGGGGTGGCTGAGGACTGCATCAGTGCCCAGACCAGGGCGGCAATACCAGTGACGCCCTGGACTGAGGCGGCAACCAGCTGGCCGGTATCCGGGCTGTCCAGCAGCCAGAAGAATGGCGTCGACACGGTTAACATGACCGCCGTCACCATGACCGTGATCTTCCTACGTCGCGACACACCTGCCCCTCCCCGTAGCCGACGAACGTGCGCCCTCAGCAGTACTGATGGCCTCTAACTGTTAGCACAGGACGTCTCTGCACAACCATCAGTTCCCCACTCGGGTTGAAACCGCCCGTCCCTGCCGCAGACCGGCACAGGTGGCAGGGTCCGCAACCGCCCCGCTACTGTTTTGCCTGCACCTGCGAAGGCTCCGCCCTCTTCCGGTCATCATCTGCTCGCGCAACTCGTCGATGAAGTCGGCCGCGTCCAGGGGCTTGCGCAGCTCGCGGTAGTTCTCCTCGCGCCGTTCGGCGAAGTCCTGGGGCAGGTCCTCGTCGGGGTTGCGCCACTTGTCGGCACCGACGACCCAGATTTCTTTGCACTTGAGCTGGTCGCGCAGAGCCTGGAAGGCGACGACCTCGTAGACCATGCGCACCACCCGACGCCGACCGCGCTTGTCGGTGCGGTGGACGACCTCAGCCCAGCCCCCGCCCATCGCCTTGTGCACGGGCACGGTCTCGCCCAGCGGGTAGTACGTGGTGTTGCCCGCCGCCGCGTACCGGGCCACCAGCGCCAGGGCCTCGATCACCGGCCGGTGGGTGTGGTTGGACGAACGGAACTTCAGCACGTCCAAGAGCTTGATCAGCCCGCGCCGGTAGTGGTTGGTGTACGACGCCTTCAAGGTGGTCTGCACCGTGCGCCGGTAGACTGGGCCGCGGGTCTTGAACTCGTGCACCAGCTCGAGCAGCGTCTGCTCTCCGCCGGAGACCGCCGGGTAGACGACCTCGCGTACTGTGCCCTCCGGCTCGACGAGCGCCGCCTCGGCGAGCTTGAAGAGGATGTTCTCCTTGCCCGACACCTTCTTGAACGCGTTGACCAGCTGCTCGGTGACCTTCTTCTCCGCCCGCGCCCCGATCCGGTGCACCGTGGATATCAGCAGCTCCACCAGCGTGTCCGTGATCTCCCGCTCCCGCTCGTGCAGCAGCGCGGCCAGCAGCGTTACCCGCAGCGGCAGCGGGTGCGTCCGCAGGTGGGAAGGGGACTCCACCCTGGCCCGTGCCCGCCATCCAGCCACCACCTTCGGCGCGATGTCGATGAACAGGTCCGCCGGCAGCCCGACCGCGCGGACCGCGAGCAGCTTGTCGATCTCGGTGAGCATCGTCTCCAGGCTCACATTGCCCGGAGCCTCCTTGATCTTCCCCAGGACCGGCGGGCCGTCCTCACCGTCACCGACACCGACACCGACTACACCGGGTACGGCGTCTTCCTCCTGGTCGGCGCCGGCGACCAGGGCGACGATCCGCTCCGTGCTCTCGACCGTGATCCGCGCCGAGATCCTCGCCGTCAGCGTCTCCTCGGCCACTCGCAGCGCGGCGCCCACGATCCGGTCGCACCGGCCGGGGGTAGGCGGCTCAATGCTCTCCGTGCGGCAGCGGGCCAGCAGTTCCACCCGCACCTGCTCCGGCCGCCGCTCCTTGCACGCGACGTGCTCGGCGAGCCAGGCGGTCAGCTTGTCCGCATCCGCAACGCTGCACTCACGAAAGCCCAGGTGTCCGCGGATCTGCGCACGGTGGTACTCGACCGTCCGGCCGTTCCACTCGTACGCGTCCAGCTCTGCTGCGGGCACCTGCACCTGCCGGGCGACGAACTCCACCGCCTCGCCCGGCAACTCGAACCGGCCCCGGGGAAACCGGCCGTACTGCGTATAAAACTTCAGCAACACGGCAAAGCCCAGTCGCGTCGCACCACGCTTGCCGGACACGAGCCCCTGCTCGTCCTTCAACAGCGTCCAGTGCTCGACCAGGTCGTCCAGGTCCAAAGGGGTACGGGCCACGGTCATCGATCGTCCTCCCGGGGACTCACCCCGCGCAGCTGTACGACCCCGAACTCACCCACACGGGTGACACACTTGCAAGATCACCGCCGTTTGCGGCTGGTGACAGCGTTCTTACCGGCACCCCAACATGCGCAGCAGGTCGTAGGCGCGGACCTGATTGGTGACCAGAGAACCGGCGACCTTCAGCATGTCCGGCCAGTGCGTGATTACCTTGTTCAGGTTCACGCGGTTGCGGGCCAGGTCCTCCAGCGCGCCGTAGCTGCCCGTCTCTACGCCGGGCATCGTGGCCCGCCACAACCGCTGGTCGTCCAAGTCGCGGAACCGCGGGCTGAAGTTGTAGCCGAGGATCTTGAACAGGCCGAACACCATGTCGGAGTACGAGGCGTTGTCCGTCGCCACCATCTCCGGCTTCACGCCGCCGTCCAGGTTCAGCAGCGCGTCCAGGATGTGCAGGGAGTCGCGCGGGGTGCCGGGGACGACCATCTGCCCAATGCCCGCGACCTGGTCGTTGACGGCGTTGAGCCAGGTGATGCCCCGCTTGAACCCGAAGTACTTCGGCGACGGGGCCGCGCTGACCGTACGGACGGGGACGACGAACCGCAGCCCGTCCACCGAGGCGAGCAGTCCCTCGCCCCAGAACTTCACGATCGGCACCTCGGCCTGGGCGGTGATCAGCGCGGCGTTCGCCGCGGCGATGGTGTCGGCGCGCAGGCAGTACTGGTCGACGTGCACGAGCCGGGCCCGGGTCAACGCCTCGTAGCCAGGGTTCACTACCGGCGCCAGGCCGATGTTGCACGCCTCCGAGACCATCAGCGCGCCCACCGAGGTGGACAGGTCCTTCATCCGGATCGTGCCGTCCCCGAGGTGCACGAAGGCGTCGAGGAAGCCGGTCCAGGCGTTCACCTCGAACAAAAGGTCCGGCAGGTCGATCTTCGGGAGCATCTTCTCGACCCGTTTGCGCAATCAGGTCAGGGATTTCGCCTCGCCGAGCGCGCCGAGCTTGGCGGGCCAGCGCGGAGAGGGTGGCCGCCTCCGGTGTGGGCTGCAGCGGAATCTCCCCGCCACCCAGGCGCAGCGCGGGCATACCCAGCGCCTCGCGCAGCAGGTCGACGCACCGGCGGCGGATCTCGTTGGTCGCCTCCGATGTCGGCGGGAGACCGCCCTCGACCCTGCGGTGCCGTAGCGCTCCGGACTCCGCGAGCCGTACATACGGGCCGAGCGCCTCTTCTTCCAGGAGTCGCCGCAGACTGCGCCGGGCACAGTCGAGAGTCGTGTCCTCCTGTCCGGGAGCTCTGTCCGGACAGTCGAGAGTCCCGTGCATGACTGGGAGGCGTGGGTCAACCAGATGGTCAACCACGGTCAATCCGGGAAAGCGGTCGGTTCAGCAACAGCCCCTGTCCGACGTTTGCCCAACGCACGCCGGCAGTCTCATCGCTGTACTGATCTCAACTGCTGCACTGAGCACTCTTCGCTCGCCCTGGCAGGTCTGCTGCCTACGGAAAAGTGGAGGTCATCAGGCGCTCGGCCTGAGAAATACCCTCCAGGGTCGTAAGACGTTGGCCTAGAGGCTCATTTGTTCTGATCCTTCGATGCAGCGACTACCCGTCTCCTAGCGAAGACTTTTCGAGAAGGACCACTTCAGAATCAGCGAGCCGGAACGCCGCGATGAGTGGCCTCTGCTGCCCAGGCCAAGACGGACTTGAGCCTTCCACATGCGGCCCACCGATCCCGCGGTGACCCACGTCACTGGATGTTGCTACACCGGCGCCGCTTCGAAGGATTCCTACTCGGCAGGCGTCTCTGCGAACGCTGCACCCTCGCCGACACTCTCGCCCGCCTCCTCGACGACGGCACCGGGCACGTCGCCCCTCCGCTGCAACCGCTGGTCACCATCCTGCTGGAGATGGACCAGCCCAAGAGCCGCCTGATCTGGCTCCGCAACCCCAACGTCGTCAGTCTCCTCCACGGCTTGGCCGCCGGCGCCCTCCCGCTCACCCACGATGGGCCACCAGGAAACACCCTGGCGAACCATCGTCCACCTGTGTGACCTGCTGATGGACAGTGGCGCCCTGCCACGCGTCGACCGACAGCTCATGCTCTACCAGCGCTGGCTGACCGAACGGCTCGGCGTCATCGAGGATCCTGAACACTGTCGGCTTCTTCAGCATTTCGCCACCTGGCACCAGATGCGGCGCCTGCGGAGCAAGGCCGAGAAGGGGCCTCTGGGACGTTCCCAGACCGGCCAGGCGAGACAGGGAATCACTCAGGCCAGCACCTCCCTTTCCTGGCTCGCCAACCGAGGCCGCACCCTCGAACACTGCCAGCAGGCCGACGTCGACGCCTGGCACACAGAGAAGCTGGCCACCCGTCGCCCGGCCCAGACGTTCCTGCGCTGGTGCATGAAGACGAGCCGGATGCCTCGCCTCCCCTGCCACCCCAAGTCATCAACCACGACCAAGCGCCGCTGCACCAGCACCGCCGACTCGCCATTCTCCGGCGGACCCTCAACGACGACTCCCTGCCCCTGCGGGCCCGGGTCGCGGCCGCGCTCGTTCTGTTCTACGCGCAACCCGTCACCCGCATCGTCCGCCTCACCGTGGACGACGTCATCGACGACGGGGCCACCCTCACCGTCCGGCTGGGAGACCCGCCGTCCCCGCTTCCGGAACCCGTCGCTGACCTCATGCGGGCATACGTCCAGTCCCGCCAGCACTTGCCCTACGCCAACAGTAGAAGCTCACAGTGGCTCTTCCCCGGCCGCCAGCCCGGACAGCCCATAAATCCGGTCAGTCTCCAAGTCCACCTGCGAAAGATCGGGGTCCCGCCACAGCGCGGCAGGACCTCCGCGATCCGCCAACTCGTCCTCCAAGCCCCAGCCCCCGTCATCGCGAAGGCGCTCGGCTACCACGACAAGCCCGCCACCCGCCTGGTCACCGAAGCCGGAGGAACCTGGAGCCGATATGCACCCGGCGACCACACACGCTGACACGAGCGACGTGGCTGCTCTGATGGGCCGAGCTCCCGCGACCGGCCCAATGTCAGTACCTGGTGGCAGGCTCTGCCTCCATGAACAAGCAGCAGTTCTGGCAGCTCATTGAGGCAGCCCGCAATCAGGCGTCCAATCCGAACGACGGCGAAGCGGTCGCTCGCGAGGCGACCTCGCTGCTGGCCTCCCGGCCGGTCGAGGAGATCGTCGCAGCTGAGCAGGTGCTGTGGGACCTGATGGTTGACTCCTACACCAATCCTCTATGGGCCGCTGCATACATTGCCAACGGCGGGTGCTCTGACGACGGCTTCGACTACTTCCGAGGCTGGCTGATCACTCAGGGCCGTGAAGTCTTCGAGCGCGTAGCCGCTGACCCCGATGCCCTGGCAGAACTGCCCATCGTTCAAGCCACCGCAGCCGACGGCGTCGACCTGGAAGGTGAGGACATGCTGGGCATCGCCTGGAACGCACACATCTCGGCGACCGGTGATCAGCTTCCTGCGAGCCCACCCACCATCCGCTACCGGGATCTGGACCCCGCCTGGAACTTCGATTTCGATGACCACGACGAAATGACTCGTCGACTGCCCCGCTTGGCAGCTCTCTATCTGGAGTAAGCGGAAGCTCGCAGTCACAAGACGAGGTCAAAGAGCAGAGAGCGAGACTCCCTGACATCACTGTCCGTCACCCCATCAGGCCATGAACACGTCTCGGCTGGTGAATACACGACACCTCAACATGCGTGAATACCAGTCCCGAGGCCGTTCTCCGTCCGGCCCAGCCCAGAGGTGTCACAACTTCAGGGTTGGGCTGAACGTGACGCCGCTTGGTTCAGGTGAAGAATCGGCCGGCGTCGGTGAGCCGCTCCGTCACGGGCGGGGCAGGAGCAGTGCGCCGGGGCGCAGCGGTGCGCCGAAGACCTGTAGGACGAGGTTGCGGTGGGCGGAGTGCAGGGTGCGTACGGCGGCCCGGGTCAGTCCGGGCTTGGGTGGCTCCTCGCCGCCGCGGGGCCGGCCGGGCTTCGTGGGGATCCAGAGGTAGCCGGGGTCGGTGCCTTCGAGTTGCTGGGTGATGCCGGCGCGGACCTTGAGCCAGCGGCGCAGGATGTCGGCGGTGTCCTTGTCGAGGGGGTGGGGGCCGGTGTCCAGGCGGATCTGGGGGAAGGGCCGGTGCTCGAGGTCGACGTCGGTGACGTCCAGGCGGTGGAGGCCGGGGACGGAGCGGCCGGTCGCGGCGACGAGGGCGGCCACCGCGGCGGTGCGGATGGCGGTCGCGGCGTTGGAGCCGACGGGGCGCTTCACCGCGAGGGTGCGCAGCAGTTTGTGGGACTCCTCGGGCTCGAGCCAGTCGCCGTGGGCGGCGGGGGGCGTCTCCAGGCGCAGGGGGAGGCCGAGGTGTTCGGCGAAGGAGTTCCAGGTCTGGGCGCGGGTGCGCTGGGTGTTGCCGGCCGCCGCGGCGGCGGGGCCGGTGAGCGTGTTGCGGCTGCGGGTCCGGCCGGTGGCCGCGGCAGCGAGCCACGCTTCGGCGCGGGTGAGGTCCATGAGCTCGTCGACGGGGAGCGCGGTGGTCCGCTGCTCGCCGAGCGCGTGCTCCAGGTACTCGTCGAGGAAGTGGGCGCGCAGCCGTCGCGTCTCGTACGCGTACCCGCGGGCTTCGAGTGCTTCGAGGAAGTGGCCGATCGCGGTGGAGGCGTCGGCCGTGCGGGTGCGGTTGGGCGGCATGCGCCCCAGCGTACGGATCCTGGCCCCGGAATGATGGATAACAGCAAGAAGCCGAACAATGCCTCCTTCCCGTTCAGCTGCAGCTTTCGTATCGGTCCGTGTCGAACCGAATCGCAACGTCTTGGTCCGGTACGGTCATGACGCCCCTCCGGCCTCCCGGTGCAAGCCCCTGGGTCTCCTCCTTGCTTCTTGCTGTTATCTGCATGTGTTGAGACAGCTCAGACCGGCAGGGCCGGACGCAGACGCCGTGCAACGGCTGCCAGAGCGACACCGATCGTGAGCACAGCAGTACCCATCAGCAGGAAGTAGGCGGGCAGCGGGAGCACCGCGGTCAGCCGGTAGAGCTGACCGCCCAGCACCACACCGACCGCGGCGAACATGCCGTTGAGCGCGAGGAAGCGATTGGTGAAACCGGGAGGAGCGACCGCCGCGCTGAGTGCCAGACCGGCCGGGGCCAGGACGATCTCGCCGAGGGAGTAGAGCAGATAGACCGCGATCAGCCAGGCAACCGAGACCCGGTGCTCCTGGGCCAGCAGTGCGGCCCCCGCCATGACGACGAAACTCAGACCGGCCACGCCCAGCGCGCCCGCGACCTTCGTGGTCACCCCACCGCGCAGCCGCGTGACGAAGGGGGCCAGCAGCAGCACGAACAGCGGGTGCACCGACTGCATCCAGCTCGCGGGTACGTCGAAACCGAGAACGACGCGGTCGGTGTGGCGCTCCGCGAAGAGGGAGAGCACCGAACCGCTCTGCGCGAAGATCATCCAGAAGGCCGCCGACGCACCCATCACAACGGTGAAGGCAGAAAGCTGCTTGCCGCCCATGGACGTGCGGCGGCTCAGCGTCCGCAGATAAAGGAAGGGCAGAGCCACGGTGACCAGCCCCAGCACCGCCAGTACCGCGGTGAGCGGCAGCGCGCCGAGCGATACCGCGGTGACGGCGGCCGCGGCGACCGCAACGATGACGCCGCCCCGCCGGACTGCCGTACGGGCTTTTCCACGCGAGACGGGACGCGCCGGACCTCGGCCGATCCCTTCGAAGGCGCGCATCCCCGATGCCGAACTGAGCCAGGCCCGCTGCCATACCGAGGGCGGCTGCGGCGAAGCCGAGGTGCCAGGTGACCTTCTCCGCCAGCAGTCCGGTGACGACGGGGGCGACGAGCGCGGAGACCTGGATGCACATGTAGAAGCGGGAGAACGCCTCCTCCCGCTTCTCGGCACCACTGACAGCAGCCACCATGGCGGCCAGCGAAGGCTTGGACAGGCCGGTACCGACGACGATGAGCAGGAGTCCGGCATAGAGCGCGGGAGCGAGGGAGAGGGAGAGGACGGCGTGTCCGGTGGCGATGAGGCCGCCGCCGAGAAGCACGGCCCGGCGCGCGCCGAGCACCCGGTCGGCGAGCCAGCCACCGGGCAGGCCGGCGATGAAGCTCAAGGACATGTAGGTGGCGAACACGGCGGTGGCGGTCTGCGAGCCCATGCCCAAGCCACCGTCGGCTGGGACCGCGGTGAGGTAGAGGACCAGGATCGCGGCCATCCCGAAGAAGCTGAACCGCTCCCAGAGATCCACGCCGAGCAGCGTGACGAACGCCCGTCGGGTCTGGGGCACGGGGGCAGCGCCGCCGCGTGACGGGAAGGAGTGCCCGCCTGTGCCGGGCTGCCGGCTCCCTCCGGTCGGGGGCGGTGGTGCGCCCGTGCTGTGGTCGTGCGTCCGGCTCGGGCTCTCCACGCTCTCTCCTCCGTGCGATGTCGGAGCACCGGATCGCCGTGCGGGGGCTCCGGGGAAACCACGAGTGCCTCCCCGGAGCCCCCGCACGGGTCCGGCCTCAATAACTGGCGAGGACCTTGTAGATCTCGAACGGGCGGGCCCGCTCGGTGTCGCGGAACTCGCGCAGAAGTGCCGTCTGGCCCTTGTGCTCCGGGCCGCTCTCCCACTTCTCGAAGGACTCCCACGTGTCCCAATGACTCACCACGACATAGGAGTCGGGGCGGCCGAGTTCGCTCATCAGCTGGTTGCCCAGCAGACCCGGGGTGCCGGCCATACGGCGACTGGTCTCGTGGTAGGCCGCCAGAACGTCCTCACCCCTGGGGGACAGGTGATAGAGCACCACTTCCACAGCGGGAGCGACCGTCATGCGGCTGTCCTCGAGAGGCTCGCGACGATGTTCATCGTCGCCATGGAGCCACCGCTGCGGTACGGGTGCAGCTTGGTGCGGTGCTGCAGGTGGGTATCGCTGGTCTCGAACCGGCGGAACTGCGGTTCGTCGACCCAGTCGCTGATGATGTAGTAGATGTCGTCCTCGTCGACGGTAGTGCTCCTGGACAGCCACTGGCCGCGGTTGGCCGGGTGGCTGGTGACCGAGCCCCCGACCTCCTTCCACACCCGCTCGAAATCGGCTTCCATGCCGGGCTTTATCTGCATGCGGAGCATGACCCGGAAGGTGGCGTCGGACACGGTCAGATGCCTCCGTCGACATTGAGGGTTTCACCCGTGACATACGCCGAGAGGTCGCTGAGCAGGAACAGGACCGGTGCGGCGAGCTCGTCGACCCGGCCCAGCCGCGCCAGGGCCGTCTTCTGGGCGTACGTCGCCCGCAGGCCCTCGGCACGCTCGGCAGGCATGGAGTCGAAGGCCTCGGTCTCGATGACGCCCGGCGCCACGACGTTGACCCGGATCCCCTTGCCGCCCAGCTCCTTCGCGAGCGAGCGGGTGAGGCCGATCATCGCCGCCTTGGCCGCGGTGTAGTGGGCGCGCAGCGGAATGCCTGCGGCTGCACCGCGTGAACCGATGTTGATGACCGATGCGCCGGCCCCCAGCAGCGGCAGCGACTGCTGAATCACCCGGTAGGCAGCCGTCAGGTTGGTGTCCAGGACGCGCGACCACTCGTCCGGCGGGAGCTCGGCAAAGGGTATGTGGCTGATGACACCGGCGTTGTTGACGATGCCGTCGAGCTTTCCGTACTTCTCCTTGGCCCTCGCCACCAGCCCATCGACCTGTTCCAGGTCGCCGATGTCCGCGCGTACGACCTCGTGGTCGCCGCCGGTCCCCTTCAGTTCCCGGCGCAGGCTCTCGACGTGCTCGCTGTCGTGCACGTAACAGGTCAGTACGTCAGCGCCGGCGCGGGCCGCGGCGAGCACGATGCCGCGCCCGATGCCCCTGGAGCCGCCGGTGATCAGAAGCTTCTTTCCCTGCAGTCCGAGTTCCACGTGTCTGTCCTTTCCGTGGTGCGACGGTGGCTCACACGCAGCCGTCGACGTGGATGTTCTGTCCGGTGATGTAGGAGGCTTGGTCGCTGATCAGGAAGAGCACGACATCGGCTATCTCCTGCGGGGTGCCGAGGCGACCGAGGGCGGCGAACTTCGAGAAGACCGCACGCTGCTGGGCGGCAGCCTGGGGCGGCAGTTCGTCGAGTGCCTCGGTGGCGATCCGGCCGGGCGAGACCGTGTTGACCCGGATGCCCTGCGGTCCCAGTTCGCGGGCCAGGGAACGGGTCAGGCCGACCAGGGCCTGCTTGACCGCGGTGTAGTGGACGCCCCCGGCCATGCCGATACGCGCCACCGTGGAGCCGAGGTTGACGATCGACGCGCCCGTGCCGAGCAGCGGCAGCACGGCCTGTGTGACCTGGTGGGTGCCGGTGAGATTCGACTGCAGCGCCGTGGCCCACGCCGCGTCGGTCAGCTCCGCGTAGGGCACAGGCGCGAAGTCGCCGGCGTTGTTCACGACCGCGTCGAGACCTCCGAGCAGCTTCTCCGCCCGGTCCGCCAGCCGCCGGGCGCCGGAAGCCTCGCTCGCGTCCACCCGCAGCACGTGCTGGGTGCCGGGCAACGGCGCGAGCTCCTTGGCCAGCGACGTGACGTGGTCGTTCTCCCGGCGGTAGCAGGTGACCACGTCGGCACCGGCGCGAGCGGCGGCGAGCACGATGCCGCGCCCGATGCCCCTGGAACCGCCGGTGACCAGGATCCGCTTGCCCGCCAGGTCCGCGAACGGGGTGCGCCGCGCACGGGCGTCGGCCTCGATCCTGGACTTGATGACCTCCATCTGGACCAGGCTGTTGCGGTTGATCCGGTCGGTCATGCCCTCGTCGTCGAGCGGTGCCCCGTCCTTCATGTGGAAGTCCTGGGTCCACTGCATCCGAACGCCTTCGTCGGTCTGGGCGTACTCCCAGTGGATGTTCATGTACTCGAAGGGGCCGGTCTCGACCCGGTGGGCACGGACGGTGCGGGTCGCCGCGTCGGTGGTGCGCCGAGAGACCCAGCTCCAGACCTTGCCGTCCTCGTCCGGATGCAGGGCGAGCCGGAAAGTGACGGTGGAACCGTCCTGCTCCAGGATCTCGGCGACGGAGTACTCGCTGAACAGCTCGGTCCAGGACGCCACGTCGTTCGTGCGCTCCCAGACCAGGTCCATCGGGGCGTCGATGACGACGGAGTTGCGGGTGTGGCCTGCCATCAGACTCGGGCCTCCTCGGTAGGTTCGCTCATGACTTCCTGCCTTCTCCGTTGCGGACGGGTCACTTGGTGTGGTCGGTGCGGTTGCCTGCGTCCACGACCAGGGCGGAGGTGAAACCGCCGTGGCCGCGGGCGAGAACCACGGCGGTGCGGGCAGCGGTGTGCCGCGGGCTGCCGACGACCAGGTCGATTCCCAGGCCGGGTGCGGGGCGGTCGACGCCGGGGGTGTGCGGGATCACGCCGGCACTCAGGCTGAGCAGGGCGGTTGCCACGTCCAGGGGCGCCCCGCCCGCGTACAGCCGGCCTGTGAGGGTCTTGGGGGCGGTCACCGGTACCTGTCCGGCGCCGAACACCTCGTTGATCGCGGCGGCTTCGGCATGGTCCAGATCCGGCGTGCCCGCGGCGTCGGCGAAGACTGCGTCGACGGAGTCCGCGGTGATCCCGGCGTCCCTGATCGCCCGGCGGACGACGGAGGCCAGGACGGGCGGGCGGCCGGTGCCGGGCAGCGGGTCGAACCCCGCCGCGTAACCGAGGATCCGCCCGTAGTGCTGGGCGCCTCGCTCACGGGCGCCCTGTTCGGTCTCGACGAGCAGCATGGCTCCGCCCTCGCCGGGAGCGTAGCCGTCGGCGGCCTCGTCGAAGGGCAGGTACGCGCGCGCCGGGTCGTCCGTGGTGGACAGCGCGCCGGTGGACAGCTGAGCGGTCAGGCCGTACGGGCACAGTGAGGCGTCCGTGCCACCGCTCAGGACCAGGCGGGATCCGGTGTCCAGCAGCCGCCGGGACTGGCCCAGCGCGTCCAGGCCGCCCGCCTGTTCGGCGCAGACGACTCCGCAGGGCCCGCGCATGCCGTGGCGGATGGAGACCTGGCCGGTGGTGGCGGCGTAGAACCAGGCGATGGACTGGTAGGCGCCGACCCAGGCCGGGCCCTGCTGGTAGAGCTGCTCCATCTCGTGCTGGCCGAACTCGGTCCCGCCGGAGGAGCTCGCGGTGACCACGGCCATCTCGAACTCGGGCAGCTGTTCCGGATCGGCGTCCGCGTCGGCGAGGGCCGCCTCGGCCGCGGCCAGGGCGAAGTGGGTGAACCGGTCGGTCCGGTCGATCAGGCCCCTGGGTACCTGCTCGCCGACTGCGAAGCCGGGCACCTCCCCGGCCACTCTGACCGGATAGTCCGCCGGGTCGAACCGGGTGATGCGGCCGAGACCACTCTTGCCGGCGAGCACGGACTCCCAGTGCCGGCGGACCCCGATGCCGGTGGGGGCGACCACGCCGAGACCGGTGACGACCGCCGGGCGGCGACGTCCTTCGGGTATACCGAGCGCGCTCATGCCGCCGCCTTCTTCCGGCTTCCCGGGCGGCTGAGGATCATGGCGCTCTGGAAGCCGCCGAACCCGCTGCCGACGCTCAGGACATGGTCCATGTGGTGCTCCCGGGCGGCGACCGGCACGTAGTCGAGGTCGCACTGGGGGTCGGGGACCGTGAGATTGGCCGTCGGCGGCACGACCTGGTGGCGCAGGGCGAGTGCGCAGGCGGCCACCTCCAGGGAACCGATCGCGCCCAGCGAGTGCCCGATCATCGACTTGATGGAGCTGACCGGGATCTCATGAGCGCGTTCTCCGAGGCTCCGTTTGAAGGCGGCCGTCTCGTGCCGGTCGTTCTGCTTGGTACCGGAGCCGTGCGCGTTGATGTGGTCGATGTCGTGCGGGTCGAGCTGTGCGCGCTGCAGGGCGACCGTGATGGCTTCGGCCATCTCACGGCCGTCGGGCTTGAGTCCGGTCATGTGGAAGGCGTTGGAGCGGTTGGCGAAACCGACCACCTCGGCGTAGACGGTGGCGCCGCGGCGACGGGCCGACTCCGCTTCCTCGATCACCATGACCGCGGAGCCCTCGCCCAGGACGAAGCCGTCGCGGCGGCCGTCGAAGGGGCGGGACGCGGTGCCGGGGTCATGGTCGGTGTTCGGTGTCGTGGCCTTGATCGCGTCGAAGCAGGCGGAGGTGATGGGCGACAGCGGGGCATCGGTGGCGCCCGCGAGGACGATGTCGGCGGCGCCCTCCTCGATGAGCTGGACGCCGTGGGCGATCGCGTCGAGGCCGGAGGTGCAGCCGGTCGAGATCAGTGCGACGGGACCCTCTGCCTGGGCCCGCCAGGCGACCTCGGCCGCCAGTGTGCTGGGGACCATGTAGCCGTACAGGTGCGGGACACCGTAGGTGTGGTCGACGAGCCAGTTCCTGCCGCCGTCCGACAGGACCGCGTATTCGTCCTCCAGGCCGGTGGTGCAGCCGACGGCGCTGCCGATGCTGACGGCGGTCCGGCCGGGATCGCCGGCTGCGATGTCGAGGCCGCTGTCCTCGATCGCCTCCTGGGCCGCGACTACGGCGAACTGGGCGGCTCTGTCCATCCGGCGCACTTCCTGGGGGCTCAGGCCGGCGGCCACCGGGTCGAAGTCGCACTCGGCGGCGACCTGGGAGCGGAACTTCGACGCGTCGAACAGAGTGATCTGCCGGGTGGCTGTACGGCCGTGCGAGAGCAGGTCCCAGTAGGCGTCCCGGCCTATGCCGCCGGGGGCGACGGCGCCGACCCCGGTGATGACGGCGCGACGGCTCATCGAGCTCCTCCGACGTCCGGGTTGCTGCCGTTCTCGACGAGCGGGGCTTCGGTGTCGACGTGTCCGAGTTCCGGGCGGGGAGCGAGCGGGGACAGGTGGAAGACCACCTGGGCCGGCTCCGTGCCGGTGTTCACCAGGCGGTGGCGCATGTTGATCGGGACCAGCAGCGAGTCACCGGGGCCGATGACGACGGGCTCACCGTTGAGGGTGATCTCCAGCTCGCCGGTGACGACGTGCAGGAACTCCTCCGAATACGGGTGAAGGTGCTCGGTGACGTGCTCGCCCGGTGCCAGCCGTAGCGTGCCGCCGAAGCCGGAGGTGCAGCTGACCGTGCGGGGGCTGAGGGTGATGCGGATGTCGCCGCCGCGCTTGCGGTTGGGGACGACCTCTTCCAGGTTGACCTTGGTGGGAGTGCTCGCTGCGGTCGTCATCGGCCACCGCCCATGTTCGGTGTGGACGGCTGGGTGACGACGGGACCGCTGTCGGGCGTCCAGGAGTAGAACGGAACGGCCATCGCGTCACGTGGCTCGCGCCAGTCCGGGTCGTAGGGGGAGATGAACTCCTGGAGCCGGGTGTTGACGTCGTTGTAGAGCGGGTGGCTGCGCGCCTTGTAGAGGTTGGGGCTGATGTCCTGCTCCGCCTCGACAAGGTGGAAGTACAGGCCGTGGAAGGCGAACAGGGTTCGCCGGGAGACGCCCACCATGTGCGGCAGGTCGGTGCTGTCCGAGTCCGCGAAGACCTTGCCGACGCCCTCGGCGTCGGCGAGGTTCATCCTGGCCACGATCAGTGTGCGGTGCACGTTGCCCTCCTGGCTTCTTCGGTCGTGGTCCCACCCTCGTGGGTGGTTCTCAAAGCTGTCTTGAAGCGGCCTGGACCGGCGGTCCGGCGACGTCAGAGCCGCAGGTCGATCCGGTATTCGGTCAGCCAGGTCTCGAGCTGGAGCACCATCTCCATGCTGGCCCTCTCGACCCAGGCGAAGGCACCCTGCGGGGAGCCGTCGGCGGTCAGCGCCTCGGCGGTGGTGGTGGTGTCGAGCAGGCCGGCGACGGCTGCGTCCCGGTCGGTGGCCAGCTCGGCGAAGCGGCGGCGCACGAAGTCGCCGTAGGCGGCTTCCTGCGTGGTGGGGTAGGCGCTCTTCCTGCGGTGCAGGACGGCGTCGGGCAGCAGGTCGGCGACGGCGGAGCGCAGCAGGCTCTTCTCGACGCCGTCGACCCGTTTCATGGCAGCCGGCACGTTGTAGACGTACTCGACGAGCGCCCGGTCGCAGAACGGCGGCCGTAGCTGCACGCCGTGGGCCATGCTCATACGGTCGGCGCGGTCGAGGTGGGTGGGCGCCCAGCGGGTCAGGGCGAGATAGGTGACCTCACGGGCCCGGCGTTCGGCGGGGGTGTCCCCGTCGATGTGCGGCACCTCGGTGAGGGCGTCCCGGTAGTGCTGGTCCGCGTAACCGAGGAAGTCCAGTTGCTTGCGCAGCTGTCGGTCGATCATGGAGGTTCCCAGTCCGCCCGCTGCCGCGTCATGGCCTCGTTCGAAGGAGACCCAGGGGAAGGTCTGCGAGTTGCTGTGCTTCTGGTCGTACGCCCAGAAGTAGCCGTTGAAGACCTCGTCCGCGGTCTCGCCGGAGAGCACGGCGGTGAACCCTGCATTGCGGAGCCGGGCGAAGAACTGGATGAGGGAGACGTCCATGTCGCCGAGCGGCGAGGGGGCGTCCTGGCTTCGCAGGGCGGCGGCGTGCACCTGGGGGTCGGTGAGGGCGGCCGTGTCGAGCAGGATCTCGGAGTGCTGGGAGCCGATGTGCCGGGAGGCGAGTGCCGCGAACGGCGCGTCGGGCGTGGAGCGCATCGTGGGGTGGGGCTCGAAGTTCTCGGTGTAGCCGGTGAAGTTGACCGAGAAGCTCTGCAGCGGCCCGGCACCGCCGGCGGCAAGGTTTTGGTGGGCGAGGGCGGTCAGAGCGCTGGAATCGATGCCGCCGGAGAGCATGGCACCCACGGGGACGTCGGCGCGCAAGTGGGAGGCGACAGCTTCGGCGAGCAGGCCGCGGACGGTGGTGATGGTGTCCTCGAGGCCGTCGGTGTGCTGCCGAGCGGGCAGCGACCAGTACCGCTGCTCCTGTCTGCCGGGGCGGCGGACGATGAGCGCGTGGCCGGGGACGACCTCGCGCATGCCCCGGAAGACGGCGGTGCCGGGCTTCCGGCTGTGTGCGAACAGCTCGCGCAGGCCGTCGGCGTCGACCACCGGCTCGACGCCGGGGTGGGCGAGGATCGCCTTGGGTTCCGACCCGAACAGGACTCCGTCGTGGGTCGGGTAGTAGCTCAGCGGCTTGACGCCGAGACGGTCGCGGGCCAGCAGCAGTTCCTGGGTGCGTACGTCCCACACGGCGATCGCGAAGAGGCCCTCGAGATGGGTGAGAAAGCCTGCTCCCCATTCCAGGTAGGCGTGCAGGGCGGTCTCACCGTCGCCGCCGCCGGTGAACCGGTGCCCCCTCGTGGCCAGTTCGCCTCGTAGCTCGGTGTGGTTGGTGAGGGCTCCGTCGAGCGTGAGGACGGCGACCGTGGCACCGCCTTCGGTGGTGTGGACGGCGGGTTGCGCGCCGCTCACCGTCACGTCGAGCAGGGCCAGGCGCCGGTGGGCGAGGGCGGCGTGCCCTTCGGCCCAGATGCCACGGCCGTCGGGGCCGCGGTGGGCGAGGGCGGCCGCCATGGCCTCGACGGTCCCGGCCTCCGGGGACAGGTCCCGCTCGAAGTCGACCCAGCCGGCGATTGCGCTCATCGGGAGGTCCTCTCGTTCGTGATGGATTCGTCTGTGGGGGTCACGGCCACCAGGGCGAGCGGAATGCCCGCGGCGGCGGCCCGGAAGTCGGCCAGGGTGGGGGGCGCGGCGGTGGGGACCACGACGATGCCCAAGCGCCGCTGGGCGGCCTCGGCGCCGTAGCGTTCGTACAGGTCGTGGTATCCGCGTGCGGTCTGCTCGAGGTCGGTGACCAGCGCGAAGTGAACAGGCGTGCGGCGGCCACGCCAGGTGATCTCTCCGGGTGCCCCGTCGGTGAAGTTGTGGCGCCATGCGCTGCCGGTGGCGACGAAGAGGGCGCCGCCGATGCGGTGCACGCCCGCAGGCACGGTGTGTGCGCGGCCACTGCGCCGGCCCGTGAAGTGCAGCAGGGCAAGGTGTTCGGCGACCGGGCCCGGCTCCGGACCGGTGAGGACAGCGATCATGCGGGCGTTGGCGGCGGCCTGTTCCTCGGCGGCGGGCAGGGCCCGGAAGATGCTCAGCCCCGCCGCGGGGCCTGCTCCGGTCCCGGCGGTCATGAGAGCACCACCGCGGCAGCGGTCAGGGAGCAGCCGATGACGGCGAAGCAGGTGCGCAGCAGGTGCCAGTCACGCCACTGGATGCGCGGGTCCTCCCAGCCCGGCCCGAGGTCTTCGGGCTGCGTCTTCTTGACCCGGTTGTTGATGGGTACGTTGCGGGTCTGCGAGACGACGGCGACGCCGGCCATCGCCAGGGCGCCGGCGATGAAGAGCACGCGTGGTCCGCTCTCGTCGGCGCCGACGGCGAAGGCCGCGTCGATGACGACGGAGCCGCTCACGATGAACGGCATGATGCGGTCGTACCGCTTGCCGAGCAGCTTGTGGGTGTCGACGTAGCGCTCGGGCGGCATCGCGATCAGGGCGGGCATGACGCTGACCGCCACGGCGAACAGCACCCCCGCCACCAAGCCGGTGCCCAACAGCACCAGCACACTCAGGGTTTCCACCACGTCCCTGGTCCTCCCGTCCAGCAGGGGTCAGCAGCGCTCCGACGGTTTCAGCCGGGCCTCGCGTGCCGCTCGAAGCGGTCTGGACGGACCGGACCGTGACCGAAGGCGGCCGAAAGGACGCCGCGGGGCGCGTTCACAGCCCGAGCGGTCCTCTAGCCGAGCGGTGTTCGCTGGCAGGGAGTGTCCGGAACCGCATCGAGACGGAACGGCATCGAGACAAGGGAGCACATCCGGTGGCGGAGCGAACCGACGTACTGATCGTGGGCGGCAGCATGGTGGGCCTGGCGCAGGCCCTGTTCCTGGCCCAGCAGGGCATCCGGTCGATCCTTGTGGAACGCCATGCGCACATCTCGGCACATCCGCGGGCCCAGGCTGCGAGCCCCCGCACGATGGAGCTGATGCGTGCGCTGGGCTTGGAGCAGAAGGTGCGCGCGCAGGAGAATCCGCACGCCCAGTACGGCGACATCCTGCAGGTGGAGTCGCTCACGGGCCGCGAGCTGGGCCGTTTCGACGGGCCGTTCCGTCACGATCCGAACGAGGTCAGTACGACCGGATGGACCTTGATAGGGCAGGACCGCTTCGAGCCCCTGTTGCGTGCCAAGGCCGGGGAGCTGGGGGCGGACATCCGCTTCGCCACCGAGATGGTGCGCTACGAGCAGGACGCCGACGGGGTCACCGCTGTGCTGCGGGATGTGCGGAGCGGCGAAGAGAACACCGTCCGCGCCCCGTACATGGTGGCGGCGGACGGCTTTCGCAGCGCTGTCCGCGAGGGGCTGGGAATCGGCACGCACGGTCAGGGTGTCTTCGGTCGCCAGATGAACGTCATCTTCCACGCGGCGCTCGACGAGTACGTGGCGGACCGCCGGTTCTTCCTCTGCTTCGTCAGCAACGACAAGGTCAAGGGCGTACTCGGCCGGCTCGACGACGCGGACCGCTGGGTGCTGGCGCCGAGCTTGCCTCCGCAGGAGACCCACGCCGAGTACTCCGAGGAGGACTGCGTCGAGATGGTGCGCGCCGCGGTCGGCGTGCCGGATCTGGAGGTGGCCGTCGAGTCGAGCACCAGCTGGGAGGTCGCCGCGCGCATCGCTGACCGGTTCCGCTCCGGACGGGTGTTCCTGACCGGGGACGCGGCCCACGTGATGCCACCCACAGGTGGGTTCGGCGGCAACATGGGGGTGCAGGACGCGCACAATCTGGCGTGGAAGCTGGCGTCGGTCCTGCGTGGGCAGGCCGGTGCCGAACTCTTGGACACCTACGAGCAGGAGCGGGTCCCGGTCGCGGAGTTCACCGTCGAGCAGGGCGTGATCCGCTATCTGCAGCGCAGCGGTCTGGACGAGGAGGTCGCGGCCCGGCACCGGCCGGAGACCACTGTGCTGTTCGGTCATGTCTACCGTTCGGGCGCGGTGCTGCCGGAGTCCGGCGGGGACGAAGGCCCCCTGGTGGAGGACCCGACCCAGCCGTCGGGGCGTCCCGGCACCAGGGCACCGCACTTCCAGCTGCGGGCCGGCGGCGCCGACACCCCGCTGCACGACCTGCTCAAGGGCGGCTGGTGGCTGCTGGCCGGTCCCGATGCCGGGTTGTGGGAGCGGGCGGCCGGACAGGTGTCCCGGCTCACCGGCCTCGTCGTCGACTTTCACGAAGTGGGCGGGGAGGAGCCGGTCGAGGTGACCGAGGGCTTCCTGAAGAAGTACGGGATCACGACCGGCGGCGCCGTGCTCGTCCGCCCGGACGGGTTCGTGGCCTGGCGCTCGGTCGAACAGCCCGCGGACCCGGCGGTCGAGCTGTCGGCCGCCGTTCAGCTGCTGCTCGGGCGCTCGGCCTGAGCAGCAGCCGTAAGGGGCACCGGCCCGCCCGCTCGTCACGGGCCGGCCGCGGCAGCACCGGAGCCGGTCATCCGGCCGGATGACCGAAGACCGGCGCGCCTCCCGGAGATCCGGGAGGCGCGCCGGTCCTGCGTGGGGTTGCCGACGGTCAGGCGAGCCTGAGTATGTCCCGCAGCAGGCCGGTCACGGTCCGGCCGACGTCGCCCTGGAGGCTGCCTTCGGAGCGCCAGGCGACGATGCCGTCGGGGCGGACCAGGACCGCGCCGCCGTCCCCGAGGCCGTAGCGCTCCTTGAAGGTGCCCTCCGTGTCGGAGTAGTCGCCGTTCGCACCGATGCCGCGGACGTTGAGAACCAGACCGAGCTCGCGGCCGGCGTCAGCCGCTGCCGCCCATGGGGCGGCCGGGCCCGCGGTGAGCAGCGTGAAGCCGACCGGGAAGAGATCGACGGTGGAGAACGGGCCGTGGGCGCCCTCGATGACCACGTGCGGGGCACGGGCACCGGGGTGGCCGCTGGGCTTGTCCGGGTTCTCGGTGATGCTCCGGCCCCCGGCGTCGTCGCCGGCGAACGCACCGGCCGGGTAGACATATCCGAAGGTCATCGTCGTCTCGTCGACCAGGTCCTTGGCGACGTCCTGGAACTGCTTGCCCTCGCGGACGGCGAAACGCAGCATCGCCTGACGGACCGTCTCCTGGGCGACCGGACGGCGTTCGGTGTCATATGAGGCGAGCAGCGCCGGCCCGGCCTTGCCCGCGAGCACGAGGGCCAGCTTCCAGGCCAGGTTGTAGGCGTCCTGGATGCCGGTGCTGGCACCGAAGGCGCCGGTCGGCGGCATCACGTGCGCGGCGTCGCCGGCGATGAGGTGGCGGCCGCGTACGAAGGTGTCCGCGACCCGCGCCGAGATGTCCCAGGCCGGCATGTCGACCGACTCGATGGTCAGCGGCAGGTCCGGGACGCCGACCGCGGCGCGGACCAGTTCGACGCAGCGCTCCTGCGTGAAGTCCTCGGCGCTCTGGCCCTTGTCGGGGAAGAAGGAGACGTTGATGACCCACTTGCGGTCGTTGTCGATCGGGATGATCGTGCCCCGGACTTCAGGGTTGTTGACGTAGGCGGCGATGATCTTCCGGCCGCGAAGCGGTTCCTCGAGGTCGGCGTCGAAGAAGAAGCTGACCAGATTGGTGAGGGTGCCGCGGCCGTGGGAACCGATGCCGAGGAGTTCGCGGACCGGGCTGCGGCTGCCGTCCGCGGCGATGACGTACTCGGTGTGCAGCTCGGTGCTTTCGCCGGTGCCGACGTCGGTGAGGGTCGCGGTCACGCCGTCGGCGTCCTCGGTGACGGCGTCCAGACGGGTATGGAAGCGCAGGTCGACGCCGACCTCCTCGGCCCGCTTGCGCAGGATGGGCTCGAGCTGGTTCTGGTCGATCAGGGTCCACCGGGCGGGGCTGATCCGGCCGATGTCCTCGATGGAGGCATTGGGCATGCGGACCCGCTCGTTGCCGGCGAGGGTCTCGACATGTACCAGGTCGGTGTTGCCGGAGATCGGCGAACGGCCTGACCTGACGCGCTCCTCCATGCCCACCGCGCGGTAGAGCTCCATGGTGCGCGGGTTGATGGCCCGGGCCTTGGGGTGGGTGGAGGTCCCGGGGTGACGCTCGACAAGCGTGGACCTCACCCCGTGGTGGGCGAGGAACACGGCGGCGGACAGGCCTGTGAGGCCACCGCCGACGATGAGGACGGGAACGTTCTCCTGGCTCATGCTGCTTCCTTGGGTGGTCGGGTCGGGCGGCTGCGTCCGAGCGGTCATCGCGTGGCGGTGACCAGCGTGTGGGTGCCGAGCAGCGGCTCCGCGGTGCTGCTGGTGAAGCCGGCCTCGGCGAGCCAGGTGCGGACGTCGCCGACGCGGTACTCGGAGCCGTCCTGGCTGACCAGGCGCATGTGCAGGCTGGAGAGCAGGCGTTCGGCGTCGCGACGCTCGTCGTCGATCATCCGGTCGTAGATGAGGACCTGGCCGCCGGGGTTGGTCGCGGAGAAGACGCGGTGCAGCAGATCCCGGCGCCGGTCGGTGTCGAAGCCGTGCAGGATGTGGCCGAGCACGATGACGTCGGCCTTCGGGATGTCGTCCGTGAAGAAGTCGCCGCCGGTGAACCCGATGCGGTCGTTCAGGCCCAGGCGGGTGGTGTGCTCGGTGAAGAGCGGGCGGGTGCGTTCCAGGTCGAAGACCCCTGCCTTGAGGTGCGGGTGTTCCTTGACCAGGACGGAGGCGAGGTTTCCGCGCGCGCCACCGAGATCGACGAAGGACGTGTGGCTGCTCCAGTCGACGGCGCCGGCGATCTCGATGCCCATGCGGTCGCTGTAGGCGTCGAGGCCCGCGAAGAAGCGCTTCATCTTCTCCGGGTCCTTGTGTCGGTCCCCGACGAAGCCGCCCTTGTCGGGGTCGAGGTGCTGCGGGGCTCCGGTGGTGAGAGCCTCGGTGAGCCGCCCCCAGGTGCCGTACAGGGTCTCGTTGGTCAGCTCGACGAAGCCGCCCAGGTAGGTGGCGGTGCCCGGGACGAGGTACGCCTCGGCCAGCGGGCCGTTGCCGTACTGGTCCCCCGTACGCTCCAGCAGGCCCAGGCCGGCCAGCGCGTCGAGGAAGTCGGCGGCCATGCGCCTGTGCAGGCCGGTCGCGGCGACGACGTGGTCCGCACCGGCTGGGCCCTCGGCGAGGGCGGCGAACACGCCGAGGGTCACCGCACTGTGCAGCACCTTGGCTGCGCAGTCCGCGATGGTCAGCTTGATCAGCGGACCGGGGTCGACCGCCGCGGCCGTCGTACGGTCATCGGTCGTTGTCACGCGAGCCTCCTAGCGAGCCGTGAGGGACCGCTTCGGTCCTCCTCCTGACGATGGCCGGTTCGCGTGGAGTCCCGCTCGAAGCGCTCTGAAGCGCGAGCGTCCGGTGCCTGCCCCGGGCACGCCGAAAGTGCCGCCCCTGCCGCGGATCGCGGTGGGGGCGGCACTTCCGGCCTTGAGTCACATACGGGGGATGATGTGATCAGGCCGTTTCGGGGGTGCTGTCGGCGGAGGCCGGGCCGTCGGCCTGTTGGTCCCCGCCGTGGTGGCGGGACCGGAGCTCGAGGTTCTTCATGAGCAGGGTGAGGACCAGGCCGAGCGCGAGGATCGGCACCGCGGCGGTGAACACCGGGGTGAGCGAGGCGGAGTACGACTCCTCGATGGCGCTGCGCACCGGGGCGGCGAGCGTGTCCAGGACCTCGTTCGAGGAGAGCGAGTTGTGTTCGATGCCGTTGAGCGCGCCGGCCGGCACGCGGGTGGCGAGCTCGTCGGTGAGGCGGCCGTAGAAGATGGCGGCGAAGAGCGAGATCCCTATCGACGTGCCGAAGGAGCGGCCGAAGGTCACGGTGCCGGAGACAGCTCCCATGTCCTGCGGGGGCGCGGTGTTCTGGGCGGCCTGTGTGAAGACCTGGGCGGAGAGACCTGAGGCGAAGCCGAAGACGGCCATGTAGAGGATGGCGAGGGCGCGCGGGGTCTCGGTGTCCATGGTGGACAGCAGGAGAGCGCCGACGATGCCGAGGGCCATGCTCAGGACGGGAAAGACCTTGTACCTGCCGGTCCTGCCGATGATCTTGCTGGAGCCGACGGAGGAGAGCACGAGGCCCAGCATCATCGGCAGCAGGATGAAGCCGGACGTGGTGGGGCTGGCACCGGTGACAACCTGGACGTACAGGGCGAGGAACTGCACGGCGCCGACGAAGACGATGCCGCAGATGATGGTGCCGAGCAGCGAGATGGTGAAGGTGGAGTCCCTGAAGAGGCGCAGCGGCACGATCGGCTCCACGGCGGTGGACTCCGCCTTGATGAACAGGCCGAGGAACAGCAGGGTGCCGAGGCCGAGGCCGATGATCTGCGGAGAGGTCCATGCGTACTCGACACCACCCCATGACGTGAGGAGGGTGAGGGCGATGATGGCCCCGGAAAGGGTGACGATACCGGCGTAGTCGAGCTTGGCCACCCCGCGGACCGTCCTGGGCAGGTGCAGGTACCTGACGAGCAGGACGACGATCACGGCGCCGACAGGCAGGTTGACCAGGAAGACCCAGTGCCAGCTGAGCGCGTCGGTCAGCATGCCGCCGATCGCGGGGCCGGCGAGGGAGGCCCCGGCGAAGACCATGCCGAACATGCCGTAGTACTTGGCGCCTTCACGCGGGGTGAACAGTTCACCGATGATGGCGAGGACGGAGACGAACAGGCCTCCGGCACCCAGACCCTGCACGACGCGGAAGACGATGAGCTGCTCCATGGAGCCGGCCGCGCCCGCGAGCGCGGAGCCCAGCAGGAACAGGCCCATCGCCGAGAGGTAGGTGACCTTTCGGCCGAAGAGATCGCCGAGCTTGCCGTAGACCGGCGTGGTGACGCTGGAGGCGATGACGTAGGCGATGGTCACCCACGCGAAGAGGTCGATACCGCCGAGGTCACCCGCGATGCGGGGCAGGGCGGTGGCGACGATCTGCAGGTCGAGGATGGCCACGAAGGCGGAGAGCATGCAGGCGACCATGACCGGGGTGGTCCTGGTGCCGGAGGGGTGCAGGCCCCCGGGTACCTGAGCAGTGGGAGCGGGCAAGGTGGTGCCGCCTTTCGGATCGGTGTGTGCTCCCCGTCGCACCGGCCGCTCGAAGCGGGTCGGCGTCACCTGGCTCTTGGCCCCGAAAAGGGCTCAGGGGAATGTCGTGCTCTTTACTGCGGGACCGAGAGGGCGGCTGACCTGTCCTGGCTGACCGGTCGGCCGCCTGCTCAGCGGCGTCTCAGGGAACGAGAACGATCTTGCCGAGCTGCGCGCGCGCCTCCAGGAGCTCGTGAGCCTTGACGGCCTCGTCGAGCGGAAGGCGGTCGTGCACGATCGGCTTCACCTGGCCGGAAGCGATGAGCTCGAACAGGTGGCGCCGCCCCTCGGCGACGGCGTCCTGCTTGTTGTAGAGCATCGCGTAGAGGCTGAAGCCCGCAACGTTCTTCATTCGGGACAGGGCGAGGGTGGGCAGATCCGGGATGTCGCCGGAGGCCGAACCGTAGAAGACGAGGGTGCCGAACTGGGCGGTGATGCCCAGGGATTTCAGCAGGACGTCGCCGCCGACGGTCTCGAGGACGATGTCGGCGCCGCGGCCGTCGGTGGCGGCGAGGACCTGGTCGGTCCAGTCCTCGTCGCTGTAGTTGATGGTGACGTCGGCGCCGAGTTCGCGCGCGAAGTCGAGCTTGGCCTGGGTACTGGCGGTGGCGATGACCTTGCCGGCGCCGAGAGCCTTGGCGATCTGGACGGCCAGGTGGCCGACACCGCCGGAGGCCGCGTCGACCAGGATGGTCTGGCCGGGCTGGAGGCGGCCGGCTTCCCTGATCGCGTGGTACGCGGTCTGGGCCGGGCTGGGCAGGAGGGTCGCCGCGGCGGCGTCGAGGTCCTGCGGGATCTTGATGAGCCAGTCGGTCCCGGCGACGACGTAGTCGGCGTAGGCACTCTGGTCGATGTCGCCGACGACGCGGTCACCGACGGCGAAGCCGGTGACGCCGTCACCGACCGCCTCGATCGTGCCGGCGACATCGCCGCCGGGCGCACCGGGAAGCCCGGCGTGGCCGCCGATCGGAATGCCCTGACGGCGCTGGACCTCGGCGAAGGTGACTCCGATGGCCTCGGCGCGGATCAGGACCTGGCCCGTCCCGGGCTGCGGCTTCTCCACCTCTTCGAGGCGCAGTACGGACGGTGCGCCGTGCTCGTAGTGGCGGATGATTCGCATGATTTCTCCAAACAGGTTTCCGTCGGGCCGTCGCGGGTCGCTGTCGCCCAGCCCGGATACATGTGCATGCTTGCATGCATTTGATTGTCGGTCCACATCTTTTGAGTGATGCGGGCATTCTTTGCCAGTCCCTTACGGACGGCGACCGGGTCAGCTGAAGACCGCACGGGTCGGGTCGGTGACTCCGGCCCAGGTCTCGATGGCCGTACGCAGGCCCTCGGCGATCTCGGCAGGCGAGGCACTGCGGTCCGCGGCCCAGGCGACGTAACCGTCGGGGCGAATGAGCACACCGGCCAGCTCCGGCTCGTCCTCGCACTCGGCGACGACTCGGAGGACACGGCCGGCCCAGTCGAGCGGCGCGGCCCACTTCTCGTACTCCTCGGCGATCTCCGGCCGGCCGGCCAGGTCGAGCAGGACGAAGTTGCCGCGGCGCAGGAACTTCGGGAGGGTCTCGACCTTCTCCTCGGTCCTGAGCCTCAGGTCGCGGGCGAAGTCGCCGAGCAGCCGGTGCGCGGGACCCGGCAGGTCGTAGCGGACTCGTACACCGCTGAGCATCTCGGCGACATGACGGTTGACCTGATCCTTCTGCATGAGGTCCTGGAAGAGCTCGCGCAGCTGGGTGACGTAGGGGTCGGGGTTCATCAGCGCGATCTGGGCGCGGGTGTTGGCCAGCACCTGACGCGCAGGCTCCTGGCGCTCCTCGTCGTATGTGTCGAGCAGCCCCTCTCCACCCCAGCCGTTGATGTCGGCGCAAAGCTTCCAGCCGAGGTTGAGCGCGTCCTGCAGGCCCAGGTTGACCCCCTGGCCGCCGACCGGGAAGTGGGTGTGGGCGGCATCGCCGGCGAGCAGGATGCGGCCCCTGCGGTAGGTCTCGGCCTGGCAGGCGGAGTCGGTGAACCAGGAGAGCCAGCGCGGCTCGGAGGCGCCCATGTCGTCGCCCCAGACCTCGCGGACGCTGTCCTTGAACTCCTCGAAGCCGAGCTCGGTGCCCGCTTCCTTGCCCTTCTCGAAGTCGAAGGTGGCCACGCGGTGGTACTTCTCGTCGAGCGGCACACAGAAGAGCAGCCCGCGCTCGGTGCGCTCCATGCCCATGGG
This sequence comes from Streptomyces sp. NPDC088746, assembly GCF_044751065.1. NCBI lineage: Bacteria > Bacillati > Actinomycetota > Actinomycetes > Kitasatosporales > Streptomycetaceae > Streptomyces > Streptomyces sp. NPDC088746. The sequence goes on from NZ_JBIVLA010000011.1 coordinate 91,735, forward strand.
GGCGTTCTCACGGTCGGCGAGGACGACGTCGGCCAGCCGCGCGGTGACGCGGCCACCGGTGCCGGGGAAGGCGATCGCCGCGGACCTGCGGACCAGACTGCGGCCGCCGTCGGTTCCGACGACGTACTGCGCGCGCAGGGTGTACGACCCCTCAGGGCCGATGACGTCGACCTCGGCGCCGTCCTGGTCCTGACGGACGGCCGTGACCTCGTGGCCGCGGCGGATCGTGCAGCCGAACTCCTCGGCGCGCTCTTCGAGCAGGCGCTCGGTCCGGGTCTGCTCGGAGAGCAGGGCGTAGTTGTGGGCACTGTCCAGGAGCGAGAAATCGACCCAGACGTCGAGGCCCGCGAAGTGACCGTTGCTCCACGAGCGGGCACCGTCGCGGAAGCGGTCGGCCAGACCTCGGCGATCGAGGGACTCCAGCGAGCGCGCGTGCAGCCCGAACGCCTTGGAGTGGGGGGTGCGCTCGGTGAGCTTCTCCAGTACGACGGCCTTGGCGCGGCCGATACGGAGCTCGGAGGCGAGCAGCATGCCCACCGGGCCGCCGCCGACGATGATCACGTCGAAGTCGAAGTCCTTGGTGTCCGGCATTGCGATCCTTCCAGGGGGATGGAGGTGGTTTTGATCGGAGGAAAATTATATGCTTGACAACATGCAACAGATTGCGAGCATACACATGCTCGCTGTCCTCAATCGCCGCGCCTAGGATGTTTGCCATGGAGACCTCGACCACCAGGCAGAAGCCCACCCAGCTCCCGTCCACGCAGGGCCCACTGGCCGCCGTGGACCCGCTCGACGCGGTCGGTCCGGCCTTCTCGCGGCTGCGCCGTGCTTCAGCGCTGAACGTGGAGAGTCCGGTGTCCCGGAAGGACATGACACGGACGCTGGTGCTCAACATCGTGGACGAGGGACCCGAGCACGACGGGCAGGAGATCACCGTCGGCGTCGTCGCCGAGCGGCTGGCCGTGGACCCCTCCGTGGCCAGCCGCATGGTCACCGACTGCATCTCCGCCGGATATCTGATCCGCGCCGCCTCTCAGCAGGACGGGCGCCGCACGATCCTGCAGATGACGGACGAGGGACTGGCGATGCTGGCGGCCTTCCGCCGGCATCAGCGGGCGGCCTTCGAGTTCATCACCCGGGACTGGCCCGATGACGAACGTCAGCAGCTCGCCCGTCTGCTGATCAAGTACGTCGACTCGGTCGCGCAGGCACAGAGTGCCTCCGCCCACAGCTGACCTCCGGTCATCGCGCCAGAACGGTGCGCAGCACCGCTCCGAGCGCCCTGCCCCGCTCACCGGCGGGGACGCCCTCACGTGTACGCCAGGCGACGATGCCGTCGGGGCGGACCAGCACGGCGCCCGCCGCGCCCACTCCGTACGCCTCGGCCCAGCGGCCCTCCACGTCGGTCAGCGCACCCTCCCCGGCGGCCGGTGCGATGTGGTGAAAGGTGAGGTCCAGACCCAGCTCCGATGCAGCCGTTGCGGCCGCCTCCGCCCAGGATCCGCCCTCGGCCCCGGCAAGCAGCACGAAGCCGTCGCCGAACAGGTCGAGCGTGGTCACCGGCGCGTCGTCGCGCTCCAGCACCACATACGGGGCGCGAGTGCCCGGCTCGCCGCGCAGATCACGCGGATCGGAGGTCAGCGGCAGCCGCTCCGCGCCCTCCTCGTCGACGAACGCACCGGAAGGGTAGGCCTGTCCCATGGTGACGCGCATCGCGTCGTGAGTGGCGGCCCGCTGTTCCTCGGTCGCGGTCCGGGACCGTACGGCGAGCTGAAGTGACCCCTGCTGCGCGGTGTACACGCCGACCGGCCGGCGCTCGTCCTGGTACGTGTCCAGCAGCGCACGGCCGGCGGTGCCCTCGAGTACCGAAGCCAGTTTCCAGCTCAGGTTGAAGGCGTCGGCGATGCCGGTGTTGGCGCCGTACCCCCCGGTGGGCGGGATCTGGTGGGCGGCGTCGCCCGCGATGAGTACACGGCCGTGCACGAAGTCGCCGGTGACCAGCTCCGCCATGTCCCACGGGAAACGGGAGCGGATGGTGACTTCGACCTCGTCCGAGCCGATGGCGGCGGAGACCAGTTCGGTGCAGCGGGCGTCGGTGAAATCGTCCAGCCCCTCGCCCTTCGCAGGGTCGTAGCCGACGATCAGAGTGCCCTCGGTGAGGGTGTCGTCGTGAACGAGGATGCCCGTGACCTTGTTGTTCTCGACGTGGACCACGCTGTAGCGGCGTTCACCCAGCACTGCGCCGAAGTCCGCGCCGAACGCGATACTCACGTGCCGGGAGAGCACGCCCCGGCCTTCCCGCTCGGCCCCGAGGGACTCGCGCACGGAGCTGCGCGGCCCGTCGGCCGCCACCAGGTAGTCGGCTGCCACAGCGGTCTCACTGCCGTCGGCGCCGCGGACGACGGCGCTGACCCCCTCGTCGTCCTGGGTGAAGGAGAGGAGCTCGGTGCTGAACCGCAGGTCGGCACCGAGCTCCTCGGCGCGGGCGCGCAGGATCGGCTCCAGGCGGTCCTGGGGCAGCAGCAGCAGCGTGGAGGGGGTCAGGTCCGCGAGCTCGTCTCCGCCCTCCAGTTCCTCCTTGGCGAAGAAGACCTTGCCCGAGAGGGACTCGACGCCCGCGCGGGTCTTGTGCTTCTCGAAGCCGGCGGCGGCGGCCTTGGCGGCTTCCTCCACACCGACCGTGGCCAGCAGCTCGGCGGTGCGCGGGTAGTAGCCGACCGCGCGGGGGTGGATGGAGGTGCTGGGATGCCGTTCGACCAAGGTGACCGGCACCTTGTGATGGGCGAGGAAGACGGCGGTGGACAGGCCGACGAGGCTGCCACCGACGATCAGTACACGTGCGCCGCTGCTACTCACAGAGAACCCCTCTCGCGGTTTCCGGTCTGTGCGGATCGTGGCAGTGACCGGTGGACCAGAACTCGAACTTCCCTCGGGAGCTCATGCCTTGACCGAGTACGTCGACCAGGAGCTGTCCGCGACGAAGCCGAGGCGCCGGTTGAGAGCGAGGACGGCGTCGTTGCGTACGTCGTTCCACGCCTGCACCAGGGCGAGGTGGGGGTTCTCGACCGCGGTCCGGGCGATGAGACCGGCTTTGATCCAGGTACCCATGCCCTGGCGGCGCCTGTCGGTGAGGACCAGAGTCTCCCCCGCATCGGCCATCGGGCTGTCGCGGACGAAGAGGGTGGCATACCCGGCGATCTCGCCGGTGGCCGTGTCGACGGCAGCGGTCACGTACTGACGGTGTCCGGCGCGCGCTGCCTCGGCCTCGCGGGAGCGGACGTCGGCGGAGGTGGGGGCACGGACCTCCGCCTGGCCGTTGACGGGCACGTCCAGGGCACCCCATGCGCGGGCGTAGAGGCCGACCAGCGCATCGGGGCAGCGGTCGCTCCAGTGGACAAGCCGGTGGCCCGGCACCGCACGGTCGGCAAGCTCGTCGACGCCGGCACGGGCCGGGCCCTTCAAGAAGAGCCGGTTGCGCAGGTTGGTGCCGTGCAGCTCGGCGCCGCAGGTGGCGGCGAAGGCCTCCGCGGCCGGGGTGCGGGGGGCGTCGACCATCAGGCGGTCCCGGCCTCGGGTGCGCAGTTCGGCACGAGCGGCATCGACGAGGGCGGTACCCGCGCCACGGCGGCGACAGGACGGGAAGACCCACAGCGAGCCGTGGCCGGGTCCGTTCGGCACACCGAGGTCGAGGCCGAGCTTGGTGCAGCCGGCCGGCCGGTCACCGTCGAAGGCCGCGAGCACGATCCGGTCGGCGCCGTGGCGGCGTTGAAGCAGCCGGGCCAGCAAGGCCTGCGACACCGGCGGATCGCCGGGCAGTTCGAGGCTCATCGTCTCCTGGAAGCCCGGCAGGAGGAGGGCGATCGTGGCGGGATCGTCGCCGTCTAGGCTGCGAATGTCCATGGATTCATCGTTGCCGGGACCACTTGAGGTTCCGTCAAGAACGGCTCGGGGCGCGGACGCCGCACCGTCCGTGCCCCGAGCCGTCGAGGGTGGCCTGCCGGGCTCACGTGGCCCGGCAGGCGCGTGGTCACGCGTCCTCCGTCTCCTTGATGGTGATGGCTCGCACCGGGCATGCCCGGACAGCCTCGCGCACCAGCGGCTCGCCGCCGCCGTCCTCACGGCCGGGGATGACGGTGGACAGTCCGTCCTCGTCCTGTTCGAAGACGGAGGGCACGGTGACGGCACATTGGGCGGAGCCGATGCACCGGTCGGAGTCGACCGAGATGTGCACGGCGGCTACCAGGTGACAGGGAGCTCGGAGACTCCCTGGAGTACGTAGGGCGCGTTGACCGGCACCTCGTCGGCGGGGACCGCGAGTTCCAGCGTCGGCACCCTGCGGAACAGGGTCGCCAGGGCGATCTCCATCTCGGCGCGGGCCAGGTTCTGGCCGATGCACTGATGGATGCCGTACCCGAATGCGACGTGGCGGCCGGAAGGCCGGAAGATGTCCAGGTCGTCGGCGCCCTCGAAGGAGCCGGGGTCCCGGTTCATCAGCATCGTCGAAAGGATCACCCCGTCCCCGGCCTTGATGAGGTGGCCCTCGATCTCGATGTCCTCCTTGGCCACGCGCATCAGCATGTCGCCGATGGATGTGAACCGCATCAGCTCGTCCACGGCCTGGGGCATCAGGGACTCGTCGGAGCGCAGCGCCTCCAACTGTTCCGGGTGGGCCAGCAGCGCCATCGTGGAAAGGGCGATCATGTTGGACGTCGTCTCGTGGCCGGAGACCAGCAGGACCGTGGCGATCATCGCGAGTTCCTGACGGTCGACCTTGCCCTCGTCCAGCTGGCGGGCGATCAACTCGTCGAGCAGGGTGTCTCCGGGTTCGGCCTGCTTGCGGCTGATCAGGTCGTCGAGGTACGCGAGGATCTCGGTGAAGGCCGTCTGCGCCTGTGCCGCCTGCTCCTGGCCGGATGAGGAAAGCACGTGCCGCGAGCGCTCGTCGAAGTAGTGGTGGTCCTCGTACGGGACGCCCAGCAGCATGCAGATGACGGCGGACGGCATCGGCAGCGCGTACTCGCTGAGCAGGTCGACGGTGACGCCCGGGCCCTTGGCCAGCATCTTGTCGAGCAGCTCGTCGGCGTACTTCTGGATCGCCGGGCGCAGGGCGTTGACCTGGCGGACGCCGAAGCTGGGCAGCACCGTGCGGCGCTGGCGGGCGTGCACCGGGTCGTCGACGCCGACCAGCGGGGGCGCGGCGGCCTGCTGGCGCTGGGCCTCGATCCGGGGCGCGAGCAGTGGGAAGTTCGGGTCGAGGACATCGGAGGAGAGCCGGCCGTCCGGGAACAGCCTGCGGCCGAGCTCGTTGCCGGTGATCAGCCAGGCGATGCGCCCGTTCCAGAGGGTGACCCGGGAGATGGGGCCCTTCTCCCGGAGCTGCTCGTAGCCGGGCGGCATCTGGTAGGGGCAGGTGCGCCCGATCGGATAGGCGGGGGCGTCCTCGGGTCCGTCCGCCAGCGTCTTCGTCTCGTCGAGTGTGTCGGTCATCGGAGCTCCTGGGTGTGCGGCCGGTGGGCCGGGCGTTACGGCTGGGCGAGGATTCAAGACGGGCTTCACAGCCCACCGGTGACACGCAGGGCCTCGCCGTGGACGTTTCCGTTGGCGGCGGAGCCGAGGAAGACGACCGTGCGCGCGACGTCCTCGGGAGTGTTCATCCGGCCCGAGGGAAGGGATCTGGCCTTGTTCTCCAGAAAGGGCGGCGAGGCGTGCGTGAGCACGTTCTCGGTAAGGGTCTGACCGGGCACGACCTCGTTCACCAGGATCCCGGCGGGGCCGAGTTCCCAGGCGAGACTGCGCACCAGCCCGTGCAGGGCGGCCTTGCCGGCTCCGTATGCGCCCGCGCCCGTCATGCCGGTGTCCGCGAGGCCGGCGCCGATCAGCACGATGCGGCCCCACTCCCGACCGCGCATGAGGGGCAGCACGGCTTGGACCGTGTGGAAGACGGCATCCACGGAGGTGCGCAGGACCCGCTGCCACTGCTGGGGCGGGACGTCCTCGAAGGCGGGCATCTGCCGGCCGGGCCGCGGAATCGCGTCGCCCCACTCGACCGCGCCGGCGACCAGGACGTCGAGCCCGCCCCACTCGGCGCCCACCGCGGCGACCGCGGCCCGTATGGAGTCCTCGTCACCGAGGTCGTAGCGAACCACGTACGGGATGCCGCCGGCAGCAGCGACCTGATCGGCTGTCTCCTTCGCTCCCGCCTCGTCGGAGTGGTAAGTGATCGCAACCCGTGCGCCCTCCGCCGCGTAGGCGAGAGCCGTGGCCCGGCCGATGCCGCGAGAAGCACCGGTGACGAGCACCGCCTTGTCCGTCAGTCCTGTCTTCATCGTCCTGCTTTCGTCGTCTGCTGACCGCGCTTCCGGCCGGAGTCGATGCTTCGGCCGTGCCGGAAGAAGCCGTCGGGGTCGTAGGCCTGCTTGATCTCGCGCAGTCGGGCGGCGTTCTCCCCGTAGTGGTCGGTCTCCCAGCCGGCCTGCGTCCGGGAACTGGGGAAGTTGATGTAGGAGCCGGTGGCCAGCGGGGCAAGGGCCGCGCCGCACCGGTCGGCCCACGCGTCGAGCCCGGCCGGGCCCTGCGCGGCCGCCGCTGCGTCGCGGGTGGCCATCTGGAAGCCCGTCAGGAACTGGGCTTCACGGTGCACATAGGCGGTTTCGGTGCGGCCGACCCGGTTGGCGGCACCGCCGAGCGCGATGCACAGCAGGTAGCGCTCGTCGTCCAGGCCGGGGTCCCACGCCTGCAGCAGGGACTCGGCCTCGGTGCGCGTGACGGCCCTGCCGGTGAGGCGGTAGGCCTGTCGGGTGTAGGGGTGCCGGTGGCCGACCGCATCCGGGTGGGTACCGGTGCGGTGGCACTGCTGGACGGTCTTGGACCCGCACAGCGCCTCGTGCATGACGTCGGCGTACGCTCCGGGCGCCGAGACCTCGCGGTGCACGGGCTTGACGCCCGCGCGATCGGTGAGCGCGTCAAGGGCGCGTTCGAGTTCCTCGGACGCGCCGTGGTGCACACCCCAGGCCTTGACGACCGGCTCGCCGCCGGGCCCGAAGATGCCCGGCAGCACCACGAGGGAGGTGCCGAGGTCCTCCGATTCCTCGACGGCCCAGGACTGCCAGGCAGCCAGCACATCGGCGGCGTCCCTGAAGGACCAGAGCGTCTCGAAGCCGGTCAGGCGCGGGGCGTCGACAGGGCGCAGTTCGAATTGGGTGACGATGCCGAAGTTCCCACCGCCGCCGCCCCGCAAGGCCCAGAACAGGTCCGGATGCTCGTCCGCCGACGCGCGCACGGTCCGGCCGTCGGCGAGGACGACCTGCGCCGAGACGATGTGGTCGCTCGCGACGCCGAACTTGCGGGTCTGCCAGCCCAGCCCGCCACCGCTGAGGAAACCGCCCTGTCCGACCGTGGGGAACGTACCGGTGATGATCTGGCGGCCGTGCGGTTTGAGGGCGTCGAGCGCGTCGAGCGACTGTATGCCGGCCCCGATGCGGACGTTGGGGCCGTCCACCGCGGCTCGGTTCATGCGGGACAGGTCGATGACCAGGCCGGTGCCGGTGGACCAGCCGTTGAAGCTGTGGCCTGCTCCCCGGACGTGCGCCGCGATACCGGTCTCCCGCGCGTGGCGTACGCAGGCCAGGACGTCCTGAGGGGTTGCGCAGTAGGCGACGCCGTAGGGCGTGACCGAGTCGTACTCGGTGTTCTGCAACTGCTTGGCCAGCTGGTACCCCGGATCGGAGGGGAGAACGAGCTCGCCTTTGAGTTCATCGCGCAGCATGGGAGTGTTTCCTCCGTGAGTCACCGGTCCGGGGTACGGGGCTTGTCCGGCGCCCCGGCCTACTTGTCGACGCCGAACTTGCGGGCGGCGACCTTCGAGCCCTCGTGGCCTCGCAGGAGGTCGCCGGAGGGTGAGTAGAAGTTGGCTCCGCCGGTGCCCTCCCAGTGGTCCTCGGAGAGGAACTCACCGGTGACGAAGACGTGCGCCTCGCCGACGTGCTCGCCCTGCGGGTTCACGGCGAGGATGTGGAAGTTGTACTGGAAGGAGTCCTTTCCGGTGGACTCCCAGTTGCCCAGGCCGATGTTCTTGGCGTTGACCTGGTAGCAGGTGACGCCGCCGTCACCCGTGAAGGATGCGAGTCCGAACACGGACTTGCCGTCGTCCTCCAGCTCGGTGGTCCAGGTTCCGACAAGCCTGGCGTCGGTCATGGTGGGTCTCTCCTGACGTGGGTCCGGTTCGCGTGGTGTGCCATGGGTACGGTTCCGTCCCGGGCTGGAGCGGCACTTGAACGGGCCTGCAGCCGGGCGTGGAGCCGGAGATCATCTGCCGCGCCACATGCCGGTGGACGGGTGCCGGCCACGGTCCGGTCGGTGCCAGCCGGCCCCGGTCTTCTCCGGCGTCGTCCTCGCGGCCTGCCCGACGGCAGCCACGCGGCTCAGGACGGTCACCAGAACCGTGGTGAGGGCGGCTGTCTCCTCCACGGTGGGGGCGCCCTTGGTGATGTGCCAGGTCGTCATGGTCGTCGCCCGTCCTTCACACCGGTGGGTTGCCGTGCTTGCGGGAGGGGAGGTCCGTGTACTTGGGCCGGAGCATGGCGAGCGCGCCGATGAGCGCGGAGCGGGTGGCCGCAGGGTCGATGACGTCGTCCACCAGGCCGCGTTCAGCGGCGTAGTAAGGGTGCATCAGCTCGGTCTGGTACTGCTTGATCTTCTGGGCCCTCACGGCGTCCGGATCATCCGCCGCGGCGATCTCCCGTCGGAAGATCACGTTGGCGGCTCCCTCGGCGCCCATGACCGCGATCTCGTTCGTCGGCCACGCCAGGGAGATGTCGGCGCCGATGGAACGCGAGTCCATGACGATGTACGCGCCGCCGTATGCCTTGCGCGTGATCAGCTGCACGCGTGGGACGGTGGCGTTGCAGTACGCGTAGAGCAGCTTCGCGCCGTGCCGGATGACACCGCCGTGTTCCTGGTCCACACCTGGCAGGAAACCGGGGACGTCGACGAGGGTCACCAGCGGGATGGAGAAGGCGTCGCAGAACTGCACGAACCGGGCAGCCTTCTCGCTGGCGTGGATGTCGAGCACGCCCGCCAAGGCGGCGGGCTGGTTGGCGACGACACCTGTCACATGGCCGTCGAGGCGGGTCAGCGCGCACACGACGTTGGCCGCCCAGTCCGGCTGGATCTCGAAGTACTCGCCGTCGTCGACGATCTCCTCGATGACCGCCCGCACGTCGTACGCCTGGTTGGGGTTGGCGGGGACGATCTCCTGAAGGGCCCCGGTGAGCCGGCCGGCCGGGTCGTCAGTGGGCTGGTGGGGCGCCGTCTCACGGTTGTTGGACGGCAACAGGGAGAGCAGGAACCGTACGTCTTCCAGACAGGCGGTCTCGTCGTCGTGGGCGAAGGCCGCGACGCCGGACACGGCGGAGTGCACATCGGCTCCGCCCAGCCCGTTCTGAGTGATCTCCTCGCCGGTGACGGCTTTGACGACGTCCGGTCCGGTGATGAACATCTGCGAGGTCTCGCGCACCATGAATATGAAGTCGGTGAGCGCGGGCGAGTAGGCGGCGCCACCGGCGCACGGGCCGAGCATCACAGAGATCTGCGGAATCACTCCGGAGGCGAGGGTGTTGCGCCGGAAGATGCCGCCGTAGCCGGCGAGTGCGGTGACGCCCTCTTGGATGCGCGCGCCGGCGCCGTCGTTCAGCGACACCAGCGGGGCACCCGCCGCGAGTGCCATGTCCATGATTTTATGGATCTTGGTGGCGTGCGCTTCACCGAGGGCGCCGCCGAATATCCGGAAGTCATGGGCGTAGACGAACACGGTCCGCCCGTGAACCGTTCCCCAGCCGGTGACGACGCCGTCGGTGAACGGGCGCTTGTTCTCCAGGCCGAAGCCGCTCGCACGATGCCTGCGCAGGGCCTCGATCTCATGGAACGAGCCCTCGTCGAGGAGCAGGTCGATCCGTTCTCGGGCAGTCAGTTTCCCCTTTGCGTGCTGCCGGGCCGTGGCCTGCTCGTCAGGGCCGGCGACGGCCTCCTCCTTGAGCTGGGCGAGTTCGGCGGCCCGGTCGGATGCGGCTGCGGCGGTGTCGGTGATCACGCGATCTCCTTCGGGTTCAGAAGCCGGCGTGCCAGGTCCCGTTCTTCCGCGCTGAGCGGGATGTCGGGGCGTAGCTGTTCGGGATGGCCCGGCGGGGGCCGGAGCATCACCCCTTGCCCGGCCGGGTCATCGGGTGGGGGGACGTGGACCCATATGGCACCGGCAGCGGCCAGTGACCGGCCGACCCATCGCAGGAAAGCGGCGGTCTTGGACCAGAAGGCCACATCCCTCTCCGTAACCGAGGACCCGATCGTCTGTACGGGCACGAGGGGTCCTCCTCGATGTGATGTCGGACGGTTCACGGTCACACGGTGGGCTCAAGACCTCTTGGAGGTGGGCTCAAGGCAGCGCGCCGCGCACAACGCCCGCCATCGCCGCAGAGGCCCTGGGTCCGGGAGCGGTCACGGCTCCTGGCACAGCAGTCGCGACACCAGGCTCATGGACTCCTCGTCGCACAGGCCGTCACCGCCGAACTCAGGGGGCGCCTCGGGAACGGCGTCGTGGCAGGCCACGCTGACGAGATACCGGTCCAGGGCCCGGTAGGCGCCGAACGCCCACGCGCCGAGGGCAGCCGGGGCACCGTCGGGTGCGAGCAGACCACTGTGACCGTTCGTAGCGATCTCCCCTTCGATCACGTGGGGGATGTCGAACTCGGTGAAGAGCAGGCGGAGTCCCTGCCCCAGGGCCTTGGTGTAGGCCTCCTTCAGGGTCCACAGGCGCAGCATGGCAGCTGTCAGGGCCGGGCCCTCGACAGCTCCCAGGACTGCCTGCTCGCCTGGCGTGCACACGCGGGAGCGCATCACGTCGAGGGAGAGGGAACGTGACAGCGGCTCCGCGTCGACGCCGATCCGCCCGGTGCGGCTGATGCCGACCACGATGAGTTCGTCGGTGTGGGCGAGACTCACGTCGATCTGGCGCAGGCCGCGCAGATGCGGGCGCCCGCCGATCTTGTAAGCGAGATCCAGTTCCGCGGCGTCGGTCTCCAGAGCAGCCGCCGCCGTGTGTTTCAGGAGGAGCCTCGCGGCGGCGAACCGATGTCGCACGGTGGGGTCGCCGGTACGCCGGTAGCGCTGCCAGTCGCGGCCGAGCAGGTGGCGCAGCCGGGGTTCGGTGACGAGAGCGGGCAACCACTCCCCCCAGGTGGTGAAGACGACCACGCTGCCACACTCATCCCAGGCACGGTGGAGTTCCTGCCAGGGGCCGCCCGGGCCTCCTATGTGCACGGGGTGCGCGATGCGCGGCGCCCCGGCCTTCCCGAGGCGTTTCCGGTGCCTCACCGCGTCAGCTCCGCGCCGTCGAGGTCGAAGCCCCGGCCGGTGCGATGGCGGCTCAGCAATTCGTCGAGGACGCCGGTGACGCAGTCCTCCGGTCGGTTCGGTACCTCGATGCCCGCCCGGTAGGCGAGGCGGGACAGGGCGAGCAACGCCCAGCCCGGGTCGGCGAGGAAGGACGCTCCGTCTTCCTCGGCCTCCCAGGTACCCAGAACGGCTGCCGCGGTCACGACGAGCCCGTACCGATCGCTCAGCGCCGCTGTCCAAGGGCCGGACATCGAAGCTCCGAACCGCCCGGGCAGGGCACGGCACTGCTCGCGCAGGACGCGGAGTTCGCCCAGGAATCCGTCGGCGAACCGCCCCAGCAGGGCCGTTCGCCCGTCGGCGGCCCGGGCGCACGCGATCCGCTCGGCGGAACCGGCCAGGTACGCGGCCAGGAAGTCCGCGTCCCCGGCGAACGTCAGCAGCCGGTGATCCAGCCCCGGCAGGTCGATGCTTTCCCCGAACAGACCCGGAGGCGGTTCAGCCTCCACGAACCACGAGCGGTCCGCCAGTGTGCGCAGCTGCGGGACGATCACCGCCTGGCACGCGGCTGCGCCTGCCCGGCCGAGTCCCGCAGCGGGCAGGTCGCGAGTGAGCTTGGCAAGCAGGCCATGGGGAAGACCATCGCCTTGCCGGCCCGCCGAGCCGAGGACGGCGGAGAGTTCGTCCAGGGCGTCCCCGAGCAGGGCCGAGATCATGTACGTGGCCGCCACGGTCGGGACGTGAGCCCGTTCGGGGACCAGGCTCGCGGCCCGCAGGCATGCCTGTGCCAGGGCGTCGCAGGCGAGCAGATCGGCGAAGACGCCGGCGAGCGGCCGGCGCCAACAGCGGGCCGGCGACGCGGCGCTGTTCGCGGTGGCGGCGCTCACGGCCGAACGCAGCACCGGGTCGACCGCCGCGGTCACCGCGCCGGCGAGCAGACACCTGTTGATGTGGTTCGTGCGCAGGGCCAGGGCGACGCCCTCTCCGGCGCGGCCCACAAACGCGTCCTCGGGCACGGGGCACCGGGTGAACCGCAGGCCCGAGAAGACTGCCGCGCGCAGTCCCGGGGTGACCGCACGCGGCAGCAGGCGCATGCGCCCGGCGGGGAGCCGGGCGGGATCGAGGAGCAGCGCGGAGTGGCTGTGGGGCCCGGCCGTGGTGGCGGTCGCGGCGTGGAGGACGAAAGCGCCCGCCCGCTCGGCGTCCATGATCACGTCCTTGCAGCCGTCGAGGACCGGTCTCCCGTCGGCCGGCCGACGCAGGGTGAACCCGTCCCGCGACACTCCACCGGCCGGCCCGAGGCCTGGGTGGACGACGGTGATCCGGCCGCCACCGAGCAGCAGTGCGGCGACCGAACTCTGCTGGGTGGCGTTGCCGGCCGCCCATACCGCCGAGGCGGCGAACGACGAGGAGATGCATCCGAGACCGAGGGCCACGTCGCGCCGGAACACGGGACGCAGTACCCGCATCAGCAGATCGGCACGGGCCAACGTGCCCCCGTGCCGGACGGGGACGAGTTCGCTCCCCATCCCTGCCACCGCGAGCAGTTGCTCGGTTTCCACCGGTGGACGCCGGTCCCTGTCGAACTCGGCCAGTGCGGTGAATCCGTGCGGGTTTCCCGGGTCGAGGGGGTCGCCGAGCAGCCCGTCGAGGAGGGCAGCTCGCCGCAGCGCGGTGGCCCGGTCATGCGTGCCGGCGGCTTGTTCGAGGGTGTTCCGGGAACTCGATGGGGGGTCCGCGGAGGGGGGCATGTGCGGCTCCCGGTCATGACTTCGGAGTGATCCTGCGGACGGCGCTCTGCGCGTGCTGCCGGGCCAGCCGGAGGATGGCGGTGCTGTCCCGGCTGAGTACCTGGCGCGCGTGCCGGTGGGCACCGGTCGCGTCGGCGTGGGTGCCCAGCGCCTCCGTCATGTCCTGTCGGTGCAGCACCGCTTGGTGCCGCGCGACGACGGTCACGCCGGTCGCGTCGGGCTCGACCGACCATTCACCGGTCTGCGCGGCTGTCGACGCGAGCGGCTCGGTCAGCTTGTAGACGATCCGGCCGCTGTGGGGGAAGCACACGCGTACGGCCTCGGCGGTGTGCGTGCGGCCGTCGTCCGTCGCCGTATCCATTCTGATCTTCTGGATTCCGGGGGTCTCTTCCATGAGATCGAGGCGTCTCAGCCACGGGAGCTGTCCGGACCAGTTCTCCATCCTGTACAGGAAGTCGTAGACGAGCTCGGCCGGCCCGTCGACGCGCAAGGTGTCCTCGACCGCGACGACGCGTTCGTCGAGGGTGGTCCAGAGTTCGGCCAGGTGTTTCACGTTCGTCAACAGGGCACGGAGATCGGTGTCCCGGGCCAGTTCCAGCCAGGTGGCACCGGCGCCGCGTCCTGCGGACACCGGAAGGGCGTGGTGCAGGGTCAGGCGAGACGAGCCCTTCGGAAGCTCTTCGACGACCCAGGAGCCGGACACCCCTTGCATGTGTGGTGCGGGCATCGCCTGACGGAAGTCGATCCGTCGCGCGGCGGGGTCGAGTGTGCGCCGGGTGACCCAGGAAGTGACCTCGCCGTACGCGAGCGCCCATATACGCAGGCGCTGATCGGCACCCTCCAAATCCAGTTGCTCCACGTGTACCGTCGGGGCGAGGAACAGCGGCCAGCGCACCGCGTCCGCGACGATTCCGTAGACGACTCCGGCGGACGCGGTTATGTCGACACGGTGGGACGTGCGGTGGAAGGCCGTCTCGGGCATCGTTGTCTGTTCCTTTCTCCGGCACACGTGACCGACCGTGGGCCATGCCACTCGTGAAACGGTCAGCTGCGGATGGAGACCGGATCATCGTGGGCTGCGGCGGGAGAATCTGCCGGGAGTACCCGCGCCGCTGCTCGGGTCCCCATGTTTCGTGGAGGCTGAGTACTGGCTACCGGAGTGACGTAGGGGACCTCGCCCCGTCTGGCTGGGGCGGACCCAGCGGGCCCGCCCCAGGGTGCGGTCTTCCTCTGCCGACCGTCTGGATCAGGCTGTGGCGCGCGTGGACAGCGCCCTGTTGACGGCCACGATGTACTGGCGTGGGGTCTCGGCCTCGTCCAGTGCCTCCTCGTCGAGCGTGACACCGGAATCGCGCTCGATGATGCCGGTGACCTGGAGCAGCGACAGGGAGTCGTAACCGAGTTCGGCGAACCCGATGTCCAGCACGTCAGCGTTCAGCTCATGGGTCTCGCTGCCTCCGCTGCTGCGCAGAAGGTCGATCAGGGTCGTGATGTCGAGCTGCTGCATGATGATGTCTCTCTCCTCGTGCTGAGCACGATTAAGGGTTCGGGTCCCTGTGGATCGGTGAGCCGGGCCGGCCGTTCGCCGGCGGACGGCACCTTTCAGGGCTGTGGGGCGGGGGCCGGCACCGACGCGCGCCCGGCTACGGCCTCGAGTCGCCGCACGACGCGGCAGGCTCGGCCCGTCAGACGAGGCAGCACGCCACCGCGCACGAAGAAGTGGTCGCCGGCCACGGTGCGGGTCGCGACGGGCCCGGCACTCCACCTGCGCCAGCCGGCGACCGTGGCAGGTGACACCAACGGGTCGCGGTTCCCGGACACTGCGAGCAGTGGAACCGGTAGCGGCCCGTGCGCGGCCGCCGATGTACGGGCGGCGATGCGTAGCGCACCGGCCAGGCGCAGGTCGTCGCGGAGCACAGGGAGCGAGGCACGACGCCAGTACCGCCGCGCTTCGGCGCCGTCGGGCAGCGCTCCCATGATGTGGAGCATCTCCAACAGATCGTCGTCGGAGCTCTCGCAGGCGTCGGAAAGCTTGCTGGTCTCGTCCGGGGGTGGGCAGGCGCCCACCGCGAGGAGCGCGGGCAGTGGCATCCCTTCTTCGTGCAGAGCCTGGGTAAGGGTGTGGGCCACCATCGCACCGAGGCTGTGCCCGTACAGCGCGTACGGCTGCCCGGCCGTGACGCTGATGCGGTCCATCAGGTGCGCGACCAGTGAGTCACGGCCGGTCAGGCGTGGTTCCTGACGCCGACCCCCGCGGCCCGGCAGCAGCACAGGCACGGGTTCGACGCCCGGACCGGTTCTACGTGCCCAACCGTGGAAGACCGAAACTCCTGCCCCGGCGTGCGCGAAGCAGTACAGCCGCACGGGCTGTCCTGTGTCCGCCATCTCTGCTCTCCTCGGCCCGTCGGAATCGCGCGTGCCTGTTCAGGCTCGCTGACAGCCCTAGAGGCGGGCTCGAAACTCGACCGGCCGGCACCTCAGGCGGCGTAGAGATCGAAGGTCGAGCCGCGCCGGGGCCCGGTGGACAGGTCGAGGGCAGGATCCACTGCGAGCATCGCCTGGTGCATACGCTGCATCTGCGGCGACGGCTCGACGCCCAGCTCCTCGATGAGCCGCATCCGCAGCTTCCGATAGAGGTCGAGAGCCGCAGCCTGCCGACCCGACCGGTACAGAGCCACCATGGCCTGCGAGTGCAGCCCTTCGTGGTGCGGGTGGCGTGCCGTCAGGTCCCGGAGCTCGGCGGTGATCTCGCAGTGCCGCCCCAGGCGTAGGTCGGCGTCTATGCGTCGCTCCACCGTGACCAGCCTGCTCTCCTCCAACCGGAGCACCTCTATGGTGAGCGCGGGGCCGACGCGCACGTCGACCAGGGCGGGCCCCCGCCAGAGGGCAAGAGCCTGACGCAGGGTCTGGGCGGCGCCTTCGTCGTCCCCGGCTTCGAAGGCCGCCTGCCCCGCCGACACCCTTCGCTCGTACTCGTGCACGTCCGCGCTGTCCGACGGGATCTGCAGCACATATCCGCCGTGCCGGGTGGCGAGTACGTCCTTGGCGGTGTGCGGCGCATCGGGCCCCATGGCAGTGCCCAGCCGACGCCGCAGCTGCAATATGTAGGTCTGCAGCGTCGTCAGGGCGCTGACCGGCGGGTCAGCGCCCCAGATCTCCTCCATCAGCGTCGGCACAGGCATGATCTGCCCCGGGTACAGCGCGAGAAGCGACAGGATTTGTCGGGGTTTTCCCGCTGTGGGAACGATGGA
Organism: Streptomyces sp. NPDC088746; assembly: GCF_044751065.1. Taxonomy (NCBI): domain Bacteria; kingdom Bacillati; phylum Actinomycetota; class Actinomycetes; order Kitasatosporales; family Streptomycetaceae; genus Streptomyces; species Streptomyces sp. NPDC088746. The sequence goes on from NZ_JBIVLA010000011.1 coordinate 108,122, forward strand.
GACACCATTGACGTCAGCATTGAGCGGCCCCAGAACCCGGATCCTCATTGACGTTCTCCCATGACTCGTCGAGAGCTTCTCGTTTTGATCTCCGAAGCAAGGCATACGGACTTCTTTGTCCGCATCTGCGTGCACGGCCTCAAGCACCGTACTGACTGAAACAGGGCGCCTCGGATTTCTTGAGTCTTCGTCAAGCGGATCTCCGCCAGGCCGCGTGCCGCTGCGGCGCGCTCCCCCCTTCACCTGCGTCAATCGCTGTAACGCGTCCTTGAAGGGTCAGACGACACGGACCACACGGGAGCCGGGCTCAGCGGCCGTTGACCCTGTGTGGGTGTGGGCCAGCAGTATCGAGCGGTGCAGTTGGCGAAGCACGACCGAAGGTTCCAGGCCCGACTCGCGTGCGAGAGTCCCGCGCAGCTTCCGGTAGACGTCCAGTGCTTCGCTCCAGCGGCCCGAGCGCTGCAGGGCGATCATGAACTGTCGGCACAGGTTCTCGTGGGTGCGATACCGGCTGACCAGAACGGTCAGCTCGGCGAGCAGTTCCCGGTGCCGTCCCAGTTGCAGATCCGCCTCGATGCGCTGGTCGAGCGCGCACAGCCGGCTCTCCTCCAGGCGTGCGGCCTCCAACTCCATTTGCTTGCCCAGCTGGACGTCGGCGAAGGGCGCCCCGCGCCACAACACGAGCGAGTCGCGCAGCAGCCGCGCACCGTCCGCGTGATCGCCCTCGCCGACGGCTCGGTAGCCGAGTCCTGCGAGCCTCTCGAACTCCTTCGCGTCGCTGGTTCCGCCCCTGGTGTTCAGGAGATAGCCCCCGGGACACGTCACGAGGATGTCCTTGGCCGACACGGCTCCAGGGCCTTGTGCAGCCAGGGCGCCGGTGATGAGCTCTCGCAGCTGGAGCACGTACGTCTGGAGGGTGGTACGGGCGCTGCGCGGCGGCCTGCCGGCCCACAGCTCCTCGATCAACGCGGACACGGGCACAACCTGGTCGGCGAAGAACGCCAGGAGTGCGAGCACCTGTCGCGCCTTCGGCGCGGTGGGCGTGATGGAGACCCGGCCCTCCGTCACGATCAGAGCTCCCAGAATTTCGATATCCACGTTGCTTCCCCCTGTAGTTTCGTCAGCCTTTTTCGGACCCGCGGTCGAGACGGGTCGGTCCTCCTGAACGAGAAAAGAAGTCTGTGCAGGCGGGCATCTTCCTTCCACACATGGCCGAGGAGAGTCTTCTCACGTTTGGCAGTCGGTCGAAGCGATCGCCCCGTCCAGGGGCTCACGGAAGTCGACCCGACCGCTTTGCGGAATCCGGTGGCTGTCTGAGCGGATTCGGAGACCGGCATCCGCCACTCAGGTCCCGGGCGGCGGACGCCTCGTCACACCGGCGCTCGCCGAGCCGTCCTCCCGGCTGGATTGCTCCGTGGCACGACCCGGCAATCGGAGACGGGACTTCTCGCTGACACGGCGACGGATGGACACCGGAAACCTCGACAATTGCAAAGCCTTCGGAAATAGTTCGGTCATACGCGCTGAGTGCACTGCCGTACAGGCGAAGCCCAGAACTCCCGTCCGCAGTCTTGGCATGACCGGACTCCGTCCCGGGTGCCACGCGAGGCCGAGATCCTGCGGGGTGCGAAGGGAGCCGCGGTCAGCGTCACCGAAGGTGGCGGCGGCGCTGACCTGGCCTTCCTGGCAGGAGGGACCGACGGCAGGAACGTGCGGGGCGCACCGCACTCGCCGCTCGGGGCGAGGCGCTCTTCCCGCGGATCCCGGATCCCATCCGAGCGAGGCCCTTTCCTCCCAGTCCCGTCCCTGCACATACGATCGCGCCCACGGCACAACAACAGCACCCTCCCCCGCTCAATCAGCCGCACCCCAATTGTGCAGCTGATCCATCAAAGCAGCAGCCCCCGCCAACACGTCACCCGAAGATCAATTTCGGTCACATGGCTTAAAATCGAACAGCTTCTCGCCCGTGCGACACCGATGTTTCAACGGCGGAATGTTCCTGCTGGTCGGGATGCCTGTCGGGACCGTAAACGGGGATACGGAGGAGTGCCTCGAGGCGGCAGGCGGCGTCATCACGACCCGCGCGCAGCAGACGTTCCCAGAGATTAGGGGCAACGCTGAGAACATAACTCCGCGACGAAAGCACCGTGGGGACCGAAGGTATCTCTTCTCAGTAGCCCGCTGCTTTCAACCGGAGGCAAAGATTTCCCTTTCAAAGGACAAGTGAAGAAGTCAACTCCTGATTGCACTCGCGGCGATCGGTCCGTCCTTTCGTGCGATGCTGCGACCGCTGCGAGCCCGCACGCGGGCCAGCTACTGCGGGAGCGCGCTCCCGCCCTCGATCTCTCTGAGTTGTGAGCTATGGGCCTTGCATGCCTGCCCGGGCGAAGCTGTCGGGGCGGCCGTCGCCGTTCTGCCGGCCAGGGCGGCCAGGGCGGCCATCTGCGCCAGGAGGCCGGCTGGGGGCTCGTTCAGGTTCAGGGCGTGAGCGGTGATCGTGACGGGGGAACAGCGGATCACGTGGTCGATGGAGGCCGTGCCCGGGCCGGCCGCCGCGTAGATGAGGTGGCCGTGGCTGATGCCCAGGGCGGTGCAGTAGGCCAGGAGTTGGTAGAGGTGTTCCACGGGTGGGGACGTGACCTTGAGGTACGTGTACTTCGCGTCCATCACCGAGATCGGACGGCCCCCGCGGTACAGGACCAGGTCGGGGCGGAAAGCGGCCCGACGCGCCTCGTCCAGGCGGTGGACGTCCTGGGGAGCGCAGCGGATGCCGTGGCGGGCCAGGGCTTCGCCGAGTGTCACCGTCACAAAGCGTTCGAAGACCTTCGGCAGGTCCAGCAGGAAGCCGTCCGCCGGGATCGGAACGCCTCCTTCCTGTCGTATCGAGCGGCCGGACAGAAGGAGTTCAGCCAGCCTGAGGGCCGGGGCATAGCGGGCGTTGAGTCTCGTCGGGATCCAGGCGGGAAGCGGTTGGCCGGGGTGAGGCGCGCGGACACCGTGAAGGCGGTGGGCGAGGTGGCGGAGGGTCAAGCGGGTCGAGTCCAGTACGCCCGGCAGGTGAGCGGCCAGATTCAGGGCAGCCAGCAGGATGCGGTTCTCGGGGATGTCCGGGGTGTGGTCGTCGTACCGGACCGATATCGGCAGCGGCAAACCGGTGCGGCGGAGTTGGTCCGTGGTGCGGATACGGCCCCTGATCAGGGGCAGCTCCTCGGCCACCTCGCTGTAGCCGTGCAGGACGCCCGCCTCCAGGGTGCGGCGGGCGGTGCGGGCCAGCAGGTCGGCGAGGGCGGGGAGGAGGTCGTCGGCTGTCGCCGCAGTGACCGGCTCCGGGTGCCAGGGGTCGGTGGAGGAGTAGGAGAGGAGGAAGAGGAGGTCTCTGATGGGGAGTTTGGGGCGCAGCCGGAGGTGGACCGCTCCGCCGGACCGGGTGGGCAGACGGATCAGGCCCACCTTCTGGTTGCCCCGCACATTCCAGCGCCCGCCCGGTGCCGGGGTCAGCCGTACCAGGTCCGGCACGGCGACCAGGGCCGCCACCTGGTCGCCGGTCAGTTCGTACGCGCTGCCGGGGCCGGTCTCCTGGGCGGTGAGGGTGAGGTCGGCGCTCACGATTCGACGGCCGGGAGCGGGGAACCGACCGGCCGGCCCTGCGGGGCGGCGGCCTGGGACGGGAATCCGGCCGAGGGGCCCGGCAGCGCGACGGCCGCCCGCAGGGAGTCCAGGCCGTACTCCACTTCGACGTCGACGCCGGTGCCGTAGAGCTGGTCCTCCAGGAGCGGCAGGATCTGGGTGCGCCAGATGAGGTCCAGGCCCCCGGGGCGGGCCACGCCGGGCTTCATCAGGTACGACGGGCCGATGGCACGGTCGGCGTCGCCGAGGCGGGAGTTCAGCTCGTCCAGCAGCCGGGCGGCGGTGTCCGGGAGACCGCGGGCCTGTAGCCAGCGGGCCAGCAGACCTTGCACCGGCGGCTTCTCTGGGGACAGCCGGCGGAAGGCGAAGCGGCGGCGCATCGCCGCGTCGACCAGCGCGATGGAGCGGTCGGCGGTGTTCATCGTGCCGATGAGGAAGAGATTGCCGGGCAGATGGAACGGATCGTGCGGGCTGTACTGCACGGTGATGGGCTCCTCGCGGTACTCCAGCAGGAAGTACAGCTCGCCGAAGACCTTCGCGAGGTTGGCCCGGTTGATCTCGTCGATGATCAGGAAGTACGGATTCGCCGGGTCCTTCCGCGCCCGCTCGGCCAGCAGTCTGAACGGACCGGGCAACACGTCGAACATCACCGAGCCTCCGTCGCCCCGAACTGGACGGAAGCCCTCGAAGAAGTCCTCGTAGGTGTAGGAGGGGTGGAACTGGACCAGCTGCACCCGGTCCGGACCCGCCAGATGTCTGGCCAGCGCACGGGCGACGTGGGTCTTCCCGGTGCCGGGCGGCCCGTGGAGCACCAGCTGAAGCTGGTCCTGCAGTTGTTCGGCGGTCTCCCGCAGCCACTCCAGCGGCATGAGCAGTTCGTCCGCCAGCTCCTGGGTGATCGGCGGGAACTCAAGGGGCTTGGTGACGTCGACCTCGGCGAGTACATCGTCGACCGCGTCCTCCAGACCCGCACGCTCCGCCAGCTCGGCGGCCACACTGCTGATGTCGTACACCGCCGGCGGCAGCGGCAGCCTTGCCTGGACCTTCTCGGGGAGGTCGGCCCGGACCAGGGGGCGGTCGGCGGTCGCCCAGCGCACCGGGAGACGGCGGGCGTTGTCGAGGCCCTCGGAGGCGTCGTACGTCGGTGCGCCCTGCACGGTGCCGACGTGTACCTCGTCCGGGGTGACGGTGACGACCAGGTCGCCCGGCTGCATGACGGTCAGGAAGACATGCAGCTGATAGGCGGCCGCCCCGCGCAGCTGGGCGGTGGCCTCGGGCATGGCCTCGGCGACCGCCTGCCGGACCTGCTGCTTGGTGGCGCCGACGGGGATCTCCGGGGCCTCCCGCCAGGAGAGCGAGCAGTAGCCCTGCCTGAGCCAGGCCGGGATGAAGTCGTGCCCGTCGACGTTGTGGCCGCGGACCAGCCAGCCGCGCTGCTCGTGCGTTACGGCGCCCTTGCGCCAGCGGCCGACCCAGGGCTCGTCGTAGAAGTCGACGGGCCGGCCGACCTGGACCTCCAGCGTTCTGCTGAGCGTCAGCAGGTCCTTGTCGTCGTTGCCGGTGGACTCGGAGAGCTCGTCCGCGAAGGCCTTGAGAATCTCGTGCTTGTGGTGGGCGCTGGCGATGGGCTGGAAGTGGTCCGGAAAGAGGGCGAAGAGCAGTACATGGATCTGGGCACGGCCCTTCTTGTGACCGACGGAGTCCTGGATGCCGAAGCAGAGCTTCCGGAAGCGCCAGGGGTCCTTGAGGAGTGCCTCCCGCTCGGTGGGCTCCGTCCCGGCCAGTCGCTCGACAAGGAGAACCAGGATCTGGAACTGCGCCCAGCGGTAGTTGAGGAACCCCTGCCCACCGTGGAGGAAACCCTTCAGTGCGGGCTCCATGTCCGGGGGCACATCCATACGGCGGTCGGCCCAGGACAGCACCTCTCGGAGTATCTGAAGTTTCCGCCGAAGACCGATTTGCTCGGGGACCAGAGGGGCCATGTTCACGAAGAGCAGTTCGGCGGCGAGGACGATCGTTTCGTCGGGGGCGTCGGTGAGCTGCCGGCGCAGCTTGACGAGAAAGGTGTCCGACGATTCGTCGGGCCGGTCAACGAAGCGGGCGCGCAGATCGGACGCGGTCGCCTCGGTCCAGGCTGCCAGTTCCGGCTGGAACGCGGACTTCCCGCTCCTTAAGCCACCGCGGAAGACTTGCTGCACCACGGCCGCGACCTCGGCGCCGTCCGGTCGTCTCGCCACACTGCCACCCACCCCTCGAGTGTTTCGAAGTGCCCACCCTAGTGAGGGGGTCGGAGGTCTGATAGGTCATGCAACGGGGTTCAGGGCTGCGGGGTCGTCCCCGGTTGCCTCAGGACGGTTAGATGCTCAGGTGGTGAACTGGGCACAGATGTACGACTGCTACGGAGACGTCGATCGCGTCCCCGAGCTCCTGGCGAGGGTCGAGCGCGAGGACGATGCAGAGGCATGGGATGAGCTGGGTTACCGGCTGATCCTCGAACACGACTTGGTGTTCCCCGCCAGTTTCGCCGCACTGCCGCGCCTGGTACATCTGGCTTCGCGGTGTGCGGCGGCGCGCGAGCTGGCTGGGGCGATCGTCCGGCGCGCGGCAGGGAACCACGGCTGCGACGATCTGCTGGCGGGCTGTGTCGCAGCGATCGCGGAGTTCCGTGAGCTGCTGGATCGGCACCTGCGGTCACGGCCGGGCGACTACCTCGTGACCTTCCGCGCCTTGATCGCCGTCGAAGGGCACTACCACTGGAGTGCGGCCCTGGGGGACTTCTCGGACGACTTTTACCAGGTCACCTGCCCGCACTGCGCCGTGGAGGTGACGATCGCCATCGGCGACCACGGACGCTATTCAGCCATCCGGGACTGGAACCTGGGCGACGTGGACCGACGCGCCTTGAGGCCGGTGCCCGCCGAGGAGCTCTCCAGCACCGGCCGCTGGATGTACGAGACTGTCTTGCGGGACGGGGAAGTCGTGCTCGCCGACGGAATCACCCATCTCTTCGGCCAGGCGGAGTGCCCACGCTGTGCCAGCGTCTTCAACGTCGCCGACGAGTACGCGTCATCCAATCGCCCTCCGATCTGAGCGGTGTACCGGAAGCGAGTGGCTCTGTCTCAGGTCCAGTTCAAAAGCTGGGTCGAGGCGACCGCGACAGCGCTATGGAATGCACAGGCGACAGCTCCCAAATCGATTGCCCTCGCTGCCCGGCACCGTGTGACATGTGGGCATGAGCAGAATGGCGCAGGTCATCGTGTTGGCGCGGTACGAGGACGAGGTGATGGAGCCGCTGACGCGGCCGGACGAGACCCGCACCTGGAGCGGGTGTTTTGTACAGATCCCCTGGTTCGTAGGGGGCTGGCACATCGAGTTCGGACGGTGGAACGGGCGCCGCGGCGTGCTCAAGGACCTGGAGTCCCTGCCGTGGAACGAGCCCGCCTGCGTGCAGGTCATGCTGCACGACGAGGACGACGACCTGTTCGGTCTGTGGATGTTCCGCGGCGAGGTCCTCGTCGAGGTGGGCATTCCCGGCACCCAGCGAGTGCACACCGCTACCTCGCTACGGGACGCGGACCCCGGCTTCCTGGTCCGGACCGGCCTGGGAAGGGGTGAAGACCGGCACTCGCCGGAGCACGTACAAGACCCGCGGTCGTGCTGGTGACCCGGTCCAGACCGGGCCTCGCGGCACGGACCTCAGCCTCGGTCACAGGATGAGGTGAATCGTGCGTCCCTTCTCCGCGTCAACAGCTCGCCTGGAGTGGAACCCCGTGGTGCAGTCGGAGCGGTGATCGTTCCCCCCGGACCAGCGGTGATGAAGTGCTGGTCGGCCACGATCGTGGTCCTCACTTCTCGATGAGGCGGTACTGAACGGGCCGGTCCTGCACCTTGACCAGCAGACCGGTTTTGGCGAGGCGCCGATAGGTGCCGCGCACGTGCTTCTCGTCGGGGGTGTATCCGGCATCGCGCAGGACGGTCACGCCGCGGATCGTGCCCCACAGGCCACCGAGCGTGCGAATCGAGTGCTCCAGGCTGGATCTCTGGGAATCGTGGCTCATGGTCGCTCTCCCCTGCTCGTATGGTGCTTGCGGACGTGATCGCGGGCGCTGGACGAGCGGCGGCGTAGCCAGCCATACGCTGTACCGGCAGCGGTTTCATGCCTGAGGGCGGCCGAAGGCGGCGTCGGAATCGTCGCCGCCCCACCCACCCCGAGTACGCCACATGACGTGAACTCCGAAGACCTCGCGCACGGTCTCGGCAGCCCAGTCCTCGGTAGGCGGCTCGCACAGAACCAGGTGCAGGCGGTCGGCCGGCGTGTGCAGGGTGTGGTTGATCTCGAGAAGACGGGTCGCTCCCGAGCGGAGATCCTCGTACGCGGAGTGGCCCACTCCCAGAACCTCGTAGACGTACAGCCCGTCGCCCACGGTGCAGAGGACGTCGACGGCCTCGGAGTCGTTCGGCTGAAGGTCCGCCCACAGCAGCTCCGACTTCAAGGCGTGGCGCACCGCCTCGTGCTTCTTGCAGGTGCGGTCGGCGGCGGCCGAGGCCTCCAGGGCGCGCAGGAAGCCTTCCTTCGAGGTCACGGCCGGTACGGCGGGTGCTTCTTCGACGGTGGTCACGAGTTCGGCTTCCTTCTGATCTGCGTGCTCGGGCTGGTGGGCGGCGGGTTCGGTGGTGTTGTCGAGGGTCACGGCGTCGGCCAGGCGGGTGCGGAGCGTCTTCTGTGCTTCAGCCAGAGCCGCGGCCCATCCGGACTCGGCGAGTTCGGCCCGCAGGCGGCCGGTCTCCAGTGTGCTGTCCTTCAGCGCGCGGTTGGTGCGTGATGCGAGGTCTCGCAGCACGCCCAGGCGCTGCCGGTCGGGGGAGCCGAGGACGCGGTACACGTCCACCCAGTCCGCCTGGTCGCGGCGGAGGATGCGGTTGGCCATGCCCTGCAGATCGGACAGCCGGGCGCGGGCATCTGCGACAGCACCCTGCTCGCCGACGACGAGGTCGTCGAGCACGCCGAGCGCCGCCAGATAGCGCTGAGCCATCTTCGTCGAGATGGGCAGGCGGCCCCGACTGTCAGTGGTGAGCACACTCTGGCCGGTCTCGTTGGCGAACACCCAGCAGTCCAGTTCGTCGCCGGGGCGGGGAGGCGTGGAACCGTGCCGGACCGTGAGGGCCAAGGGCCGGTCCGTCTCGGGGCTGAGTGCCTGAACCTTGTAGCGGCCGCCCGGCCCGGGGCCGAGCACCCGGACGCGGATGTCTGCCCCGATCTCGGGGACGTCGCCCCGGTCCGTACCGGATCCTGTCTCGGCGGAGGGGGCGTCCTGGTGGCCGGGATCCGTCTCCGTGAGGACATCCGGAAGCGGCGAGGTGTGCAGCACCGTCAGGCTCTGCGTGCTGCGCGTGAGGGCGATGTACAGCTGCCGCAGGCCGGTCGGACCGCGGTCGGCGAAGGTGGCGGGCTCGAGGACCAGGACATGGTCGTACTCCATGCCCTTCGCTTGAGCGGCGGCCAGAACAGACACCGCCTCATGGCCCGTTCCCGCGAGGTCGGCGCCCTCATCGAGGCGACGGCTGATCTCCTCCAGCCAGGGCGAGTCGTCGGGGACGATGACGGCGACGGAGCGCGGTGTGTTCCCGTCGCTGGTGCCGACCAGGCGGGTCATCTGGGTGAGGGTGTCGTCGAGCAGCTGCCCCGGTTCGGTCGCCACTGTTCGTACGGCGTCCTTCCCCGCTCTTCGCACAGCCTGCGGGTACAGCTGTCCCGGGGCGACCGCGCCGGCGAGGGGCGCGACGAAGTCCATGATCTCGGCCGGCACGCGGTAGCTGGTGTTGAGCTCGGCGACGCGCCAGTCCCCGTGATCGGACAGAAGTGCGCCGAGAGGGTCCCAGCTGAGGTGGGTGTGGGGGCCGGTGGCCTGGGCGAGGTCGCCGAGGACCGTCATGGAGCCGCCGACGGCGCAGCGGCGGCGCAGCGCGCGGGCCTGCAGCGGGGTGAGGTCCTGGGCCTCGTCGATGACGATGTGCCCGTAACGGCGGGGTGTCTCCCCCGCAATGAGGAACCGGAGTTCTTCGAGACAGACGTGGTCGTCGAGACTCCAGGGCTCGGCGTCGGCGTTGGCGGCCCGGGGCCGGTGCAGGGCTGCCTGCTCGTCGGCGTCGAGGATGCCGTCCGCGCAGGCGTGCAGGAGGTCGGGCGAGTCGTAGAGGCTGCGCAAGGCCTCCCTTGCGCCGGGCGACGGCCAGATGCGTTCGACGAGCCGCTCGACGCGGCGGTTGCGTTCGAGGTCGCGACGGATCGTGCCGCCCTGGCCTCGCCGGGGGGCGACGGTGGCCAGTTCCTGGAGGAGTCGGTCGACGAACAGACTGCGGAAGCGTTCGCGGCGCTGCCGGTAGGGGCCGTCAACGGCGCGTGCCTCGTCGAGGAGTGTGAGGACCTCGGACTTCGGCACGCGGAGCGTCGTACTCCCGGCGGTGACGACGACGGCCGGCTCGTCGCCCTCGTAGGAGGGCGCGGTGGTGAGGTCGTCGAGCGCCTCGGGACGGCAGTCGCTCTCGACACGGCGCTGCAGCACGGCCGCCATCCGCTCGTCGGACTTCACCTGCCGCGCCTGCGAGGAGTCGGTGCCGAGGGTCTCGCCCTCCCACAGCCGGTTCAGCTGGACGACGTTGACGTCGCGTGTGCCGAGCGTGGGCAGCACCTGACCGACGTAGTCGAGGAATCTCTGGTGGGGGCCGATGACGAGGATGTCCTGGGCCTTGAAGTGCTCGTTGTTGACGAGCCAGGTCACGCGGTGCAGCCCGACGGCGGACTTGCCGGTACCAGGGCCGCCCTGCACGACGAGGATGTCGGAGGGCGAGCCGGTGACCAGGTCCATCTGGTCACGGCGGATGGTCTCGACGATGTCCCGCATCCGGCCGCCGCGCGAGCGCCGCAGCTCGCGCAGCAAAAAATCGTCCGGCTGGAGCGGCTTACGGCGCTGGTGACGGACGACGTCGCCGGGCGTCGGGGAAGGCGGACGTCCCACGGGCTGTTCGTCGCCCGGTTCCGGACGCGTCGCGAGGGGTGTCTCGCGGGCCGTCTGCGAATCTGCCACGGCCACGTCGTCCGCGGCCGGGCGCGGCTGCGGGACGGATGCGGGGGAAGGGTCCGCAGCTGCGATCTCGTCGAAGTAGTCCTGGACGACACGCTGTACGCAACGCAACCGCCGCCGCAGAACCACCTCCCCGGGTGCCTCGGGCAAGGCCTCGGCCCACTTCTTGGCGAGCGTGCTGGTCCACAGCAGGACCACCGGATCGTTCTTGGCATCGCGCACACCCCGCCGACCGATGTACCAGGGACGCGGCTTCACGCCCGGGTCATCCGGCGCGTCCACCCGGGAGAAGACCAGCGCCTCGTCGCCGAGCCCTCCGTACGCTTCGGCCTGCGCCTCCGCGTGCATCCGGTTGGCGATGCCGTCCTTCCCGCTCGCCGAAGCCGTCGCGGCCGACGTCCCGGTCATCTCGGCCAGCTTCGCGGTGTAACAGGCGTACGCGTGGTCCACCGCCGTCTGCTCGGTGGCGATTACCTCGTCGTGCGTGGTGGTGCCCATGTGCATCCTCCCTGCGGGCGCCCGTGAGCGCCGCTACGGGCCTGCGCCCGTACCCCGCTGCAACAACTATCAGAAGCCGGACGGTGACAACTAGTCATATGCCAAGTTCGCGTATCAGCTCCCCGACCTCGGCACGCCTGACGCTCACCTGATCGCGCGGGGGCCCGATCTCGTACTGGTGGTGTGGCCCGCAGTTCGATACGACACAGGCTGGGCAGACGTGGGCGTGTGCTGCTTCCGGGAGGCTAGGCCGTCTCTCTCGGATCTTGTCGCTGCTTTCCCCCGCCTCTCTGTTCCCACCCGCCGAGCGGCAGGATGGACGGATGGCGATGAGCGAGACGGAACTGCTGGCCCTCCTGCGTGAACTCGACGACCCCGAGCGGCTGGAGTGGCCGCTGAACTACGACCGCGCCGCAGCCAGCCTCACGTTCAGCAGGCTGGTGCGCCGGCTCGAGGCGGACTTCGGGGTCCAGTGCGAGTTCGAGCAGGAAACGCAGGACTCCAGCGAGTACGGGCGTGTACGCGTGCCAGCCGAGGCGACGCTCTGTGGGACGCGGATCGTGGTCTGCGTGAGCAAGTTCGGCTCTCTCGCCGAGGTCTGCGCCGACAATCCAGGGGCCTACTTCGGCACGGACGACGCCCGAGAGGAAGGCGCGCTGGACCCCTCCGACCTTGCCACCGTGGAGCGAGCGCTGGACGAAATCGGCTACGTGAGCGTCCCCGAGGAACTGCTGGAAAGCGACTACGAGGGCCCAAGTGCGCTGGTGCTGTTCGAAGCGCGGCCCACTTGGTGGACGCGGTTCTTCGGCCTTGCGTGATCCGCCTGCCCGGCGGGATCTCGCAGCAAGAACGGTTCCGACTACCCCCACCGGCCGGCTGCGCGGAGATCGGCGATAGACGGCATGCTGTCCATCGCTTCTTCTGCACGTCCGTGTTTGATGAGTAGCGTGGCCACCTCCCACGCCTCCACGTCGGCATCTGCCCGGAGCAGGCCGAGAGCCTCGTCTACGCGTCCTGACTGCTCCAGGATCCACGCGGTGCTGGATGTCAGCCCGTACACGTCCGTCGGTAGGGTCTTGGCGTAGGCGAGGGCTTCCTCGTACCGGCCTGCCTCGCCCAGCAGCCCTATCCGGTTCGTGTGGAACCAGGACGGGTGCTCGTCGATGTACTCGGCATCGCGCTCGTCGAGGATGGCCAGGGCGTCATCGAAACGCCCGGCCTCGGAAAGAAGATGGATGACGCTTTCGAGAAGGCAGGCGTCGTGGTGGTCGAACGTAGGTCGTCCCACCTCGACGGCCTCCGCGATCCGACCCTGCCGCCCCAGCAGCTCGATCAATGGCCAGCGGAAGCGATCCCACCCGTCAGCCGCGATGAAACGGCGCAGGACGGTCTCGGCCTCGTCGGCCTGACCGAGGTCTTCGAGTGCCCTGGCGTAGTACGGCAAGCCGACATGCGCGTGCTCCCCGGTGCCCAGTTCGCGCAGTTCGTCCATGCGCCCGTTGCGCTGGCAGAGTTCGGCATAGGCGGTGAGCGTGTTCTGGACCAGGAAGTGACCGGCGGCTATGTCTGCCCTGAGTACCCGGACGGCCTCGTCGACGCGGCCCGCGCGTTCCAGGACCTGCGCCTGCAGGTCCTGCGCGTTATTGGCATCGAGGTTCCATCGTTCCTCACCGCGGGCGGTGCGGGCCCGCTCGGCCTTCGGTGCGAGCAGTTCAAGTACCAGCTCGTCCCGGTTCTGTCCCTCGGTCAGCTCGACCAGGGTGGACAGGAGCCATCCCCGGTCCAGATGCGGGGTCAGCACGGCGATCGCTTCATCCACCTGTCCCGCCTTGACCAGCAACTCCGCGAAGTTGCGGCACACGTGCTCCGACGCCAGATCCGTATCGTCCGGGCGGCCCCAGTCCAGCGCCTGCTGTACCCGTCCCGCCTGCAGCATGATGTCGGCAGCCGCCCAGCGTGCCGGCTCCCAGCCAACCTCGACAAACGGTTCCAGCACGCTCAGAGCCCGCTCGAACTCCGCCATCTTGCCCAGCTCGCGCGCTGCCGCCCTCGCGCAGGACCACGCTCCCCTCGAAGCCGCCCGGACCAGTATTTCCACGTGCCCTTGCTCTACCAACAGGTCCACCAACACGGGCGGGTATCCACCGAGACTCCGTGACTGCCACTTGAGATCATCAATATTCACGGGCTGAGCGTACGGCCGCCCACTGACAAACCAGCGGCACCATACTTCGGTCGCTGAGCCAGCCGATCGTCGACAATGCGCCTCCCTCTAGCCGTTTCAACGCTCCTCAACTGCGCCGCGTTGACTGGCGCGCAGCAGGTCGTCCATCACGACAAGGCGAACGTTGCCTGATACAGCACTGATGGCCCTGGCGTCGGTGAGCGCCTGCCCGGTCGGATCCGCCAGGTGCTTGACGGGGCCAGTCGGTAGACAGCACCGCGAGCCGGTTTCATCTGATTTTCAGCTGCAGTCGCCAACGGCGCCTCACCGCTCCTGGGCGTCGGCGCGGCCCGTGGGCGTCAGCTGGGCATGTTCCGCGGGGAGTTGAACCGGGCGCTGGAGCGGGGCGTGCATACAGGCGGCATGGTCGCGTTCAAGTGCCCGCCGTGGAGGCGGGATGGCCCGTGGAGCCGCTCGAGAACGTCCCTGTTCGCCGGGCAGGGCCACCATCGCTCGACTGATCAAATCCTGCGCGCCAGGCGATGACACACAGATACGATGCGCTCGCCGCTCGTACAGACGTACCCATCGGGGCACCCTGCGTGCGATCAACGGGAGGAATCACTTGACCATGTCCTTCGGCGCGAGACCGCGTGCAGTTCTCGCCTCTCTGGGAGCTGTTGCCATGGCGCTGGCCGGCGCCGCAACCCCGGCGAACGCGGTCGACGGGACGCTCACCCCACCGACTCATCTGTTCAATGAGTACAGGCACTGCGCGACGGACGCACAGCAGCCTTCGTACCGGGGGGCCCGCGAAGGTCTGCTGGTGGAAGGCATCCCCGGAGTCACAGAGGCCACGGGAGGCGCCCGCGTCAGCGTGCGGTACCAGGTCTGGCCGGTAGCCGATCCCTCGAAGATCACCACGGTCACCCGCGACTACGCCACCCCCGGATTCGAGGCTCCCGCCACCCTTCCGGCAAGCGCGTTCGTCGATGGGCAGAGCTACGCGTGGCAGGCGCGGACGGTGGCAGGGGATGCGGTCTCGGACTGGTCAGCACCCTGCTATGTCACCGTCGACAACAGCAAACCTGCGAATGCCCCCTCCATCACCTCGTCGAACTACACACCCGAGACATGGAACGAGGGCGGCGAGCCGGTCGAGTTCACGCTCGGCGCGAACGGCGTCGACGATGTCGAGGGCTTCGAGTTCTCCTGGCAGCAGAGCCTGCCGGTCATCGGTACGAGTATCGGTGACCACGGCATTCCGCAGCCCGTCGACCCGTACGCCGATACAAAGTACTTCAAGCGCGCCAACACGCTCGGTGGCTCGACCACGCTCAGTCTGGTGCCGCCGACCGGCTCCGGTCCGATGACGCTGTGGGTGCGCAGCCTGGACCGCGCCTACAACGGGTCGGGGATCGCCAGGTACGACTTCCGAGTCAATTCCACGGCGCCCACCATCTCACCGGCGGTCCCGGAACCCGAGTTCGGTCAGCCTACCGAGTTCATGTTGCGCCCCGACCCCGAGCTGCAGGCGAAGAGCCCTGTCGTGAGCTACTCCGTCAAGACCATCGGAGGTCAGGAAGACAGGACCTTCGACGTCACGGCACGGCCGGATGGCACTGCGACGGTGGAGCTCGCGCTGGATGGCCTCTACAACGAGCAACTCCAGGTGAGCAGCAGGAGTGGCAACGGATGGCTGAGCGACGCAGCGTGGTGGGGTATCAGTTTCGACACCACGCCCGTTGTCTCCTCGGTCACCTACCCTGAAAACGGTTCGGGCGGTGGCATCGGCGTTCCGGGCACCTTCACGTTCACACCCAGGGTGAAGGATGTCGTGAGCTTCACGTACAGCTTCAACAACGGTGACCCGGAGGTGACGGTCCCTGCGGGCGCCGACCACACCGCGAGCATCGACTGGAGCCCGGCCGCGGATGGCTGGCATGACCTCACGGTGTACGCGACGACCCGCTCGGGCCTTCAGCTGGCGCCCTACGACTACTTCTTCACCGTGAACTGAATCCAACCCACCAGAAGGTCCCGGGCCCGGCTCCCCTGCGGAAGCCGGGCCCGCGTCTGCTCAGGCCGGTCAGGCGTCAGCGTCGCTCCCGCGGCGCCCGACGATGCCTGCCCTGGTACCGCAAGGGCCGTACGGACGAGACCGAGTTCCGCTCCGTCACCGACCTCCGGAGACTCGACCTCCATCCATAGAGACCATCCCGCGGGCGCGGGGAACAGTGGTACTGCGTGGGGATCCGGGGGTCCAGCGGGGGGCCATCCCCGCGGGCGCGGGGAGCAGACTGCGTGACCTGCAGGTTCATCGGCGAGGGAACGCGTTTCTGTGCACTTGCACGAGAATCGACACTACAGACATAGTTCAGATATCTCCCAGAGTCCCAGAACTGCTGCGCTGGAACTCCACCGAGATCAGCAGTCGGCCGGGGGCCCGGCAAATAGCTACCTTCGGTGACCACAGACCGGCTTGCACAGCTGTCCCCCACCAGGCAGCACCCGGTAAGGCGTCGCTGCCGGTCGCGGGCCCACAGGGCCGAGACCCAAGTGACCCTCCAGCTCCTGCCGCAGGTACTCTCCGATCTCCGTCCGGTCGGCGCCTCCCCGGAACTTCTGGAGCAGCCTCGTTGAGCAGGCATCACAGGCCATCCGCGGTGGGCTTTACATCCCGAGCCCGCCGTCGTGATCCAGCCGAAGCTCACCGAGCAGCCGAGGCTCATAGCTCAACCCGCCAGCCCGGCGCGCGCCTTCTGCAGCTGCTCGACGCTCACCGTGCCGGTGTCCGGGAGAGCCGCTCCCTCCCACGCCCCTTGGGCGCGCGCGACGACGCCGTCGGCATCGTCCAGGAGGACCTTCTTCGCCATGTTCACCGAGATCGCGCCGTCGCCCAGGTCGACGAGGTGGGCGAGCATCCGCACGTTGTGCTGCCGGTTGCCGGCCTTCTCCTCGTTGTACCGGTAGACCAGCACCCAGCGGCCGACCAGGGACCGGGCCCGCTCGATCAGCTGGCGGCCGCGGTCGGTCTCCTCCTGCTCGGTGCGGATGTTCTCCGCGTCGCCGGACGGCGGCCGCAGGGTGAGCAGACCGCGACGGCTGCTCTCCTCGATCTCGACCTTCTCCAGGAAGGCGACGAACGTCTTGGCGCCCTCCAGCCGGTCGACGTCCTGCGCCGCCTGCTTGGCGATCATGTGCAGGTCGACGGTGAGCGTCTGCACCCGGCGGCCCCAGGAGGCTTCCTCACCGGGCGGGCACGGTCCGGCGGCCTGGGCGGCGGCGATCACGAGGCTGTAGTCCACTCCCCCATCATCGCGCGCGGCGCCGACATCATGACCGAGTCCAGCCGACCGCGTCCCCTGGACACGGCTTGTATGCCCGAAGCGAGCTGATCAACACGCCGAACGGCGACGGGCTCAGCCAGGACGTGAGCGCTCGGAGAAAGGTGAAGGTGCGCCCTCAACATCGCACTTCGACCTGAACCCCCTTCAGCTGTAGTCCACCTTAGGAGGAGTTGAATGATCCGTAAGGAGCCCTGAACGCCCTGAATACTGCGGTTCTTGGCCGAACTTCCTAGAGTCCAGGGGTAGCATCAACTCCGCTGCACTAAGTGAGCACCGCCAGTGCGCACAGTACGAACGCGGGTCACGCTCCCTAGTGTCTGGAGCGAAGGGCACGCCGAACGGCAGCCACGAGGGAGTTCAGACCATGTCCATCGCTGACTACCATGATCAGCTCCATTCGCAAGCAGAGATCGCCTCCTTGGCAGGAGTCTCTCGAGCAACGGTCACTCTGTGGCGCCGCGCTCCCGGCTTCCCGTCGCCGGAGCGCGGCGGGGACTCGGAGCTGTTCCGCCGTGCCGATGTCCTCGCCTGGATGGACGAGCGGCCCGTTCCCCGGCGGCTGTTGCAAGGCGATCCGGACGGCACGACCTACGGCGTGCGGGCCCGCCGGTCTCTTGCGGAGGCTCTCCCTGCCACCGCGGACGCCCCCCAGCCGGCCGTCCAGGACACGCGGTCCGATCCACGCGACGCGGACCACGTACGTGAGCTCATGGGGCAGCTGTGCGACCGGGTACGTGGGGCCGGCTCCAGGGTCGACTACGTGAACCTGCTCGCCTCGCTGCACTTCCTGCGGCGGTTCGAGGACTCCCACTGGAACGATGTCGTAGAGGTGTCCCGCAGGGGCGAGGGTTCGGACGGTGCCGATGCTCTTCTTCGGCACATCGCCGCAGCAGTGGACGAGCGGCTCAGGCTGGGCGGGATGCGTCCGGCGATGCGCCACGCCCTGGTCCGCCTCGAACCCCGTTCGTACGGGGATCTCCGCCACGTGGTGCACCTGGTGGGAGAGCTCGGGCCCAGGGCGTTCGATCTGATGCTCGACGAATACGAGTTGCTGGCCGGCCTGGACAGCGGCGAGTTCTTCACACCGCGCGCCGTGGCGGAGCTCATGGTCCGCATCGCCGAGGAGGACTCGGCGGACGGGGTGCCGCTGAGTGTCTACGACCCGTACGCCCGGGGCGGAGAGCTTCTCGCCGCCGCAACCGCCTGGTGCACGAAGCAAGGCGTGGCCCCGCGCGAGACGCGGGTCTGCGGAATCACTCACGGGCGGGACACCGCACCGCTGGCGACCATGAACCTGACCCTCCAAGGTGCACGGCCCAGCGTGTTCGTCTCGTCCGGCAGGCCTTGGGCCGCGTCCGCGGCGTTCTCGGGGAAGCAGTTCTCCCTCGTCCTGAGCAATCCGCCGTTCAACATGAGCGACTCCACCGGGGAACCACGCGGCGAGGGCAACTGGCCGTACGGTCCCCCTCCCCTGGGCAACGACAACCTCGCCTATGTGCAACACGTGCTGAGCTCACTGGCAGAAGGCGGCGTCGCTGCCATGATCATGCCGAACAAGGCCGGCAACTCGGCGAACAGGTCGGAGAGGGGCATCCGCCGGGCCATGGTGGAGCGGGGCGTGGTCAAGGCTGTCGTCGCCCTGCCGGACCGCTTGTTCTCCCTTACGTCCGTGCCCGTCTCGGTGTGGTTCCTGGTCCATCCCTCCCAGGCCTGCGACAAGATTCTGTTCCTCGACGCCCGGCAGGTGGGGGCCCCTGTCCGGGGCAAGCGCGTCCTGGGCGTCGAAGACGTGGAAGCCGTTCTCGACGCCTACCGGGGGGCCGGCACGCGCCGGGGCGACAGCGGGCAGAGCCCGGCTGTACCGACCGCGGTTGTGTCGAGGGAGACCGTCCAGGCGCAGGACTGGTCATTCAGCCCCATGGACCACATCGACGCGTACAGACCCCGCCGGAGCACCGTGGAGGCTGCCTACTCGGAGGCCCGGTTCGAACTGGAGCTCCGGAAGCGGGAGGTGCGGGAGGCGGACACCGCCGCGGCCTCGGCTCTGGAGCGGCTCGAGTACGAGGAGAGCCTGGGGGGAGCCGCCGGGTGGAAGACCGCCGTGGTGCTGTCCGACCTGTGCGAGATCCAGGCAGGGCCGTCGTACAGCCTGCTGAAGAAGCACATGACGACCAGGGGCGGCGTGCCGCTCGTCTATCCCCAGAACCTGCGCGCGGGCCGTATCCAGGAACTGGCCGATGACCGGCACGTGGCGCACGAGGCGACTCGGGGCCTGGGCCGCTTCCTGCTGCAGCCCGGAGACATCGTCTGTGTCCGGACCGGGGCCATGGGCTCCCCGGCGCTGGTACGGGACGTAGGGGTCGACTGGCTGATGAGCACCAATGTGATCCGGCTCAGGGTGAGCAGCGAGGATCGGGTCCATGTGCATCCGGGCTATCTCGCGGCGTACTTGGGACAGCCAGAGTCCGTCGCCTGGGTACGGGACCGGGCGACCGCCACGGGTGCCCCGTCGATCAGTGCGGCCGCACTGGGCAACCAGCCTGTGCTGCTCCCCCCTTACGCGGAACAGCAGCGGGTCGTCGAGGTCCTCGCCGCGCTCGACGCCCAGTCCACGGCCCATAGCCGTCTCGCCGCGGCGGTCACGGCCACGCACGCGGCCGTCGTGGGGCGCTCGATGATCTCGGACCCGGGCGAGGTCCCGCAACCGGGACCCGGCAGGCGCTCATGATCTCCCACCACAGCCCCTTACCTCCACTGCTCCCTGCTGACGAAGGAATCTCCGTGACCTCCCCGACCACGCCGTCTCCTGCACCGGCCTCGCCCTCCCACACCTGGGTGCTGTGGCTGCTGGTCATGGTGCTCTTCTCCGTCGTCGTCGCCCTCGTCGTGATCATGCTGAAGCAACAGAGCGGCTCGGGTCTGGCGGACGCAGTCCTGTCGGGCGGCGGCGCCTTCGGAACGACGATGATCATCTGCCTGGGCGCCGTCGCCTCGATCAGGGAGCTTCGTCGGTCACGGTGACTGTCCACCACCCGCGGCAGGATGCCCCCGTGCCGACGTCGCCGAACGGCGATGGGATGGGACAGCGCGGTGCTCTGTCCCCGCACGGGGACAGAGCACCGCTCCTGGGGTGGTCAGCAGACGGGGCTCTTCGACCGACACGAACCCGAACAAGGAGAGCCGCGTCAGGAGGGCACTATCTCGTTCCTGCGCTTCCCCTGCGATCGCGGGGTCTTCTCCCCCACCCGCCGCGGCTCGATCGTCCGCGGGTCGACCGCCTCGCCCGGGGCACCCTCCTTGTAAAGGCCCTCGGGGTCGTTCGGCCTGTCGTGCGGCAGCAGGAAGAAGGTGCGGCGCTGGTAGAGGCCGCTGTCGGGGTTGGCTTCGGCATCCTTGTCGAGCTCCGCGTAGCCGACCATGCGTCCGTCTCGGGCGTAGCGGGGCTTCCCACCACGGCGGGCGCTCTTGTCGAGCGCCTGACGGACGTAGTCGAGGTCGTCGAGGTCCTCCAGCCACACCACGTTCGCTTCGTGTGCGAGCTGGCTTTCATGCAGCAGCGAGCTCATGGACGCAGCTCCTTGTCGGTGATGTGGTGGTGCCGGTGGCTACTCGGTACGGAACGGGCAGGGCGGGGATCTGGAACGCTCCCATGGTAAGACGATGCCCAGATCCAGGGCAGAAAGCCTTGGTACGTCATGGGCGTCCCCCTGACGGCCCGTCGGAATGGACGATGTCGTCCTTCAGCAGAGCCAGCGCGGGGTAGTACTTCTTCCCGCTGGACTTCAGCATCTCGGCGGGGGACGCGAGCCCGATCTCCTGCCGGATACGGCCGGCGAAGGCCCGCGCGGTGTCGGCCCGGATGCCCTCCGAGCTGCACCAGCCGGTGTAGGTCGCGTACAGAAGACCCTGTTCGACGCGCAGGTCCCCGGTGTCCGGCCCCTGCCGCAGGCAGCACTCGCCGAGGAAGCGCCCGATGTGGTCCTCGGTGGTCTCGTACGCGGCGGTGGCCAGGCGCACGGACGACGGGCCGCTCAGCGGGTCACGGCTGGTGAGGTACCGGATCGCGCCCTGGATCAGCCAGTGCAGGATGCCCGGGCCCTCCTCCTCCACGAGCTCACCGGCCAGGTTGTCGATCTTCCGGTCGGCGGCGACGACGCGTTCGAAGGGGATGAGACGGATACGCCGCCAGAACGCGTGGCCCCCTGTCCCGACCTCGGGCTGGTGGTTGCCGAGAAGCCAGAGCTTGTGGGTCGGGGTGAAGCTGAAGTAGTCCTGCCGCATGCGGCGGGCCTTGATCTTGTCCCCGCCGGTCAGGAGCTTGACCCGGGCCTCGTCGAACTTGTCGTTGGGCTTCAGCTCGCTACAGACGAAGATGCGGCGGCCGTGCAGCTCTGTCAGTTCCGTGGAGTGCTCTGCGAAGTTGCCCTTGTCCATCAGGAAGCCGGGCGGGGCCGCGTCCGCGTAGTCCCCCATGACCTGGATCATGACGTCCAGGAGGACCGACTTGCCGTTGGCGCCCTTGCCCCAGAGGAAGGGCAGGACCTGCGCGCCGACGTCTCCGGTGATGGAGTACCCAAGCAGCAGGTGCAGGAAGTCGATCATCTCCTGGCCCTTGGTGTCAGCACCGAAGGTGTCGTCCAGGAAGGCGTGCCAGCGGGGGGTCGGCGTGGCCTGGGGAGCCACGTTGGTGGCTCGCGAGTGCAGGTCCCGCAGCGGATCGGGCTTGTGCAGCCGTCCGTTACGCAGATCGACGACGCCCGCAGGGGTGCACAGCGAGTAGGCATCGCCGTCGAGGACGTCGGGGTCCAGGCTGAGCACGGGTGCGGCCTTCGCCTGGTGGAGCAGGGCCTTCATCCCACTCGTCGACATGGTCCGACGGCGGTGCTGGGCGATCTCCCGGTCGCTGAAGATGCCTCGGGGATCGGTGGGCGACATCTGCTCGGCCATGTCGCCTGCGGCCCACAGAGCGGCTTTCTCGCCGCCCACCCGCTTCCACCGGAACTGGTCCCAGCAGTACCAGCCGAGGCCTTCGACATGACGGAACTGGTCGCTGTACAGCTGTGCGAAGAGCTTCGCGTTGCCACGGTCGGTGAGCATGGGCGGCAACAGAACAGGCGTGTCCGTCACCGCAGGTGCCTGCACCTGCTGCGGAGGTACCCACGCGGGGGCAGCAGCCTCGAAGTCGAGCATCTGCTGAGCCGCGGCGGCCGCATCGAAGCGACTGCTGTCGGCGCTACTCATGCGAGTCCTTTGGGGTGGAACGGGCGGCTGGCGCCTGCGGAAAGGGCTGCGTCGATGATCGTCTCACTGCGGCGGGTCTGATGCGGACGAGCATAGTGAGCGGCTTCTGTCAGTTCTTGGCGGGCTTCGGACTGGTTCAGGTAGCCCGCTCCGGCGAGTCCCCCGGCCGTGTATGCCGCGCGGTTGAGCTTCTCCGTGAAGCCTGTTCCTTCGGCGGAGGTGACACATTCACGGACGGTCTCGATGAGCGGCTGCAAGAGCGCCTGCACGGCGCCGGTCCGAGGGGCCCTGGCCTTTCCGGCCGGCCTCGGGCCCGGAACCGGGGACGCCTGTATGACATGACCCGTGCGCCGCAGTTCAGCAGCCAGCCAAACGGGGAGCGGGGCAGGGTCCCGGACTGCTCCGAGGGGTGTGTACGCACCCGCCGACGTACGGGTGGTGGGAGCCACGATGTATCCGCCGTGAGCTCGTACGTCGACCTGCCAGGCGAGGGCGGTCCTGGGGCTGGAACCGGTGGAGGAGCGATAGCGGACGGCAGGCTCGGAGTTGACGTACCAGATGTGCACTCCCCCGGACGGGGTGCGGACCCTCAGGGTCGTCTCGTCCTCGGCCGGGTTCGGTTCCTTGCGGTAGGCGGCAAGGAGGGCCAGCGTGTCGAAGCCGGAGGCGAGACCGGAGAGGTCGACCTGCTCCGGGATCGGGATGCCCGGCAGGAGCCGGTTACGGTCCGGAACCTGCGCCGCATGAGCATCGACGTCCAGGACCACGAGGTGCGCCGGCCCGCACGACACACCGACGCCTGCACGGGGCTCCCTGCTCCACCAGTCCTCGATGCGCTCGGGGTCGGTGGTAGCGCTGTGGAAGCCGTGACACCACAGGCCTCGTTCATGGCAGGGGCATCGCGAGGGTTCATGGCTGCGGACACGGCACTGGTCACAGTTGGCCGCCGGCGTCTTGCGTCCTGGAGCCAGCGGGTGGACCGGCCAGTGCCGACCTGCAAGCCAACGTGCCACGTCCGCAGGTCGTGGCTGTGGCACAACGTGGGGCGAGGCGGAGTCGGCGGGGCGCTGCACTGTTCGTCGATCCGTCCTCTTGATGTGGTCACGCTTGGTCCCTCCTGACCGCTCCCTGCCGTATTCCCAGCTCAGGAAGGGTGGCATGAGGGACTGAGGGACTGAAGGGACCGAGTTTCCGATATAGCGGATCGAGCGTAGCGCACGGTGCCGCCCCTTAGTGGGAGGCATGAGCACTTATTGCAGAGTCAGTCCCTTCGGTCCCTCAGCCTGCAGGTTGGGGCAGAGCCGCAGCAGATCCCGTCCCTGGGCCGCCGCCTGAGGGACTGAAAGCCAGCCAGGGGCGAGGGACTCATCCGTCCCCTTTCAGTCCCGGTCTCATTTCCGCAGGTCAGAGCGCATATGGCCAGGGACCGAGGGACTGAAGGGACCCATTTTCGTAGTTATCAGCGCACCAGGATATGTAAGGGGTAAGCCTTACGTACGCGTGCATACACGCGCGCCCACGCAGCTGGAACAGGGAGTTTCGGTCCCTTCGGTCCCTTGAGTCCCGAGCGGATCGCTCTGACCTGTGGTTTTGCTGAGGGACTGAACGGTGGAGGGACCGAAGCAGTCTGGTCCCTGCTGGAACTTCAGAGCACGGTGCACCTGCTCCGCGAGAACCGGGCAGGGGGGAAGGCGCCCCCGGCAGGCCTCTGTGCACCGACGGTCGCTAGTCTGCGCGGATGCGTGATGGGGGAAGCAAGGACGACAGCGAGAGCTCGCTCGACGAACCCGCCGGCGACATTGGCCGCGGTGGCAGGCTACGCAGGTTCAGGGAGCACCGGCTGGTCCTCGGGGCGGCCGTCTTCGTCGTACTGGCGGCAGGGGTGACGATTCCTCTTGTCCTGAGCGGTTCCGATGACTCCGAGGAAGCCTGCCATCAGGTGAGGGCTTCGACTCGGGCTCTCGTGGACGACCCCCGGGCAGCCACCGAGGCTCTCGACCCGGGCAATGGTCTTGCCCGGAGCGGATCGGTGCGGAAGCTCCTGAGACACGACAGCGTGTGCGGTGACGGCGCCCAGGTCCTGGGGCGCGTCGTGGACGCTGCTACGGGCTCCCCTGCCCCTGGCAGGCCCCACACCGAGGCACAGGCGCGGGCAGCCTATGCGGTGGCTGCCGCTGTGGATGGCCTGGAGCTTCCGAAAGGCCTGGCGCCGGGTCTTGCCCGCATGGTGGCCGAGTACGTGGTGGACGCCGGGGAGAACCGAGGGTGGGGTGGGGACCAACTGCCAGGGCCGGCTGTTTCATCGGAGGAGGCACGACCGAACAGCCAGGGCTGGTCGCGGTACGGCAGTTTTCTCGCCACTGGCGAGGCGCATACCGTTTTCGGGTACTCCGACGGCAGTCCTGAAGCGGAGGCGGACATCGAGTCCTTGGTCGCGGAACTCAGCAAGGATCCTGAGGCGTTCGCGATTCTCTACGACGCCGAGCGGGCCAACCTTGCCCACCATCTCGAGCGTTTCACCGACAGTGGGGGGAACCCGGACTTCCGCCCCCCGTCGCGCCCGGACAGTCTTTCCAAGGCGACGAACGGGCCCGACCGCGATGTTCAGCGTGTCGCCGACCACATAGGTTCGCTCATGAAGCACCGGGCGGGATATGCCACGGACGGGACCATCCCCGACCTCGCCGCGTTCGACAAATCCGTCCGCCGGCACACCCGCGGGACCTTTCGGCCTGCTGAGAAGCAGTTGGACTCGCGCCCGGTCATGGGAGACATAGCGGACCGTCCGGTCTCGGGGCCGGTGGAAGGCGATCTTATGGACGGGCGGCACCAGCTGTTCAGCGTGCTGGATAGCTGGGCCAAGGACCGCGGTGTCCCTGCACGGCGTGCCGCCGCCATGAAGCAGTTGATGGACGACGCCTACGTCCGTGCTCTCTGGCTGCGGGTCTGATCCTGGCTCAGAGCACCTCTGAGCCAGGATGCCCGTCAGAAGTGGAAGCGGAGGTCGGTGCAGCTTCGCCGCCGTACCTGGTCCTGGGCGAACAGTTTCAGTATCCGCTGTCGTGCCGCGACATCGACCTCTGGAATTTCCCGCGTCCCCACGACCGCGTAGTTGGCGGCCTCGCCCTGGCACTGTGCCGTGGCCGTCATGGACGCGGGCGTACCGTGGTTCTCGTGGGCGGTCAGGCGGTTGCTCCAGTCGCCGTACCAAGAGGCGAAGGCGAGCCTGTAGGGATTCGGCGTGTCCTCTCCGTTCTCGGCGGAGACCAGGTCACATCGACTGCTGGGTGCTGTATCGCTGGCCGCTGCTGCGACCTGCCAGTTCCAATCGGACGGTAGTCCGGCTTCGGTCACCCACCCGCAGGGGGTCCCTTCGGCCTCCTGGACCGGCACCTCCGTCGGATCGTCCTCCGGGTCGGACAGGGGCGTTTCCCGCTCCGGAGCCTTCAGGGGCTCTGCGCCGCAGCCGAGCTTGTCGGAAGCCACACGGGAGAGGGCCACTGCCATCCGATGCGTGGCCCCAGGAACTCCGGTGAGGACGTTCTGCCCCATGCGGATCTCCACCAGAAGCTTGCGCTTCCTGCCGTCGTCATCCACGGGCAGGTCCGGGCACGGCAGAAACAGACGAATGGCTCCGTACTCGTCGACGAACCCCGGCAGCCCCTCCGGCAGAGGGCTCTGCCGGTCGAAACCGCCCTCGGTGAAGACCGACATCAACTCCCGGTCCTGGTCATCCCGCCGGGTGTACGCGGCCATCGAGACGAACCGCTTTCCGTCCGTATCCCCTCCCGCGAGTGTCACCTCGCAGCTGTAGGAGCCGAGTCCTGCCGTGCTCCTGGACTCCTCGGAGTCCAGGTAGGAATCCTCCGGCGTCAACTGCTTCACGGTGTCCCGGGGCAGCCCCTCACCGCAGGCGTTCCGGATCACCGCCCATTCCTTCGCGTAGGGCTGCGCCACGTAGCCACCCACGCCCAGGACGACAGCAGCCGCCACCGATACCTTCACCCAGCGCCGCATCCGTCCCCGCCCCCGTCGCACTGACACACGCTTCGGCCCCCGCTGGAGCCGTAGGTACCCTACGGGCCGAGGAGCCGGGCTTGGTTCTTGGGGCGGACCGGGAGATGGGTAGGGGGCGAACACGCCGCTTTGCCGACGGCACGTGGACGGCAGCGCCGCGATGGCAGAGAACTTTCCCCGCGGGGAGCATGCGGGCAGCCACTCGTTAACCACGAGGTGGCAGGGGCCGCCCCGCAGGCGCGGGATCGGTTCATCCCGCACTCGTCCAGAGCGAACCACTCGGCCGGCCGGGCGAAGGCCTCGGTGCCGATCCGCACGCGGCGCGCGGTGCCCTCACTCTCGAGACGGATCCGGTGTACATACCAGCGGCGGACCAGCGTGTCTCGGTCCACGGTAAGCATGGTGCCGAGCACCGGCTTCACGGCGTCGTCCCATACCGGGGCCACCGCCTGGTCCAGGTGCACCCGGAGGGCACCGTGCCGCCACCGGACGTCCACGACGGAACCGAGCGGCCCGCTCTCGGGACGGGTGTAGGCAAAGGTGGCCTGCTCTCCCCTGTCTGCGAGCAGGCAGCGGCCGCGGACTTCCATACAGATGGTCCACACTGCTCACGCCTCGGGCGGCGCGCCCGTACACGTGCGGTAGCCCGTCCGGATCGGGGTGATGGGCGTTCAGTGGCACGCTCTGTCGGTGCCAAGTGGCGTAGTCGAGGTCCAGGTGCCCGAGCGCTGAGAGAAGCTGCGCCTGGTCGAGCAGCCTCCCGGGACAGAACATCGAGAGGCTCCCTTGGTGTGGCCTCGCGGTGCCCGTGTGTTCACCGCTGCTGCCCGCACGCCTGAAATCGCTGCTGTCACGGTCTGAAAATGACGTTGCTAGGGTGAGTGGCCGAATGGAGCAGCAGCGTTGGCGGCGGACTGGGGGACGCGATGAGCGGCGCAGGCGAACAGCCACGACTTCGGGCTCAGGCCGATCGGCTGACGGACCTGGCGAATGACCTCGACGGTATGCAGGACTACCTGGGCAAGCAGGTCACACGCATGGACGCGATAGTCGACCGGATCGAGGCTGGTTGGCGGGGGCCGGCTGCCCGTGCCTACCGAGACCTGCATCGGGGCGCGGCCGAGGACGCCGTACGTATCCGCATGGTCATCCAGGCGCTTGAGCAGGCCGTGCGCTTGAGCCGGGACGGGTTCTCGGCGCAGGACCTGGAGATCATGGCAGAGCTACGCAAGGTCCAGGTCGAGACGGATGTGAAGCATGAGGCGGACGCGCTGTCGACGCCGAACACCGAGGTACCCGCTGTGCCGCGCAGTACCCTCTCCGATCTCTGAGGGCTCATACGCCGACTGACGACTCCTGAACGGGGGCATGGTGGACGACGACCACATAACCGTCGACTTCGCGACGCTGCAGGACCTTTCCGGAGAGCTCGAGGACATTCTCAAGCGCCTCAACGAGCAGCTGGATCTGCTCTACGGGCGTGCCGAGAAGGTGGTGCTGACCTGGGAGGGCGAAGCCCGCGAGGTGTTCATCGACAAGTTGGACGAGTGGGACGGTTCCGCTGCGGACCTTCAGGCGGCCCAGGCGTGGCTGCACGACGTCGTGGTCAACGGGGAGATCAACTACGCGGCGGCACACAGGGCGGTATTGCGTGGCTGGGGCGCGGCCTGATGGCTGATCTGCCGTCCGACAAACAGCGGAAGCGGGAGCAGGACCAGGCCAGGACCGCGCCCCCCAACCAGGGTGTGGGCCGCTTTGACGTGAAGCCTCAGCACCTCTATTTCACTTCGCTCGTCGTGCGTGACGGTCAGTTCGCCTATGACAAAAAGGCGAAGACGTTGACGGAGACGCTGGACAAGTACAGCCAGTCCGCGGGGACGGGCTGGGGTGCGGACTCCTTCGCCGACCGGTACGGCATCGTCGCAGGGAAGTTCCTGGAGCTCTGGGCGAAGAGCGTGGTGTCGGTGGGCGGTGTGGCGGTGGGCTTCACACAGACCGCGAACAACTACGCGATGGCGGACTGGGCGGCCAGCAAGGGCAAGGGTGAGCCACCGGAGGAGAAGACGCCTCCAGCGGTCATCGACACCGTGCCGAAGTACGGTCCGCCGAACGATCTGACCTGGCGGGGAGAAGGCGAGTACCACGACTCGTGGGCGATTTCCGGAATCCTTGGAGAGGTCCCGGACTTCCTCATGTTCATCATGAAACCCGTGGTCGACGAAGGACTGCGACTTGGCCGCGTCCACGAGATCACGCCAGGCGTCGAGGAAGAAGAGTTCCGCGACCTCGCCGGGGCCTGGCGGGATGCTTCCAAGGACGTGCAGAAGGCGGCGGACGACTTCACGGACGCGATCGCGTACATCACCGACCCCACGGGCAACGGTGAATGGCAGGCCGCCATGAAAGCCTTCTGCCAGACGATCTGGGGAACCACGGCTTGGGGGAAGGCCCGCGATCAACGGGCCGAGGTGACTGCCAAGAAGGGCACCCGGAACTGGAAGACCAATGGGAAGGTGGACCCCGCCACCAGGCGCCCCATCATCGAGGTCCTCAACAAGAGCGCCAACGTCATTCAGAAGCTGTTCGATGACCTGGCCGACGTGGGCCAGAAGACTTCGGAAACCACCACGCGCCTGGCCAAGGAGGCCACGGACAAGACGTGGAAGGACCTCACCACGGGTCTCGACCCCCTCGAATTCACCAAGCTTGCTGTCGGGCTCGTGGTCGCGGAGGTCGTCCTGACCTTCCGGTCTCATATGGACAAGGCGGCAATGGACGCGGCGGTCGAGGCTTACCACGAGGCGTTCATGGACGCCTCGGGCAAGCTGGCCATGCTTGAGTTCGAGCTCGACGAGGCGCTCTTGAGCGTGCCCACGTTCCAGGCGGAACGGGCTCGGGCGCAGGGATTCGGTGCGCGCTCCTTGAACGAGTTCAAGAAGGAGCACAGCTGGCAGTTGCCGGAGAGCCAGTTCCCGTACATGTACTCGGTGGACCTTGCCGCAGCGGAAGGGGTGGGAAATGGCCATACCCTTGACAAGCATGTGGGGAAGACCGACGAGCAGTTGCTGCAGCGGATGAGAGACGAGAGCAAAGCGAACGGTGAGCCGAAAATTCCGGCGGCATCGACTTACGCCGATGTCGAGGCTGCACAACGGTTCACGCAGTATTGCCTGCGTGACAACACCAAAGACATCGAGCGGTGGCTGGCGGGGGACCCGCCAGACCAATCAATCACTGTCGCGACCGACTCCGTTCCGCTGCAAGGCCCTCTCGCCGGTGACGCCGTGACCGGCAAGGGTGTCACCTATGACGGCAGCAAGCTTTCGGAGGTGCACGACACCAAGGGTGTTTCCTTGAGGCTCATGCGTGATCCAAGTCTTGTCCCGCCCTACTTGGTGTTCACCTCGATGCCCGTATGAGCGAGGTCTGGATGGATTACGGAACGACGCACGGCATGAATGGGCCGCCGACACCCCTGGATGCCGACTCCTGGAGGTCGGCGGTAGAGATGTACGACCGTCGGTACACCTTTGTCGCCGTCGGGCCCCGTACGCGGGAGGACTGGCTGCACGATGTTGCCTCAGTCATGCGCGGAGAAACGTCGGACCCCCGGTCCTGGCGGACCATCGACCCCGACGAAGGCGAGGAGGAGAGGGAGGACAACCCGGCCTACCCTTTCGTCGCCCCGCCCGTGGACGAGGCTGGTTCGGCGAAGTGGCGAAGTTGGCTCAGGGAGGTTCCACGTTCCGCGGTGGTGCGGCTCCTCGTGCTGCTGGCCACCCTCGATCTCGATGTCTCCCGGGACCCCCGTCTTCCTGATCGGCTGGCTGAAATGGAGGAGCACGCCAGGATGGTTCTCTCGCGCTGTCCCGACGGGGCTCGGTTCTTCACGAACACCTCGGGAGGCGGCTCGGCCCCCGACTTCTACCAGAAGATCACGAGCTGCTCACCGCTCAGTCAGTACGCCTGGGACTTGGGGCTCCTTTGGGTGTCCGACGAAGAAGTCGGGCTGATCTGGTCTTTCGATCCACGTTGACCCGGATGCACAGCGATCCTCACCACGACCCGACGCGTGAACCGTCGGCGTCCCCGGACGCCGGCACGTGGTCGGCGGCGCTCGACATGTACCGCCATCGGTACTCACTCATCGCTGTGGGTCCGCGGACTGGGGTGCACTGGTTGCCCGACGTGGCCGCAATCATGCGCAGGGAGGTTGCGGACCCTCGGGGGTGGCGAGGGGACGACCCGGAAGTGGGGGAACCGGAGTTGCTGGAGGACCGTGCCTTCCCGTTCCGCGTTCCGCCGGTGGACAAGGACGGCGCTGCGAAGTGGCGAAGCAGGCTCTTCGAGATTCCCCGCAGCTCGGTGATGCGCCTCCTCGTCATGCTGGCCACCGATGAGATGAACGTGACCAGGCAACATGGTTTCGCCGAGCGCAGAGCCGGGATGGAATGCCATGCGAAGGCGATCCTTTCGCGTTTTCCCGAAGGATCGAGATTCTTCAACAACACCCGCCATGCGGTGGCAATCCGGACTTCTATGAGCGGGTTTCCGGCTGCTGGCCGATGTCTCAGTACGTCTGGGACTTCGGACTCCTCGCGGTGTCTGACGAAGAAGTCGGCCTCATCTGGTCGTTCGACGCAAGCTGAAGTGGACAGACATGACCGTACGGACCCGCTCGGCCACCTACCCCGACCGAGCCACCGCTCAGTGGGCCACCCAGCAGGTGGTGACCGGCAATGAGCAGAAGATCCACCGCTGGCTTGCGCAGGGCACTCGCAGCCGCCTCACCATCGAGGCTGCTTGGCCCTCGCGTGAGGCGCCCGTCGGCCGTGTCCTGCTGCAGGCGATGATGCTCGCCGGTCGGGAGCCCGTCGGTGTGCGCGCGGCACGTGTCGTCCTGAAACGTGAGCCGGACAGCCCGCACGGCTTCGTCGTGCTCACCACCGTTCCGATCTACCTGTAGAGGTTCAGCGCCGTGTCCATGAAGCCGCTCGAGTTCGACCGCCGCTACGGCGAGTTGGACCAGGTGATCAGCGCGTACACCGGCATGTCGGCCGACGACGAGCCGACCGGGCCGAGCGAAGCCCTTCAGGCGTACCTCCGCCACACCTGGCATACCCGGCCCTGGGCCCTGGGCATGGCCGAACAGCAGATCCGTGAGTACGCCCGAAATCCACCGGGCCGGCTGCGCCTGAGCCTCGGTGAGTTCTACCCCGTGCCTGACGTCGGTCTGCCCGAATCGGCGGTCCAGGATTGGCTGTTCGTGGTGGCGGATCACCTGAAGCGGTCGATCGAGGAGGGTGAGGTCCCACCCCCGTCCGTCCCTCGTACCCACTGGGAGTGGCACGCCCGCTTCCCCGAGCTCGGCCAGTTCCTCGGCGGCTGGTTCTCGCAGGACATGCCGGACGAGTTCCCGGACCATGACGCGGCCGTAAGCGACTACACCGCCACCACGCACCCGCAGCTGGTCGCCCACCTCGCGGGGGAGCTCCACGAACTGCTCGCCCTCGCCCTCGAAGAATCCGACTACGCCCTCGCGGTTGCGGAGCTGGGCATGGAGGTCGACCCGCCCCCTCCGTACTCCCCGAGCGGCTGGCTTGCCCACCTCGCGGACGGTTTGGGGGGGTTCAAGGCGGACTACGGGCTCGGACCGGCCACGGGCTGACCGCTGCCCGGCTTCGCTCACTTCGCCCTGACCACCGGCGACCGCGCACGGGTCAGGCTCGGGGCAGGGCCTTGTGGCCTTGGTTCGCCACCGGAGTCAGGCCGATGTTGCACACCTCGGAAGGGCGAGTCCGGTGTCACGCAGGGCTGCCGGGCCCGGAGAATCGGGATTGCTGGCGATCCAATCGGAGACGATGACCAGTGCTGTGAGAACAACCTGCACGGGCCGTGGCAGCTTCACGGACCGCCACGCGCTGAGCCTGTCGTGCACACCGAACTCTGCCGCGCAGGCTTCCAACAGCTCCTGCTGTACGCGGTGTCACAGCTCCCGGCTGTTGCCGTGGGTGCGTAGCAGCTGAGGGTGTTTGTCGAGAGCGGTGATTTGACCGTGCTCGGGAGGGACTTTGTGATGCCCACCCACCGCGACGGTGAACTGACCTGTCTGCGAGCAGGCCCAGCCGTGCCGGTCCTCCAACCACTCCCCCAGCAATACCTGCCCGGCGAGCCCGTGCGGAGCCAGTTTCCGGTCCGCGCCCATGGCCCGTTGGGAGCGCATCTCGAGGCCATCAGCGCGCATGATCTGCGCGAGGGATTCGACCTGGCAGGCGAATGCTGGTGTGGCCTTGCCGACGTCGTGCACGCTGGCGAGCCACACAACTAGACGGCGCGCGTCGTCCGCTTTGCCCGGCAGATCGGTGGCGATCAGGTTCCGCGTCGACAACGGCAACCACTCGTCCCACAGTAGGCCTGCTACCGCAGCGCTGTCCTCCATGTGCCGCCACAGTGGTAGCCACGCATCGGAATCCCGATCATGCTTGGCCCACACTCTGAGCACGGGGCCATGCAGCCTTGTCCGTAGCCCGGTGTGGAAGCCCCCGTTGACTCTCATGCCAGATGAATATCTGCCGATCGTCGGATTCCGCAGGTAAATGGAGAAAGTGTGGAAGATGTATTCCTGCTCTGGTGGATACCGCCTCAACTATGAGTAGACGTCGCTAGAGTTGATCAATTGGCTGCCGGGTAGCATGCCTGGCGATAGGGGTGAGATGTCGCAGATGTCGGTTTCTTTGCAAGTGCTCAGAACTGAGTTGTTCCGGCGGTAAACCCGCAGGTCGCGCAGTCTGCTCCCCGCGCCCGCGGGGATGGTCCCTCCCCCGTCACAGGCTGGTCTTCGTGGAGAAACTGCTCCCCGCGCCCGCGGGGATGGTCCCGGGCAGTCCGTTGCCGCGGTCGTCCTTTCCGCCTGCTCCCCGCGCCCGCAGGGATGGCCCCCAACCCGCAGCCGATCCAGGCCGCACCGAATTCCTGCTCCCCGCGTCCGCGCGGATGGCCTCGAGGGACCGGCCAACGTAGCGGGCAACCTTCCCTGCTCTCCGTGCCCGCGGGGGTGGTCCCACCTGCCCGTCGACCCGGAGCCGTTCACCCAGCTCTCCGCGCCGGACGGCTCGTTCTGGCTGGCAGACAGCAAGGCCGACGTGCTCCGCCGCTTTACACCGCCGCAGTGAGCAGACAAGAGCGGTGAAGGTGCCGGTCGGCGCCTCCAGACCAAACAGGCCGCCGGTTCCTAAGATCCGGCGGGGACCGCCGCCACCTATGAATTCGACCCGAGCGGCCGTCACTTCGCTCTGCTGCGCGTCGTCGGGAGATCTGCGAGGTGATCGGCAACCAGTCGCTGACGGCGGATGGTCCCGGTGGGCGTACCGGCACGGAGGTGTGTCCCTGACCCCGAGAAGCGGCTTCTTCGCTTGTTGTCCGCGGACAACAACTACCTGCCGGGCTGACTCCCGCCCGGACACGCTCGCTTGCGTGTGTGGGAGAACGTGCTCTGTCAGGGGCGTACTCGGCTTCCGCGTGTTGTCCGCTGACAACGCATCTGCCCGGACCTTCCTCGCAGGGCGCCTGCCCCAGGAGGACGTAGCACTCCCCTACGCCTACCGCGTCACCAAGCGCGGTCCAGCCAGCCGTGCCGCCTCGCGGAGCACCTCGAATGTGGCCTCGACCCGTCACGGCCGAACTCTCCGGGTTCACAGGGCCATGGCGGACGAGGAGGACCATGCAGAAATGGGTCCAGCTGTGCGGGCCAGGTATCTGGGTGTGGGCCTGGTGGGCGTGGGCGAATCGCTGTGTTCCGGCGGCAAGCTGACACAAAGATCTGGCCGAACGATCACGTTTCTTCGGTAGGCGGCGGAGGTGTCGCCTCTCCTCAGCCTTGCAGTCTGGCGCGGGCGTGGGCGACCTCCGTGTTGTCCGCGGACAACACGGGCTCTTCAGTCGGAGCGGGGGGCGAAGGAGATTGTTCCGGACTCGGCGTCGTTGGAGTGGCCAGCAGGCCTTCCGGCAGTCATAGAGTTGCGGGGCCCGGGCTCCCGGCCGAATTCCTGTCCACGCTGGCCGTCGCGGTGGCGGAGAGACCGAGGGGACCGGACCGGCATCGGCTCTTCGCCGTAGTCCGCAACTCGGGCGGTGCCAGGACGACTGGTGGACCCTGGCAACGAAATGGGAGCGCCATGGACCGACCGATCCACGGCGCACCCATTGCTGCTCACACGTAGGAGTGGGGCTCCTCGATCAGCGAAGTCAGCTGCTCCGACGGAAGCCGCGAGGTGAGAGTGCGCGCCTGTTCCTCGACGGACGTGCCGGGCCGTCGCACCAAGACGAGGCTACGCTCGTCCGTTAGTTCGGCCGCTTCGTCCTCCCGGTGGTTCGCCGCGACCGAAGCCATTTCGGAGGTGGCCGTGTTGTCCGCGGACAACACACCTCGCCAGACCTTCCTCGTGCTTGGCTCGCACAGGCGGGATCCCTGTTCCTTGCCGACGCGGGAGTCCCATGCCTCAGGATGGAGCGGTGCATCCCTTCGTCTACCGCGTGACCAAGTACGACCCCGCCGACCGTGACGAGCATGGTCACTACCACGGGGCCCAGGACGTCGTGAGCGATCGCGGCGAGTGCGAGACGGCCTACCTTCAAGCGGTCGCGGCATTCGCTGCGGACGCCGGGCTCGACCGTCTCGCCGTACGCGAACCCGGAATTCCGTCCTTGGCTCACTTCGGAGTTGCGGCTGCAGCCGACGACTACGGGCTGGGCGCTCTCTTCCCGAACGGCCCGCACAGTTTCCACGATGGAGCGGAAGTGCAGCTGCCCACCGCTCTGGAGCTGGTGAGATGCATGCTGCGCGACAGTGGCGCCTGGTGCCGACTAGAGGCGGACGGCATCTTCGAGGTGCATGTGGGATGGGACCAGTACCTCTACGTCTGCACCAGCCGGCCCAGCGAGGACGCGGTGGCGCGGACACGTGCGCTGGGGTTGTTTCCTGAGAGGCTGGACGCTTCCCCCTACGCTGTGGATACAGAGCTGCCGGACGTTCAGCGGTCGGCAGACGCCGAGTTCTGGTCGGCGCTGGCCTGGGCCGTTTGGCTCAGGACGCGCCGGATTGCTCGAGGAGACGTACATCGAGGGAGCCTCCCGGTGGCACCCACTGAGCGGCGACACCCTCGGCGCCGTACGGGCAGGCCTCGCGCCACGTGCCCGGCTGGCTGTCTGGCCCGCCCTCTCCCTCGATGTCGGCGCCGTCCTCGGCTCGCTTCCTGACGAGGGCCTGGTGGAAGCGGTCTGGCAGGACACGGACGGCAGGGTGCACAGTGCTTTGGCGGATGAGGAGGACCACGCGGAGTTGACCGTGCGGATGGCGGGCGCCACCGCGGCAGCCCTGATGCCCGTGTACGCAGACGAGTACGTACCACTGTTCACCGCCGTCCTGCCCGACAGCGATGGGGTTCTACGAGCTCGCTGGCGGACCGAGCCGACACCCGACGATCGGAAGTGGGCCTTCCTCAAATCGCTGCGGGCCGGCCAGGTTGTGACGGGCACAGTGACCGAGACGGCTCCGTTCGGCGTCACCTTCGTCGACATCGACGGGCACGTAGGGATCATCAACATCCCAGAGCTGTCATGGCGCTCTGTGGCTCATCCATCCGACGTCGTGTCCGTGGGCCAGCGAATCCACACGGAGGTCCTGGGCGTCGACGCGGTCCGGGGACAGCTGTCGCTGTCGCTCAGAGCCCTGCAGGACGATCCGATGAAGGAGCTGACGGCCCAGGTCGGCACCACGGTTCTCGGGCCCGTCACCAAGTTCGTTCCCTTCGGTGTCTTCGTGCGCATCGAGGAGAGGGAGGACGGTGTGGAAGGGCTGGTGCACAACTCCGAACTGACAGGCTCGCCGGGGGAGGATCCCCAACTCGGCATCAAGGTCGGAAGTGCTCTGCGAGTCAAGATCCTGGACGTGGACCTGGAGCGCCGACGGATCACCCTGTCCCAGCGGCAGGCCGCCACAGAGGTCTGAGCCGGCCGGTCCTCCTTCTTCGGTACGCCGAGGAGGTCGCGCCGATTGCGCAGGCGTCCGCAGCCGGGCCGGACGCCCGGCGATTCCTGCAGAAGCTGGAAACAGAAGTGCGCCGGAGGCGACTGCCCCCGGCGCACCGACGAAGCCCTCTCACACGTATGCGTGGAGCTCCTCGATGAGCTGTGTCAGCTGCTCGGAGGGAAGCCCGGACGCGAGAGTGCGTGCCTGTTCCTCAACGGACGCGCCGAGCTGGCGCACCAGGAGCAGACTGCGTTCGTCCGTCGGTTCGGCCGTCTCTTCCTTCCGGTGGTTCGCCTCGGCCGGAGTCTTGGCGGCGCCGGTCGTGTTGTCCGCGGACAACAGGGGAGCGGGGACGGACGCGGCCGTTGCCGCCGATTGCGACTCGATGCCGCCAGTTGTGTTGTCCGCGGACAACACGCGTTCTTCAGCCGGAGTGGGATCCGCAGGAGCCGGTGTCCGGGCCGGAGCTGACTGAGCGGCCTCCGTCTCGCGCGGTTTGTTGTCCGCGGACAACACGGCACTCGGCTTGGGGGAGTGGTCCCCCATGTCGCCAGCCGGCACAGACGTCTGCGTAGCAGCGGTCTGCTTGGCCCGCTGCAGCAGAAGCCGTTCCTCCTCGCGCGAGCGGGCCTCCTGCTCCCGGGTTTCCTTCAGGTGGGCCAGCAGCCCGGCCCCGTCGAGTCCTGGCTCCTCTTTCAGCCGTCGCGCGAGCAGACGGCCGTCCCGCTCGGGGAGAGAGCCTGAGCTGAGCATCGTCTGCAACTCAGCCGGGAGCTCCAGGAGCGCGAGCTGGTTGGTGACCCAAGAGCGGTCACGCCCGAGCCGCTTGGCGGCCCGGGTGCGGGCCCCCTTCTCCGACTCCTCGCTGCATACCCGTACGAGCTCGAGGACGCCGCGCGCACGCTCCACGACATCGAAGTCCTCCCGCTCAAGGTTTTCCTTGAGCAGGTGATCCACGAACTCCTCGCGGGAGGCGGCCAGATCGTCCCGTACGACGAAGTCCAGGGCGTCCAGAGCTACGTGCACCGCGCTGCGGAATCGCCTCTCGCCATTGACAAGGACGTAAGCGGAGTCGCCGATCTGCGCCTCGTGCTCGGGCCACAGCCTCAGGTACGCAGGACGGGACACGGCGACGCACGCCGCGAGCTGGGCGACCCGCAGCTCCTCACCGAAGCGGGTGAGGTCTTCCTCTGAACCGAAGTTGCGACGAGGGTTGAGCGGAGTCGGAGCGACGTCCTCCAGCGGCAGGCGCCGCAGTTCGTACGCCGGAACATCGCCTTGCACTATGGCCTTCGCCCGGCCCCGGGCACTTCGGCCGCGCGGCACGCCACCGAAGGACGAGCCCGTGCCGAGCCGGTCGGCGACACTCATGAGATGACCTTCCGAGCGATGGCGCGCATGATCTCGGACTGCTCGCACTCCGGGGCGTAGGACAGCAAAGGCTGCTTGAGACGCACGGACTCGCGCTGCTCCTTGAGCTCAGGCATGACACCGACGACCGGCGGATCGCCGATCTCCTTCCAGCTGTGAAGCGAGGACGTGGCGATGTAACCCTTGCGGCTGTCATACATGTTGACGATGAAGCCGAGCATCGAGATCTCGACCTCCATGTCTGCGCACAGATCCTGGATCTGGTCGTAGAGCATGTCGTACGCGTCGGCAGACGAGTCCTCAGCGAGGACGGGGATGAAGATGCCGGACAAGCCCGGCGTCTCGTCTTCCCGCGTACGGCAGTAGTAGAGGGCCGTGTCCATGGTGTACCCGAGGCTGGGCGGGCAGTCGACCACGATGAAGTCGAACTCTCGCTCCAAGGGCTCCAGAGCCTTCTCGAGCGCGGTCTCCTTGATGCGGACGAAGCGGCTCGTGGCGAGCTTGGCGTCGAGCAGGAACGCGTCCTTGCAGGCCGGCAGCATGAACAGCCGCCCGCTGAAGGCACTGTCCTCTATCGGGACGAGCAGATCGCGGAGCTCTCCCTTCGCCTCGCCCAGCATGTGCTTGGCCAGGCTGGGGGCTTCGATGTCGAACAGCTCGTACCCGAGTTGCTTGGTGAGGTGGCCCTGGGGGTCGAAGTCGATCAGCAGTACGCGGTTTCCCGCCTCGGCGAGCGCCTGCGCGACACCGGAGGACGTGGCGGTCTTGCCTACCCCGCCCTTCTGGTTGCCGAAGATGAGCCGGCGGGCCCAGCTGGGCCGCGTTGCGGGCCTGCGGGGGGACGGGTGGGCGTCGAGCCACAGGCGGATCGCCTGGGCGATGCCCTGGTTGAAGGGGATGCCACGCTGCTTGCAGTCGTCCTTGAACTCCCCGTACAGCCCGGCGGGGAGATAGGTGGAGAACGAACTGCCCCCTGTGGTGTCCACGGGGGTGCGCTCGGCGTCATCTGCACGCCATGCCTGTACGCCTTCGGTCACGGCGTCCTTGATGTCGACGCCGAACTCGGCTGCCCTGACCTTGAGTTCTTGTCGCAAGGCGGCTGGCAGCTTGGCGACTACCTTTTCCCTGTCATCGGGGGAGTATGGGACGGTCATGCGGTTACCTTACTCACCCGGCCGGAGACTTTGACGCAGGCGGGGTCGAGAATCTGTGGCGTGTCACTCCGATGGGGGAGGGATGCTGGAGGCGAGCTGTTCGGATTGGTGGGCGGATTGGGTGACCGAGAGGGAAATGTCGGATTCACTGAAAGCGCGTCAGAATTGGGCTGGCGGCCGATGAATCAGCAGGTCAGTGAGTCTGCTCCCCGCACGCGCGGGGATGGTCCCGATCTCCACGGGCGAGCTGCGGGTGTCCGCGACTGCTCCCCGCACGCGCGGGGATGGTCCCGGCGGCCGCGTGTCCGGGCTCAGGGTTCTTGGCTGCTCCCCGCACGCGCGGGGATGGTCCCTGGGACCCCAGCGCCGCAGACACCGCCGAGCACTGCTCCCCGCACGCGCGGGGATGGTCCCCCTTCCCGCACCACGCCGAACCAGGAGACCGCCTGCTCCCCGCACGCGCGGGGATGGTCCCACCATGCGCAGCCGCGCCCTGTCCGCCGGCGTCTGCTCCCCGCACGCGCGGGGATGGTCCCTGGGACCCCAGCGCCGCAGACACCGCCGAGCACTGCTCCCCGCACGCGCGGGGATGGTCCCACCATGCGCAGCCGCGCCCTGTCCGCCGGCGTCTGCTCCCCGCACGCGCGGGGATGGTCCCCCCGGCCTGGTCAAGCACGAGGGCACCCAGACCTGCTCCCCGCACGCGCGGGGATGGTCCCCGTGGCCCGACGAGCTCGGCGCCGCTCCCCTGCTGCTCCCCGCACGCGCGGGGATGGTCCCGACCTGGTCGCCCTCCCACTCACCCCGACACTCTGCTCCCCGCACGCGCGGGGATGGTCCCGACCTGGTCGCCCTCCCACTCACCCCGACACTCTGCTCCCCGCACGCGCGGGGATGGTCCCCGCATGGGCGGGTCCTCGAAGACCAGCATGCCCTGCTCCCCGCACGCTTGGGGATGGTCCCGTCGCCGAGCCGGGCGTGTGTCCATGGAACGCTGCTCTCGGCACTCGCGGGGATGGTCCCCCGGCCCGGCAGAGGCCGGCGAGCGAGGGCACCTGCTTCCCGCACACGCGGGGATGGTCTGACTAGCACCATCACGTCGGCCATGATCAAGGAATGCTCCCTGCCTGCGCGGGGATGGTCCCAAGATCATTGAGGAAGGGGGGTGCCACAAGCTCTGCTCCCGCACGCGCGGGAATGGTCCCGGGATCGACTCCGTCCGCAGCGTCGGCTCCAATTGCTCCCCGTACGCGCAGGGATGGCCCCATGCAGCAGCAGATCAAGGCGACTCGGACCCATTGGTTCCCGCACGTGCGGGGATGTTCCCACGCTGCAGGGCCTGACAGCTCTGTAAGCCACCTGCTCCCCGCTCGCGGGGATGGCCCCAGCGTGTGGACCGCCATCGTGGTCGTCGCGCTTTTGCTCCCCGAGTGCGGGGATAGATAACACCCCTGAACCCGGGCCACAGGTCGATTTCCTGCTGCTTCCCGGCGGGACCCCTGCTGCTGTGATCGAGTGCTCGCGCGACGGCGGAGCGCGTGTTGTCCGCGGACAACACGCACCGCACCTCAATCCCGCCAGGCCCGCAGTAGTACCGCGATACCCGCGGCCGTGCATTTCGGGTCGTGCAGCTCGTGTGCCAGGGCCGACAGCTGCTCCCGTGTCGGAGCTACAGGAACGCCACTGGCCTCGAGGTACATCACTGCGACGGCGCAGGCCACGCTCAGGTTGGACTGCTCCAGCCAGCGCAGCCGTCCCAACGTGTGCACCAGGGCCGCGGCCCTGGCGAACGCGCCCTGGTAGACGGGGGTCTCCAGCAGCTGGGCCTGATGGCGGGCGACGGCGGCGAGGGGGACTCCCAGATCCTCGGGGGCCGGATCGTGGTGGCCGGCGCGTTCGGCTACTTCGAGGATCCAGGAGAGGTCTATGTGCAGGGACATGCTCACGCAGCGGCACTCCGGCTGGATGCGGGGGAGTGCTGCGCGTCGAGTTCCTTCTCGAGGGCGTCGAGGAAGGAGCCGTGCTCATCCAGGAGACGCTGAGCGCTTGCCATCCCAGCGGCCCTGGCGCCGGATGTGTCTTCGGCGATGAGCCGCTCGACGTACCGGTTGAAATCGAGGCCACGAGCTGCCGCGGCGTCCTTCCCCGCTGCGAGCACTCCAGGCTCGAGCCGGAGCTGGGTCTGCTTCTTCTGGGATCCCATACAAGGAAGGTAGCAGGGTGGTAGCCGCAAGGGGAATGCGTGGGGCGATCCCCGGTGGCCGCCCATCCAGCCCTGATCCCCAAAGCAGGCGAGTGTGGGCACATAGGCTGCGGACGGTGACCTACGACATCATGTTCTTGAGGGTTCTCCAGGGCCGCTCCTTCGACGAGACCCTGGAGGAGATCAACTCCGCCTACGACCCGGATGCCGACCTCAAGCCCATGAACCTGACCGGTGAGCAACGTGCCGACTGGGACAGGCTCATACAGCGGATATCGCGGGAGATCGGGCCGGTCACCACCGAGGAGTTCCCCTACAGCCTGACTCTGTGGCGTGACGGGCCTGCTGGTCAACTGCAGTTGGACTACGACGGGCACTCGGCCAACATCGAGATCCCCTACCGCTATCCGGGAAACGAAGCGCTGCCGGTCATGGCCGAGGCCTACTGCATCGGACGGATGGTTGAGGACGAGTGCGGCCTCGAAGGCTTCGACTACGAAGTCGGGCAGCCTGTCCGGACCGGCGATATCGACGTAGCGGCAGCCAGGCTCGGTGGCGTTGCCCGCTGGGCGCAGGAGACTCTCACCTGACCGGTGAGAGGCCTTACAACTCCCCGCGGTCGGCCTTGCCCGGAGTCCTGATCGGGGGTGGGCTCGGGAGTTCGGTTCCCGCGCTGCCGACACCTTCCTCGCAGGGGGCCGGTCCGGCAGTGTTCACCAGCCGACCAGATCCATGGACCTCCGAGCGAGCCAGTCCGCAAACGACACGGGCTGACCGCTCAGGTTCAGAGGCAGGATCTGGTCGCAGGTGGCCCGGCCGTCGAACCACAGTGAGCCCCGGTACGGACCGGTGACAACGAGCAGGGTCGAGAAGCCGCAGCCGTTGTCCTGGATGAACACGGCGCCGGCCGTCTTGCGCTCCTGGAACACGTCGTATTCGGCACCCCACTCTTCACACGCTGCCTGGTAGGCGTCGTGGGCCGGGAAGTTCTCCGCCAGCGGCTCGCGTGCGTCCAGCTCCTCCCCGTAAGCACGGTAGGAGTCGGGATGCGGGAAGTCGGTGGTGAGCAGGTCGTAGTTGGTGTCCGAATCCGCTTGCCAGCCCCAGCCTGCTGCTGACCAGTACAGGCGGTTCACCGTGCCGCCGGCGTCGTGCCGGAGCAAGTACTCGCGGTACTGGTCCGGGAACACGATGCCCAGCTCCGCCTCCGCTTCGCGGATCTCCGCTTCGGACAGCGCCGCCGTCGGGCGGTCACCCTGCCGGGAGCGGGGAGAGGTGAGCTCGCCAAAGCGCCGCCCCTGGGCTATGCGTTGCGCTTCCGCTATCCAGTCGGTCGCCATACGGGTGAGGTTAGACCGTGGTTGGTCATGCAGAACGAGCTGCCGCTCCCCGTTACATCTCGAAGGGCCTGGAACCGCCACCGAAGAGCGGAGGTGAACAGGACGGAGATGAGGAGGAGGGGCGATGGAGCTCGTCGTTCTGCTGGTGCTGGTGCTGGTGCTGGTTGTGCTGGCACCGGCTGCGGAGGAGCCGGCCAAGAGCCTGGCGGGCCGTCATCGTACCGAGGGGGGGAGCAGCTTTGATCCGGGCCCAGGGGTGGGCTGACAGCACTTGGGCCCTCGCCAAGGCCGAGATCGTCCGAGCGAAGGCGGCGGAAGCACAGTGGACGAGCAGCATCGTCGTCCATCCTCCGAGCCAGTGCGAAGGGACCGGAAAGCAACGGGGGAGAGGAGCCGTGGTCGAACCGAGTCAGAAGCAGCAGCCGCGCTGGCTCGATGTACGGGGACAAGGAGAGGGATCTCTTCGCTCACGCTCGTCGGTGTCTTGCGCAAGAGAGCGTCCCCGAGTGACGCCTGTCGGCCGAGGACCTGCGCTGGGAGACGGGTGAGTGGCTCTTAGCCGAGCCGGCCCCAGGCCATGGAGGCGGTGCGGCGGGCGGCGGGTAGGAACCAGTCGTACGGTTGGAGCCGTCTTCCGGTCAGTCCTGGCGGCCGCCCGGCGGGCAGATCCGGTCCGGCAGCCAGGTGGGGAGGCCGCGGCGTTCGTCCGCGGAGAGGTCGTGGCCGAGGGTGCTGCACAGCTCCTTCTTCCAGAGCTCCGGGTCGAGGTGGAGGACGTTCACGGCAGCCTTGTCGATGCGCCGGAGCAGGGTCCTGCCGTCGTGCGAGGCCGCCAGGAACTCCTGTTCCTCCGCGAACACGTACGAGTCGCCGCGGTCCTCGGGGTCCGCCGCGTCCTGGAACCGGATGGAGTTCCCGTTGGCCAGGAAGTACACCGAGCTGTCCGACCGGAAGCCGTGCTCGAACATATGGAACCGGTGCAGCGGTCCGACGGGGCCGAGTACCCTCCGCAAGGGCTGCCCGGCCTCCCCGACCGACCACACTTCCACCATGAGCCCCTTGGCCTGCACGACTGCGAAATCGCCGC
Organism: Streptomyces sp. NPDC088746; assembly: GCF_044751065.1. Lineage (NCBI taxonomy): Bacteria > Bacillati > Actinomycetota > Actinomycetes > Kitasatosporales > Streptomycetaceae > Streptomyces > Streptomyces sp. NPDC088746. The sequence goes on from NZ_JBIVLA010000011.1 coordinate 151,286, forward strand.
TCCGGTCGAGAACGGCAGTGCTGACGCCGGGTCCCAGCCTGACCGCAAGCCCTTTGTTCTCCTTGCCCGTATGCAAGGAGATGGCATGGATGACCGGGTCACCGGCGACCAGGAGCTGTACGTATCCCGGCTCGGGGTGGGGGGAGGCCGTGAACTGCGCCAGGTTCTTCCCCGCGAACCCCAGGTCGCGGACGTCGATGGGCTTCGACAGGCGTCGGCCGTCACGGGCGTTCCAGTGCTCGATGATGCTGCCGGAGATGGTCAGCAACTCGTCGTGCGGGCCGAAGAAGACCCGCACGTTCTCGTCCTCGGGAGGCGGTCGAGTGACGATGTCGGTGGCCGTGCGCAGGGAGGGGAGTTCCCAGACCCGGACCTTGCCCGGACCGATGAGGTCGGCGGCCAGCGTTCCGCTCCGGTCGGCCTTGAGCTCTGGCAGATCCTCTATGAAATCTGTCCTTGTCTTCCTCGGGGGCCGTTTCACCTCTTTGATGAGCGTCGATCCCTCCGTGTCCATGCGCACGATGCCCAGGCTGTCGCCGTCCTCCCCGAGGCGGACCACCGTATCGCCCCTCTCACCCCATGCCGCACCGCTGAGCAGCACCGGAGGGCTGTCGGCGTTGATGGTGCTCCAGCTCAGGGGACGACCGGTCACCGAGGTCTCGTCCGGGACGATCAGTACGGGCTCCTCCGGATCTCCCACGAGGGACAAGTCATCTTCATTGAGTGAGGGCAAGTTGCTGGGCCCCAGGGCCTCCCGCACCTTGCCTCCTGGGCGCGTCCCGACGACATGCCAGGTGGCCCCCGCCGTGCTCACCGCGAAGTGGTCTCCCGTCCCGTCGATCGCGATGCTCTTGCACGAGGTGCTGAACTCGCCCGGCCGGTACCGGGTCAGTGCCCGGCCGTCCGCGACCCGGATGGCCTCGTAGGCGACATCCTGCCCCAGCCGCGACTCCCGGCAGACGACCAGTACCGCGCCGTTGCCCGACAGGGCGAGACGAGGGACGTACGACGCACGGACGCCGGTCGCCAGCGTCCGCGTCCGTCCCGTGTCGGTGTCGACCGCCACCAGTGAGCCTGTCCCGTCCTTCTCCTGTCCGGCGTCGGGCCGCAGATGAGCCACGAGGGTGCCCGCGTCCGGCCCGAACCACACCCGATCGACGGCGGGCACCCGCCCGGGCAGCTCCCGCGTCCGCCGGGTCGCCAGTTCCCGGATCCGTACCTTTCCGTCGAGCACGGTGACGATCTCGCGGGCGTCCGGGGAGAAATCCGCGAGGCCGAGGCGCTGGGACAACGCCGTTCCCGGCTCCCCGAACTCCTTACCGAGGATCTTGTCCTCCCTGCCCAGCACCGCCGACTCGTCCGCTCCCGACGGGTCCACGTCGTGCCAGACCAGGGTGCCGCCGTCCTTCGTCGACAGGTAGGCGATCCTGCGGCCGTCTCTGCTGACCATCGGAAGGAAGGCTTGTTCGGCGAAGGGGAGGCGGGCGCGTACGACCCGCTCGTCGGCGCCCCGGACGAAGAGCACGGCGCCCCCGTCCCTGCTGGTGGTCCCTCCGGCCCTGGTCGTCACGAGGACCACACGGCCGTCCGTGCTCGTCGCCACCTGGCTCATCGGGGCGTCGGTCCCGGACAGGGCCCACCGGGAGAGCACGAAGTGGTCGTAGCGGCGCAGCAGCGCGTTGCGCGCCTCCTGGGTGGGGGAGAGGTCGTGGGCCGCCATGGCGACCAGAGCGGCACCCCCCGGGTCCCGCTGAGCCAGCTGGTCCGAGAGGGTCGCCAGCGAGCGTGACCGGCCCTCCGCCTCCCGCTTCGCGCTGACCCGTGACTGCTCGACGAGGAAGGTGCCGAGCCCGGCGATGAGCGCGAGGACGAGTGCGGCGGCACCCCATGCGGCCCGCAACCGGGTCCGGCGGCGATGTTGCCGTCTTGTGGCGAGGACGATGAACGTGCGTTCCTCGGTGGAGAGTTCATCTTCCCGCGCCTGTAGCCGGCGGCTCAGTGAAGCCAGATGGATCGGGCCGGGCAGCAGATCCGGGGAGCGCCCCGATGTCTCCCAGCGGTCGAGGTCGTGGCGCAGCTCCGCACGGGCCGCCAGCAGGTCGCTGTCGGCGCGCACCTGGTCGGCGAGGGTCGGCCAGGCGCTGGTGAGGGCTTCGTGGGCGAGTTCGGCCGTCTGCGGCTCGCCCTCCTTCCCGCGCAGCACCAGCAGCCGCCGTTCGGCCAGTGCGCGGGCGATCCGCCACCGTGTCTGTCCCGCCTCCTCGCGGGTGATTACGCGGCGAAGCGGAGCCTCGCTGCCGGGCAGTACCCGGACGAGCCCGGTGAGCAGACGCAGTGCGTCGGCTTGGTCCGCCGGGCGTACGCACTCCCGCCATGCCTGTTCCGCGTGGCGTGCCAGGGCGCCGGACACTCCGCCGATCTCTTCGTACGTCGCGAGGCGCAGCCGGCCTCCGGACTGCCGGTCCCACAGCTGGGTGAGGACGAAGCCGAGCAGGGGCAGGATGCCGGGCGCGCCCCCGGCGTCCTTCCGGATGAGTTCCTCCAGCCCTGCGTCGTACGCCACGGTCGGCATCCGTCTGACCGGTTCGCTGATCACCTTCGCGAGCTGGCCCTCCGACATCGGGGTGAGGGCAATGATGAGCCCGGCCCTCAACGCCGTTCCCAGAACGGGGCGTTTGAGTGCCGCGTCCACGAAGTCGGCGCGGAGGGTGAGCAGAACGCGGAGGCCTTCCGGCTGGCCCTTCCGGAAGAGCAGGTCGGCGGCCTCCGTGAGCTCGTCCTCGGAACGGTCGAGGAGGGCCTCGGCCTGGTCCAGCACGACGAGGACTCGGCTGCCGGCGCTCCCCAGGACGCGGTGGAGGACGTCGGGGAAAGTCCACTCCGCCAGCAGGGCCGCCACGTGCTCGGCGCTCCGGACCTGGGCAGGACCGCCGTCCGCCCCTTGCCCTCTCTGTGCCTCGTGGAGCTCGTACAGCCTGGTGGCCAGGGCGTGGCGGAGGGACGAGATGTGCCCGGCGTTGACGACCACGACGGCGTACCCCGCCTCCCGCATCCTCGGCACCACCCCGGCCAGCGCCAGTGAGGACTTGCCGCAGCCGGAGGGCCCGCACAGGGTGACGGTCGGCCAGCGGCCCCGCAACGCGTCGAGCACCTTCTCGATATCGCCGTCCCGCCCGAAGAAGACGTCGGCGTCGGCCTCCTCGAAAGTGGCGAGACCGCGGAACGGGGTGGGCGGGGTGACGAGGGGGACGAGTTCGGGCAGCGCGTCCAGTAGCGTGCGGGTCCGCAGGGCGAACGCCTGCTGGGCCTCGCGTCCCGGCTCGGCGGCCACCATCAGGCCGACGACCGCGCCGAGTTCGTCGTTCCAGACGGGACTGCCGCTGAAGCCCCCCTTGACGTAGACGCTCTCGCCGTCGCCCCGCGAGAGCTGGACCCATCCCTCCCGGGTCGGCCCCCGGAACGTACCGCTGTGCCAGATGCCCCCGGGGTGGTCGTCGGTGAACCCCACGGCCCGGGCGTGGTGGTGCCACACGCCCTCCGGGGGATCGGCCAGGGGCAGCGGCCGGGCCCCGGGTATCGGGACCCGCAGCCGCAGGAGGGCCATGTCACCGGTCCGGTCGGGCGCGACGGGTATCCAGCGCCGCACTTGGGCCGTACGGTCACCGCCGTCGTACACGCCCCCGGCGTCCCCGGCCAGCGGCAGGTCGACGGCGACCTCGGCCCCGGGCTCGACCGCCTCCTCCCGGGGCCGGTCGAGGGCGTCGGAGACCACGTGGGCGCAGGTGAGCACGAGATCGTCGGCGACCAGGAAGCCCGCACCGGCAACCACCCCGTCCCGGCCCTTGACGCGGACGACGGCGGCGGCCAGGGCCGCCTCGGGGCCGTACGCGGGGTCGGGGTGGCCCGACGTGCGCTCCGGGGTCGCCCGCCGGTCATCCCCGTTCCTGCCTCGCGGTCCGTGTGTCACTGGGCCCCCACCCGTATCAACTGCGCTGCTGCCCCACAGTATCGGGGGCGGTGCCCGGCTCGTCGCGCTTGTTCCAGGTCAGGGTGACGGAGAAATTGGCTGCCGTCGCGGTGCTGGCGATGACGACATCCGCCTCGGCGGACAAGGACACCCCGAACTCCAGGGTGATCTCGTCCGGCGCCTGCGCCATTCCTGAGAACCGGCCCACGAAGCTCTCCGCGACGGGACGTACGGTGTCCAGCATCTGCCCGAGTGTCCGCTCGGCCCGTGCCACGGTACGGCCGCCCCGCCCCACGCGGACGAGCGCCTCGTCCACCTCGCGGATCTGGACGCGGACGGTTTGGTCGCCGGCGTCGCCGGCGTCGTTGCCCAGGGGCACTTCCACCGTGTGGACAAGGCGTTCGTTCATGGCGGTACTCCAATGCTCGGGAGCTGGAGATCGTAGCGAGAGCGGCCGAGGCGGTTCCCGGGAGCTACGTCGCCGCGAAGGAGACGGCCAGGTTCGGGGTCCGCGACGCAGCGCCAGAAGCTGATAGCGGGCTGGATGAACTGGGTCCACCCCGCCGACCACACCGAGCCGGGCGTCACCCGGGCGACTTGCACCACCGGCCGCTCCAGAGCGACGCCATCGGCAGTCAGGACGCGGCCGTGCTGTTCGAGGCGTGCTACGAGGGCTTCGTCTCCACCGATCCCGAGGAGCCGACCGCGCCTACCGTCGCGGGCCTGCTCGACGCCGGGCTCCTGGCCCAGGCCGACGACGGCACCACAGTCCTGGCCGACGCCGCCCGATACGGCCTCCGCCTCGCCGACGACGACGTCAGCACCTACTGACACACCTCATGGCAGAACCACTGACATCCGGTGGCAGACTCCGCTGACGTTGTCGGACGCAGAGCAGATGTCAGTACGGCGCAGAGTTGTTGTCAGCGGGGCATGGTCTGGGCGATGCGCCAAAGGCGGTAGAGACGGTTGCCTCCCTTGAGGGAGCGGACGAGGTCGCGGCAGTAGTCTTCAGGCCCTCGCCCCGAACTGGCAGGGTGGAATGATCAAGAGATGACCGAAACGAGTAGTGAAGACGGCTGCGCCGTCCGGTGCGAGACCGAGCAGGTCGTCAACGAAATAGCCCAGGGGCTCCGCACGTTGGACGACGGGGCAGCCTGGTTCCTTGGCCTCTCTCTGGAGGGCCGGCAGGAGGTGCTGCGGAGGTCGGCGGCTACGCGATGCAGGCTCACATCACGGCTGCGGACGGCTGCGCCGGCGTGGCGCGCTCCGGGGTGAAGCCCACGGCCAACCCATCGGTGATGATCTGCATGGACCCGCCCCGCTACGGGTTCGCCAACCTCCCCGCCGAGGAGCACGTGAAGGCGTTCCGTGTACTCGTCTCCGTGTTCGCCGTCGCCGACACCCGACGCAGGGAGACAGACTGCAAGGGCACTTGCGGACACGCATGGCACCACCTGCCGACGGCAGCCAAGGAGCTGTAGCAGCAGCACCGAGATTCAGCAGCGGGCCAATACTCCGGCGTAAGGGCTTCCCAGCGGTGGTGCTCGTACCGTCGGAGGTAGTCGTTGTCGGACGACACAAGAGTGTCAGTCCTCGGCGACCCGAGGCATGTCAGTGCTTGCTGGCCATGGGCCGAGGTCCTGCCGCTCGCCGTCGGGTGCCGTCAGCAGGTACCCGGAGGGCCGTTTGCCGGCGCAGAGTAGATGTCGTGAGGCGCGCGGTTTCGTCAGCATCGCGCCGGAGGTCAATTGCTCCAGCGGGACACGATGGCGTGATCAACGCGGAAGAGCGCGTCGCACTCCGCGCAGTGCGCGCTGCCGAAGAGGTAGGTCAATGCGTCCGCGACCTTGTGCTGACCGTCGGTGAGAGCACGCGCGTGGAGCCGCTTGGCCAGCCCTTCCAAGGAGGAGACGGCTGCTGGCTGCAACTCCCTGCGGCGCCCAGCGGCGTCGTTCATGTAGAAGCTGTCGGTCGTAGAGAAGTAGCCGTATTCGCCGAACACGACGAAGTTCTCGGCCTCGCACGCCGGGCAGGGAACTTCGAACTCCTCACCGCTGAGACCGTGCAGTTCCTCCCCCCACACCTCGACTCCCTCGAACGCGAGCAGGGCTTCCAGTAGTTCCACATAGCGATCTGGACTGTCGGCCAGTGACGGATGGCGCAGCGCCTCCTCCGCCAGCTCGATCAGCTCAGAGATCTCCGCGGCGTAGGAATTCTTGGGATCAGGTATGCCGTAGGGCCGGTCTGTGCTGGCGACGATGGAAGCGGCCAGGAGCAGGGCCATGGTTCGGTCTGTCGCCGTCGACTCGCGCGCCTTCTCGGCCAGCGCGGGCAGGGAAGCGTAGCTCGCGGGGTAGACCGTCCCCTGGTGACACAGACGGGACCAGAGCTCGTTCCACGCGGGATTCTCCGGGTCGGGCCCGGCTGCCCTGAGGAGGCCAGGCACGTCTTCGGCTGTGCCGTAGGCATGGGTGAGCTGAGACCAATCCGTCATGGGACTGATCAAAGCAGACGCCTTTAGCGTCTGAGTCTGCGCCCCGGTGTGCCCTGAGAGGCTAGGACGGCATCTCCGTCGCCAGTGTCCGGCGCGGGGTTTCGCCGATGGGGTTGTCCAGCTGTACGAAGTCACCTTGGGGCCGGTGTACGCGTACGGTCACCTGCGGCCGGTGCTGGTGGTGGCTTCGTCGTATGCGGCCAGGGTCCGGTAAAGGGTGGAGCGGCCGACGCCGAGGTGCTCGGGGATGGCGGTGACGGATTCCTTGGCGTCGCGGCGGCGCAGGGCGACAGCGAGCATGTCGGCGTCGATGGCCGGGGGCCGCCGCCGTGGTTGCCGTTCTCGGCGGCGGTGTCCAGGCCGATCAGGGTGTGCGGAGGTGATGAGCTCGACCATGTTGCGGCCGAGGCGGTCGAGCATGGTGACGGTGAGGGTGTGGCCGGGCGGAGGTCGGCGAGGGCGGCGTTGTACTCGGGCCGGGTCTTCTCCCGGGTGCCGACCTTCTCGACGTGGATGCGGACGCAGCCGGCTCTCACGGACCCACCGGCTTCGGCCTGATCACCTGCGGCAACACCGCCCCCGACGGCAGCAGCGTCCATGTGCCCGTCATCGGCAGCCCGTACGAGCCCGAGGAGACCCGCTACCTCCGCGTCCCCTGGAGGTGGAAGTTCCACCACCACACCCCGCACGAGCTCAACGCCCTCCAGGTCCTCCACCTCGAATCGGATGACCCCGTGCTCCTGCCGGCGCACGCCGCCCCTCTCGTCGCCGCCCACCTCGCCTACCGGCGCAGCCAGGGCGCCACCGACACCGACCCCCCGTTCATCCACGACAAGGCACCGGGCAACAAGAGTCCGGAACTCCACCTGCGCGAAGCAGTCATCCGCACCTGCCACCGCATCCACTTCAAGCCGGCTTGGCTCCACCGCTCCCACTGCCGCCACGGCGACGAGACTGCCCACGACGCCGCGGCCGCGGGATGGATGCACTACCGGGGCCTGGACCTCATCGCCCTCAGCGACAACCTGCGTAGCCGCCTGTGACCGAGCCGATCTCCTCCAGCCGTCGCCTTCGCCGCGAGGGCCCCCAGAGGCGCCGCGACTCGGTGCAGAGATCGCACGTCATCAAGCGGCGCCTCCTGGCCGCCGGGACGACCGGCTGGCAGCTCGCCGATCTCCTCGGTGCCCACGAGCACCAGATCGACCTCGAAGAACTCCCCGACCTGCCCGTCCGCGTCCTGCTCGAACTCGCCCATCACCTCGACATGCACCCGGCCGACCTGATTCCCGGCTCCGACGACCTCTTCGAGCTGCCCCGCCACCGCCAGGTCATCGACCGCCGCCCGGCCGGCTCCGACCACGACTCGCTCACCTTCCTCACCGCGCTCGCGTACGCGGACGGCCCCCTCACCGCCGACGCGCTCGCAGCCGACCTGTCCTGGACCCGCCACCGACTCGACGCCGCCCTTGACCACGCCCGAGCTCACCCCGACGCAGGCGGCGTGCTCGTCCTGCGGCACGTGCCACCCGAGGCGTACACCGCCACCCCACGCCTCGACGTCCTCGACTCGTACCAGGTCGACGCCCTCACGGACGGAAGAACCCCCGCTCCGACATCCGCGGCCCGATCCAGCCTGCCGAGGCCGAGGCACTCCTCCGCGTCTGGGTCGACGGCGGCATCGACCCCCAGGACGCCGCCCAGCGCCAGGCCCTCGAAGACCTCGCCGCCGCCGAGATGGTCACCCGCGGCGACATCATCGACCGCTTCCACGACAACGTGCTCTACAGCCTCCGGATGCTCCCCGAGCCGTCACCGCCTACTGACACGCACTCTGCGATCCCACTGTCATAACCGTGCGCATCCCGCTGACATCCACCCTGCGCACGACACTACCCGGCCGTACGGTGATGGCCCCCCGGCTGCCGATCTTGTCCGTTCTTCCCGGTCGCTGCATCCGTGCGTCTGTGCTAGCTGGATGGTGAAGGAACGGGTGGGGCGGTGTCAGCCGGATTTACCCAGTTAGA
>NZ_JBIVLA010000012.1:0-144233 GCF_044751065.1 Streptomyces sp. NPDC088746
GGGCCCCGCGTCCCACCCTAGCGCCTCCGGGCGCCCGCCGGGGGTCTCTATGTTCCACCCGCCGCCGTTGGGGGTCTGCGGGGGTTTTTGTTGGGGGGGGGCGCCCCGGCCCCCCCCGCCCCTCTCCTTATTCCGGCTTTACCAAAAACTGACCGGGTGGTCTTTCTCACCTCCCGTCAACCCTTTATTACGGTCGCGTAGGTCACAATCGAAGGTGCAAGATAAGCCCTTGTGGCAGACGATTCGAGAAACAAACAACGAGGCATCATCGGGTCGTACGCAGCGATTGGCGACAGCTTCACCGAAGGCGTCGGAGACCCCGGCCCAGGCGGGACACTCGTCGGCTGGGCCGACCGGCTCGCGGTGCTCCTCGCGGACCAGCTCCCGGGCCCCGACGCGACGGTCGCCCCCGCGGACGACACGCACGGCAACTTCCGGTACGCCAATCTCGCCGTACGCGGACGGCTCCTCGACCAGATAGTCGAGGAACAGGTCCCCCGAGCCAAGCAGCTGGCACCTGATCTGGTGAGCTTCTGCGCCGGCGGCAACGACATCCTCCGTCCCGGCTCCGACCCGGACGACGTGGCAGAGCGCTTCGAGCGCGCGGTCGCCGACCTGACGCAGGCCGTCGGCACGGTCTTGGTCACCACGGGCTTCGACACCCGTGGCATCCCCGTGCTCAAGCATCTGCGGGGCAAGATCGCCATGTACACCGCTCATGTCCGGTCCATCGCCGACCGCTACGACTGCCCGGTACTGGACCTGTGGTCCCTGCGGTCCGTGCAGGACAGGCGGGCGTGGGACAACGACCGGCTGCACCTCTCGGCGGAGGGGCACACCCGCGTCGCGCTGCGGGCCGCCCAGGTCCTCGGCCTCCAGGTGCCGGCCGACCCCGACCAGGTGTGGCCCCCGCAGGCACAGCGCGGAGCGCTCGAGGTCCGGCGCGACGACATCCAGTGGGCGCGCGAATACCTCGTCCCGTGGATCGGCCGCCGACTGCGCGGGGAGTCCTCCGGGGACCACGTCGAGGCCAAGCGCCCCGACCTCCTGCCGCTCTGACCGCTCGGCCGCTGCCCCGTCGTCAGGGGCCGGCCATGGGGAGCGGACGCCGGGCCGGGCCCGGCGGAACGAGCCCGTCCGATGCGGATACCCGCACCGGACGGGCGGGTATCCGCTCCAGCACGCCGCCCGCGAAGACGTCGTACAACGGCAGTGTCTCCAGGTGCACATAGCCGATGTGGCAGTCGCAGACACCGAGCGGGCAGCCACGCGGGCGGAGCGAACCCCGATAGCTGCCGTCATAGAGATTGCCCAGCTCGGCACGGACGAAGTGACAGCGCCGCACGGTCCCGTCACCGTCCACCGAGATCACCGACTCACCGGTCCGGCAGGGCAGGCCGGCCGAGCGGTGCGGGTGCCTGCTGTAGGCGAACAGCGGGTCCAGGGCCGTCCAGCGGGCCGCCTGCTCGTCCGTGTAGGTGTGCCCCTCCGCGGCGTTGACCCAGAGATACACCTCGGGCGGCAGCGCGGACCGCAGTCTTGCGGCCTCCTCCAGATGTTCGTCGAGACCGACGACACCCACGCTGAAGCGCACCCCGAGTGCCGTCAGCTCCCGGCACCTGCCGAGGAACCGTTCGTACGGCGTCTGCCCCGGGTGGTAGGTGCACCACAGGGCGACCTTGTCGCGGTCCGCGCCGGCCAGCCAGCCGGTACGGCCGCTGAGGTTGGTCTGGATGGCGACCCGGCCGATGTGCTCCAGCCGCGACAGCTCGACGATCGCCTTCCGGTACCAGGACCGCACCAGGCCCTCACCCCACGGGGTGAACAGCACCGACAGACGGTCACCGGTCTGTGCGGAGGCCCACGCGGTGAACCGCTCCAGGGCCGCACGGTCGGACCGGAGCTGCTCCACGCTGTCCCGCCGCTTGGCGAACGGGCAGTAGGGGCAGTCGTAGTCGCACGAGGCGAGCGGACCCCGGTAGAGGATCGTCAGATCCATGGGGGTGGCGGGCGCGTCGCTCATCGGCCCGCTCACTTCGCCTCGTACGCGGCCATCGCGGCCCGCACCGCCGGGGAGAACAACTCCGGTCCGAGGGCGTCGGAATGGGCCAGACCCTCGGGGGAGAGGCGCAGCAGCGCAGGTCCCGTCGTCCCGTCCAGCCATCTGCGCGCCGAGAAGAGCTCCAGCTCGGCGGGGAAGTCCTCGTACGGATCGGTGCCGAATCGCTCGTGGTACTCGGCGAGCCGCATGCCCTCGGCCTGGAGCAGCGACTGGAGCAGGTGACGCCGGCGCGCCTCGCCCTCGTCGACGTACCGGCCGACCTCCGCCCGGGAGAAGTCCCCGGCGGTGGTGAAGCCGTCGATGATGCCCCGGATCTCCCGCATCTCCACCGCGTAGTCGAAGGAGTAGTGCAGGGAGGAGGTGTACGAGCGAGCCCCGCAGCCGAGCCCGATCATGCCGTCGGTCTGGCACGCGTAGTCGTCGGGGCCCGCGTGCGGCGCGTCGGTGCGGCGGAACATGCGCATCGACACCTGCTCGTAGCCGTGGGCCAGCAGATGGTCGCGGCCCGCTCGGTACAGCCGCAGCCGCTGTTCGTCCCACGCGGTGTCCGGCCCTTCCGGTGCCTCCGCCCCGGGGCCCAGCCGCCCGAGCCCGGTCAGCGGGCGTACGTACAGCGGATAGAGGTAGAGCTCCTCCGGGCGCCAGGCCAGGGCGGCGTCCAGCGAGGTGCGCCAACTGGCCTCGGTCTGGCCCTCGATGCCGTAGATCAGGTCGATGTTGAGGACCGGGATGCGGGCGTCGCGGATCCGGCCTAGGGCCGCCTCCACCTCGGAGCGGCGCTGCGGGCGGACCGCGGCCCGGGCCTCGGCGTCCACGAAGCTCTGCACACCGATGCTGATCCGGGTGGTGCCCCGGCCGGCCAGGACGGCCAGCCGGTCCGCCGTCGCCGTCGACGGCGAGGTCTCCACCGAGAGAGGCACGGCCCTGAGGTCGGCACCCATCCGCTTCTCCGCGATGTCGCAGAGGCGCTCCAGCTCCCCGGCGGTGAGGAAGGTGGGGGTGCCGCCGCCGAACGCGGCGGCGGCGAAGCGCACCGGCTCGTCGTCGCCCAGCGCGTCCCGGACCGTGGCGGCCTGCCGGTCGAGCGCGTCGAGGTAGCGCGTCGTCAGCTCGTCGGGGGCGCCGATCCGGGTGAACAGGTTGCAGAAGCCGCAACGGACCTCGCAGAACGGTATGTGGAGGTAGAGGGAGAGCGCGTCCTTGCGCTCCGCCGCCCAGAGCTCGCTCAACCTGGGACGCCCGGCGGGGTGGCCGTCGAGCGGGCGGTAGGCCGTCTTGTGCGGGTAGGCGTAGACATAGCTGCGGTACGGGCTGGTGCTGTGCGTGGTGACGGTCATCGGGGCGCCCCGGGTTCGAGGAAGAAATGGGCATAGGGCACGGTCCATACGGCTTCGTGACCGATCCGGTGGCCGGTCCAGCCGTCGTCGCCGTATGCCGTGCCGTGATCGGAGCAGACGATGGCGAAGCACCGGCGTCGGCTGCTCGCCGCCGCGAAGAGGCGTCCTATGTGCCGGTCCACGTACTCCAGGGCAGCGGCGTGCGTGGCCATGGAGTCACCCGCCTCGGCGGTGGCGCCGGGCAGGTGGAACCAGTTGGGCTGGTGCAGCGCCGACACATTGACGAAGAGGAACAGCCTCTGGTCCTCCGGGAGTCCCGCGACCACCTGCTCGGCGCGTGAGACCTGTGACTCGAAGGACGTCGGAGACGCGACACCGAACTCCGGCTCCCAGTGGCTCTCCTGGAACATGCCGGGCAGCACCGAGCCGAGCGGCGGGCGGCGGTTGAAGAATCCCACGCCTCCGACGCACACGGTGCGATAGCCCACGGCGGCCAGTCCGGAGAGCAGATCGGGGGTCTCATGGACGAAGGTGCCGTCCGCGGTCGACTCACTGCCCGCGAAGCGTGCGGCGAACAGCCTCGGATGGGGACCGGGCACGGCGGGCGTCGGCAGGAAACCGGCGAAGATCGCCTGGTGGGAGGCGTAGGTGAAGCTGCCCGGCGCGTGCCTCTTCTCCCAGACGCCGCCGGGCAGATGCCGGGCTAGATGAGGGATGCGCCCGGCCGCGGCCAGTTCCGCGGCCACGTCGAACCGAAGGGTGTCCAGGGTGACGAGAAGGAGATCGTGGCTGCCCACGATCGCGTTCATGTCGGGGTCCGGGGCCCGGGCGTCGCCGGACATGGAGTCAGAGGGCGTCGATGGCACGGTCGTTCCTTGCTCGGTCGTTGCTCGCGGGACCGGGCCGGCGGCGGTCGCCGCCCGCCCGGTCCTCCTGTGAAGAAGCCGCCAGGACGGCGGCGATCTGCGCGCCGTACGTGTCCAGGCCCTCCGCGCCGCTGCCCGGCAGGCCGGTCAGCCGGGGGAGGAGGTCCCCGAACGCGTTCACCTCGCCGACGGCGAAGCGCCGCCAGCCGGCCGTGGGCAGCAGATCGACGCCCACGCACAGCGTGTCCGGGAAACAGGCGGCGGCCCGCTCGCACACGGCCAGGGCAGCCCTCCAACTGCCGCCCGCAGCCTCGACGGCGGCCCGCACCTGGTCCAGGTCGCCACGGGCCCCGCCCAGATGCAGATTGGTCATCGGGGACCGGCTGGTCCGGACGACCGCGTGCGTCGCCCGTCCCGCGACCACCACGACGCGGAGGTCGGCCGCCCGCCCCCGCTGGGAGGCCTTGGGCAGCCAGCGCTCGATGTGCAGCCCGTCCGGGGCCAGGGTGTCCACGAGGGCCGCCACCTCGCGCTCCGTCGTGCAGCGGCGTACCCGCAGCGAGTTGAACAGCCGGCCCTCCTCGTCCCGCTCCACCGAGGTGGCCGCCCGGATCCTGCCCGCGCCCGCCGTCTCCAGGGCCATCACGCCGGAGGCGGACGAGCCGTGCGCCGGCTTCACGAACACCCTGGGCATGCGATGGTCCGTCATCAGCCGGCGCACATCCGCCCACCCCCGCACGGGGGCCACGCCGGGCCCCGAGGTCGGGGATTCGGGCACCGGCACCCCCGCGGCGTCCAGTACGCCGTGACAGAGCCGCTTGTCGAACATCACCGCGATGTCCTCGGGGTCGTCCAGCAGCACCGCACCCGCCGCCGTGGCCGCCCGCGCCACCTCCCGCACGGCCGAGGTGAAGCGCGCGTACCAGCGGGCCGAACCCTCGACCCTGGTCGGATCGTCGACCCCGCGCAGGAGGCGGTCCACCTCGGCGTCCTCACCTGGCGAATCGATGCGCACGGTCTCCCCCGGAACGAAGCACGCCTCGCCCCGCAGCACCTCCAGCCAGGACACCGTGCGCGCGGCGGGCAGCCCGGCGGCGCGCACGGCGTCCTGGAAGAGGCCGACCCTGCGGTTGGCGGGAACGCCCACGACCGCGAGGCGCGGCGCCCGGTCAGGCGCTGAGGGCGACACAGCGCGCCTCGTGGTCCTCGGCGGCCCGGACGAGGACCGGCAGGCCGCGAAAGGTGTCGGGTCGAATGACGTCGGTCATGGCGGCGTCACTCCGCGACCGCGGTGTAGCGCCCCTCGGGGCCCTGTCCGTCCCACGGCTCGCAGCGACCGGACAGGTCGACCGACACCCCGTGCGGCTCCAGGGCCTCCGCGAGGCGGCGCTCCATCGGCTCGGTCAGGAAGTGGTGGTGCAGGTCCAGCGAGGCGAGATGGGTGAGCGGCTGGCCTTCGAGCAACGCCGACGCGCCCTCGTCGCCCAGCGTGCCGTTCGACAGGTCGAGCGTCCGGAGCTGCGCGACGACCGGTGCGGAACCGATCGCGGCCGCGATCTCGTTCTGCAACTCGCTGTTGCGCAGGCCCAGGTGGTGCAGCCGGGGGAAACGGGCACCGCTGAGCAGCGGCGCAAGGTCCGGGACCACCGCATCGCCCCCGTACGCGGACACGCCGAGCCACAGGTCCAGACGCTCCAGGGCCGGCAGCTCGCTGCCCAGCACTCCGCGCAGCGCCTCCCCGGGCAGGCCGCCGCTCTCGATGGTGAGCTCACGCAGGGCTTCGTGCGCGACGGGCGGGAAGACCAGGCCCGTGCCGCCGCGTATGCCGAGATGGGTCAGTGCCGGGAAAGCGGTGAGCAGAGCGGTGACATCGGACTGCTCGATCCACGAGATCTCGGCCTCCTCCGCCACGAGGTCCCCGACGAAGACGGCCTTGAGCGAGGTCAGCCGGTCCGCCGCGGCCACGACGAGCCCGATGGGGTAGGCGGAGTCCTCCTCGTACGACTCGCCCCACTGGCCGATGATCAGGGCGCCGACACGTGACGGGTCGACAGCTTCGAGGAAGGCGTGGAACTCCTCCTCCCACGTGCCGTCCTCCTCGTACGGATCGACGCTGACGCGCCAGGCCGCGGCATCGGCCGGGGGAAGGGGCGACCCCTCGTCCTCGCGCCGGAAATCGACGGCCGGAAGGCCGAGCAACTCGTGCAGACGGTCCGCGTCGGACATGACACCGATCTCCTGATGCTGGGGAGGGCTGATGTCCGCAAGGTTTATCAAGCGGCACTGACAACGGAGCGACCGGCCCCGGGCCGCCGTCGATGTCAGACCCCTCTCGTAGCGTTTTCCCTGTGACCGGCGCAGTGGGTGCCGGGGCGGAGGGGAGACGTCTGTGTATCGGCAGGGCGACGTACTGATGGTGGCTCTGGAGGAGGCGGACGTGCCCGCACCCTTCCTCGACGCACCGGGCGAACTGCGCGACGGCCGGGGGAGGCTGGTCCTGGCGCTGGGTGAGGTCACCGGCCACGCGCACGCGGTGCAGGGACCGGGACGGCTGATGCGGGAGGCCGGGCCGTTCGGCCCGATGCTGCTCCATCTCCCCGAGGGGGGACGCGTGGTCCACGAGGAGCATGCCGCGATAGCGCTGCCCAAGGGCTGGTTCCGCGTCGTGCGTCAGCGTGAGTACGCCCCGGGGGCGGTCCGGATGGTCGCGGACTGATCCTCCCGGGGCTCAGGACGGCCCGGCGATGTGCGGTCGGGAAACGGGAACAGGAAACGGAACAGGGGACGGGGAACACCGATGCAGTACGTGAACGCGTGGCGGGCCGTGGCGGCGGCGACGGGCAGGGCCGACCGTGGGGCGGCCGAGGGCGGGGTGCGGCTCGCCTACCGCAGCGCGGGGCTCGCGGAGCCGGAGCGCGTCATCTGGGCGGCCTCGCCCAGGGCGGCCGTCGAGGTGGTCGAGAAGCTGTCCGGCGCGGGACGCTCGGTGCGCGAAGAGGTCCGCACCCGCCCCTGGGCGGAGGAGCGGCGCCGGATGTACGACGAGCTGGGCCCGGCCGGCTGGTCCGCCCTGTGGTCCGCGACCGGCGCCCAGTTGTGGGAGACCACGGGCGCGCTTGCCGAGCGGATACGGGCGGGGATCGTCGCCGAACTCGCCACGCGGCCCGAGGACGAGCCCGACGTCCGCCTCCTGCTGCTCGACGCGGTCCTCGGCCAGCACGACGCGGCCTGGCTCGCGGCCTTCGACGGCCGGGGTCACCGCCTGACCGGACTGTCGGAGGTCGCCAGGAACGCCGGCTGGTGGTGGCCGTACGAGCACGCCGTGGTGATCAGCGAGCGCCCCGCGGAGCTCCACCGCGACGAGGCGGGGCGGCTCGACCGTGGCGACGGACCGGCTGTGGCCTATCCGGACGGCTTCGCCCTGTACGCCTGGCGCGGCATGCCCGTGCCGGTCGACTTCCTGGACGGCCTGGCGAGCCTGACTCCGGAGCGGATACGTGCCGAGGAGAACGCGGAACTGCGCCGTGTGATGCTCGAGTACTACGGCTACGACCGCTATCTCTCGGAGTCGGGCGCGGAGCCGGTGCACCGGGACGAGACCGGGATCCTCTGGCGCATCGCGATGGACGGTGACGAGGACGTCGTCATGGTCGAAGTCGTCAACTCCACCCCCGAGCCCGACGGAACGCACCGCGTCTACTGGCTCCGGGTGCCGCCGAGGACCCGGACCGCGAAGGAGGGCGTCGCCTGGACCTTCGGGATCGAGGGGGAGGCCTACGCCCCGGTGCGCCAGACCTGACCCGCCCGGCGGCCCCTCAGGCGGTCAGGGCCTCGTGGTCGATGCCGAGTTCGCGGGCGAGCGCCTCCTCGGTCCACTGCAGCATGGTGGCCCGGGAGAGCGGACCCGCGTACGACGTCATCTGGACGGCCAGCCCGTCCAGGAGCGCCGTCAGCCGCCAGGCCACGGACATCGGGTCGTCGCAGTGGAACTCACCCGCCGCCGCCCCCTCTTCGATCACCTCGGCAAGCTCGGCCTTCCACTGCTGGTCGAGGTCTTCGGCCACCTCGCGCAGCACCGGGTCACGGAGGGCGGAGGCCCAGCCCTCGATCCACAGCCGCCAGCCCTTCGCCTGTCCGGTCGGCGCGTACCAGCGAACGGCGGACCTGAGCCGCCGGACCGCGCTGGTACGCCGCGTCAGCAGCTTGCGCAGATGGGCGAGATCGGCCTCCGCCGCGTACGCGAACGCGGCGGCCACCAGTTTCTCCTTGGACGAGAAGTGGTAGAGCACCAGCGCGTTGCTCACCCCGAGAACGGCGGCCACATCGGCGATCCTCACCGCGGACACGCCCCGGACCTCGATCTGCTCGACGGCAGCGCGCAGGAGCTCCTCACGTCGCTCCGCCACACTCAGCCGCACTCTCGCCACGCCGTTACCCTAACCAACGCTCCGGCGCCGGTATCCGGCCCCCGTGCCCAGGGGGCTACCGGTACCAGCCGAACCGCTCCGCCATCACCGGCAGGCGGTCCGCGACGAGCGAGTGCGCCGCCGCCCGCGGGGTGCAGCCGTCCGCGGCCGCCCGCTCCAGAACGCCGTCCATCAGGACACGCATGGAGCGACGGGTGTGTCCGAACGCCTCCTCCGCATCGGGTCCGATGTCCCCGAACAGCGTCCACCACCACCACGCGTTCGTACCGGAGTTGACGACCACGTCGGGAAGAACCGTGATGCCGCGCTCGGCGAGCAGTGTCTCCGCCTCCGGGAGCACCGGCATGTTCGCCGCCTCGACCACCCAACGCGCTCTGACGGAGGCCTGGTTCACGGCGTCCACGGCGTACGACACCGCGGCCGGGACCAGCACCTCGGCGTCGGCGGCCAGCCAGGCGTCGGCCGGCAGCTCCTGGTCCCCGTCGCGCAGCGCGCGCCGGTCCACCGCCCCGTGCGCGTCCCGGGCGGCCAGCAGTGCCTCGACGTCCAGGCCGGCGGGATTGGCGATGGTGCCCCTGATGTCCGCGACCGCGACGACCGACAGCCCGGCCCGGGAAAGGAAGCGGGCCGTCGCCCCGCCCATGGTGCCGAACCCCTGCAGGGAGACCCGGGCACCGCCGTGCGCCACACCCGCGCGGTCCAGCGCGGCGAGCGTGGATTCCGCGACCCCGCACCCACCGACGAGCTCGTCCAGCCCGATCCCGTCGACCGTGACCGCGAAGGCGTCCGCGAGCCGTCGCCGTGCGCCCGCCTCGTCGTCCAGCAGGGGGTAGACCGCCTGGACCGTGGAGACGAGGCCGGCCTCGGCCGCCGCCCGGTCGACGAGATCCTGGCTCAGCCCGAGATCCTCGCCGGTCGTCCAGACGTTCTCGATGTAGGGACGCATCGCCCGCAGGAAGCGGACGAGCACCTCGTAGGCGGACGGGTCGCGCGGGTCGCAGTCGATGCCTCCCTTGGAGCCGCCCAGCGGGATGTAGCGCGTCCGCGGGGCGCCGGCGTCGAAGTGCAGGGCCTCCTTCATGGTCATGCCCCGCGCCAGGCCGGCCACCTCCGCGAGCGTGCAGCCCTTCCTCATCCGCAGGCCCCCGCTCGACACCCCGCGCACCAGCCGGTCGACGACGAGGTAACCCTCGGTGCCGGTGACGTGGTCCGTCCAGGTCAGGGACACCAGCGGGGCGGGGGAGAGGGACTGCATCGGGCGGCTCCTGGATTCACCTGTGTCGATGTACTGAACAGCGAGTCAGTATCAGGAGGATGGGAGGCGGCTGTCAACGTGTGCGGAACCCGGATGTGACATCGCCGTACGCCCGATGCGGAATCCTGCGGGGGGTACGGACGTTGGAGTCGGCATGACGGAACCCTCGCGTGCGGCGCTGCTACGACTCTTCGGGGAGTACGACGGCGGGGTGCTGGTCACCCTCAAGCGTGACGGCAGGCCCCAGCTGTCCAATGTGAATCACGCCTACTACCCCGAAGAGGGGGTGATCCGCGTGTCCATCACCGAGGGGCGCGCGAAGACCCGCAATCTCCGCCGGGATCCGCGGGCGAGCTACCACGTGACCAGCGAGGACCGGTGGGCCTGGACCGTCGCCGATGTGACCGCCGAGCTGACCCCGCCCGCCGCCGACCCGCGCGACGCGGTCGTGGAGCAGCTGGTCTCCCTCTACCGGGACGTGCGGGGAGAGCACCCGGACTGGGACGACTACCGCCGGGTGATGGTCCAGGACCGCAGAGTCGTCCTGACCCTGCGGATCGAGCATGTGTACGGTCAGCCGCGTGCCTGAGGCGGGGCCCACGTGGCACGGTTCCGGGTGATCCCCGACCGTGCTCCGTTCACCGCCGAGCTCTCGCTCGGTCCTGAATCCAGATCATAATGACGACACCGACTCCCTCAGGAGATGTTGTGACCGGCCCCGACAACCAGCCTTCGATCCGTACCAGACTCCGCTCGCTGCGCCCCGACGCCTTCGGCGCGGACCCGGCGGGGGTGCGGATGGAGCGGATCCGCCGCTCGCCCAATTTCGCCGACGGTGTCTTCCAGAACCCGGAGGGGGCGCGCACCAGGCCCTCCGGCTCCATGCTCGAATTCGCCAAGGTGTACTTCCACAAGGAGCAACGGGCCCGCAGGTCCCCTCTCGGCACCGTCCCGGTCCATGCCACGACCTTGGCCGATCTTGCCGCGCCGCCGGCGTCGGGCCTGCGGGTGACCTGGCTGGGCCACTCCAGCGTCCTCACCGAGATCGACGGCCGCAGGGTGCTGTTCGACCCGGTCTGGGGTGAGCGCTGCTCCCCGTTCGCGTTCGCCGGGCCCAAGCGGCTGCACCCCGTCCCGCTGCCGCTCGCCTCGCTCGGGCCGGTCGACGCCGTAGTGATCTCACATGACCACTACGACCACCTCGACCTGCCCACGATCAAGGCCCTGGCGGGGACGGACACGGTCTTCGCGGTGCCGCTCGGTGTAGGCGCCCACCTGGAGCGCTGGGGCGTGCCCCTGGACCGTATCCGCGAGCTCGACTGGAACGAGACCACGGAGATCGCGGGCGTCAGCCTGACCGCCACCCCCGCACGGCATTTCTGCGGCCGAGGGCTGCGCAACCAGCAGCACACGCTCTGGGCGTCGTGGGTCGTCGCGGGTCCGGAGCACCGGGTCTACCACAGCGGGGACACCGGCTACTTCTCCGGTTTCCGGGACATCGGCGCCGAGCACGGCCCCTTCGACGTGACGATGATCCAGGTCGGCGCCTACTCGGAGTACTGGCCCGACATCCACATGACACCGGCCGAGGGCCTGCGTGCCCACCTGGACCTCCAGGGCGGCAGGGCACACGGCGCGCTGATGCCGATCCACTGGGGCACCTTCAACCTCGCCCCGCACCCGTGGGCGGAGCCCGGGGAGTGGATGAAGGACGTGGCCGAGGAGGCGGGGCAGCCGGTGGCCTTCCCCCGCGCGGGCGAGCCGTTCGAACCGGCCGGCGAGCTTCCCACGGATGCTTGGTGGCGCGCGGTGTCGGCGCCCGTCGCGCACTGGTGGCGCCGTCCCGAGGTGGCGGACGCGGCACCACCGGTGCACCGGGAGGAAGTCGACCTCGCCGGCGAGCGGTGACGCAGGGCAAGGATGACGGGTGATGTGCCGCGCGAGGAGCCGGGCGGCCGTCGACGACCGGTCCTGACCGACAGTGCGGCACTGCCACGCCCACATGCCCGGGCGACGCGACGGGCCGGGTGAACGCACCACAACACATCCCGCGGCATCCGTGAGGAGTTTCCCCGCAGCACCCCTTCTGTTGGCCTGGTCCGGCTAGCTTCGCCTCGCCCGGTCCGGCACAGGAGAGGTACGTCCATGAGCACCCCGATCCACCGCTCCTCGACACGGCAGTCCGCAGCCGTCCTGAGCTCGGCCCGGCACCGTCGGGCAGGGAGCCGGACCGGGGGTACGTCCGCGCGCTCGACGGAGCACGCCCTCCTCGAGATGCAGTCCCGCGCCGGTAACCGTGCCGCGACCGCGGCGGTGCAGCGCGCCCAGGACACCGGGAACGGGAGGGCGGCGGGGAACGGCGGCACGCCCGCCGGAGCGAAGAAGAACTATCGCGACCGGATCGCCGGACTCCTCGACAGGTTCAAGAAGAACCTCGAGCCCGTCGACACCTTCATCAAGGGCGTCCAGACGCCCACCAACGCGGCCTTCACCCAGCAGGCCGCCGCCGCGGCCGACGAGGGCCTGAAGAACTCCGCCGCCGCCTCCGGCACGTCCGCGGCGTCGGGGAACCTCCTCACGGAGGCCGCCGGCACCGTGGTCAGTGGCATGGACGCGTACAAGAACATGAAGGACGCCACGAAGCACGGGACCGGGGCCGGTCACCACACGGCGAAGAAGAAGGCCAGGACCAAGGGGGCCGACACGGCCGTCGGCGCCGTCGCTTCGGGAAGCTACAGCGCCGCCGTCGCCAAGGAGGTGACCAAGATCCAGAAGGCTGCGGACGCCGCGGTGGCGTCCGAGGCGAGCGGGATCGCCAGCGCTTCCATCGGTGCGATCAAGGGTGTGCGGTCCGCATTCCGCGTCGGGGGAGCGGCCCGCAAGTACAAGCAGATCAAGGAGTTGGGGGATCCCCACCTCGTCCACGCGGGGTCGCTGGCCCGGCTGAACGAGTCGCGGGAGCAGGCCAACTGGGCCGCGGCGGAGGCCTACGTCGCGCTGGACGCCTACTGGAAGGCCGACGAGGGCCAGGGGCGGCTGGAGCTCGTCTCCGAGGCCGTCGACGCCGCGTGGGAGGCGATGGGGGAAGCCCGTGACGCCGCCGAGAGCCTCCAGCGCGCCGAGAAGGACGTGGAAAGGCTGAGCACCTTGCAGGGGTACGCGAAGAAGAAGCAGCTCACCAAGATCGGCAAGGAGACGGTCGGCGGCGGGTTGGGCGAGACCACCAAGGCCGCGGCCGGCGTCGTGACGGCGGTCGCGGCGGGAACGGCCGGGCTCGCGAGCAACCCGGTCGGATGGGGCCTCGCCGGGGCAGGGGCCGGCCTCGTCCTCGGCGTCACCATGTACAAGGCGCTCCGCGCCGCCACGAAGCGCTACGAGGAGGTCCGTCACCCCGAGCGCTGGGGGCCGCAGGGCGAGACCCCGGCGGAGGCCGCGTCCCGCAAGGAGTCGCTGCAGCATGCCCTGAAGTTCTGGAAGAAGGTGTCGAAAGGCGAACGCCTGGCCATGGCGCGCGAGATCTACGCCCTGGCGGCAGGTCCCGACATCTCCGGCAGCGGCAGCACGGCGGCCGAGATGCGCGAGTCCGCCAGGGCCCTGCTCATCGCACTCAAAGCAGGCCCGGCCAAGCACAATCTGGAGCCGGAAGCGTGGGCCGAGACCCTCAACGACCCCACGAGGAGCGCCGGCTGGGTCCAGGAGATAGCGGAGCAATTGGCCTCGGGGTGACCGGGCGGCTCGACCGCCGTGGACATGCGCCTGCGTGCTCGCTGGTCCTGGACCGCCGACCGGCTCATGACGTCCGGCCTTCCACGGCCGCGTACACGAAGACCAGCATGAACGCGCTGCCGATCGGCGTGTCGGTCCAGGCGTTCACCCCGTCGACCCCGATGTGCTCCGGCATCCGCCCCGGTCCCGGCTTCTGCCGCTGATCCGTCGAGCAGGCGGCCCCGGGCTCAGGGCGTGCCGGGCGCCGGGCGCTCGGGACGCGGCGTTGCCGCCAGAGGCGGGGAGAGGAGCGGTTCGAGCAGCTCGGCGAGCTGCTCGCGCTGCCCCGGACCGAGCCGGCCGGTGGCCGGCGCGAGGGCGTCCCGGGCTTCCTCGTACAGGCGCTGGGTGAGGCCGCGCCCTTCCTCGGTGATCAGGACCACGACGGCGCGCTTGTCCTCGGGGCTGGTGCCGCGTGTCAGCAGCCCACGCCGTTCGGCACGGGCGACGAGGCCGGACAGGGTCGACTTGTCCAGCCCCAGGAAGGCCGCGAGGTCGCTCATGCGAGGGCTCCGGTCGCGCAGGATGCCGAGCACGCGCAGCTGGGTGAGGGACAGGTCGTACTCAGCGCCGACGCGGGTGAGTACGCCCATGACCTGGAAGGCGCTGCGGACCAGGCCGTCGATCAGGTCGTCCGTGGAGTCGTCGGGAGCCATGGGGGCAACCCTACTTGACATTGTTTGCATTACCAATAACTCTGATTCTGATTGGTAATGCAAACCAACCGGGGGAGCCCCTCATGCATGCTGCTGTCATCACCGCGTACGACGCACCGCCCGTCCACGGCGAGCACCCCGAGCCCATGGCCCGGGGTGAGCACGAGATTGTCGTGGACGTCCTGGCCGCGGGCCTGCACCACCTGACCCGGGCCAAGGCGGCCGGCACCCACTACTCCGCCACCGGCGTCTTCCCGCTGGTGCCGGGCGCCGACGGCGTCGTGCGCGACTCCTCGGGCCGCCTGCGTTACGCGGTCCTGGAGGACACGAACCTCGGCACCTTCGCCGAGCGCACGGTGATCGACGTACGCCGAAGCGTCGTCCTGCCCGACGACGTGGATCCCGTCCGGATCGCCGCAGCGATGAACCCGGGCATGTCTTCCTGGGTCGCCCTGCGCCGCCGCATCGCCTTCCGTGAGGGGCAGCGGGTGCTCATCCTCGGCGCCACCGGCAGCGCCGGACGCATGGCCATCCAGATCGCCAAGCGGTTCGGCGCCGCCCAGGTGTTCGCCGCAGGCCGCGACGCCACCCGCCTCGAGGCACTGTCCGGCCTCGGCGCGGACCGGGTGCTCACCTACGACGACATCGCCGCCGCGGCCGACGTCGACGTGGTCCTCGACTTCGTATGGGGCGCTCCCGCCGCCGGAGCCGTGCTTCCGATGCTCACCGCCCGTGCCGACCGCTCCGCCCCGCTGACCTGGATCCAGATCGGCTCCATGGCGGGCGAGTCCGCCCCGATCCCCTCCGCGGCGCTGCGTGCGGCCCGGCTGAACATCGTGGGCAGCGGCATCGGCTCGGTCTCTCCCCGTGACTTCATCGCCGAGCTGCCCGAACTGGCGCAAGCGGTGACCGAGGGCGCCCTCGACGTCCGGGCCCGTGCCGTGCCGCTGGCCCGGATCTCGCGGGCATGGTCCGAGAAGACCGGCGAGCGGCTGGTCCTCGTGCCCT
Organism: Streptomyces sp. NPDC088746; assembly: GCF_044751065.1. Classification (NCBI taxonomy): domain Bacteria; kingdom Bacillati; phylum Actinomycetota; class Actinomycetes; order Kitasatosporales; family Streptomycetaceae; genus Streptomyces; species Streptomyces sp. NPDC088746. Next base: position 15,377 of record NZ_JBIVLA010000012.1, read on the forward strand.
GAAGCCCTTGGCACGCGCTCGCGCGGCGCGGTGGAGCAGGCGCGACGTCACCCGACGGGGGACTGCGTCCCCAGAACGTCGAGGAGCGCCAGACCGTCGGCGTCCACGGTGCCGGGCTGAGCCGTGTAGACCATGACACGCAGGTCGCTGCCGGCCACGCTGAGCACGTCGCAGTCCAGGGTCAGGGCGCCGACGTGGGGGTGGTCGATGGTCTTGCGGGAGGCCCGGTGCTCGCTGACGGGGCCTGACTTCCACAACGCGTCGAAGTGGGCGCTGCGACGGCGCAGCCCGGCGATGAGGGACCGCAGGTCCGCATCGTCGGGATAGCGGCCGGCGGTGCGGCGCAGGTCGGCGGCGTGCGCCGCCTGGAGTGCCCCCTTGGACTCAGGAGTGTGGCGTACGCGGCTGTGCGGACTGAGGAAGTTGCGCCGGACCGCGTTGAGGTCGTCGCCGTGCCATTCCCCCAAGAGTGCCGTGTACAGAGGGTTGGCGAGCAGTTGGTTCCAGGCGGCGTCGAAGACGGCGACCGGTGTGCCGGTCAGACGGTCCAGCATGCGGTGGACGCCGGGGGTGATGTGCTGCGGGATCGTGCCCGGGCCGGGCGGGGCGAGGCCGGCCAGGCGGAAGAGGTGGGCTCGTTCGTCCTGGGTGAGTCGCAGGGCGCGGGCGAGCGCTTCGACGACCTGGGGGGAGGGGTTGGCGGCGCGTCCCTGTTCCAGCCGGACCAGGTAGTCGGTGGAGATGCCGGCCAGCTGTGACAGCTCCTCGCGGCGCAGTCCGGTGGCGCGCCTGCGTGAGCCCACGGGCAGGCCGACGGCCTGGGCCGGGATGTGATCGCGCCAGTGGCGCAGGGCCGTGCCGAGTTCCGTGGTCGCCATGCCATCGATTGTGGCAAGAGAGCCGTCACCTGTCCTGGTACCGCCATTCCCATGAGAACGGGTCTACTGGCTGATCACGCGCTTCCCGCCGACCATGAAGGCATGAAAGAGGTACGAACGCCCGCACGGCCCGTCGTGGGGTTCCTCGGGCCGGTGGCCAGGGCACACGCGCCGGCGCGGCTCGTGCACCGCCTCAACGCCTGAACGAAAACCTCGGCCACCTCCCCCTCGCTCGAAGCGACTCCAGGCCTCCACCTCACTCCGTCAGAGACTCACTCCGGCCGCTTCGGCCGGCACCCGAAAGGCACATACCCCCATGGACAAGCTCGCCCTCGTCACCGGTGCCACCTCCGGCATCGGCAAGGCATTCGCCGACCGCCTTGCCACCGACGGCCATGACCTGATCATCGTCGGCCGCCGCAAGGACCGCCTCGAGGAGTTCGCGGCCGCCCACCCCGGCGTCACGGTCCGCGCCGTCGCCGCCGACCTGTCCACCGACACCGGCATCGACACCGTCGCCGGCATCTGCGCCGCCGAGCCGCTGACCATGCTCGTCAACAACGCCGGCGTCGCCCACTACATGCCATTGGCCGAACTGCCCGCGGACAAGGCCCGTGAGCTCGTCCACGTCAAGGTGCTCGCCCCCACCCTGCTCACCCGCGCCGTCGTCGCCGGCATGCGGGAACGCGGTGAGGGGAAGATCATCAACGTTGCCGGAATGATCGCTTTCAGCGGTCCCGCCGACACCTCGGTCATGCCGCGCCGCGCCGTCTACGCCGGCTCCCTGGCCCACCTCGTCGCCATGTCCCAGACCCTCAGCGCCGAACTCGAGGACACCGGCGTCCAGGTCCAGGTCCTGTGCCCCGGTGTCGTCGCCACCGAATTCCACGAGCGCCAGGGCCTCGACATGAGTGTCGTTCCCCGTATGAGTGCCGAGGACGTCGTCACTGCCGGCCTGCGCGGACTCGAACTCGGCGAGGTCGTCTGCGCGCCCGGCGTCGAGGACACCCGCCTCCTCGACGCCGTGTTCCGGGCCGACCTCGCTGCCTTCGGCGGGCAGAGCCCCGAACTCGCCTCCCGCTACCGGACCGACTGAACCTCCGCCGGTAGGTGCTCACCACGGGGAAGACGCCGGGGGGCCCCGACGGGGGTCAGGGTGTGGGCGAGGCCTCGGTGAGCGACATCCACTCCCGGACCGTGTCCTGGTGCGAACCGCTCGCTGTGCTCACGCTCACGGCCTTCGCGTCCTCGACGGAGCACGGCGTACCTGCCCGGGTGAGCAGGACGAGTGGCCACTCAGGGCCCGTACCCTCCGACCCCCCGTCGAAGGCGGTCCAGTCCCAGGGGCCGCCGAACAGCCAGGCCCGGCCGACGGCGTCAGCGACTTCGTCGCCCGCCTGGAGAGACGCGTAGGGGCGCATCAGCAGTTCGAAGGTGAAGGGGATTCCGTCGCCGGGGTGAATGGCGTAACCCGAGCCGTCGAGATGGCTCTCGTCCGGGAACTCGCGATAGGACAGTCCTCGGGGCAGCACGCTCACGCTCCGGGTGGGGTGCGGCAGCCAGGCTGTCTCCAGCGGAGGATCGTGGTGGTCGACGGCCGTCACGTGCACCACGGTGGGTGGCACGCCGACACGGCAGACGTCTCCTGCCTTGAGTCGCTCGGGCGGAGGATCTGTCCGGAACAGCTCCGCCTCCACCTCAGGCGCGGCGTTCCCCTTGCTGACCACGCCGAGGGCGACGATCCCGTTCCAGTGCGCGAACTCGTTGTCCCTGTCGATCTCCCACCACGGCCACCGGACCGCTACGTGGTCCCGCGTCACACCCTGCTCGACCCTGGTAACCGTGAAGGGGCAGGCCACCAACAGCACGTCACCGGCCCTGAAGTCCCCCTCACCCGTCATGGGGCCAGCGTAGACGAGCCTTTGGGCGCTCCCGGCGGACCTACCGGCCAGGCCGCCACGTGGTCCCGGGGGCCGGCCGGGGGCCCCACGGTCCGAAAAGCCGACGCACGCTTCGGTTTCCGAGGCGGGCGTCCGCGCCTCAGTGCGGGAAGCGGCGGGGCGGGCGAGTCACTGTGGATTCGCGGAACTCGGCTATGCGCGAGTGGACTTGGCGCATCAGGTAGGTGTCCTCGATCCGATCCAGGTACAGACAGCGGGCAGCAAGGCCCGGGAGGTCGAAGGCGAAGTACAGGGACATCAGCGGGTTCACGAACAACTCGCCGCCCCGGGTGCGTTCGGTGAACTGCACGTCCCCGAACGAGCCGCGCACGGCTGCCGCGATCGAACCGTTCACGATGCTCGGGTGCTGTGGGGTGTGATGCTGAGCGTGCTCCACCGCGTCGAGGTAGAGAGCCCCCTCGCGGGTGGCGCGCGGTATCGAGAACGCGCCGAGGTACGCGCCGTCGCGCTCCAGAGCGGCGATGTTCTCCAGTACGAGTGAGTGGTTGACGCCGTGGTACGCGTCCACGCCGAACCCGACCGACACGACGAGACGCGTCGGTATGTCGTCCAGCGCGGCCAGCGCCGCCACGCTGGCCAGATCCTCCTCCGGAGTGCCGAGTCCGGCTTCGTCACCCCGCATCAGGATGTCCGTACCGCCGTCGACCAGCACCACGGCGTCGATCCGGTGCAGCCCGACCAGCGCCTGGTAGGCCGAGCGCAGCGGACGCACCCCGGTCTGGGGGAAGGCGTACACGGTGGACGGGTAATCGTGCTGGTGCAGCCACTGGGCAAGTGTCCGCTCCGGGAAGTAGCTCTGGTGCAGAGCGGAACCAGGAGTGACGGCGGCCAGGTCGGGGGCAGCCCAGTCATCGGTCGGGAGGCCTTCGAGCGCGCTGAAGGAGAGGTTGGCGAGATGCACCTGCTTGCCTTGATGCAGGAGGGAGAGAGCCAACGGCAGGCCGGAGTAGATGTCGAAGCCGCCTCCCGCGCCCGCGACGAGGATCCGTTCGGCGTCCGCGAGCCGGGTGAAGAGCGGGTTCGAGTGAAGGGACGTCATGCGGGTCATTGTCCAAGGCCGGCACCCCTGAGTGGTTGTCGCGGCGACGGAGCCACGGAGCAGCCGGACTCCCGGCCTCCGGCTCTGTGATCCCCTCCTCGACCGCGACGACTTCGAGCGGTGAGTACGATCACGTACGCCGGTGTGAGTACGCGAGCGGTTGCCCGCCGCACGCGGCGCCGAAAGGGTGAACGCATGCGCCGACTCCTCCTGCTCGCACCGTTGTTGTCGTTCACCGCCGCCTGCGGGGTGGTGCAGTCCTCCGAGGGTGAGGCGACCGATGCCGCACGGGAGGTGGCCGGGAGGGCGGGCGAGCTGCTCTACGGCCAGCGTCCGCGCACGGCGGAGGAGGTCGGGCGCTCCGCCTCCGGCATCGACGGGGTCGAGGTGATGCGGTTCACGGGTACCTCGACACACGACGGCGACGGGGTCGACGTGGTCGTCCGCACGTCCGGCTCGGCGTACAACAGCTGGTTCGACGTCGAGGAGGTCACCGTACGGCGCTGTTTCGAGGTGCGGGTGTCGCCCGAGTCGGAGTGGCGTGAGCAGCCCCGTGACGTGGACTGCCCGGACAGCCGTCCGCTGACCTTCGCCCCACCGCCCGAACCGCCCCGGCTGCCGTACGAGGAGCTACGCGCGAAACTTCCCCGGGTGACGGAGAGCGGCCGCGTGGACGAGGCCGAGATACGCCGTGTGCTCGCCGCCCTGGACCTGGATCCGGCGATCCGTACCGAGGTGAAGGCCGAAGGTGGCCGGGTCGGCGTTCTCCTGTCGGTGAAGGGCAACCACTTCGACCCGCAGGACTGCCTGCTCGCCCGCGTAGGCCCCGGCGCCACCGAAGTGCGGGTGCCGTCCCGGATCCAGCGGATGCCCGGAGAGGGCGGCTGCACCGTCGGCAACGCCCTGCACCCGGCACCGGCACCGCACTGAACACGGGGGGTGCCGCTGTCTCTCTGGTCAAGGTGAAGGGGTGCTGTTCAGGGCGTCTGGAACGATGTGCCCGTGCATGTTGATGACGAGACGGTGGCAGGGGGCGGGAACGGACCGGAGTGGACGGGTGCGGTGAGTCAGCGTCTCCGTTGCTGTGTCTGCGGTGGGTCGACCGATGGCGCCGAGGACTACGTGCTCGTTGAGCTGACGGCGCGGTTCTCCGACGCGCGCCAGTGGCTGGGTGCGCATGCGGAGCACCTGAACTCCGTCCTTGCCGAGGGGTTCTCCGTGGAGGTTCACGAGATGTAGAGCTGCCGTCATGGGCCTGCACGATCTTCTCCCCATCCGCTGATCCGCCGCCACCGAAGGGCCCTGCGGCTCTGCTTCGCGATACCCGGCCTGTCGCTCGCCACCGCGGGCGGATCCGCGTACGGACGAGGGTTGTGACGGCTGTGGCCCCGCAAGCGGCAGTATGGCCGCATGACGACACGACCGACGATCACCCTCGTACGCGGGGACATCACGGAGCAGCACGCCGACGTCCTGGTCAACGCCGCCAACTCCTCGCTCCTCGGCGGCGGCGGGGTGGACGGCGCGATCCACCGGCGTGGCGGGCCCGAGATCCTGGCCGCCTGCCGCGATCTGCGGGCCTCGCACTACGGCAAGGGACTGCCCACCGGGCAGGCGGTGGCGACGACGGCCGGCCGGCTGCACGCGGAGCACGTCGTCCACACGGTGGGCCCGGTCTGGTCGAGCACCGAAGACCGTTCCGCATTGCTGGCCTCCTGCTACCGGGAGTCCCTGCGGGTGGCGGCGGAGCTGGGAGCCCGGACGGTTGCCTTTCCGGCGGTCTCGACGGGCATCTACGGCTGGCCGCTCGACGACGGGGCCCGGATCGCCGTGCGTACGGTCCGCGAGGCAGCGCTCCCACCGATCACCGAGGTCCGGTTCGTGCTGTTCGACGAGGAGGCGTACGCCCGCTTCTACCAGGCGCTGAAGGAATAGGGCGGACCGCGTCGGCGCGGCTCCCGCCCCGGCGCCTGCGGCTGGTGCTGCTGACCGTGGCTGTACGGCTCATCCGGCCTTCTCCGTGGGTTCGCCGGGAGCGGCTGACGGAGTCGTGAGGGCCCTGGGGCGAGGGTCAGTCGACCGTGAGCACGATCTTGCCCTGGATATGTCCCCCGGCGGCGCGTTCGTGCGCTGCCCGGGCGTTCGCCAGCGGAAACGTGCTGTCGATCGCGACGCGGACCGTGCCCGTGTCGAGCAGGCGCCCCAGTTCGGCGAGCTGCGCGCCGTTGGAGCGGACCTGGGTCCCCGTGACCGTGACGCCGAGCTTCGCGGTTTCCTCTTCGTCGAACTCGCCGAAGAAAACCGGGAACTGGGACCCGCCCCGCTTGAGCGTGCGCAGGAAACGGCTGCTGTGTGGGCCGCCGACGGTGTCCAGGACGAGGTCGACGTCGCGTACGAGTTCTTCGGGACGTTCCCTGGTGTAGTCGATGAACTCGTCGGCGCCGAGCTCGCTCAGGAACGATTCGTGCGCGCCCGACGCCACGGCGATGACGCGCGCGCCCTTCCACTTGGCCAGTTGCAGCGCCAGGTGCCCCACGCCGCCCGCCGCACCGTTGACCAGCACGGTGACGCCGGCGCCGAGTGGGACCGGGTGATGTCGCGCCGCCTGGAAGGGCGAGGGGTGATCGTGGCCGAGCTCGATCAGGAACTGCCACGCGGTGAGCCCGGCCATCGGCGCCCCTGCGGCGTGCACGTGATCGATACCGGGCGGCTTGAGGGCGAGGTCCGACGCGGGCGCGGCCACGTACTCGGCGTATGTGCTGCCGTCGAAGCTGGGGAAGCGGAGGAGGCCGAAGACCTCGTCACCCACGGAGAAGCCGTCCACATCCGCGGCGACGGCCGCGACGACGCCCGAAAGATCCGTCCCCGGGATCACGGGAAGGTCGAACGTCGGCCTCGTCTCCGGAGGCAGGTTGGACATCCCGTCGCGCAGGTACCAGTCCGGCGGATTGACGCCGACCGCGTGCACGCGGACGAGCACCTCACCGGGCCCCTGCTCGGGAATCGGCACCTCGTCGTAGCGAAGGACTTCGGGGCCGCCGTGCTCATGGAGCCGGACTGCTCTCATCGTGCGTGTCAGCATCGTCTTCTCCTGCCCGCGCTGCGGGATAGGCTTATCCGGATCAGCGATCCGCATAAACGGATCACTGGTACGAATATATGGACCACTGATCCGGATAGTCAAGGGGAACAGATGCGGGCCGACGCCAGGAAGAACCGCGACCACCTGCTCGCAGTGGCGGGCGACGCCCTCGCCGAACAAGGCGTCGACGTGTCCCTGCGCGACATCGCGCGCAGGGCGGATGTCGGGCTGGCGACGCTGCTGCGTCACTTCCCGACGCGAGAGGCACTGCTCGACGCCCTGCTCCGGACGAGTTTCGACGAGCTGACGGCGCAGGCGGCCGAGCTGGAGGCGTCGAGCTCACCGGCAGACGCCCTCGTCTCCTGGCTGCGCGACTGCGTCGCGTGGACGACCGAGTACCGGGGCGTGACCGTGCTGATGGCGGCCGCCATCGAGGACACCGCGTCCGCTCTCCATGCTTCGTGCGTGACTCTGCGCGCGGCCGGCGCGCGGCTCCTGACCCGCGCCCAGGCCGCAGGCGTGGCGCGGACCGACATCGACGGCGCCGACCTGTTCGCGCTGGTGGCGGCGCTCGCCTGGCTCGGCGATCAGCCCGCGCTCGCGCCGCGCGCGGAGCGCCTCTTCGGGGTTGTCGCGAGCGCGGTCCTCACGGGCGCGGGGAGCGGCGACGCCGAGGGGGAGCGCGGGGTCCGTAGCTGACGGATCGGCGATCGGCGGCTTCCGGGCTCAGGGCTTCCGCGGAGAAGCCAGGGTGTACCGCGTCTCCTCCGGGACGTGGGTCGTGTCCCGGCGTGCCAGCAGCCAGTACAGAGCCGCAGGGACCGCCAGGCCCACGATCCAGGAGATGTCCGCGCCGCCCAGCGGGTCCGCCAGCGGCCCCGTGTAGAAGTGCGTGACGAGGAACGGGAGCTGGGCGAGGATTCCCACCGCGTAGACCGCGAGGGCGTCCCAGCGCCAGGCGCCGTAGCGGCCATCGGGGTCGGACAGCGCCGGTATGTCGTACCGCTCCCGTGAGATCAGGTAGTAGTCCACCAGGTTGATCGCCGACCACGGCGTGAAGAACGTCAGCAGGAACAGCAGGAAGTCCTTGAAGGACGTCAGGAAGCTGTCCTTGCCCAGGAGCGCCACCACCGTCCCGGCCACCATGATCAGCGCGATGTACGCGGTCCTGCCGCGTCGCGACAGTGTCTTCTGGCCGCGGAACCCGCTGACGCCGGTCACCATCGACATGAAGCCGCCGTAGGTGTTCAGCACGTTGATGGTCAACTTGCCCAGCGCGATCACGAAGTACAGGAACGACGCGATCAGACCCGTGCCGCCCAGGCCGACCACGTAACCGACCTGGTTCGCGAGGAACGCCTCGCCCGCGCCCGCCGCCACGAGTACGCCGAACGTCATCGACCACTGCGAGCCGACGGCCGATCCGGAAAGGGTCCACCAGAACGTGGCCCGCCCCGACGTCGTACGCGGCAGATAGCGCGAGTAGTCCGCGACGTACGGCCCGAAGGCGAGTTGCCAGGATGCCGAGAGCGACACCGCGAGCAGGAACATCGGCAGGTCGAAGTGCGCGTCACCGAGCAGCGCCGAGAGGTCCGCACGATCCAGGAGGCGGATGCCCAGGTAGATGAACGCGAGCGCGCAGACCACACTGGCCACCCGCCCCAGGACGTGGATCACCCGATAGCCGACCGCCGCCGTCACGGCCGTGACGAGGGCGAAGACGACGATGCCGGTGGTGTCGTCCGTGTGCGTGAGTTCCGCGGTCGCCTGTCCGGCGAGAACACTGCCGCTCGCGAAGAAGCCCACGTACATGAGGACGACCAGGAGGAGGGGGACGACCGCGCCGCGCACCCCGAACTGGGCGCGAGACTGGATCATCTGAGGCAGGCCGAGCTTCGGGCCCTGCGCGGAGTGCAGGGCCATGACGGCGCCGCCGAGGAGGTTGCCGAGCAGCAGGCCGACGACCGACCACACCACGTCGCCGCCGGAGACGACGGCGAGTGCGCCCGTGACGACCGCGGTGATCTGGAGGTTGGCGCCGAGCCAGAGGGTGAACTGACTGAACGCTGTCCCGTGCCGTTCGTCGTCCGGGACGACGTCGATGGAGCGCCGCTCCACCAGGTCTTCAGCTGCCATGACTCGTGTACCTGGCCTCTCAGTGGTGTGTCCTGCCGCTCGGTTCCGCGGCGGCTACTTCTTCTTGATCCCGTGCTCTGCCGCCCAGTCGTGCGCGACGTCCTCGGGGTCCTTCTTGTCCTTGTCCACCAGGCGGTTGAGCTCGGTGAGGTCCTCGGTCGTCAGTGCCCCGCCGAGCCGGGCGAGCGCCTTGCGGACCGTCGAGTCGGCCTTGCGGTCGGCGATGAGCGGGACGACGTGCTGGCCGGGGACGAGGTTCTTCGGATCGCTGAGGACGACCCAGTGCTCGGCGGCGATGTCGGTGTCCGTGGTGAAGAGGTTCGCCACGTCGACGTCGCCCTTCCTCAGCGCGCCCTTGACCAGCGGGCCCGAGGAGTCGAGGGACTTGAACTCCTTGAACTCCACGCCGTACACGTCCTTGAGGCCCACCGCTCCCACCGTGCGCTTCTTGACCTCCGGCGCCGCGCCGATGACGAGCTCGCCGTTGTGCTCGGCGAGGTCGGCGAGGGACTTGAGGCCGTACTTCTCGGCGGTCTCCCTGGTGACGACGAAGGCGTCGGAGTCCTCCGCCATGCCGTAGGGAAGGATCTGGAGGCCGCGCGGCAGGGCCATGGCGAGGGCGTTCTGCATCTCGCCCTCCTCCGTGGCCTTCGCCTCGGCGTCGAGGTAGTGGAGCAGGGCGCCCTGGTACTCGGGCAGGAGGTCGATGTCACCACCCTCGAGGGCGGGTATGAGGATCTCGCGGGTACCGAGGTTGGGGCGGACCGTGGTCCTCACGCCGGCGGCTTCGAGCGCCGCCGCGTAGAGATGACCCAGGACCTGGTTCTCGGTGAAGTTGGCGGTGCCGATGGTGACGCCGCCCTCGCTGGAGCCTCCGCCTCCTCCTCCGGAGCCCTGTCCGTCGAGAGAGGTGATGCCGCTGCTGCAGGAGGCGAGCGCGGGGACGGAGGCGGCGGCGAAGAGCCCGCCGAGGAGAGTTCTGCGGTTCATCGTGCTTGCTCCTAGGCCGACTTGGCGGGGCGGTTACGGAAAAGGGCGCGCTGGAGTGCGGAGAGCGTGAGATCGAGTACGACGGCGACGACCGCCACGAGCACGGCGCCCCCGAGCACCTGCACGAGGTCGCGCTGGGCGAGCCCGTCGAAGACGTACCGGCCGAGCCCGCCGAAGGAGACGTACGCGGCGATGGTGGCCGTCGCGACGACCTGGATGAGCGCGAGCCGGAGCCCGGTCATGATCAGTGGGAGCGCGAGGGGCAGTTCGACCTGGAGGAGGACCTGGTGCCGGCGCATGCCCTGCCCCCGCGCGGCGTCCCGCACCTCGGGGTCGACGGCGGCCATGCCCGCGTACGTGTTGGTGGCGATGGAGGGCACGGCGAGCGCCACCAGCGCGATGTAGACGGGCCACATCGACAGGCCGCTGGCGAGGAAGACCAGCACGACGAGGCCGACGGTGGGCAGCGCCCGGCCGAAGCTGGAGAGGTTGATGGCGACGAACGCGCCACGCCCGGTGTGACCGATGAGCAGGCCGATCGGCAGTGCGATGGCGGCGGCGACGAGGGTGGCGAGCAGCGAGTACTGGAGGTGCTCGGCGAGGCGGTGGCCGATGCCGTCCGGCCCAGCCCACTGTTCGCCGCTGACGAGCCAGGCGCCGAGATTCTTGAAGAGTTCGTACACGGGTCAGGCCCTCTGCTTCTGCCGGCGGGTCCAGGGGGTCAGGACGTACTGAAGGGCGACGAGAAGCGCGTCCGCGACGAGCGCGAGGAGCAGGGTCAGGACGACGCCGACGATCACGGGGGTGGGGAAGTTGCGCTGGAAGCCGTCGGTGAAGAGCTGCCCGAGTCCTCCGTCGCCGATGTACGTGGCCACGGAGACGAGGGAGATGGCCATCACCGTCGCGATCCGCACGCCCGCCATGATCACCGGGAGGGCGAGGGGCAGTTCGACCGTGAGCAGGGTGCGCAGCGGCCGGGAGCCCATGGCCTTCGCGGCCTCCTTCGTCCTGGCGGGGACGGAGTCCAGGCCTTCGACCGTGTTCCGCAGGAGCACGACGAGTGTGTAGATCGTCAGGCCGATGACGGTGGTGGTGCGGGTGAGACCGCTGACCGGCAGGAGGAGCACGAAGACGGCGATGGAGGGGATGGTGAACAGGACGTTCGACAGGCCGAGGAGGAGCCCGCGCAGTCTGCGTACCCGGTGCGCGACCACGGCCAGGGGGAGCGAGACGATCAGGCCGAGGAGTACGGCGGTGAGGGCGGCCTGGAGGTGGGAGAGGGCCAGGGTGGTGAGGTCACCGGTGTGGTCGGCTGTCCACGACCAGTCGAAGGTCATGCGACCACCGTGCTTGCCTCGCTGTGCACGTGCCCCGCGTGGTCGTGGATGTCCTCGCGGGACGTCACTCCGGTGAGGACGCCCTCCGCGTCGACCCGGGCGACCAGGCCGCTCGGCGCGGCGATCGACTCGTTGAGAGCCGAGAGGAGCGAGTCCGTGTCCCGCAAAGGCCGCACCGGGGTCTCCGCACGGGTCTCGCTGTCGCGCCAGGCCAGCGGCTTCCGGGCGGGGTCGAGGGCCAGCTGCCAGCGGGAGTCCAGAGGCGCGGGCCCCTGGGGAACCTGCGCCAGGGTCGACAGGGACAGCAGCTTGAGGCCTCGTTCCGCGCCCAGGAAGTCCGCGACGAACGCGTCCGAGGGCCGGGCCAGGAGCTCGGCGGGGCTCGCGCACTGGACGAGGTGGCCGCCGGTCCGGAAGACGGCTATGCGGTCGCCGAGCCGGACGGCCTCGTCGATGTCGTGCGTGACGAAGACGATGGTCTTGTTCAACTCTCTCTGAAGTCGCAGGAGTTCGTCCTGGAGCTGGGTGCGGACCACGGGGTCGACGGCGCCGAACGGCTCGTCCATCAAAAGCACGGGAGGGTCTGCGGCGAGCGCGCGCGCCACGCCGACCCGCTGCTGCTGGCCGCCGGAGAGCTGGTGCGGGTAGCGCTTCCCCGTGTCGGCGGAGAGGCCGACCGTCTCCAGGAGTTCCGCGGCCCGCGTCCGTGCCTTCCTGCGGCCCCAGCCGAGCAGCAGCGGCACGGTCGCGATGTTGTCCAGGACGGTGCGGTGCGGGAAGAGCCCGGACTGCTGGATGACGTAACCGATGGAACGGCGTAGTTCGGCGGCGTCCTGTTCCAGGACGTCCTTGCCGTTGACCCTGATCGTCCCGGAGGTCGGATCGACCATCCGGTTGATCATGCGGAGCGTCGTCGTCTTGCCGCAACCGGAAGATCCGACGAGGACGGTCACGCCCCCTTCCGGCATCTCAAGGGTGAGGTCGTGCACCGCGGTTGTGCCGTTCGGGAAGCGCTTGTGGACCGTGTCGAATTGGATCATGAGGAGTCCCTTGCCCGGCTGCATATCATCATGCAGAGTTCTCGGTGACTGAATAGGTTGTCAATAGGTGGTCGCCGTTCAGGCGTAAATCCCTGGTTACGAGCGGCCGTAAGGCAAGACGAGGCGCCTGATTGAGGAGGAATTACGAGTGATGTCGTCTCGTATGGTGAACACGACGGTCGACGACAGCGGTGCGATCGTCGTCCTCGACGGCCGCGGACTGATGGTCGCAGATGTCGTACGCATGGCCGAATCCGCAGCGAAACCCGTTCCCGCGGCAGACGGGATGAAGCGCGTCGAGGCGTCCTGGGTCGCCGCACGGGAGATCGCGTCGTGGGGTCGTGTCTACGGCCGTTCCACCGGTGTGGGCGCTAACCGGAATGAGTCCGTGCCGACGGAGGCCGCGGCCGACCACGGCCTCCGGCTGCTGCGCAGCCATGCCGGGGCGATCGGCGACGAGCTCCCGGCACGGCAGGTCCGCGCCATGCTGGCGGTCCGCGCCAACCAACTGCTCGCGGGAGGCGCCGGGCTGCGCCCCACCGTCGTCACGGCCCTCTGCGAGGCACTGGAGACGGGCGCCTACCCGAAGGTCAACGAATTCGGCTCGGTCGGCACCGGCGACATCGCCGCGCTCGCGCAGATGGGCCTCGCGCTGGCGGGCGAACACCCCTGGCAGGGGCCGGGGGCGGCCCCCGCCCCGCAGCCCCTCGACAACAACGACGCCCTCGCCCTGATCAGCAGCAACGCCCTCACTCTCGGCCAGTCGGCGCTCGCGGTGCACGAGTTGCGTGGCCTGATCGCGGCCACGCAGGTGGTGGCGGCGCTGTCCCTGATGGCGACCGACGGTTCGTACGAGGCGTACGCGCTGCCCGTGCACGAGGCGCGGCGGCACGCCGGTTCGTACGCCGTCGCGGAACGCATGCGGCTGCTGCTCGGCGCGCCCGACCGCCCCACGCCGCCGCTCGGCCGGATCCAGGACCCATACGGTTTCCGTTGTGTGCCGCAGATCCACGGGCCCGCGCACGATGCGGCGGACGCGCTCGAAGAGGTCCTCGCGGTCGAGATCAACGCGGCGGCCGAGAATCCGCTGATCTCGGCGGACGACATGGCGGCCTACCATCACGGCGGCTTCTACCTCGCCCAACTCGCCCTGTCGCTGGACCACTTCAGGCTGGCTGTGTCACAGGTGGCGCGCCTGTCGACCTCGCGCCTCTCCACGCTCAACGAACCGGGATTCACCCGTCTGCGGCCGTTCCTCGCGGACGGCGAGCCGGCGTCGTCCGGCGTGATGATCCTCGAATACGCGGCCGGAGCGGCCCTCGGTGACCTGAGGGCCTTCTCCGCGCCCGCGTCGCTCGGTCACGCGGTGCTCTCGCGGGGCGTCGAGGAGCAGGCCAGCTTCGCCTCGCTGGCGGCGCGCCAGACGCTGCGGGCGTGCGAGGCGTACCGCCTCGTCGTGGGCTGTGAACTCGTCGCGGCCGTAAGGGCGTTGCGGCAGCGTGACATGCGGCTCGACCCAGGCCTGCCCGTCGGGCGCGCCTTCGAGCTGGCGGACTCGGTCCTCGACGCGGAGCTGGCCGACCGGCCGCTGACGGACGATGTGACCCGCGCGGCCGGCCTGCTCGACCGGTTCACCGAGCTGTGGCTGGGCCTCGGCTCCGGGAGCGGAACGGCATTCGACGGCCAGGGTGTGGTGCGGGAGGCGCCCTGAGCGGCAGCCGAGTCGTCCCGGGGCGATTCCTCCATCGAAGCGCAGCTCAGGGGGGATGAGCGAGCAGCGACGCGCCCGGCTGCGGCTGGAGATCTCCCGTGAGGCGGCCCGCCTGTTCCGGTAGCAGGGGGTGGCCGCCACCAGCGGTGACCAGATCGCCGAAGCGGTGGGTCTTTCGACGCGGACCATCCGGCGCCACTTCCGCAGCAAGGAGAGCTGCGCCGAACCGATCGTGATGCAGGGCGTCGTCACCTTGATGACCGTGCTGCGCAGTTGGCCCCGGCAGAGCTCCCTGGAGGACCACCTCGCCGCCGAACTGGTCGGGCTCCACCACGGGACGCCGCCCGTCGGCCTGGCCGACGAGATGCTCGCGATGAAGATGATCCGGCTCGCCGACACCGAGCCGGCGCTCCGTACGGCGTGGTTGATGGCCTGCGACCAGGTGGAGCGCCAGCTGTGCGGCAGCATCGGCGACCGCCTCGGCCGTCCGGCGGACGACATCGAGGTGCGGCTGCACGCCGCGGCTACCGCGTCGGGCATGCGGGTGCTGGACGAGCACATCGGTGCCGCACTCCTCGCCGGCGCCGACCTCACGGAGTTCACCGACGTGGCGGCCGTCGCCCGGCGGTATGCCCATGCGATCCGCACGGCCACCAGGTCTTCACCGGCAAGGCGCGCCGCGCGCAGACCAGGCGTTCACAGCGCTCGCCGCCCGCTACGACGGCGTCGTGCCCGGCCTGCGCAAGGCGCTGCGCGACTCGTACCTGTCGAGCAGGGCGGTCGGAGGCGGCTGGGGAGCGTGAGCTCGGGCCCGGTGCACTCCGCCGCCCGCGCTGTCGGCTACGGGATCAGTACGATCCTGCCGAAGACCTCGCCCGCGTCCATCTTCCGGTGCGCCAGCACGGCCGCGTCCAGGGGGAGCGTCTCGTGCACCACTGTTTCGATCTCGCCGCGGCTCGCCGCCGCGAACTGCTCACTCCGTACGGTATGCCGCTCGGCTCCGGTGACCGTGGCTGCACTGAAAGCGGCGAAGGACAACGACTTCTGGAACGCCGCCATGATCTTCGCGCCGAAGTCCGCCGGCGGCTGACCTCCGACAACTCCCACGGTCACCAGGCGGCCGTTCGGGTTGAGCCGGTCGAGGAACGACGGCATGTCCTGACCCGCCACCACGTCGATGATGACGTCGTAGCCCGGGGGAGCCTGATGTCCTCCCTCGCCGGAGCGGTCCAGCACATGGCTCGCACCGAGGCGTCGCAGCCTCTCGCCGCGCTCGGCGGAGGAGGTGGTGACCGCCACTGCGGCGGCACCGCCGCGGGCGGCGAGCTGTACGGCCATGATCCCGATGCTGCCGGCCGCACCACGCACGAGGACCGTCTCCCCGGGAGCGAAACGGGCGTGGCGGAGCCCGAAGTGCGCCACCACGCCGGAACTGCCCAGGGTCACCGCGTCGACGGCGGAGAGTCCCACGGGCAGAGGAATGATCTCGTCGACCGGTGCGACGGCCTGTTCGACGTAGCCTCCGCCGGTCCCGGTGAACGCCCACACCCGCCGGCCGGTCCACGAGGCGTCGACCCCGCCGCCGACCGCGGTCACCGTGCCCGCCACCTCGCTGCCCGGGATGAAGCCCTCCTCGAAGCCGTAGGCGGCCAGGGCGCCGCTCCGGATCACGGTGTCGACCCCACCGACGCCCACCGCCTCGGTGGCGATCAGAACCTGTCCGGCGGCAGGCGTGGGGGCGGGCATGCGGACCACCGCCAGCCCTTCGGGGCCTCCGTACGTCTGGATCGTGATTGCCTTCAACGTCGTCTCCCATGTTCTCGGACCGTTCACATGCGGTCGTGCTCAGCCGCCGCCCCGTAGCCGACGACGGGGGAGGGGCTCACGGCACGGCCGGTGCCCGGCCCCGTGGTGCGCGCCCCCGATGACCCCGGTGGCGCCGCTTCGTTCCGGGACGGTAGTGGACGCCCCCGTCCGTTTAGGTAAAGTGAGAGCGTGGACGACGGTTTGCCTCACACACTGCGCTCCGACGCGCTGGACAACCGCGAGCGCATCCTCGAAGCGGCCCGGGCACTGTTCTCCGCCGACGGTCTGGACGTGCCGATGCGGGAGATCGCGCGCCGCGCGGAGGTCGGACCCGCCACTCTCTACCGTCGCTTCCCCACCAAGCAGGCGCTGGTCGCCGAAGCCTTCGCGGACCAGTTGCGCGCCTGCCGCACCATCGTCGACGAGGGGTGCGCCGATCCCGATCCGTGGCGTGGCCTCTGCCTGGTGATCGAGAAGATCTGTGAGCTGCACGCCCGGGACAGGGGCTTCACCGAAGCCTTCCTGTCGACGCTTCCCGGGGCGCCGGATGTCGCGGACCGCGCGTACACGGTGCAAACAATCGCCGGACTGGCGCGGCGAGCCCAGGAAGCCGGGCGCCTGCGGTCCGACTTCGTCCTGGACGACCTCATTCTCGTCCTCATGGCCAACAAGGGGATCCACACCAGGTCGACGGACACCCAGGTCATGGCCTCCCGGCGCTTCGCGGCGCTGGTGATCCAGGCGTTCGAGGCCTGTCCTCGTCACGCACCGCTGCCGCCGGCGGCACGGCTGGCATCCGAAGCTCCGCACAGCGCCTGACCGGGGGAGGGACGAGCTCCGCCAGGCCGTATCGGGGCCGGCTCAGCTGTCCAGGGAATCCAGGTACGGAGACAGCTTGGCGGGGTTCATCACCCACATGATGTGTTCGATGCCCCGCGCCGACACGTCGACGGACAGGAGCGCCACCGCTTCACCGCCGGCCGAGACAAGGACGGCCGGCCTGCCGTTCGCCTCGACCCAGCGGGTCTCCGCCTCGGGCCAGAAACGCGGGGCGAAGGCGGCAAGGTACTTGGAGACGTGTGTGCGCCCGATCACCGGGATCCTGGAGGCTCCGCGCACTCCTCCGCCGTCGGAATAGCTGACGACGTCCGCCGTGAGCACGTCCTCGAGCACCGACAGGCTGCCCGTCCGCGCCGCGGCCAGGAAGACCTTCAGCAGCCGCCGGTGCTCGTCGGAACTGACCGGCTCCCTGCGTTCCGCCGACAGGTGCTTCCGTGCCCGGCTCACCAGCTGGCGCGCATTGGCGTCACTCGTCTCCAGGATGTCCGCGATGCGCCCGTACGGATAGTCGAAGGCTTCCCTCAGGACGTAAGCAGCCCGTTCGACGGGGTTCAGCTTCTCCAGGAGGAACAGAACGGCCAGGTCGAGCGCCTCGGCCCGCTCGGCGCCCAGTTGCGGATCCGCGCTCGTGTCGACCGGCTCGGGCAGCCAGGGCCCGGTGTAGGACTCACGGCGGACCCTGGCGGACCGGGCGAGGTTGATCGCCAGGCGGGTGGTGACCGTCGCGAGGAAGGCCGCCGGTTCGCGGATCTCGGTGCGGTCGGCCTGCTGCCACCGCAGCCATGCCTCCTGGACGATGTCCTCGGCCTCCGCGGCACTGCCGAGGACGCGGTACGCGATGCCGAAGAGCTGAGGACGTGCTCCTGTGAACTCCCTCGTCGCGCGGTCGAGGTCGAGGGAGCCCGGGTCATCCGCCGAGCGCATCGGCATCCTCCAACTCTGCCGCGCCGAGCCCCAGGTCGCCGCGCGGTGCCGCGGCCGTCAGCACGCCGGGCCCGGGGGAGCCGCCGCAGTGGCCCTCAGCAGGTCGCGGACCAGGTCGAAGTCGATGCGTTCGGGCCTGCGGAACCTCAGACATCCCTTGCCCATGTCCTGCCCGGCCAGCCGCTCCTCGAACGCCTCCCTGACCTCGCTCCGCATGAGGTAGAGGGAGATGTACTGCTTCTGGCCGGCGAAGGCGACCTCCGCGGTGCCGCCCCGCTCGTACGCGGGCATGCCGTACGCCATGACCTCGTCGAATCCCTCGAGCTCCGCCCCGCACAACTGCCGCAGTCTGCCCAGGGCGTACCTGCGGCCCTCCGGGGCCTCGGCCAGGTACCCGTCGACGTCCTCCGCCGTGCTCCTCACCATGGGCCGAGCCTACTCCGGCCGGCAGGCGCTGATCCTGACAACGGGGCCGTCCCCCGCCGGGATGCAGCCGGCGGGGGCGGGACCGTACGGACCGGGGCAGGTCAGCCGAACTGGCCGGGCTGGTAGTCACCGGCGGGCTGCTGATTGATGACGTTGATGCGGTTGTAGGCGTTGATGACGGCGATGAGGGAGATCAGGGCGATCAGCTGGTCCTCGTCGAAGTGCTTGGCGGCATCCGCCCAGGCCTCGTCGGTGACGCCGCCTGCCGCGTCGGCGATGCGGGTGCCCTGCTCCGCGAGTTCCAGGGCCGCCCGCTCGGCCTCGGTGAAGACCTTGGCCTCCCGCCAGGCGGCGACCAGATGGAGACGCTGCACGGTCTCCCCGGCGTGTGCGGCGTCCTTGGTGTGCATGTCGGTGCAGAAGCCGCAGCCGTTGATCTGACTGGCGCGAATCTTCACCAGCTCCTGGACCGTGGGAGGCAGCGTCGAGTCCGCCACCGTCTTGTTGGCCGTGTTGATGTGCTTCAGCACCTTGCCCGCGAGGGGGTGGCCGAAGTAGTTGAGACGTGATTCCACGATGGTCTCCTAGCCGTGTTGCGGATACACACAGCTGACCGGGAAGACCTCCGAAGTGTGACAGGACTCCGGATGTGACGTGCGTTACTCCTCAGCGTGCCGCCAGCCAGTCCGCATACCGGGTGGGGGCGAGCGCGGCGTCGTCCTTGCCTGTGAGGACGTCTCCCTGGATCACGGCGAACATGCCGGCGGAGTCGTCAGTGGTGACCGTACGGCCGTCCGAACCGGCTGCGAGCGTGATCCTCCCGAGCTCGTCGAGAGGGAACACCTCGGGCCCCGCGATGTTGTGGATGCCTTGCAGGGGTGCGCCCACGGCGACATCGGCGACCGCGTCGGCCACGTCCTGGGCGGCGATCGGCTGGATCGGGGTGGCGGGCAGCCGGACGGTGTCACCGTCGGCCGTCCAGCTCATGACCGAGTCGATGAACTCCATGAACTGCGTGGCGCGGACGATGGAGTACGGGATCGGTCCCGCTGCGAGGATCTCCTCCTGGAGAGCCTTCGCACGGTAGTAGTCCAGTTCGGGTACCTGGTCCACGCCGACGATGGACAGTACGACGACGTGGCCCACCGCGGCCTTCTGCCCGGCGTTCAGCAGGTTGTCCATCGACTGCCGGAAGAAGGCCGGCGCGGCCTCGTCGAAGGTCGGGGAGTTGGTCAGATTGACGACGACGGCGGCGCCGGTCAACGCCTTCTCCAGGCCCTCGCCGGTGACGACGTCCACGCCCGTGGACTTGGAGTGCGGCACCGCCTCGTGCCCGTCGGCGTTCAGCTTCTCGACGACCTTCGATCCGATCAGCCCCGTACCGCCGATCACCGCGATCCTCATGACGGGCCCTTCTTCCGGAGGACGTTCTCACACCTGCTGCGATTCACCGGTCCACTGAAACACGCCCGCCACCGGCCCGCACTCGCTCGCCCCCGCCGGTGGTCAGCCCGCCGTCACGGCCGCACGGTGCTCCGCGAGGCGCTCCCCGGACACTTCCCTCGGGCAGACGGCGACCTTGCCGACGCCCCCGAGGAAGAAGGAGCAAGGGCCACACTCCCGATGCGCAGGGGAGAGGTGGTGCTGCCGGGGACGACGCCGTGGCCGTCCGGGGCCGTGCTGGTGACGAGGGCGTAAGGGATCCACTCGCCGGGCCGGAGGGTCCTGGAAGTACGAGCCCGCGCCCAGCCCGCCGGGGGGATTGCAGGCGTAGCCGGAGACGCGGTAGGCGCGCCCCTCGGTACTGTCCGCGGAGTGGACGCGCGCGGCCCACTCGCACGCCGAGTCGGCCGAGCGCTTCGACAACCACCACGTGGAGAGCGCCGCCTGGCGGCGGTTCGCGGTCTCGTGAGTAGGGCCGGTCCGACCGGGAAGGCGGAGGTGCATGCGTGCGCTGCACGCCATCGGGTAGTCGGCAGCGCACGGAGTAACCGAGCAAAAGAAGGAGCTGTTCCTCCATGTCCTCCTCCCTCGTGGAAACCGTCGACATCAAGGCACCGGTCAGCGTCACCTGGGCTCTGTGGAGCGATGTGACGCAGTGGCCCAAGTTCCTGAGCCACGTGCGACGGGTGGATCCGATGGACGAGCGCCGGTTCTCCTGGCAGTTGTCCCTGCCGGGCGCCGACAAGAGCTTCGTCGCGGAGCTCACCGAGGTCGTCCCGCAGGACCGGATCGCCTGGAAGACGATCGAGGGCGTGCACCACGCGGGCGTGGTCACCTTCCACCGGCTCGACGACACCTCCAGCCGGGTCGCCCTGCAGATCGAGTACGACCCCAACGGCTTCGTCGAGCACTTGGGCGCACTGACCAATCTCGACTCGGCCCTGGCCAACTACGACCTGGGTGAGTTCCAGAAGCTGGCCGAGTCCACGGCCGCGGGCGACGGCCCTCGGGGGGTGTGACGCCCCGTACGGCCCCCGCAGACGGGACCCGCCCGTGCGCACCTCCATGGTGCGCACGGGCGGGTCCCGTCTGTCGCCGTCGCGGGCCCGACAGGGGGTCAGCGTCGCGACGGAGCAGAGGAATCCGGCCGACCGGCCACCACCTGTTCACCGTCTGCGCCGGTGTCCGCCTCCGGTTCGTGCGGGGTCTCGGTCTCCGGGCCGGGCCCCGCCGCCCGCTCGCGCGCCTCGGCCGCCTGGCGGGCGGTGCGCAGCGGCGACTGCGTCCACTCGGCGAACCACCAGACGCCGGCCACCACGCACGCCCACATGAGGCCGCTCAGCACGGCGCTCGGCCACGGTGCCCGCTCCGCCCAGCGCTCCACGCCGGTCAGCACCGCCCAGCCGATGAGCAGGACGGTCACAACTCGTACACGCCTATATCTGAACATCCCCGCCCGGTACCCGGTCGGCGAGCGGGTACGCAGAGGGACCCGAAAGATTCCCGCCGGTCACTCCCGGCGGCCTCTGTCTCTTCCCATGGAACGGGGGTTGTCGGCAGCGGCCGGAGCGGGTGGGATGATTGCATGAAGAAAGCGCTTTCACCGGTCTCCGCCGAACCCCTGGCGTCCTTCGACCACCTCGATCACCGCTACCGCGGAGAGAACCCGGTCCGCACCCTCGGCCATCTCTTCCGCCCCGACCGCGGCAAGCTGGTCCTCGCGGTCGCCATCTTCGTCGTGAAGCACAGCCCCATCTGGCTGCTGCCGCTGATCACCGCGACCGTCCTCGACGTGGTCGTCCAGCACGGTCCCGAATCAGGGATCTGGAAGTCCACCGGGGTCCTGCTGTTCATCCTCGTGATCAACTACCCGCTCCACCAGTGGTACGTGCGGCTGCTCGGAGGCAGTATCCGACGTATGGGCACGACCCTGCGCTCGGCGCTCTGCCGCCGTATGCAGCAACTCTCCGTCGGCTATCACGCGCGGGTCAGTTCGAGCGTCCTCCAGGCCAAGGTGGTCCGCGACGTCGAAGCCGTGGAACAGATGGTCCAGCAGAGCTCCGACATGGGCCTCGGCGCCGTCGTCACGCTGATCGGCGGTCTCGTGGTCATCGGCGTACGGGTGCCCGAGTTCCTCCCCCTCTTCCTCGTCGTGGTCCCCGCGGCCGGCTTTCTCGTGATGAAGCTGCGCAGCCGGCTGCGCAGCCACAACGAGTCCTTCCGCCGCGAGGTCGAACACCTCTCCTCGCGTGTCGGGGAGATGACCACCCTGATCCCCATCACCCGCGCCCACGGGCTGGAGCGGACCGCGCTCGGCCGGGTCGACGGGTCGCTGCGCCAGGTGTTCGCGGCCGGGCTGCGCCTGGACATGATCAACGGCCGTTTCGGATCGCTGGCCTGGGTCATCCTCAACACGCTCGGCGTCCTGTGTCTTTCGGGCTCGGCCCTGGTCGCCTACCACGGCTGGATGCCCGTCACCGCCGGCGACGTGGTGATGCTCAGCGCCTTCTTCACCGTGCTGACCGGTTCCGTGACGACCCTGCTGGGTCTGGCTCCGGTCCTCACCAAGGGCCTGGAGTCGGTGCGTTCGGCAGGTGAGGTGCTGCAGGCGCCCGACCTGGAGAACAACGCCGGCAAGGCGCGGGTCGAGAGCGTCGTCGGCCGCATCGACTTCGAGGACGTGGGGTTCGCCTACGAGGACGGGGAGCCGGCGGTCGACGGGTTCACCCTCTCCGCGCGGCCGGGCGAGACCATCGCGCTCGTCGGGGCCTCGGGCGCGGGCAAGTCCACGGTGCTCAACCTGCTCATCGGGTTCATCAGGCCCACCTCGGGCCGCATCCTGCTGGACGGGACCGACATGGCCGGACTCGACCTCCGGACCTACCGGCGGTTCCTTTCGGTGGTGCCCCAGGAGTCGATCCTCTTCGAAGGCAGCATCCGCGACAACGTCACGTACGGCATGGGGGACACGGACGAGGAGATGCTGATGCGCGCCCTCCGGGACGCCAACGCGCTGGAATTCGTGAACGGTCTGCCGCGAGGCCTGGACACGGTCATCGGGGAGCGCGGGGCACAGCTGTCGGGCGGTCAGAAGCAGCGGCTCGCCATCGCCCGGGCACTGATCCGCGATCCGAGGGTGCTGGTGCTCGACGAGGCGACCTCGGCGCTCGACAACCGTTCCGAAGCCCTCGTGCAGGAGGCGCTCGCCAGGCTCGTGGACGGCCGGACGGTCTTCGTCGTCGCCCACCGGCTCTCCACCATCCAGGGAGCCGACCGCATCGTGGCCATGGAGGGCGGCAGGATCGCCGAGGTGGGGACGCACGAGGAGCTGCTGAGCACGGACGGTGTGTACGCGGGGCTCCAGCCCTCCCGCCCGAGGTGATCTGCCGCGTCATGACCTCGCGTCGGAAACCCCGCTTGATAGGCAAGTCGATACTTGCCTATGGTGGTGGTCATGGCGGAGGATGTCTTCAAGGCCCTGGCCGACCCCACCCGTCGGCGCATTCTCGACGAGCTGGTGGAACGCGACGGCCAGACCCTGTTCGAGATCTGCGCGCGGCTGGTGACCAAGCACGGTCTCGGGCTGTCCCGCCAGGCGGTCAGCCAGCATCTGTCCGTGCTGGAATCCGCGGGTCTGGTCCTCGTGCGCCGCCAGGGCCGCTACAAGTTCCACGACCTGAACACCGAACCCCTTGAGCACATCGTGACCCGGTGGCTCAGGCCCGACACGCCGGAGAGCACCGCATGAAGATCCATCTGTCCAGCGTCTTCGTCGATGACCAGGAAAAGGCCCTGCGCTTCTACACGGATGTGCTGGGCTTCGTGAAGAAGGCCGACGTCCCGCTCGGGGCGGACCGATGGCTGACCGTCGTCTCGCCGGAGGCCCCCGACGGGACCGAACTGCTGCTGGAGCCCGACGGTCACCCCGCGGTGAAACCGTACAAGGACGCGCTGGTCAAGGACGGGATCCCGGCCACCTCCTTCGCCGTGGACGACGTGCGCGCGGAGTTCGACCGGCTGCGCGGGCTCGGTGTGCGCTTCACCCAGGACCCGCTGGAGATGGGCCCGGTCACCACGGCGGTTCTGGACGACACCTGCGGCAACCTGATCCAGATCGTGCACAGCGCGCAGTGACCCGACGGCGGGGGTGGGCGGGCCGACCACCCGGGTCCTCCGCCGGCGTGCGTACCAAGGAGCGGTGAGCCCCGGAAGGTCCGGGTCCCACCGCTCCTTCGCGCGTACGGGGAACCTCGGTGCACCCGCCCCGCGCAATCCGCACACGTGGTCGATGCGCGGCCACCCGTGCGGAGCTGACGGCGGACGGATTCGGCTGCCCGTGCGAGGCGTCATACCAGAGCGGGACGCCTGGCGGGCAACTTCGACAACTGCACGTCGAGCACGGGCCATTGACGACTACCGTGTGTGGCCGGTGATCAACGGTGGGCTCATATCGGTCGAGCCTGCCCCAGCCGTTGACCCGGGCCTGACCGACCACCGTAGGTGTCACCACACGAATGCCGATTCCTGGTGCCCCACGTACCGAGGACGATGATGTCTCAACTTCGCGCACCCAACGCGCGACCGGAACGCCGCGAAGGTGGACGGCACGGCCGTCCGGGTGGCCGTTCGCACTCGGCCGCGAGCCGGCCGCGAGCCGCGCAACCCGTTCCCGACAGCAGGCTGCGACCGCAGCTGCTGCGTACCGCCCTCCTTCCGACCGTGGCCGCCGTGCTCAGCGGAGCGGCGGCTGTCATCTTCACCATCCGGGCCTCCGGGGTGCGTCCCTCCGGGAGCCTCCTGGCGGCGCTCGGAGGGTCCGGGGCGCTCGCCGTGGCGGCCGTGGCCGCGGCCTTCCTCGGCTCCGGCCGTGTCGCCACCGGGGTCCTCGACCGTGCTCTGGCGCTCCGGCGCACCGGCGCCCAGCACCAGGCCGACCTCCAGCGCGTCGTGGAACAGCTCCGCGACGGTGAACCCCTGCCGGCCCGCCGGCCGACGCCGGCCGCCGCCGACGACGCGGACGCCTTCGACCTCCTCGCCCAGGAGATGGGCCGCTCGCAGGACGAGGCGGTGGCGGCCGTCGTCCAGGCCTCACAGCTGTTCCGCAGCAACGGGAACGAACAGAAGGTCGAGGTCTTCGTCAATCTCGCCCGGCGGCTGCAGTCCCTCGTGCACCGGGAGATCCAGATCCTCGACGAGCTGGAGCACGAGGTCGAGGACCCCGACCTGCTCAAGGGCCTCTTCCACGTGGACCACCTCGCCACCCGCATCCGCAGGCACGCCGAGAACCTCGCCGTGCTCGGCGGCGCGGTCTCACGGCGGCAGTGGAGCAATCCCGTCACCATGACCGAAGTGCTGCGCTCGGCGATCGCCGAGGTCGAGCAGTACCCCCGGGTCAAGCTGGTACCGCCGATCGACGGCACCCTGCGCGGACACGCGGTCGCCGACGTGATCCACCTCCTCGCCGAACTCGTCGAGAACGCGACGGTGTTCTCCGCCCCGCACACCCAGGTCCTGCTGCGCGCCCAGCGCGTCACCGCCGGGCTGGCCCTGGAGGTGGAGGACCGGGGACTCGGCATGCCCGGTCCCGAGCAGAAGCGGATGAACACCCTGCTCGCCGACCCCGACCAGGTCAACGTCGCCCATCTGCTTCAGGACGGGCGGATCGGACTGTTCGTCGTCGCCTCCCTGGCCCGGAGGCACGGCATCGCCGTTCGGCTGCAGAGCAACATCTACGGGGGCACACAGGCGGTGCTCGTGCTGCCGGAGGTCCTCCTGGGCATCGACATCGATGCCACGGCACCGGCCGGGGCGACGAAGGCCCCGCCGTCCGGGACCCACGACGCATCGCCCGTAGTCCCGCCGCAGGCGGCGGCCCAGCCCTCACCGCGGCTGGACCGGGCCCCGGGGGAGGGGCCGCCGCTGCCGCTGCGTGCCGAGCGGGTGGACCGCCCGAACCTCGCGGCGACCCCCTCGGGCGTCCGGTCCGTCGAGACCGCCGAGCCCACGCCGCCGCCCGCCGGGCCCGCGCGGCCGGCAGGGCAGAGCCCCGCGGCCGTGCCCGCCCCGTCGGCTGTGTCCGTGCCCGCGCCCGTGCCCGCCCCGTCGGCTGTGCCCGCGCCCCCGGTCGGGTCCGCCCCGCCGGCTGTGCCCGCCTCCTCGGTCGGGCCCGCCCCGTCCGCCGGGTCCGTCGCTTTCGTCCGGACCGCCACGGACACCGGCGCCCCCGCCGAGGCGCCCGCAGCCGCCCCGGACCGCCCCCAGCTCCCCAGGCGCAGCAACCAGGAGCATCTGGTTCCGCAGCTCAGGGAAGCCCCGGTGCCGCGCGCCGAGGACGGGAACGCCTTGCACGACCCCGGCCTGATGGCGGCCTTCCGGCGTGGGGTCGACCTTGCGGAGGCCCAGACCGCGGAGGAGCTTCAACCGTCGGACGCCTACGGCTCACCGGGCGCCGAGCCCGCCGCCCCCGGCCCCGCCGTGACCGTCGGGGCGCAGCGTTCCCACGGCCTCGCCCCGCTGCCGTTCCGCAGCCCCGCGGCCACCACGACAGCCGGTAACGAGCGGGCGGACCCGGGACACCGGGGACCGCAGACGCCCGAACCGGATCCACGAACCGAGAACATGTTCAAGGAGTAGATACACCATGACGAGCGAAATGCCGTCCGGTCAGGTCTCGGACCTCGACTGGCTGTTGAGCGGCCTGGTCCAACGGGTGCCCTACACCCGCAGCGCCGTCCTCCTCTCTGCGGACGGCCTGGTGAAATCCGTACACGGCATGGACGCCGACAGTGCCGATCACATGGCCGCCCTGGCCGCAGGCCTGTACTCACTCGGCCGGAGCGCCGGTGCCAGATTCGGTGACAACGGCGACGTCAGGCAGGTCGTGGTCGAGCTCGACTCGACGCTCCTGTTCGTCTCCACCGCCGGCTCCGGCACCTGTCTCGCCGTCCTCGCCGGCCGTGAGGCGGATGCCGCCGTACTGGGGTACGAGATGGCCATGCTGGTCAAGAGCGTGCGCCCCTACCTGATGACGCCGCTCCGGCAGCCGGCCGGAGCGCCGTTCACCCCGGGGCTGTGAGGATGCCGGCCCCGCAGGACGGGCCGTTGCTCGACGACGCGGCAGGCCGGCTGATCCGCCCGTACACCGTGAGCAACGGCCGGACGAGGCCGACCACGGTGCTCGACCTGCTCTCCCTGGTGATGGCCACGGGGAGCGTGCCCCAGGCCCACCTCGGCCCTGAACACGCCGTGGCCCTCGAGCTCTGCGGCGGACCCACGTCCGTGGCGGAGATCGCCGCCCATCTGCGGCTGCCCGCCGTCATCACCAAGGTCCTCCTGTCCGACCTGGTCGACTGCGGAGCGGTCACCGCGCACGCCCCCGCGTTCCATGACATGCCCACCGACCGATCCCTGCTGGAGGCAGTGCTCGATGGTCTACGACGACAGCTCTGACAGCTCCGGAAGCTCCGAATACTTCCCCGTGGCCCTCAAGATCCTGGTCGCGGGTGGTTTCGGCGTCGGCAAAACGACGTTCGTGGGCGCCGTCAGCGAGATCGCACCGCTGAGTACCGAGGAGCTCCTGACGCAGGTCAGCGCGGCGACCGACAGCCTCGAAGGCATCGAATCCAAGTCGGCCACCACCGTGGCCATGGACTTCGGCCGGATCACGCTGTCCGAGCAGCATGTGCTCTACCTCTTCGGAACCCCCGGGCAGGAGCGCTTCTGGTTCATGTGGGACGAGCTGTCCAAGGGCGCCCTCGGAGCTGTCGTGCTCGCCGACACGCGCCGGCTGGCCGAATGCTTCGCGGCCGTCGACTTCTTCGAGCGGCGAGGCATCGGGTTCATCGTCGCGGTCAACGAGTTCGACGGCGCCTACCGTTACGAACCGGAGGAGGTGCGGGCGGCTCTCGACCTGGGGCCGGCGGTGCCGGTCGTCCTCTGCGACGCCAGGATCGCCAGCTCGGGCACCGGGGCGCTGGTCACGCTCGTCCAGCACCTCATCAACGCCACGGCGCCGGCGCCGCTCTCGGGTTTCGGAGCCCAGCCGTGATCCCGTACGGGACGGGCCGGCCGCTGCTCACCCCCGTCGACCGGGACGGGGCGCGCAGGAGCGCACGGCTGCGGAGGCTCGGCCTGGGGGAGCGTGCCGACGCCTCGTTCGACAGCTTCGACGCCTTCGCCGACCGGGTGGCGGAGGTCACCGCGACACCCTTCTCGATAGTCAACTTCATCGACGAGAACAGGCAGTTCTTCGCGGGGCTGCACACCCCGGCCGGCATCCGGGGCGGAGCGGACCTGGGTGCCGCTGCCGCGGCCGGAAGCGGCGGCCGGTATCTGCCCCGGGATCACGGCTACTGCCCGCACGTCCTCGTCCGGCGCAAGGCCCTGGTGCTGGAGGACGTCTGCGACTACCCGCGGTTCGCGGGCAACCCGGTGGTGGACGACATAGGCATCCGCTCCTACCTCGGCGCCCCGCTGATCGACCGTATGGGCGTCGCGCTCGGCACCGTCTGCGCCGTGGACACCGTGCCGCGGGCCTGGGGCCGGGCCGGACTCGACACCATCAAGCTGCTGGCCCGGGAGTTCGTCGTAGAGATCGAGCGCCGGGAGGCCGTGAACCCCTGACCTCGGGGGCGGGCGCTCAGTCCAGTGCGAACGCGTCCGCGAACAGGTGAAGTTGGATGGCGAGCAGGACGTCGCCGTCGTGTCCCATGCCGGTGAACACTCCCGTCGCCTCCAGCCGTACGTGTACGGCGCCCGCCGGACCGTATGCCGCGCGGCGCGGTGTCCGAGGCCGTGTGCGCGGCGTACCGGTCGACGTGTACCGCTCTGCACACTCCTGCGTACCGGGTGGGTGCTCATGAGGGCGCTCCCGGTGCGGCCCGGCCGGGCTGATCGCCGCGGAACCGGCGCCGTTCTTCGTGCGTGAAGGGCATGACGACACGTACACCCGGCTGCGGGTGCGGCTCGTCGCCTCCGACGACGTGGCGGAGCTGACGGCGATCCTCGCCGACTCCGCCGACCACCCGGAGCTCGGTCTGCCGCCGGGGCAGGGCTGAGGTGTCGTGCTCGGTCCGTGATCCGTCGTGCACGTGGGGACATCGAGCGAGGTCGAGGTCCGGCCACCGGAAACGGGTTCGTGAGCACCGGCGTAAGTGCGGTATTGTTCTCATGCGCGTTCGGCCAGGGGAAACCCCAGGTCAGGCGGGCATCGGGACGTGGCGCAGCTTGGTAGCGCACTTGACTGGGGGTCAAGGGGTCGCAGGTTCAAATCCTGTCGTCCCGACTGGAGACAGTCGCAGGTCAGGGCCGGTTTCGGAGAAATCCGAAACCGGCCTTCGGCATTCCTGGGGACCAGCCGGGGCCACATGAACCTGGACCCCGGCATCGGTGAACCAGGTCAGCCCCGTCACCTGTGCGTAGCCGAGCAAGCGAGCGACGATGCCGGCCCGGCGAATGCGCTCGATCCGCCCGTCGAACCCTCGCACCCTGCGAAGCGACGAGTCTCCGGCCCGGTGGAGGGCACCAGGCGCATCGCATCCGTGTGATTCCATGTGCAGCACAGCTGCATCGGACGGGGCGAGGGGGCGCAACATGCCGATGGCGCGAAGGAGGGCCGCGCCTTCTGAGTGGGAACCGCGGGCGGGACACCACTCCAGCGTGGTTTCCTCCGACGACCGGCAGTGGGCCGAACATCTCGGCGCCTCGGTCCGCGGCGGACCGGAGGTCGTGGACCGATGACAACCTACGGGCCGACCTCGGCCGGCCCCGGCCGGCAGGCCGCTTTCCACCATCCGGCACTGTTCTACGGCACCGAGGACGACTACCGCGACGGAGTCGGGACCTTTGTCCAGGATGCCCTGGACCAGGAGCACTCGGTGCTGGTGGCTGTGCCCGGGCGGCGCCTTTCGCTGCTGCGGGACCTCGTGGAGGGCAACCACAAGCACGTCAAGTGGGTGGATATGCGCCAGGCAGGGCGCAATCCAGGACGTATCCTCTCGATGCTCCAGGAGTTCGCGGACCGTGCGGGGGACGCACGCGCACAGGCGTCGATCGTGGGAGAGCCGATCTGGGTCGGGCGTACACCGGCGGAGGCGTGGGAGGCGACTCGCCACGAGGCGCTGATCAACGTCGCTTTCACCGGGCGCCCGGTCAGCATCCTGTGCCCCTACGACACGGCGCTGCCCGACGACGTGCTCGCACAGGCGTACCGCACCCACCCGACGGTCGGGGATACGGGGGCGTACCGTGCCAGCTCCCGCTACGCCGATCCCCACGAGGTCTGCCGCGACTGCGACACCCCGCTGCCCGAGCCGCGGGACGCCGTCGTCGTCCCGTTCGGCGAGAAGGGTCTGGCGTTCGTACGCGACGAAGCTGCTCGCTGGGCGGCCGGCGCAGGCCTGCCGCCGGCCCGCCGCACGGACTGGCTCCTCGCCGTAGGAGAGGCGACCAGCAACTCCGTGCGTCATGGGGGCGGCCGCGGGACGCTGCGCATGTGGTGTACCGACGGCGAGCTCGTCGCGGAGATCCGCGACCAGGGCCTCCTTGCCGATCCCCTCACAGGCCGCCGCCGCCCCGACCCCCGGGGGACGACCGGAGGCCGAGGTGTGTGGATCATGCACCAGGTATGCGATCTGGTCGAGATCCGAGCGGTGGAGCAGGGGCTCGTCCTGCGTCTCCACATGGGCCTGGAGTGATCCGGGCAGCCCCCGTGACGGACCGGACTCGGCCGGCCCTCAGCGTTGTGCTGCCGCTCGGCGCAGAGCCGCGACGAGTTCCTTGTTGCTCGCGCCTTTGAGCACGTACTCGGTGACGCCGGCGCTCATCATCTGCTCGACGGAGCCCTTGTCGTCGTACGCGGAGAACGCGACGATCCGGCTGGCCGGTGAAGACCGTCCGATGTCCCTGGCGACGGAGGGGCCGCCGCCGGGGAAGCGGACGTCCAGGATCACGAGGTCAGGTTGATGAAGGTCAGTGAGTCGAAGCGCCTGCTCGCCGTTGCACGCGGTGCCCACGACTTTCAGATCGGGCTGTGCCTGCACGACCTCGCTCAGGGTGCCCAGGAGCGTCACGTTGTCATCACACAGGATCACGCTGAACGGTGAGCCGGGGGAGCCGTCCGGTGCCGCCGGGGTCACGGTGCTCCGTCCGTCGGCGCCGAGTCCGGAAGCGGCAGGGGATTCGGCACCCAGAACTCGACCGTCGTCCCCGTTCCGGGGTGGCTGTGCATGGACCACCATCCGCCTGCCGTCTCTGCTCTCTCCCGCATCTCGATGACCCCGAAGTGCTCGCGGCTGCCGTCCTGGGACATCGGCGCGCCGGTTCCGTCGTCTTGGACACGCGTCACGATGCCCCTGTCAGCCGACGTGACGCGGATGTCGACTCTGCCGGCACGTGCGTGCTTGTGCACGTTCAGCAATGCTTCCTGGACGATACGGAAGATGGTGATGGCCGTCTCGGGCGTGGGGGCTCGGTCCAGTTGGTGCTCGAACGAGTAGGCCATCCCCCAGGAGGAGCCCACGACGTCGTCCAAGTGACTGGAAAGCGCTTCGACGAGGCCATGCCTGTCGATCCCGGGCGGGTGCAGCCGGAAGGTGAGACTGCGCAGCCGGCCGATGGCCTCACGCACCGACGCGTCGAGACGCTGCAGCTCCGCGGAATGCGACTCCGGCACCCGCTCCGCCAGCAGTTCCAGCCGCATGCCCACAGCGACCATCGCCTGGATGGAGTCGTCGTGGACATCCCATGCGATGCGTCGTCGCTCGGTCTCCTGCGCCTGGACCAGGTGATTGAACAACCGGCGTCGCTCGATGAGGGCGTCCTGCGCTGCCCGCCGTTCGGACATGTCCCGGGTGACCTTGCCGAAGCCCTGCAGCACGCCCGCCTCGTCCCACAACGCGGTGATGACCACGTTCGCCCAGAATCGGGAGCCGTCCTTGCGGACGCGCCATCCCTCGTCCTCCAGTCTGCCTTCGGCCACAGCGGTCTCCAGCTCCCACTGCGGCTTGCCCGACGACTTGTCCTCAGGCGGGTAGAAGACCGAGAAGTGCTGTCCGAGGATGTCCGAGGCTCTGTATCCCTTGATCCGCTCGGCCCCAGCGTTCCAGCTGATGATGTAGCCCTGCGGGTCGAGCATGAAGATTCCGTAGTCCATCACACCCTGAACCAGCAGTGTGAACGCCGCTTCCGACAGCGGAGCGGCCTGTTTCCGCTCAGGCCCCTGCTGTCCAGGCTCTGGCGTCACTTGAGGAGCCCTTCACGTCGCGCGATCGTCACGGCTTCCAGCTGGGAACGGGCGCCGAGCTTCTCCAGCACCCGCTGTACATGGTTGCGGCCCGTGTTGAGGGCGACCCCCAGCCGATCGCTGATCTCCGCGGTGCCGCAGCCCTCCCCGAGCAGATGAAGAGCTTCCCGCTCCCGCGGAGTCAGGTTCGCGCCGAGCCCCGGCGCCCTGCCGGTCAGCCTTTCCAGCACGTCGCCCAGCCATTCCTGGCTGAACACCACCTCGCCCGCCGCCACCCGACGGACAGCGTCCTCCAGTTCGTGCAGACCGCGGGCCTTCAGGATCAGGCCGGCTCCGCCCGCCTCGGCGACGCGCGCGGCCACCGACCCGCTGCCCTCGCCCGTCAGGACCAGGACGCGTACGTCCGGAACGAGTGCCAGCAGATCGGCGATGGCCGTGACTCCGTCACCGTCCGGCAGGCGCCGGTCCATCAGTACGACATCCGGCTCGCATCGCCTCGCGTCGGCCAATGCCGACGCCACCGACGCCGAGCGCGCCACGATGTGCAGATCGGGCGAGCGCTCCAGGGCGAGGCAGATCGCCTCAGCCACCATGTCGTGGTCCTCGACCAACAGGATCCTGACCGGGCGGCTGCGGGAAGGTGAAGGCATCGGTGCTTCCTTGCAGGTGGCGGATCGCATGATCATGCCAGAAGGCCGCGGAGCGGCGACTCCGCGGTAGCCGCCGGCTCTGCGTCACCGCGCGTTGCGGCCGCTTCCGAAGGGCGGCGAGCCAGCTCCGTGTCCGTGCGCCCGATCCTCTCGAAGAGGATCTCGTCGGCCCCGATGAGGGTGAGCAGCCGTGCCGGCTGGCTTCCGACGCCTTCCACGACAAGATCCACGCCTGCCCGAAGGGCGGACGTCCGTGCCCTGAGCAAGGAACTCAGGCCGGCGCAGTCGCAGAAGGAAACACCGGTCAGATCGAGGCAGAGGCTCGTCGGCTGCTTCGCCAGACAAGCTGTTACCGCTTCCAGGACGTGGGGGGCGGTGTCCAGGTCGAGTTCGCCGGCGAGAGTCACTCGCGCGGCGCCCGCATGAACCACGACATGCGACGTGAACGGGTGAACGGTCACAGCGTCCCGCACCTCTCCGTGCCCACGTGCTGCGCGTGCCTGCGCGGCACGGTCCCACGAGCCCCTCCTGCGGAGGGGCCACCTGCCGTCAGTTGCCGCATCACTACCTCATAGTGCGATGGCATCAGTACGGATCTAGTGAATCTGCACTAGGTGTGGAAGTCAATACGCGCCGACCGGAGACAGCGGCGGGCCGCGCGGAAAGCGTGGACAGAGGATCGAGTTGCCTGCGGGCTTCAACCGGGCCGGCCGAATTCTGTTTTCTCGGGCGCGTCAGCCGACGGGCACCCACCCGGTCTGTCCGGATGGGTGCCCGCGTACAGCTGTGAGGTTCAGTGCGCCCGGACGACCGCGCGGACACTGTCGATGGTCCCGCAGTCGGCCTTCAGATGCTTCGCCCGGTCGCGGAGGAAGACCGCGCCGAGTTCGGCGCGGCGCCCGTCAGGCACGTTCTCCCGGGCTCCGTTGAGGATCGTGCGCTCCTCCTCGTCGAGGTGGTGGGTCACGGCTGTGGCGAGCTCCTCCAGCTTCTCGTCCCACTCGTCGGAGCCGACCTCCTCCACTTCCATCAGGGCGAGGAGGGCCTCGTTGCCCTCGTGGTGCTCCTCTTCTCCATGCTCGACTTCCTCGTTGTCCACGTTCCGGAATCGCTTGAGTGCGGGGTACACCTCAGCTTCTTCGGCCTCTCCGTGGGCGATCAGGAGCGCGGCAAAGTCGCGCAGGGCCGATTCTCGGTCCGCCTCGACGCTCCGCATGCGCCGCAGCAGCTCCTCCATGCTGCGATGGTCCTCAAGAATCACGGCCACCACGTCACGCGCTTCGGACACCACGAGCTCCTCTCCTCAACCAGTGGCTTGTCTGCTACCCCCGAGAGAAGCAGACAAGCGAGGACAGCCCGACCGGGGCGGCCCCGGCGCGAGACCGGTGCCACCCCCCTGGCCATGAAAGGCGGGAGCCGGAGCCGGTGATCGACACGGCGGAGCGAACATGCCGTGGGCCGCCGCTGCGCCGACCGGTACGGGGATCAGCCTGCGGGGCAGTACGTGTCCTTGCCGGGCATCCGGCCCTCGACGAGGTAGCGGGTGGTGGTGTTCAGCGCGCAGGCGTTGTCACCCAGGACGTAGGCTCCGTGCCCGCCGTCATCGACGCTGAGCAGCCGGGAGCGGTCCGCGAAGTTGTGACGCAGCATCTTCCCGCCGACGTGCGGTGTCGGCGCGTCGCGCAGGTTCTGTACGAGGAGGACGTTCCTCGGCCCGTCGTCGTCGACCGCGACGGGCGGCTCGGCCGGGTCGTACGGCCAGAAGGCGCAGGGTGTGATGTTGGCGGTCGCGGCGCCGAGGAGCGGGTAGCGCTCGCGGTCCCCGGCAACGCCGCTCCGGTAGGTGCCGACGTCCTCGGGCCACTTGATGTCGTTGCAGGTCACGGCCAGGAACACCGACAAGGAATTGTCGAACGAGGAAGGCGCGTCGCCTGCGGTGGCGTTCTCGGACAGCAGGCGGCGGGTCGCCGTGGAGTCACCGTCGGCCAGTGTCTGCCACTGCTGAGCCAGCTTCGGGTACTGCATCTTCTTGAACAGCTGGCCGAAGGTCGACAGTCGCAACAGATTGCCGTCGAAGCCTGCCACCGGAGCCTTGTCGAGCCGTTCGGCGAGCGTGAGGTAGGTCCTGCGGACCTGCGCGGGAGTGCGGCCCAGCCCGTAACTGTCGTGCCGGGCGGCTGCCCACTTCGCGAAGTCGGGGAACGACTGCTCCATCCCGAGGGCGTAGCGGCGCATGCCGTCGCGGTCGAGGTGGGTGTCACCGATGTTGCTGTCGAGCACGATGCGGTCCGACCTCTCGGGGAACATCGACGCGTAGGCGGCGCCCAGCGCTGTGCCGTAGGAGTAGCCCAGATAGCTGGTCCTCTCCTCGCCGAGCGCGGCCCGGATGAGGTCCAGGTCGCGGGCGGTGTTCGCCGTGGTCAGGTGGCGCAGCAACCCGTCGCTGTCATGGCTTGCGCACTGCTCGGCCACCTGTTCGGCCACCTTCGCCTGCGCGGAGACCGCCGCGTCGTCCACCGCGTACGGAGGGATGTTGGAGATGTAAGGGCCGTCCGGGGTGAGCCCGCACGAAACAGGGGCCGAGTGCCCGATGCCGCGGGTGTCCATGCCGATCAGGTCGTAGCTGTCCAGGACGCCGTCGGGCAGGCCCTGGGCCACCAGCAGCGCGGGCAGTGCCAGTCCGGACCCTCCCGGGCCGCCCGGGTTGAGCATGAGCGTCCCGCGGCGCTTGTCCGGGTTCGTACTGGCCAGCCGGGAGATCATGAGGTCGATACGGGCGCCCCCGGGGTCGGAGTGGTCCACCGGCACGGGCACGGTGGCACACCGCAGCACCGTCGGAGCCGCTTCGGCCACGACGTCGTCGGGGCAGACGTCCCAACGCACCTGCGGGGTCTGTGGTCCTGCCGCGACGGCCGGGGGCACGAGCAGCGAGCCGGCGAGGCCGAGGACGACCACCAGGGCCGAGCTGCGGCCGATACCGCGTTGTCGTTTCATGTCCGGTCTCCGATTCCCGTTGCGCGGCTGTGGTCGCCACCCATCGCACTCCGTGCCCTCGGGGCATGGTCAAGCCGGTGTGGTCGAGGGTTGACCATGCCCCTGGGGCACGGTCTTGAATGGGACCTCTCCCGGAGACCGCCCCGCCGGCCGGCAGGACGCCGACGGCGACGGCGGCGAGGAGCGGAGCACCCCAGGAAAGGGTCTGCCGGTGGCGTGGAGCACGAGACAGCTGGCCGAACTCGCGGGCACGACACTGAAAACCGTCCGGCACTACCACGAGGTCGGACTGCTGGACGAGCCGGAACGGGCGGCCAACGGCTACAAGCGGTACGGCATCAAGCACCTGGTCCGCCTGCTGCGCCTCCGCAGGCTGGTCGATCTCGGCGTGCCGCTGTCGGACATCCCCTCGGTCGAGGCAGCCGACGAGAGGGGGAAGCAGATCCTGCGTGCCCTGGACGCAGAGCTCGCGGCGAGCATCGAACGCCAGCGGCGGATGCGAGGGGAACTGGCGGCGATCCTGGACGACCGGGCCTCGATCGACCTGCCCGCGGACTTCGAGCCGCTCGCCCGCGATCTGCCGGAGGCTCAACGGTCCTTCCTGCTGGCCTACTCCAGCATTCTCACCCCCGTGGCGATGTCGGCGCTCCAGGAGCAGCTCGCCGCGCCTCGCAGCGACGTCGCCGAGCAGTTCGACGCCCTCCCCGCGGACGCGCCCGAGGACATGCGGCAGCGGATCGCGGAAGGCCTCGCTCCCGAAACGCGCCAGCAGCAGGAGGACCGGCCTTTCCTGAGCGACCTGGAGGCCTCCTCCCGCCGGGAAGCGGAGATCACCCAGTCGGTTGTCGTCCACACATTGGTCGAGTTCTACAACGAGGCCCAGCTCGACGTCCTCCAGCGTGTCCACGCGTTGCTCGCGGAGGACGACGCCGCCGGGACGTGACAGCGTGGACGGTGCGTTCCAGCGCGTGAACCGAACGAAGGAGGCCGTACCGGAACTCTCCGGTACGGCCTCCGTCCGTGGTCGGACGCCTCAGGCGGTCTCACCCGCGTCGGAGCCGGAACCGGCGCCCTCCGCCTCCTTGATGCCCTTGGTGATGTCGTCCAGCACCGAGAGCTTCGGCGCCTCGGCGTTGATGTCGAAGCCCGAGCGGACAACCACCAGCATGCCCTCGACGTTGGGGGAGGGGAACGCGAGCGACTCGACGTATCCGTCGTCGCCGTTCTTCGTCACCACCTTCCAACGCACCTGATAGCCCTTCTGCCCGGCGACCGTGACGGCCTCGGACTTGAGCTCCTCGTGAGAGGTGATGCCGCCGTAGATCTTCTCGCCGTACGACTCCTCGGCGTTGGCCTTGATGTCGGCCTCCGCCGCGGCCTTCGCCGTGGTCGCCTCGACCTTCAGGGCCTGAGCCGGTGCGGAGAACACCCCGCCGCGCACACACTTCTCGGACTCGTCGCCTGGGCAGGCGTATTCGCCGGTCGTCACCCCCGCACCGATCGGTCCGGACTGGCCTGTCCAGCCGTCCGGTACGGGGATGCTTATGCCGCTGGCCGCGTCGGTCGCGTATCCCTCCTCGGTCTGCGGCAGCTGCTGATCGGGGCTCTGGCCCCCGCCGCCGTCCTGTCCGCCGCTCCCGCCGCCGTCCTGCCCGCCGCCGTCCGGGGCGCCCGGCATGCGCGGGCTCCCCGAGGGGGCGGGGCCCGTGGACGCGGTCCCGGCGCGGTCGTCCGAGCTGTCGCCCAGCAGGTACGCGCCGCCACCGACGGCCGCGAGTACGACGATGCCGGCGGCTATGCCCGCGCCGATGCGTATGCGGCGTCGCCGGACCGTCGCAGGAGGTATCCGGAGCTGGTCGGTCCAGTGGCTCCCGTCCCACCAGCGTTCATGAAGGGGGCCGATTCCTGAGTGCCCGGGGTCTGGATGCCAGCCGGGCGGGGTCGTCTGGGTCACGAGAGCACCGTAGGCGCACTGGGTGAGAATCCTATGAAACGCACAGCGTGGTCGTAGTCACCCCCGAGGTCGCCGTGCCCGTCGGAGCCGGGCGACCCCGCGTGCACCGCCAGGCCGTCCTGCGGCCGATGCCGTGGCACGAGCATCTGGACGGCTCCTCGCCGTGCCGCCCGAAAGCACCGGCGCTCCCGGCCGGGAAGCTCCGCGTCCGCAGGCACCCCGGCATCACGTGGCTCTGGCTCGCCGTCGGAATCTGTGGTCCGACCACATGTCCTGTGTGACATAGTCGGGGTATGCGTATCGCCCGGAACAGGGAGTAGCGGATGCCCGTCGAGTGGCAACCCGTACGGCAGTCCCGCACCCATGAGCTCGTCCTCCAGAGTATCGAGGAGCAGGTCTTCGCCGGAGAGCTCAAAGCGGGTGACCGCCTGCCGCCCGAGCGGGAGCTCGCGCCGGTGCTCGGCGTCAGCCGGTCCGCGCTGCGCGAGGCGCTCAGGGTGCTGGAGACCATCGGCGTCCTGGTCGCCCAGCCCGGCCGGGGCCCGGACTCCGGGGCGCGCATCGTGCGCAACCCGGACGACGCGCTCGGCCGTCTGCTGCGCCTGCACTTCGCGCTCGGCAGCTACAGCCTGCACGACGTCCTGGAGGCACGCGTCGTCCTGGAGCGGTCGAGCTGGGAGGCCGCCGCCCGGCACGCCCGGGCCGAGGACTTCGACGCGGCGGAGGAGCTCGTCCGGCGGATGGGGGACCCGGGCGTGGACGTGGACGAGTTCAACGATCTCGACACCCGCTTCCATGTGCTGATCGCCGGGAGTTCCGGCAACGCGCTCACCTCCACACTCACCTCGGCGGTGCGCGAATCGGTCCGCCCGTTGATCCTTCGGGCCCTGGAGGACGCCGACGACTGGCCGCGGACGGCGGGCGCCCTCAATGCCCAGCACGCTCAACTGCTGCGGCTGGTACGCGAGGGCCGGGGTGGCGAGGCCGCGGACCTGGTGGAGGAACACATCCGGGGCCTCCACGGAACGCTGGTCGACGAGAACGGCGCCCGGTAGGAACGGGACGGCTCAAGCCGAACGGGAGCGGGGACGGTGCACACGCACCGTCCCCGCTCCCGTTCGGCGTTTCCCCGACCCGGCGTGCCCGCAGACTTTCCCATGCGGACCGAGGCTAGTATGGTCGGACCATAAATCGATCGAGGAGGCCCCATGCGTATCGGACTCTTCGCCACCTGTCTGGGAGACACGCTGTTCCCGGAGGCGGTGAAATCCACCGCGGTGCTGCTCGCCCGCCTGGGCCACGAGGTGGTCTTCCCGCCGGACCAGACCTGCTGCGGCCAGATGCACGTCAACACCGGCTACCAGCGCGAACCCGTCCCGCTGGTGCGTAACTTCGCCGAGCAGTTCGGGGACGCCTCGATCGACGCGGTCGTCATGCCGTCCGGATCGTGTGCCGGCTCGGTGCGTCATCAGCACGAGATCGTCGCCGAGCGGTACGGCGACGCCGCGCTCCGCGCCGGGGTCGCCACGGTCAAGGCCAAGACGTACGAGCTCTCCGAGCTGCTCGTCGACGTCCTCGGAGTCACCCAGGTCGGCGCGTACTTCCCGCACCGTGTCACCTACCACCCCACCTGCCACTCCCTGCGGATGCTGCGGGTCGGTGACAAGCCGCTGCGGCTGCTGCGCGCCGTCGAGGAGATCGACCTCGTCGAGCTGCCGGAGGCGGACTCCTGCTGCGGCTTCGGCGGCACCTTCGCCGTCAAGAACGCCGAGACCTCCACCGCGATGCTCCAGGACAAGATGCGCGCCATCTCCGCCACGAAGGCCGATGTCTGCTCCGCAGGGGACTCCTCCTGCCTGATGCACATCGGCGGCGGACTCTCCCGCATCAAGTCCGGTACGCGCACGCTGCATCTCGCCCAGATCCTCGGCTCCACCCGCACCGCGCCGTACGCCCTGATGGAGGCCGCCCGATGAGCACGTTCCTCGGCATGCCCGCCGCCCCGCCCCGCTCCCCGTACGGGACCGGGAACCTCCGGGGGGAGCGTACGTTCCCCAAGGCCGCCCACGACGAACTGCGCAACGAGCAGCTGCGCCGCAACCTCGGCCGGGCCACCCGCACCATCCGTGCCAAGCGCATCGACGTCACCGGCGAACTCCCGGACTGGGAAGAGCTGCGTGACGCCGGATCGGCCATCAAGACCGACACCATGAACCGGCTGCCCGAGCTGCTCGAGCAGCTGGAACGAAAGGTCACCGAGCACGGCGGCACCGTCCACTGGGCGCGCGACGGCGTCGAGGCCAACGAGATCGT
The DNA here is from genome assembly GCF_044751065.1 of Streptomyces sp. NPDC088746. Taxonomy (NCBI): domain Bacteria; kingdom Bacillati; phylum Actinomycetota; class Actinomycetes; order Kitasatosporales; family Streptomycetaceae; genus Streptomyces; species Streptomyces sp. NPDC088746. The sequence continues at coordinate 55,142 of NZ_JBIVLA010000012.1, forward strand.
CACCCGGCTGATCAAGGACACCGGCAGCAGTGACGTCATCAAGGTCAAGTCGATGGCCACGCAGGAGATCGGCCTCAACGAACACCTGGAGGCCGAGGGCATCACGCCCTACGAGACCGACCTCGCAGAGCTCATCGTGCAGCTCGCACACGACAAGCCCTCGCACATCCTGGTCCCCGCGATCCACCGCAACCGCGACGAGATCCGGGAGATCTTCCTCAAGGAGATCCCCGGTGTCGACCCCGCGCTCGACAACGTGCCCGCGCATCTGGCCGCCGCCGCCCGCGCCTATCTGCGCGAGAGGTTCATGACCACCAAGGTGGCCGTCTCCGGTGCGAACTTCGGCATCGCCGAGTCCGGAACCCTCTCCGTCGTCGAGTCCGAAGGCAACGGCCGGATGTGCCTGACCCTGCCCGACACCCTGATCACCGTGATGGGTATCGAGAAGGTCCTGCCGCGCTTCCAGGACCTGGAAGTCTTCTTCCAGCTGCTGCCGCGTTCCTCCACCGGTGAGCGGATGAACCCCTACACGTCGATGTGGACCGGGGTCACCCCCGGGGACGGCCCGCAGCAGTTCCACCTCGTCCTCCTCGACAACGGGCGCACGGCCGCGCTCGCCGACAAGGTCGGCCGCGAAGCCCTCAACTGCATCCGCTGCTCGGCCTGTCTCAACGTCTGCCCGGTGTACGAACGGGCCGGCGGGCACGCCTACGGCTCGACGTACCCCGGCCCCATCGGCGCCGTACTCACCCCGCAGCTCGCCGGGATGCACGCCGCGAAGGACGACCCCAACAGCTCGCTGCCGTACGCCTCCAGCCTCTGCGGTGCCTGCTTCGACGCCTGCCCGGTCAAGATCGACATCCCCTCGCTGCTGGTCGAACTCCGCCACCAGCACACCGAACAGACCGGCACCACGGCGGAGAAGTTGGCGATGAAGGCCGCCGCCACCGTGATGAAGTCGCCGAAGATCTACACGGCCGCGCAGAAGGCCGCCTCGCTCAGCCGCTCCGTCGGCGTAGGCGGACGCGACCGCACCATCTCCCACCTGCCCGCACCGTTCGACGGCTGGAGCGACAGCCGCGACACCGCGGCACCGCCCAAGCAGTCCTTCCGCTCCTGGCTGGCCTCCGCCGAAGGTACGGCCACCCTGCGGGAAGCCGCGGAGGAGGGCGCCGCCCGGCGCGCCGACGACCACCAGGAGGAACAGTGACGACCACCGCGCGCGACACGGTGCTCGGCCGGATCAGGGACGCGCTGGCCATCGCCCCCGCCCCCGGCGTCGAGATCCCCCGCGCATACCGCACCGGCCGGACCCTCCCGGACGCGGAACGTCTGGAGCTGCTGACCGACCGGCTCGTCGACTACAAGGCGCAGGTCCACCCCTGCACCGCCGACCGCACGGCCGAGGTGATCGCCGAGATCCTTCACGAGCGCGGCGCCCGCCGGATCGGCGTTCCGGACGGCCTGGACGAGCAGTGGCTCACCGCTTACGACGGCGAGATCCAGCGGGACTCGGCGGACATCCCGGCCCCGAGCCTCGACGCGCTGGACGGAGTGGTGACGGCCTCCGCCGTCAGCTGCGCGGAGACCGGCACGATCTTCCTCGACGGGTCGCCCGAGCAGGGCCGGCGCGCCCTGTCCCTCGTCCCCGACCTCCACGTCTGCGTGGTCGACCTGTCCTCCGTCGTGGCAGGCGTCCCGGAGGCGGTGGCCCGGCTCGTACCTCAGAGGCCGACCACACTGATCAGCGGCCCCTCGGCCACGTCCGACATCGAACTGGAGCGGGTGGAAGGCGTCCACGGCCCCCGCACCCTCGCGGTGGTGATCCGCACCGACGCCTGAGGATCCGGGGCGGTGCGGGAACTGCCGCTCTCCTTCTCCGCACACCCGTAGAGGCCGCACGGCCCCGGGGCCCGCGACCCGCGCGGACCCCGGAGACGTGTCAGGGTGTCAGGCGCCGAGGTCGTAGAGGACGAACTCCTCCCAGGCCCCGGTGATGTCGGCCGACCGGGCGCGCAGCACGTACTGGAGCGATCCGGTGTAGCTGTTCTCCATGGTGACGAACAGCCCGTTCAGCGTGGACTGGAGCGCCCAGCGGTCCAGGACCTCGTTGTAGTACAGGACGAACCGCTCCCAGCCGCCCACGCTCGTGGAACGCGCGCGCAGTACGTTCTGCGCGCTGCCGGTGTAGTTCTTCTCGACCGCCACATAACGGTTGTTCGCCAGGGACTTCATGGCGAACGTCTCCGAGGTGTCGTCCCACTCGAAGGCGAAGCCCTCCCAGGACCCGCCGAATTCCACGGAACGGGCCCGCAGTACACCGGTGTTCGGAGCGGAGTAGTTCACCTCGGTGGCGACGAACTGCGCGTTGCGGCCCGACTGCAGGGCCACGAGTTCGGTCACCCCGGCCGTGGCGGAGACTCCCTCGCCGGCGGCGAAGGGTGCCTGCCGGGCGCCTGTCCCCTCGGCGGTACGCGCCAGCTCGGCGCCGTCCACCGCCTCCCAGCCGCTGGGCACGGCGGCCGGCCTGTCCGCCGCCGGTGCGGCCGCGGCCGCGGGCACGGCCAGCGCGGAGGCCGCAACAAGGGCGCTCAGGGAAAGAAAAACGGACGTGATGCGTCGCACAGGTATTCCTCACTTGTCGTCAAAGAATTCCGGGCCTGTGGGACAAAGGGTTCGCCATGGCGGAGCAGCCCCCTGAATTCCCCACCCCGAAACCGCTGTCCACGCCCCTCCCTGGGCGTTTCGGCAGTTGCTCCACCACTCGGCGAAGCGGGCTCAGCCTAACGGCGCGACGTGATCTCCGGAAATGATTTCAGGGGATTTTGTGGAGTTCCGGGAAAGGCCCCATTGCATTACCGGTTCCGCAGTATTCCGTTAAGACACGTGCAACTCTCCGTTTGCCGAGCGGCTCAGGGAACGTGGGTGACCTCCAGCGGTGCGAAGCCGATACGGGTCGTCGCACCGTCTTCGGCCCAGCGCACCGTGACCGTCTCCCCGTTCACGTCCACCCCGCTCACCGCCGCGCCGAGAGGCCCGGTGTCCGCTTCCCCGGTCAGCGAGGCCAGCGCCACCAGCACCTCGGTCCCCTCCACTTCGGCGCCCAGCCGGGGCAGCACGGCCCACCGCGTGAACGCCGTGCCCTGCGGAGCCCGCACGTCCTCCTGCTCCGGCCAGCCGTACAGCCCGTGCAGCGCGGAACGCACCGGACCCTGGGGGTCCGTCGCCCAGCCCGTCAGCTCGGCCCGTGTCCCGGCCGGCGCGCCCAGGACCCGGTGCACCCGCAGTTCGTACCTGCCCCGCACGACCGTGACGCTCTCCACCCGCAGCCCCGGCACCGTCGGCGGGCCCTCCGGGAAGACCGGGCGGTGCCAGGACGCGGCCCAGCCCCAGCCCTCGCCGTGCCCCGCGCCCAGCGGGTGGATGCGGACCCGGCTGCTGCGGGAGCCGCCGACCCGTACCGACAGATGGTTGTCCGCGGTGTTCGCGGACGCCGTCGGACCGGTGGCCGTCGAATACGCCAGGCGCGCGTAGAGCGGGTCGGAGACGTCCGCCGTCTCGCCCTCGTGCGGCCGGGCGTGGTCACTGCCGTGATTGTGCAGCCGCACCACGCCGTCCGCCCGTGTCGACTGCACCAGCAGCCCCGGCGACGGGAGCGCCAGCACCCGGTCCGGTCCCTCGCTCGGGGCGGGCTCCTCGTCCGCGGTCCACAGCGGGTGCTCCGCCGGGGCGAGCAGCGCGACGAAGGCCTTGGACGCCCAGTACGGCGACGACGGACCGGAGTACACCTGGAGCGTCGCGTCGTGCGGCCCGTGCCAGCCAAGGCTCAGCAGGCCGTCGTCCCCGGCCGACCCGCGCTCCAGGAAGTACCGCAGCGAACCGCTGATCAGCCGGCGCGAGACGCCCGGAGCCAGAGGGGTGTGCCCGGACACGGCGCCCATCCCGACCGCCGCACCCGCCGCGAAACGGTAGGTGAGCGAGCGGCCGAAGTGCAGCGGAGCGCCGTCCGCGCCGAACATCAGCGAGAAGCTCTCCAGATGTTCGCTCAGCCGTGCCCCGTAGTGCGCGGACAGCTCCGCGTCACCCGACAGATACGCGTCCAGCACCGGATACAGGTGCAGCGCCCAGCCGTTGTAGTGGTCGAAGGCGCGCCCGTCCCCGTCGGCGTACCAGCCCTCGCCGCGGTACCACCCCTCCAGCAGGTCGAGCGCCCGCTGCCGGGCCCGCGCCGTCTCCGCGTCGCCCCGGCCGACCGACTCCAGGAACCCGGCGACGGAGAAGGGGAAGAGATACCAGTTGTTGGGTGCGGGCGTGTGCCGCAGGGCGCCCCGCAGCCACTCCTCGGCACGGTCCTGCGTGGTGGCGTCCAGCCGGTCCCACAGCCACGGCCGGGTGAGCCGCAGCCCGATCGCCACCGAGGCCGACTCCACCATCGGCTGGCCGAAGACGGTGTGGTCCAGGATCAGCGGCCAGGACTCGGCGTCGTCCCGCCCGGCCGAGCGCGTTCCGGCGGTGAGCCCGTCGGCGTACCGCTCCAGCCAGTTGTGCGGATCCTCGCCCTCCGCGCCGGCGACCCGGAACGCGGCGGTGAGGAACGTACGGGCATAGCCCTCCAGGCCGTCGGACCGGACCCCCGAGCGGGACGGGCGGCCCGGCAGGTCGAGGAGGGCCCGGCCGGGGGTGGCCCACTTCCAGGCGGCGTCCAGCAGTCCGTCCGCCACGGCTTCCCAGTGGCCCCGGGTGTAGCCGGTGTACGGGCTCCGCGCGCGGTCCTCGGAGGGGAGTTGAAAGGGGGTGGAGGTCATGCGAGGAATGCCAGCCTTTCGCGTCGTACGGGATGGGTGAAGCCGCCGCCCGCGGCCCACCGGGCGATCTCGCCGACGGCCAGATCGGCCAGCCGCCGCAGCTCGTTGCCCTGGGAACCCGCGAGATGGGGGGTGATGAGCGCGTTGTCGCAGTCCCACAGCGGATGACCGGCCGGCAGCGGGTCGGGGTCGGTGACGTCGAGCACCGCCCGGATCCGGCCGGCACGCAGTACGCCGGTGAGGGCGTCCTGGTCGACGACCGCGCCGCGGGAGGTGTTGATCAGGACGGCGTCGGGCCGCATCGAGGCGAGCAGCCCGCGGCTGACCAGCCCCGTGGTGGCGGGCAGCAGCGGGGTGTGGACGCTGACCACGTCGCTCTCCACGAAGAGCCCGGCCAGGGAGACGGGGCGGACGCCGAGCCCGGCGGCCTCCTCGTCCGTGACGTACGGGTCGTGGAGCAGCACCTCCAGGTCGTACGGCCGGAGCAGTTCGATCACCCGCCGGCCGATCAGCGAGGCGGACAGGATGCCCACCGTGCGGCGGTAGTTGCCGACACCGGGCGGCATCGCGAGCCAGTTGTCGCGCGTGCGGGTGGCCCGGTACTCCCCGGCCCGCTCGATGGCCCGCTTGCCGGACAGCAGGATCATCGCGACGGTGTACTCGGCGACCGGGAGCGCGTTGGCCGCCGCGGCCGAGGACACCTCGATGCCCCTGTCCCAGCAGGCGTCGGTGACATGGCCGCGCACCGAGCCCGCCGTGTGCACGACGGCCCGCAGCGCGGGAGCGGCGGCCAGGACACCCGCGTGGATCGGCGGGCAGCCCCAGCCGGTGATCAGGAGCTCCGTGTCCGCGAGTACGGCCCTGGCCTCCTCGGTCGTGAAGTCGTCGATCGCGGGCAGGGGCGCGAGATCGCACACCCCGGCCAGCGCCGCCAGGGAGTCGGGGGAGAGCACCGCGGCTGCGGCTTCCGCTCCCATGGCGAGCGCGGCGCGCGGCCGGCGGGGTGCGGGGGGAGTGCTGGGCATGGTTCTCCTGTGCGGTGGTCCGGGCGGGGCGGCACGGCTACTTGACGGCTCCCGCCGTCAGTCCGGACCGCCAGAATCGCTGGAGCAGGGCGAAGGCGAGGATCAGGGGCAGCACCGCGAGCAGCGAGCCCATGACGACGACGGGGTAGTACTCGGGTGACACGGACGCGGCGCTGTTCCAGGAGTACAGGCCGAGGCTGACCGGATACAGGTCCTGGTCGGAGAGCATCACCATGGGCAGGAAGAAGTTGTTCCAGATGGCGGTGAGCTGGAAGAGGAACACGGTGACCAGCCCCGGCCCCAGCATGCGGAGAGCCACCCGGAAGTAGGCGGCCAGTTCGCCCGCGCCGTCCATCCGCGCGGCCTCGAGGACCTCGTCGGGCACGTACCCCTGACTGAAGATCCGGCCGAGATAGACACCGAACGGATTGAACAGGACGGGGATGAACACCGCCCAGAAGGTGTTCACGAGACCGGCGCCGGAGGCCATCAGATAGAGCGGCAGGGCGAGCACGGTCTGCGGCACCATGACAGCGGCCAGCACCAGGCCGAACAGCTTCTCCTTGTGCGCGAAGCGGTACTTGTCGAAGGCGTAGCCACAGGCGACGCTGACCAGCGCGCCCAGGGCCGCGCCGAGCACCGCGTACAGCAGGCTGTTGCCGTACCAGCGGCCGTACAGCCCGCCGTCCATGGCGAAGAGGTCCTTCATGTTCTGGACGAAGGAGAAGCCGCTCGTCGACAGGATGTCGCTGCTGAACAGGGCGTCCCGGTCCTTGGTGGAGGCGAGCACCAGCCACAACACCGGCAGCAGGGTGTAGAGCACCGAGACGAAGACCACCAGGTTGACGACGGAGCGCCCGAGGAGCCGGGGCCGCAGGGGCGAGGCGGTGCGGGTGACGGTCGGCGCACTCATCGGGAGCCCTCCTCGGCGGCGTCGGCGCGGTTGGTCCAGCGGGTGACGCCGTAGGAGAGGGCGATCGTGCACAGGAGCAGGATGACCGAGGCGGCCGCCGCGAGACCGTAGTTGTTGCGGGTGAACGCCGCGTCGTAGATGTACATGCTGGGTGAGAAGCGCGAGTTGATCATCGGGGTCGACTGGCTGAGCAGCATCGGCTCGGTGAAGAGCTGGAGCGCGAAGATGAGCGTGAACATCGCGACCATGACGATCGACGACCGCACCAGCGGGGCCTTCACCTGGAGCGCCGTGCGGACCGGCCCCGCGCCGTCGACGACCGACGCCTCGATGACCTCGCGGGGGACCGCCTGCAGGGCGGCGTAGAACACGACCATGTTGTAGCCGAGGTTGCTCCACAGCGCGATGTTCACGATGGACGGGAGCACCATGTGCACCCCGAGGAAGTCGACCGTGATGTCGGCCGTGCCGAGGAGGTCGATGACCGGACTGATGCCGGGGGTGTACAGATACAGCCAGATCAGAGCCGCGATGATGCCCGGAACGGCGTGCGGCAGGAACAGGGCGAGCTGGACGGTGCCCCGCAGGCGGACCACGCCGGAGTCCAGCAGCAGTGCCAGCACGAGGGCGCCGATCACCATCAGCGGGATGTAGACCACGCAGTACAGGGCGACGACGCCGAGGCCGCTGAGGAACGTCGGGTCCGCCAGTACGGCGGCGTAGTTGCGGAGTCCGGCGAAGACGGTCCGCTCGGGGCCGAAGCCGAGCCCGGGCTGGTCGTCGCTGAAGAAGCTCAGATAGACGGCGGTGGCGACCGGGATCAGGAAGACGGTCACCAGAAGGACGAAGAACGGCGTCATCAGGACGCCGCAGGCGCCGAGTTCGCGACGCCGGGCGGACCTGCGGGCGGTGGGCGCCGGTGCGGCGGCGGCCGGGCTCTCCGGCGACGGCCGGGCGGGGGCGTCCGCCGGTACGGACACAGGGGTGGCGCTGGTCATGGTGTCACCTGCCTCTCTGCTGCTGGGAACGGGATGCGGATCGCCTGTCAGGTGGAGCGCCGGGTGGTGGAGAGACCGAGCGCCTTGAGGTCCGGCATGGTGCCCTCCTCCGCCGCGCGGACCGCTCCGAGGATGGAACCCTGGCCTCCGCTCGCCCGCGCCAGTCCGTCCTTCATGAGCCTGCCGGTCGCCGTCATGCGGGGACCCCAGATCCAGCCCGGGCGGATCTTCTGCGCCTCCTGCTCGAAGAGGGTGTAGATGTCCTGCCCGCCGTAGTAGGACCGGTCGAAGGCATTCCGGCCCACGTCCACCAGGCCCGGCGCGGCGGGGTACTGACTGCTCGCACCGCTGGAGAGCCGGGCCCGCAGAGCGTCCGGATGCGAGACCTGCCACTCGATGAACTCCATCGCGGCCTCCGGGTGCGCGCTGTCCTTGGTGATCGCGAAGGTCGAGCCGCCATGGGTCCCGACACCGGGGTCGGACGCATCCCACTGGGGGATCGGCGCGAGAGCCCACTTCCCTTTCTGCTTCGGCCGGGCCTTCATCTGGGCACCGGCGTCCCACGCGCCGCTGAGCCGGCTGAGCACCAGGCCATTGCCGATCTGGACATCGCTCTGACGGCTCTCCACCGCGTTCATGAAGACCAGGTCCTGGTCGGTCAGCCGCTGCCAGAAGGCCGACACCCGTCGGGTGGGCGCGTCGGCGAGCGAGACGTTCCAGGCGCCGCCCGCCGTGTCGAACCACTGGGCGCCCGCCTGCCACGCGAACGCGGCGAGGTGCGTGTCCCCGTCCGTCGGGAAGAGCGCCATCCGGCGGTCAGCGCTTCTGCCCCGTACGGTCCTCGCCGCGTCCTCGAAGTCGTCCCAGGTACGCGGGACGGTCAGCCCGTACCGCTCGAAGAGGTCCGTGCGGTAGTGCAGCACCATCGGTTCTATGTCGAGCGGGACGCTGAACACCCGCTTCTCGAAGGTGGTCAGCCCCAGGGCCTGCGGCAGCAGTTTCGCCCGCAGCCCTTCGCCGACCAGGTCCGTGATGTCGCGGCAGACCCCGTCGATGGCGAAGCCCGGGACCTGCGGGTATTCGAGGGTGGCGACGTCCGGGGCGTTGCCGGCCCGGGCGGCGCTGCTGAGCTTGGCGTAACCGCCCTGGGTCCCGGACGGGACCTGCTGGTAATCGACCTCGATGGTGCCGTGCGCGCGGTTGAACGCGTCCACGACCTCCTGACTGCCCCGCAGGGCGGACCAGAAGGTGATCCGCGTCTTCCTGCCGGTCCTGCTGCTTACGTTCCTGCCGGTACTGCTCGTACCGCCCGATCGTGTGTCTCCGCCACCACCTCCGCAGGCGCTGAGCGCGCCCGTCAGAGGCAGTGCGGCGATCGTGGCGAGCACGGATCGACGGCTCTGTCGACCAGGCATGTGCGCCTCCCGCGGCTCCTGATTCGAGACACGGGGAATACTGATCGGCTGATCGATAGCGGTCAATAGATCGATCAAAAGAAGATTGAAGTGTTCAAACGATCAGTTATGCGGGCGGGGCAACTCCTGAGTCGATCCGCGCACTTCGAGGCGGGGGAGCAGCTCCACCCTGCGTACGGGACCGGTGGTGCCGGCCGGGTGTCCCAGCCGGTGCAGGAGCAACTCCGCCGCCGCCCGGCCGATCTCGGCCCTCGGCGGGGCGACCGCGGTGAGGGCGGTGCTGCCCAGCGCCGCGACGACATCGTCGTACGCCACCACGGAGCAGTCCCGCGGCACCCGGATCCCGCTCTCCGCCAGCCGCTGGACCAGCATCAGGGCGTCCTCGTCGCCGTGCAGGACGGCGCCGGTCACGCCGCGCTCCCTCAGCAGCGCCGTGAGATCCGGGACCGCCTCCCGTGTGCCGGGTTCCCCGGGGCCCGCGTCCGGGGAGCTGAGCACCACGGACCAGTCCTCCACCTCGGGCCGCGAGGCGGCTATGTCGGCGAACGCGGCCCGTATCGAGCGCGCCGTCGGGCTGTCGTTCCTGGCGGCGAGGACGAGCCGGCGGTGGCCGAGCGAGATCAAGTGGTCCACGGCGAGGTGGATGCCGTACCAGTGGTCGGAGCACACCGCGTCCATGGCGTGCAGCGCGCTGCCGGGCCGGGGCCGCCGCTCCATCAGGACCGTCGGCACCTCCAGTTCGGCGAGCCACCCGTAGTCCGCCTCCTCGCCGGCGGCGCTGCGCCACCGGGGGGCGATCAGCAGCCCGCTCACGCCCGCGGCCAGGGCCTGCTCCACCTGTGGCCGTTCGGCCCCGGCCGTCTGCGGGGTGATGTGCAGGGTGATGCGTTTCCCGGCCTCCTCCAGGGCGGTCCTGGCGCCGTAGAGGGTCTCGTACAGATACGAATGCCGCTCCGGGACGACCAGGGCGATCGTGTCCCCGGCCGGCTCTCCGCTCCGTGCGGCCGGCACGGAAGTCGTGCGCGTGGCGTCCCCCACCGGCCGGACCACCCCGTGCCCGCGCCGCAGCATCCCCGTCCTGGCCAGCTCCTCCACGTCCCGCCGCAGCGTCACCGCCGAGACGTCCAGCTCGTCGGCGAGCGAACTCACCTTGACCGCACCGCGTGCGTGCACCACCGCGAGGATGCGCTTGCGCCTCAGCTCAACCGGCTCCCGCATGCTGGCCCCCTTGCCTACCGCTGTGCGATGTTCGTTTGAACGTTTCTCTGAGCGATCGCAGCATAGCGAGGGACCACCCCTCCAGGCGCTCACGGGATGGAACGATGATCCACCGAGAGGAAGAGACGTCTACCATCTGATCCGGAATGGACACCATCACACTGTGGCCACTGGTCGCGCTCGCGGCGGCATCCCTGCTCGTCGGCTTCTCCAAGACGGCCGTCAGCGGCGCCAACACCATCAGCCTCGCGGTCTTCGCGGCCGTACTGCCGGCCCGCGAATCGACCGGAGTCCTGCTCCCGATCCTGATCGCCGGTGACGTCCTCGCGGTGCTGGTCTACCGCCGGCACGCCCACTGGCCCACGCTGCTGCGGCTGTTCCCCGCCGTCGCCGCGGGCGTGGTGGCGGGCACGGTCTTCATGCTGTGGGCCGACGACGAGGCCGTGGCCCGCTCCATCGGCGCGATCCTGCTCTTCATGGCGGGCGTCACCCTCTGGCGCCGGCGCGCCGCCCCCCGGCCGCCCGCGGAGGAGGACACGGACGAACCCTCGCGCGGCGGGCGCCTCAAGGCCCGGACCTACGGGGTGCTGGGGGGCTTCACGACCATGGTCGCCAACGCGGGCGGCCCCGTGATGTCGCTCTATCTGCTGTCCGCGGGCTTCCGGAAGCTCGGCTTCCTGGGAACGTCGGCGTGGTTCTTCCTGATCGTCAACACGTCCAAGGTGCCCTTCAGCGTGGGACTCGGCCTCATCGACGCGCAGTCGCTGCTGCTGGACGCGGCCCTGGTGCTCTTCGTCGTCCCGGGTGCCTACCTCGGCCGTGCCTGCGTCGGCCGGATCAACCAAAAGCTCTTCGACCGGATCGTCATCGGAGCCACCGTCCTGGGCGGCCTCCAGCTGCTGCTGCGCTGAAGACCGCCCGGGGGAGCGGATCTCAGACGATGCCCTCGGCGATCTCCGCCTGTTCACGGGCGTTCCCGTACGCGGCCGGGGTGCTGTACGAACGGCGCGCGACGAACCACCACACCGTGGCCAGGGCCAGCACCGCGACCAGGGCGATCGACGCGTAGTTCATCGAGTCGATCGTCACCGGCGAGGACTGCGGCAGCAGGAAGAGCACCGTCACCACGGCGACCCACACCACGGCGATCCAGCCGATCGGCTTCGACCAGCGGCCGAGGTGCCAGGGACCGCGCTGGAAGCGGTCCCCGGCGCGCAGCTTCAGGTAGATCGGGATGGCGTACGCGGGCGTGATCCCGATGACGTTGATCGCCGTGACCGCGCCGTACGCGGTCGCGGAGTACAGCGACGGCACCGCCAGCAGCGCCGCGAAACCCACGGAGAGCCACACGGCGGGCACCGGGGTCTGCGTACGCGCGCTCACCTTGCGCCACAGCGCCGAGCCCGGCAGCGCGTTGTCCCGGCTGAAGGCGAAGACCATCCGGCTCGCGGCCGCCACCTCCGCGTTGCCGCAGAACAGCTGGGCCGCGATGACGATCAGCAGCATGGCGGTGGCGCCCGCCGTCCCCAGCGAGTCGATGAGGATCTGGGCGGGCGGGACCCCGGTGGCACTGTTCTGGGTGCCCGCGTAGTCCTGGATGGCGAAGGTCAGTCCGGCCAGCAGGACGAAACCGGCGATCCACGAGACCCAGATCGCGCGGACGATGCCCTTGGCCGCCGTCACCGAGGCGTTCGAGGTCTCCTCGGACAGGTGGGCCGAGGCGTCGTAACCGCAGAAGGTGTACTGCGCCAGGAGCAGACCGATCGCCGCCACATAGATCGGGTTCTCCCAGCCGGTGTCGTTGACGAACTCGGTGAAGACGAACGACGGCGACTGGTGGTTCGCGGGCACGATCGCCAGCACCGTCACGATGACGGCGACACCGGCCAGGTGCCACCAGACGCTGATCGAGTTGAGCACACTGACCAGGCGCACCCCGAAGAGGTTCAGCACGGCGTGCAGCAGCAGGATGCAGAGGAAGATCACCATCGTGGAGCCGGGGGTGGGGTCGAACCCCCACTGCAGATTGAGCAGGGCGCCGGTGAACAGCGCGGCCCCGTAGTCGATGCCCGCGATCGCGCCCAGCAGACCGAGCAGGTTCAGCCACCCGGTGTACCAGCCCCACTTGCGGCCACCGAGCCGGTCGGCCATGTAGTAGAGCGCCCCGGACGTCGGGTACGCGCTGGTGACCTCGGCCAGGGCCATGCCCACACAGAGCACGAACAGGCCGACACCGGCCCAGCCCCAGAGCATCACGGACGGGCCGCCGGTCGACATGCCGAAGCCGTACAGCGTCATGCAGCCGGACAGGATCGAGATGACGGAGAAGCTGATCGCGAAGTTGCCGAAGCCGCCCATGCGACGTGCCAGCACCGGCTGATAGCCGAGCTCGCGCAGCCGCTGCTCTTCGTCCTGGTGCGGCGTGGGCTCCGTGCTCGACGGGGTCGAGGCGGATATGGACATGGAGAAGACCTCCAGGTGGGGGAAGGGGGAAGGGGGACGGGGAAAAACAGGGGGGGAGCGGCGGACTCTCCAGGGAGGGGCACCGGCCGGTCAGCCGTGCGGCTCCCTCCCGTGTCCGGGCTCGGCGGACAGACAGCGGCTCCGGGCCCGGAGGAAGACGTCTTCGGCCCCGGCCGGATCCTGCGGTGTACGGGTGCGGTGGGCCCAGGGGACGGACGTGTAGTACGGGCCCATCGCCCGGAACACCGGGGCGGCGTCGGCGAACCGGAGCGAGCCCCACAGCGCGTGCGCCAGGTGGTTGAGGTCGAGCATGGACCGGGCGGCCGGGTCCGCGGCGGCGAACCAGACGCGCAGGGCGCGCCGGGCGTCCCGCTCGCCGTCCTCGGTGACCCAGTGCAGGTCCAGTGCCCGCTCGTTGCCGTGCTCGCGCCGGTAGCGCTCCACCCGGACATACAGCGGCAGCACATGGAGCGCGGAACCCTCCGGGGCGGAGGAGGCCGCCCACTGGACGAAGTTGACCGCCTCGGAGAGCGTGCCGCCCGGCTGTCGCGCATAGACGAACTGCAGCATCCGGTGGTACGCCTCGCGATTGAACGGATCGCGTTTGTCCGCCTCCGCCAGCAGACCCCACGGCCCCGGGAACAGCATCGGGCCCGGCGGCAGCAGCCGGTGCTCCTCCAGGCGCTGCCCCTCGTCGAGCTGTGACAGGGCGAGGAGGCATACCCAGGGCACAGGATCCGCGGGCGAGGCGTGCGCGGCGGAGCGGCACCCCTCCCACGCCTCCTGCCACAGCTCCTGGGCCCTCGGATGCCTTTCCCGGTGGGCGCGGACGGCGCGTTCCACCGTCACCCGGGCGTGCATCACCGCCGCGGCCACACTCCGAGGCTCCTCGGCCAGCCAGGCGTGCACCGTGTCGGAGCCCGCCGCCACGGCCGCGAGGACCTGGGTCCGCTGGGTCCACAGCGCCCAGTCCGGTGTGTTCTCCAACAGATTCCGCATGGCGAGCCAACGGCCGGTACGCAGGTCCTGCAACGCCACACGCAGCGGGTGGTCGTGCCCCGCGGGGTGGTAGACCGGCCGGAAGTCACCGGTAGCCATGTGTGCGCCCCGCCCCTGAACACGCGGTGGGGGAGGGGCGGTGAGCCGGGCACAGCGGCACGGCGCAGGTTCTTCTCGTCATGAATCCTCAAAGAACGTGGGGGGTTGGGCGGGTCGGTCATGAACTGCCGGTGGTCATCGTCCGGTTGTCCACTCGGCGGTGAGTGTAGAGCGCCGCGGGCCCGCCTTCCGGCGTCTGTGCGGATCTTACTCAAGTGGCCTGCATATACCGGACGTTGATCACCTTCGACGGCTCGGGACGGGATGTTCTGAGAGGCTTGACGCAGGGCGTGGACTGCACGACTGTGGGCGCAAGGACCAAATGATCACGATTCCGCCCGGGTCCGGGCGGCCCGCACGGCTGGAGCGTGGATTGACAGGACCGGTGCTCGCCATCGACCAGGGGACGTCCGGGACCAAGGCGCTGGTGATCTGTCCCGAGCGCGGCGTGATCGGTTCCGGTTCCGCACCCGTACGCCCGCGGTACGGCGCCGGGGGCCTCGTGGAGGCCGACCCGGCCCAGCTGATCGGGTCGGTACTCGACGCCGGCCGGCAGGCCGTCGCGGACGCCGCCGAACCCGTGGCGGCCGTCGGCCTGGCCAACCAGGGCGAGACGGTGCTGGCCTGGGACCCCGCGACCGGCCGGCCGCTCACCGACGCCGTCGTCTGGCAGGACCGGCGTGCGGAAGGGATCTGCGGCGGCCTCGCCGCACACGGGGACGAGCTGAAGCGGCTCACCGGGCTGCCGCTCGATCCGTACTTCGCCGCGCCCAAGATGGCGTGGATCCGCCGCGAACTGACCCGGGAGGGAGTCGTCACGACCAGCGACTCCTGGCTGGTCCACCAGCTCACCGGAGCCTTCGTCACCGACGCGGCCACCGCGGGACGCACCCAGCTGCTCGGCCTCCACGACGTCGGCTGGTCGCCCGACGCCCTGAAGGTCTTCGGACTGTCCGACGAGCGGCTGCCCACGGTCGTCGACTGTGCCGGCCCCGTCGGCACCACCACCGCGTTCGGCGGAGAAGTCCCCCTGACCGGCCTCATCGTCGACCAGCAGGCCGCCCTGCTGGCACAGAACGCACTCGCACCCGGCCAGGCCAAATGCACGTACGGCACCGGGGCGTTCCTCCTCGCCCAGACCGGCCGCCGGCCCAGCACCGGCTCCACCGGCCTGGTCAGCTGCGTCGCCTGGCGCCTCGGCGGACGGACGGACTACTGCCTCGACGGCCAGGTCTACACGGCGGCCTCGGCCGTGCGCTGGCTCGCCGACCTCGGGGTGATCTCAGGAGCCGCGGACCTCGACCCGGTGGGCGCCTCGGTCGACGGCACGGGGGGAGTCACCTTCGTCCCCGCTCTCGCCGGCCTCGCCGCGCCCTGGTGGCGCAGCGACCTGCGCGGCTCCGTGACCGGCCTCGGCCTCGACACCACCGCGGGCCACCTGGTCCGCGCCCTCTGCGAGGGCATCGCCGCGCAGGTCGTCGCCCTGGCCGACGCCGTCGCCGCCGACCTGGGGTCCCCGCTGACCGCGCTGCGGGTCGACGGCGGCCTGACCCGCTCCTCCCTGCTCATGCAGACCCAGGCGGACCTGCTGCAACGGCCGGTCGAGGTGTCGGCGCTGCCCGACGTGACCGCGCTCGGCGCCGGCGTCGTGGCCAGGCTCGGGCTCGACCCGCGGCTGCCGCCGGGCAGCGCGACCCCGGAGTGGCGGCCCTCCGCCGTGTACGAACCACGCATCGGCCCCGAGGAGGCATCGGAGCGCCTCGCCGGATTCCGTACCGCGGTGGACAGCCTGCTGGAGCGCTCGTGACCGTCACCCTCACCACCACAGGCCCGCTGTCCTCGAAGCAGGACGCGGAGGGCACGTACGACGTGACCGTCGTCGGCGCGGGCGTCGTGGGCACGGCCATCGCCCGTGAACTCGCCCACTACCCCCTGCGCACCGCACTGGTCGACGCCGCCGACGACATCGGCAACGGCACGTCGAAGGCCAACACCGCGATCCTGCACACCGGTTTCGACGCCGTCCCCGGTTCGCTGGAGGCCCGCCTCGTACGCGAAGGACGGGATCTCCTCGCCGACTACGCCGCCGAGACCGGCATCCCGGTCGAGCGGACCGGCGCCCTCCTGGTGGCCTGGGACGAGGACCAGCTCGCGGCACTGCCCCGGCTCCGGGACAAGGCCGAGCGCAACGGCTACCACGCGTCCCGCATCATCGGCGCCGACGAACTGCGTACCGCCGAACCGCATCTGGGGCCCGGTGCGCTCGGCGCACTCGAGATCCCCGACGAGAGCGTCATCTGCCCCTGGACCACCCCGCTCGCCTTCGCCACCCAAGCCGTGCGGGCAGGCGTCCATCTGCACCTGAACTGCTGGGTGCGGGGCGTCGCGACCGACGCCGAAGGCCACACGCTCACCACCTCGCGCGGTCCGCTGCGCACCCGCCACCTGGTCAACGCCGCCGGGCTGTACGCCGACGAGATCGACCGGCTGCTCGGCCACGACGTCTTCACCGTGACCCCTCGCCGAGGCCAGCTCATCGTCTTCGACAAGCTCGCCCGCGAGCTCGTCGGCCACATCCTCCTGCCGATTCCCGGCCCGGCCGGCAAGGGCGTCCTGGTCGCGCCGACCGTCTTCGGCAACGTCCTCCTCGGCCCCACCGCCGAGGAACTCGACGACAAGACCGACACCGGGTCCACCGCCGACGGCCTGGACCTCCTGCGCGAGAAGGGCCACCGCATCGTGCCCGGCCTCCTCGACGAGGAGGTCACCGCCGTCTACGCCGGCCTGCGCGCCGCCACCGGGCAGGAGGACTACCGCATCCAGGCGTACCCCGAACTGCGTTACGTCGCCGTGGGCGGCATCCGCTCCACCGGTCTCACCGCGTCCATGGCGATCGGCCGCCACGTCATGGGCCTGCTGACCGCCACCGGCCTGGACCTCACCGAGCCCCGCCCGCTCCCGCCCCTCACGATGCCCAACCTCGGCGAGGCGTACCCCCGCCCCTACCGCAACGCCGCCCTGATCGCCGGGGACCCGGCGTACGGCACCCTCGTGTGCCACTGCGAACAGGTCACCCTCGGGGAGATCCGGGACGCGCTGTCCTCCACGGTCCCGCCGCACTCCCTGGACGGCCTGCGGCGCCGCACACGCGCACGTGGCGGCCGGTGCCAGGGCTTCTACTGCGGCGCCGCCGTCCGCGCCCTGTTCGAGGAGGCGCGACCGTGACCGGACACGCACGCGACATCGACGTCCTGATTATCGGCGCGGGCCCCGCAGGTCTCGCGGCCGGAGCCGAGCTCGCCGGGGCGGGAGCAGGCCGGGTGGAGATTTTGGAACGCGAGCGGGAGGCGGGCGGGATCCCCCGCCACTGCCACCACGGAGGCTTCGGCGGCCGCTTCGAACGGGCCGCCCACGCCTGGGCGTCGGCCACCGGATCCGCCTACGCCCAGGGAGGGACGCGCGGGCCCGCCTACGCCCGGCGGAGCGTGGCCGCGGCCCTCAACGCGGGCGCCGAGCTGCGCACCGGCGTCACCGTCACCGGCTGGGCGGGACCCCGCACCGTCGAGACCACCGGGCCCGCAGGAATCGAGCGGATCACCGCCCAGGCCGTCGTCCTCGCCACCGGCGCCCGCGAACGGCCGCGCAGCGCCCGCCTGATCCCCGGCACCCGGCCGCCCGGCGTCTACACCACCGGCGAACTCCAGCAGGCCGTCCATCTGTACGGGCAGCGGATCGGCACCAGGGCGGTCGTCGTCGGCGACGAGCCCGTCGGGCACGAGGCCGCCGCCACCCTGCGCGCCGCCGGGGTCCACGTCGTCGCCATGGTCACCGACCAGCCGCCCCGTCAGGTCCGGCTGCGGAGCGGGCACACCCCGCTGCTCACCGCCGCCACCGTCACAGGGCTCACGGGCAGGGTTCGGCTCTCGGGGGTGACCCTGCGCCACGACGACGGCCGTACCACCACGCTGCGCTGCGACACCGTCGTCCTGACCGGCGACTTCGTACCCGATCACGAACTGGCCAGGCGCGGCGGCATCCTCCTCGACCCCGGCACCCGGGGACCGGCCTACGACGCCGCGTTCCGCACCTCGCGGCCGGGCGTCTTCGCCGCCGGGAACGTGCTGCACGCCGTCGAACGCGCGGAGTTCGCGGCCCAGGAGGGACGAGCCGTGGCGGTGCCCGTGCTGCACCGACTGGCCGGCACCGACGAACCCGCGGGCGGCGGCCCGCCCTTGGTCGTCGACGCACCCCTGCGGTGGATCGCCCCCAACGTGACGGGCCCCCACGGCGCGCGCCCGCACGGGGACCGGTTCGTCCTGCGCACCGCGCGGCGGCTGTCCCGGCCCCTGCTCGTCGTCTCCCAGGACGGACGCGAGCTCCACCGGCAGCGGCTGCTGTCGGCCGCCGTCCCGGGCAGACCGTTCCGTCTGGCGGCCGACTGGACCGACCACGTCGACCCGGAGGGCCCGCCTGTGAGGATCAGCGCGCTGTGACGGCGGGACGGGACCGGCTCACGGGATGAGCAGCCAGTCGGCACCGACGGCAGCCACCAGGCCGGCCCCCAGCAGCCAGCTGCCGAGCCGGGTACGGCCGTTCCTGCTGAGCTCGATCACCACACCGCAGAGGATGAGCGCCAGCCCGTAGACCCCGACGACCAGGACCGACGAACGGCTGGCGATCCGGAGAGCCAGGACGACGGCCATCGCCGCCATGCCCACCGAGGAGAGAACGATCCGCAGCCGCCGCGCCTGACGCGGAGTGAGTCTCCGCTCCCGCGCCGCGGCCCCCGGTATCGCCGCGGGGCTCTCGCCCGGCTCCTGGTCCTGCTCTTGCCGGTGGTCCCGTTCCTGGTCCTGGTCAGAAGTGCTCATGACGCCGGATCGTAATGGCTGCGCACCGTGATGTTCGCCGGACCGGGGGATCCTGGGGTCAGGCGATCGACGCGGACACGATCGCGGACACCGCCAGGTTGCAGGCCGCCGTCACCCACACCGCCGGGTGCGGCTCCCGCTCCACCAGCGTGGCCCCCAGCTTTCCGGGCGTGACCAGGTCGACGACGAGGAAGGCCACCGCCATCATGATCAGACCGAGCAGCCCGAACGCGGCCGTCGAGGCGAGCCCCTTGCCGAAGTCCTCGTACGTCGTCCAGATCGACGTGAACACGATGCCGCCGATGCCCAGCAGCGCCGAGCTCAGGAGCAGCGCCGCGTTGCGGTTGCGCTCCTCCCATATCTGGCGTCCGAGCTTGCCCGGTGTCAGGGCGTCGATCAGAAATATGCCGAGAACGAGCAGTACGACGCCGAGGGCCCCGTACGCGGTGGCACGGCCGAGGCCGTTGATGATGTCGGTCATCGGGGCGTCCGTCTCCTGAGCGAGTGGTCGAAGAATGGAACGTGAACGTGGCCGACGTGATCGACACGCCGTCAAGAAGTAGCAAAACCTACCGCATTCGTGTTCTCACTCCCCGGGCCGGTCTCCCCGCCGCAACCACGGCGCCTCAGCGGCCGCGTCCACGGCCTGAGCGCCCTCCTGCCGGCCGGTGGCCCCGTCCGCGCCCCCGGGCCCGGAGGGATCCACCCGGCCGGCCAGCTCCCGGGCCCAGCCGATCAGCCCGTCCACACCGATCCCGTGCGGATCCGACGCCCGGAACCCGTCGACGGCCGCGGCGCCCCGCCGCAACAGCCGTGCCCCACCCGCCGTGTTGCCGCGAGCGGCATGGGTCAGCCCCACCGCCAGCTGCGCGAGCCCCCGCCAGAGCTCGCGCTCCGCGTCCGGCCCGGACTTCCAGGCGTCCTCGAACACCTCGTGGGCATGGAAGGGCATGCCCGCGTCCAGCAGCCGCTGGGCCTCGCGCACCGTCTCGTCGGGGGAGCGCACCACGCCCTCGGGCTGCCGCTCCACCCCCGGAGCCCCGTAGGGCAGGGGGCGCCCCAGCCCGTCCCGGGGGCGCGCATTGCGCGCCCGCCCTTCCTCGTCGCGGTCCCTGCGAGATTCTTCCACCCCCCGATTGTGCCTCGCACCTGCGGAGAACCGCGGGAACCCTGTCCGCCCGCACCCGCGCACGGTTAGGCTCTGTGCTCTTCGCAACCACCCTGGGAAGGGGAGGCATGAAGCCGTCCCGGCCGTTGTACGAGCGCGAACCGGAACTCGCCGCAGCCGCACAGGCGTTGGACGCCCTCTGCGGCGGACAAGCAGCCGGCGGACTGCTGGTCTTCAGCGGAGAGGCAGGCATCGGCAAGACCGCGCTGCTCGGAGAGATCCAGGCCATGGCAGCCGACCGCTGCACCATCTGGTCCGCGCGCGGCGGCGAGACGGTCACCTCGGTGCCGTTCCACGTCGTACGCCAGCTGCTCCAGCCCGCACTGGTCCGGTTCCCCGCCGACGAGACCCGCGCCCTGTTCGGCGACTGGTTCGAGATCGCGGCACCCGCACTGGGCCTGGCCGACCCCAGCGGCCCGCAGCCCGACCCGCAGGGTGTCAGGGACGGCCTCGACTACGTCGTGTCCCGGCTCGCCTCCCGCCTCAGCCACCGGCCGCTGCTGCTCATAGTGGACGACGCGCACTGGGCCGACGGCGAATCCCTCGCCTGGCTCGCCGGTTTCACCGCGCGCCTCTCCGAACTGCCGGTGCTGGTCGTCCAGGCCCACCGCCCCCAGGAGCTCGCCGACCGCGACGCCGACTGGGCCATGGCCCGCCCCCAGGAGAGCAGCGCCGCCGGCCACCCGGCGCTGACCCGGGTCGCGTTGCGGGCGCTCACCCCCGAGGCCACCGCCGAACTGGTGCGCGCCGGCCTGGGTGACCACGCCGACGACCCGTTCTGCCGCGAGGTCTGGGCCGTCACCGGAGGCAACCCGTACGAAGCGGTCGAACTCGTCGCCAAGGCGCAGGACCGCGAACTGGCGCCGGTCGAGGAATCCGCCGGCCTCCTGCGGGAGCTCGGTGCCTCGGCCCGGGGCAGCGGGCTCGTCGCCCGCCTCGAACGTCTGGGCACCAACGCCAACCGCTTCGCCTGGGCGGCGGCCGTGCTCGGCACCGAGATCTCCCAGGAGCTCGCCGCGACACTGGCGGGAATGAGCTCGGCGGAGGCCGCCGACTGCACGGCACGGCTGCGGGACGCCCGCATCGTCAGCGGCTTCGACCCGCTGGAATTCGTCCACCCGCTCATCGCCACCGCCGTCTACCGCTCGATCCCTCCGGCGACCCGCACCGCCATGCACGGGCGGGCGGCCTGGGCGATCACCCAGGCCGGGCTCGGGGCGGCGGCGGCCTCCCGCCATCTGCTCGAGGTCCACCCGGACGACGACCAGGAGCTGGTCACGCAGCTCCGCGAGGCCGCACGGCAGCACCTCGCCGTCGGCGCCCCCGGAAGCCGCCAGGCGCTGTCTCGAACGCGCCCTCGACGAGCCGCCGCGCCCCCAGGACCGAGCGGCGCTGCTGTACGAACTGGGCTGCGCCACCCTGCTCTCCTCGCCTGCCACCACGGTGCAGCACCTGCGCGCCGCGCTCGACACGCCTGGCCTCGACGAGGCGCTCCGGATCGACGCCACCTTCCGGCTCGCCTCCGCCCTCTCCCATAACAACCAGCTCAAGGACGCGGCGCTCTCGCTGGCGGCCGAGGCCTCGCGCACCGCTCCCGGCCCCGGTCTGATGCGTCTGCAGGCCGCGCACTTCCTGTGGGAGGGCATGCAGGCCGCCGAGGACGACGGACCCGCACGGTCGGCCCGTCTCGCCCGCAACGCGGACCACCTCAAGGGCCGCGACAACGCCGAGCGCGCCCTGCTCACCCTGCGGGCCTTCGACGCCATGCTCCGCGGCGAGAACGCCCAGCTCGTCGTCGGCTTCTGCGAGCGCGCCCTCGTCGACGGGAGGCCCGCGCGCGGGCTCGGCTGGACCGACTCCGAATGGGGCTTCGAACTCCCCACCATGGTGGGCATCACCTATGCGTTCACCGACCAGCTCGACCGGGCGGAGGCACTCTTCGGCGAGGCCGTCCGCGCCTTCGAGATCTCGGGATGGAGCGGTGCGCACCTCGCGTTCGCGCACACCCTCCTGGGCCTCGTCCACCGCAGACGCGGCCGTCTCGCCGAGGCGGAGGGCTTCCTGCGCGAGGGCCTGCGCCTGGCCGACCGGGCCGGCAGCGGACTGCCCGTCCACTGGGACGCCACCTGTCTCCTCGTCGACACCCTCCTCGCCCGGGGCCGGACGGCGGAGGCGAGGAGGGTCGCCGACCGGTACGACTTCGGCCCGCCCTACCCCAGCGCGATGGTCCTGCCGGACGCCCCGTGCGTACGCGGGCGGCTGCTGCTGGCCGAAGGGCGCACGGAGGAGGCGGTGGCCGAGCTGGAGTCCGCGGGAGCGGCACTGGAGCCACGAGGCCGCTTCAACGGCGTCTGGGCGCCCTGGGCCGGGGACCTCGCCCGGGCCCTGGCCGACACGGACCCGGCCCGGGCCGCGCAGCTGGCGACCCGGGCGCGCGTCCACGCGGAACGCTTCGGCACGGACACGGCGATCGGTGAGGCCCTGCGCTGTGTGGCCCTGTTCGTACCCGAGGAGGAGGCCACCCATCTGCTGGCCGAGTCCGTACGCCACCTCGAGGCGTCCTCGTCGGCGTACGAGCACGCCGTGGCCCGCTTCGAGTACGGCACCGCGATCCGCTCCCGGCAGGAGCTCGCCCGCGCCGAGAAGCTCGCCACCACCTGCGGCGCCGAAGGGCTGGCGGCCCGCGCGCGGCAGGTAGGGGCGTCGATGCGGTCCTCGGAGTGAGGTAATGTTTGTCCTGCGCGGTCACCCGGGAACCCGGGGAAATCGCATCGGGACGTGGCGCAGCTTGGTAGCGCACTTGACTGGGGGTCAAGGGGTCGCAGGTTCAAATCCTGTCGTCCCGACTGGAGACAGTCGCAGGTCAGGGCCGGTATCGGAGAAATCCGAAACCGGCCCTCGGTCGTTCCCGGGGACCAGTTGGGGACCAGCGCGCTTGACCGAGCCTCGTAAGCAGCGGCCGCACCCGAGTGACCTGTCCGACGCCGGTCGGGGACTGCTGGAACCAACGCCGACGTGCGCGCGGCCCACCAGGGCATCAACGCAGGCAAGAAGATTGCAGGCCGCAAACGTCACGTCGGCGTCGACACACTCGGCGCCTCATTCTGCGTTCTTCTGTAGCAGGCAGTCGTATCCCAGTTGCATGGTGTCGGCCACCGCCAAGGCGGTGAGGCCGCCCGTCACTGTTCGCGTGGCACGGGGCCACAGCAGTTGTGCGCCGGCGAAGGTCGTCGCCAACCAGACGCTCAGGCAGAACGGGCAGGTGGCCAGCTCCCCCACGGTCGACCTGAGGCTTCCCCCGCGAGGGCTTTCACTCACTTCGGCGGGCCCTGTCGCTGACTCGTAGTGCGTGAACGGCGCCCGCAGAGGGCTCGTGACGGACCCCTTGCTGAGCAGCCGACTCAGACGGAACACCGCAGTCGCCGTCAGCAGGAGATCTTGTGTGTTCGGGCGTTCCGGGAGCTTCGTCTTCCGCTTGGCGACCACCGCGCCCCAGGCCACCGTGTACGCGCCGAAGGCGACAACGGCCCCGAGATGCCCGCCGAGGTGGCGTTCTTCCCGCGGCGAGTAGACCCTGCTCATCCGCCGAAACACTCTTCCGACCTTGTGCAGGCGGGCGCCTTCCTCGCTTGCGTGACGATCCACAGCAGCAACCTCCATGAATGGTGTTGATGGTCTGAACCCGCATACACGCCGGGCGTCACGCCTCGCCGGGCACCACGTCGCCGACAGTACGCGTTCCAGCGTCCGCTGCCCGGCTTCACGAGCTGACACGACCGGCGACATCCGGCATGTGGGTCATGAGCCCCATCTGACCGTTCATCGATCGGGGGAGGACCCGGCAGCCACCCCTCGCGGACTGCGCTGCCGCAGGCGGTTCCCGTGCCGAACCCCGGACCCGGCGATCGACCCGGTACGCCTTCGACGCCGGCACCGTCGCCGACGCGCTTGCCGCACCGCACGAGGCGTTCCGGGCCCCGGCGGCAGCGAGCTCGTCCAGGGAGGAGAAGGCGTCGGCGCCCAGACGCACGGCGACCCCGCGGCGCGACTATTGAGGCTCGATCACGGTCACGCGGTCTCGTCCGCCGGGCGGTAAGCCCGTCTTCGTGGGCCTGACGAACTGGTCACCCGGACGCTTCCGTTGCACGAGGCGCATCGCGCGTGGACGGATCCCACGGGGGACGCCGACGTCAAGACGATCATCCGCGTAGGATCCTCGGACATGTGAGATCCGGACAGTCGGCGACGGGCCGGGAACACCGCCGTTGTCGTGGCTGCGGGCGTGGCGGAACCAACGGAACACGTGGAACGGTGAGCGGTGAGCGGCTCGGACATAACCCCTGACCTGCGAGTCAAGGAGAGGTCGTCCGATCCGCCGCTGTGGACGGCGGATTTCCGGTTGTTCTTCACCGCCCGCACCACCTCTCTGCTGGGCGACTCGATGCTTCCCGTCGCGATCACTGCCGCCGTGATCCGGGCGGGACACGGAGCGAGCGGGGTGGGCTACGCGCTCGCCGCGCTCGTGGCCCCGTTCGCGGTACTGATCATCTTCGGCGGGGTGATGTCCGACCGCTTCGGGGCCCGGCGGCTGATGGTCGTCTCCGACACGGCCCGGCTCTGCTCCCAGGGAGTGCTCGCACTGCTGTTCCTGCTGGGTGCACCGCAGTTGTGGCAGATCCTGGTACTGCTCGCCCTGATCGGAGCGGCCAGCGCCCTCTTCCAGCCCGGAGTCGCCAGCATCACCCCGCTCACCGCCCGGGATGTGCAGAAGGCCAACGCGACCCTGCGCATATCGGAGTCCGTCACCCTCGTCATCGGACCGTCCCTGGCCGGCCTGCTGCTCGCGGTCTCCTCACCCGCGGTGGTGGTCGCCCTCGACGCACTGACCTATGCGGCCAGCGGCGCCTGCCTCCTCCTGCTCCGCTCGGTCCCGATGGGCCCTGCCGCCGGGCGGAACGGCGGATCGTCGTTCAGCGCCGATCTCGTCGAGGGATGGCGGGAGTTCCGGGCCAGGACCTGGCTGTGGAGCGTCATCGTCGTCTTCATGCTCTGGCAGCTGGCCGGCGCCGGCCCCACCACGACGCTCGGCAACAGCGCCCTCGTCACCGACTACGGAGCATCGGTCTTCGGCCTGGTCATGTCGTCCCTCGGGGCGGGCAGTGTGCTGGGCGGGATCGTCGCGATCAGGCTCCGCCCGCGGCATCCCCTCCGGGCCGGCGCCCTGTCCATGGTCCTCTGGGTGTTCATGCCGCTGGGGGTCGCTCTCGACCTCCCCGCGCCGCTCATCGCCGGATGCTACGGGGTGAGCGGCGTCGGCATGGCGTTCTGGACCGTCATGTTCCACACGAGCGTGCAGACGCACATACCGCAGGCCGTCCTCGGCCGGGTGCACGCCTACGACGCCGCCGGCTCGCTGGTGATGAAGCCGGTGGGGCAGGCCGCGGCCGGGCCGCTCGCCGTCGTCGCCGGGGCCGTGCCGCTGCTGTACGTGTCCGCGGCCATGGCGCTCGTCGCCTGCGCCCTGCTGCTGGCGATCCCGGCCGTGCGCGGCCTGAGGCGTGTGGACAGCCCTTAGGGTCCTCCGTCCGGACCGGGCCTCGCGAGCCCGGCATGATCCGGACGAGAGGCCCCGGCCGCCCGTGTACCGGCACCCGAATGGTCTCCACACCGTCACCGAATCTGCACAGCGAGCTGCTCGGTGCGGCCCCTGTGAAAGGGGTGACTGACGCTAGGTTTATCTGCATTCCTATGGCCCCTACTCGTCATGTGTGTGACGTGGAGACCCTGTGATACCCAGTTCTGACGCCGCGCCCGTATCCTCCACCGGAGGCCGTCACCGAAAGGTCCAGCCCGTGAACAGAGCCGTCCGCCGGACGCTCGTCGCCGCGGTTCTCACCCCGGTCGCCGGCGCGGTCATGGCCGGCCAGACGGCCTTCGCCGCCGACCAGCCGGCGGCGAGCAAGGAGAGCGTCAGCAGACTCGACTCCACCGACCAGAAGCTCGTGGACAACCTCGACGCCCGGTCCCAGGACAAGAACATCGGCACCACCTTCAGCGGAGTGGTGCTGGACGCCGAGTCCGACGACGTGATCTGGGGTCACGACGCGAAGACGGCGCTGATGCCCGCGTCCAACACCAAGCTCGCCACCGCGACCGGCGCCCTGACCCTGCTCGGCCCCGACCACAGGTTCACGACCGAGGTGGTCTACGGCGACGGCACACTCACCCTGGTCGGTGGGGGTGACCGCACTCTGACGACCGCCGATCTGACCGAGCTGGCCAAGAGCGCCGCCGCGGGTCTGAAGAACGCCGGCCTCGGCACGGTGAAGGTCCGGATCGACGACAGTCTCTTCGCGGCGCCGACGCTCGCCGAAGGCTGGAACAGCAGCTACTACGACGACCAGATCGCACCCGTGCGCGCCCTGGTGGTGGACGGGAAGCTCGTCCAGGACACCGCCATCGACGCGGGGAACGTCTTCGCCGCGCAACTCGCCGAGCAGGGCATCGGCGTCACGGGTGACGTGACCCGAGGGCAAGCCGCTTCGACGGACTTCCCCGTGGCCGAGCACCGGTCGGCGGAGCTGTCCGTGATCGTCAAGCAGATGCTCAAGACCAGTGACAACGATATCGCCGAGACGCTGCTGCGGGCGA
Source organism: Streptomyces sp. NPDC088746 (assembly GCF_044751065.1). Classification (NCBI taxonomy): domain Bacteria; kingdom Bacillati; phylum Actinomycetota; class Actinomycetes; order Kitasatosporales; family Streptomycetaceae; genus Streptomyces; species Streptomyces sp. NPDC088746. The sequence continues at coordinate 81,767 of NZ_JBIVLA010000012.1, forward strand.
CCGGCCTCGCCTCCGGCCGAGCGGCCACCTACGAGGGTGGCACCGCGGCCGTGCGTGACGTCCTCACCGGCTGGTACGGGATCTCGGTGTCCAACTTCGAGATCCACGACGGGAGCGGGCTGTCCCGCTCCAACCGCATCACGGCCCAGACCGTCGCCGAGATCCTCGATCTCACCACCGACCCCCGGCACACCAAGCTGAAGTCCATCTCCGAAGGCCTGCCGGTCGCCGGTGAGGCGGGCAGCACGCTCGGCCCCGAGTGGGGACGGTTCGACACCGCCAACTCCTCGTGCGCCGTGGGCAAGGTCAGCGGCAAGACCGGCACCCTGACGGGGGCCACCGCCCTCAGCGGGCTCACACAGGGGAAGGACGGCCGCTGGAAGATCTTCTCCTTCATCGAGAACAACTCCACCGCGGACGGCGCCGCCATCAAGGACTCCCTGGACGGCCTCGCAGCCACCGTGAACGGCTGCTGGGCCTGATCCCCTGACACGGTGACACACGTGGAAGTGTCCTTCGCACCGCTGTGACCAAAGCTCCTGAAGCGTCCGGTACACGCGATCGGCAGGGCACTTCCGCCGTGTTCCGCCGGGGAAAACCAGGTGGCCTCCGCGAACCACCTGAGTAGGGTGGGGCGATGCCCGAGCTGAAGCGGCTGCACGTCAGTCATGCCCCGGCGGTCCTGGCCTTCGAGTCGGCGAACCGCGCCTACTTCGCCGCAGCGGTCCCCGACCGGGGCGACGACTTCTTCGTCCGGTTCACCGAGAGGTACCACGCCTTGCTGGCCGAGCAGGAGGCGGGAGTCTGCGCCTTCCACGTCCTTCTCGCCGAGGACGGCTCGGTGATCGGCAGGTTCAACCTGGTCGACATCGAGGACCACACCGCCGAACTCGGCTACCGGGTCGCTCAGCACGCCACCGGCCGCGGCGTGGCGACCGCGACGGTCCGGGAGGTGTGCCGCCTCGCGGCGGCCGAGCACGGGCTGCGCACCGTGCGGGCGGCCGCGACGCATCGGAACGTCGCCTCCAGGAAGGTGTTGACCGGAGCCGGCTTCGTCCCCGTCGGCCCCGCCGATCCGGCCCGCATCGGCGGTGAGCCGGGCATCTGGTACGAGCGTGAACTGACCGCTCCGGCCCCTGTTCGTCAAGGACCGGACGAGGATGTTGCGCCGGAAGCAGCGGAACTCCCCGTACGCGCAGGGACGTCGGCCGACAGCCGCGAGCGCGCCGGTGCTTGAGGCCTGACCGCCCTCGGCCGGTGTCCCACGCTCGGCGCGACCGGTTGAGCACCCGGCGAGGCCGGTCAGAAGCCGTTGAAGAAGCCGTACAGACGGCTGATCCGGCCGCCCTCGAAGAACGCCACGTCGTATCCGCTCACCGCCGGATCCCCACCCGCGGGTCCGAGCTCCCACGAGAAGTGGACGGCGTCGTGGTGGGTCAGCACCGCACCGTGGGTGAAGAGCATCCCGCCGAAGTTCTTCTGCGTATCACCGATGTAGGTGTCGAGCGCCGCCGTGCTGTCGGCTTCCACCATCGGATCGACGTAGACGCCGTCCGGGGTGAAGACCTCGTCGAGCATGGCCCGACGCACCCGTTCGTCCGACTCGTTCCAGGCCGCGATGTACTTCTCGACCAGTTCCGTAACCGCGCTGTTGTCCATGGTCCACGACCCTATCGGCGGGGTGCTCCCGCCAGGTGGCGTTCCGGCCCAACCGGCTGCCCCGGACCGGCGAACCGGGCTCTGTGGAGGTCGCGGAGCACCGCGATCTCGGCCATGTGGTGGATGAATTCGAGGTTGGCACCCGCCAGCACGCTGACGAAGGGGTCGTCGGCATCGGAACCGTACGGATACTGCGAGAGGCCGACCGTGTCGAGCTGCTCGTCGGTGAGGGCGGCGACGCTCTCGCGCCAGCGGTCGATCAGCGCCCAGAACCGTTCGAGTGCGAGCCCGGCGGAGGGAGTGAAGTCGACCAGCAGCTTCGGCCCCTCGCGGCGTTCGCCGAAGGTCCACTCCCATTGGCCCGCCAGGCACGAGTGCAGATGACCCAGCCGCCACGCGATGGTGGTGACCGGCGTCGCGTCGGGCTCCGGCGCTCCGGTGTGGGCGAGGATCTGCTCGACCCGCTCGACGCTCACGCTCCAGTCCTCGGCGATCCTGGAGACGCTCATGCCGCCGGCGGCCTGCCGGGCGACCTCGGCGTACTCGCTCGCCGGGATCTCGGGGGCGCCCTTGTCGAGCACCCACTCACCCGGCCCGTACGCCCGGGGAGTCGTGGCCTCACCCCGGGGCCGGACCGACCAGCAACCGGGCACCGGCTCCCACAGGTACTCCTCGTCACCGAGCCCTGTCAGCCGCACCTGGGCCATCTCCCTGGCCTGGTCGAACTGGGTGAGCAGCAGGCCCAGCCGGTCGGTCCGCGCGCCCTCGGTCTCCACGTCCGGTCCCCTCGCCGTCATGTCCCGCAGCACACCGGGCTCAGGCGGAAGTTAACGGCTCGTCCCGCGGGGCGCCACCGAATTCCCGCCCACGGAGCACGAAGCGGGGTGCCGCCCGCGGTCAGGGGCGCGCCGCGAGTGCCGTGCGGATCTCCCCTACGAAGGGGTCCAGGTCGCCAGGGTTGCGTGAGGTGATCAGTGTCCAGCCACCGGAACCGTCCGTCACCACCGGCTCGTCCGTCCATTCGCCGCCCGCGTTGCGGATGTCGGTCCGCAGCGACGCGTAGGAGGTGAGCCGCTTTCCCGTGACGACGTCCGCCTCGACCACGGCCCAGGGGCCGTGGCAGATGGCCGCGACCGGGCGGCCGGAGTCCGTGAAGGAGCGGACGATCCCGGTCGTGGCGCTCTGGAGCCGGAGCGTGTCGGCGTTCAGGGTGCCGCCCGGGATGAGGAGCAGGTCGTAGGCCGTGGGGTCGACGTCGTCCAGCGTGAGGTCGGGGCGGACGCTCTTCCCCGGGTCCTTGTCGCCGACCAGCGTGACGATGTCGTCCGTCGACACGGCCGCGACGTCGACCTGGACCCCCGCACCGCGGAGCCGGTCGACGGGCACCACGAGCTCGTCCTGCTCCACGCCGTAGTTGGTGACCACGGCCAGTACCTTGCGCTGCTTCTTGCCGTTGTCGGTCATCGGTTGTCACCTTTCCTGCGCGCGGTCCACCCGGTTGTGGCCCGCGATCTGGCGTTCCCCTGATCGGCCGGGTCATGTGTCCCGAGGGTCCGGGACACCTGGCCGCCGCTCAGGTTCCGTCGTCCTCCTGGATGTGGACCGCCGCCTCCTCGGCGGAGGCCGCGCCCCCGTCGATGCCGACGTCCCGGCCCAGCACCCTGTTGTTGCGCACGGCCCCTGGTTCCTCGTCGGCGGTGGCGACGCGTCCGGCGCGCTCGGCCCCGGCGTCGTCCTCCTCCGGGCCGTTGTCCTCCGGCCCGTCGTCGGCCCCGCCGGCCAGCAGCGGGTCCTCCTCGGGCACCTCCTGTGCCAGGCGCCCGTCGAGGGATTCGCCCTCCCTCTGCTCCTCGCCGGTCGTGCCGTACTTCGATACGCCCAGGGGCTTCTCCGGCGGGGAGTACCCCGTGTCCAGAGTGTCGTCGAGGTCGGGCTCGTCGATCACGTTCTCCGGGTCGAGGTCGTCCGTCGGACGGTTGTCCGCGTCCGAACCGTCCGGCTGGTAGACGTCGTCACCGCGTCCTTGTTCCGACATGGGGGCGCTCCTTCCCTCGGGGTCTGCCGTACCCGCCGCCGGCCGTACGGGGGCCGTGCGGCGTCGCCGCTCTCCTGCCCACCCGCGCGCATGTCAGTGATGCGGATTTCCGGGCGGCCGCCCGTCCTCCCGGCTGTGCGGTCCGGCAGTGCCGGGCGTGGAACCCCTGGTCAGGCCCCTCGCGGCCGTACGCCGTCGGCCCCGGCAGCTTATGACCGATCCCCGGGCGCTGCGACCGGGGCGGGCCGCCGGCCCACGGCAAGGCGACGGGAGGCGGCGATCACGCCCGGCGCGCTCTCCGTGACCTAGGGGAACGTTTGTTCTAATGTCCGGGTAGGCTTGACCCATGTCCGTTCATCTCCAGGGTTCGCTGTTCGACCAGGCCGACCGCCCGCGCCTCGGCCCGCTCACCGGGGTGCGCAGGACGGTCCTCGGTGACGGGGCGTGGATCGACCTGCTGCCGGGCTGGCTCAGCGGCGCCGACGAGCTCTTCGCCGAGCTCGTGGACGACGTGCCCTGGCGGGCCGAGCGCCGGCAGATGTACGACCGCACCGTCGACGTGCCCCGGCTGCTCGCCTTCTACGGCTCCGAGGACGCGCTGCCGGACCCCGTGCTGGCCGAGGCCCGCGACGCGCTGTCCTCCCATTACGGTGACGAGCTGGGCGAGCCCTTCACCACGGCCGGGCTCTGCTACTACCGGGACGGGCGCGACAGCGTCGCCTGGCACGGAGACCTGACCGGCCGCGGCTCGCACCAGGACACGATGGTCGCGATCCTCTCCCTCGGTGCTCCGCGCGATCTGCTCCTGCGTCCCTGCCGCGGCGGCGACACCGTGCGCCGGCCGCTCGGCCACGGCGACCTCATCGTCATGGGCGGCTCCTGCCAGCGCACCTGGCAGCACGCCGTCCCCAAGACCGCGCGCGACCGCGGGCCCCGGATCAGCGTCCAGTACCGCCCCCGGGGAGTGCGCTGACACGGGAGCGCGAGGCGATGCGGCCGTCCCCAGGAGATGGCACTGCATGTCAGCCGTGCGGCAGGGCAGGCGCCTTTGGTGTGCAGGAAGCACTCCAACCGAAGGGACACCCACATGCCGCAGGTGCAGCGCGAGAACATCTTCGTCGTCGGCCTCGACGATGCGAATCTGCCCATGCTCGAGGCCGTGCCGGACGCCGGCTCCTACCGGTTCCACCGCCTGCTGACCGTCGGGGAACTGCAGGAGGGCGAGGTGTCGGTCTCCGCGCTGATGGACCGGGCCCGGGCCGTGCTCGACGCGCACGAGGGCAGCATCGACGCGATCGTCGGATACTGGGACTTCCCGGTGAGCACTCTCGTCCCGATGCTCGGCAAGGAGTACGGCGTGCGGACGACCAGCCTCGAATCCGTCGTCAAGTGCGAGCACAAGTACTGGAGCCGGCTCGAACAGCAGAAGGTCATCGACGAGTACCCGCGCTTCGGCCGCGTGGACCTGGAAGCGGACGACCCGAAGCCCCCCGAGGGCGTGAACTTCCCCATGTGGCTCAAGCCGGCCCTCGCCTACTCGTCCGAGCTGGCGTACGGAGTCTCGGACATGGACGAGTTCCGGGAGGCCGTCGACAAGATCCGGGCGGGCATAAGCCGGGTCGGCAGGCCCTTCGACTCCGTGCTCGGCCTCCTGGACCTCCCCCCGGAGATGAAGGACGTAGGAGGCCAGGTCTGCCTGGCCGAGGAGGCGATGACCGGGATCCAGGTGGCCGTCGAGGGTTACGTCCACGACGGCAAGGCGACCGTCTACGGCGTACTGGACTCGATCAACTACCCGGCGTCCCCGTGCTTCCTCCGCCATCAGTACCCGAGCAGCCTCCCCGCGCCGGTGATCCGGAAGCTCCACGAGGTCAGCGAACGGACCATGGAGCAGATCGGCATGGACGAGGCCACCTTCAGCATCGAGTACTTCTACGACCCGAAGACCCAGGACATCAGCCTGCTGGAGATCAACCCCCGGCACTCGCAGTCCCACGCCGAACTCTTCGACTACGTCGACGGCGCGCCCAACCACCACCGCATGATCAGCCTCGCACTGGGCCGCGACCCGGAACTCACCGGCGGCAAGGGGCCCTACGCCGTGGCCGCCAAGTGGTACTACCGCTGGTTCGGCGACGGGAAGGTGCACGAGGTGCCCACCCCGGAGCAGATCGCGGCGATCGAACGCGAGATACCCGGAGTGCGCATCGACGTCGTGCCCGAGGAGGGGCAGAAGCTCTCCACCGTCTCCGGGCAGGACAGTTACAGCTACGAAGTGGCACACATCTTCACCGGAGGCGACGACGAGGAGGACCTGCGCGGCAAGTTCGACCGCTGCGTGGCCGCCCTCGGCCTGACCTTCGACGAGACGGAGCCGGGGAGCCGGGGCACGAAGACCCGGTGACCCGTCCGGCCCAGCACGACGAAAGGAGGTCGCACAGGCATGCGCCACGTCGACCAGCTGCCCTTCGCGATCCAGGAAGAGAAGCACGTCACGATCCCCATGGCGGACGGAGTCGAGCTCTCCGCGCGGATCTGGCGCCCCACCGCGTCGGACGCGGAACCCGTGCCGGCCGTCCTGGAGTACATCCCGTACCGCAAGAACGACCTCACCTCCACGCGTGACGCCATCCACCACCCGTACATCGCCGGCCACGGCTACGCGTGTGTGCGTGTCGACGTCCGGGGGACGGGCGAGTCGGAGGGGGTGCTGCTGGACGAGTACCTCGAACAGGAGCAGAGCGACGCCGAGTCGGTCCTCGCCTGGATCGCCGAGCAGCCCTGGTGCGACGGGAACACCGGGATGATGGGCATCTCCTGGGGCGCCTTCGCCGCCCTCCAGACAGCCGCACGCAGGCCGCCGAGCCTGCGCGCCATCTGCATCGCCTCGTTCACCGACGACAGGTACGCGGACGACATGCACTACCTCGGCGGTGCGATGCTGTCCGACAACCTGGCCGAGGCCGGGACCATGTTCGCGTACGCCACCTGCCCGCCCGACCCGGCCGTCGTCGGTGAACGCTGGCGGGAGATGTGGCGGGAACGGCTCGACGCCGCGCGCCCCTGGGTCCTGGAGTGGCTGCGCCACCCGAACCGGGACGACTACTGGCGCCACGCGAGCCTGAGCGAGGACTACTCCGCCCTGCGCTGCCCGGTGCTCGCCTCCAGTGGCTGGGCGGACGGCTACTCCAACGCCGTGACCCGCCTGCTGAGCCACGTCGACGTACCGCGCAAGGGACTGATCGGCCCCTGGTCGCACAAGCTTCCGCACCTCGGTGAGCCGGGTCCCGCCATCGGCTACCTCCAGGAGGTCGTGCGCTGGTGGGACCACTGGCTCAAGGGCATCGACAACGGCGTCATGGACGGCCCCATGCTCCAGGCATGGATGCAGGAGAGCGTCCCGCCCTCGACCTCCTACGAGGAGCGCCCCGGCCGGTGGGTCGGTGAGCCGTCCTGGCCCTCGCCGAACGTCGGCGAGACCGTCCTCCCGCTGCGGGACGGCGCACTGGGGGAGCCGGATGACCAGGAGAGCGGGGAGGACCGCGTCCACACGGTGCAGTCGCCGCTGTCCGTCGGGCAGTTCGCCGGCAAGTGGGCCTCGTACAACGCCCCGCCGGACCTGCCCTACGACCAGCGCGAGGAGGACGGCGGCTCGCTCGTCTTCCAGACCGCGCCGCTCGACGGACGCGTCGAGATCCTCGGTGCCCCCGTCGTCGTGGTGGAGGTGTCGGCCGACGCCCCGGTCGCGCAGCTTAACGTCCGGCTGTCCGACGTCGCCCCGGACGGACGCTCCACCCGGGTGACGTACGGCGTGCTCAACCTGACCCACCGCGACGGCGAGGAAACCTCCGAGGCCCTGGAGCCGGGCAGGCGCTACCGCGTCCGCGTCCCGCTCCACAGCGTCGCGCAGGCCTTCCCGCCCGGCCACCGCATCCGGCTGTCGCTGTCCACCTCGTACTGGCCGCTCGTGTGGCCGGCGCCCGGACCCGCCCTGCTGAGCGTGTACGAGAAGGGCAGCAGCCTCACGCTGCCGGTCCGCCCCGACGACGTACCGGAGGACAAGGCCCTGCGCCCCTTCGGGGAGCCCGAGGGCTGCGCGCCCCCCGCCGTCACCCGGCTGAGCGAGCCGGAACAGGCGTGGACCGTGACCAGGGACCTGGTGGACTACCGGTCCGTGCTCGACATCGTGAAGGACCGCGGACTCCAGCGGTACGAGGACAACGGGATCGAGACCGGGCTGCGGGCCTGCGAGAAGTACAGCTGGGTCGGCGAGGACTTCGGGTCCGTGCGCGGCGAGTCGGCCTGGGAGATGCGCTTCCGCCGGGCCGGATGGGACGTCCTGGTCGAGACGCGCACCGTGCTGACCTCGGACGACGAGGCCTTCCACGTGGACGCCACGCTCGACGGATACGAGGGCGGGCACCGGGTCTTCTCCCGTACGTGGAACGAGCGGATCAGCAGGCAGAACGTCTGACCCGCCTCCGCGCGGACCGGCTGCCACGCCCGAGGACGCTGCGGGAGGAGTGACGCTTCGACGCCGGCCTCGACACCGCGCGCCGAGGCGAACGGGACCACGAACGCCGGCCGGAGGCGGCGCCCGGAAACGGGCGTCGCCTCCGGCGCGTACGGGGCCTGTCGTTCCCTGCCCACCGTGCGGTACGGGCTGACCAGGGTGGGCGCCGCCTTCCGGGTCCCGGAAGGTAAGGTGACCCTAAGTTCCGTTCCTCGTACTTCGGAGTCCCTCTCGTGATCACGTCAGTGCCGCCGCAAGACACCCCGCGTCGGCCGCCGCGGGCCGCGCGCCCGGACGAGGTGCCGCGGCTCCGGGAGCCGGGACTCCGGCTGCCGGAACCGGGGGAGACCGAGGATTTCTGGACGGCGGTGGCCGGCAGCGGCACGCCCCTCGTCTCTCCCGACCCGCAGGGCAGCGCCGATCACAGGGCGGTGACGTTCCTCTGGCGCGGCACGGCCGCCACCCGCGCCGTACAGGTGCTCCCCAACAAACTCGGCGATCCCCGCGCGCCCGAGGGCAATCTGATGGAGCGGGTGCCCGGCACCGACGTCTGGCACTGGTCGCTGCGCCTGCGGCACGACTGGCGGGGCACCTACGACTTCTACGTGGACGAGGGCGACGGCCCGGAGCCCGGCACCGCCGACTACTGGCGGTGGCTGCGCACCAGACGGCGGTGCGATCCGCTCAACGCCCGCGCGCTGCCGCGCCGCTGGGACGGCGAGCCGGTGTCCTACGCCGAGCTCCCGGGGGCTCCCGGTGGGCAGGACTGGCGGCCGAGGCCGGACGTGGCCCGTGGCCGTGTGGCCGCCCACGAGGTGGCCACCGGGAAGCTGGGGGGCGGCACGCGCCGCGTCTGGCTCTACGAACCGCCCCTGGAGCCGGGGTACTCGGCCGGGCTTCCCGTCCTCGTCCTCCTCGACGGCGAGCACTGGCAGCCGCGGCTCGGGCTCGCACACCTGCTGGACAACCTGATCGCCGACGGCCGGATCCCGCCGCTCGTCGCCCTGCTGCCGGATTCCGTGGACGCCGGCACCAGGTGGGCGGACCTGACCTGCCGCCCGGAGTTCGCCGCGTTCCTCGCCGACGAGCTGCTGCCCTGGGCGGCCGCCCGTCTCCCGGTCACCGACGACCCCGCCCGCACGATCGTCGCCGGACAGAGCCTGGGCGGGCTCTCGGCCGCTCACGCCGCGCTCTCCGCGCCCGGGCGCTTCGGCAACGTCCTCGCCCAGTCCGGCTCGTTCTGGTGGCCCGACGGGCCGCGGGCGCAGTGGCTCACGGACCGGATCGCGAGCACCCCGCGCCGGCCCGTCCGCTTCTGGCTCTCCTTCGGTGAACAGGAGTGGGTGGCGCTGCCGGCCGCCAGGCGCCTGCGTGAGGTCCTGGAGGCGACCGGATACGACGACGCCTCCTACCGGGAGTTCAACGGAGGCCACGACTACCTGTGCTGGCGCACGGAGCTGGCCGACGGTCTCGTGGACCTGTTGGGCCCTGCCGCCACCTGAGGGCGGCCCCGAAGGCGCCTCCGTGAGGAACGGGTCGGGCGAGTTGCCCGGTGCACCGGCCCGGAGCGGTCTCGTCATGCCTCCCGGCCCGTAGGTATGCCGTCGCCGGTGTAGCGGGCGAACTCCCATGGGTCGTGTGCGGAGAAGACCTCCACCTCGTCACCGTGCTCGCGGACCAGTTCGCGAAGGCGGGCCTGGGTTCCGAGCCGCAGGTCGCGAGAGACCTGCGAGCTCGTCTGGACGATGTCGAGGAGAGGATGGGTTTCCTTCGGTTCCCCGAGCTCGCGGTGGTAGTAGTAGGCGTCGCCGCAGTGGAGGAGCCATCGGTCGCCGCTCTGTACGGCGATGCCGCTATGGCCGGCGGTGTGGCCTCCGAGGGGGACGAGCCTGATCTCCTGCGGCAGCCCCTTCGGCTGCAGCGCGGTGAAGCCGTACCAGGGTTCCCCGGGATCGGAGTCGTAGGTGACCCAGCGGGGTTCGTGAGCCCAGTGAGCCGGTCGGTAGCGGAAGCTGGGTGCCTGGGAGAGCGCTGCGTCGAGTTCGCTCGCGAGCACGTGGACCTGGGCGTCCGGAAAGTCAGGGAGGCCGCCGCTGTGGTCGACATCGAGGTGGGTCAGGATGATGTGGCGCACGTCGGACGGCGCAAAGCCCAGCCGGGTGATCTGCCGGATGGCCGTCTCCTCCTCGTCGAGCGCGGGTTGCGCCATCTCGGCCCAGTCGGAGCCGAGTGTGCCGCCCGGGTCCCGGACGTCACCGAGGCCCAGTCCGGTCTCGACCAGGACGAGGCCGGCGGCCTCGGTCTCCACCAGCAGGCAGTGATTGACCGCGGGTGCGGGGCGGGGGCCCTCGTAGGTGGCCTCGATCGTCATGACCGATCCGCAGTTCAGGTGATGAATCCTCATGACGACTAGGCTGCGACTTGAACCGCGCTTCAAGTCAAGGAGCTTTGATGGACGAATCGCTGCTGGATATCGCCGAGGTCGCGCAACGGTCCGGGCTCGCGCCTTCGGCCCTGCGGTTCTACGAGAAGAAGGGGCTGATCGCCGCCGCGGGCCGCAACGGCCTGCGGCGTACCTACCACCCGGACGTACTGGAGCGCCTGGCGCTGGTCACGTGCGCGCGCGGCGCCGGATTCTCGGTCGCCGAGATCGGCCGCTTCGTCGTGGCGCGGCCGGCCGACGCCGATCTGCGGGTCCGGATGGCCGCCAAGGCCCGTGACCTGGACGAGCAGGTCGGACGGCTCACGCGTCTCCGAGACAGTCTCGAGCACGCGGCCGTGTGCGAGCACGAGCCGATCGTCGACTGTCCCGACTTCAAGCGCGCCGTCGGCGACGTGCGCAGGCCGGCCGACCTGCCCGCCGGCTGAGGCGCGGGCCGGCGGCGGTCCCGGGGCGGAAGCGCTCCGCGGTGTCGTCCCGGCGTAGTTGTTCTCGCCGGGATGCAGCCGGTCACTCGCCGAGGGCCTCGGTCATCCTGTCGAGGTCGGCCAGGAGGGCCGTCAGGCGCCCCTCGGGGACGTTCCTGATCATGCGCTCCTCGATGGCGTAGACGGCGCCCCGTGCCGCGCGCAGGCGCCGTTCCCCGGCAGGGGTCAGATGGGTGGGCAGGGCGCGTCCGTGGTCGGTGGTGAGCGGCCGGGTGATGAGGCCGGCTTCCTTGAGGCCGCGCAGGACGACATTGGCCGACTGCCGGGTGACGAAGGTGCCGCGGGCCAGGTCGGCGTTGGACAGGCCGGGCTTTTCGTCGAGGAGTTCGAGGCAGGAGTACTGCGGGACGGTGAGGTCGTGCTCGCGCAGGGCCTTGTCCATGGCGTGGCGCAGGGCGGACGAGGCGCGTTTGAGGCGGTATCCGACGTGTTCGGTGACGTCTTCGGCCGGGTGGGGCGCGGGCACGGGCGCACGGTCTTCCATGTCAGTATTTTGACATACCTGGAAGCCCCTGCCTATGGTCGGTCATGTCAAAGTGCTGACATCGAAGCGATGCCCCGCCCAGGAGGAACCATGACCGCCACCGTCGAAGGCCCCGACTTCATCGCTCTTCAGGTGAAGGATGTGCCCGCGGCCGCCGCCTTCTTCGAGGAGCGGCTCGGTCTGCGCCGGGCCCCCGCCGCGCCGCCCGGTGCGGTCGTCTTCGCGACCGGTCCGATCCCGTTCGCCGTCCGCGAGCCGCTCCCGGGCGTGGACCTGGACGGCGCCGAGCGCCCCGGCCTGGGGGTGGCGCTGTGGCTGCGGACCACGGACGCCGGCATGCTGCGCGAGCAGCTCGTGGCGGCGGGCACGGAGGACGTCTCCCCGCTGCAGGACAGCCCGTTCGGTCCGGTGTTCTCCTTCACCGGACCCGAGGGCTACCGGCTCACCGTCCACGGAGGCTGACTTCGCACGAGGCGTCCCGGACCTCAGGCCCGGCCCGGCACCAGCGCGGCGGTGCACGCCGCGTGCGGTGCCGGGCCGAACCGGACGGACCACCCCGCCGGCACCTCCCGCCAGACCGGCCACAGGGACAGCCGGCCGGCGGTGTTCTCCAGCACCAGGTGCGTGGCGTGGCCCTCCGGGCCGGGGTCGAACGGGCCGCCGCTCCTCGCGCTCATGCGTCCAGCTCCTTCAGGCGGGCCGCCAGCACGGCCGCGATGTCGTCGAGGAAGCGGTCCTGCATCAACTGCGGGTGGGTGCAGTCGAGATCGTGGTTGTCGATGGACCCGGTCACATGGGCCCGCCACGCCTCGCGGGTGAGCCAGTCCTCCGCGCGGGGGGCGGCTGCCGTGAAGAACAGCAGATCGCCGTCGTAACCCCGGTGCCGGTGCTCGCGCATCATGCGGGCGTGGTTCGGCACGATGTCGACGATCTTCGACAGTGCGCGGTCACCGATCCCGGCGAGCGGGCTGCCCGCCCGGCGCAGCGTCGCCAGCACGTCGTCACGGTCCTGCTCGTGCGTACGCTCGAAGCCCGCCATCCGCAGCACCGCGGTCAGCGCGTCACCCTCCTCGGGCGCCGGCCGTTCCCGCCACTGCTCGGCAGGGAAAGAGTCGAGCAGCGCGAGCAGCTCGACCTCCTCGCCCGCCTCCTGGAGCAGTACGGCCACGGTGTGCGCCAGCACCCCGCCGACGGACCAGCCCAGCAGCCGGTAGGGGCCGTGCTCCTGGACCGCGCGGATGTGCCGGAGGTAGTCGGACGCCTCCTCCAGCAGGGTGCGCGGCAGCGGCTCGTCCCCGGCCAGCCCGCGGGCCTGGATGCCGTACACCGGCTGCTCCGGGCCGAGGCGGGCCGCCAGTCCGGCGTAGCACCACGCGAGCCCGCCGGCCGGATGGACGGCGAACAGCGGTGCGCGCCCGTCCCCGCCGCGCAGCCGCAGGACGACGTCCAGCGCGTCCTCGGACGCCGGCCCCGTGGAACCCAGCCGTGCGGCGAGCGCGGCCGGGGTCGGGGACTCGAACAGCGAGCCGATGGTGAGCTCCGCGCCGAACTCCTCCCGGACGCGGGCCGCGAGGCGCACGGCGAGCAGCGACGTGCCGCCCAGGTCGAAGAACGCGTCGTCCGGACCCACCTGGGCGACGTCCAGCACCTGTGCGAACAGTCGCGTCAGCGCCTCCTCCCGCGCGTCCGACGGACGTCGCGCGCCCGCGCCGCCGCTGAACACCGGGGCGGGCAGGGCGCGCCGGTCCAGCTTGCCGTTGGGGCTCAGCGGGAAGGCGTCCAGGGCCACCACCGCCACCGGCACCATGTGCTCCGGCAGCTCGCGCGCCAGCGAGGCGCGTACGGCCACCGGATCGGCGCCGCCGGTGATGTAACCGACCAGCCGCTGCTCGCCCGGCCGGTCCTCCCGTACGAGGGCGCAGGCGGCGTCCACCCCGTCCCGGGCCGTCAGCGCCGTCTCGATCTCGCCGAGCTCGATGCGCTGCCCGCGGAGCTTGACCTGGTCGTCCGTGCGGCCCAGGTAGACGACCTCGCCCTGCTCCGTCCAGTGCGCCAGGTCGCCCGTGCGGTACATGCGCTCCGCCGGCCGGCCGAAGGGATCGGCGACGAAGCGGGACGCGGTCAGCTCCGGGCGCTTCAGGTACCCGTCGGCGAGCTGGCGGCCCGCCAGGTAGAGCTCACCGGGAATCCCCGGCGGGCAGGGCTGCAGCGCCGCGTCGAGCACGTACAGGCGGGTGTTCCAGACGGGCCGGCCGATCGGCACCGGGCCGGTGGCATCCGCCGCGCACGCGTGGAAGGTGACGTCGACGGCGGCCTCGGTGGGGCCGTACAGATTGTGCAGTTCGACTCCGGGCAGTTCGCGCCCGAACGCGTCTGCGGTCTCGCGGGGCAGGGCCTCACCGCTGCAGAAGACCCTCCGGAGACTCGCACACGCGTCCGCGTCCGCCTCCGCCTCCGCGAGGAAGACCTGGAGCATCGACGGCACGAAGTGACAGGTGGTGACGGCCTGTTCGCGGATCAGCCGGGCCAGGTAGGCGGGGTCCTTGTGGCCGCCCGGCTCGGCGACCACCAGCACCGCGCCCTGGCGCAGCGGCCAGAAGAACTCCCACACGGACACGTCGAACGACGACGGGGTCTTCTGGAGCACCCGGTCGTCGGCGGTCAGCCCGTAGGTGCTCTGCATCCAGCGCAGCCGGTTGTCGATCGCACCGTGCGACACCACGACACCCTTGGGGCGGCCCGTCGAGCCCGAGGTGTAGATGACGTACGCCGGATGCGCGGGGGTGAGGGGCCGCGACGGGTTCACCCAGAGGTACTCCGAGACGTCGAGGCCGTCCAGGACCACCAGCGGCGTCCCGGTGTCCTCGGGAAGCCGCCCCGCCCGGTCCGTCACCGCACACACGGGCGCCGCGTCCCGCAGCATGTACGCGAGACGCTGCTCCGGATAGTCCGGGTCCAGCGGCAGATACGCGGCCCCCGCCTTCAGCACGGCGAGCAGCGACACCACCAGCTCCACCGAGCGCGGCACCGACACCGCCACCACCGCGCCCGGCCGGGCGCCGAGCGTCCGCAGGTGCCGGGCCAGCCGGTTGGCGCGGGTGTTCAGTTCCTCGTAGGTGAGCGAGGTGTCGCCGTACACGAGGGCGGTCGCGTCAGGGGTGCGGGCGGCGCGCGACTCGATCGGGCCGATCAGCGTCGTGGGCGGCAGCGCCCGGCCGGTGTCGTTGAACGTACGGACGACCAGCTCGGCCTCGGCCTCGGTGGCGATGCCGTGCGCGGCCGTCGGGAGATGCGGGTCGGCCCGGCTCAGCCGCTCCACCAGACGCAGGAAGCGCTCCTGGTGGGCGGCCAGCTCCTCGTCGCCGTACAGCGCGGGATTGCCGTCGTGGTCGATGCGCAGACCGCGCCCGTCGGACCGGTCGTAGATGTTCACCGTCAGGTCGTCGACCGGTCCCGCGGAAAGGTTCCGGGCCCGCGTCGGGGCGCCCGCGAAGTCCACGTCGTAGTCGAAGGGCATGACGTTGACGAGCGGGCCGACCAGCCCCCGGTTCTCCCCGAGGAGCCGCAGGTCGCGGCGGATTTCCTCGTAGCGGTACCGCTGGTGGCGGCGGACCTCGCGGATACCGAGCACCACCTGGCGGACCAGTTCGGCGAAGGTGGCGCCGGGGGAGACGTCCAGCCGCAGCGGGAGGACGTTCATGACCATGCCCGGCACCCGCAGCGAGACGGAACCCATGCGCCCCATCATCGGCAGGCCGAGCACGACCTCCTGACGGCCGGTCGCCCGCGAGGTGTAGAGCGCCTGGGCGGCGATCAGGACGTCCGGCCAGGAGGCACGGAGCCGGTCGGCCAGGTCCCGCACACCCTCGGTGGCCTCAGGCCCCAGGTGGGCCGTGCGGCGGAGGAACGTCCGCGAGGGCAACGCCCCGCGGCCGCCGAGCCGGGGCACTTCCGGACGGTCCGCGAACGCCTCCGTCCAGTGGGCGCGGTCGGCGGCGAACGCCTCCGACGACCGGTACGCCGCGTCCTCGGCGACCAGGTCCGCGAGCGTCCCGAAAGCCTGGGGCCCGGGCTCCTCGCCCCGGGCGAGCGCCGTGTAGACCTCGGCGGTCCGGCGTACGAGGAGTGAGTAGCCGTAGCCGTCCATGACCAGGTGGTGGATGCGCTGGTACCAGAGCCAGCGTTCCTCACCCACCCGGAAGAGGGCGTGCCGGAACGGCGGGCCGGTGGCCAGGTCGAAGGGCTCGGCGAGGTCCGCGCGCATCCACTCCCCGGCCCGCCGGCCCGCGTCGGAGGCCTCCCGCAGATCGTGCGTGGTCAGCGGCAGCCCGACCGAGGGCAGGACGCGCTGGCGCGGCCCTTCCGGCGAGTCCTCGACGCACACGCGCAGGGCGTCGGCCTCGGCGGTCACACGGCGCAGAGCCGCGGCGAACAGCTCCGGGTCGAGCGGACCGTCGATCTCCAGGCACTCCGCCGTGTTCTGCGCCGGACTGAGCGGATCGAGCGACTGCGCGAACCACATGCCCGACTGGGCGGCGGTGAGCGGCAGCACGACGGGCGGGGCGTCCTGGTCCGGCCCGGCGCCCTCGGCATCGGTGAGCAGGACGGTCACGCGGCCTCCAGCAGTGGTGCCCAGACGTCGATGGCGGGCTGCTCGGCGAGATCGGCGAAGTCCGCCATGACACCGTGGTCCCGGCGCCAGCGTCCCAGTAGCGACATGATGCGGACCGAGTCCAGGCCGTAGTCCAGGAGGTTCTCGTCGAGGGGGATGTCCGCGGGGTCCTCCCCGAGGGCGTCGGCGACATCGTGACGGATCAGTTCAAGGGTGAGCGCCACGGTGTTCAGACCCCCTTGAGGAGGTCGTCGGTCGAGGTGACGACAGCGCAGCGGCCGGCGGCCCAGCGCAGGGCCATGTCGTGGTCCTCGCGCGAGAAGTCCGCCACGGCGTCGGCGACCACGAAGGCCTGGATGTCGCGCATCCACGCGTCGCAGGCGCTCATGAGCACCCCGATGTGCGCGTAGACACCGGTGATCACCAGCTGGTCGCGGCCGGACTCACGCAGCAGGGACTCGAGTTCTGTGCGCACGAAGGCGCTGTACTTCCATTTGGTCAGCACGGTGTCGCCGTCCGCCGGTGCGACGGCGCCGGGAATCGCCAGCGCCTCGGGGTCGTCGGCGGCACCGGGCCCCCAGAAGTCGAGCTGGAGACCGCGCTCCTGCGCCGTCTGACCCCCGCGCTGCACCGAGTAGACGACCGGCACACCGAGGCGGCGGTACTCCTCGATGACCCGGGACGTGTTCGCGAGCATGCCGGTGAGCGGCTGCTCGCCGGGCGGGAACGCGCCGAGGAAGTGGTTCTGCAGGTCGTGGACCAGGAGCACGGCCCGCGTGGGGTCGACCGTCCAGTCCACGCGGTTCGCGGGCAGTTCGGCTTCGGTCGGCAGTACGTAGGAAGCGATGGCGGGAAGAGCCATGGGGGTGGAACCTTTCGGTACCGCTCTGGGCGGAACTCGGTGCTGATCTCAGTGCTGACCGGGTGCGGCGGGGCCGGGCGCCGCGTCGGTGCGCAGCCCCTTCTTGCTGACCTTGCCGATCCCGGTCTGCGGGAACGCCTCGACGAACTCGACGAGGTCGGGAATCTTGTAGGCGGCGACACCGCGTTCACGCACGAGACGTTTGACCGCGGCCGGCTTCAGCGGCTCGGCGCCCTCGCGCAGGATGACGTAGGCCAGGGTGCGTTCGCCCAGGTACGCGTCGGCGACACCCACGACGGACACGTCGTGCACCGACGGATGGCCCAGGATGATGTTCTCGATCTCCTCCGGCGCGACCTTCTCACCGCCCCGGTTGATCTGGTCCTTGGCGCGCCCCTCGACGACCAGGTGGCCCGTCGGGGTGCGGCGCACGATGTCACCGGTGCGGTAGAAGCCGTCCTCCGTGAAGGACTTCCGGTTGTGCTCGGGCGCCCGCCAGTAACCGCGGATCGTGTACGGGCCGCGGGTCAGCAGATGCCCGAAGCCCCCCTCCGGCACGTCCACGTCCGAGTCGTCGACGACACGGATCTCGTCGTCCTCGGAGATCGGCAGGCCCTGCGTGGTGACCACGGTCTCGTCATCGTCGTCCAGGCGGGTGTAGTTGACGAGACCCTCGGCCATACCGAAGACCTGCATGAGCTTGCAGCCCAGCGCCGGTTCCAGCCTGCGGGCGGCCGCCTCGCTGTACTTGGCGCCGCCGACCAGGATCAGCTCCAGGCTCGACAGGTCGTGCTCGGCGCCGGGGGCGGCCTCCGTCCAGATCAGTGCGAGGGGCGGCACCATCCCGGTCATCGTGACGCGCTCGCCCTCCACGAGCGGGAAGGCCGTCGCCGGATCGGGGCGCGGACACAGGACCACGGTCCCCCCGGCGTACAGCGTTCCGAGCCAGCCCGGTGAGCTCATCGGGAAGTTGTGCGCGGCGGGGAGCACGACGAGGTAGCGGGTGTCACCGTCGACGCCGCAGATCTCGTTGGATCCGCGCAGCGAGTAGATGTAGTCGTCGTGCGTACGGGGGATGAGCTTGGGAACGCCCGTCGTGCCGCCCGACAGCTGGAGGAACGCGAGATCGTGCGGCTCCGGCTCGTACCCGGTCCCGGTGGGCGCGCACGGCACCTCGGACAGAGCGGTGTGCTCGCCCGGCGAGCCGACGACGAAGACGTGCTTCAGGGTCGGTGTTCGTTCCTTGACCTTCGACGCGAGCGCGAGGTGGTCGAAGCCGGCGTGCCGGTCCGGGACCACGTAGGCGACGGCCTCGGTGAACGAGCAGAAGTACTCGATCTCCGTCTCCCGGTGTGCGGGGAGCGCGTAGACCGGCAGGGCGCCGATCCGGAAGAGCGCGAAGACGACTTCGATGAACTCGGCGATGTTCGGGAGCTGTACGACGACCCGGTCGCCCGCGCGGATGCCGCGCGCCGAGAACCCGGCGGCCAGCCGGGAGGCCCGCTCGTCCAGTTCGCCGTACGTCCATTCCCGGCGTCCGGGGGCCGGGTCGACGACCGCGACGCGTTCCGGGTGCGCGGCGGCCCGCTCGCGCAGCACACCGCCGAACGTCTCCCCGCGCCAGTGGCCCGCGGCCCGGTAGCGCTCGGCGAACTCCGCGGGCCAGGTGGGCGCGTCGGATGACTGGAGGGCGGTCACAGGGCGGCTCCCACTGCGCTCAGGAAGGTACGGAACTTGGCCGCGGTCTCCGCCGTCTCGGCGGCCGGCGAGGACTCCGCCACCACGCCCGCGCCCGCGAACAGCCGCAGGGTGCGGCCCTCGGCCTCGGCGCAGCGGATGGTCACCACCCAGTCGCCGTCGCCGTCCGCGTTCTGCCAACCGACCATGCCGGTGTACGCGCCGCGGTCGAAGGGCTCGGACTCCGCGATGACCTGCCGGGCCACATCGGTCGGCGTGCCGCAGACCGCGGGAGTGGGGTGCAGGGCCGACGCCAGGTCCAGGGCGGTGGACGAGGGGTCGCGCAGCTCCCCGGTCAGCGTCGTCGACAGGTGCCACATGGCGGCGGTCCGTACGAGTGTGGGGCGTTCGGGCACGTCCAGGCTCACGCAGAGCGGTGCGAGCGCCTCGCGGATGGCATCGACCACGACCGCGTGCTCGTGGAGGTCCTTCGGCGAATCCAGCAGCGCGGCCGCCCGGCGGACGTCCGTGGCCAGATCCCCGCTGCGCTGCGCGGATCCGGCCAGCGGGTTGGCGACGAGCCGGTTGCCGCGGCGGGACACGAGGAGTTCGGGGCTCGCGCCCACGAGCGTACGGCCCGGACCGCTGGGCACGGCGAAGGTGTAGCCGTCCGGGTCACGGCGTGCCAGCCGGCTCAGCATGGCGGGCAGATCGAGGTCGCGCGCCGAGGTCAGCTCCAGCGTGCGGGCGAGGACGACCTTGTCGAACTCACCGGCGCGCATCCGCTCCACCACGGCGGCGACCGCCGCGGAGTACTCCTCCGCGGCCGGTACCTCACGTATCCGCCAGGCGTCGCCCTGACCGGCGTCGGAGCCGTGCAGTGCG
The DNA here is from genome assembly GCF_044751065.1 of Streptomyces sp. NPDC088746. Classification (NCBI taxonomy): domain Bacteria; kingdom Bacillati; phylum Actinomycetota; class Actinomycetes; order Kitasatosporales; family Streptomycetaceae; genus Streptomyces; species Streptomyces sp. NPDC088746. The sequence continues at coordinate 101,422 of NZ_JBIVLA010000012.1, forward strand.
ATGAGCGGGTCCTCCCGCAGGGCGGTCGCCCACCGGACGGTCTCCGGGACGGCCAGTGCCGCTTCGCCGTCGGGCGCGAACGGTACGGAGCCCACGACGACCGGGGCGGGGTCGCCCGCGCGCCGGGCGGCGTCCAGGGTCTTCCGCACCCGCAGCGGGAGGGGCCGCGGGTCGTGCGGCACCAGCGCGGAGGTGCCGGAGCCGAGCAGGGTGTGCCGGGGTGTGGCGAGGAAGCGGTCGGTGCCGGGCCGGTAGGCCTCGAGCAGGGCCGTGGCCGCGCCGGGGGAGTCCAGTGGGGGAGGAGCGGCGGGGACGCGCAGAGAGGCAGACATGGGTGGTCTCCAGTGGGGAGGGCTCGAGCGCCGGCAGGATGACGGGGAGGGGCGGGATTCAGGCCCGCAGGGTGGCACCGCCGTCGACGTACAGGTCGTGCATGGTGATGTGACGCGCACGGTCGGACACCAGGAAGGCGACCGCGTCGGCTATGTCGGAGGGGTCCGCTATCCGGCCGAGCGGGATACCGGTGCGGAAGGCCGCCGCGTCCCCCTCGACGACGCGGCGGGCGGCCGCTTCCTCGTCCCCCGCGGTCCACATGCCGCGCTGCATGTCGGTGAGGGTCGATCCGGGGGAGACGGTGTTGCACCGCACACCCAGGGGCGCCACTTCGAGACCGAGACACTTGGTGAACATCACGGCCGCGGCCTTGGAGGCCGCGTACGCCGCCATGTTCGTACGGGGGATGCCGGCGGCGTTGGAGGCCACGGTGACGATGCTGCCCGAACCGCGCCCGGTCATCCGGCGCGAGACCGACCGCGACACGTGGAACACCCCGTGGGTGTTGACGGCGAAGGTGGCGGCCCACTCCTCGTCCGACAGGTCCGCGACGGGCGAACCACGGAGAATGCCGGCCACGTTGACCGCGATGTCCAGCGGGCCGAGCGTCTCCTCGGCCTCCGCGACGAGGTCTTCGACGGCCGTGGGGTCCGTCACGTCGAGCGTGCGTGCGGTCACCTGTCCGTCGTACGTCTTCTCCAGTGCGGCGATGCCGTCCGGGGCCAGGTCGGTGGCGATGACGCGGGCACCGCGGCCGGCGAGGGCGTGTACGACCGCCTCGCCTATGCCGCGTCCCGCTCCCGTCACGAGGGCGAGCCGGCCGGTCAGTTCCCGCTCGGCGCTCACTTGACCATCGCCTTCCGGATGTCGTCGAGCACCGAGACGGCTGCCTGCGCACCACCGAGGCTGGTCCACCTGGTCCCGTCGACGACCGTCGCGTGCTCGTCACGCACGGCGCCCAGCTGCTGGTAGGCGGGCTTCTTCGCGAGCTCGGCGAGGAGGTCGGCGTCGGTGCCGGCGTCGAGGGAGCCGATGAACAGCCAGTCGCCGTCGATCTCGTCGAGGTTCTCGTCGCTCAGCGGCGTCGAGTGGCCCTCGCCCTTGTCGTCCTGGATGCCCGGGCGCTCGAAGCCGAGGTCCTTCAGGACGTCGCTGATGAAGACGCCCTGCTGCATGACCGCGGTGCCCTTGGCCGAGTAGCGGGCGACGGAGACGCTCGCGCCGGCCTGCGAGCCGAGGTCGGTCCTGAGGGAGGCGGCCTTCGTCCCGTACTCGGCGAGGAACTTCTCGGCCTCGTCGGACCTGCCGAGCACCGTGCCGGTGAGTTCGAGGGACTTCTTCCAGTCCTTGGTGCCGTCGATGGTGACGACGGTGGGCGCGACCTTCCGGAGCTGCGCGAGCACCTGCTCGTCGGCGAGCTGCCCGGCCAGGATCACGTCCGGCTTCGCCTTCACGACCTTCTCGATGTCCGGGCCGGTGACCGCGCCCACCACCGGGATGCTCTTCGCCTGGTCCGCCAGGTACCGGGGGGCGCCCTTCTGGCCGCGTCCCGCGGTCAGTCCCACGGGCTCGACGCCCAGGGTGAGCGACGCGTCCAGGTCCATCTCGCTGAGGGCGACCACGCGCTCCGGAGCGGCCGGCACCTTCACCTTCGTCCCGGTCGCGTCCGTGACCTGGGTCGTCGTGGCCGCCGCGCCCGAGTCGACGGACGCGGCTGTGTCCTCGGATCCGCAGGCGCTCAGGGTGAGAGCGCCAAGTGTGAGCAGGGCCGCCGATATGACAGGGCGTGCGATACCGCGGGACGAGGGGGGCGAATACGGCGCCATGGCCTTGGATCTCCGTTTGCGTTCAGACGAATCCAGTTCCGGCGGGCGCCCTCCGAAACCTGAATCGGAGAGAAGCGGTACACATCGTGCCACGTCAGGGCATAGGCGTACCCATGACCCGCCAGAACCGGACGAGTGCATTTAGGTTAGGCTAACCTTATGTCCATCGCGCAAGGGGGTCGGCCAAGGTCAGCCGGATCCCGCCCATCCGAAACTCCCCCCGCACAGGGGCGCTCAACCCCCTGGGTCACCACGGGACTTCTGCTTCTCCTCGTGGCCCTGGTGCTCCTCTCCCTCGTCATCGGCACCGGTGAGAGCCCTGCGAAGCGCGCCTGGGACTTCCTTCTCGGTGACCCCGCCGCCCGGGACGACGCCCAGATCCGGCTGGCCGTCATGGACGTACGTCTCCCACGCACCCTCGCCGCCGTCCTCGTGGGCACCTGCCTCGGTGCGGCCGGCTGTCTGCTCCAGGCCGCCACCCGCAATCCGCTGGCCGAAACCGGCCTACTGGGCGTCAACTCCGGAGCGGCGTTCGCCGTTGTCCTCGGACTCACCTTCTTCGGTGCCCACTCCCCGGGCGCCCTGCTCGTCTGGGCGCTCGCCGGCGGCATGGCCGCGAGCGCCGTCGTCCTGCTCTTCGCCGGTTCGGGACGTACGGCGGGCTCACCGCTGCGTCTCGTCCTGGCCGGATCGGCACTGGGCGCCACCTTCCACGGCTGCACCTCCTATGTGCTGCTCGGCACCCAGTCGACCTTCGACACCTACCGCTACTGGACGATCGGCTCGCTCGCCGGCGTGGAGACCTCCGATCTCGTCCCCCTGCTGCCGCTGGTGGCGCTCGGCCTGCTCACCGCGCTCGGCTGCGCCCGCCCGCTCTCGGCGCTCGGGCTCGGGGACGACGGAGCCCGCTCGCTCGGGCACCACCCCGGCCGCATCCGGCTCGTCGTCGCCGGAGCGGTCTCGCTGCTCGCCGGCTGCGCGGTCGCCGTGGCCGGGCCCGTCGCCTTCCTCGGCCTGCTGGCCCCCTACGCCGCGAGGGCGCTGACCGGGCCCCGCATGACGGCCCAACTCGTCCTCTCCGCGCTGATCGCCGCCGACATCATGATCCTCGCGGACATCCTCGCCCGGGTCGTGATCCGGCCCTGGGAGACACCGGTCAGCGTCCTGCTCGCCTTCGTGGGCGGCCCGCTGCTCGTCTGGATCGCCCGCTCCTCCCGCCTCTCCACCGCGGGGGCCGGGGCATGAGCGAGCTGAAGAAGACGACCGGCGGGACGGCACCCCGCGGCGGTGCCACCGACGTGACACCCCCCGACAGCACCGTGCTGCGCGGGGGCCCGTTCTCCTGGCTCCTCCCGCGCCGTAGCGCGCTCACCGCCGCGGTCCTCCTGCCGGTCGTCGCCGTCCTCGTCGCCCTCGCGGTGATGGCCAGTTCAACGGGAATGAGCCTGTCGGAAACCCTCTCCGGGCTTCTCGGTACGGGCGACCCGGGCACGGTCATGATCGTGCGGGACTTCCGGCTGCCCCGCGTCTTCGCCGGCCTCCTCGTCGGTGCCGCACTGGGCATCGCCGGCTGCCTCACCCAGACCCTGGCGGGCAACCGCCTCGCCACACCCGACCTCGTCGGTGTCAACGACGGTGCCACCGCCGCCGTCGTCGCAGCCGCGGCCGGTTCCACCACCGGCATGGTGGGCGACTGGTGGCTGGGCCCGATCGGCGCCGTCGCGGCAGCCGCGATCGTCGTCCTGTGCGCGGGTGGGGCCGGGAGCGCCGGCTACCGGGTCCTCGTGACCGGCATCGGTGTCTCCACCTTCCTGGGCGCGGTGGGCGACCTGATCATGTCCCGCGAGAACGACAACACGGCGGGCGGCGTCTTCCTCTGGGCCGTGGGCAGCCTCAACGGCCGTGACTGGGGCGTCGGTACGCCGCTGGCGCTCGTCCTGCTCGTCCTCGTGCCGCTCGCCCTGGCCGTCGGCCACCGGCTGCAACTCCTGCGCTTCGACGACGACGTGGCGGCCTCGCTCGGCGTCGACCTGCGCAGGCTGCGCGCGGGCGCACTGGCCCTCGCCGTCGCCCTCGCGGGCACGGCCGTCGGCGTCGGCGGACCCATCGCCTTCGTGGCACTCGCCGCCCCGGTCCTCGCCCAGCGGATGGCCGGACCCACCCGGGTCCCGATCACCGGCTCCGCACTGACCGGCGCGGCCCTGATCGCCGCCGCCGACGCCCTGGGGCGGGTCGCCGCCCCCGTCGAACTGCCCGTCGGCGTCGTCACCAGCGTCCTCGGCGGCCCCTTCCTGCTCTGGGTCCTCTTCCGCCCGGACCGTGCCACCGGAAAGGTCTGACCAACCCCATGCCCGACGCATCACACGAGACCGCCCCCGGCCTCGAAGTCACCGCGCTCCGCGCCGGATACCCCGGCCGCCCCGTCGTCGAGGACGTCGGCCTCACCGTCCCCGCCGGACAGGTCGTCGCGATCGTCGGCCCCAACGGGTGCGGGAAGTCGACCCTGTTGCGCACCGTTGCGCGCCTGCACCGGCCCGAGTCGGGGACCGTCCGGGTCGGCGGCGTGGACATCTGGGAGATCGGCAGGCGCCGGGCCGCCCACCGCGTCGCACTGCTGCCCCAGTCACCGCGCGCACCCGAGGCCGTCACGGTGGCCGGCCTCGTCCGTTACGGCCGCCACCCCCAGCAGGGCCTGCTGCGCCAGTGGTCGAAGGAGGACGAGAACGCCGTACGCGACGCACTCGACGCCACCGGGACGACCGAACTGGCCGCCGAGCGCCTGGACAGGCTCTCCGGAGGCCAGCGCCAGCGGTGCTGGCTCGCGATGGTCCTCGCCCAGCACACCCCGGTCATCCTGCTCGACGAACCCACCAGCGCCCTCGATCTCGGCCACGCCGTCGAGGTCCTGGAGCTGGTGAGGGAGGTCGCCGCCGCCGGCCGCACCGTCGTCATGGTGCAGCACGACCTGGCCGCCGCGGCCCGCTACGCCGATCTCCTCGTGGCCATGAAGGACGGGCGGGTCGTCGCCCGGGGCGAGCCGGCCGCGACGGTCGACGAGGCACTGGTGAAGGAGCTCTACGGGGTGGACGCCGACATACTCAGCGCACCGGGTGACGCCTCACCGGTCGTGGTGCCGAGGAGCCGGCTCACGACGCGGACGTGACGGGGCTCTGCTTCCGCACGGCCGTCCGGGACGGCCGGGTCCGGGGGCCGAACACGGCCAGGGCCACCGCTCCCACCATCCAGACGCCCGCGATGAAGTAGAAGACGCTCTGGTAGCCGCTGCGGTTGTACAGCGCCGCGATGATCAGCGGACCCGCGGCGTTCGACAGCCGGCCGATCCCGTAGGTGATGCCCGTCCCCAGGGAGCGGCTCCGGGTGTCGAAGAGCTCGGGGGAGTAGGCGTACGCGAGGGCGGTGTAGCCGCGCTCGAAGAGGTTCACCAGGAAACCGAAGATCACGATCAGGATCGGGTCGAACGTCAGCCCGTACAGCAGACCGCACACCGCGATGACGGTGCCGAAGGCGACGAGACACCACTTGCGCTCGAACCGGTCGGTGACCAGCGAGGCCAGATAGGAGCCGAGGGGCGCGCCGACCGTGGTGAGAGCGACGTAGAAGACGGACTTCTCGACGCTGAAGCCCTCCTTGGAGAGCAGGGTGGGCGCCCAGCTGGAGTAGCCGAAGAAGCCGATGGTCTGCGTGACCCACAGGACGGTGAGCAGGAGCGTCGGCGCGAGGTACCTCTTCCGCAGCAGCAGACGCAGCGGGGCCTTGACCGCCGGGGGCTCCTCGACGGGCTCCGCCGGTTCGGTCAGCGGCCCCCTCTCGGCGCGCACCGTGGCCTCGATCTCCCGCAGGACCGCGTCGGCCGCGGCGTGGTCACCCCTGCTCTCGTGCCAGCGGGGCGACTCCTTGAGGTGCCTGGAGAACAGCACGAGGAGGATGCCGAGCGCGCCCCACAGGTAGACCAGCCGCCAGGACCAGTCGCTCAGCGGGACGACGAGACTGGCGATCAGATTGGTGGCCGGCGTGCCGCAGATGCCGATGACCATCGCGTACGCCTGGTACTTGCCGCGCACGGCGGCGGGATACATCTCGTTGACGTAGATGACCGCCACGACGGTCATCGCCGAAAGGCCCGCCGAGGTGAGCACCCGGAAGACGCCCAGCGAGACGATGTCCCACGAGAACACCGAGACGAACGAGAAGAAACCGAAGAACAGGGTGGTGCGCAGCAGGGTCTTCTTGCGGCCCCACCGGTCGGCGAGGGCTCCCGCGACGATGGAACCGATGAACATGCCGACGAACGACAGCGAGGTGACGTAGGCGACCTGATCGACCGTCACGCCCCAGAGGTCGATGAGCTTGGGGGCGGTGGTCGCGAAGCTGTTGATGTCCGCGAACTCGAAGAAGTACGCGAAGGCCACGGCCAGCAGGGTGGTCTTGTGGAAGCGGGAGATCGGCAGCCGGTCCAGCCGGTTCGCCGCATTGGCGTGCTGCATGGGGACGGTCCCTGTCGGAGTGCGGGTGCGGGCGGGGAGGGGCCTCAGACGCCTTCGCCGGGCCAGTACAGCCTCATCGGGTTGCCGACGAGGAGCCGGTGCTGCTGCTCGGGGGTGACCGCGATCCGCGGCACGTGGTCGACGAGGAGGCCGTCGTCGGGCATGTGGTCCGTGAGATTGGGGTGGGGCCAGTCCGTGCCCCACAGCACCCGGTCCCCGAACTCCTCGACCACGCGGCGGCCGAAGGGCACGACATCGGCGTAGGCGCGCCTCTCGCCGTCGAGGGCGGGAGGCCCGGTCACGCTGAGGCGTTCGGGGCAGCTCACCTTCACCCAGACGTCGTTGGCGTCGACGAACCGGAGGAAGCGGGAGAACTGCGGGCCGTCCACCGGCAGGCTCACGTCCGGCCGGCCCATGTGGTCGACCACGAGGGGGGCGGGCAGGGAGCCGAAGAAGTCCCCCAGTTCGGGGAGATCGGCGCTCTCGAAGTAGAGCACGATGTGCCAGCCGAGCGGGGCGATCTTCTCGGCGATCGTGGTCAGGTCCTCCTTCGGGGAGGTGTTGACCAGTCGCCGGAGGAAGTTGAAACGGACCCCGCGCACGCCCGCCGAGTGCAGCTCGCGCAGTTCGGCGTCGGAGATGTCCGGACGTACGGTCGCGATGCCGCGTGCCCGGTCACCGGCCGCGCGGACCGCGTCGGTCATGGCGGTGTTGTCCGCACCGTGACAGGTGGCCTGGACGATGACGGCGCGGCTGACGCCCAGATGCCCGTGCAGCGCCGCGAGCCGGCTCTTTCCGGCGTCGCAGGGCGTGTACTTGCGCTCGGGGGCGAAGGGGAACTCGTCCTGAGGCCCGAACACATGGCAGTGGGCGTCGACGGTGCCGGCCGGAAGCCGGAACGCCGGTACGGACGGGTCCTGATGCCAGTCCAGCCAGCCGGGGGTCTTCGGGGAACGCACACTCATGGAATCTCCTGAAGGCACATGGGGGGGAGAGGCGGGGCGTGGGTCCGCCCGCGTGTTCAGCGGCCCTGACGCTTCAGCAGGGCGTCCAGGCGCGGGTACACGGAGCGCGCGTTGTGTTCCTGGATGTCGGCCAGCCGGTCCGGGGAGAGCCCGGCGGCATCGGCGTAGCGGCGCGTGTCGTCGAAGTGATGGCCGGTCCGGGGGTCGATGTCGCGGACGGCGCCGATCATCTCCGAGGCGAAGAGGATGTTCCGGGTGGGGACGACGTCGAAGAGGAGGTCCGAGCCGGGCTGGTGGTAGACGCAGGTGTCGAAGAAGACGTTGCCCAGGACGTGCTCCTCCAGCGGCGGCTTCCCGAGCGCCATCGCCAGGCCGCGGAACCTGCCCCAGTGGTAGGGGACGGCGCCGCCGCCGTGGGGGATGATCAGCCGGAGTGTGGGGAAGTCCCTGAAGAGGTCGCCCTGCACGAGCTGCATGAACGCGGTGGTGTCGGCGTTCAGATAGTGCGCCCCCGTCGTGTGGAACGCGGGATTCACGCTGGTGCTGACATGGACCATCGCCGGGACGTCGTACTCGGCCATCTTCTCGTACAGGGGGTACCAGGAGCGGTCGGTGAGGGGCGGGGAGGTCCAGTGCCCGCCGGACGGGTCCGGATTGAGGTTGAGCGCGACGGCGCCGTACTCCTCGACGCACCTGGTGAGTTCGGGAACGCAGGTGGCGGGATCGACGCCCGGGGACTGCGGAAGCATGGCGGCGGGGACGAAGCGGTCCGGGTAGAGCCGGCTGACACGGAAGCACAGCTCGTTGCAGAGGGCCGCCCACTCGGCGGAGGTGTCGAAATCGCCGATGTGATGCGCCATGAAGGACGCCCTGGGTGAGAAGACCGTCATGTCGATGCCGCGCTCGTCCATCAGCCGCAGCTGGTTCGACTCGATGGTCTCGCGCAGTTCGTCGTCGCTGATCCTCAGATCGGCCCTCCGCGGGGAGACGGACGGGTTCCCGAGCCCCTCGATCTGCTGATTCCGCCAGGCCTCCAGCGCGGGTGGGGCCGTCGTGTAGTGGCCGTGGCAGTCGATGATCATCGCTGTTCCTCTTCGAAGCGCCTGCGTGTGGTGCCGGCGGGTACGCAGCCGGAGGTCTCCTCGCCGACCCGTCCTGCCCGTTTGTTCACGCCACCGTAACCGTCGATGAAATTGTTGACAATATGCCTGACGAGAAAGTTTCAGGCATCATCACTGGTGCCCCCGCGTGCGGTGCGCGCGGCGGCGAGGATGTCCCGACGATGTACGGAAGGCGGAGGGGTGACGGCGAATCAGGTCACCGGCCGGACAGGCCGGAGCGCGGTCTCCAGCGGTATCCGGGAGGCGCTCGCGGCAGGCGACATGGTGCCGGGGCAGCGCCTGGTGGAGCAGGAGTTGTCCGAGGTCTTCCGTGCGACGCGGAGCTCGGTGCGGGAAGCGCTGCAGGACCTGGCCGCCGAGGGCCTGGTGGAGCTGATCCCGCGGCGCGGGGCGCGGGTGCGGGTGATCTCCGTCGAGGAGGCGATCCAGATCACCGAGTGCCGGGCCCTGCTGGAGGGCCTGTGTGCCAGGCGGGCGGCGCAGTCCGCCTCGGACGAGGTGCGCCAGGAGCTGAAGGGTCTCGGTTCGGCGATGAGCCGGGCCGTGGAGGACGGCGACCCGGACGCCTACTCGGTGCTGAACCGAAGGCTGCACGAGTGCATCGCCGAGGCCGGCGGGCAGAAGGTCGCCCAGGCCCTGCTCGAGCGGATGAACGGCCAGATGGTGCGTTACCAGTTCCGTCTCGCGCTGCGCCCCGGGCGTCCGGCGCAGTCGCTGCCGCAGCACCTGGCGATCATCGACGCTGTCCTGGCCGGCGACCCGGAGGCGGCCGAGGCCGCCGCGCGGGCGCACGTCGAGAGTGTCATCGTGGCGCTGCGGGAGACCCCGGCCCCGGTCCGCCTCGCCTGACCGGGCGAGGCCGAACCCGGTCCCGCCCGGTCAGGCGGCGAGCAGGTCCAGGAACGCGGTGAGCTTGTCCCGCGTCCGCTCGATCTGCTGTTCGACGGTGAGGGACTCCTCGAAGCGCCCGCCGGGGGCCGGCGTCTTCCTGCCGCGTACGTAGAGCGAGCAGTCGAGGTCGGTGCAGAGATAGATGCCCACCGAATTGCCGTCCCTGCCCGCCTGTCCCCGCTTGCGGGCGGTCATCAGCGAGACCCCGCTGCCCGGGTGCGTGGTCAGGCAGACCGAACACATGCTGCGGTGCAGGAAGCCGCGCTGCTGGGACGGGAAGCGGAGCGTGATGCCGGTGAGCTCGCCCCGCAGCTCGGTGACGATGTAGCTCCGGTCCGGAGCCGAGAGGTCGCGCCAGCCGAGGAAGTCCAGGTCGTCCCAGCGGCGCTCGTCGAGATCGCGGGGGAGCGGCAGGCGCTTCGCCTCTCCCTTGGAACAGTTGACGAACGACGCTCGGATGTCCTGCTCACTGACGGCTCTCATGGACTCGACGCTAACTCTGCCTATGAGCCCTAGGCAAATGTTTATCTGTACTAGGCCGGATCCAGGGGCGATGAGACCCGCAGGTGATGGGCCGCCGGATGCTCGACGGCGAGATCCGGGCGCCAGACGGCCAGGATCTGCGCCGACGGGTCGAACAGGGGACCCGGCAGCTCCTCCGGGTCGGTCCACCGCCACTCGCCGACGAGATGCGGCTCGGTGACCTGCGGTACGGCCGAATCCACCCTCACCAGCGCGGCCATGCTGATCCTGTTGATGCCGCCCGCCACGTCGTGCACCATCGCGAAGACGGTGACGGCGTCCACGGGCACCCGCAGTCCAGTCTCCTCACGCAGTTCGCGGGCGGCGGCCTCCGCGACCGACTCGAAGGTCGGGTCGACCTTGCCGCCGGGCAGCTCCCAGGTGCCGCCGCGGTGCCTTCCCAGCAGGATCCTGCCGGAGCCGTCCTGCACGACGACACCCACGCCGAAGGCGGCCTGCGCGAGCGGAGGGCGGGAGTTCCGGGGCGGGACGTTCGCGGAATCGGTGGTCATGCGCTGCTCTTCCCCCAGCTGGACGGCACGGGTGACGCGGTCCCCCTCATCCTCACACGGTGGTCACGCCACCAGATTGAGTGTGGTTCCGGCGACACCGAGACGGACGGACTGACCCCACGTCAACTCCAGTGCGTCGGACTCCATCCCGTCGCCGAACACCACCATCCGGTCCGACTCGACGGTGAGCCTGAGGCCCTCCCCGGGTCCCAGCGCGCCCGCGGTCATCGAGGTGCCGGTGGCCGGTGAGGGCCAGGCCTCCCGCACGAACCAGACCAGTCGCGGATCGGACGGGGCCGGCAGCCGCAGCTGGCTGCCGCGCTCGAGCCAGAGCGAGCGCAGCCAGCCGGTGGAGCCGGTGCCGGTGCCCACCAGGACGCCCGACGACGCCTGTGACTCGACGGCGGACGGGCTGCCGTCGGGGCCGATGCGGTAGCGGGCGGTCTGATGGCCGGGCGGTCCGAGGTAGATCTCGTTGAGGGCGAGGAGCCGCTGGGTGTCGTCGGCGACGGCCTCGGTCATCGTGAGGGCGTCCACCCGTCCGCCGGGTGACGCGGCGGCCCGGCACAGCGCCGCCGTGTCACGGGCCCGGTGGCGTACGAGAACTCCGGGATTGCGGCCCGGGTCGGTGTCGATGCCCACCACGGGCTGCCCGGACAGGTACTTCGCGGCGTTGGCCACCAGGCCGTCCTGCCCGACCACGACGACCACGTCCTCGGGCCCGAACAGGAAACGGTCGAGGTCCGCCCGCTCCACCCGGGTCCGGCGCCACCGCACCGGCAGGGCCGCCGCCACCTCGGTGAGCGCCCGCTCGTGGCGCCGGTGCCGCTCGGCCACCTCGTCGAGCGACCGGCCGCGTCCGGCGAGCACGAACGCGGCCTGCCCGTGTGTCCCGTGCCGGGCCAGCAGCTCCTCGTACTCCGTCGTCCGGTGCACCAGCACCGCCCGCGGGGCCAGGCTCACGCCCGGGCCTCCGGCTCCGGCCGGCCGAGCCTGGCGAGCAGGCCGGTCAGGACGTCGGGAGAGAGGGTGAGGCTGTCGATGCGCGGGAGGTTCTCGGCCAGCCGCGTCGCGGCCAGGGCGTGCAGTATGCCGGGGTCGACGTCCGCGTGCGCCCGCAGCCAGGCGGCCTGCGCCTCGGCGCGTGCCGCCCCGACGTCGCGGGCGGCCTCCGCCTCCGCGCGGGCCAGGCGCACGGTGCGGGCGGCCTCCGCGGCCGTACGCACCCCGTCGGCCGCCGACTTCTCCTCGGCCTCCCGGCGGGCGTTGGTGCCGCGCTGGTCGACCAGCTGCTCCTCGCGGCGCGCGAGCTCGATCTTGCTGGCGAGCTCGTTCTCGGCGATCGTGCGTTCACGCTCGACCGCGACCGCCCGGCGCTCGTACACCGACCGGTCCGCCTCCTGCTGGATCTGCTCCCTGGCCGGGGTGCGCAGGGCGCGTTCGACCTCCGCCTCGGGGCGGATGGCGACGACGCGTACGGCGACCACGTCGATGCCGGTGGCGGGCAGCCGGGGCTCGGCGGCGAGCCCGGTGGCGACCCGTTCCCGTACGGCGGCGACACCGTCCACGAGGGCGGTGGCGAGAGGGGTGCGGGCCAGGACGTCCAGGGTGTGCTGCTGCGCCGTCTCGGTGAGCAGGGTGGCGATCTGCTCCAGGGGCGCACCGCGCCAGATCCCGGTGTCGGGGTCCACCGAGAAGTCGAGCCGGACGGCCGCCTCGGCGGGGTCACTGATCCGGTAGGTGACCGTGGCCTGCACGGTGACGTCCTGGAAGTCCGCCGTACGGGCGTGGAACGCCATCGCCAGCTCACGGTCGTCGACCGGGACCTCGGAGAGCGCCGCGGAGAGCGAGCGGTACCAGAAGCTCAGTCCGGGGCCGTCATGGGTGAGTCTGCCGCGCCTGTGGTGGCGGATGTGGGCGGTGGGTGCGGAACGCAGGTGGCGCCAGCCGAAGCGCCGGGTGATGTCGGCCATCTCGGGACCCCCTCTTTCTCGTCATGGAGACGATAATGGATTCCGAGGGATATCGTCAAGAGGACGAGAAGGGGGTGTGGGCATGAAAACGGCCGGCCGGCGGTTTCCTCTCGGAAACCACCGGCTGGCCGGTTGTGCGCCGACCCCGTCCCCACGGTGCGGCGCGCGGGTGGACCGCCGTCATCCGCTCGGACGACGGTCCACGTTCATCAGGTCCCGCTTCCCTCGGGAGCGGGCGGGGAGGAGGGGAGTCCGAGCGCCGGGAGCACGGCGCACTCGATGAAGCCGGTGAGGAAGGAGGCGTCGTCGGGGTGCCGTCCCTCCAGGAGCGGCCGGACGCGCATGATGCCGAGCATCTGGGCGGCCACGTAGTCGGCCGCGGGGTTGCCGGCGTCGATCTCACCACGCCGGACGGCTCGTTCGACCATCGTGTCGAAAGCGGCGATGGCCGGCGCGATCAGTGTGGAGCGCAGCGCGCAGAGCAGGTCGGGATTCTGGAGCGCGGCATGACTGAGGGCGTGCATCAGGGCGGTGTCCTCGCCGGACGCCGCGTCCACGACCCGCGCCGCCTCGCGCAGATCGCCGCTCAGGCTGCCGGTGTCGATGTCCGAGAACCGCCTCTTCCGGCTGCCGTGCAGTGCGGCGACGACCAGCTCCGGCTTGGACCCCCACTGCCGGTAGAGCGTGGACTTCCCGCACCGGGTGCGCGAGGCGACGCCCTCCATCGTCAGCGAGTCGTAGCCGCTCTCCCGCAGGAGGTCCAGCACGGCGGTGTACAGCTCCTGGGCCCGTTCCGGTGTGATCTTCGACCGGCGTGACGTGGGTACGGACTCCTGTGCTGAACCGGGCGACGGCATCTGCTTCCCTCTCTGCGACTCTGCGGCTGGAGACCCTCGATACGCCAGTGTACCGATACGCCAGTGTACCGATACGTCGGCGTATCGGTACACTGGCGTATCGATACGGCATGGACTGGCCATGCCGACGTCGTAACAGCGCACCGTCAGCAAAGGGGCACGGGTGATGCACACCCGCAGTGAGCCTGCGGAGCGGGAGCCGGACACCTCAGCCCGACCGCCCCTCGTCCGCGAGCTGCTTCTGATAGCCGGACTCTTCCTGGTCTACAAACTCGGCCGCCAGGCCGCGAACGGCCATGTCGAGGAGGCCTTCCACAACGCCGGACACGTCTGGAGCTTCGAAAGGGCTCTCGGCCTTCCCGGCGAAGGAGCCGTACAAGGCGCTCTGCTGCACAGCGAGACGCTCGTCGAGGCGGCGAACACCTACTACGCGACCGTGCACTTCCCGGCCACGGTGGCGTTCCTGGTCTGGCTGTACTGGCGCCGCCCGCGCCACTACGTCTGGTCACGCCGCATCCTGGCCGCGCTCACCGGCGCCGCGCTCGCGCTGCACCTGCTCTTCCCGCTCGCCCCGCCGCGCATGCTGCACGCGGCCGGCCTCGTCGACACCGGGCAGGTCTACGGACCGTCGGTGTACGGGGAGACGCCCTCGACCGACTCGATGGCCAACCAGTTCGCGGCCATGCCCTCACTGCACTTCGGCTGGGCCCTGGCGGTCGCCGTCGGACTGATCGTCGCCACACGCTCCCGGTGGAGCCTGCTGTGGCTGCTGCACCCCCTGCTCACCCTGTTCGTGGTCGTGGGCACCGCCAACCACTACTGGCTCGACGTGATCGTGGTCTCCGCCCTGCTCGCCGTCGCGTACGCCGCGCTCAGGCTGCCGCGCACGCCGGTCCCTACGCACCTGCCGTGGCCGGCGACCGTCCCGGCCCAGAACTACGCGGCCCCCGCGTACGCACGATCCGGAGCGCGTCGATGAACGCCACACTCATAGCCGTCGCCCTCTCCCTCGTCTCCGCCGGTGCCTACGCGGCCGCCGCCGTGGCGCAGGCCCGGCTGGCCGGGCGGACCGACCCCTCCGCCGGGGCGCTGCGCCTGATGGGCCGCGGGGCCTGGTGGTCGGCGGTCGGCCTGAACGCCGGCGGGGCGCTGCTGCACGTCGCCGCGCTGAAGTACGGGCCGCTCACCCTGGTCCAGCCGCTCGGCGCGCTCACGCTCGTCGCCGCCGTCCCGCTCGGCGCCCGTTCCGCGGGCCGCCGGGTCAGCCGTACGGAATGGCGCGGCACGCTCCTCACGCTCGTCGGCCTCGCCGCGCTGCTCCTGGCCGCGGGCGGCGCCGCGCCGCACGACACGCTGAGCCTCCCCGAGGCCCTGGGCGTCGGGGCCGTCACCATGGCGCTCGTCGCCGCGCTCAGCCGCCCGGGCACCCGGCCCGGCCTCCGGCACGCCGCCGCCTCCGGCATCACCTCCGGGGTGGCCTCCGCCCTCACCCAGACCCTCACGGTCGCCGCGACCGACCACTCGGGCCCGCTGCTGAGCTGGCGGCTGGTGACCGTGGCGGTGCTCGTCTCCTTCTTCGCCCTGGGCGGCCTGATGCTGTCCCAGACCGCCTACCGGGGCGGCCTCGGCGCCCCGCTCGCCGTGGTCACCCTCGCCAACCCGGTCGCCGCCGCCGCGATCGGCCTGATCCTGCTCGGCGAGCGCATCCAGGGCGGGGTGCTGGGCCTCGTCCCGGCGCTCATCGGTGCCCTGGCGGCAGTCCAGGGCGTGATCCTGCTCAGCCGCGCACAGGCGGGGAGCATGCCCGCGCCGGCCGGGGCCGCTTCCGCGCCGGCGGTCACCGGGCCGGTGGTCACCGCGCCGGCGGTCACCGGGCCGGTGGTCACCGCGCCGTCGAGGGTCGTCATCACCGGCCCGTCCCTCACCGCCCCTCGCCCCGCCGAGCCGTTCACACTGCACCCGGAACCGGTCGGGAGCCCGGGCGGCCCCGGCTGAGCCGTCCCGACGGCCCACGGCCGGGCAGCCCTCAGGGGCCGTCCAGCTCGTCGAGCGCCCTGGTCAGCCAGCCCGTCCAGAACGTCTCCAGATCGATCCCCCCGCGCAGCACCAGACGGCGCAGCCGGTCCTCGTCCGCTGTCCGCTCCGGGGGGAAGTCCCGCTTCTCGATCTCCAGGTACTCCGCCAGCCGCTCCTGGTGCAGCACCAGGTGCCTGCGCAGCTCCCCGGCCAGTCCGGGGGCGCCGACCACGGCGGCCGCCCGCATCCTCAGCAGCAGGGGATCGCGCACCGGCCGCGGATCCTCGGCGAGCGACACCCAGGCCGTCAGTGCCTCCCGGCCGGCGGGCAGCACCTCGTACTCCTTCTTCTGCCCACGCGCCGGCTGTGCGGCCGGCAGCACCCGGATGTGACCGGCCTGTTCCAGCTTTCCCAGCTCGCGGTAGATCTGCTGGTGCGTGGACGGCCAGAAGTAGCCGATCGACCGGTCGAACCTGCGCGTCAGTTCGAGACCGGACGACGGCTTCTCGAGCAGGGCCGTGAGGATCGCGTGCGGGAGTGACATGCAGTGCATCCTAGGGACGGCGGGAGCGGGTGATCACAGCTCCGCGGCGAGCTCGGTGCCCTGACGGATCGCACGCTTGGCGTCCAGTTCCGCGGCCACGTCGGCACCGCCGATCAGATGCGCCGGACGGCCCGCGGCGAGCAGCTCCTCGTACAGCTCACGCCGCGGTTCCTGACCCGCGCACAGCACCACGGTGTCGACCGGCAACAGGTGCTGCTCGCCGTCCACGGTGAGGTGCAGGCCCTCGTCGTCGATCAGGTCGTACGACGCGCCCGCGATCATCGTGACACCTCGGTGGCGCAGCTCGGTCCGGTGGATCCAGCCGGTCGTCTTCCCGAGCCCGGCGCCGACCTTGCTCGCCTTGCGCTGGACCAGATGGACCGTGCGCGGGGACTTCGGGCGCTCCGGGGCCCGAAGCCCGCCCCGGTCCGCGTAGTCCGTGTCCACTCCCCACTGGCGGAAGAAGACCTCGGGGTCGAGGCTCGCCGCGTCGCCCCCGTCGGTCAGGAACTCGGCGACGTCGAAGCCGATCCCGCCCGCGCCGACGACCGCGACCCGGTCACCGACCTCCGCGTCGCCCTTCAGGACGTCCAGATAGCTCACCACGCCGGGGTGCCCGACGCCGGGGATCGCGGGGGTGCGGGGCTCGACCCCCGTGGCCAGGACGACCTCGTCGAAGCCGGTGAGCGCGGCGGACGTGGCCCGGGTGCCGAGCCGGAGCTCGACTCCCTCCTCGGCCAGACGCGTACGGAAGTAGCGCAGCGTCTCGTCGAACTCCTCCTTGCCGGGGACCCGGCGCGCGACGTTCAGCTGGCCGCCGATCTCGTCGGCCGCGTCGAACAGCGTCACCGCGTGCCCGCGCTCGGAGGCCGTGACCGCGCAGGCCAGTCCGGCCGGCCCGGCGCCGACCACCGCGACGCGCTTGCGCACCCGGGTCGGCGAGAGCACCAGTTCGGTCTCGTGGCAGGCGCGCGGATTCACCAGACAGGAGGTGATCCGCAGGCTGAAGATGTGGTCCAGACAGGCCTGGTTGCAGCCGATGCAGGTGTTGATCGCGTCGGCGCGGCCCTCGGCCGCCTTGGCGACGAAGTCGGGGTCGGCGAGGAAGGGCCTCGCCATGGACACCATGTCCGCGCGGCCCGAGGCGAGGACCTCCTCGGCCAGCTCGGGGGTGTTGATGCGGTTGCCGGTCACCAGCGGCACGGAGACCGCGCCCCGCACCTTCTCCGTCACCCACGTGAAGGCGCCGCGCGGCACGGAGGTCGCGATGGTCGGGATGCGGGCCTCGTGCCAGCCGATCCCGGTGTTGATGATGGTCGCCCCGGCCGCCTCGATCTCGCGGGCGAGACGGACGACCTCCTCCAGCGTGGAACCGCCGGGCACCAGGTCCAGCATCGACAGCCGGTAGATCAGGATGAAGTCGGGCCCGACCCGCTCACGGACGCGGCGCACGATCTCGACGGGGAAGCGGATGCGGTTCTCGTACGAGCCACCCCAGCGGTCCTCCCGGTGGTTCGTGGCCGCGACGATGAACTCGTTGATCAGATAGCCCTCCGAGCCCATGATCTCGACGCCGTCGTAGCCCGCCTGGCGCGCGAGCTCCGCCGCCCGGACGAAGTCCTCGATGGTCTCCTCGACCTCGTCGTCCTCGAGCGCGTGCGGGGTGAACCCGCTGATCGGGGCCTTGAGGGCGCTCGGCGCCACCAGGCCGGGGTGGTGGGCGTAGCGCCCGAAGTGCAGGATCTGCATCGCGATGCGGCCGCCCGCCGCGTGCACGGCCGCCGTGACCTCGGAGTGCTGCTCCGCCTCGGCCTCGGTGGTCATCTTGGCGCCGCCGGGGAAGGAGCACGCGCGCTCGCTGGGCGCGATCCCCCCGGTGACCATGAGGCCCACCCCGCCGCGTGCGCGCGCCGCGTAGAACGCGGCCATCCGTTCGAAGCCGCGCTCGACCTCCTCGAGACCGATGTGCATCGACCCCATCAGCACCCGGTTCGGGAGCGTGGTGAATCCGAGGTCGAGCGGGCTCAGCAGGGTGGGGTACGGACTCATCCGGGTCTCCTCGCAGGTGTCGTCGAGCCAGTTCTAGACCACGCGTACGTCATTGTGCAACTAGTTGCATAATGATGTACGCCGCAGTTGCGGCAAGGCCCGGCCCACGGATGGCGTAACACCACCGGCCCCGGCGGCCCGCCCCGGACGAGAGTGGATCCGTACGCTCCCCGCCGCTGCTCCTCCTTCCTGTCGACAGGAGACACCCCATGGCCTGCATCAACCGACGCGACGTCGGCCTCCTCGTACTCCGGGTCGGCACGGGAGCCGTCCTGGCGGCCCACGGGAGCCAGAAACTGGGCGGGTGGTTCGGCGGCGGGGGCATCGAGGGGACCACCGCGGCGATGGAGGCCATGGGCTTCCACCCGCCCAAGCACAGCGCCCTGGCGGCCGGACTCGGTGAGGCCGGAGGCGGGGTCCTGCTGGCGCTCGGCCTCGCCACCCCCGCGGCGGGTGCCGCCGCGGCGGGCACGATGGCGGGCGCCGTCGCCGTGCACGCACCCGCGGGCTTCTTCGCGATGGGCGGCGGCTACGAGTACCCGGCGTTCCTCGGCTTCGTCGCCGCCGCGATCGGGGTGACGGGGGCCGGCCGCTACTCCCTGGACCATGCCACCGGGCACGTCCTCGACCGCCCGTGGGTCGTGGCCCTCGCGTTCGCCGGCAGCGCCCTGGGGGCGGCCGCCGTGGTCGGCCGCCGCGCCAAGGGGCGGGCAGCCCAGGGCGAGCCGGCGGACGAGGGCGCGTAGCTCTCCCGCATTGATCGCCGATTCAGGGGCATCCGGCAGTGCATGAATGCGAACGCGCTGTCGATGAACGCACGCGGCAAGGCGAGAAGAGCCTCGCGCAGCCGGGCCATGGACGTGGGCGCCCGCGCCGGCTTCGTGGCGCGCGGGGTGATCTACTTCCTGGTGGGAGTCCTGGCCCTGCGCATCGCCTTCTCCGACGGAGGCGGAAAGCAGGCCGACCGCGGCGGTGTCATCGCGGAGATTGCCGAGAAGCCCTTCGGGGGCGTCCTGCTCCTGGTACTCGGTGTGGCCCTGGCGGGAATGGCGGTGTGGCGGCTGTCCGAGGCGGCCTTCGGGCTGGCTGGCCCCGACGGCGGCAAGGCCAACAAACGCGCCATGGCGGCCGCGCGCTTCGTCTTCTACGCCTTCGTGTCGTACTCCGTGCTCTCCTACGCGCTCGGTGACAAGGGCAGCGGCAGCGGGTCGAGCGACCGTCAGACCGACGACGTCACGGCGCGGGCCCTCCAGTGGACCGGCGGTCAGTGGATCGTGGGGATCGCGGGCGCCGTGGTGGTCGGCGCGGGTCTGTGGATGGCCTACCGCGCCCTCGCTCGCAAGTACCACAAGCACCTGAAGATGGGCGAGATGACCAAGAAGACCCGTCAGGCCGTCGACGTCGTGGGCGTCCTGGGCGGCACCGTCCGGGGTGCGGTCTTCGTCACGGCGGGCGGGTTCGCCGTCGCCGCCGCCGTCCGGCACGAACCGGGCCGTGCCAAGGGCATGGACGACACCCTGCGTTCCTTCACCGAGACGCCCGCCGGGCCCTGGCTGCTCGTCCTCATCGCCGTCGGCCTTGCCGCCTTCGGCCTCTTCTCCTTCGCCAACGCCCGGTGGCGCAAGATCTGAACGGGACGACGCCCGGCCTCAGTCCAGCCCTCGCGCGTCCTTGAACCTGGCCAGCCCCTCCGGGAGCGTGACGACCGGCTCCGGGTAGTCGTAGCGCCCTCGTTCCTGTCCGGGGAGCTTCCACGGCTCGTGCACGGCGGGCCCGGAGATGCCCGCCAGCTCGGGTACCCAGCGGCGTACGTACGCACCGTCGGGGTCGTACCGCTTGCCCTGCGTCACCGGGTTGAGGACCCGGTTGGGCCGGCTGTCCGTGCCCGTGCCGGCCACCCACTGCCAGTTGAGCTGGTTGTTCGCGATGTCCCCGTCGACCAGCAGCTCCAGGAAGTGGCGCGCTCCGGACCGCCAGTCCACGTACAGCGTCTTGGCGAGGAAGCTCGCGGTCAGCAGCCGCCCGCGGTTGTGCATCCAGCCCTCGTGGAGGAGCTGGCGCATGGCGGCGTCCACCACCGGATAACCCGTGCGGCCCTCCTTCCACGCGGCCGTGTCGTCCTCCGCCGCCCGCCCGGTCCGCCAACGGTCCTGCCGCGGACGGTAGTCGGCGCGGGCGGCCGCCGGGCGGGCGGCCAGGACCTGCTGGTGGAAGTCCCGCCAGCACACCTGCCGTACGAAGGCGTCCGCACCCGGTCCGCCCGCGGCGCGGGCGCGGTGGACCACCTCGGTGGGGGAGAGCGTGCCGAAGTGCAGGTGCGGCGAGAGCCGCGAGGTGGCGTCGCCCGCGAGGTCGTCGTGACGGTCCTCGTACGACGCGAGACCGTCACGGCGCCACGCGGCGAACAATCCGCGGCCCTCGGCCTCGCCGCCCTCGGCCAGGCCCGGTGACAGCCCCCGCAGGCCGGAACGCGACGGCAGCGCGGCGGACGCCGGACCCTCCGGTACGGCCACGGCGCGAGGCGCCCGGAACGGGGAGCGGAGCCCTTCCCCGGACCACCGCCGGAAGTACGGGGTGAAGACGGCGAAGTGGTCCCTGCCCGCCCCGGAGGGGGCCACCGCGCCGGGCGGGACGACGTTGACCGTCGCGTCATGCACGCTCAGCCGGCAGCGTACGGAAGCGAGAGCCCTCCGCAGCCTTTCCTCCCGCCGCTGCGCGTAAGCGCTGACGCCCGCCGCCATGTGGACCGAGTCCGCCCCCGTCTCGGTGACGACCCTGCCGACCTCGTCGGCCACGTCCCCCTCGCGGACGATCAGGCGCCCGCCGCGCTCGCGGAGCCCGGCGTCCAGATCCCGGAGGCAGTCGGCCAGGAACGCGCGCCGGTTCGGAGCGCCGAAGCCGGCGGCCTCCACGCCCTCGTCGAGCACGAAGAGGGGCACCACCTCGTCGGCCGAGGCGAGCGCCGATCGGAGCGGCGGATGGTCGTGCAACCGCAGGTCGGACGTGAACAGGACGATCGCCACGGTCATGCCGGATCACCCGTGCCCGTGCCCCGGCCCGCCGCCAGCGCGATGTTGCGGGCCATCCCGCCGAAGACCACGGCGTGGAAAGGCGACACGCTCCACCAGTAGGCGTGGCCGAGCAGTCCGGAGGGGTGGAAGACGGCCCGTTGCCGGTAGCGCGACCGGCCGTCCTCGCCCTTCTCGGCGTACATCTCGAGCCAGGCCAGTCCCGGCAGCCGCATCTCCGCGCGCAGCCGGAGCAGCCGGCCGGGCTCGATCTCCTCGACCCGCCAGAAGTCCAGCGAGTCCCCGACCCTCAGGTGTTGGGCGTCCCGCCGTCCCCGGCGCAGGCCCACCCCGCCCACCAGCCGGTCCAGCCAGCCCCTGACTGCCCAGGCCGGCGGGAACGAGTACCAGCCGTTCTCACCGCCGATCCCCTCGACGACCCGCCAGAGGGCCTCGGGGGACGCGTCCACCTCGCGTTCGCGTACATCGGTGTAGAGGCTCCCACCCGCCCAGTCCGGGTCGGTGGGGAGCGGATCACTGGGAATGCCCGGGGTGGAGGCGGAGGACCACCGCGTCGTCACTCTCGCCTCGCGCACCCTCTGCAACGCGAGCGAGAGGGCGGTGGCGAAGGAGAACGGCTGCCCGGGGCCGTCCGGGACGTGATCGGCGATGTCGTGCTCCTGGCACACGACTTCGTAGCGCAAGGACTCCGCGAGCGGGCGGGCGATCGACGCGGGCACGGGGGTGACCAGCCCGACCCAGTGGCTGGACAGGCCCGGTGAGAGCATCGGCACCGGCAGGATCAGCCGGTGGGGGAGCCCGGCGACCTGGGCGTACTTCTGCATCATGTCGCGGTACGTCATGACGTCGGGTCCGCCGATGTCGAAGGTGCGGTTCACCTCGGCGGGCATGTGCGCGCTGCCCACGAGGTAACGCAGCACGTCCCGCACGGCGACGGGCTGGATCCGCGTCGACACCCAGCTGGGGGTGACCATGACCGGCAGCCGCTCGGTGAGATAGCGCAGCATCTCGAAGGACGCCGAACCGGAACCGATGATGACCGCGGCGCGCAGCACGGTCGTCGGAACCCCCGAACCGAGCAGGATGCGCCCGACCTCGGCGCGCGAGCGCAGATGCGGGGACAGCTCCGGCTCGGGGACGTCAGGGGGTGTGAGCCCGCCCAGATAGACGATGCGCCGGACGCCGGCCGCTCTCGCCCGCTCACCGAAGTTCCGCGCCGCGTCGCGGTCGGTCCTCTCGAAGCCCGGCCCGGCGGCCAGCGCGTGGACCAGGTAGTACGCGACGTCGATGTCGCGCATCGCCGCACCCAGGGACTCCGCGTCGGTCACGTCCCCCTTGACCACCTCGGCCTCGCCCGCCCACGGGTGGTCCCGCAGCTTCCCCGGGGTCCGCGCCAGGCAGCGCACCCGGTGGCCGGCCTCCAGGAGCTCGGGTACGAGGCGGCCCCCGATGTAGCCCGTCGCGCCCGTCACCAGACACCGCAGCCCACCGCTGTCGCCCTTGCTCTCCATGACGCCTCGCTCCGGATCGGGT
This sequence comes from Streptomyces sp. NPDC088746, assembly GCF_044751065.1. Taxonomy (NCBI): domain Bacteria; kingdom Bacillati; phylum Actinomycetota; class Actinomycetes; order Kitasatosporales; family Streptomycetaceae; genus Streptomyces; species Streptomyces sp. NPDC088746. Next base: position 124,098 of record NZ_JBIVLA010000012.1, read on the forward strand.
CTCCTCCGTCCACGGTCTCCCCGCGGGGGCGATTCCGCTTGCGGACACGCCGAGGCCCACCCCTGCGGGTGGCGGAGAGGCAGGGATCAGCGGGGCCCGGGCTTCTCGGTGGCCGTCCCCCTGATGACGCGAGGGTCGTCCGCCCCGTCCGCCGGCGGGTCCACCGGGACCGTGGGGGAGATGCCGTCGGACTTCAGGGCCCGGGCCTCGCTCTTGAGGATCCGGGCCGACTTGCCCAGGGAACGGGCGAGTTCGGGGAGCTTCCTGGCACCGAATATCAGGATCGCGATGATGAGGAAGATCGCGAGCTCGCTGATTCCGAACATGACGGCTGTCTTCTCCCTGTGGGTGTGAGGAGCTCTCCCGGCGGCCCCGGACTCCCGGCCCGCGGCAGCGCGCCAAATCTACACAGCGCAGTAGAAGTCCACGCCAGCGCCTCTTCCGGGCCGGGCACGCTCTCCTGTCCGGCGATCGTGGTTCCGTCGTGCGCGCCTAGTATGGGGCGGTGGACAGTGCAGACGACCCTCGCGACGGATCGGGCGCGGATGCGGCGGGGGTGCCGGATCTCCAGGCTCTCGCCGTGCAGTTGCGCCGGATGAACAGTGAGATCAACCGTCTGGTCCACGCCTTCGCCCACGCGCAGGGCCTGCACGCCACGGACGTACAGGCGCTCGGCGCGATCCTCGACGCGGAGACACCGCTGACCCCGGGGCGGCTGCGCGAGCACCTCGGCCTGACGTCCGGCGCGGTCACCGCGTGTCTGGACCGGCTGGAGCGGTCGGGTCACATCAGGCGCGCACGCGAGAGCCCGGACCGCCGGGTCGTGCATCTCCACTACGAGGCCGGGGCCAAGGCTGCCGCGCGCTCGTTCTTCATGCCCCTCGCGGAGGCGGCGGCCGGCGCGCGTTCCGCGTCCGCGCCCCAGGAGTTGGAGGCCACGCTCCGCTTTCTCGGCCGGATGAACGGTGAACTCGCCCGTATGCAGGTTCCTCGGCGCTGAACCGCCCCGCCGGTGGGAGATTGGACCGTACGCCATGTAATCTCAATCATTGAGATACATCATGATTGAGAGATCGCGGCCGACCCAGGAGTGTCATGTCCACCGCATCGAGGCCGGTCCGCCGGCTGATTCTTGTCCCTGTGTTCCTCGTCCTCGCCTGGCTCGTCGTCGGCGGTGCCTTCGGCTCGTACGCCGGGAAGCTCGGGGAGGTGGCCACGAACGACCAGGCCGCGTTCCTGCCGCAGAGCGCGGAGTCCACCCGGGTCATCGAGGCCCAGAAGGCGTTCAGCAAGCAGGAGACCGTGCCGGCCGTCGTGGTCTGGACGGCGGCCGACGAGGGTGAGGAGCTCAGCCCCGAGCAGCAGAAGGCGGCCACGGCCGCCCTCTCCTCGGCGAAGGACGGTCCCGGGGCCACCGGTCAGGCGAGCCCGGCGCTGCTGTCCGGGGACGGCGAAGCGCTGGAGGGCGTGGTCCAGCTCAGGCCGGACCTGGGGGACGAACTCCCGGACGCCCTCGCACATGTCCGGGCCCTCGCGGAGGACGTCCCGGGAACGGTGGCCGGGGTCGCGGGCCCCGCGGCCTCCCAGGCCGATCTGTCCGACGCCTTCGCCGGAATCGACGGACTGCTGCTCGGCGTCGCCCTGGTGACCGTTCTCGTCATCCTGCTGCTGGTCTACCGGAGCGTCCTGCTCCCTCTGATCATCATCATCGGCGCGGTCTTCGCGCTCGGCGTGGCCTGCGCGATCGTCTACGTACTGGCTGACCACGACATCGTCCGGGTCGACGGGCAGGTCCAGGGCATCCTGTCGATCCTGGTCATCGGAGCCGCCACCGACTACGCGCTGCTGCTCACCGCGCGGTTCCGTGAGGAGCTCGGGCGGAAGCCCGACAAGTGGACCGCGATGCGCGCGGCACTCCGTGAATCCGCGGGGCCGATCACGGCCAGTGCCGCCACCGTGGCGCTGGGACTCCTCGCCCTGCTGCTCAGCGACCTGACCAACAACCGCGCCCTCGGCCCCGTGGGTGCCATCGGCATCGTGTGCTCCGTCCTGAGTGCTCTGACCTTCCTGCCCGCCGTCCTGGTCCTGCTGGGCCGGGCCGCGTACTGGCCGTCGGGCCCGAAGAAGGGCGGGGCCGAGTCCGATTCCGGTTCGAAGGGGATCTGGTCGAGGATCGCGGCGCTGGTCGACCGCTCCCCGCGCAAGGTGTGGGCCGTCACGCTGGTCGGCCTCCTCGCCTGCGCCGCCTTCATGCCCACGCTGAACTCCAAGGGAGTGCCCCTCGAGGAGATCTTCGTCAACGACGCGCCGTCCGTCGCCGCCCAGGAGACCCTGAGCCGCCACTTCCCCGGCGGATCGGGCAACCCTGCCGTCGTGATCGCCGCCGCGGACCGGACGGAGCAGGTCGTCACGGCCGCCGAGGCAGTCCCCGGCGTCGCGGGCGTCTCCGTCATGACCGCCTCCGGACGTCCGGGCGGCGGGGAACCGCTCGTCGTGGACGGGCGGGTCCGCATCGACGCGACGCTCGCGGACACGGCGGACAGCGACGCCGCGAAGGAGACGATCACGCGGCTGCGCGACGCGGTGCACGCCGTGCCCGGCTCCGAGGCACTGGTCGGCGGCTACACCGCACAGCAGTACGACACCCAGCGGACCGCCGAGCACGACCGCAACATCATCGTGCCCGTGGTGCTGGTCATCATCCTCGTCATCCTGATCGGCCTGCTCCGCTCGCTGCTGATGCCGCTGCTCCTCGTGGCCACGGTGGCGCTCAACTTCCTGGCCACGCTGGGCATCTCCTCGCTCGTCTTCCAGCACGTCTTCGGCTTCAGCGGCACCGACTCGTCCGTGCCGCTGTACGGATTCGTCTTCCTGGTCGCCCTCGGCGTGGACTACAACATCTTCCTGATGTCCCGCGTCCGCGAGGAGTCCCTGCTCCACGGCACCCGACAGGGTGTGCTGCGCGGGCTGACCACCACGGGAGGGGTCATCACCTCCGCCGGTGTCGTCCTGGCGGCCACCTTCGCGGCCCTGGGAGTCATCCCCCTGGCCTTCCTCGTCCAGATCGCGTTCATCGTCGCGTTCGGTGTCCTGCTGGACACCCTCGTCGTGCGCTCGCTCCTGGTCCCCGCGCTGGTGAGGGACATCGGGCCTGTCGCCTGGTGGCCGGGCGCGCTGAGCCGGAGCCGCGACGAGGCGCCGGAAGGGGAGACGAAGACCCTGTCGTAGCGGGAGGCCGCCCCTCGGGCGGTACGCACATCCATGGACCGGGGATGTCCCGGTGGGACAGAAGTCCCACCGGGACATTTTCAGGTGTACGATGCAACTATGAATGCGACAGGGAACGTCCCGGAACGGCGCAGCCGCAAGGCCCGCAGAACCCGGGACGCGCTGGCGCGGAGCGCGTTCGATCTCGTACTCGAACGTGGTCTGCGGAGCGTGACGGTCGAGGAGATCGCGCAGGCGGCCGACGTCGACCGGCGCACCTTCAGTCGCTACTTCCCGAGCAAGGAGGCCGCCGTCCTCGACGCAGTGCGGGGCGACGGCGACAGGATCAACCGAGCGCTCCGCGAGCGCCCCCTGGCCGAACCACCGCTCATCGCCTACCGCCGGGCCGTCCTCGACTGGCTCGACGACCCGGAGGCGGAGCCCTGGCATCTGCGGCCACGCATCTTCGACCTGCTGCGCATGGCCGAGGAGGAACCCACTCTGTACGCGGCGTACCACCACATCCGTGTGGACGCCCAGGAGGAGTCGGTGGCGATTCTCGCGGAACGGCTCGGTGCCGACCCACGACAGGATCTCCGTCCCGCCGTGGCCGTCGCCGCGGGAGCCGGAGCGCTCCTCGCGGCCCAGGCGGCATGGGTACGGGGTGGCCGGCCGGCCGCCCTGCCCGAGTTCGTCGTACACGCCTTCGACGCCCTCTCCGCAAACCTGCTGGAACCCCGGCAGGACGGGCCGGCGCCCCACAGCACCACGCAAGGAAGCACACCATGAGCACCACCCTCCCCACCGCCTACGAGGCGGAGTTCGCCGGCAAGGTCGCCCTCGTCACCGGCGGAGCGTCCGGCATCGGCCTCGCCCTCTCCCGGAGGCTCGCCGCGAGCGGCGCGGCCGTCGTCGTCGCCGACTACAACGAGGAGAGCGCCCGCAAGGCCGCCGAGGACCTGAAGGCCACCGGCGCCCGCGCCGCCGCGGTCGCCCTCGACGTCACCGACCCCGCCTCCGTCGAGGCCGGAGTGCGGTTCGCCGTCGACACCTTCGGCGCCCTGCACCTCGCCGTGAACAACGCCGGCATCGGCGGCCCCTCGCAGCCCACCGGGGAGTACGGGGTCGAGGACTGGAACAGGGTCGTCGCCACCAATCTCAGCGGCGTCTTCTACTCGATGCGCCACGAGCTCCCGGCCATCCTGGCCGCGGGCGGCGGCGCCGTCGTCAACGTCTCGTCGATCCTCGGCACCAACGGCTTCGCGAACTCTCCGGCGTACGTCGCCGCCAAGCACGGCGTCGTCGGCCTCACCAAGACCGCCGCACTCGAATACGCGGCACAGAACGTCCGCATCAACGCGGTCGGCCCGGGCTTCATCGACACCCCGCTGCTCCGCGACACCGACGGACCGGCCCGCGACCACCTGATCTCCCTGCACCCGGCGGGGCGCCTCGGCACGTCGGAGGAGGTCGCCGAACTCATCGCCTTCCTGCTCTCCGAGCGCGCCTCCTTCATCCACGGCAGCTACCACCTGGTGGACGGCGGCTACTCCGCTCCCTGATCCCCGAGTGGCGCACCGCCACCACGAGGGTCACAAAGGAAGTACGGAGAACGAAGGAGAGACATGAAAGCCGTCCAGTACCGCACCGTCGGCGCCGCCCCGGAGGTCGTCGAGATACCCGAGCCCGTGGCGGGGCCCGGCCAGATCCTGCTGAAGGTCAGCGCCGCCGGTGTCTGCCACTCGGACATCGCCGTGATGAGCTGGCCCGCCGAGGGATTCCCCTACCAGCTGCCGCTCACGCTCGGTCATGAGGGCGTCGGTACGGTCGCCGCGCTCGGCGAGGGCGCCGAAGGCGTCTCGGTGGGAGACGCGGTCGCCGTCTACGGCCCGTGGGGCTGCGGCACCTGCGTGAACTGCGCGGAGGGCCGGGAGAACTACTGCCTGCGCGCCGCCGATCTCGGCATCAACCCGCCCGGACTGGGGAACCCGGGCGCCATGGCCGAGTACATGATCGTCGACGACGCCCGGCATCTGACGCCCATCGGCGACCTGGACCCGGTCAAGACCGTCTCGCTGACCGACGCGGGCCTCACCCCGTACCACGCGATCAAGCGCTCGCTGTCGAAGCTCACCCCCGGCGCCACCGCCGTGGTCATTGGTACCGGCGGCCTCGGCCACGTCGCCATCCAGCTGCTGCGTGCCATGACCGCCGTACGGGTCATCGCACTGGACGTCACCGAGGAGAAGCTGGCACTCGCCCGGACCGTGGGCGCCCACGAGGCGGTGCTCTCCGACGAGAACGCCGCCGCCAAGGTCCGCGAACTCACCGGTGGCATCGGTGCCCAGGTCGTCCTCGACTTCGTCGGCGCCGAGCCGACCGTGAAGACGGCCGGAGCGATGGCCTCCATCGACAGCGACGTCACCATCGTCGGGATCGGCGGCGGCCTGCTGCCCGTCGGCTTCGGCGTCCTGCCGTTCTCCACGTCGGTCTCCGCGCCGTACTGGGGCTCGCGCAGGGAGCTCGCCGAAGTCATCGAGCTCGCCCACGCCGGTGCCGTCGAGGTCCACGTCGAGACGTACTCCATCGACGAGGCCCCGCTCGCCTACGAGCGGCTGCACGCGGGCAAGATCAACGGCCGCGCGGTCATCCTGCCCAACGGCTGACCGCGGGGGACGACTCGCCGGGGCGCCCGAGGAGGGCGCCCCGGCGAGTCGTCCGCGCTCTCAGGGCGCAGCCGTCACCACGTCGGACCGGGTCAGCCGCACGGGTTCGGTGCCGGACGAGCTGTGCCGCTCGGCCCAGTTCTCCAGAGCCGTACGGCAGGCATGGTCCAGATGGTGCAGGCCGGAGAGGTCCAGGGAGATGGGACGGTCCTTGGGAAGGGCCTCCAGGCTGTCGAGTATCTTCGGCAGCCGCAGGAAGGTCGCGTTGCCCGACAGCCGGGCCCGGACTCCGTCGGCGTTGCTGTCCACGACCTCCAGCTTGATGTGCGAGGCGTCCCAGGCCGCCTTGGCCACCGACAGGGCCAGACCGGTCAGAACTCCCTCGAACATGTTCACCGTCACGATCGCCACCGCCGTGACGACCAGGATCATCGCCTCACCGCGGTGCTCCCGCCACAGCTTCACGAGCGCGCGCCGCGGGATCAGCTTCCATCCGGCGTGGATGAGGATGCCGGCGAGTGCGGGGAGGGGGATGAGGGCCAGCGCCGAGGGAAGGAGCGCCGCGAACAGGAGCAGCCACAGACCGTGCAGCACCCGGGAGGCCCGCGTCCGCGCACCCGCCTGTACGTTGGCCGAGCTGCGCACGATGACCGCGGTCATCGGCAGTGCGCCCAGGAGCCCGCACACGGTGTTGCCCGTGCCCTGGGCCATCAGCTCCTTGTCGTACTCGGTACGCGGACCGTCGTGCAGCCGGTCCACCGCGGCCGCGCTGAACAGGCTCTCCGCGGAGGCGATCAAGGTGAACGCCGCCACGGTCCCGAGCAGGCTCAGGCTCGCGAGCCCGCCGAACTCCGACAGTGCGGGGCTCTGGACGGCGTCCACGAGCCCCTGGACCTGAACGGTCTCGACCGGCAGCCCGAACGCCAGCGAGGCGCCAGTGGCCAGCGCGACCGCGGCGAGTGCGCCGGGGACCGCCCGCACCCGCTTCGGCATCCTGTTCCATCCCACCATCAGGACGATCGTCCCGGCGCCCACCGCGAGTGAGGCGAGAGCCGCGGGACTGGACACGCTGTCGGCCAGCAGCCCGGGAATGCCGGCCATCTTGCCCGTACCGGAGAGCGGTGCCTCGACACCGGCCGCCGCGTAGAGCTGACCCGCGATCAGGACGAGGCCGATGCCCGCGAGCATGCCCTCGACCACCGAGACCGAGATCGCCCGGAACCAGCGGCCCAGCCGCAGCGCTCCCATGGCCAGCTGGAGCAGCCCCGCCGTCAGCACGATGACTCCGAGCGCGGGCAGCCCGAAGGACTGCACGGCCTCGAAGACGAGCACGGTGAGACCGGCGGCCGGCCCCGACACCTGGAGGCTGCTGCCGCGCATCAGGCCGGTGACGAGCCCGCCCACGATGCCGGTGATCAGTCCCAGTTCCGCCGGGACCCCCGAAGCGACGGCGACGCCCACGCAGAGGGGCAGGGCGACGAGGAAGACGACGAGTGACGCGGCGAAATCCTGCCGCAGGTGAGGGAACTTGGAGACCTTTTCCATGACGGCCCTCATCCCGTGCGGAAGGGGGCCGAGCGCACGTCGCCGGGCGGCGGTGCCCAGACGACGCTGTCGCCGGTGCGTAGGACTTCTGTCCGGGAGTGATCGACGAGAGATTGCATACCAGTGGTTCCTCCTGGCGCGCCTGAGGGCGGCGCGTCGGCATACGTGTGAGAACTGGAGCCTGGAGGGCAGGGCGACATGACCCCGTGTCGACGAGCCCGCAGCAGCGGGCCGAGAGGGGGGGCAGGCCACCGGGCGCCTCGGGGTCAGCTCAGCAGCGGAACACCTGGAGCACGGTGGAGGAGTGCGCGGTCGAGGATCTGGAGGTGTGGTGCGCGTTGCCCATCGCGGCGACGGCCGCCGGCGCGAGCAGGCCGCCCGCGTCGAGCGTCACCACGGTCCGCGAAGGGGCCTCCGGGGCGGGGACGCTCGCGGAGCGATGCCGGTCCCGGTGGCGCAGCAGGCCGTTCGACTCGCCCCCGCGTTCGGAGGTGCCGCAGGTGCCGTACTCGCCGTGGGCCTCGCCCGTGGTCGCCTCAGGGAGAGCGGCTGCCTCGAATCCCGGGGCGGACGCGTGCGCGTCCCCTGACGGCGTGCCGGAGTGCGGGGCCAATAGGAAGCCCATGAGGATCGCGAGTACGAACCGGACCACCGCTGCTCGCACGCTTCACCTCCTCCTGGACTTCACCCTTCCTCGGGACGCTAACAGGCCAGGGGGATTATGGAGTTAACCGTTTGTGAAGAGTCCGAAAGTCGATGCCTGACGAGCTGAATTATGTGGCGGAGTCCTGTGGGCCTGCTGGACGTGCCCACCGTGCGTTCTCACTATTTGAGATAATCCGTGCTTCAGGGGATGTCGCATATGCCGGAGGATCGGCATCCGGCATATTCGTACAGCGGTTCGGTTTGGAGGGTCTGTTAACCCGGTGGAAACACGGCCGCGGTTGACTGGACCGTTTGTGGACCCGGTGTGGTGGCTGCCCGGGGCGAGCGGCTCCGGGGGCCTGGGCTGGGCACTCCCCGACAGGCGGACAAGCTCGACAGCGTGTGGAAGGCCGAGTCCGACTCAATCCGACGGCTGCGTGCGGGAAATCAATTCCCCACTTCCGAACCGTCGGCGGGAAAGGCCGGCCCGCCCGGCCCGGACCTCAGGGGCCGTAATTCCTGGTCGTTGTCGCGTTCGCCGAAGGTATTTCTTCGTGTCTCGTCGCCGTGGTTACGGCCTTGGCGCCTGTGGGCATCGAGACGGCGAGGCGGGCTGGTCCCCGGTCGGCGTCTCTCACGGCCGCGGAGGTGAGAACCGGCTTTTCGGTACCGGCGTTCGGCCCGTGCTTTGTTCATTCCCCTCGTCGAGGAGGTGCGAAATCGCGCCTGCCCCGGTCGGCATAATGATGGCCGCGGGCCGGCCGGTCCGTGATCCTCCGGCCCCGGGCAGGGTTCTCGAGCAGGGAGATGGCGATGGGCGCACAGGACACGGCGGAGCGACTGCGAGCGATCACCGGTGAACTGTCAGGGCTGTTCTACGAGCGGGACGACGTCATACGGACGCTGACGGTGGCGATGCTGGCCGGTCAGCACTCCCTCCTGCTCGGTCCTCCCGGCACCGCGAAGTCGGAGCTGGCACGGGAGCTGACGGGCCGTATCGAGAGCGCGAACTACTGGGAGATCCTCCTCAGCAAATTCACCGCGCCGACCCGCATGTTCGGCCCGATCGACGTGGGGGCGCTGAGCCGGGGCGAGTACCGGCAGATATTCGACGGCCGGGCGACCACGGCGCACATCGCGTTCATCGACGAGATCTTCAAGTGCTCCACGGCGGCCCTGAACGAGACCCTCGGACTGCTCAACGAACGCATCTACCACCCGGAGAACGGCGGCGAGCCGATCCACTGCCCCCTGATCAGCGCGATCACCGCCTCCAACGAGCTGCCGACCGGGGAGGACAGCGCCGCGATCTACGACCGGCTGCTGGTGCGGCTGGAGGTGGGATACCTCGCCGACCCCTCCAACTTCGCGGGGCTGGTGCGCTCCGCCGTCACCGCCCCGGCCGCCCTCGCCAGGACGACCGTGGAGCTGGCCGAGCTGCGGCAGGCCGTCACCGAAGCCGTCCCGGCCGTGGGCGTCCCGGACACGATCGTGGACGCCGTGTGCACGCTGCGGGCCGCCCTGCGCCGCAAGGAGCTGATCTCCTCCGACCGCCGCTGGCGGCAGTCGGTCCGGCTGCTCCAGGCGAGTGCCTTCCTCGACGGCCGCGACACGGTGGGCCGGAACGACCTGTCGGTGCTCACCCATGTGCTGTGGGACTCGCCCGCCGAACGGCCGGCCGTCGAACGTGAGGTTCTCCACCTGGTCAACCCCGACGCCAAGGAGGCGCTCGACCTGGCCGACGCCATCGAGGAGCTGGAGGCCCAACTCGACGCGAAGGCCGGGCAGTCCCGCGAGGCGCTGGGCGACTGGGCGATCAGGGAAGCGATCACCAAGCTCAACATGGCGGGAAAGAAGCTGGAGAGACTGCGCAAGGAGGCCGATACGGCCGGACGCTCCACGACCGCCGTCGAACGCGTGATCATCCTTCAGCGAGCCGTCCACGCCCGTGTCCTGACCGAAGCACTCGGGGTGGACGCGAGCATCGTGCAGGCCCGGCTCTGAGCAGCGGGGGGAGCAGCGGGGGACACGATCATGGATGAGACACCCGGCGGAATCACGCATCCGACGGACCGCGCCGGCACGTGGCTCGGGCCGGCGGCCGACGCCCGGCAGCCGAAGGCGGACACCGCGGTCGCCGCCGACCGCTTCGACACGATGGCCTGGCGCGACACCTACACCCAGACCACCGGGCTGCAGAGACTCGCGAAGGACCTGAACGAACGCTACGACCACACCGAGGACCTGCTCGCGGACGTGTTCCTGGCCGCCTACAAGGTCAGCCCTCAGGTGCGCGAGCGGGCCGAGATGGACCCCTCGCGGCTGGTCAACCACCTGGTCGTCACGGCCCTGACGGGCAGCCCCGAATTCGCCGAGCTGCGTCGCGAGACCTCCGGCGACCCCTACGCCGCCGCCATGGCTGTGCTCGCCCAGTCCGACGCCCTGCGTTTGATGCTGGAACTGGCCAAGGAGGCGGCGGACCGGGCCCAGCGGGCGAAGAACGCCCGGGGGGAGGCCGAGGACGCGGCGGCCGCCGTCACCCGGGCGCTCCAGCGGGCCGGCGGGGAGGCGGACGAGGACGGCACGGTGCCGGACGTCACGGCCGACGCCCTGACGCGGGCCGTCGAGACGGCCGAGGCCGCCGACGCCGCGGCGCGGCAAGCGGCCCAGGAGGCCGGGCAGGCACTCGCCGCCGCGGCTCCCGGCGTCCGCGCGGCCGCGCGGAGCGCCTCGGGCAAGGCCGCCGAGCGGTCCCGCGACGAGGCCGAGCTGATGCGCGCGTGGGGCGTCGGCCCGGGCGAGCTGGAGCGGATGCCGTTCGACCGGCGTGCCCGGCTCGCAGAGCGGCTGCGCTCGGGCCGGCTGGGCCGGTTCGCAGACCTCATCGGCCGGTTCCGGCAGATGGCCGACGGGGAACGCGCCCGCAAGGTCGAGCAGGGCCCCGGCGAACTGATCGGGATCACGCTGGGCGACGACCTCTCCCGGGTCATCCCCTCCGAGCTGGCCAACCTCGGCGTACCGGCCATGAGGAGCGTGTTCGCCGCGAGGTACGCCGAGTCGCGGCTGATGCTCTACGACAGCCGCGGGGAGCAGACCACGGGGAAGGGCGCCGTCATCGCGTGCGTCGACTGCTCGTACTCGATGCTGGAGGCCGGCCCCGGCGGGATCACCCGCGAGGCGTGGGCCAAGGCGTGCGCCCTGGCGCTGCTGGACCAGGCCCACCGGGCGCGGCGCGACTTCGTCGGAATCCTGTTCTCCTCGTCCGATTCCGTGAAGGTGTGCCGCTTCCCGGGCTCCCAGCCCGCCGGCATCGCCGGCGTCCTCGACTTCGCCGAGCACTTCTTCGGAGGCGGTACCGAGTTCCGGACCCCGCTCGCGGCGGCCGTCAGGCTGCTGGACGAGGAGTTCAACTCCGACGGGCGCCGGCGCGGCGACATCGTGATGATCACCGACGGCGAGTGCGACGTCAGCGAGCAGTGGATGCGCAGCTGGAACGATGCCAAGCACACGCTGGGCTTCCGCTCCTTCGGCGTCGCCATCGGGGCCCCGCAGGCCGCCGGACCCGGCACGGTCCTGGACGCCCTGTGCGACAACCTCCGCAGCATCGAGGACCTCACCGATGTCCACGCCGCCGGCGACCTCTTCCGCGTCATCTGAACGCCTCACCGGCGGGCGGTGGCCTGCTCCCTGCCGTCGGTGGGCGAGATGAGGCCCGCGAGCTCCTCGGGGGTGCGGGGACCGGGCGCCGACGCGTCCAGCAGGCCGTGCGCGCGCAGCAGCCGGGCGGTCGCGATGCCCCACGGCAGTCGCAGCCCGGCCTCCTCCAGGAGATCCGTACGGGCGAGCATGGCGGGCGCCGGCCCGGCGCGGACACCCGAGGGGGTGAGGAGCGCGGCGTCGTCGGCCCAGCGCAGGGCCAGGTCGACGTCGTGCGTGGCCATCATCACGGTGGTGCCGCTCTCCCGGAGGGTGCCCAGCGTGGCGAGCAGCCGCTCCTGACCGTCCGGGTCGAGCCCGGCGGTCGGTTCGTCGAGGATCAGCACCCGGGGCCTCATCGCGACCGCGCCCGCGATGGCGGTCCGTTTGCGCTGCCCGTACGAGAGCAGGTGGGTGGGCCGGTCCGCCAGCGCCGTGATGTCCAGGGCGCCCAGCGCCTCCTCCACCCGGGCCCGCACCTCGCTGTCGGGCAGCCCGAGGTTCAGCGGTCCGAAGGACACGTCCTGGGAGACGGACGCGGCGAACAACTGGTCGTCCGGATCCTGCACCACCAGCTGGACCGTCGTACGCAGCCGGGTCAGGCCCTTCCGGTCGTACGTGACCTGGCGGCCCTCCACCGTCAACTGCCCCTCGCGGGGGCGCAACCCGCCGCTGAGCAGACGCATCAGCGTGGTCTTCCCACTGCCGTTCCGGCCGAGCAGGGCGAGCGCGCGCCCCGCCCGCGCCTCGAAGTCGAGGCCGCTGAGCACGGCAGGGCCGTCCTCGTACGCGAAGGACGCGCCCCGGAGGGCGAGCAGTACGGATTCGCTCATGAAAGGGGCCTTTCCAGGACGAGGGTCAGCACGGTGAGGGCCGCGAGCAGGGCGACGCTCACGGCCACGAAACGGCCGGAGACACGGGCCTCGGGTACCAGGACGCGCAGGGTCCCGTCGTAACCGCGCCCGGCGAGCCCGGCCTGGAGCCGTGCCGCGCGGTCGAAGGCCCTGATGAACGCGGTGGCTCCGAGGCCCGCCAGGGACCGCCAGGCGGCCGCCCGAGTGGTGTGCCCGAGCCGGGCCGCCTGGGCCTCCCGGATCCGGCGTACCGAGTCGAGGAGCAGGAAGCTCATGCGGTACGTCACCAGGGCGACGTCCACCACCGGCGCCGGCACCCCCGCCTTGACCAGGCGGGGCAGCAGGTCGGACATCGGGGTGGTGAAGGCGAACAGCAGGACCCCGAGCGACGCCGCCGAGGTGCGCAGCAGCAACTCCCCGGCACGGACCGGCCCCCCGTCCGCCACGGTCACGAGTCCCTCCGGCCCGCCGACCTGTACGAGCAGTGTGGCCGCCCCGGTGGCACAGAAACCCAGGGGAACCCGGTAGGCCCGCCAGAGTTGGCGGGCGGGCACACCGGCCGGCCCCAGCAGCACGGCGACGGCGGTGAGGAGGGCCAGTGCGGCTCCGGGCCAGGGCGGCAGCGAGATCGCCAGAACCGTGAGTCCCAGACCCAGTACGGCTTTGTCCACGGGATGGCGGCGGCGCCAGCGACTGCTGTGCGCCGCCGCGTCGATCGGCAGCACGTTCGCTCAGTTCTCCCGGGCCGCGGGCTCCCCGGCGCCGGAGCCGTCCTGCTGCGTGGTCGCGCGCAGCTCGCCCTGACGGCGCCCGCGGCGCAGGCCGAAGTAGTAGGCGAGTACACCCGCGCCCAACGCGGCCTGGAGCGCGAACAGCGCCGACTCGATCTCCCCGGACGGTGGTTCGTACAGCGGGGAGAACCAGGGTTCGTATCCGGGATCGATCTCGGTGATCGCCGTCTCGGCCTGGGCGTCGGCGCCCGTGAACGGCTCCTTCTCGTCGTCGCCGAGGCCGAGGGCCAGCGGCAGGACGGCCAGCGCGGCCACGACGAGCAGCAGAAGGGCGTTGATCTTCGTGTTCTTGTTCATCGGGCCACCGCCTCGGTCTCGGCCGTCCTGGTCCGGTCCCGCCTGCCGGCGAGGAACACGCCGAGCCGGGTCAGATCACCCTTGCTGGACTGCACGAGGAGCCGCATGACCAGAACGGTCAGCAGCCCCTCGCTCACCGCCAGCGGGATCTGGGTGACCGCGAAGATGGAGCCGAACTTGCCGAGCGCGCCCAGGAAGCCGGTGCTCGGGTCCGGGAAGGCGAGCGCCAGCTGCACGCTCGTGACGCAGTACGTCGACAGGTCGGCGACGAACGCGCCGAAGAACACCCCCACCATCAGCGGCACGTCGTACCGGCGCAGCAGCCTGTAGACCGCGTACCCCGCCCAGGGCCCGACGATCGCCATCGAGAAGACGTTGGCGCCCAGCGTGGTCAGCCCGCCGTGGGCGAGCAGGAGCGCCTGGAACAGCAGGGTGATGGTGCCCAGGACCGCCATGATCGGCGGGCGGAACAGGATGGCCCCCAGCCCCGTGCCCGTGGGATGCGAGCAACTCCCGGTGACGGAGGGGATCTTCAATGCGGAAAGAACGAACGTGAAGGCCCCGGAAGCCCCCAGGAGCAGCGTGCTCTCGGGGTTCTCCCGGACTTCACGCGTGAGTGACCGGACTCCGTGGACGACGAACGGCGCGGACGCGACACCCCAGGCGATCGCGTGCGCCGGAGGCAGAAAACCCTCGGCTATGTGCATGGCTCAGCAGACCCTCTCCAGCACCTCGTGGATGGTTGAAGTGCCTTGGCCGGTCTCCTGGCTTACGGGTACCACCGCCCGAACTCCGCCTTCCCGGGTCACAAGGACCCAGTGGCTGCCCGCGAGGGCCGGAGCCGGACTTCCCGATCACAGTGGCGAGGGCCGCACCGGCATCACACCGATTTCCCGTTCACCAAGGCGTGGCGACAGTAGTGCCAGGTGGGGGACGATGACAAGCGGGCCTGAGGTCACCGAGGGCGTCCACCCGCCCGGCCGGGCGGGGCCGGTGGACGCCCGCGCCGACGGCGGCGACGGACGGCGCGGGGGGCCGCGGCGGCCACCGTCACGGCCCTTCGGCCTTGCGCGGGGCGCGGCAGGTCTGCGGGCCGGCCGTCCCGTCGGGACCCCGGGGGCCACGGGTCACAGGAGCCGCTTGCGGCCCCGGACGATGACGAAGGCCGCGACGGCCGCGGCGAGGGCGAGCATGACGCCGGCTCCGAGCCACTGCATCGTCTGCATCTGGGAGACGTCGAGATAGTCGAGGGACCAGCCGATGACGTGCTTCGACTCCAGGCAGGCGGTGTGCGCCCGGTCGTTCTCCATCTGGTCGAGGCAGGTGGTCCACTCCAGGCGGTCCCCGGAGCTGGTGAGGAAGTACGTGCCCTGTCCCTGCTGCTCAGCCTGGGCAGGCAGCTCCGGCCGTACCGCACCGGGCCCGACGCCCTTGTCGGTGCTGACCGACATGATGTGTCCCAGGCTCCGCCAGAGTTCGTCCCAGACGAACCCGATCGCCACGACGATGCCGAGCGTGACCACCATCGACACCAGCGTGCGGCGCAGGAGCAGGCCGACCGCCACGCCCACGGTGAACGTGAGCAGGGCGTAGGCCACCGGTACGACCCCCGTGACGCTGAAGAAGGAGGTCCAGATGAGGGCGTCGGAAAGCCCCTTGATCGGATTCCACCACCAGGTGAGCACGGCGGTGAGCACGCCGGTCGACAGAGCGAGCATCGCGGCGGGAACGGCGAGTTTCGTGACGAGCCACCGCAGTCGGCTGACGGACTGCGAGGTCACCAGCTTGGCGGTGCCGGTCTCCAGGTCGCCGGCGATGAGCGGGGCCCCGAGCAGGACACCGGCCAGGACGGGGATGTAGCTGAGGTAGCTCCCGATGCTGTGCAGACGGTCGACATGGGTCTCGAACTCCGGCGGCAGCCCTCCCGGCCTCCGCGAGGTCGGGTCCTGGGCGGCCAGGAAGTCCATCGTCTGCCCGCGCAGCCAGACCATGACGAGCACGCCGAGGAGCGTGGCGGCGATGAGCGTCCAGAACGCGGCGCGGTGCTGGCGCCAGACGAGCCAGACCGGGCCGCCGAGCCGGGGGATCCAGTGGTTGCGTGCGGGTCCGGTGGGCACTGTACGGGCCGGGTCGTGAGTGAGCGTGGTCATGCGGTCACAGCCTTCGTGCGGTCGTGGGCGATGATGTCGTGGATGTCGCCGACGCGGGCGCCGGGGGCGATCAGCGCAGGCGCGTCGGGTGACCGCAGGTAGGCGAGCAGGAGCTCCTCCAGGGTGGGAGGCTCGGCCTGTCCGCCGTATTCGACCGGTCCGCCGAGCCGGGCCAGGACGCCCGGCCGGCCCTCGTTGTGCGGTCCGATGACGCTGTGCGGCGCGGGGACCGGGGACGAGCCGTCCCCGGGGCCGGCGAACAGCGCGTGTGCCGCGAGCAGTTCGTCCACCTCGCCCGCGAGGCGCAGACCGCCGTTCGCGATGACGAGCAGGTAGTCGCAGATGTGCTCCAGCTCGGCAAGCATGTGCGAGGAGACCAGCACCGTGGTGCCGTGCTGGGCGGCCTCCGCGGTCAGGGTGGCCATGAGCTCGCGACGGACCAGCGGATCCAGATCGGCCATCGGCTCGTCGAGGATGAGCAGGTCAGGGCGCTTCCCGAAAGCCAGGGCGAAGGCGACGCGGGTGCGCTGCCCCCCGGACAGCGTGCCGACCTTCGCCTTCAGCGGCACCTGGCCGGCGCGGACGATGCCCTCGGCGACCTCCTGGTCCCAGCAGGGGTTGAACTCACGGCCCAGCCGCAGGGTTTCCGCGACGGTGAAGCGCCGGAACAGCGGCTTCTCCTGGGTCAGGAACGCGGTCCGCAGGACGGCCTCCGCCGACCCCGGCGCCGCGCCGAACACCCGCAGGGTGCCGGTCGTCGGCCGGATCATGTGGGTGGCCAGGCCCATCAGGGTGCTCTTGCCGGCGCCGTTCGGGCCGACGAGGCCGCACACCCGTCCGGCGGGCAGCCGGAAGGAGACGTCCCGCAGAGCCCAGCCGCGCCGGTACCGCTTGCCGAGCCCATGGGCCTCGATCGCAGCCGCGCCGACGGGGCGCCCGAACCCCGGCCCGCTTCCGTGGTGCACCTCTGCGTGGTTCATGTGACTCCTGTGCGTGTGGGAGGGTCGGCTATGACACGCCGCCCGGGTGGACACCACTCTTCTCCGCCGTGGCCTGCGGCGGATCGGGCAAAAGACAGATCATGCGCGGCCGACTCCGACTTTCGGCCGGTCGGCGGGAGGACGGTGAGAGAGATGCCGGCGAGGTCGGCCGCACCCACAGCCACACGGGGGAAGGGCCATCCGCAGTTGCTCGTCACGGTCCGGCTGATTCTGGTCGTGGCCCTAGCCGGCCTCGTCGTGCTGGACTGGGTGGGCGGCGATTTCTACCGGATCGGGGACCCCGACGACAACGCGCTGGGCACCGCCAAGCTGGGTGGCGCCCTGCTGGCCATCGCTCTGGTCGTCGCTTCGCCCCGGCTCGGCAGCCGGGCGCTCCCGGCGGCCGGCTGCACTCTGGCGGTCATGTCCCTGTGTCTCTCGGTGCTGCTGCACATGGAGATGACGGTCGGGGCGCAGGCGCTGGGGTACGCGGAGCCGGCGGCTCTGGTGTGGATCCTGCTGGTCGTCGCCAGACGCGGGGCGCCGTCGTGGGCGGCGGTGGCCGGCCCCGTGCTGCTGATGGCCATCGTGCTGCGGCCGGTCTCGGTCTCGGTGCGGCAGTCCACCACCATCTTCGCGCTGATCTTCGCCCTGGCCGCGGTCACGGCGCTGGGCGTCGGCCTCGGCATGCGCCTGCTCCTGGCGGACCGGCGACGGCAGGCCGCGGCGCTCAGGCTGGAGCAGCGGACGGAGTTCGCCAGGGACCTGCACGACTTCGTCGCCCACCACGTGACCGGCATCGTCGTCCAGGCGCAGGGAGCCCACGCGATCGCGGACCGCCGGCCCGAACTGGTGCCGCCGGCGCTCCAGAGGATCGAGCAGGCGGGCTCGGAGGCGCTGACATCCATGCGGCACATGGTGGGGATGCTGCGCGACGCCGACGGGGAAGTGGCCCTGACCCCGCTGGCGGGCATCGGCGAAGTGCGTGCCCTCGTGGAGGAGTTCTCGGCCGTCGGAGGCGCCCGGGCCCGGCTCGATCTGGAAGGGACCTTCGACGACCTGCCGGTGGAGGTGACCACCACCGCGCACCGGGTGGTGATGGAGGCCCTCACCAACGTACGCAAGCACGCCCATGGCTGCACCGAGGTGCGGGTGCGCGTGAACCGTTCGGGAGACCGGCTCACCGTACGCGTCAGCGACGACGGGCAGCCGCGCCACGTCTCCCGGAGCGGCTTCGGGCTGAAGGGCCTGGCCGAGCGGGTGGGCCTGATCGGTGGACGTGTCCAGGCGGGCCCGGTGACGGCGGGCGGCTGGGGCGTCGAGGCGACGCTTCCCGTGTCCACGGCGGGGGTGGCGGCCCGATGACGATCCGGGTGCTGATCGCCGACGACCAGGCGATGGTACGGGCCGGGTTCGCGATGATCCTCGCCGCGGAGGACGACATCGACGTCGTGGCGGAGGCATCGGACGGGGTGTTCGCGGTGGAGCTCGCCGAGCGCCACCGGCCCGACGTGGTGCTGATGGACATCCGTATGCCCCGCATGGACGGTCTGGAGGCGCTGCGCAGGCTGACTCGCCCCGGCACGGTGGATCCGCCGAAGGTCGTCGTGGTCACGACGTTCGACGACGACGAGTACGTCCAGCGTGCCCTGGGTGAGGGGGCCTCCGGATTCCTGATCAAGGACTCGGGCCCTGCCCTGCTGGTCGAGGCCATCAGGGCGGCCGCCTCCGGCGAGGCGCTGGTGAGCCCTGCCATCACCGTACGGCTGCTGCGGCGCCTCAACAGCGCGGCTTCCGCGCCCCGGGAGCCGCACACCGCGCTGTCCGCGCGGGAGAAGGACCTGGTGCGTCTGGTGGCCAGAGGACTGACCAACGCCGAGATCGCCGTGGAACTGTCCATCTCGGTGGGCACGGTGAAGACACACCTCGGCAACGTCCAGATCAAACTGTCGGCCCGCAACCGTGTGGAGATCGCCGCCTGGGCCTGGGAATCCGGCCTGGTCGACGGACGACGGTAGGCCCGCGCCGGCTTCGCCTGGGGGGAAGGGGTTCGCCGTCGGTGTGTCGAACCCCAAGACCATCGTGTTCTTCGCGGCCGTCCTCCCGCAGTTCGTCGACCGTGACCAGGGGCACCTCGCGGCTCAGATGCTCGTGCTCGGCCTGGTCTGCAACGTCATCGCGGTGATCTCGGACCGCGCCTGGGGGCCGGCCGCGGCCACCGCGCGGGACTGGTTCGCCCGTTCGCCTCAGCGGCTCTCCCCGGTCGGCGGCGTCGGCGGGCTCGCGATGATCGGCCTCGGCGTCACCGTGGCCACCACCGGGCGCAAGGACTGACTCCCGCGGCGATGACATCGCTCGCGGGAGGCGGTCCGAACCGCAGGCCGGTTACTTCGCGTCACGGTCGAACTGCGCCTTGGACCAGCGGTAGCCGAGGACGGTGAGGCCCAGGCACCATCCGACCGAGAGCCACCCGTTGTGGCCGATCTCGGTGCCGAGGAGGAGTCCTCGCAGGGTCTCGATGGCCGGGGTGAAGGGCTGGTACTCGGCGATCGGCTGGAACCAGCCCGGCATCGACTCGACCGGGACGAAGGTGCTGGAGATGAGCGGCAGGAAGACGAGGGGCATGGCGTTGTTGCCGGCGGCCTCGGCGTTCGGGCTGGCCAGCCCCATGCCGACGGCGATCCAGGTCAGCGCCAGGGCGAAGAGCACGAGCAGCCCGAAAGCCGCCAGCCACTCCATGGCCGTGGCATCGGTGGACCGGAAACCGATGGCCACGCCGACGGCCCCGACGAGGACCACGCTCATCACGCACTGCAGGACGCTGCCGGCGACATGCCCGATGAGGACGGAGCCACGGTGGATGGCCATGGTGCGGAAGCGGGCGATGATGCCCTCGCTCATGTCCATGGTGACGGACACGGCGGCGCCGACCGTGGTGGAGCCGATCGTCATCAGCAGGATGCCCGGGACCAGGTACGCGATGTAGTCGGCACGGTCCCCGCCGCCGATGCCTGCGCTCATGGCGTCTCCGAAGATGTAGACGAAGAGCAGCAGGAGCATGACCGGGGTGAGGAGCAGGTTCAGGGTGAGGGAGGGGTAGCGCCTCGCGTGCAGCAGGTTGCGGCGCAGCATGGTGGACGAGTCGCGTACGGTGAGGGAGAGGGTGCTCATCGGACGTTCTCCTTGGGCTGGTCGGGGATGGCGGTGCCGGCGGTGAGGGCGAAGAAGACGTCGTCGAGGTCGGGGGTGTGGACGGTGAGTTCGTCCGCCTCGATGCCGGCCGAGTCCAGCCGGTCGAGGATGGA
>NZ_JBIVLA010000013.1:0-129105 GCF_044751065.1 Streptomyces sp. NPDC088746
GGTGGCTACCGCGGTGGTCAGCGTGATGACCGTGGTGGCCGTCCTGCCGGTGGTGGGTTCGAGCGCCGTGACGACCGGCCGCGTGGCCCGCGTCGCGACGACGACCGCCCCGGCGGCTTCCGCCGCGACGACAACCGGGGCGGCGGTGGCGGCTTCCGCCGTGACGACCGAGACCGTGACCGTGGCCCCCGCCGTGATGACGACCGGCCGAGCAGCTTCCGTCGTGACGACCGGGCTCCGCGCCGTGAGGACGACCGTGGTGGCCACCGCGGTGGCCAGCGTGACGACCGTGGTGGCCGTCCTGCCGGTGGCGGGTTCGAGCGCCGTGACGACCGGCCGCGTGGCCCGCGTCGCGACGACGACCGCCCCGGCGGCTTCCGCCGCGACGACAACCGGGGCGGCGGCGGTGGCTTCCGCCGCGACGACCGGAGCGGCGACCGTGACCGCGGTCCGCGTCGCGACAACGACCGGGGCAACGACCGCGGTGGCTACCGGGGCCGCGATGACCGTGGTGGCTACCAGGGGCGGGACGACCGGGACCGTGAGCCCATCAAGCGGCTCCCCATCCCCGACGACGTCACCGGCGACGAGATCGACAAGGACGTCCGGCAGGAGCTGATGAGCCTGCCGAAGACCCTTGCCGAGGACGTCGCACGGAACCTCGTCATGGTCGCCCGTCTGATCGACGAGGACCCGGAGCAGGCCTACGCATACTCGCGTATCGCCCTTCGGCTGGCGTCGAGGGTCGCCGCCGTGCGTGAGGCCGCAGGCTTCGCCGCGTACGCCACCCAGAAGTACGCGGAGGCGCTGGCGGAGTTCCGGGCGTCGCGTCGTATGACCGGTTCCGTGGATCTGTGGCCGGTCATGGCCGACTGCGAGCGCGGACTGGGCCGGCCCGAGCGGGCCATGGCCATGGCCGGTGAGCCCGAGGTCCAGAAGCTGGACAAGGCCGGACAGGTCGAGATGCGTCTGGTCGCCGCGGGTGCCCGCAGGGACATGGGGCAGATCGACGCCGCGATCGTCACGCTCCAGAGCCCCGAGCTCGCCTCCAGCGCCGTCCACTCGTGGACGCCGCGCCTGCGTTACGCCTACGCCGACGCGCTTCTCGAAGCAGGTCGCGAGGACGAGGCCCGTGAGTGGTTCGGGAAGGCTCTGGAGGCGGACAAGGACGGTGCGACCGACGCGTCCGACCGGCTCGCCGAACTCGACGGCGTCGAATTCGTCGACGCGCTCGGCGACGACGACGAGCACGCCGGAGAAGCGGGCCGGATCGTTGAAGCCCGGGCCACGGAGGCCCAGGACACGGACGACGAGGACCGGGACGACGCGGACTCGGACAGCGAGCCCGAGGTCGACGAGGATGACGAGGACGGCGAGGCGGACGGGCCCACGAAGGCCTGACCACCGCTGATAGGTCATGAAGAGGGCGGCACCCACATCGGGTGCCGCCCTCTTCTGCGTTCGGACCCACCGAGGCCCACCGAGGCCCACCGAACCTCACCGAGAGTCGAGGCGTCAGGTCTGTTCGGTCGGCCTCACCAGCAGTTGGCTGAGCGCCACGTGACGTGGACGCGTGACGACATAGGCGATGGCGTCGGCGATGTCCTCGGGCCGGAGGGTTTCGAAGGAGGCGTACCACGCCTGGTTGTGTTCGCGTACGCCGTCGCGGATGTGATCCGTGAGCTCGGTGTCGACGGCTCCGGGCTCCACCGAGCTGACGCGGACGTGCTGGGCGGCGAGCTCCTGGCGGAGCGCCTCGCTGAAGGCGGTGACGGCGAACTTGGTGGCGCTGTAGACGGCGGCTCCGCCGATGGCCTGACGCCCGGCGACCGAGCTGATGTTGACCAGGTCCGCCACCCCGCGTCCCTGATCGCGGGCCGCGGCGACCAGGTGCGGCAGGGCGGCGTGCGTCAGGTTCAGCAGGGCCGAGACGTTCAGGTCGACGTTGCGCTGCCATTCGTCGGCCGGCGCGTCCAGGGCCGGGCCGACGAGCATGACGCCTGCCGCGTTGACCAGGATGTCCAGCCGCCCCGTCTCCGCCAGGACGCGGTCGACGAGGGATACGGCCTCGCCGTTCGCGGTGAGGTCGGCAGGGAAGACATGGGCGACCCCACCTGATGAGCGGACAGCGGCGGACACCGTCTCCAGGCGGTCCTTGCGGCGAGCGGTGAGAGCGACGGTCGTTCCCCGGGCGGCCAGGGCACGGGCGGTGGCCTCGCCGATCCCGCTGCTCGCCCCGGTGACCAGGGTGACGGTGCCGGCCAGATCCATGGCGGGAGTGCTCACGATGATTCTCCTCGGGCTCATGCAGAACGAACTGGTTCGTTCTGCATGGCGACCGTAACCCGGATCCCGCCCTGCGGCAAACGAACCAGTTCGTTTAGTCTGGTGGTATGGACAAGGCACAGGCGAGCAGGCGACGGCTGCTGGACGCGGGCGCGGGCGAATTCGCCGCGCACGGGATCGCGGGCGCGCGCGTGGACCGCATCTCGGTTCAGGCGAAGGTCAGCAAGGCGCAGATGTACGCCTACTACGGCAGCAAGGAAGGACTGTTCGACGCCGTTCTCGCCGACCAGGTCGAGGGCATCCTCGACGCGGCCCCGCTGACCGCCGACGACCTGCCAGGTTATGCAGTCCGTCTCTACGACGCCTACCTGGCGCACCCGCAGCTCGTACGCCTGGCCGGCTGGGCCCGGCTGGAGCGGACACCGGTCGGCCATCTCTTCGCCGAGGCCGACGAGTCGCCCAAGCTCCGGGCCATCGCCGATGCGCAGGACGCCGGCCACATCAGTCGCGAGCTGCCGCCGGCCGATGTGCACGCCATGGTCATCTCCCTGGCGATGACCTGGTCACCGGGCAGTCTCACCTACACGGCCACGACCGCTGACCCCGCTGCTGATCACGACCGGCGCCGCAGCAGTCTCGCCACCGCCGTGCGCCACGCCTTCGCCGCCTGACAAAGCCTCCGGCAAGTTCCCTGAAGGATCTTCATGACGGGCGCTCCGGACAAGGACCGCGTCAGTCGAGGTCCAGACTGCGCAGCACCAGCCCCGTGGCCGGCTTGGGACCGAACGAGGTCGACTTCCGGGGCATCGTGACGCCCTGTCTGGCCAGTTCCCGCACCACCTCCTCGCGCACGGGGCGCATCAGCACCGCCGTGGCGTCGTGCCGTTCCGCCTGCTCGACAGCCGCCGCCGTGTCGTGGATGTAGGCGATGTGTTCGGGGGTGTCAGGGATCCGCCACACGTCGTCGAGGAGCGTGGAGTGCAGCACGGTCGCGTCCAGGGCGCGCCAGGCCGCCGGCCGGTCGGCGCGGACCGTGCGGGCCAGCAGCCGCTCGTCCGGCCGGTCGACCAGGTGGAAACGGCCGTCGCCCGCGAGCAGGAAGGCGTTGTCGTCCTCCGTGGCCGCCGCGAGCGCGTCGAGCGCCTGCTGCAGCGGTCCGTCGACGCGCCGGACGCGGAAGCGGCCTTCGAGGGCGCGGAGCGCCTCGGGGACCGGAAGGCGGTGCAGCAGCCGGTGGATGGCGCGCACCCGCAGCGGATAGCGGGCGGTGTCGACGAGCAGGACGAGACCGAAGTCCCAGGGCCCGGGGGCGGACTGCTCCCGCTGGAGCCGCAGATAGGTGGCCCAGCGGTGGTGGCCGTCGGCGATCAGTGCCTGGCGGCGGGAGAGATCGGACTCGATCTCCGCCTGTTCCGCGGGGTCGGAGACGGCCCAGAGACGGTGGCTGAAGCCGTCCTCGGTCGTCGTGGTGAGGAGCGGAAGGCGCTCCACCACCCGCTCGATGACGGCCGTCGTGCCGCTCGGCCCGCCGTCTCCCGCGTAGCTGAGGAGCAGGGGTTCGAGGTGGGCCGCCGCGGTGCGCATCAGATCGGCGCGGTCCTCCACGACATCGGCCATGACGTCCTCGTGCGGCAGGACCACACCCTCCGACGCGGGGGAGAGGGCCAGGGCCCCGATCACACCGCGCTGGAGGATGTCGCCGGCCCGCTGTTCGTAGACGTAGAGCACGGGCACCGGGTCCGGGGCGAGGACGCCCTCCGCGAGCCAGCGCTTCAGGGTGTCGGCGGCCTGCCGGTGGCGTGCCGCGGCCGTGCCGGCCTGCGGGAGGATCAGCCGGACGATGTTGTACGGGTCCGCGGACTCCAGGTGGTGCAGCCCGTCGGGCCGGACGACGACGTCGTACGGGGGCGAGGTCACCGCCGCGAGGCTGCCGACCCGTTCGGGGACGTAGCGCAGTCCACGGAAGGGGACCAGCCGCAGTCCCTCGCCGGCGGCGGGCCCGGATGTGTTCATTCGGGCATCGTATGTGCGCTCCCGCCATGCGCGATGATCGGGGGAGAAGCATGGAAAGAGGAGCGTACGCATATGAGTCAGCAGTACAGGTCCCGGCCGCTCGGAAGCGGAGTGGCGCTGAGTGAGGCGTACGACACGGCCCTGCTCGATCTCGACGGGGTGGTGTACGCGGGCGGCCACGCCATCGTTCACGCCGTGGAGTCGCTGGGCAGTGCGCGCGCGGGCGGCATGCATCTCGCGTACGTGACGAACAACGCCCTGCGGACGCCGGACGCCGTGGCGGAGCACCTGACGGAGCTCGGGGTGCCGGCCGATGCCGCCGATGTGATCACGTCGGCGCAGGCGGTGGCCCGGCTGATGGCCGATCAGCTGCCGTCCGGTGCGAAGGTGCTCGTGGTCGGCGGCGAGGGGCTGCGGGTCGCGCTGCGCGAGCGCGGCCTGGTCCCGGTGGAGTCGGCGGACGACGAACCCGTCGCGGTGGCGCAGGGGTTCGGCGGGCCCGATCTGGCGTGGGGGCGGTTCGCCGAGGCGGCGTACGCGATCTCGCGCGGGGCCGTGTGGTTCGCCTCCAACACGGACCTGACGATCCCCGGTGCCCGGGGTATCGCCCCGGGCAACGGCGCGGCGGTCGAGGTCGTACGGATCGCGACCGGTGCCGAGCCGCAGGTCGCGGGCAAGCCGCTGCCGCCGATGCACCGTGAGACCGTGCTGCGGACCGGGGCGGAGCGGCCGCTGGTCGTCGGGGACCGGCTGGACACGGACATCGAGGGCGCGTTCAACGGCGGCGTGGACTCGCTGCTCGTCCTCACCGGGGTCACCGACGCGGCGCAGCTGGTCGCGGCCGAGCCCAAGTACCGCCCGACCTATGTGGACCGGGACCTGCGGGGCCTGCTCACCGGCCAGCCCGAGGTGTCGGAGGAGGACGGCGCGTTCCGCTGCGGCGGCTGGACGGCCGTGGTGCGCGGGGGCGCGCTCGTGCTGGAAGGCGACGGCGACGCGATCGACGGGCTGCGGGCCCTGTGCGGAGCGGCGTGGACGCATGCCGGGGACGGCTCGTGCGGGCTGGACGCGGGGAAGGCCGTGGCCAGGCTCGGCCTGTAGCGGTGGAGGGCCCGTCCGGCCCGCTCCACGGCGCGGTGGACGTCCTGGTCGGCCCGCTCGCGGGGCCGGCGGCCGGGGCAGCGGTTGCCTCCGGCTCCCCCTGGTGGCCGGAACCGGAGGGTAGGCTACCCTAACCCGGTGTTGGTCGAGAGCCCTGAAACGAACGCCGGTCCCGCGGCAGCGCCGGACGAGCCCGCGCGCACCGGGCGCCACGCGGTACGAGCCGTGGGGCTGCTGGTCGCCGTAGGCGTGCTGGTGCTGGTGTGCCTCGCGAGTATCGCGATCGGGGCCAAGGCCCTGCCCCTCTCCGAGGTGTGGCACGGCCTGTTCCACTACTCGGGCACCAACGGCGACGTCCTGGTGCGGGATGTGCGGGTCCCGCGCACCGTGCTGGGGCTGATCGTCGGGGCCGCCCTGGGACTGGCCGGCGCCGTGATGCAGGCGCTGACCCGCAACCCGCTCGCCGAGCCCGGTCTGCTGGGCGTCAACGCGGGCGCGGCGGCAGCCGTCGTCTCCGCCATCACCTTCCTCGGCGTCACCTCGCTCACCGGATACGTCTGGTTCGCGTTCGGCGGCGCCGCGATCGTGTCCGTCGCGGTGTACCTGCTCGGCGGGAGCCGGTCCGCCAACCCCGTACGCCTGGCGCTCGCCGGCACGGCGGTCACCGCGGCGCTCTTCGGCTACGTCAACGCCGTACAGCTGCTGGACTCGGCGGCGCTGGACCGGCTGCGCTTCTGGACCGTGGGATCGCTGGCCTCCGCGAACCCGGAGACCGTCGGCAAGGTGTGGCCGTTCATCGCACTCGGCGTGCTGCTGGCCCTGCTCATCGCACGGCCGCTCAACGCGCTGGAGATGGGCGACGACACGGCCAGGGCGCTCGGCGCGCATCTGACCCGTACACGCGTCCTCGCGATGGTGGCCGTCACCCTGCTCTGCGGGGCGGCGACCGCCGCGTGCGGGCCGATCGTCTTCATCGGGCTGATGATCCCGCACCTGGTCCGCACCATCACCGGCCCGGACATGCGGTGGATCCTGCCCTACGCGGCCGTCCTCGCGCCCGTGCTGCTGCTCGGCGCCGACGTGGTGGGCAGGGTCGCCGCCCGGCCCGCCGAGCTCCAGGTCGGCATCGTCACCGCGCTGCTGGGCGGGCCCGTCTTCATCCATCTCGTACGTCGTAAGAGGATGGCCCAGCTGTGAAGGCCGCGCAGGACACCACGAAGACCGTCCACGCCGTGCGGACGGCCGGCGGGCTCTCCTTCCGTGTGGACGCACGGGCGTTCGCCGTGATCGCGCTGCTCGTCGCGGCGGCGGCCTTCGCCGCCGTCGTGCTGATCGGCAGCGGCGACTACTCCATGTCACCCGGACAGGTCGTCACCACCCTCTTCGGCAACGGAACCTTCCAGCAGGAGTTCATCGTCACCGAACTGCGGCTGCCGAGGGTCCTCGTCGGCCTGCTCGTCGGCGCCGCGCTCGGTGTCGGGGGCGCCGTCTTCCAGAGCGTCTCGCGCAATCCGCTCGGCAGCCCCGACGTCCTCGGCTTCGGCCAGGGTGCGGCGGTCGGTGCCCTCACCGTGATCGTGCTCTTCCACGGCGGGCCCACCGAGGTCGCGGCGGGCGCCGTCGGCGGCGGCCTGCTGACGGGCATCGCCGTTTATGTGCTGGCCTGGAAGCGCGGGGTCCACGGCTACCGGCTCGTCCTCGTCGGCATCGGGGCAGCCGCGATGCTCACCGCCGCGATCCACTACCTGATCACCAAGGCCAACCTCGTCGACGCCACCCGCGCCGTCGTCTGGATGACCGGTTCGCTGGACGGCCGGGACTGGTCCCAGGTCTGGCCGCTCCTCGCGGTCTGCTGTGTCCTGATCCCCCTGGTCCTCGGCCACGGGCGGGCGCTGCGCATGATCGAGATGGGCGACGACGCCGCCCACTCCCTGGGCGTACGGGTGGAATGCACCCGGCTCGTCCTGCTGGGCTGCGCCGTGCTGCTCGTCGCCGTCGCCACCGCCGCCGCGGGGCCCATCGTCTTCGTCTCGCTCAGCGCCCCGCAGGTCGCCCGCCGCCTCACCCGCGCACCCGGCCCCAACCTGGCCGCCGCGGCCGCCACGGGAGCGGCCCTGCTCCTCGTCGCCGACTGGACCGCCATGAACGCCTTCGGGGACCGCCAGCTCCCGGTGGGCGTCGTCACCGGTGTGCTCGGCGGCTGCTACCTGCTGTGGCTCCTCGTGTCCGAGCGCAGGGCGGGCCGCATATGAGGCCGGACGGGCCGGACCCCTCGCAGACCCATCCCACCGACTCCGGGAGTACGACCATGCAGCGCCTCACCGCGGACTCGGTGACCCTCGGCTACGACCAGCGGGTCATCGCGGAGAACCTCTCGGTCGAGATCCCCGACAACTCCTTCACCGTCATCGTCGGCCCCAACGCCTGCGGCAAGTCGACCCTGCTGCGCGCCCTCTCCCGGATGCTGAAGCCGACCGCCGGAGACGTCCTGCTGGACGGGCAGTCCATCCACCGGATGCCCGCGAAGAAGGTCGCCAGGACGCTCGGCCTGCTGCCCCAGTCCTCCATAGCCCCGGACGGCATCACCGTCGCCGACCTCGTCTCGCGCGGCCGCTACCCCCACCAGGGGCTGCTGCGCCAGTGGTCACCCGAGGACGAGCGGATCGTGAAGGAGTCCATGGAGTCGACCGGTGTCGGCGAGCTCGCCGACCGGTACGTCGACGAACTCTCCGGCGGCCAGCGCCAGCGGGTCTGGATCGCCATGGCCCTCGCCCAGCAGACCCCGCTCCTGCTGCTGGACGAGCCGACGACGTATCTCGACATCCAGCACCAGATCGACGTGCTCGACCTCTGCGCGGAACTCCACGAGACGCGGGGCCGCACCCTCGTCGCCGTGCTGCACGACCTCAATCACGCCGCCCGGTACGCCACCCACCTCATCGCCATGCGCGAGGGCGCGGTCGTCGCCGAGGGCGCGCCCGGCGACGTCGTGACCGCGCAGCTCGTGGAGGAGGTCTTCGGGATGCGGTGCCAGGTCATCGACGACCCGGAGACGGGGACGCCGCTGGTCGTCCCCGCCGCCCGCAGGAAGAGCACGGCGGCCTCCGTCTGAGGCCGCCGCCGGTCACAGCAGTGACTTGAGCTTCAGCAGATCGCGGAAGCCGGCCTCCAGCCGCACCCGGCCGGAGGCCCAGGCCTTCGCGAAGTTCAGCTCGCCGCCGACCATGGCCACCAGGTCGTCCCCGGTCATGGCGAGGCGGATCTCGGCCTTCTCCCGGGGCGGGCCGTCGTACGTGTCCAGCACCCGGATCCGGCCGTTCGCCAGCCGTCCGGTGAACGTCACGTCGAGATCCCTGATGTGGCAGCTCAGCGAGCGGTCGAGGTCGGCGGCGCCGCGGACGTCGCCGTCCGCCCCCGCCAGATTGCCGGAAAGTGTGTCGAGTGCGCTGCGGCACTCCGCCATGGTCGCCATCGTCACCGACGGTACACCGGCCCTTCGGGGTAGCGTTCCCGCATGAGCGACTGGATGCCGGGGCCGGACACGGCGCAGCGGGGTGAGGCGGACGCGGCGCCTCCCGCCGCGCCTTCCGCGCCCTCCTTCGACCCCGCCCCGCCCGCACCCCTCGGCGTGGCCCGCACCCCCACGGGGCACGCCGGTGTGGATGCCCGGCTGGAGCGGCTGGCCGACGCCGACCACCTCGCGGCGGACGGCCACACCGAGGTGTACGAGGATGTACACCGTGGGCTGCGTGACGAACTCACCGCGCTGGACGCACGGACCGCACCCGCACCGACGCCCGCGCACGACAACAGGAGCTGAACGAGAAGTGGCAGGAGTGGCACGTCGCCGCCTCGACGCCGAGCTGGTACGCCGCAAGCTCGCCCGCTCGCGCGAGCACGCGAGCCAGCTGATCGCAGCGGGGCGGGTGACCGTCGGCGGGAACACCGCGACCAAGCCGGCCACCCAGGTCGAGACCAGCGCCGCCGTCGTCGTCGTCAAGGACGACAGCGACCCCGAGTACGTCTCGCGCGGCGGGCACAAACTCGCGGGCGCCCTCGCCGCCTTCGAGCCCCGGGGCCTGAAGGTCGAAGGCCGGCGGGCACTCGACGCCGGCGCCTCGACCGGAGGCTTCACCGATGTGCTGCTGCGGGCCGGCGCCGGACACGTCGTGGCGGTGGACGTCGGCTACGGGCAGCTCGCCTGGTCCCTGCAGTCCGATGAACGCGTCACCGTCAAGGACCGTACTAACGTACGCGAGTTGACGGTGGAGCAGATCGACGGGAAGCCGGTGGACCTGGTGGTGGGAGACCTCTCGTTCATCCCGCTCGGCCTCGTGCTGCCCGCCCTCGCCCGCTGCACCGCCCCCGACGCCGACCTGGTGCTCATGGTCAAGCCGCAGTTCGAGGTGGGCAAGGAGCGCCTCGGCAGCGGCGGTGTGGTCCGCAGCCCCGAGCTCCGGGCCGAAGCCGTACGGGAAGTGGCACGACGGGCCGGTCTGCTCGGCCTCGGTGTCCTGGGAGTCACGGCGAGCCCGCTGCCCGGCCCGTCGGGAAACGTCGAGTACTTTCTGTGGCTGCGGGCCGGCGCACCTGAGCTGGATCCCGCGGATGTCGACCGCGCAGTGGCGGAGGGACCCCGTTGACAACGCAAGCGGCACAACCAGGGAACGCGGAACGCACCGTCTTCCTGCTGGCGCACACCGGCCGCCCGGCCGCGATCCGCAGCGCCGAGCTCGTCGTCCAGGGGCTGCTGCGCAACGGCCTCGGTGTCAGGGCGCTGGCCGTGGAGGCACAGGACCTGCCGCTTCCCTCGTCCGTGGTCACGGTCCCCGACGCGACGCCCACGGCCGTGGACGGCTGCGAGCTCCTGATCGTGCTCGGCGGCGACGGGACGCTGCTGCGCGGGGCCGAGATCTCCCGCGCCTCCGGCGTGCCGATGCTCGGGGTCAACCTCGGACGGGTGGGCTTCCTCGCCGAGGCCGAGCGTGACGACCTCGACCAGGTCGTCGACCGCGTCGTCACCCGGGCGTACCAGGTCGAGGAGCGGATGACGCTCGACGTCATCGTGCACAGCAACGGCGACATCGTGCACACCGACTGGGCGCTCAACGAGGCCGCCGTCCAGAAGGTCTCGCCCGAGCGGATGCTCGAAGTGGTCCTGGAGATCGACGGCCGTCCGGTGACCGGCTTCGGATGCGACGGGATCGTCTGCGCCACCCCGACCGGTTCGACCGCGTACGCCTTCTCGGCGGGCGGCCCCGTCGTCTGGCCGGAGGTCGAGGCGCTCCTCATGGTGCCGATCAGCGCCCACGCCCTGTTCGCGAAGCCGCTGGTGACCTCGCCCGACTCGGTGCTGGCGGTCGAGGTCCAGCCGCACACCCCGCACGGGGTGCTGTGGTGCGACGGCCGCCGGACCGTCGAGCTGCCCGCGGGGGCCAGGGTGGAGGTGCGGCGCGGCGCGGTGCCCGTACGGCTCGCGCGGCTGCACCAGGCGTCGTTCACCGACCGTCTGGTGGCCAAGTTCGCGCTGCCCGTACAGGGCTGGCGGGGCGCTCCGCACTGATTTCCCGGACTGCTGCTCACACCCGCGTGAGTGAATCCTTCACCGGGGCCCGTCGCACACCGGGCCCCGGACCTCGTAAGGTCATGTCCGTGTTGGAGGAGATGCGGATACGGTCGCTCGGAGTCATCGACGACGCGGTGGTGGAGCTGTCACCCGGTTTCACCGCGGTGACGGGCGAGACCGGCGCGGGCAAGACCATGGTCGTCACCAGCCTCGGGCTGCTGCTCGGCGGGCGCGCCGACCCCGCCCTCGTGCGGGTCGGCGCCAAGGCCGCGGTCGTCGAGGGGCGGATCACGGTGTCCCGGGGCGACGCGGCGGCGGTGCGCGCCGAGGAGGCCGGGGGCGAGATCGAGGACGGTGCGCTGATCATCAGCCGTACCGTTTCGGCGGAAGGGCGCTCCCGGGCCCATCTCGGGGGCAGATCCGTGCCCGTGGGGCTGCTCGCCGAGCTCGCCGACGAACTCGTCGCCGTGCACGGCCAGACCGACCAGCAGGGACTGCTCAAGCCCGCACGGCAGCGCCAGGCACTGGACCGCTACGCCGGGGGCGGTGTCGAGGGCCCGCACACCAAGTACGCGGCGGCCTACCGGCGGCTCCGCGCGGTCGTCACCGAGCTCGACGAGCTGACCACCCGGGCCAGGGAACGCGCCCAGGAGGCGGATCTGCTGCGCTTCGGCCTCGAAGAGGTCGCCGCCGTGGAGCCGCTGCCCGGAGAGGACACCGAACTCGCCGCGGAGGCCGAGCGGCTCGGCCATGCCGAGGCACTCGCCTCCGCGGCCGCTCTCGCCCACGCGGCGCTCGCGGGGAATCCGGAGGACCCGGAAGGCGTGGACGCCACCACGGTGGTGGCGGCCGCCGGACAGTCCCTGGACGCCGTACGGGCCCACGACCCCGCGCTGGCCGCGCTCGCCGACCGGATCGGCGAGATCTCGATCCTGCTCGCCGACGTGGCCGGGGAGCTCGCCGGATACGCCGACCAGCTCGACGCCGACCCGCTGCGGCTCGCCGCCGTGGAGGAACGGCGTGCCGCGCTCACCGCGCTCACCCGCAAGTACGGCCGGGCCGGTGGGGACACGGCCTCCGTGCTCGCCTGGGCCGAGGACGGTGCCTCCCGGCTGACCGAGCTCGAGGGCGACGACGACCGGATCGGGGAGCTGACGGCGGAGCGCGACGCGCTGCGCGTCGAGCTCTCCGCCCTCGGCCAGGAGCTGACCGACGCGCGGACCGAGGCTGCGGCACGCTTCGCCGAGGCCGTCACCGAGGAGCTGGCGTCCCTCGCGATGCCGCACGCCCGGGTCTCCTTCGCCATCGGGCAGACCGAGGCGCCGGACGAGGAGTCCGGCATCGACATCGGCGGCCGCAGCGTGCTCTACGGGCCCTCCGGCGCCGACGAGGTGGAGCTCCTGCTGGCGCCGCACCCCGGTGCCCAGCCCCGGCCCATCGCCAAGGGCGCCTCCGGCGGTGAGCTGTCCCGGGTGATGCTCGCCGTCGAGGTGGTCTTCGCGGGCTCCGATCCCGTGCCGACGTACCTCTTCGACGAGGTCGACGCGGGCGTCGGCGGCAAGGCGGCCGTCGAGGTCGGCCGGCGGCTGGCGAAGCTCGCCAGGTCCGCGCAGGTCGTCGTGGTCACCCACCTGCCGCAGGTGGCCGCCTTCGCCGACCGGCAGCTGCTGGTCGAGAAGACCGTGGACGGATCGGTGACCAGGAGCGGCGTCACGGTCCTCGAAGGCGAGGACAGGGTGCGGGAACTCTCCCGGATGCTCGCCGGGCAGGAGGACTCCGAGACCGCCCGGGCGCACGCCGAGGAGCTGCTGGAGACCGCGCGAGCGGACGGGTAGCGGCCCGCCGGCGTCAGTCTCGTGCCGCCCGCCTCACTCGTACGGGTGGGGCGGGCCGTCCGGCCGTCGACGCGACGACGGGAACAACGTTTCGTCAGTCCCGGAACGTGCGTACGGGCTGGCATCCTTGGCGCTGTACTTTCCACCGACTCGGGATCCCCGGGAGCCAATCAACGTGTCACAGCTGCGTACGGTCCAAGTCCTGGGCGGCGGTGCCGGAAGCAGCGCTCACGTCAGCTCGCTCGCCGCAGGGCTGGTCGCCAGAGGCGTGCAGGTCACCGTCTGCGCCCCGGCCGGCTCCGGCCGCGCCCACGGCCTCCCCGCGACGGGCGCCCGCTTCGTCGCGGTGCCCCGGCGCAGCGACCCCGCGGCCGTCGCCGCCCTCCGCACCGCCTGCACCGGGGCGGACATCGTCCACGCCCACGGACTGCACGCCGCCGTACGCGCCGGGATCGCCCTGAGCGGCCGGCGTATCCCCCTGGTCGTGACCTGGCACACGCGCACCCACGCCGACGGGGCCCGCGGCAGGCTGCTGCGGCTGCTGGAGCGGAGGGCCGCCCGCGCGGCCGCCGTCGTCCTGGGCACCTCGTGGGAGCTGGTCGACCGGGCCCGCCACCGAGGAGCCAGGGACGCCCGGCTCGCGCCGGCGGCGATCCCCGCCAGCCGCTTCGCGGACGCCCCCGACGACGGCAAGACGCGCGCCGAACTGGGGGCGGTCGGAAGGCCGTTGCTGGTATCGGTGGCACAGCACGACCAGGAGACGCTGCTGGACGCCGCGCGCGGGTGGAGCGCCCTGGACCCCGTCCCGCTGCTTGCCGTCGCGGGGGAGGGGCCCCGGGCCGGCGCCCTCCGGCGGCGGATCGCGGCGGAGGGGCTGCCCGTCGTCCTCACCGGCGGCTCGGACGGTATCGGGGAACTCCTCGCCGCCGCCGACATCGCCGTCCTGTCCGGCCGCGGGGAGGGAGGACCGCTGCTCGCCCAGGAGGCCCTGCGGCTCGGCGTCCCGCTGGTCGCGGCCCGGGCCGACGGGCTGCCCGAACTCGTCGGCGAAGCAGCCGAGCTGGTCCCGTACGGCGACGCCGACGCGCTGGCCGGAGCCGTCGTACGACTCCTCGGCGACCCCGGGCGACGTGAGCGGCTCGCCGACTCGGGGCGCGCGCAGGCCGCGGGCTGGCCGACCGAGGACGACACGGTCGCCCATGTGCTCTCCGTATACGACGAGTTGGCGCAGCCCCTGGCGGCCGCCCGCGGCTGACCCGTCAGCGGGTGTGGCGGCGGGCGCGCAGGGCCAGGCTCAGGGCGAGCACCGCCTGCGGGTCGTCCAGGTCCGTGCCGAGCAGTTCGCCGATGCGGGCCAGCCGGTTGTAGAGCGTCTGCCGGTTCAGATGCAGGTCGCGCGCGGCCTCCGCCTTGCGGCCCGCATGGGCGAGGTACGCCTCCAGAGTGGGCAGCAGGGCGGGGCGCGACGTCCTGTCGTGTTCGCGCAGCGGCCCGATCGCCCGGTCCACGAAGGACGCCAGATCCGGATGGTCCCGCAGCCGCCACAGCAGCAGATCGATGTCCAGGCTGCGCGCGTCGTACCAGGGGCGCTCCCCGAGCCCCTGCGCGGCCGTCGCCGCCTCCGCCGCGTGCCGCAGCCCCGCGCCCGCCGCCGCCCAGCCGCCCGCGGCCCCGACCACCACGACGACCGGCGTACGGTCACCGGCCCGCTCCAGGCCGGCCCGCCCCGCCCCGGCCCGCAGCGCGGTCGCCACCCGGTCACCGAGCGCCGCGCGGGTGGTCCCCGGGCGCAGCGCCAGCAGCAGCGGGACCCTGCCCTCCACCGGGCGCACCCCCACCAGCACCGGCGCGCCCACCGCCGCGAGCTCCTCCGTCACCGCCCGGGCCAGCAGCGCCCAGCTGCCCGACGGGGCCGACTCGGGCGCGAGCCTCATCACCACCGGCAGCAGCGGATCCCCGCCCGGCCGGAAGCCCAGCACACCGGCCTGCGCGGGAGCGTCCTCGGAAGCGATCCGGCCCTCGGCGAGATCCGTGAGGAAGTCGCCGCGTCCCCGCGCCGCCACCTCGTCCTCCTGACGGGCCTGCATCAGCACGACCGCCAGGATGCCCGCCGCCCGCTCGGCCGCCATCCGGTGCACCGTCACCAGCGGGCCCGACACCGCGAGCAGCACCAGCCGGGCCCGTACGGAACCGGCCCCGAGGCCGCCTCCCGGCACCTCCACCACGAGCGCGCCTGCCGGTGGCGCCTCACGGGCCGCCCGGTCCCCGCGCAGCCCCTCCCAGACCTGCAGCGGATCGGCGCCCACCGGCCCGGCCCCCGCGGCGAACAGCAGCCGGCCGTCCGGAGTCTCCAGGAAGACCGGATTCGCGGCGAAGTCCGCCAGGATCCCCAGGACCTGCGGCACCCCGCCGCCGCCGAGCACCGCCTGCGTGCACCGCCGGTGCACCTCCTCCGCCCGCTGGAGCAGGGCGTAGTGGCCGTTGACGATCTCGGTGTGGATCTCCTCGGTCACCGCCACGAACGGCACCTCGCGGTGCAGCTGCACGAGCGGCAGCCCCGCCGTCCTCGCGGCCTCCACGATCGCCGTCGGCAGCCGCTCGAAACGCGGCCCGAGCTCCACGACCAGCGCGGCGATACCGCGGTCGGCCAGCTTGCGGACGTAGGCGCGCTGGTCGGCGGGCCGGGAACCGAGGCCGAGACCCGTGGAGAGCAGCAGCTCCCCGCCCTTGAGGAGCGCGGGGATGTTCGGCGCCTCCCCGGCGTGCACCCAGCGCACCGTGCGGTCCAGCCGGTCCGCGCAGGTCAGCACCTCCGGCAGTCCGGCGCGCAGCCCCGGCAGCTCCAGCGCCCGCCGCACGGTGATCCCGCCCTCTGTCTCCACCGGCTCCGGCCTCGTGCTTCCGTATCGGCGCGTGCGCGCTCGTGTTCCGTCCGAGGGGCGGGAACGCCCCCGGTCAGGAAGTTACCGGCCCCCGGCCCGGCGCGTCACACCACGGCCACGGCGGGCCTGACGTTGTGGTTCAGATGGAACACGTTGTCAGGGTCGTAGCGTGCCTTGACCCGGGACAGCCGCTCGTAGGCGTGCTCCCCGAAGCCCGCGACGACCCGCTCCTGGCCCTCCCGCCCGATGAAGTTCAGATAGACCGCGCCGCTCGCCCACGGCATGACCGCCCCGCGCACCCGGCGCACCCATTCCTTGCTCAGGTCGTCGTCCGCCTCGCTCTCCCAGACGCCGAACGGATGCACCGCCCACGGGGAGGAGCGCCAGGGCAGGGGGTAGTCGGCCGGCCCCCGGGCCACCGCGCCGCCCATCGGGAACAGCACATGCTGCGAACCGGAGGGGACGGGCATCGTGGCGGCGCCGGCGCAGAAGGCGGCCGCGGCCTCGTCGGGGAAGCCGTCCAGATACTCCGCCGACCAGTAGTTCCGCATGCCGGGCGGGTCGTCGAGCATGCACTGAAGGTCCGCGTAGTCGACCGCGTCGATCACCTCGGCCTCGCGCTCCAGCGCCAGCAGGGGCGCCGCGACCTCGCGCAGCTCCGCCTCCGTACCGGCGTAGGTGACCAGGACCGCGCACACGAGGTGGCCCACCAGGCCCTCGGGCACCCACTCCTCGGGCGGCCCGGTGATGTAGATACAGGCACCGCCCGCCGCGTCCGGGGCGGACTCCATCACGTCCCGGTACGTACGGACCGCTTCCGGGCCGTTCTCGGGGCGGAGGAGGAGCAGCGCCATGCTCATCGCCGGCAGATCGTGGAGCCGCAGCGTCAGGGAGGTCACCACACCGAAATTGCCGCCGCCGCCGTGCAGGGCCCAGAAGAGCTCCGGGTTCTCCTGCGCGCTCGCGTGTACGGAGCCGCCGTCGGCCGTGACCACCTCGGCGGCCAGCAGATTGTCACAGGCCAGCCCGAAGGCGCGCTCCAGCCACCCCGAACCGCCGCCCAGCGTGAAGCCGCCGACGCCGGTGGTGGAGACCCGCCCGCCCGTGGTCGCCAGGGCGTACGGCTGGGTGGCCCGGTCCAGGTCGCTCATGGTCGCCCCGCCGCCGACGCGGGCCGAGCGGGCGTCCCGGTCGACCTCCACCTGGCGCATCCGGCGCAGGTCGATCACCAGACCGCCCTCGCTCAAGGCCATGCCCGCCACGCTGTGCCCGCCCCCGCGCACGGCGACCTCCAGGCCCTCCTCGCGTGCGAAGCGGAGAGCCCGCGCGACATCCGCCTCGGAGGCACACTGGGCCACCACCGCGGGTCTGCGGTCGATCATGCTGTTGAAGACGGCCCGGGCCTCGTCGTAGCCCGGGTCGCCGGGGACGTGGATCCCGCCGGCGAAACCGGAGCGGAGACCGGCCGGAGCGGAGTCCGTCGCAGGGGTGCGGGGCGTCATGGCGTGCCCCCTTCGCAAGGCGTGACAGGGCCCTTCCATCGTAGGTCCGGCCGTGGAAGCCGGCCGTCCCACCGGACCCCGTCACACCCCCCGGATCACCCGACGTACGCCCCGCTGGCCGTCAGCCGCAGCGCCGTGTCGATCAGCGGCACATGGCTGAACGCCTGCGGGAAGTTGCCCACCTGGCGCTGGAGCCCGGAGTCCCACTCCTCGGCCAGCAGGCCCAGGTCGTTGCGGAGGGACAGCAGCTTCTCGAAGAGCCGGCGGGCCTCGTCGACCCGGCCGATCATCGCCAGGTCGTCCGCCAGCCAGAACGAGCAGGCCAGGAACGCGCCCTCGTCGCCCTCCAGGCCGTCGACACCCGCGTCGTCACCCTCGGTGGGGTAGCGCAGGACGAAACCGTCCTCCGTGGACAGCTCCCGCTGGATCGCCTCGATCGTGCCGATGACCCGCTTGTCGTCGGGAGGCAGGAAGCCCATCTGCGGGATCAGCAGCAGGGACGCGTCCAGCTCCTGCGATCCGTAGGACTGGGTGAAGGTGTTGCGCTCGGGGTCGTACCCCCGCTCGCAGACGTCGCGGTGGATGTCGTCGCGCAGCTGGAGCCACCGCTCCAGCGGCCCCTCCGCGTCCCCGGACTCGATCAGCTTGATCGTGCGGTCGACGGCGACCCAGGCCATCACCTTGGAGTGCACGAAGTGGCGGCGCGGCCCGCGCACCTCCCAGATGCCCTCGTCCGGCTCGTCCCAGTGCTTCTCCAGATAGCTGATCAGCTTGAGCTGGAGGCCCATGGCGTAGTCGTTGCGGGTCAGCCCCGTCATGTGCGCCAGGTGCAGCGCCTCGGTGACCTCGCCGTACACATCGAGCTGCAGCTGGTTCGCCGCGCCGTTGCCGACCCGGACCGGGCCGGAGTTCTCGTATCCGGGCAGCCAGTCCAGCTCCGCCTCGCCGAGCTCACGCTCACCCGCGATGCCGTACATGATCTGAAGGTTCTCCGGGTCGCCCGCGACGGCCCGCAGCAGCCACTCTCGCCAGGCACGGGCCTCCTCGCGGTACCCCGTGCGCAGCAGGGACGAGAGCGTGATCGCCGCGTCCCGCAGCCAGGTGTAGCGGTAGTCCCAGTTCCGGGAGCCGCCGATGTCCTCCGGCAGGGACGTGGTCGGCGCGGCCACGATGCCGCCGGTGGGGGCGTAGGTGAGCGCCTTCAGCGTGATCAGTGAGCGTACGACGGCCTCCCGGTAGGGGCCGTGGTACGTGCACTGCTCGACCCACTCGCGCCAGAAGACCTCCGTCGCCTCCAGGGAGGCCTCCGGCTCCGGCACGCTCGGCGGCTCGTGGTGCGAGGGCTGCCAGCTGATGGTGAACGCGATCCGGTCGCCCGGGGCCACGGTGAAGTCGGAGTACGTCGTCAGGTTCTGGCCGTACGTCTCCGCGTCCGTGTCCAGCCACACCGAGTCGGGCCCCGCGACGGCGACCGTACGGCTGTCGACCTTGTGCACCCAGGGGGTGACCCGCCCGTAGCTGAAACGCATCCGCAGCTCGGAGCGCATCGGCACCCGGCCGCTCACGCCCTCCACGATGCGGATCAGCTGGGGGGCACCGTCGCGCGGCGGCATGAAATCGGTCACGCGGACCGTGCCGCGCGGGGTGTCCCACTCCGATTCCAGGATGAGCGAGTCGCCGCGGTACCGGCGGCGGTCCGCCGGCGGCGGTTCCGCCCCCTCCGGGCGGGCGGGTCCAAGCCGCCAGAAGCCGTTCTCCTCGGTACCGAGAAGTCCGGCGAAAATCGCGTGTGAATCGAAGCGGGGCAGGCACAGCCAGTCCGCTGTGCCGTCCCGGCAGACCAGGGCTGCGGTCTGCATGTCTCCGATGAGTGCGTAATCCTCGATGCGCCCGGCCACGTGCGTCTCCAGTCGAACGGCCATGTCGCCCCGGAGGGCGCTTACTGCTGGTCAAGGGGTCGTTGTAATAGAACCGACGAGCTCTTGCACGGGTGAGCGGGCTGGGGTGGAGCCGCTGGGCCGGCCAACTCGGCAGCGAGTGTCCGAGCAGGATACGACGCACCTGGGGGTTCCGCGCGACTGTCCAGCAGTTGTCCGTCGCCTGTCACGGGCGAATGGGTGGGACCTGAAACGGTCGTGGTGATCTTGTGCCCACGCGGGAGGGGCATGGCCGGAAGCGGCCTCCCCTCGTCGCTGTTACCCTGGTAGCCCGTGGACCGGTGGTCGTCCCGACAGTGGACGAGGCCCCCGAACCGCAGCGACGGCGCCTGAAGAAAATCTTCGTACGGCATGCCGGCACGCACCTCACGATCGCGACCACGGGAGCCCCCTTTGGCTATGCAGCCCACATCCACGACGACCAAGCACATCTTCGTCACCGGGGGTGTAGCCTCCTCCCTCGGCAAGGGTCTGACTGCCTCCAGCCTGGGTGCCCTGCTCAAGGCACGTGGCCTGCGGGTCACCATGCAGAAGCTCGACCCCTACCTCAATGTCGACCCCGGCACGATGAACCCCTTCCAGCACGGTGAGGTGTTCGTCACCAACGACGGCGCCGAGACCGACCTGGACATCGGCCACTACGAGCGCTTCCTCGACGTCGACCTCGACGGCTCGGCCAACGTCACGACCGGCCAGGTCTACAACACCGTGATCGCCAAGGAGCGGCGCGGCGAGTACCTCGGTGACACCGTCCAGGTCATCCCGCACATCACCAACGAGATCAAGCACCGCATCCGCCGCATGGCGACCGACGACGTGGACGTCGTCATCACCGAGGTCGGCGGCACGGTCGGTGACATCGAGTCGCTGCCCTTCCTGGAGACGGTCCGCCAGGTCCGCCACGAGGTCGGCCGCGACAACGTCTTCGTCGTGCACATCTCGCTGCTGCCCTACATCGGCCCGTCCGGCGAGCTGAAGACCAAGCCCACCCAGCACTCCGTCGCCGCCCTGCGCAACATCGGTATCCAGCCGGACGCCATCGTGCTGCGCGCCGACCGCGACGTCCCGACCGCCATCAAGCGCAAGATCTCGCTGATGTGCGACGTCGACGAGACCGCCGTGGTGGCCTGCAAGGACGCCCGGTCGATCTACGACATCCCCAAGGTGCTGCACACCGAGGGTCTGGACGCCTACGTCGTGCGCAAGCTCGACCTGCCGTTCCGCGACGTCGACTGGACCACCTGGGACGACCTGCTGGACCGGGTCCACAACCCGGACCACGAGGTCACCGTCGCCCTGGTCGGCAAGTACATCGACCTGCCCGACGCCTACCTCTCGGTCACCGAGGCCATCCGGGCCGGCGGCTTCGCGAACAAGGCCCGCGTCAAGGTCAAGTGGGTTGCCTCCGACGACTGCAAGACCCCGGCCGGCGCCCAGAAGCAGCTCGGTGACGTCGACGCCGTCTGCATCCCCGGCGGCTTCGGCGAGCGCGGTGTGGTCGGCAAGGTCGGCGCCATCCAGTACGCCCGTGAGAACAAGGTGCCGCTGCTCGGCCTCTGCCTCGGCCTCCAGTGCATCGTGATCGAGGCCGCGCGGAACCTCGCCGGGATCACCGACGCCAACTCCACGGAGTTCGACGCGGCCACGGCCCACCCCGTCATCTCGACGATGGAGGAGCAGCTCGCGTACGTCGAGGGCGCGGGCGACCTGGGCGGCACCATGCGGCTCGGCATGTACCCGGCGAAGCTCGCCGAGGGCTCCCTGGTCCGCGAGGCCTACGCCGACGAGCCGTACGTCGAGGAGCGCCACCGCCACCGTTACGAGGTCAACAACGGCTACCGCGCGGAGCTGGAGAAGAAGGCCGGACTGGTCTTCTCCGGCACCTCCCCGGACAACAAGCTCGTCGAGTACGTCGAGTACCCGCGTGAGACGCACCCCTACCTGGTCGCCACCCAGGCGCACCCGGAGCTGCGCTCCCGCCCCACCCGCCCCCACCCGCTCTTCGCCGGCCTGGTGAAGGCCGCCGTGGAGCGCAAGGTCGCGGCAGCGCAGGCGCCCGGCGCCGACGCGTAAGGCGATACGGTTGACCGGGGTACGGGTCCCTCACGGGATGCGTGCCCCGGTTTCTGTTTGTTCGTGGGAGGACGTACATGGGTTTCCAGGACACGCCCGAGGAGTGGCAGGTCACCGCGACGGTGACGCCCTTCACCGGTAACAAGACCAGCGTCCGCACCGACGACGTCGTGATGCCCGACGGGAGCGTCCACAGCCGCGACTACCAGGTCCACCCCGGTTCGGTGGCCGTGCTCGCGCTCGACGCGGACGGCCGGGTGCTCGTCCTGCGGCAGTACCGGCACCCGGTGCGCCACAAGCTGTGGGAGATCCCGGCGGGGCTGCTCGACATCCCCGGAGAGAACCCGCTGCACGCCGCGCAGCGCGAGCTCTACGAGGAGGCGCACGTCAAGGCCGAGGACTGGCGGGTGCTGACCGACGTCTACACCACGCCGGGTGGCTGCGACGAAGCCGTGCGCATCTTCCTCGCCCGGGACCTCTCCGAGGCCGAGGGCGAGCGCTTCGAGGTCTCCGAGGAGGAGGCCGACATGGAGCAGGCACGGGTGCCTCTCGAGGAGCTCGTACGGGGTGTGCTGGGCGGCGACCTGCACAACAACTGCCTGGTCGTGGGCGTCCTGTCGCTCACCGCCGTGCTCGCGGGCGACGGCGTGGACTCGCTGCGCCCGGCCGAGGCGCCCTGGCCCGCCCGCCCGTTCGAGGCCTGACCCGGTCCGGCCGGTCCGCCCTCCCGAGGGGCGGACCGATGCCGGGCCGATGCCGGGCCGACGCCGGGCCGATCAAGGGCCGATCGTACGAAACGCTGATCCGATCGA
Organism: Streptomyces sp. NPDC088746; assembly: GCF_044751065.1. Taxonomy (NCBI): domain Bacteria; kingdom Bacillati; phylum Actinomycetota; class Actinomycetes; order Kitasatosporales; family Streptomycetaceae; genus Streptomyces; species Streptomyces sp. NPDC088746. Next base: position 22,008 of record NZ_JBIVLA010000013.1, read on the forward strand.
GGGACGTATCCGCCGCGCTCGGCCGTGATCGCCCGCACCACTGAACTACGCTCGAAAGGCCCCGACCGGACTTCCGGCGGGCAACCGCGTGCAGCGAAGTGGAGCGTGGCCCGTGACCGATCAGGCGGTGGACACCAGCGGCCCGGCCGGAGTGGCGGGGACGGCGGGAACCAGAGAGCCGCCGAAAGTGACTCCGTCTCAGTTCTTCGGCCGGGCACGCGAGTTGAAAGCCCTTCAGGAGGACATCGAGCGCGCGGGCCTGGACACCCTGGCGGGCCGCAAAGCCGCCCGCGCACGGGTCCTCCTGATCGCCGGCAGGCCCGGATCCGGACGCACCGCACTGGCCGCCGAGCTCGCCCGCCGGCTGGCGGAACCCGGCGACTACCCCGACGGCGTGTTCCGGGTCCCGCTCACCGAGCCCGGGGGCGAGCGCGTCCCCACGGAGCGCACCGCACGCGCACTCCTGGACCTGCTCGCCGTGGCCGCCCCGCCCGGTGCGGACGAGGACGAGCTCTCCGAGATGGTCCGCGAAGCCTTCGCCGGGCGCCGGGCCCTGATCCTGCTCGACGACGCCGTCGACGCCGAACAGGTCGAACCGCTGCTGCCGGACAACCCCGACTGCCTGGTCGTCGCCACCGCGACCGGCCCCCTCACCGGCATCCCCGACGTCCGCCCCTGCACCATCGGCGGGCTGGACGCCGGCTCCGCGGTGCAGCTGCTCGCCCGCGCCATCGGCCAGGTCCGCATCACCGTCGACCCGCGGACCGCCGAGACACTCGCGGAGGAGTGCGGCGGACAGCCCGCCGCCCTGACCCTGGTCGCCGGCTGGCTCGCGGCCCGGCCCGGCGCCTCGGTCGCCGATGTCGCCAAGCAGCTGCGCGACCAGCAGGACGGACCCGAACAGCCCGCCGGCGGCCGCCCGCTGGCCCGTGCCTTCCGGCTGGTCCACGAGTCCCTGCCGCCGGCCGCCGCCCGGATACTGCGGCTGCTCGCCCTCGCCCCCGCCGGGCTGGCGGACGCCCACACGGCCTCCGCCCTGGCCGGGTGCTCCGTCTCGGCCGCACAGACGACTCTGGACGACTTCGTCAGGTTCGGGCTCCTCGGATCGAACGGCGCCGAGCAGCCGCAGTACGAGATGCCCGGCTGCCTCGCCCCGCTGGTCCGCGCCGCGCTGGAGGAGCGGGAGCGGCCCGCCGAGATCCAGCTCGCCCGGGCCAGGATGCTGGAGCGGACCGTGCGCCGGCTCCAGGCCTGCCGTGCGGTGACCGACCCCGAGGACTCCCCGGCCCGCCGCAGGCTCGCGGGACTGCCGCGCTCGCTGCGCTTCCCCGGCCCGGAGAACGCCGCCGAGTGGCTGAGGATCCGCGAGCCGGCGCTGCTCGCCGCCGCCCGTGCCGCGGTGCGTGACGGCGACCTGGACACGCTCGCCCGCCGGCTGGTGGCCGCCCTCGTCCGCGCCCTCGCCGTACACCGGGGCACCGAGGCCGCCGCCCCCGTGCTCTACGGGCTGCACGGGCTGGTCCTCGATGTGGCGGAGCGCCGAGACCTGCCCCGGGAGAAGGCCGCCGCCCTGCTCAACCTCGCCGACCTGGACGCCAGGACCGGGCGTACGCGGGAGGCTCTGGCCCGCTACCGCGCGGCGCTGGACGCCGGACGCGCGGCGAACGACCTCTACGCGACCGGCAGGGCGATGGAATCCGCAGGCGGCGCGTACGCCGAGCTCGGGGACTTCAACCGGGCCTCCGACTGGTACGGCCGCGCGCTCGCGCAGCGGCTCACACAGGGGGAGCGGGCCGACGCGGCGCGGCTGTACGGCCGGCTCGGAGCGGTCCACACGTACGCCGGCCGGTACGGCGAGGCACTGCGCGACTGGCGTGCCGCGGCGGCCGGCCACCGCAGGCTCGGGGACCTCCCGGCCCAGGCGCGTGCGCTCAGCGAGGCCGCCCGGGTGCAGGAGTACGCGGGCAGGCCCCAGGAGTCGCTGCACACCTGCCGGGAGGCGGTCGAGCTGGCACGCAGGGCGGGCGACGCGCGTCTCCAGGCCGCGCTGGAGCTCAGGCTGGCGGACACCCTGGACCGGCTCGGGGACCCGGCGGCGGCCAGGCTGCACCGGGCGGCGGCCGACAGATTGCTGGGCGACGAGGGCTCCACCTACGAAATCCGTAGTGCTTCGAACAAAACTTAATGCTTTGTAAGGCTGGACAGCGGGAAGTCCTTCATTAATGATGGCTCTGCCGCAGATCTCTGCGGTGTCCCCCTTTATGCTTGGTTCATGCGGGTATGTCCCGCTACGCCCAGCCAGCCTCCGAGTCAAGGACCGTGATCGACGTGAAGGTCGGCATCCCCCGCGAAGTCAAGAACAACGAGTTCCGGGTGGCGATCACCCCTGCCGGAGTGCATGAGCTCGTACGCCACGGCCACCAGGTCCTCGTCGAGCAGCACGCCGGGGAGGGATCCTCCATCCCGGACGAGGAGTACGTCGCCGCCGGCGCGCGGATCCTGCCCACCGCCGACGAGGTCTGGGCCGCCGCCGACCTGCTGCTCAAGGTGAAGGAGCCGGTCGCCGAGGAGTACCACCGCCTCCGCAAGGGCCAGACGCTCTTCACGTACCTGCACCTCGCCGCCTCCCGCGCGTGCACGGACGCCCTGCTGGAGTCGGGCACGACCGCCATCGCGTACGAGACCGTCGAGACCGCGAACCGCGCGCTGCCGCTGCTCGCCCCGATGTCCGAGGTCGCCGGCCGCCTCGCCCCCCAGGTCGGCGCGTACCACCTGATGCGCTCGGTCGGCGGGCGCGGTGTGCTCCCCGGCGGGGTCCCCGGCACCGGATCGGCCAGGGCCGTCGTCATCGGCGGCGGGGTCTCCGGCTGGAACGCCACGCAGATCGCCGTCGGGCTCGGCTTCCACGTCACGCTGCTCGACAAGGACATCAACAAGCTGCGCGAGGCGGACAAGATCTTCGGCACGAAGGTGCGGACGGTCGTCTCCAACGCCCTCGAGCTCGAGAAGGCGGTCGTCGAGGCCGACCTCGTCGTGGGCGCGGTGCTGATCCCGGGCGCGAAGGCGCCGAAGCTGGTCACCAACGAGCTCGTCGCGAAGATGAAGCCCGGAAGTGTTCTTGTCGACATTGCGATCGACCAGGGAGGCTGCTTCGAGGACTCGTATCCGACGACGCACGCCGAGCCGACCTTCACGGTCCACAACTCGGTCTTCTACTGCGTCGCGAACATGCCCGGCGCCGTGCCGAACACCTCCACGTACGCCCTGACGAACGCCACGCTGCCCTACATCCTGGAGCTCGCGAACCGGGGCTGGGCCGATGCCCTGCGCCGTGACGCCGCACTGGCCAAGGGCCTCAACACCCATGACGGCCAGGTGGTTTACCGCGAGGTGGCCGAGGCGCACGGCCTCGACCACGTCGAACTGAGCGCGCTTCTCGGCTGAGCGGTCAACCCTCCCCGTCAACCTCACGCGTCCGGCCGGACCTTGCCCAGCAAGGTCCGGCCGGACGCGTGAGAGGGCCCGGACCAACTCGCCTGAGACGTAACCCTCCACCCGTTTTGCACCCCCACGAAAGGTGCGCCCCGGGCGCTCCGTGCTCTTGACAGAGGGGTGTTCGATTGCCGACACATCGGGCCCGGTCCGGCGGATTGTGTTGCTGCGAACCGGTGACACGCCATAGAGTCGCCAATCGTCGGCATGGTGCCACGCTGACCTATCGATAAGTTTCCTGGTCACATCCAAGGAGGTAAGACGACTTGTGAATGAGTCGACAATTACTCCCGGGGGTGGTCAACCAGGGATGCCTGCACGGGGTCTGAGCCCGATCGGGCTCGAAGCTGTCGGCTCCGTCGCTGTCCGCACCTTCGCCACCCACCAGCACATGACGACAGCCCCCCAGATGATGGACGGCCTACACGTGAACGCCATGGCCGGCAACGAAAGTGGCCGAGAGACCTCCCACTTCGCCGACTTCGCCGAGGTGCCCGAGGGGCACTTCTACGACCCCGATGCCGAATACGAGCCCGATCCGGAGTACGCGGCCACCCTCGCGCCCGACGCCGCCCGCCAGCGCCGCGAGCGGATCGGCCCGACCGGCCGGCCGTTGCCGTACTTCCCGATTCCAGGTCCCCTGACGGACCACGGCCCCGCGAAGATCATCGCGATGTGCAACCAGAAGGGCGGCGTCGGCAAGACCACGTCGACCATCAACCTGGGTGCCGCGCTCGCCGAGTACGGCCGCCGCGTCCTTCTCGTCGACTTCGACCCGCAGGGAGCCCTGTCCGTCGGCCTCGGGGTCAACCCGATGGAGCTCGACCTCACCGTCTACAACCTGCTCATGGAGCGGGGCATGGCGGCCGACGACGTACTGCTGAAGACGGCCGTGCCCAACATGGACCTGCTCCCCAGCAACATCGACCTCTCGGCGGCCGAGGTGCAGCTGGTGAGCGAGGTGGCCCGGGAGTCGACGCTCCAGCGCGCCCTCAAGCCGCTGATGGCCGACTACGACTACATCGTGATCGACTGCCAGCCCTCGCTCGGCCTGCTCACCGTGAACGCCCTCACGGCGGCTCACAAGGTGATAGTCCCGCTCGAGTGCGAGTTCTTCGCGCTGCGCGGTGTGGCGCTGCTCACCGAGACCATCGAGAAGGTCCAGGAGCGGCTCAACCCCGAGCTGGAGCTGGACGGCATCCTGGCCACGATGTACGACTCCCGCACGGTGCACAGCCGTGAGGTGCTCGCGCGTGTCGTCGAGGCCTTCGACGACCACGTCTACCACACCGTCATCGGACGTACGGTGCGCTTCCCGGAGACCACGGTCGCCGGTGAGCCCATCACCACGTACGCGTCGAACTCGGTCGGTGCCGCCGCCTATCGCCAGCTCGCCAGGGAGGTGCTCGCCCGGTGTCACGCCGAGTGAGTCTGCCGGGGGCCGACGAGCTGTTCCGTACCACCGGGGGCATGGGGCTCCAGGGCTCGTCCCCCGCCGAGCGGCGACGCAAGGCGAACGGCGAGGCGCGGGTTCCCGCACCGGCCGGGGGAAGCGATTCGGCACCGTCGGACACCGGCCAGGGCGGCACTCCGGGCAGCGGCGACACGCCCGCCGGGGCCTCCCGGGAGGAGCACTCCGCGGCGGACGCCGACGGCGGCGGCTCCCGCAGCCGTGCCGACGGGGACGACCGGGGCCAGGCCGCCCCGCCCCGGGCCCGTACCGCGCCCGGTCAGGAACAGACCGGGACGTCCGCCACCGTCCAGCCGCAACGCGGACGCGGGGGCGGGCGGGGAGCCAACCGGCGGCCCAGTGGCCGTGAGCGCCACGACGAGAAGATCACCGTCTATGTGTCGGCCGAGGAACTGATGGACCTCGAGCACGCGCGCCTCGTGCTGCGCGGCGAACACGGACTGGCCGTCGACCGCGGGCGCATCGTCCGCGAAGCGGTCGCGGTGGTGCTGGCCGACCTGGAGTCGCGCGGCGACGCGAGCATCCTCGTACGGAGGCTGCGGGGCCGCTGACCGGCGCGGCGCCGGTAGCCTGCCGGGGGAGGGCCGCCGTACGGACGGCCCCGCCCGGGGCCCACCGCCCGCCTCCCGCCGCACCCCTGGACCCCAGCACATGCCGACTGCCGACGACACGCCCCGCCCGACCCGCCGTGCCCTCGGCCGCGGGCCGGGGATACGGCCCGCGGAGGCGCCTGCGGCCCCGGAGGCTCCTCCCGGACCGGTGAGGGCCGCGGAGGCGCCGACGGCCCCCCCGGCCGCTGACGGGCCCGTGGAGAGCCCTCCGGAGGCGGTTCCGGTGGCCGCCGTGTCCGCGGCTGCCGAAGACGCGGCTGCCGAAGACGCGGCTGCCGAAGCCGTGCCCGCGGCGGGCGGATCCGGGGAGGTGGCCGGCGAGGCCGTCGACGACCGGCGGTTCACCGTGCGGCTGGTCAACTTCGAGGGCCCGTTCGATCTGCTCCTCCAACTGATCTCCAAGCACAAGCTGGATGTGACCGAGGTCGCCCTGTCGAAGGTCACCGACGAGTTCATGGCGCACATCCGGGCCATGGGGGCGGACTGGGACCTCGACCAGACCACCGAGTTCCTCGTCGTGGCCGCGACCCTGCTCGACCTGAAGACCGCCCGGCTGCTCCCCACCGCCGAGGTGGAGGACGAGGCCGACCTGGCCCTCCTGGAGGCACGGGACCTGCTCTTCGCGCGGCTGCTCCAGTACCGCGCGTACAAGAGGATCGCGGAGATCTTCAGCGACCGGCTGGAGTCCGAGTCCCGCCGCTACCCCCGCACGGTGGGGCTCGAACCCCAGCACGCGGAGCTGCTGCCCGAGGTCGTGATCAGCATCGGCCCGGAGGGGTTCGCGCGGCTCGCGGTGAAGGCGATGCAGCCCAGACCCAAGCCGCAGGTGTACGTCGACCACATCCACGCCCCGCTGGTCAGCGTGCGCGAGCAGGCGGAGATCGTGGTCGCGCGGCTGCGCGCGGAGGGCGAGATCAGCTTCCGGGAGCTCACCGAGGACGCGGAGGACACCCTCACGGTCGTCGCCCGCTTCCTGGCGCTCCTGGAGCTCTACCGGGAGAAGGCCGTCGCGCTCGACCAGGAGGAGGCGCTCGGTGACCTCCTGGTGCGCTGGGCCGGCGGCGAGGGGGCAGAACCGGTGGTCACGGACGAGTTCGACCAAGAGGCGCGCGAGCCACAGGAGGACGTACAGGCATGAGCACAGACGACGAGGGGCGCGACGCCCTGGTTGCCGGGCTCGACCTCAAGCCCGCGCTGGAGGCGGTCCTCATGGTCGTCGACGAGCCCGCCACCGAGGAACACCTCGCCAAGGTCCTCCGGCGGCCCCGCAGGGCCGTCGCGGACGCCCTGCGGGAGCTGGCCGACGAGTACACCGTCCAGCGCCGCGGCTTCGACCTGAGGCTCGTCGCCGGGGGCTGGCGCTTCTACACCCGTCCGGAGTACGCGGAAGCGGTCGAGGGCTTCGTCCTGGACGGCCAGCACGCCCGGCTCACCCAGGCCGCGCTGGAGACGCTCGCGGTGGTCGCGTACCGTCAGCCGGTCAGCCGGTCGAGGGTCTCGGCGGTACGCGGAGTGAACTGCGACGGCGTCATGCGGACCCTGCTCCAGAGGGGTCTCGTCGGGGAGGCGGGCGCGGAACCCGAAACAGGTGCGATCCTGTACAGGACGACGAACTACTTTCTGGAGCGCATGGGCCTGCGAGGCCTGGACGAGCTCCCGGAGCTCGCGCCCTTCCTCCCGGAGGCGGACGCGATCGAGGCTGAGACGCTAGAGGGTGTGCCGTCGTTCGATCCGGACGCACCGGACACCCCGGATACTCACGCACACGACAAGACGGATTTTTGATGCGAAGCAGTGGCAGGAACAGCGGAAGCGGCAGCAGCGGCGGTGGCCGGAGCGGAAGCGGCGGCAACAGCGGCGGCCGGAGCGGTGGCGGCGGCCGGAGCGCCAGGAACAACACCGGCACCGGCAGGAACAGCAACCCGAACCCCCGGGTCTCCGGCTCCGGGCGTGAGGACAAGCAGGAGCAGCGCCCCCGCCGGCCCCGCCCCGAGGAGCGCCGCTACGACGTGGGCTCCGACAAGCCGGGCGGCGACGGCGGCCCCCGCAAGGGCCGCGGCGCCGCGGCCCGCGGCGGTGCCAAGGGCGGACCGAAGCCCGCGCAGAACGTGAGCAAGGGCGGCCGGCGCCAGGGCGCGCCCGCCCGCCCCCGCGAGCTGGACGCCAAGATCGAGCAGCGCAACCGCGACCGTTACGCGGACAAGCCCGAGATCAGGACGCCGAAGACGCACCCCGGGGCCGAGCAGGAGGGCGAGCGTCTGCAGAAGATCCTCGCCCGGGCCGGCATGGGCTCGCGCCGGGCGTGCGAGGAGCTGATCGAGCAGGCCCGTGTCGAGGTCAACGGTGAGATCGTCCTCGAGCAGGGCAAGCGCGTCGACCCGCAGAAGGACGAGATCAAGGTCGACGGCCTGACCGTCGCGACCCAGTCGTACCTCTTCTTCGCGCTGAACAAGCCCGCCGGCGTCGTCTCCACCATGGGCGACCCGGACGGCCGCCAGAACCTCGGGGACTACGTGAACAACCGCGAGACGCGGCTGTTCCACGTCGGACGGCTCGACACCGAGACCGAGGGCATCATCCTGCTCACCAACCACGGCGAGCTGGCCCACCGTCTGACGCACCCCAGGTACGGCGTGAAGAAGACCTACCTGGCCGCCATCCAGGGGCCGCTCCCGCGCGACCTCGGCAAGCGGCTCAAGGACGGCATCCAGCTGGAGGACGGCTACGCCCGCGCCGACCACTTCCGGGTCGTCGAGAACACCGGCAAGAACTACCTGGTCGAGGTCACGCTCCACGAGGGCCGCAAGCACATCGTCCGCCGGATGCTGGCCGAGGCCGGCTTCCCGGTCGAGCGTCTCGTGCGCACGTCCTTCGGGCCGATCCCGCTGGGCGACCAGAAGTCGGGCTGGCTGCGCCGCCTGACCAACACCGAAGTCGGCATGCTGATGCGCGAGGTCGGTCTGTAACCCGCGCCCCCGCACCGAACGGCCCGCGGCCGGTTCCTCGTTCACTTTTTCGAACGGGAACCGGCCGCGGGCCTTTCGCGACCGGCGCTTCTTCTTTATAGTCAGAGTGACCATAAAAGAGGAGGGCGGCGTGACGCTCGCGGACGTACTCGATCCTTTGCAGCAGCCCCTGGTGACGGTCCTGGACACCCCGGTCAGCTGGACCGAGGTGCTGGGCTTCGGCAGCGGCGCGCTGTGCGTCTGGCTCGTGGCCCGCCAGCACCTCGCCAACTGGCCGATCGGCATCGCCAACAACCTGTTCTTCATCCTGCTGTTCGCCCAGTCCGGTCTGTACGCCGACGCCGGCCTGCAGATCGTCTTCATCTCCCTCGCCGCGTACGGCTGGTGGACCTGGACCCACGGGGGTGGACCAGGGACATCCGTCCTGCCGGTGCGGAGCACCACCCGCACCGAGTGGACCTGGCTGTTCGCGGCGGGGGCCGCGGGGACCCTCGGCCTCACCCTGCTGCTGTCCCGGGCCACGGACTCGACCGTGCCGTTCTGGGACGCCCTGACCACCTCCCTGTCGCTCATGGCGACGTACGGGCAGTGCCGCAAGCGGGTCGAGTCCTGGTGGCTGTGGATCGCCGCCGACGTGGTCTACATCCCGCTGTACGCGTACAAGGAGCTCTACCTCACCTCCCTGCTGTACGTCGGCTTCCTCACGCTCTGCCTGATCGGGCTGCGCAACTGGAGCCGGGACCTAGCCGCCGGCCGGCGGCAGGACACGGTGGTGCCCGTATGAGGCGCCACGGGCACGGACTGGTCCTCGGCAAGTTCTATCCGCCGCACGCCGGCCACCACCACCTCGTCCGCACCGCACGGGACCGCTGCGAGCGGCTCACCGTCCTGGTCTGCGCCGCCTCGGTCGAATCCGTACCGCTCGCCGACCGGGTCGCCTGGATGCGTGAGGCGCACCCGGACGTCCGGGTGGTGGGGACCGTCGACGACATCCCCATGGACGTCACCGACCCGGCCGTCTGGGACGCCCACATGGAGGTGTTCACCGGCGCCGTTCCCGAACGGGTCGACGCCGTCTTCACCTCCGAGGCGTACGGCGGCGAACTGGCCCGCCGCTTCGGCGCGGAATCCGTCCTCGTCGACCCCGGCCGCACCCTCTTCCCCGTCTCGGGCACCGCGGTCCGCGCCGACCCCGCCGGCTGCTGGGACTACCTGGAGCCGCCCGTGCGGGCCGCGCTCGCGCGCCGGGTCGTAGTCCTCGGCGCTGAGTCCACCGGCACCACCACCCTGGCCCTGGCGCTCGCGGACCACTACCGCCGGCGCGGCGGTGCGTGGGCGGGGACGCGGTACGTCGCCGAGTACGGGCGGGAGTTCAGCGAGGCCAGGCTCGCCGCCCTGCGCGAGCGGTGGCCGGACGCCCGGTGGGAGGACGTCTCCTTCACCACGGACGACTTCCCCCTCATCGCCGAGACGCAGAACGCCAGGGAGGACGCCGCCGCGCGTGCGGGGTCACCGGTGCTCATCTGCGACACCGACTCCTTCGCCACCACCGTCTGGCACGAGCGCTACGTCGGCGGACGCAACCCGCTCGTCGAGAAGACCGCCGACCGGGTCACCCACCACCTCTGGCTGCTCACCGACCACGAGGGTGTCGCGTTCGAGGACGACGGACTGCGCGACGGCGAGGAGCTGCGGCCCTGGATGACGGACCGATTCCGTGCCGAACTCACCCGTACCGGAAGGCCGTTCATCGAGATCACCGGGGACCGCGGCGAACGCCTCGAAGCGGCGGTCGCCGCCGTGGACGAGCTCCTCGCCACCGGCTGGCACTTCACCGCACCCCTGCCGGAGCGGCGATGAGCGCCGCACCCGAGGGGTACGACCCCCACGCCTTCTTCCCGTTCGCCGTCACCGTCGACCTCGCCGTCTTCACGGTCCGCGAGGCACGGCTCCATGTACTGCTCGTCGAGCGCGGCGAGGCCCCCTACAAGGGGCGGTGGGCGCTGCCCGGCGGCTTCGTCCTGCCCCGGGAGTCCGCCGAGGAGGCCGCCCGCCGCGAGCTCGCCGAGGAGACCGGCCTCACGAAGAAGTCCGTGTGCTCCTTCCACCTCGAACAACTGCGCACCTACAGCGATCCGGACCGCGACCCCAGGATGCGGGTCGTCTCCGTCGCGTACGCCGCACTCGTGCCCGACCTCCCCGAACCGCGGGGCGGCGGGGACGCCGCCCACGCCCGGTGGTGGGACGCGGGAACCACCGGGCCGCTCGCCTTCGACCACGACCGCATCCTGGCCGACGCGCACGACCGGATCGGCGCCAGGCTCGAATACTCCTGCCTGGCCACCGCGTTCTGCCCCGCCGAGTTCACCCTCGGGGAGCTCCAGGGGGTCTACGAGACCGTCTGGGGCGTCGAGCTCGACCGGCCCAACTTCCGGCGCAAGGTCCTCACCACGCCCGGCTTCGTCCAGGCCGTGGACGGACCGCCGCGCCGCACCGGCGGACGGGGAAAGCCGGCCGCTCTCTACCGGGCGGGTGCCGCCACCGCCCTGCACCCTCCACTGCTGCGCCCGGAAGGACGCCCTGAAGGACGGACATCATGATCCCGACACGGATTCTCACCAAGCAGGCGGCCACAGGCACGCTGACCGGGCTCGCGCTCGGCGACGCCTTGGGCTTCCCCACCGAGTTCAACGACGTTCCCGCGATCCTCGCGAAGTGCGGGCCCTGGCGTGAGATGCGGCTCCCGGAGCCCGCGTTCGTCACCGACGACACCCAGATGACCCTCGCCCTGGGACGCGGCATCCGGACCGCCATGGACCAGGGGCTGCTCACCCCGGAGCGGATGGTGGGCCCGGTCCGGCAGGAGTTCGTGCGCTGGAACCGCTCACCGGACAACAACCGCGCTCCCGGCCGCACCTGCCTGGAGGCGTGCGCGCTGCTGGAGGGCGACCGGGTCTGGCAGGAGGCCAGCCGGACCGGCTCCAAGGGCTGCGGCGCCAACATGCGCGTCGCGCCCGTCGGCCTCGTGCCCGGCCTCAGCGACGAACAGCGTGCCGGGGCGGCCCAGCTCCAGGCGGCCCTCACGCACGGCCACCCCACCGCCCTCGCGGCCTCCGACCTGACGGCCCGCGCGGTGTACCTCCTCGCCCAGGGGGCCGAACCGCTCGGCCTGGTGGGCCAGCTGCGTTCCTACGCGTACGAGAACCGGGGCCGGTATCTGAACCGGTGGCTCGGTGACCTGTGGCGGTACGCCCACGACGCCTCGCCCGAGGCGTTCATCAGCCGGGGCTGGGACGAGTGCCTGACCGTGCTGGGACACGTCCAGGACGCCCTGCGCCGGCCGTCGCCGGAGACCGACCCGTGCGAGCGGACCGGCGACGGCTGGATCGCCGAGGAGGCCCTCGCCACCGCCCTGCACTGCTTCCTGCTCTTCCCCGAAAACCCGTTGACCGCCCTGCGCCGCGCCGCATGCACCCGGGGCGACTCGGACTCCATCGCCTGCCTCACGGGCGCGTTCGCCGGAGCGCACCTCGGGGCGGGGGCCTGGCCCAAGGAGTGGTCGGAACGCATCGAGTACCGCAGCGACCTGCTCTCGCTGGCCGCGCTCTGGGACGCTTGACCGATGCACAGCGACACGACGCTCCTGAGACGGGCCGGGCTGCCGGTCACCGACCTGACCCCGGTACTCGGACAGGAGCCCAGCCCGCTCCTGTTCGCCACGGTCTCGGGCGCCCATCTGTACGGCTTCCCCTCGCGGGACTCCGACGTGGACCTGCGGGGGATCCACGTCCTGCCCGCGGACGTCAGTTCGTCAGGCGCATGTTGAAATTCAACGGCCATGTGCTCGAACAGCTGCTGTCCCCGCTGGTGGTGCACACCACGGAGCTCCACGCCGAACTTGTGGAGCTGGTACCGGCGGTGGTGACCCGCCACCACGCCCACCACTACCAGGGCTTCGCCGGTACGCAGTCGCGGCTGTACGAGAGGACCGGCGAGCTGAAGCCGCTCCTCGAGGCCCCCTGACGGCCCGGCGGCCGCCCTCTCACCCGCGTTCGCGCAGATGGGAGCGGCGGCCGTCCCGGTCGAAGATGCCGAGGACCTCGGCCGGGCCGCCGACGGAGCCCAGCGCGTGCGGGAGCATCGTGGTGAACTCCGCCGCCTGCCCCTGCTCCACCCGTAGCCGCCGTTCCCCCAGCAGCAGCAGGGCCGTGCCGGACAGCACCGTGAACCACTCCCGGCCGGGGTGCGCCTTGAGCGCCGAGGGGCCTTCGGCCGGAGGTCCGGTCAGCCGTATCCGGGCCACGGTGACACCGGGCTGGCCACGCAGCGCCCACTGGGTCAGGCCTCGCGCCAGATCGAGGGTGGGGTTCGTGACCACGTCGTCGGCGTCCGTCTCGACGAGCTGGTCGAGCGAGGTGCCCAGCGCCCGGGCGATCACGGTGAGCTGGTCGAGCGCGATCCTCCGGTGGCCGGTCTCGATCCGGCTGAGCGTGGAAGGGCTGAGGTGGCACCGGGCGGCGAGGTCGTCGAGCGACCAGCTGTGCGCGGCACGCAGGGCGCGGATCCGTTTGCGTACGAGGCCGTCCAGACCACTTCCTTCTTGCGTCATGAGCAAGAGAGTATGCGTTGTGCGCAAGTCTTCGTAGGCTCGGTCGCATGACATCCTCCGCTTCCCACACGCACCACCACGGCCCCGGCCACCACCACGAGCACGACCACGGACAGGCGGACACCGGCCAGGACGACGCTCTCGCCGTCGTGCTCGATCTCGACGCCGAGATCTTCGCCCCGTACCTCACCGCCGTGACCAGCCGGGTCGCCGAGCTCGCCGGGGACGGCGTCACGCACGTCGTCGACCTGGGGTCGGGCACCGGGACCGGCACGTTCGCCCTGCTGGAACGCTTCCCCCACGCCCGTGTGACCGCCGTCGACAGCTCGCCCGCCATGCTCGCCCGGCTCGTCGAGGCGGCCCGGGCGAAGGGCCTGGGCGACCGGGTGCGCACCCTGGAGACGGACGCGGGTGCCGGGCTCGCCGGCATCACGGACGCCGACCTCGTCTGGGCCTCGGCCTCCCTGCACCACGTGGACGACCCGGCCTCCGCGCTCGACGGGGTCCGCGCCGCGCTGCGCCCCGGCGGACTGGTGGCCGTCGCCGAGCTGGACGGGATGCCGCGCTTCCTCCCGGACGACGCCGTGGCCGGCCGCCCCGGCCTGGAGGCGCGGTGCCGCGAGGCTCTGGAGGGCCTCCACGCCGAGCAGATGCCGCACATGGGCGCCGACTGGGGAGCCATGCTGGCCGGGGCCGGCCTCCTCGTCGAGGACGAGCGCACGGAGCGGCTGGAGCTGCGCGCCCCGCTGCCCACCGGCGTCGGCCGGTACGCCCACGTCGTGCTCGACCGCATCCGCGGCGCCCTCGACGGCCGGGCCGACCCCGCGGACCTCGCCGCGCTCGGCACCCTGGTCGACGGAGGCCCGGCGGACGTGCGCCACCGGGACGACCTCGTCGTCCGCTCGACACGCAGCCTCTGGATCGCCCGCCGCCCGGCGGACTCCGCCTGAGCTACGACTCCGCCGACGCCCGCCGGGCCCGGATCAGGAATGCCTCCACGCGCTCCCGGTCGGGCTCCGGCGGCAGCGGGGAGCGGGCGGCCGCCTCGTCGTTCTCCCCGGCCAGGCGCGTCATGCGGCGCTCCACCTCGGCCCACGGGACCTCGCCCCGCTTCACCGCCAGCAGATCCTCGCGGGCCTCCCCGACCTCGATCCGCAGCTCGCCCGTCCGCAGCAGGTCCCGGCAGGAGGCCAGCAGCCGCAGCAGATGCATGGCGTGCTTCCAGCGCGGAGCGCCGTGCGCACGCACATCGGCCTCCAGCTTCCGCCGCTGGCCCAGCGCGTAGCGTACGAACGTTCCGTGGGCCTGCCGGGACAGGAAGGCCCCGCGCAGGCCGAGGAGTTCGCGGCCCGTGGCGTCGACCCGCTCCACGAGCGGGGAGTGCAGGCACTCCAGCACATTGGGGTTCGCCCGCAGCGCCAGCTCGCAGAAGCGCTCCAGCTCCCAGGAGAACTGCTCGTCGGCCGGGCCCTCGACGTGGCTGGGGGGCTTCGTGAAGCCCCAGAACAGCGGGGTGGGGGCGAGGAAGACCCCGCGACGGTCCGTGTCGCTGCCGTCGGTGGCCAGCCCGAAGGCGCGGGAGCCCATCACGCAGGAGTAGACGGTGTGCTCCCGGACGAGCCGCGCGCCGTCGGCGGGATCGGACGCCGCGTCAGGCGACGTTCCTGAGGGAGTGCTGAGGGGGTGCACCGTGACTTCTCCAAGAGGACGGGCCCTTGCCCCTGCGGACGGACGAGGGCCGCGCGGGCCTGGCGGCCGATCCTACGTGCGGCGTCGGCGCGGGACGCGGCGGCCGACGGGGCCGCGGTGCGCTCAGGCCCCGCCCGCGCCCTCTCCGGGCCCCGGCGCACGCCTCGGCCGGTACGGCGGCGATGGTTCCGCCGGCGACCGAGGAGACGATGCAGCCCGCGTGCGTGCAGACCGCGGAGAAGGCCTTGACCGGCCGGCCTCCGGCCGCGTCACCACGATCTCGCGGTCCGCGAAGATCGTGCCGCCGCCGGCCGGGACGTCCGAGGTCCTGGCCGGCTCGGCGTCACCGGAGGCCGGCGGGGAGCTCTCCTCGCCCCCGTCACCGCCGGACGAACCGCAGCCCGTCGCCGGTGCGGCTGCTCCCGCCGTCAGGACCGTCCTTCGCCGTGCGCTCAGGGCTCTCCGCGGGGTCGACCGGTGTCTGTCCGATGACGGCATCATGGCCCCGCCCGGCGCCCGGGCCCCACGACCCGTACGTGCGCCCGACCGGGTGCCCCGGGAGCGCCGGCCACACCTCCGCGTCTCACGGACAGAGCACCGTGACCGGCGGCGCCGCCGCACCTCTAGGCTGAAAGGGCACGCAGCACGAGGCGACGAGGGGTACGACGACGTGGCGGTACGAGCAGTCCGTGGAGCCGTCCAGCTGGACCGGGACGAAGCCGGTCACATGGACGAGCGGGTGAGTGAACTCCTCACCGCGGTCCTGGAACGCAATCAGCTCGTCGCCGACGACCTGATCAGCGTCTGGTTCACCGCCACCCCCGATCTGCACAGCGATTTCCCGGCCGCCGCGGCCCGAGGCCTCGGTATCGTCGACGTACCGCTGATCTGCGCCCAGGAGCTCGACATCACCGGCGCCATGCCCCGCGTGGTGCGCATCATGGCCCATGTGGAGACGTATCTCTCCAAGTCCGAGATCAGCCACGTCTACCTCGGCGCCACCGGCGCCCTCCGCAAGGACATCGCCCAGTGAGAACCGCCCTCGTCATCGGAACCGGACTGGTCGGCACCTCCGCCGCCCTCGCCCTCGCGGGGCGCGGCGTCCAGGTGCACCTCGTCGACCGCGACCCGTCCTCGGCACGGACCGCCGCCGCGCTCGGCGCCGGCACGGACGAGGCGCCCGAGGGCCCCGTCGACCTGGCGATCATCGCCGTACCGCCCGCCCACACCGCGTCCGTGCTGGCCACGGCCGTACGGGACGGGATCGCGCGCGCCTACCTCGACGTCGCCAGCGTCAAGGGCGGCCCGCGCCGTGAGCTGGAGGCGCTCGGCGTCGACCTCACGCCGTACATCGGTACGCACCCCATGGCCGGCAAGGAGCGCTCCGGGCCTCTCGCGGCGACCGCCGACCTCTTCGAGGGGCGCCCCTGGGTCCTCACACCGACCCGGGAGACGGACACCGAGGTCCTCAACCTCGCCCTGGAACTGGTCGCGCTCTGCCGGGCCGTCCCGGTCGTCATGGACGCCGACGCCCACGACCGCGCCGTCGCCCTGGTGTCCCACACCCCGCAGCTGATCTCGTCGATGGTCGCCGCCCGGCTGGAGGAGGCCGACGAGACCGCCGTACGCCTGTGCGGCCAGGGAATCAGGGACGTCACCCGCATCGCGGCCTCCGACCCCCGGATGTGGGTGGAGATCCTGTCCGCCAACCCCGGCCCGGTCGCCGACGTGCTGGCGGGCGTCGCCACCGACCTGGAGGAGACCGTACGAGCGCTGCGCGGCCTCCAGTCCGCCGACGAGGACAAGCGCCGCACCGGTACCGAAGGCATCGAGGACGTCCTGCGGCGCGGCAACGCGGGCCGGGTCAGGGTCCCCGGCAAGCACGGGGCCGCCCCGGCCTCGTACGAGATCGTCGCCGTGCTCATCAGCGACCGGCCGGGCGAGCTGGCGTCGATCTTCGCCGACGCCGGGCGGGCCGGCGTCAACATCGAGGACGTCCGCATCGAGCACGCCACCGGCCAGCAGGCCGGACTGGTCCAGCTCATGGTCGAGCCGAGCGCCGCACCCGCGCTGAGCGCGGCCCTCAGCGAACGGGGCTGGTCGATCCGCCCGTAAGGGCCTTTCGTCACGGAAGGCCGGGCGGGCCCGGGGGAGGGCCCCGGAGACAGGGGTACAAAGGCGCTTCGCGCACTCGGTAACCTTGTGGGGAGGGCGCCCCGGTCTGCCCTGCCCCGCTCCGCCCGTCCCCGTGTACCAGGAAGGTGTCCACCACCGTGGAAACCGTAAGCGCCGCCGCCCGGACCGCCCCGGCCGCAGTGATCGTCGCCATCGACGGCCCCTCCGGCACCGGCAAGTCGAGCACCTCCAAGGCCGTCGCCGCCCAGCTCGGCCTGAGCTACCTGGACACCGGCGCGCAGTACCGGGCGATCACGTGGTGGATGCTGAACAACGGCATCGACGTGCAGAACCCGGCCGAGATCGCCACGGCCGCCGCCAAGCCGGTCATCGTCTCCGGCACGGACCCGTCCGCCCCGACGATCACCGTGGACGGCGAGGACGCCTCGGGCCCCATCCGCACCCAGGAGGTCACCTCCAAGGTCAGCGCCGTCAGCGCCGTGCCCGAGGTGCGCGCCCTGATCACCGAGCTGCAGCGCTCGATCGCCAAGGAGGCCGAGCGCGGCATCGTCGTCGAGGGCCGTGACATCGGCACCACCGTGCTGCCCGACGCCGACATCAAGATCTTCCTGACCGCCTCCCCGGAGGCCCGCGCCGCGCGCCGCAGCGGTGAGGTCAAGGGCTCCGACCTGGCCGCCACCCGGGAGGCGCTCATCAAGCGGGACGCCGCCGACTCCGGGCGCAAGACCTCGCCGCTGGCCAAGGCCGGTGACGCCGTCGAGGTGGACACCACCGACCTGACCCTCGGGCAGGTCATCGAGTGCGTCGTCACCCTCGTCGGGGAGAAGCAGGCCGCGAAGTGACCGAAGCCACCACCGCGCCGACGCTGCGCGGAGCGGCCGTCGGGCGCGGGATCGGCATCGGGCTCATGTACGGGCTGTTCAGGCCCCGTGTGCTCGGAGCGTGGCGCGTCCCCGCCACGGGACCCGTCATACTCGCGGTGAACCACGCGCACAATCTCGACGGACCGATGCTGATGGGCACCGCGCCCCGGCCCGTCCACTTCCTGATCAAGAAGGAGGCGTTCGTCGGCCCCCTCGACCCGTTCCTCCGCGGAATCGGGCAGCTGAAGGTGGACCGTACGACCGTCGACCGCAACGCCATCACGCGGGCACTCGGCGTGCTGGACGACGGCGGGGTCCTCGGGATCTTCCCCGAGGGCACCAGGGGCGAGGGCGACTTCGCCTCCCTGCGTGCGGGGCTCGCGTACTTCGCGGTGCGCGGCGGGGCGCCGATCGTCCCCGTCGCGGTCCTGGGAAGCACGGAGCGCCGCGGACGGTTGATATCAGCGCTGCCTCCGTTGCGCAGCAGGGTCGACGTCGTCTTCGGCGACGCCTTCCAGGCAGGTGACGGCAGCGGCCGGCGTACGAGGAAGGCGCTGGACGAGGCGACTCTCCGGATCCAGGGAGAGCTGACCGCGCACCTGGAGAACGCCAGGCGCCTCACCGGGCGCTCGGTCAAGACGTGAGTAGTGGGCCGCGCGATCGCGGCCCATCGATGATGATGCAAAGAGGAACGGACTTCATGAACGACCAGATTCACTCCGGCGGCTCGGACCACGAGCACGGAGCACTTGGCGATGCCGAGTACGCGGAGTTCATGGAGCTCGCCGCGCAGGAGGGGTTCGACCCCGAGGAGGTCGAGGGGGCGATCGGTGCGGCCGGTCACGGACCGCTTCCCGTGCTCGCCGTCGTCGGCCGCCCGAATGTCGGCAAGTCGACCCTGGTGAACCGGATCATCGGCCGTCGCGAGGCCGTCGTCCAGGACAAGCCCGGCGTGACCCGTGACCGCGTCAGCTACGAGGCCGAGTGGGCCGGGCGGCGCTTCAAGGTCGTCGACACGGGTGGCTGGGAGCAGGACGTCCTCGGTCTCGACGCCTCCGTCGCCGCCCAGGCCGAGTACGCGATCTCGACGGCCGACGCGGTCGTCTTCGTCGTCGACGCGACGGTCGGCGCGACCGACACCGACGAGGCCGTCGTCAGGCTGCTGCGCAAGGCCAAGAAGCCCGTCGTGCTCTGCGCCAACAAGGTCGACGGACAGAGCGGCGAGGCCGACGCCACCGCGCTCTGGTCGCTCGGCCTCGGCGAGCCGCACCCGGTCTCGTCCCTGCACGGCCGCGGCACCGGAGACATGCTGGACGCCGTCCTGGAGGCGCTGCCCGAGGCCCCGGCCCAGACCTTCGGCACCGCGCTCGGCGGCCCCCGCCGCATCGCGCTCATCGGCCGCCCGAACGTCGGCAAGTCCTCGCTGCTGAACAAGGTCGCCAACGAGGACCGCGTCGTCGTCAACGAGCTCGCCGGCACCACCCGCGACCCGGTCGACGAGCTGATCGAGCTCGGCGGCATCACCTGGAAGTTCATCGACACGGCCGGCATCCGCCGCAAGGTCCACCTCCAGGAGGGCGCGGACTACTACGCCTCGCTGCGTACCGCGGCCGCCGTGGAGAAGGCCGAGGTCGCCGTCATCCTGATCGACTCGAGCGAGTCCATCAGCGTCCAGGACCAGCGGATCGTCACCATGGCCGTGGAAGCGGGCCGTGCGATCGTGATCGCCTTCAACAAGTGGGACACCCTCGACGAGGAGCGTCGCTACTACCTGGAGCGCGAGATCGAGACGGAGCTCGCGCAGGTCGCCTGGGCCCCGCGCGTCAACGTCTCGGCCGTCACCGGCCGGCACATGGAGAAGCTCGTCCCGGCGATCGAGACCGCGATCGAGGGCTGGGAGACCCGGATTCCCACCGGCAGGCTCAACGCCTTCCTCGGTGAGATCGTCGCCTCCCACCCGCACCCGGTGCGCGGCGGCAAGCAGCCCCGCATCCTCTTCGGCACCCAGGCGGGCACGAAGCCGCCGCGGTTCGTCCTCTTCTCGTCCGGCTTCCTGGAGCACGGCTACCGCCGCTTCGTCGAGCGCCGGCTGCGCGAGGAGTTCGGCTTCGAGGGCACGCCGTTGCACATCTCGGTGCGGGTGCGTGAGAAGCGCGGCCGCAAGAAGTGAGCTGAGGAGCATGGCGAAGCCCCCTGGACCCCGTACGGGCCCCAGGGGGCTTCGCCATGCTCCTCAGGCGTCCGTCGACCCCGGCGGCAGCGCCGCGGGCCGGGCACGCCCGGCATGCCGTCCCACCCGCTGCCAGGAACCGGGGTTGCCACCGCCGCCCGCGCTGTGGCTTCCCTGGGCGTTCGCCGCCGTACGGCCGCTCAGCGGTGCACGGCTGCCGAACGTCCCGATGCCGAACGTTCTGAAGCCGAGATTCTCCTCACCGGTGCGGTCCCCGGGAAGCGCCCGGAACGATCGCCTGTACTCGGAGTACAGGGCGTCGTAGATCGGGGTGGGGGACTTACCGCCCGAGGGGTCCTGCGACGGGCGCATGGCCGGAATCGGGGTCTGCTGCTGGCGAGGAGGGTCGTATGAGTGCACGTAGGTGCCAACGACCTCACCGCCCGTCGGATGCGGGCCTGACGGAGAAAACGCTGTTCGGCGGGCAGAGGAGGGCGGCACGGTCAGGTCCCGGCGAGCGGCATCGTCGCGGCGACCAGGAGGCCGTTGACCGCGGCCTTGTCCAGCGCGTCACGGAGCAGGTCCTCGCGCGGCTGCTGGCCGATGGAACCGGCTGGAGCGGCGAACACCAGGACGCTCTGCGCCTTGTTGGCGGCCGTCCGCCAGCCCTCGGTGACCTGGAGCGGCTGGTGAGCCTGCCACCAGGCGACCGGGCTGCCGCCGCCGGCGCCGGGCTGCAGCACCGCGTGCAGCTGGCCCATGGCGAGGAGGACGGACCAGCCGGCGAGGACACCGGGCAGCCGGTTGAGGTGGGGCGTGGGCTGGAAGCCCTGCTCCAGCAGGAGCTGGAGGAACTGGTCGCCGCCGCTGCCGTCCGTGCCGGGCCGGGCGATCGGCCCGGTCGGTTCGACGACCAGGGCCGGGCGGAGGTCGTCCTCGATCAGGACGAGACCGCTGGTGATGCCGAGGACGGCCTGTTCGGGCATGAGGCCCTCCGGATTCTGTGGCTCACTGCCGGTGATGGACCGCACGGCGCCCTGGAGCTGGTCCTCCGCGACCTGGACGACCTGCGAGGGGATGCAGGTCGCGTGGGCGAAGGCGAGCACGGCGGTCTCGTCGCCCACGAACAGCACCGTGCTGGTGCGCTCCTGGTCGGAGTCGCCGGGGGTGCGGCATGAGGTGCAGTCGTAACTGCCTGGGGCACTGTCGCCGACGAGCAGCCGGTCGGCTTCGGCATCGCCGATCTCGGCGCGTACGTCCTCGCTGACGTCGAGCATGCGCGGCACGGGTGGCTCCTCGAACTCGGTGCGTGGGCCGGGCGGTTCCCGGCTCATGGAAGACAACGGAAGACCCGGGGCCGGGGTCACGCGCGAATCGGGAGATTAAGAGACCGGTCAAGTGCCGACGCCGGCAGGCCGATGAACCGGAAGACCGCGCGGACGAACCGGAGCCCAACCTTCCGTGTAAAGGCCCCTGATGCACGCGCCTTCGTTCGAAACGTCACGGCTCTGTGCGACTCCTGTGCGAATGCTGTGGCGTGACCTGACGCCACGTAGGGTCCGATGCAGACCAGTCGAACAGGGGAAACGACTACGTAATGCACATTTCATTTCTGCTCCACAACGCGTACGGCATCGGGGGAACGATCCGTACCACCTTCACGCTCGCCAGGACCCTGGCGGAACAGCACGACGTCGAGATCGTCTCCGTCTTCCGGCACCGCGACGACCCGAAGCTCGGCGCACCCGAGGGTGTGCGGATGAGTCACCTCGTCGACCTGCGCAAGTCGAGTCCGGGGTACGACGGGGAGTCCGAGGAGCACGCCAGGCCCGCGTCGGTCTTCCCGCGCGGCGACACCAGGCACCGGCAGTACAGCCGACTCACCGACAGCCGCATCGCGGCTCATCTGGGAGCCCTGGAGGCCGATGTCGTCGTCGGCACGCGCCCCGGACTCAACGTCCACATCAGCCGGCAGGCACGGCGCGGCCCGGTGCGGGTCGGCCAGGAGCACCTCACCCTCGAGAGCCACGGCTACCGCCTCCGCCGGGAGATAAGCCACCGGTACCAGCAGCTCGACGCGGTCACCACCGTCACCGAGGCCGACGCCCGGGACTACCGCACCGGTCTGCGGCTGCCGGGTGTGCGGATCGAGGCCATCCCGAACAGCGTGCCCGAGCCCGCCGGCCCGCCCGCGGACTGCGACGCCAAGTCGATCGTGGCGGCGGGCCGGCTGCACCGGGTCAAGCGCTACGACGTACTGATCCGGGCCTTCGCCGAGGTCGCGGCGGTGCGCCCGGAGTGGCGGCTGCGGATCTACGGCGCCGGGGACGCGTCCGGCAACGAGCAGAAGCCCCTGCGCGGTCTCGTCGACGAGCTCGGACTCCGGGAGCGGGTCTTCCTCATGGGCTCGGCCGACCCCATGGAGAAGGAGTGGCCCAAGAGCTCCATCGCCGCCGTCACCTCCGAGCGGGAGTCGTTCGGCATGACGATCGTGGAGGCGATGCGGTGCGGAGTGCCCGTCGTGGCGACGGACTGCCCCCACGGGCCGGCCGAGATCATCGACGACGGCACGGACGGGCGGCTCGTTCCGCCGGGGGACACCCACGCGTTCGCCAAGGCCCTGCTCGGCCTGATCGACGACGACGCCCTGCGGCACCGCATGGGCCGTGCCGCACGGGCCTCGGCCGCGCGGTTCGACCCCGCGCCGATCGCCGAGCGGCACGAGAGACTCTTCGCCGAGCTGGCCGCACGGGGCGGCGTGACACGGTCCCAGGGTGTCCTGCGCAGCGCCTACCACCGGTCCAGGGGCGGCGTTCTGGACGGGGCGTACGCGCTGCGTTACAAGGCCGCGGGGGTGATCCGCAGGGGGGCCTGAGCCGGGGCACCCGGGAGGCCGGGCGGGAAAGGTAAGGAATGCATAAGGGGGAGTGAATTCGAGGTGGCGTGCCCGTATATTCTTCTTTCCGGGGTCTCCGAAAAGAAGATCACGTGCGGTACTCCCTCCCCCTTCAATTCCCGCCCGGCGGCTCTCGCGGGTGCATTTACCGGATGCCTCGTAATTCATCCCGGGTGGGGCCGGACTGCCGTTCGGGTGAAGTCGCCCCGGGTAAACGCGCGTGGGGATCCTGTGACACAAGCGTGACCGCCGGGGCACACGGAGATGCATCGGGACCCGTGGCCGCCACCGCTTCCGCCACGGCGCGGGGCGGCCTACGGTGAGAGGTATGGCATCTGTACCGACCCCTCCCGCCCAGCCGGACGACACCCCCGAGACGTACGTGGGCCTCGACGCGGAGGCCGCCGAACGGCAGGCCAGAGCGCGTGGCTGGAGCACGGTCCGGGCTCTCGCGCCGGGCACCGTCATCACCATGGAGTTCCGCGGCGGACGCATCAACTTCGAGGTGGACGCCTCGACCGTGACCCGCTGCTGGGTCGGCTGAACCCGGACCCGACGAGCGAAGGCCCCGACCGGAGTCGGGGCCTTCGCCGTGCGTGAGGGCGGTGACGCGTACGTCCCCGCAGGTCAGGAGGGCGGTGCGGTCAGGGGGCGACCGGCCCGCCGGCGACCGGGCGGGACGGGCCCGCGCTGCTCCTCGGCGAGCGGTCCGCGTGGGGCGGGCGGCGCGAGCCGGCCGAGGCCTGCGGCGTCCGTTCCGGGCGCACGGGGTGTGCCGGATGCGCCCGGGCCCTGGCGGCGGCTCCCGGGTGACCCGCGCCGGCGGTGCCCGGTGCCCCCGGCGCCGCCGCCCTGCTCGCGGCCCCCTGCGCCCCTTCGGCGGCCGCCCCGCCGCCCAGCGCCTGCGGCAGCAGAACCGGCTCCGGTGCCACGGGAGACGGCGGCACGGGCTTCCGGAGGCGCCTGCGGCGGTTCCGCCACTGCTCGCGCACCGAGAGGATCAGGACCTCGGCACGCGTGATCAGCGGCTCGAACCACGGCAGGGCGAGCAGGATCAGCAGGCCGGCGGCCCAGCCCAGCAGGACATCGCTGAGCCAGTGGGTGCCGATGTAGACCGTGGTGAGCCCCACGCCCAGCGAGACGAAGGCCGACAGGGCCGAGAGGTAGCGCCTGGCCCGCGGCGTGGTGGCCAGGTAGGCAAGGATTCCCCAGGTCACGACGGCGTTCGCGGTATGGCCCGAAGGAAATATATCGCCGCCGGCGAAGAGCTCCGCCGAGCCGATCTGGGTGGCGTAGTGCGGGCCGAGCCGCCCCAGGCCGAGCTTGACCGCGCCCACCGACAGATTGAGCAGCAGCAGGGACGCGCCCAGCGTGAGCAGCGGGCGCAGCGTGTGCTGGCGCCAGGAGCGCCAGCCGAGCCAGGCGGCGACCATCACGGCCGTGGGGCCACGCTGGCCGAGCACGACGTAGTAGTCGAGGAAGGCGTGGAGCTCCGGCCACTGCTGGTAGGGCCGGAACAGCATGACCTTCCAGTCGAGGGCCACCAGCCAGGACGAGACCAGCACGGCGACGACGATGGCGAGATAGAACGCCAAAGTCCCGCCGAAGAGAGCGATGCGGTGACGGCTCATCCGCGGGGTCTCTATCTTCGGCGGTTCCGGCTCCCGGTCCAGACGGGCAAAGATGTCGGTACGCACACAATGGACGTTACAGCGAGTGAGTGTGGGATCCGGCCGATCCCGCGTCTTTGTGATGACGATGTGATGTGGACTTTGTCTCAGACAGGTATCTATTCCGGGTGCCCCGGGGAATGGGTTTCGACCCGCCGCCTATTAGTTCCGCGCGCTATTCGTAGAAATGTTTGGGTGTCGATGGAATGGCGCAGCGTGACCACGCCGGGGAGTCGCCGTGTCATTCGGAGGGGGCCGTCGGCCGACGCGCCGACGCGCCGCCGGGGGACCGGCGTGGCGGGCCGGGCGCTCCCCCGACGTGAGAGGCGGAGTGGCGTACGCCACACCCGGTGGCCGGTGAACGTATGAGCTGCACCACGCGTCACCACCTGGAACTCGCGTACGCTGACGGCTCACTCGCCCGTCGATGCCGGGCCCGGGGGGACGCCGTGAGCCGGCCCCAGCAGGTCTGCCGAGCGCGAGGGACTCATTGTGGGAGGTACGTACATGACTGGGACGTCCACGGCCGTGAGCAGGCTGCGCGCGGCAGCCGACGGTGCCAACCGCTGGGTCGTCCTGGTCGTCCTCTGCCTCAGTCTCCTGCTCGTCGCGCTCGACGCGACCGTGCTCCACGTCGCCGTCCCCGCCGTCACCGAGGACCTGCGGCCCAGCGCCGTCGGCCTGCTGTGGATCGTGGACGCCTACCCGCTGGTCTGCGCCTCGCTGCTGATCCTCTTCGGCACGCTCGGCGACCGGATCGGCAGACGGCGTGTCCTCCTCTTCGGTTACGCGCTCTTCGGCGTCGCCTCCGCGCTCGCCGCGACGGCCGGCTCGCCCGGTGTGCTGATCGCCGCGCGCGCCCTGCTCGGCGTGGGCGGCGCGATGATCATGCCGGCCACGCTCTCGATACTCCGCCAGGTCTTTCCCGACCGCCGCGAGCGCGCCCTGGCCATCGGTGTGTGGACCGCGGTCGCCGCCGTCGGAGCGGCGACCGGGCCGGTCATCGGCGGCTTCCTCGTCGAGCACTACTGGTGGGGCTCCGTCTTCCTGATCAACATCCCGCTCATGATGGTGATCCTCCCGGTCGGCCGCTGGCTGCTGCCCGAGTCCCGCGGCGTGGACGACGGCCCGTGGGACGTGCTGGGCGCGCTGACGGCGGCGGCGGGGGTGCTCGGAGTGGTCCTCGGGATCAAGCGGATCGGCGGCGGCGAAGGGCTGCTGAACCCCGCCACCCTGGTCCCGCTGTTCGCCGGTGCCGCACTGGTCGTCCTCTTCGTACGCAGGCAGAAGCGGCGTACGCATCCGCTGATCGACATCGCGATGTTCTCCCGGCCCGCCTTCACCACCGCGGTCGGCTGCATCGTGCTCGCCATGCTGGCCCTGGTCGGTCTGGAGCTGATCGCGGTCCAGTACCTCCAGCTGGTGCTGGACCTGAGCCCGCTGGAGACCGGTCTGCGGCTGCTGCCGCTGACCTTCGCCGCGATGGCGGCCGGCGCCACGGGTTCGTACACCCTGAGCCGCGTCGGTCCCCGCCGGATGGTCGGCTGGGGCTTCGTGCTCACCGCGGCCTCGGTGCTCCTGCTGACCCTGATGGGCCAGCACGACCGGCCCGTGCTGCTGACCGCCGGTTTCGTGCTGCTGGGCTTCGGGCTGCAGTCCACGCTGTTCGGGGCGTACGAGTCGATGCTGAGCGAGGTCCCCGCCGAGCGGGCGGGCGGCGCGGCCGCGATCGGCGAGACCTCCTACCAGCTGGGTGCCGGCATGGGCATCGCCCTGCTCGGCAGCGTCATGAACGCCGCCTACGCGCCCGGGCTCTCCCGGCTCCACGAGGAGGGCGTCCCGGCCGCCGCGGGATCGGCGGCCTCGCACTCGCTGGGTGAGGCCTACCAGGTGGCCGGCCGGCTGGGCGGCCCCATGGGTGACCTCCTGCGGAACACGGCCCGGCACGCCTTCGTCGACGGACTCCACATCACCCTGCTGGTCAGCGCGGGACTCCTGCTGCTCGGTGCGCTCGCGGCGCTGCGTCTCCCGCGCGTCATGGACTGTCCGCCGGTGAAGGGGGCCTGCCGGGAACGGGAGGCCGCCCTCCCGGAGCAGTCCGCGGGGCCCGGAACGGCCGGGTCGGCGCCGCGTGGCGAGCACCGCCCGCTCGCGGCGTCCGACGCCCCGGCGCGCCGGGTCCCCCTTCCCTCCCGGCGTGAACCGGCCGAGGCCACGGGCTCTGGACGATCAGCCCGCTGAGCCGTAACGTCGGCACGGCGCCGTAACTACCACTGCTAGTTTTAGTACCGTGGCGCGTTTCTGTACCGTGCGAGCCGCCGGAGGCACTCATGTCCACCACCGAGTCCGCGAAGCCGTCCGCGCCGTCTGCGCCGTCGAAGGACCGGCCGTTCGATCCGGGTGACCCGCTCGGCATCGACGACCTCCTCGACCCCGAGGACCTCGCGATCCGCGACACCGTGCGCACCTGGGCCGCCGACCGGGTCCTCCCGCACATCGCCGAGTGGTACGAGAACGGCGAGCTCCCCGGCATCCGCGAGCTGGCCCGCGAGCTGGGCTCGCTCGGCGCGCTGGGCATGTCCCTGCAGGGATACGGCTGCGCCGGGGCGAGCGCCGTCCAGTACGGCCTGGCCTGTCTGGAGCTGGAGGCCGCCGACTCCGGCATCCGCTCCCTGGTCTCCGTCCAGGGCTCGCTCGCCATGTACGCGATCCACCGCTTCGGCTCCGAGGAGCAGAAGCAGCGGTGGCTGCCCGGCATGGCGGCCGGCGAGACGATCGGGTGCTTCGGCCTCACCGAACCGGACCACGGGTCCGACCCCGCGGGGATGCGGACGTACGCGAAGCGGGACGGCGAGGACTGGATCCTCACCGGCCGCAAGATGTGGATCACCAACGGGTCGGTCGCCGGGGTCGCCGTCGTATGGGCGCAGACCGATCAGGCGGGCGGCGGCTCCGGGATCCGCGGCTTCGTCGTGCCGACGGACAGCCCCGGCTTCTCCGCACCCGAGATCAGGCACAAGTGGTCGCTGCGCGCCTCGGTCACCAGCGAGCTGGTGCTGGACGGCGTGCGGCTGCCCGCCGACGCGGTCCTGCCCGGAGCCACCGGGCTGCGCGGCCCGCTCAGCTGTCTCAGCCACGCCCGCTACGGAATCGTCTGGGGAGCCATGGGCGCCGCGCGCGCCAGCTTCGAGGCGGCGCTCGACTACGCGAAGTCCCGTGAGCAGTTCGGCAGGCCCATCGGCGGATTCCAGCTCACCCAGGCCAAGCTCGCGGACATGGCCCTGGAGCTCCACAAGGGCATCCTGCTCGCCCACCACCTGGGCCGCCGGATGGACGCCGGCCGGATCCGCCCCGAGCAGATCAGCTTCGGGAAGCTCAACAACGTGCGGGAGGCGATCGAGATCTGCCGTACCTCGCGCACGATCCTCGGTGCCAACGGGATCTCGCTCGAATACCCCGTGATGCGGCACGCGACGAACCTGGAGTCGGTGCTCACCTACGAGGGCACCGTGGAGATGCACCAGCTGGTGCTGGGCAAGGCGCTCACCGGCCTGGACGCTTTCCGGTAGGACTCTCCGGCGAGCGCCCCGCTCAGCTCTGGTTGAAGAAGCCGTCGGCGGGCCGGCCGGCGGCTTCGCCGTTGACCACCTGGGTGTGGGCGGGGGACAGCAGGAAGACCCGGGTCGCCACGCGGTCGATCGAACCGTGCAGGCCGAAGATCAGTCCCGCGGCGAAGTCCACGACGCGCTTGGCGTCGCCGGGGTCCATCGCGGTCAGGTTGACGATCACCGGCACACCGTCGCGGAAGAGCTCGCCGATGGCGCGTGCGTCCCGGAAGCTGTCCGGGGTGACGGTGGCGATCCGGCGGCCCTTGTCCTCGGCCTTCTCGGAGGCGACCCGCACGCGCGGGTCGGTCACCCATGGCTGATGCGTGCCGGTCTCAGCATCCTCGGAGTACTCGTCGTCGTAGTACCGCTCGTCGTTGTCCTCCACGAGGCCCAGCCAGGCGCTCGCCTTGCGCACCGATCCCATGGACGCCTCCTCTCACCGTGGTTCGTTGGTTCCGTATCTCTTTCCTATCCCCATGGTCGTCCATGATGCGGATACAGCGCCAAGGGGATAGACGCCGCGCAGGCGATTCGTGACGCTACTGGTGCAGAAGATGTGGCGATTCGTCAGGGTTCGTACCGCATAGGGGGGCTTGCGGAAGGAAAATATGATGCACCCGACCGTACGGGTGAGATGGGGGGCGTACGGGTGAACGGACGGCTCGATACGATGCACCCCGCGCAGGCGCATGAGCGCGGCTCGTCAGGTGAACGGCTCCCGGGGGATCGTCGTGTTCGGAATCGTGAGGCCTTGTACCCATCGGCTGTCCGAGGGGCTCAAGACCGAGTGGATGGCTCATCTCTGCGGGCTCTGTCTCGCCCTTCGCGCGGACCACGGGCAGTTCGCCCGGGTCGTCACGAACTATGACGGCCTGATCGTCTCGGTCCTGACGGAGGCTCAGTCCGAGCGCTCCGCCGGACAGCGGCGCACCGCGGGCCCCTGCCCCCTGCGCTCCATGCGGACGGCTCCGGTCGCCCGCGGGGAGGGGGCCAGGCTCGCCGCCGCCGTGTCGCTCGTGCTGGCGTCGGCGAAGGTGCGCGACCATGTGGCCGACCGCGACGGGCTGTTGAAGCGGCGCCCGGTGGCGGCCGCCGCACGCCGGGTCGCGGCGGGCTGGGACAGGGCCGGTGCGCGCACCGGGGCCGAGCTCGGCTTCGACACCGCGGTCCTGGTCGACGCGGTCGACCGGCAGATCGGCATCGAGTCCCTCGCCGGTCCCGGCACCCCGCTGCTGACCGTCACCGAGCCCACCGAGACCGCGACGGCCGCGGCTTTCGCGCACACCGCCGTACTCGCCGGCAAGCCGCAGAACGCGGAGCCGCTCGCCGAGGCGGGGCGGCTCTTCGGGCGGCTCGCCCATCTGCTGGATGCCGTCGAGGACCGCGAAGCTGACGCCGCGTCGGGTGCCTGGAACCCGCTCACCGCGACCGGCACACCGCTCACCGAGGCCCGCCGCCTCTGCGACGACGCGCTCCACGGCGTGCGCCTGGCGATGCGGGACGCGGAATTCACCCACGGCACGCTGGCGCACGTGCTCCTGGTGCACGAGCTGCGGCGCTCCGTGGACCGGGCCTTCGGGCCCGGGGCGTGCTCGCACCAGGCCGGCGGGCAGCCCTCGGGCGCCTACGGCCCGCCGCCCGGCAACCCGTACGCACCGACCCCGGGGGGTCCGTCCGGTCCTCCCGGCCCGCCGCTCCCGCCCGAGCCGCCCCGCAACCGGCGCGGCCTCATAGCCGGCTGCCTGGTCTGGGCGGGGCTCGCCTGCACCTGCCAGCTGTGCTGTGCCGGCAGCTTCAACGACCCGTGGAGCGGCCAGGAGCGCGAAGGGCTCTGCCACAAGGCGGACTGTGACGAATGGTGTGAGGGCTGCTGCGAGGGCTGCAACTGCTGCGGAAACTGCTGCAGCTGCTGCGAGGGCTGCAACTGCGGGTGCGACTGCTGACGGGCGGTCACCCGTCCGCACCCGGCGGAGTCACCTGATCTCGGGCGGCGAGATCCGCGACGTCCGGATCGCCGATCCGGTGGTGCCCCACTTCTTCAGGATGCGGTCGTAGGTCCCGTCGGCCTTGAGCCCGTTGACCGCTGCCTGGAAGGCCGGTGCCAGCGGGGTGCCCTTCTTGAAGGCGAAGCCGACGTCGAGCCGTTTGAACTCGTTGAGGAAACGCAGCCCGTCCAGCTGGGTCACGCCGTAGCGCAGCCCGTTGATCGTGCTCATCACGACATCGCTGCGGCCCTGCTGGAGCGAGATCCAGACCGCGGAGGAATCGGAGTACGTCCTGACCTCGTACGGCTTCTCCCCCGCGTCGGCGCACAGGTGCTTGTTCTCCTCCAGGGTCGCCTCGAAGGTCGTGCCCGCGCCGGTGCCGACGGTCAGGCCGCAGAGCCGCGTGAGGTCGGTGACCTTCTTCAGACCGCTGTCGTCACGGACGGCGAAGCCCTGACCGTCGTTGATGTACGTGACGAAGTCGATCGTCCTCCGGCGCTCGTCCGTCACTCCGAAGTTGCCGGTGCCCACGTCGTACTTGCCGCTGCCGAGCGCCGGCAGGATCGCCTCGAAGGAGGCGGCCTCCCGCTTCAGCTTCAGCCCCAGCGCCTTGGCCACCGCGTCCGCGAAGTCGATGTCGGCCCCCGCGAGCGTCTTCCCGTCCTCCAGGTAGAAGGCGCCGGGAGGGGCTCCCACGGCGGTCGCGACGGAGAGCGTGCCCGCGGCGCGCACCTTCCCCGGCAGCAGCTTCGCCGCGTCCTCGTTCTTCTTCACCGACGAGACCACGTCGGCCGTCGGGATCCTGCCCTTGGCCGCCGATCCCGCGCCGGCCGGAGAGGTGGCGGGGCCGCCCGACCCGCAGGCGCTGAGTGCGAGAGCGGCCACGGTGATCAGTGCGAAGGCAGCGGTCTGCCTGGTTCGGGACATGACGGAGTTTCTCCGGATTCGTCGACCCCGCTCCGGGGCCAGGGCAGCACGGAGCGTCGGGGCGGGAGATCAGCTGTACGAGGGGAGGGCCGAGCCACGTCGTGTACGCGAAGGAACGCGGGGGGATCCGCTCCAGCGCCGGCAAGGGCGCGAGCGGGAGAAAAGGAGACGCAGGGGGTCAGCTCAACAGGAACAGGACCACACGCGACCGAAGTCGATGTGGGAGCGGGTGACCAGCCACTGCTGCGCGTACATGGCCCAAGTGGAACAGGCATCCGGTGACGCGTCAACTGAACTGAGACGTACGGCTCACACTGTGGACAAGCTTGACAACGGCACCGGGTGGCGCTTTTCTCGGAGGCGGACCGGCGCTGAGGGGCCCGGTCCACGTTGTGTTCCGCGCTGAAGGCACGCCCCGTGTTCGATCTCTGCATCCACGGAGCCTTCGCATGTCCGCGCAGACAGAAACCCCCACCCCGTCACTCACCTTCCCGCCGGACGAGCGCGCCGGGAAGGACACCCCTCGCATCGTCCCCGTACGCCGAACCGGCCGGTGGGCGGCGGCTGTTGCCGTCCTGCTCCTCCTCGGTGCGGCCCTGGTCTCGGTCGTCCGCAACGACGCCTTCCAGTGGGACGTCGTGGGCGCGTACCTCACGACCGGCTCCGTGCTGCGCGGACTCGGTCTCACCCTGTGGCTCACCGGCCTGGTCATGGTGCTCGGCTTCGCCCTCGGCACCCTGCTCGCCGTCTTCAGGCTCTCCGACAACCCCGTCCTCCAGGCGGTGAGCTGGGGCTACATCTGGCTGTTCAGGTCGACACCGATCCTCGTCCAGCTGCTCTTCTGGTTCAACATCGGCGCCCTCTACCCGCAGATCCTCGGCGTCGACACGGTCAACCTGCTCAGCCCCGTCGCCGTGGCCGTCATCGGCCTCACGCTCCACGAGGCCGCGTACGCCGCCGAGGTGGTGCGCGGCGGCATCCTGTCCGTCGAGCGCGGACAGCTGGAGGCGGCCCAGGCGCTCGGTCTCAGGCCCTGGCGCCGGTTCCGGCGGATCGTGCTGCCGCAGGCCATGCGCTCGATCGTGCCGCCCGCAGGGAACATGCTGATCGGGACGTTGAAGGGCACCTCGATCGTCAGCATCATCGCCGTGCAGGACCTGCTCTACTCGGTGCAGCTCGTCTACCACCGCACCTACGAGGTCATCCCGCTGCTGCTGGTCGCCACCCTCTGGTACGCGGTGATCACCTCACTGCTCTCCATCGGGCAGTACTACGTCGAACGCCACTACGCACGCGGCACGGCGGGTGCCCGGTGAGCGACACCCCGACGCTCGTCGTCATAGGCGGCGGACCGCGTGGCACCGGCGTCATCGAACGCATAGCCGCCAACGCCGCCGAGCTGTACGGCGACCGGCCCCTGGACATCCACCTCGTCGATCCCTACCCGCCGGGCGGCGGCCGGATCTGGCGGCAGGACCAGTCCCCGCTGCTCTGGATGAACTCCATGGCCGAGGACGTCACCATGTTCACCGACGACACCGTCCAGCTGGACGGCCCGGTGAGCCCCGGCCCCGCCCTGCACACCTGGGCCGCGGACGTCCGCGAGGGGCGGACCGTGATCTCCGCCGACCCCGGGGTCCTGGAGGAGATCCGCGGTCTCGGCGGCCAGGGCTTCCCCAGCCGGCGGCTGCAGAGCGCCTATCTGCGCTGGGTGTACGGACAGGCCGTCGCCGCGCTCCCGCCCGGAGTCCGGCTCCACGAACACACCGGCCGGGCCCTGCGCGTCTCCGGGCCCCGCGACGGCCGGCAGCGCGTCCGGATCGAGGGGCGCGCCGAGCCGCTCGTCGCCGACCTCGTCGTCCTCGCCGTCGGCCACCTCGACGCCGAACCGGACGCGGAACAGCGGGGGCTGGCCGCCTTCGCCGCCCGTCACGGACTGGTCCACCTGCCGCCCGACTTCACCGCCGACACCGACCTGTCCGCCGTGCCGGCGGGCGAGGCCGTCCTCGTACGCGGCTTCGGCCTCGCCTTCATCGACCTGATGGTGCTGCTCACCGAAGGGCGCGGCGGACGGTACGAGGACGGGGTCTACGTCCCCTCCGGCGGGGAGCCCGTCCTGTACGTCGGGTCACGGCGGGGCGTCCCGTACCACTCCAAGATCGGCTACGCCTGGGACGGCGAACGGCCGCCCCTGCCCCGCCACTTCGGCGGCGCCCAGGTGGAGGAGGTCCTGAGCGGGCCCGGCCCCGTGGACTACCGGCGTGACCTGTGGCCGCTGATCACCAAGGAGCTGGGCCACGCCCACTACCACCGGCTCTTCACGGCCCATCCCGAGCGCACCACCGTGGACCTGGGTGACTTCGAGGAGAAGTACGCCGTCGCCGGACCCGGCAGCCCCGAGCTCGCCGCGCTCGTCGCCTCGGCCGTCCCCGACCCGGCCGACCGGCTCGACCTCGACGCCCTCGACCGTCCGCTCGACGGGGTGCGCCATGCCACGTACGACTCACTGCAGGACGGGCTGCGCGCCTACATCGCCGCCGATCTCGAACGCCGCCACGACCCGGCGCACAGTTCCGACCTCGCCGTGTTCCTCGGACTGCTCTCCGTGTACGGGCAGTTGGCCGGAGCCGGCGACATCGGCGAGCGGTGGCACGGCTTCTTCAGCTACCTCGCCTCCGGGCCCCCCGGGCCACGGCTGCGCCAGCTCCTCGCCCTCTCGAAGGCCGGGGTCGTCCGCTTCCTCGGCGCCGGCATGACCGTCGAGACCGACGAGGAACAGGGCGTCTTCCGTGCCCGCAGCGCCACCGTGCCCGGCGCGTACACCGAGGCCCGCGCCCTCGTCGAGGCCCGGTTGCCCGACCCCTCGCTGCGCAGGACCCGCAGCCCGCTGCTGAGCGCGCTGTACGAGGACGGGGCGGCCGGCACCGACACGGGACTGCTCTCCGTGGACCCCGCCGACAACCGCATCCTGGAGCTCGACGGCAGCCCGCACCCGCGCCGCTTCGCCCTCGGCCCCTGCACCACCGCGCGTGGCGGCGGCGCCTTCACCCGGCCGCGCACCGGCGGCCCGGCCTTCCGGCAGAACGACGCCACCGCCCGCGCGGCCCTCGCGTTCCTGCGCGACCTCTCCTGTCGGGACCGCCTGGGTGTCTGAGCACGGCAACCGTCCGCCGCGCCCGGATTCCACTCCAGCATCACGCCGAACGTCACTACGCCGAAGGGGCCGTGCGATGAGCACACCCAGGGACCGAGCAACCGGTCCCGACGTCATGGTCGAGATCCGGTCCGTGCACAAGAGCTTCGGACCGGTCCAGGTGCTCCGCGGCATCGACCTGTCCGTACGC
This sequence comes from Streptomyces sp. NPDC088746, assembly GCF_044751065.1. NCBI lineage: Bacteria > Bacillati > Actinomycetota > Actinomycetes > Kitasatosporales > Streptomycetaceae > Streptomyces > Streptomyces sp. NPDC088746. The sequence continues at coordinate 56,445 of NZ_JBIVLA010000013.1, forward strand.
GCGGGAGAGGTGACCGTCGTCCTCGGCCCCTCCGGGTCGGGGAAATCCACCCTGCTGCGCACCATCAACCACCTGGAGAAGGCCGACCGGGGCTGGGTCGTTGTCGACGGCACCCTGGTCGGCTACCGGAGGTCCGGCAGCAAGCTGTACGAGCTGCGGGAGCGCGAGGTCCTGCGCCAACGCACCCTGATCGGCTTCGTGTTCCAGAACTTCAACCTCTTCCCGCACCTCACCGTCCTCGAGAACATCATCGAGGCCCCCGTCGCCGCCCTCGGCCGCCCCCGTGCGGAGGCCGTCGCCGCGGCGGAGAAGCTGCTGGCCCGAGTGGGGCTCGCCGACAGGGCCGGGGCCTATCCCCGGCAGCTCTCCGGCGGCCAGCAGCAGCGCGTCGCGATCGCCAGGGCCCTCGCCCCGGAACCGAAACTGCTCCTGTTCGACGAGCCGACCTCGGCTCTCGACCCCGAACTCGTCGGGGAGGTCCTCGACGTCATCAAGGACCTGGCCCACGGGGGCACGACGATGATCGTCGTCACGCACGAGATCGGCTTCGCCCGCGAGGTCGCCGACACCGTCGTCTTCATGGACGAGGGACGGATCGTCGAACAGGGGCCGCCCGCCGATGTACTCGACCGCCCGGTCCAGGAGCGCACCCGCGCCTTCCTCTCCAAGGTCCTCTGAGCCGGCCCCGCATCTCCCCCCGACCGAGAATCGACCCGAGAGGTCCTTCATGCCCGCCACCAGGCCACTCCACCTCGCCGCCGAGATCGGAGGCCCCCCGCGCTACGCCGCGGGTTCCCACGTCACGCTCGCGCGCCTCGCCGAAGGGGGAGCGCTCGACTACGTCACCCTGAGCGACTCCTTCGGCCGCCCGGGCCCCGACGCGCTCGCCGTACTGGCCCGCGTCGCCCCGGCCACCACGCGGATCGGTCTCGTACCGACCGTCACCACCACCCACACCGAGCCCTTCCACGTCTCGTCCGCCGTCGCCACCCTCGACTGGGTCAGCAAGGGCCGGGCCGGGTGGCAGGCCGACGTGTCGACGACCGAGGCCGAGGCCCGGCTGTTCGGCCGGCGGTCCGCCGCACCCGCCGGCGCCCTGTGGCAGGAGGCGGGGGAGGTCGCCGACGTCGGGGCCCGGCTGTGGGACAGCTGGGAGGACGACGCGGAGATCCGGGACGTCGCCACCGGCCGCTTCATCGACCGCGACAAGCTGCACCACGTCGACTTCGAGGGCAGCACCTTCTCCGTCCGGGGCCCGGCCATCGTGCCCCGGCCGCCGCAGGGCCGGCCCGTCACCGTCATCGACGGCACGAGCGGCCCCGCCCGGGAGACCGCCGCGCGGTACGCCGACGTCGTCCACGTACGGGCGACCTCGCCCGAGCAGGCGGCCGCGCTCCGGGACGACCTGCGCCGGAGTGCCGCGGCCCACGGCCGGGACCCCGACGCCCTGCGGATCCTGGTCGCCCTCACCGTCGATCTCGGGGACGCCGAGAAGGCACCCGAACCCGGACTGGAGAGCGGTCCGCAGCTCGCCGGGCGGGGGACCTACTTCCGGGGCGGCCCGGTCGACCTCGCCGAACTCATCATCCGGTGGCACCGGGGCGGAGCCGTGGACGGCTTCCACCTCACCCCCATCACACCGGAGCGCGACCTGGAGAGGATCGTCAACGGGACGGTGGCCCTGCTCCAGCACCGCAGCCTGTTCCGCACCTTCTACCCGGGCGGCACACTCCGCGAGCACCTCGGCCTCGGCCGGCCCGCCAACCGTCACACACTCGCGAGGACCTCAGGGGGCCGTTCATGAAGCAGATGCATCTCGCCGCCCATTTCCCGGGCGTCAACAGCACCACCGTGTGGACCGACCCGCGCTCCCGGAGCCAGATCGACTTCTCCTCGTTCGAGCACCTGGCGAGGACGGCGGAGCGCGGGAAGTTCGACTTCTTCTTCCTGGCGGAAGGGCTGCGGCTGCGCGAGCACAACGGCCGCATCCACGACCTGGACGTGGTCGGCCGCCCCGAGTCCCTCACCGTCCTGAACGCCCTGGCGGCCGTCACCGAACGCCTGGGGCTCGCCGCCACGGTCAACGCCACCTTCAACGAGCCGTACGAACTCGCCCGGCGCCTCGCCACGCTCGACCACCTCAGTGACGGGCGCGCCGCGTGGAACGTGGTGACCTCGTCCGACGCCTTCACCGGCGAGAACTTCCGCCGCGGCGGCTACCTCGACCGGGCCGACCGGTACACACGGGCAGCCGAATTCGTCTCCACCGCACGGCAGTTGTGGGACTCCTGGACACCGGAGGGCGACTCGCGGCCGTTCGCGCACTCGGGGCAGCACTTCGACATCTCCGGGGAGTTCACCGTCCCGCGCTCCCCGCAGGGACACCCGGTCGTCATCCAGGCCGGGGACTCCGACGAGGGCCGGGAGTTCGCCGCGTCCGCCGCCGACGTCATCTTCACCCGGCACGGCACCCTGGAGGCCGGCCGGCGGTTCTACGCCGACGTCAAGGCGCGGCTCGCGAAATACGGCAGACAGCCCGGTGACCTGAAGATCATGCCCGGGGTCACCGTCGTCCTCGGCGACACCGACGCGGAGGCCCAGCAGAACGCCGCCGAGATCCGCCACCAGCAGGTGTCGCCGCAGAACGCGATCCTCGCCCTCGAACAGATCTGGGGCCGCGACCTCTCCTCGTACGACCCCGACGGGCCCCTCCCCGACATCGACCCCGACCCCGGCTCGGACCTGGTCCAGGGCAGGGTCCGGGTCGCGGACCCGCTGGCCGAGGCCGCGCGATGGCGGGAGCTCTCCGAGGCGAAGGGGCTGTCCATCCGCCGGACGGCCATCGAGGCCACGGCCCGGCAGTCCTTCATCGGTTCCCCCGCGACGGTCGCCGCCGAACTGGAGAAGTTCGTCGCCACCGACGCGGCCGACGGCTTCATCCTCGTACCGCACCTCACCCCGGGCGGCCTCGACGGCTTCGTCGACCGGGTCGTCCCGCTCCTCCAGGAGCGCGGGGCCTTCCGCACCGAATACACCGGCTCCACGCTGAGGTCGCACCTCGGCCTGGCCCGGCCCGTATGGAAAAGTTGACCGCATGAGCACGGACGCACAGCAGGACAGCGAGGAGTTCCACGCCTGGCAGCGCTGGCACGAGCGGCGCATCGTCGCCGTGGCCGCGCCGCACGGCCCGCTCTCCCTCACCGGCACCCACTGGCTCGCCGACCACCCCGAGGGTCGAATTCCGGCCGTGCCCGGTCAGTGGCGCGAGGAAGGCGGCGAGGTGGTGCTCACCGCCACCCCCGAGGACGGGCTGACCGTCGACACGAAGCCGCTGTCCGGCGCGGTCCGCCTCGGCGCCGACCGCGGACCCATCGACACCTCCCGGGTGGCACAGGGCGAGCGCCGCCTGGTCGTGCTGAGCCGCGAAGGCCTGTGGGCCGTACGGGACTTCGATCCCCGGTCCCCGGCCAGGCACGCCTTCCGGACCATCGACGCCACCCCGTACGACCCGAAGTGGTCGCTGGTCGGCACCTTCAGGCCGTACGACTCCGACCGGACCGTCCGCGTCGAGAACGCCGACGGGCGCCGGCGGGGGCTGGGGCTCGCGGGCGAGATCGCCTTCACCCTGGACGGCGCCGAGCACACCCTCCAGGTGGCGGTCGAGCCCGACGGTTCGCTCTGGGCCGTCTTCGCCGACACCACCAGCGGGGACGGCAGCTACCGCTTCCGCTTCCTTAGGCCTCCGGCGCCCGACGCGGAAGGTCGGGTGCACGTCGACTTCAACCGCGCCCTGCTGCCGCCGTGCGCCTTCGCCGACCACTTCATCTGCCCCTTCCCGCCGCCGGGCAACACCCTCACGGTGGCGGTCCCCGCGGGGGAGCGGAACCGTATCGACGGCTGAACCGTCCCACCCCGGGCACGAGGCGAAGACGGCCCCGTCAGCCCCGGGGGCCCCGGCGGCCCCAGGGGTGCCGGGGCCCGCCACGCCGTGCCCACCCGCGTCCGAAAAGGCGCCCTTGCGCGGCCTTCTGACGCCCCCTGATACTCCCGAGCAGCGCCCGTCAGGAGTGCGACACATCCGGAATTCGAACGCTTTTCGGAATGCTGTCGCGCTTCATGACCGCGCCTCACGGGCCCGGCCACCCCACAGGCGGGCCCCCGATTCCCCTCGGGAGGAATGAAAAGTGAGGATCAAGCGCACCAACCCCCGCAGCGGCAGCACCGCCAGACGCACCCGGATCACGGCCGTCTCCGCGGGCCTCGTAGCCGTCGCCGCTCTCGCCGTCCCGGCGGCCAACGCCGACCAGGCCGGAACATACGGCGCCGACCAGCTCAGCGCGGCCGGAGAGGCCGTGCTCGACGCCGACATCGCCGGCACCGCCTGGAACGTCGACCCGGCGACCGGACGGGTGGTCGTCACCGTCGACAGCACGGTCTCGCAGGCGGAGATCAACGAGATCAAGGAGTCCGCCGGCGCCAACGCGGGCGCCCTGCGCATCGAACGCACCCCAGGAAAGTTCAGCAAGCTGATCTCGGGCGGCGACGCCGTCTACGCCTCCAGCTGGCGCTGCTCCCTGGGCTTCAACGTCCGCAGCGGCAGCACCTACTACTTCCTGACGGCAGGACACTGCACCGACGGCGCCGGGACCTGGTGGTCCAACTCGGCCCACACCACCGTCCTCGGCACGACCACGGGATCGAGCTTCCCGACCAACGACTACGGCATCGTCCGCTACACCAACACCTCGGTCACCAAGTCCGGCACCGTCGGCAGCCAGGACATCACCAGCGCGGCCAACGCCACCGTCGGCATGTCCGTCACCCGGCGCGGCTCGACCACCGGCACCCACAGCGGCTCCGTCACCGGCCTCAACGCCACGGTCAACTACGGCGGTGGCGACATCGTCTACGGCATGATCCGCACCAATGTGTGCGCCGAACCCGGTGACTCCGGCGGGCCCCTCTACTCGGGCACCCGGGCGATCGGTCTCACCTCCGGCGGCAGCGGCAACTGCAGCTCCGGCGGGACGACCTTCTTCCAGCCGGTCACCGAAGCACTCAGCGCGTACGGCGTCAGCGTGTTCTGACCCGGCCGGACACCGCCGCACTCCCGTGAGCCCCCGCCGATCCCCGGCGGGGGCTCCCTTTCGGCCCGTGGCTCTTGAGAGGATGTGGGGACGGTCGGTCGCAGAGGTACCACGGGGGGCGGACGCTGTGCGGTCCGGAGGGATGCCTGCCGGGAGCCCCCGCAGACACCAGGGGGGTTCCAGGTCCGTGAAACGCATCGGAGTGACCGGTCACCGTTCCATCCCCCAGGAGGCCCAGGAGCATGTGCTGGAGGGGCTGAGGGCGGCACTGTGCGGACACGAGGGCTCCCTGGAGGCGCTCTCCAGCCTGGCGGTCGGGGCGGACCAGCTCTTCGCCGACCTCGCGCTGGCCCAGGGCGCGGAGCTGACCGTGGTCATCCCCAGCGGGGACTACGAGGACGGCTTCGCCGACGAGGCGGACCTCGCGCGCTACCGGACGCTCAAGGCACGGGCCGCCCGCGAGATCCGGCTGGACTTCCCGCACTCCACCGACGAGGCCTACTACGCGGCGGGCGCCTGGATCGCCGACCACTGCGACCGGCTGATCGCGGTCTGGGACGGCATGCCCGCACGGGGCCTCGGAGGCACCGGCGACATCGTGACCTACGCCCGCAGCCTCGGCCGGCCGGTCACCGTCGTCTGGCGCGACGGCGTGGAGCGCGGCTGAGCCCCCGCGCACTCACATGCGGTGCCTGACCAGCCAGTCCGTGTGCTCGGGCGAGACGATCCGCTCGGTCTCGAAGACGGCGGCCGCCCACTGCCGTTCGGTGAGGGTGGTCTCCATCGCGGCCTGCATGTTCTCCAGGTCGTCCTCGACCAGGGAGTGCGCGGTCACCAGAGGATGGTGCCGGCGCATCTCGTTCCAGGCGAGACAGGCGGCGGCAGCGGCGGAGAACGTCCCGGTGAGCGCGAACGACCCGGCGCCGCCGAAGGTCTGCAGCACGGCGAGGACCAGCGCCGGGAGCGTCAGCGCGGCGATGGTGCTGGACCACACGAGCGCACCGCGCCGCGACACCAGCCTGCGCCTGCGGTACCAGCGCCGCTGCTCGATCAGCCGGTCCCGGACGTACGTCTCCTTGCGTACGGTGAACGCCTTCTCCCGCAACTCCCGCATGGACGCGGTGATGAGACCGCCGCCGGAGTCCGCCATCTCCTCCCTCGGGTCGTCCCATCCCACCTTCCGTAACTCCTGGAGCCCCTCCTCGAGCCGGCTGGCGAACACCGCCTCGGGGTGCTGGACGGAGGAGTCGAAGGGGGAGCCGTGGACCGCGTAGCGCCAGCAGTTGGACTTGATGAACTCCGCTGCGGAGCGGTTGAGTTGCCAGTGCGACTTTGCTTTGCGCCGGGAGCCGAGGTAGGTCGTGATCAGGACACCGAGGTACGCCAACACCGCGATACCATTGAGGAGTTGGATACCGGAACCGGTCTCGGCGCGCCACGGCAGGGCGGCGGGCACGGTGCCCAGGACGAGCAGGACCAGCTGGCCGCGGGTGGTGTTGACCGCCTCGCGCTGGCGTGCGACGGCCACGGCGTCGGTGTGGTGGAAGAGTGCGGGCAGATCAGCGCTCCTGAAGACCATGCTCTGCAGCGGTCCTGGAATCGCCGTCATGATCACCCCTGTATTCGATGTAGTGGTCGCCCCGGGCGGTGCCTGAATGGGTTATGGCCCATTTGGAGTAGTCCCGTAAATCACTCGGGTTACGGCTGTACGCGTCGAGTTGCACACCGGGGCCATGAGAGTAAAGTCGTGCCGCCGGACACTGCAATGGTGCAGGTGCCGGTGCTGTTTTCCGTGTCCGGAACGAGCCCATCAAGGACGGCCGTGAAGACCTACGAATCCACCCCGAGCTTCGCTGTCGCGAAGCGTCGTGTGCCACTCGCGAAGATCGACGCATCAGGCAGTGCAGCAGCTGAGAAGATGGGCCGGGTGCTCGCGACGGCAGGCGGCCGTCCGACACAGATCTCGACATTCAACTCCTCGCTGTAGGAACAGCAGGGCCGCCGCTGCCGTAAAACCGTAAGAATTCCACCCGTTCGGCCGATCGGCTACTGTGGCCCGTCGTCCGGATTCACGGCGCGGCTGGACTAGAGTGGTGGAATGACAGGCCCCGCGGTCCCGTTCCGCGAAATCGTTCTGAAGGTTCACAGCAGGTGTGACCTAGCCTGCGATCATTGCTATGTCTACGAACATGCTGATCAGAGCTGGAGAACCCGGCCGAAGACTGTTTCTGATCACGTCATCTCCAGAACGGCGCAGCGCCTCGCTGAGCACGCGAAGACACACGCACTGCCCTCCGTGTCAGTGATCCTGCACGGAGGGGAGCCTCTGCTCGCCGGCCCCGCCCGACTGCGGCGCGTCTGTGAGGAGTTCGGGTCGGCCCTGGCGGGCGTCTCCGAGCTGGACCTCAGGATCCACACCAACGGCCTTCAGCTCAGCCCCCGTTATCTGGACCTCTTCGACGAGTTCGACGTCAAGGTGGGCATCTCCCTCGACGGCGACCGTACGGCCAACGACCGGCACCGGCGATTCGCCGACGGACGCAGCAGCCACCCCCTCGTGCTGAAGGCGGTCGAGCTCCTCCGCCAGGACCGCTACCGCCATCTCAACCTCGGGCTCCTGTGCACCGTCGACATCGAGAACGACCCGCACGCGGTGCTGGACGCCCTGGTGGCACTCGATCCTCCGCTCATCGACTTCCTCCTTCCGCACGCCACATGGGACGAGCCGCCGCCCCGCCCGGACGGATCGCCCACGGCCTACGCCGAGTGGCTCCTCGCGGTCTTCGACCGCTGGCAGGAGGAGGGGCGCCCGGTGCCGGTGCGCCTGTTCTCCTCGGTGCTCTCCACGCTGAGCGGCGGCCCCAGTCTCACCGAGTCCCTGGGGCTCGCCCCCACGGACCTGGTGGTCGTCGAGACGGACGGTCAGCTGGAACAGGTCGACTCCCTCAAGAGCGCCTACGAGGGCGCCGCGGCCACCGGGTTCGACGTGTTCTCGCACTCCTTCGACGACGTCGCCGCCCACCCCGGGGTCCGGGCGCGGCAGCTCGGCCTGGCAGGCGTCAGCGAGACGTGCCGCCGGTGCCCCGTCGTACGCTCCTGCGGCGGCGGGCTCTACACCCACCGGTACAGCTCGGCGAACGACTTCGACAACCCGTCGGTCTACTGCGCCGACCTGGAGGCCCTGGTGCGGGGCGTCCAGGCGCGCACGAGCGCGGCCGCGGTGTCCCCGGCCCTGGCCGACCGGAGTGAACTGGCCGCCGAGCAGCACGACCTGACCCGCACGCTCCTCGCCGGCCTCCACGAGGCGCTGGACGGCCGTGGCGGCGCCCGGTGGGACGAGGCCTGGGGGCTCGCGGGCGTCCTGGAGTCCTCCGGCGAGGGCGCCGCGGCACTCGACCGCGTCATGGCGCACCCCTATACGCGCACCTGGCTGCTGGACGTCCTGGAAGGACTGCACGCCGAGCGGCCCGAAGCCGTCGGCCAGGCGCTGCGGCTGCCGGCGTACGTCGCGGCTGCCGCGGTCCGGTCCGGGCTCGGCCTGGAGGTGCCCTGTGACTACCGGGACGGCAGGCTCTTCCTCCCCACCCTCGGCGAGCTGCGGGTCGCCGGGCCGGGCGGGACGGGACGGGTCCTCGTACGAGCACTCGGTGAGGGATTCGCGGTCCGGCGTGAGAGCGGCGGTGAACGGACCGTCGTGAGCGGGACGGAGGGGCCCGCCTGGCTCCCGGTGCGGCACTTCGCCGCCGGTGGCGCCCCCCGGCTCGCCCTCGACGACCTGGATCCGTACAGGGACTGCTTCGACGCACCTGCCGCGCCCCGCCTGAGCCCGGCGGACGCGGAGGCCTGGGCCGAAGGCGTCGGCCGGGCGTGGGAGCTGCTGGAACGGGCCGCGCCGCGCCAGGCGGCGGACGCCGCGGAGAGCCTGACCACGCTGACCCCGCTCGTCGCCGGCCGCAACACGAAGCGGCCGCACGGCCACGGGACCGTGGGACTCGTATGGGCCGAGGACACCGGGGAGCTCGCCCTCGCGCTGCTGCGGGGTCTGCGCCGGGCCGGGCTGCGGGCGCTCCTGGACGTCACGGATCTCTACGCCCTGGACGGAGCCTGGGAATACCGGCTGCCCTGGGAGCGGAATGCGAAGGTCCCCTTTTCCGCACTCCTGGCCGGCACGTACGAACGCGTGGGACTCTCTCTCCTCGTTCCCGGATTCATGGACGGAGTGCAGGAGGCTCTCGACATGATGGACGCGGCGGCCGAACCCACTGTCGGAGGAATGCGGCTGCTGGGGTCGCTCCGTGACGAGGTGAGAGGTGTACATGGGACAAGTGGGATGAACATCCTCATGAATGCCGTCGGCCAAGAACGTGTTCGATGATTCCTGGGTATGGATGACTGAAAAGCGGCGTTGATTGACCGAACGCCGTGGGGGTGGAGCACAGTCCGCTCCGGAATGATGAATTCGCTCGCACCCTCTCCACAGTCCTGGGATGCGGGTGCTCACACAGGACGGGGGTCGTGTGCACGCATGACGCAACAGCGAGCAGACCATCGGCCGTACTTTTTTCTGAGCTACGCGCATACACCGGGGTACGGCGGTGGATCGGACCCAGACATGTGGGTCGAACGGCTTTTCCAAGATCTCTGCGGTCATGTGATGGCCATGACCAATCTTCCCGCGGGATCCCCGGCCGGATTCATGGACCGGGAGATACGCTCCGGCGAGGGCTGGTCCGAACGGCTGGGCAACGTCCTGGCCAACTGCCGGGTCTTCGTCCCGCTCTTCTCGCCGCGCTACTTCGCCAGCGAGATGTGCGGCAAGGAGTGGTACGCCTTCGAGCAGCGCGCCATCCACCACCGGGCCCGGTCGAACCAGCCCGCGGAGGCGATCGTGCCCGCGCTCTGGGTGCCGGTGCAGCCGAGCCAACTGCCGGGCCCCGCCGAGCGGTTACAGTTCAATCACCGTGACTTCGGGGACCGGTACGTCAGCGACGGGCTCTACGGGCTGATCAAACTCACGCTGTTCGCCCAGGATTACGAGCAGGCCGTCTACCAGCTGGCCAAACGCATCGTCCACGTCGCCGACAGCGTGCAGATCGGCTCGGGCAGACCCCTCGACTTCCGCCTCGTCCCCAGCGCCTTCGGTGCGCCGGGCAGCGGTGCGGGCGCCCCGAGGCCCATGCGGATCACCATCGCCGCCCCCACCCGCCACGACCTGCCGGAGGGCCGGAACCCGGAGTACTACGGCGACAATCCGCAGGAGTGGAACCCCTACCATCCGGCCGCCGCCAGACCGCTGGCCTACGTCGCCGAAGAGCTCGTGCGCTCCCTCAACTACCAGGCCGTCATCACGTCGTTCGACGAGGAACCCGGGCAACGGGAGGGCAAGCAGCCGCCGAGCACCCCCGAGATCCTCCTGGTGGACCGCTGGGCCCTGCGGGACGAGGACCTGAGACGCCGGCTCGCCGCCTTCGACCGGGAGAACCGGCCCTGGGTGACCATGGTCGTCCCGTGGTGCAGGGAGGACCATCAGAGCAGGGCGGCCGAAGCCGAACTGACCGAGAAACTCGAGCAGACGATGCCGGTCAAGATGCGGCAGGGGCGGGCCTTCTGCCGTGTCGCGGCCAAGGGGGTACCCAGTATGGAAGCGTTCGGCCAGATCCTGCCCCAAGTGGTCGAGGTGGCTGCCCAGCAGTATCTGAGGCACGCCACGGTCTATCCACCGGCCGGTGGGCGGCACAGCGAGCGGACGCGGCTGATGGGGCCCATGGGCAACACCCAGTTCATACCCGACATGCACGACCCTGCGACGGATGCGGAGGACGTATGACGGCCGGTCGTGACGGGCGCATCGTCACTTTCTACTCGTACAAGGGCGGTACGGGGCGCACCATGGCCCTGGCCAACACCGCCTGGATCCTGGCCGCCAACGGCAAGCGGGTGCTGGCGGTCGACTGGGACCTGGAGGCACCGGGGCTCCACCGGTTCTTCCACCCCTTCCTCGATCCCTCGACGCTCGGGGCCACCACCGGCGTGATCGACCTGATCACCGAATACGCCTGGGCCGCGACCAACCCCGCCCAGCGGGCCGACGACTGGCACCGCGACTACGCCCGTATCCAGCCGCACGCCGTCTCGCTCACCCCCGAGGCGCTGGGCTGGGAGTTCCCGAGGGGCGGCACCCTCGACTTCGTCTCCGCCGGACGGCAGAACCGCGAGTACTCCGCGACCGTCTCCACCTTCGACTGGGACAACTTCTACGACCGGCTCGGCGGCGGCCACTTCTTCGACGCCCTGCGGGACGACATGAAGGCCAACTACGACTACGTCCTCATCGACAGCCGTACGGGTCTCAGCGACATCGCCGACATCTGCACCGTCCACCTCCCGGACGTGCTCGTCGACTGCTTCACCCTCAGCGACCAGTCCATCGACGGTGCGGCCTCCGTCGCCCGGCAGATCGCCGAGCGCTACACCGGCCGACCCATCTCGATCTTCCCCGTCCCCATGCGGATCGACGAGGGCGAGAAGGAGAAGGCCGACGCGGGGCGGGCGCTGGCCCGGCTGAAGTTCGACCGGCTGCCCCGTGACCTCTCGGGCGACGAACTCACCGCCTACTGGGGCGCGGTGGAGATCCCGTACCGCCCCTACTACGCGTACGAGGAGACCCTCGCGACCTTCGGCGACGAGGCCGGGCTCAGCAACTCGCTCCTGTCCGCGTTCGAGCGTCTCACCGCGGTCGTCACCCAGCAGGAGATCACCTCGATGCCCCCGGTCGGTGAGGAGGTCCGGCTGCGCATCCGCGACGCGTTCACCCGCCGCAGGCCGGCCCTGCCCGCCGATCTCTTCCTCAGCTATGTGGCGGAGAACCGCATGTGGGCCGACTGGATCGAATCCGTCCTCACCCGGGCCGGGTTCCGGGTGGTCCCGCGCGACGTCTCCGCCGAGCCCGGCCCCATGGACGCGAACCACGCCGTCGAGACCGCGACCCGCACCGTCGTCCTGCTCTCCAGCGCCTACCTCAAGTCCCAGCGGGCCGTGGACCTCTGGGAGCGCGCCGTCTCCGAGGACCCCGGGGGCGGGCGGCGGCAGCTGCTGCCGCTCAGGGTCAGCGACGTCCGGCTCTCCGCGCCGTACATCGACCGCAACCCGGTCGACCTGTTCCGGCTGGACGAGGTGCACGCCACCACGGCCCTGATGCGCGCCCTGGACCGGCCGGTGCAGCTCGGCGACGGGATGTCGCCCGGCCCCCGCTTCCCCGGCACCGTGCCGAGGATCTGGAACGCGCCGCCCCGCAACCCCGGCTTCACCGGCCGTTCCCTGGTCCTGGAGCGGATGCGCGACCAGCTCGGCGGCGGCATGGCCGTCGTGCTGCCGCAGCCGCAGACCCTGTACGGCCTGGGTGGCGTCGGCAAGACACAGGTGGCCCTGGAGTACGTGCACCGCTTCATGGCCGACTACGACCTGGTGTGGTGGATATCGTCCGAGCAGATCGACGACGTCGTGGCCAGCCTCGCCGAACTCGCCGTACGGCTGGGTGCCCAGGGCGGGGACGACATGGCGGCCGCCTCGCAGGAGGCCGTGGACCTGCTGCGGCGGGGGGTGCCCTCGGAACGCTGGCTGCTGGTGTTCGACAACGCCGACGATCCGGAACGCCTCAGCCGGTACTTCCCGCAGGGCGGATCCGGTCACATCCTCGTCACGTCGAGGAACCAGTCCTGGTCGCAGCACGGTGACGCGCTGCCCGTCGACGTGTTCCTGCGGGAGGAGTCGATCGAGCACCTCCAGCGCCGTGCACCGGGGCTGAGCGACGAGGACGCCGCCCAGGTGGCCACCGCGGTCGGAGACCTGCCGCTGGCGGTGGAACAGGCGGCGGCGTGGATCGCGGAGACCGCGACCCCGATCGACACCTATCTGGAGCAGCTGGCCCAGCAGGCTCCGGAGGTCCTGGCCCTGAACCAGCCGGCCGGATATCCGCAGCCCGTCGCCGCCACCTGGAACATCTCCATCGAACGCCTCAAGGAGCGTTCACCCGCCGCGGTGCGCCTGCTCCAGCTCTGCGCGTTCTTCGCGCCCGAGCCGATCTCCGCGAACCTCCTCTACAGCAAGGAGATGATCGAGGCACTGAAGCCGTACGACGCCTCGCTCCAGGAGAAGCTGGTCCTGGGCCGGGTCATCCGGGAGATCGGCCGCTTCGCCCTGGCCAAGGTCGACCAGGTGTCGAACTCCATCCAGGTGCACCGTCTGGTGCAGGCGGTGATCAGGGCCCAGCTCAGCGAGGAGGAGCAGCGCGAGGCGAGGCATGTCGTCCACCGCATCCTGGCGGGCGCCCGGCCGGACGACGACGAGCCGATCGACAACCCCGAGACCTGGCCGCGCTTCGCCACGATCTGGCCGCACCTCGGCCCGTCCGACGCGCGCAACTGCAAGGATCCGGAGACCCGCAGGCTGCTCATCGACCGGGTGCGCTACCTGTGGAAGCGCGGAGACGTCCGGACGGCGGGCCGGCTCGGGGACGAACTCCGCGACACCTGGCGGGAGATGCTGGGCAACCAGGATCTCCAGTACCTCTACCTCTGCTTCCACCTCTCCAACATCCTGCGCACCCGCGGCCGGTACGTGGAGGCCAAGGAGCTCGACGAGGTCACCCTGGGCAGGCAGCGGGCGGTGCTGGGGCCGGAGCATCCGCACACGTACATGACCACCAGCAGCCTGGCGATCGACCTCGGGCTCCTCGGTGACTACGGCAAGGCGATCGAGCTGGCGACCGCGGCGCACGAGGGGTTCAGCCAGATCTTCCACGACAGGCATCCCCGGACGCTGGCCGCGGCGAACAACCTGGCACTGAACCTGCGGAGCGTCGGGCAGTACGCCCGCGCCAGGGAGATCGACCAGGACGTCTACGACCTGCGGTCCGAGGTCCTGGGCCCCGAGCACCCGTACAGCCTGTCCTCCGCGATCTCGCTGGCACGTGATCTGCGCGAGGTGGGGCGGTACGAGGACTCGGTCGGTCTGCTCAGCCGGACCTACGACGCGTACAAGGCCACCCTCGGCCGGACCTACCCCACCACGCTCAGCGCCGCCAAGAGTCTGGCGGTCTCGCTGCGCAGGGCGGGGCAGCTGGAGGACGCGCGGAGGCTGACGGTGGCGACCCGGGCGAGGTACCGGGCCAAGTACACCTCGGCCAACCCCGAGTCACTGGCCTGCGACCTCAACCTGGCGTCCGACCTGTTCGCCGCGGGGGAGGCGGTCGAGGCGAGGGACACCGCGCAGGAAGTGGTGGACCAGTACATGAACGTGCCGGGGGAGCACCATCCGTACACCCTGGCCGCGCAGAACAACCTGGGTGCCTACCTCTCGGGGGCGGGCGCCCCGCTGGAGGCGGAGAAGCTGCTGACGCGGGTGGTCGCCTCGATGCGCGAGGTGTTCGGCCGGGAGCACCCGAACACGCTGTTCTGCGTCATGAACCTGGCGAACGCGACGGCCGGACGGGGCGATCTCGAACTCGTCCTGGAGACGGAGCGGCGGGTCGCCGGCCAGCTCCGGGACGTTCTGGGGGCGCATCACCCGGAGACCCTGGCCATGACGTCGAACATCGCGGTCACGCTCGAAGCGATGGGGCGCAAGGACGAGGCGCTGAGCCTGCGGGCGGAGACGGGGGACGAACTGGCACGGCAGCTCGGCGACGAGCACCCGCTGACCCGGATAGCGCGGGACGAGCGGAGGTTCTGGCGCGAGCTGGAGCCGATGTCGGTGTGAGCCGGGGTGCCCCGGGCTCCGGACCTCCGGAGCCCGGGGCACCCTCCGGGGTCAGCAGACCGCCGCTTTCCCTGCTTCCCGTTCGTCCAGCAGCCAGTTGAGCACCTCGGGCAGCACGGACAGCGCGTCGAAGTGCGCCGCCGCCGGTTCCAGTACGGCGGTGGCGCCCGGGATCTGTTCGGCCAGCCACCGGGAGTGGCCCACAGGGGAGAACACGTCCTTCACGCCGTGCCACAGCATCACGGGACACCTGATGTCGGCGGGGTCGAACCCCCACGGCCTGCAGAACGCGAGCGCGTCGTCGATCCAGCCGTACGCCGATGTGCGCAGCCCCTCACGGAAGTTGGCGAGCAGCATCGTGCGGATCCCGGCGTCGTTGACCACGGTGCGGTCGGAGTCGGTCAGCTCCCGGCGCAGGTCGTCCAGGAGCCGCGCCGGGTTCTGCCGGATCTCCGCCGAGCGGCTGATGAAGGATTCCGCCAGTCCGTCCGGATCCGCCGCGGCCCGGGAGTACGCGAGCACGTTGGAAGCGGCCATCCCGTCGAACCAGTCGAGCCCTTCGGCGTCCGGGGGAGCCAGGCTGACCAGAGCGGCGCCACGGGTGACCCGGTCGGGCATCAGCGCGGCGCAGGCCAGAGCGTGCGGTGCGCCGCCGGAACGGCCGACCACGGCGAAGCGTTCCAGGCCGAGGGAGTCCGCGATCGCCCGTACGTCCTCGGCGACGTCCATCACCCGCCGCCCCGGCAGCCGGTCCGAGCCGCCGTACCCCGGGCGGTCGTAGGCGATCAGCTGCATGTTCCGCTGGTAGAGGACCATCCCGCGTGGGGCGGGCCCCAGCCGGCTTCCCGGCATGCCGTGCAGGAGGAACACCGGTCTGCCGCGGGGGTCCCCCTGTCGCTCGACCATCAGATGCCGTCCGTCGGCCACGCGCACCCGACTCCGCACGACGTCCCCTCCGCTCATCACCCCGCTCGGTCCGGACATCAACTGCCCGGTGTTCACTGCCAGTTCGATGATGACCTATCGGAGGCGATACCGGCACTCCCTGGCGGAACGAGCCGGTGGTGTTCGGGACGTTCGGGGGCATTCGGTGGTGTCCGGCTTCAGGAGTGCACTCCACAGCATCCGGACTCCAGGAGCCATTACAGGACAGGACTAGTCCTCACCCGCTGCAGACGGGTCATCGCCCCGGGTGTTCGCGAACGGAACCGACGTGGTGCGACGCCCGGGTTGTGAACACGGCGCGGGTGAACCGTCGTCGTCGTGTGCGCGTCCAGAAGTCGACCTTGTGTGCTATCGGCCGCATCGGAATAGTGGGCGCCCCATCCTCCGTGCTCCGGACACCCCACTTGTCCGTGCACGGCCCCACAGGAGGTCGAAGTTGAAGCACCGACGCATACCCAGGAAGCGTGTGGCCCTGGCCGGATCGGCCGTCCTCGCCCTGGTCGCGGCAGGAGTCACGTTCCAGACCGCGAACGCGAGTGACGACGTGCCCGAGTTCACCGCGAAGACCCTCAGCGCCCATTCGGCCGGAAGTCTCGCCACCACCCTGGACAAGGCCCTTGGCGGTGACAAGGCGGGCTCGTACTACGACGCCGAGGCCAAGAACCTCGTCGTCAACGTCATCGACGAGGCGGCGGCCGAGCAGGTCCGCCAGGCGGGCGGCAAGGCCAGACTCGTACAGCACACGCTCGCCGAGCTGACGAACGCGCGGCAGACCCTCACCGACAAGGCCACCATCCCCGGCACCTCGTGGGCGGTCGACCCGGTGAGCAACAAGGTGGTCGTCACGGCCGACCGTACGGTCGACGGCGCGGCCTGGGACAAGCTCAGCAAGGTGGTCGACGGGCTCGGCACCAAGGCCGAACTCAAGAAGTCCGCAGGGGAGTTCAAGCCGCTCATCGCGGGCGGCGACGCCATCTGGGGCGACGGCGGGCGCTGCTCGCTCGGCTTCAACGTGGTCAAGGGCGGCGAGCCGTACTTCCTGACCGCCGGCCACTGCACCGAGGGGATCACCAGCTGGTCCGACTCGCAGGGCGGCGCGGAGATCGGAGCCAACGAGGGCTCCAGCTTCCCGGACAACGACTACGGCCTGGTCAAGTACACCTCCGACGTCGAGCACCCCAGCGAGGTGGACCTCTACGACGGCTCCACCCAGGCGATCACCCAGGCGGGCGACGCGACCGTCGGCCAGACGGTGACCCGCAGCGGCTCCACCACCCAGGTCCACGACGGTGAGGTCACCGCGCTGGACGCCACGGTCAACTACGGCAATGGCGACATCGTCAACGGCCTCATCCAGACCACGGTCTGCGCCGAGCCCGGCGACAGCGGCGGCTCGCTCTTCGCGGGCGACACCGCGCTCGGTCTCACCTCGGGCGGCAGCGGTGACTGCTCCGCCGGCGGGGAGACGTTCTTCCAGCCGGTGCCCGAGGCGCTGGCTGCGTTCGGCGCCGAGATCGGCTGACCTCCGGCCCTTCTCCGGTTCCGGTGGACCGGCGAGCCCGCCCTCTCGTACGAGGGGGCGGGCTCTCCCGCTCGCAGGCGGCGTTTCAGTCCGGGTGGCCCGCGTCCTCGATGTGGGCCGGCCCTCGCGTGCCCCTGCGGGTCCTCCTGTGAACGAGGCCTGAGGCCGCTGCAACGGCGGCCTCAGGCCCCTGCCTCACGCAGTGAGCGAGAGGTTGCCCGCCTTGGCCGGGGCGACGCCGAAGATGTCCACGGCGTGGTAGTACGTCCACGCCGTGGCGTTGCACGAGGTCAGCGTGGCGCCGGAATAGGCGGCGCACACGCGCTTGAGGTCCGAGTAGAACGCAGAGTCGATGCGGGACTTGTTCGCGGTGAACGTGCCGGCGGCCTTGTAGTTGCGGTAGCCGAAGTCGTGGCGGGCGCAGGCCGTCTGGAAGGGGAAGCCGAACGGGTTGTCGGGCGAGGTGCTGCAGTAGTCCGTCGACCAGTTGAAGCCGTACGCGGCCCAGGCGCCCTGGTTGTTGCGGGCGGCGTTCCACGCGTTGTAGCTCGAGGCGCTCGTCTGGGTCCAGGAGCTGAGGACCTGGGGTTTGTCCGCGGGGGCGGCCGAAGCGGATGCGGCGGGTATCAGGGCGAGCGGGAGTGACATCGCGACTGCGGCGAGCGGGATGGTGAATCGGCGACGCATGAGCAACCTCCGGTGTGTGAAAGGGGGTTGGGCCGTCCGTGCTCCCCGCGGGTTACGCGAGGCCGCTCCAGAATGACGTCATGCACCTGCCATGCCTAGCTGCTTCGCCTGTTCGTCGCCAGAAATTCGGCTTTCCCCCGGCCGGGGGCGGCCGGCCGTGTCGCCCCGTTCCCGGCCCGTCCTCCAGCTCTCCCGGCCTTCGTGGCTGGGACGGCTACGACGAGGACGTGGCGGCACAGCTGTGGGCGCTGCCGGGCGCCGACGCGCACCGGGCGAAGTTCGCGTCCGCGCTTAGGCTCCCGCGCGGACCGGGAGGCGTGGGTCCCGCCGACGGGTGCGGAGAGCGTGCTGCTCGTCTCCCTGGGATCGGCGTACACGAGGCGTCGCCCGCCGCATCGGCACGGCGGACGCCACCGCCGGGGCGCTGCGCGCCGCGCTCACCGAACTCGTCGCCGACCCCGAGGTCGCCCGGCGCTCGGCGCGGCTCCGCGCCGAGGGCGGCGCGGTGCGGGCGGCCGGTCCGGTCGAGGGGGTGCCGGGCTGACCCCCGGGCTCAGGTGAGGGTCGAGCCGTTCCCGGGGGAGGCCGCCGTTCCCCCGGCCCCGGCGGCCTGCCGGTCCCGGCGGCGCATCGACAGGAGCAGGGTCAGGACCGTGCCGGCGACCGCCCAGGCGGAGAGCACCAGCAGGGGGCCGGTGACCGCGTTGCCCCTGAAGTACGCGATCGAGCGGGCCACCCAGGTGCCCGCTCCCGGCGGCAGGGCGGGGCCGATCGCCCGCCAGAAGTCCGGCAGCATCGGCAGCGGGAAGGCGCCGCCGGCGCTCGGGTTGCCCGCGATCACGATGAGCAGGACGGCCAGGCCGATGCCGACGATGCCGGTGAGCGCCTCCAGGGCGAGCGTGATCATGCCGACCGCGAAGACGGTCAGGGCGCCCAGCCCGGCCAGGGCCCAGACGCTGCCAGGGAGCGCGCCGAGGACGGGACCGATGATGACCGCGCCGCCGATGCCGCCCGCGATCGAGTACAGCGCCATGACCGCGGTGCGGATCACCGCGCGCTGCCGGTTGGCCGGCTTGGTGCCCGCGCTGATCGCCAGGATCGACGCGCAGAGGTAACCGCCCACGCACCAGCCCACGACCAGGTAGAACGACGAGAGGCCGTCGAAGTCGTCCGGGGAGGCGGGTGCCACGTCCACGGTCCGTACGGTGCGCTGCCGGGGCCCCTCCGCCTCCTTGATGATCTTGGTGAGCGAGGTGGCCAGCACGGTGCCGCCCCCGGACGCCACGAGCACGGTGTCCGTCGCCCCGGTGGGGCTGACGATCAGGGCGCCGTCGATCTCGCGGTTCTGGATCTGCCGGCGGGCCTCGGCCTCGCCGGAGACCGCGCGCGGGTCGAGCGGGCCGCCCGGCAGATCACTCAGCTGGGTGACGAGCCGCCCGGACACCTGCTGCGGGGCGACGACCCCGAAGGCGACATCCGTCGGGTCGGGCCTGTGCAGCGCGCCGACGTACGAGGCGATGAACAGCAGCTGCAGTGCCAGGACGCCGACAACCAGTAGCGCGGCCCGTGTGGTGACGGCGCTCTTCACCTCGTCAGCGAAAGTCATGCCCCCACGGTCCGGGCAGTCCGGCGTTCGCGCAGGTGGGGCCGGGCCGAATGGCGGAGAGGTGGCCCCGCACCCGGTTATCGTACGAACGTTCGAAACTTGGTCTATGGTGGAGAGCGAGGGGGTGGTGAGTACGGATCGGTCCAGGAGGTGCGGATGCCCGGGTTCACGCATCTGCATACCGTTTCCGGGTTCTCCCTGCGGTACGGGGCGTCGCACCCGGAGCGGCTGGCCGAGCGTGCCGTCGAGCGGGGGATGGACGCCCTCGCGCTGACCGACCGCGACAGTCTCGCGGGCGCGGTCCGCTTCGCCAGGGCCTGCGAGAAGGCCGGGATACGTCCGCTCTTCGGGGCGGAGCTCGCGGTGGCGCGGCAGGTCGGTGAGGCGGGCCGTACGCACAGACCGCGCACACCGGTCCGCGGAGGTGCCTTTGTCGATGAATCCGCACCCCGGGTCACCTTCCTCGCCCGGGACGGCGCCCTCGGCTGGGCCGAGCTGTGCCGGCTGGTCACCGCCGCCCACGCCCCCGGTGCCGAGGGCCGCCCGGACGCCGGGCAGCCCCTGGTCGGCCGGGACGCGCTGCCCGCCGAAGGGCTCACCGTGCTGCTCGGCCCCGCCTCCGAGGTGGGCGCCGCGCTGGCCGCGGGCCGGCCCGACCGTGCCGCCGCGCTGCTCGCCCCCTGGCGGGAGATCTACGGCGACGCCCTGCGCCTCGAAGCCGTTCACCACGGCCGCGAGGGCACCGGCCCGGGATCGCTCCGGCTCGCCGCCCGTACCGTCGGTTTCGCCGCCGAGCAGGGGGTCCGGGCCGTCCTGACCAACGCCGTCCGGTACGTCGACCCCGGGCAGGGCCCCGTCGCCGACGTACTCGACTCGGCCCGCCGGCTCGTCCCCGTCGACCCGCGCCGTTCCCCCCTCGACAGCGGGGAGCGCTGGCTCAAGGACGCCGGCGCGATGCGGGAGACCGCCGAGCGGATCGCCTCCGCCGCGGGGCTCGGGCGGGACGCGGGGCAGCGGCTGCTCGCGGAGACCCGGCACACCGCCGACGCCTGCCTCGTCGACCCGGCGGACGACCTGGGGCTCGGCAGCGTCCACTTCCCCGAACCGCACCTCGTCGGTGCCGGCCGGCGCACCGCCCAGCGGGTGCTGGCCTCCCGCGCCGCCGCCGGCATGGTGCGGCACGGCTACGACCGCAGGCGCGACTACTGGGACCGGATGCACCACGAGCTGGACATCATCGCCCACCACGGTTTCGCCTCCTACTTCCTGACGGTCTCCCAGGTCGTCGACGACGTGAAGGGGATGGGCATACGGGTCGCCGCACGCGGCTCCGGGGCCGGTTCCCTGGTCAACCACCTGCTCGGGATCGCCCACGCCGACCCGGTCGAACACGGGCTGCTCATGGAGCGTTTCCTGTCCAAGCGGCGCTTCGTGCTGCCCGACATCGACATCGACGTCGAGTCGGCCCGCCGCCTGGACGTCTACCGCGCGATCATCGGACGCTTCGGCGCCGAGCGGGTCGCGACCGTCTCCATGCCCGAGACCTACCGGGTGCGCCACGCCATCCGCGACGTCGGCGCCGCGCTCTCCATGGACCCGGCCGAGACCGACCGGCTCGCCAAGGCCTTCCCGCACATCCGGGCCAGGGACGCCCGTGCCGCGATGGAGGAACTGCCCGAGCTGCGGGCCGTGGCCGGGCGGAAAGAGCGGTACGGGCGGCTCTGGGAACTGGTGGAGTCGCTGGACGCGCTGCCGCGCGGCATCGCCATGCACCCGTGCGGGGTGCTCCTCTCGGACGACTCGCTGCTGCGGCGTACACCGGTCATGCCCACCAGCGGTGAGGGCTTCCCCATGTCCCAGTTCGACAAGGACGACGTGGAGCACCTCGGGCTGCTCAAGCTCGATGTGCTCGGCGTGCGGATGCAGTCGGCGATGGCCCACGCGGTGACCGAGGTGAAGCGGGCCTCGGGGCGGGAGGTCGACCTGGACGCCGTACCGCAGGGCGACCCGGAGACGTACCGGCTGATCAAGAGCGCCGAGACGCTCGGCTGCTTCCAGATCGAGTCACCGGGCCAGCGCGACCTGGTCGGCCGGCTCCAGCCCGCCACCTTCCACGACCTGGTCGTCGACATCTCGCTGTTCCGGCCGGGCCCGGTCGCCGCCGACATGGTGCGGCCGTTCATCGAGGCCAGGCACGGCCGCGCGCCCGTGCGCTACCCCCATCCCGACCTGGAAGGGGCGCTGCGCGACACCTACGGGGTGGTCGTCTTCCACGAGCAGATCATCGAGATGGTGAACATCATGACCGGCTGCGGACGCGGCGAGGCCGACCGGGTGCGGCGCGGGCTCTCCGACCCCGAGTCGCAGGCCCGGATCAGGGTCTGGTTCGCACAGCGGGCGGCGCGGAGGAAGTACGGCGCCGAGGTGATCGCCCGCGCCTGGGAGATCATCGAGGCGTTCGGGAGCTACGGCTTCTGCAAGGCGCACGCGGTCGCCTTCGCCGTGCCGACGTACCAGTCGGCCTGGCTCAAGGCGCACCACCCGGCGGCCTTCTACGCCGGGCTGCTCACGCACGACCCGGGGATGTACCCGAAGCGGCTGCTGCTCGCGGACGCGCGGCGGCGCGGGGTGCCGGTGCTTCCGCTGGACGTGAACCGGTCGGCGGCCGTCCATAGGATCGAACTGGTGTCTGGCGACAACGGTGATAAATGGGGATTGCGGCTGGCCCTCTCGGACGTCCACGGCATCAGCGAGGCCGAGGTCGCCCGGATCGAGGCCGGGCAGCCCTACACCTCGCTGCTGGATTTCTGGCAGCGGGCCAGGCCCGGGAAGCCGGCGGCCGAACGGCTGGCCCAGGTCGGCGCGCTGGACGCCTTCGGCGCCAACCGCCGGGACCTGCTGCTGCATCTGTCCGAGCTGCACCGCGCCCAGCGGAGCTCCGGTTCCGGCGCGGCGGGCGCCCAGCTCCCGCTCGGCGGCGGGCACAGGACCGGCACCGTCGGATTGCCCGACCTCAACGACGCCGAACGCCTCAGCGCGGAGCTCGGCGTCCTCAGCATGGACGTGTCGCGCCATCTGATGGGCGATCACCACGCCTTCCTGAAGGAGCTCGGCGCGGTCTCCGCCCAGCGGCTGCGGGAGGCGGGGCACGGGGAGACCGTGCTGGTCGCGGGGGCCAAGGTGGCCACCCAGACCCCGCCGGTCCGCTCCGGGCGCCGGGTCATCTTCACCACCCTGGACGACGGGACGGGCCTGGTCGACCTCGCCTTCTTCGACGACAGCCACGCCGCCTGCGCGCACACCGTCTTCCACTCCTGGCTGCTGCTCGTGCGCGGGGTGGTCCAGCGGCGCGGCGCGCGCAGCATGAGCGTGGTCGGCTCGGCCGCCTGGAACCTGGCGGAGCTGGCCGAACTCCGCCGCACCGGCGGCCTCGACGCGGTCGCGGCACGGCTGGCGGAGGAGCCCGCCTCCGGCGAGGAGGAGGCACCCGACGACGGCCGCCGCATCCAGCTGCCGACCGGCTACGAGATGAACCCCTGGTCCGATCTCCAGCCGGCCGGTGAAGGGACGCCCACCGGGAGGAAGCTGTGGCACCGGAGCCAGGGGAGCGCGGGATGAACGACCAGCCGGCCGTCCTGTGCCTGCGGTTCCGCCGGATCGGCGGCGGACTGCCGGACAGCGCGGGTTACGAGGGACTGCTCGCCCTCCTCGGGGCGTTCACCCCGGTCGTCGAGGCGGCCCCGCCCGGCGCCGCGCTCGCCGATGTCAGCGGCGCGCTGCGCTACTTCGGGCAGGACGCGGCGGGTCTGGCCTCCGTGATCCGGGTGCGCGCCCTCGCCCTGCACGGCGTGGACTGCGCGATCGGCGCGGCCTCCAACCCCATGCTGGCCAGGATGGCCGCACGGCAGGCGACGCCCGGCACGACCTTCGTGGTGCCCCCAGGTGAGCACGCCGGCTTCCTCGCGTCCAAGCCCGCCGCCGCGCTGGACGGCGTCGGGACGGCGACCGCGCGCACCCTGTGCGGATACGGGCTCGACTCCGTCGGCCGGATAGCCGCCGCGCCGCTCGCCACCCTGCAGCGGATCACCGGCGTACGGACCGGGCGCGAGCTGTGGGAGCGGGCCAACGGCATCGACCGTACGCGGGTCGTGCCGAACGCCGCCGCACGGTCGATCGCCGCCGAACGCTCCTTCCCCCGCGACGAACTGGACCCGGAGCAGCACCGCCGCGCGCTCCTCTCGCTCACCGAGGAGCTGGGGGCCAGGCTGCGCGGCGACGGCCAGGTGTGCCGCTCGCTCGCGGTCTCCGTGCGCTACGCCGACCGGACCGGTTACGCGACGCTGACCCGCAGCCGTACGCTCCCGGAGCCCACCGCCCACTCGGCGGCGCTCACCTCGCTCGCCTACCGGATCCAGGACTCGTTCGCCCTGCAGCGGGCGCGGGTGCGGGGGATCGGGCTGCGGGCGGAGGGGCTGCACGACGCGGAACGCGCCGCCCACCAGCTCACCTTCGACCCGGTGGACGAACGGGCGCGGCGGATCGAGGCCGTGTCCGACAGGCTGCGGGCCAGGTTCGGCCCGGGGGCCGTGAAGCCGGGGCGGCTCGCGGCCTGACCCGGGGCGCCGGAATCTTTTTACCGACGCGTAACTTCCCCCCTGACTTTACCCGTGCGTAACTTGGCATGAGCACGTTGAAAAACCGTCATTCGCTGTGGTCCGGACCGCAGGGCGCACCGACATCGCAACTCCCTTGAGCCGCAAGGAGACCACCCGATGCTGCCCTGGACCCGTGCCCGGCGCTCCCCACGCGCACGCCGCACCCTCGCCGCCCTGCTCCTCACCGTCGCCGCGCTCGTCGCCCCCACGGCGACCGCGACCGCGGCGGAAGCCGCCGCTCCGTCCCGTGGATGGAACGACTACTCCTGCAAGCCCTCCGCAGCCCACCCCCGGCCGGTCGTGCTCGTCCACGGAACCTTCGGGAACTCGGTCGACAACTGGCTGGTCCTCGCGCCGTACCTCGTCAACCGGGGCTACTGCGTCTTCTCGCTGGACTACGGCCAGCTCCCGGGCGTGCCGTTCTTCAACGGACTCGGCCCGATCGACAAGTCGGCAGGACAGCTCGACGTGTTCGTCGACAAGGTGCTCGGCGCCACCGGCGCGCCCGAGGCCGACCTCGTCGGCCACTCCCAGGGCGGCATGATGCCCAACTACTACCTGAAGTTCCTCGGTGGAGCCGACAAGGTGAACGCCCTCGTCGGGATCGCCCCCGACAACCACGGCACCACGCTTCTCGGCCTCACGAAGCTGCTGCCGTACTTCCCTGGCGCCGAGGACCTCCTCACGGCGAACACCCCGGGCCTCGCCGACCAGATCGCCGGCTCCGCCTTCATCACGAAGCTCAACGCGGGCGGCGACACCGTGCCCGGGGTCCGCTACACCGTCATCGCGACCAGGTACGACGAAGTCGTGACCCCGTACCGCACGCAGTACCTGGACGGCCCGAACGTACGCAACGTCCTGCTCCAGGACCTGTGCCCGGTCGACCTGTCCGAGCACGTCGCGATCGGGACCGTCGACAGGATCGCCTTCCACGAGGTGGTGAACGCCCTCGACCCGGCGCACGCCACCCCGACCACCTGCGCCTCGGTCGTCGGCTGAGACGCGCGGCGGGGCCCCGGAGGTCCGGAAGCCCCGCCGTCACCACCGGTCAGGCGCGGTGCGCGCCGCCGGAGGACCTGCGGCGGACCGAGACGAACAGGGCGCTCGCCCCGAGGGCCAGCGCGGCGGCTCCGCCCATCGCGAGGTACGAGGTGCTGCTGCCGCCACCCGTCTCGGCGAGGGCCTCGTCCGCCGGGGCCGTGGCCGCGGGGGAGGCGGCGACGTTGTTCGGCTCGGGCGCGTTCGCCCCGGTGTCCTCGGCCGGGGCCGCCTCGGTGACCTCCGCGCCGGTCGAGGCGTCGTCGTCACCGTGCCCGCCGTGCTCGACGGACGACTGCTCCGCACCCTCGTCGATCTCCTGCTCGGACGGGGCGGACGCGGTGGGCGCCGGCGCGGCCGCGACGGAACCGCTGCCGGACTTCTCGCCGCCGAACACCACGTCGGAGCAGGCGTAGAAGGCCTCGGGGGAGTCCGACCGCTGCCAGACCGTGTAGATCAACTGCCGTCCCGACGCCTCCGGCACCGTGCCGTCGAAGACGTACGAACCGTCCTCCAGCGTCGGGTCGGTGGCCGTGGCGAACGGCTTCTCCTGGAGGTCCGACCACTTCAGGGGCTGCGCCGGGTCGTAGCCCGCCTTGGTCAGGTACAGCTCGAACGACCCCTTGTGCGGAGCCGTCGCCCGGAACCGGAAGGTGTGGCTGCCCGCCTCCATGGGCGTGGACGGCCAGTCGGCGCGCGGCAGGTCGAGACCCTTGAACTTGTCGTTGCCCGCGCTGCACAGCTTGCCGTCGGGGATCAACTCGCGGTGGTTGCCCGCGGCGTTGGCGATGTTCACGCCGTTCCAGTCGTACAGCGCCTGGGTCCCGCCCGCCGCGACCGCCGCCTGGCAGGCCGCCGACCGCGGGCTCTCCGGCCCCTCCGCGAAACAGGCCGAGACCCGGCTGACCGGATCGCTCAGCGAACCGTGGGCGGCGGCCGGGGAGGCGGACAGCCCGGTCAGCGCGAGCGGCGCGACGCCGAGCGCGACGACGGCTCCGGCGACCTTGCGGCGAGCGGTGGTGATGACGGCCATGGTGGTGGTTCTCCTTCGGCGGCACGGCTGTTGACCAGGTCTGGTGATCAGCAAGCTAGCCGCCGCCGGAAGCGGATCCGGGCCGGAAAAGGCGCAGGTGGCGATCGTTATGGCGCCCTTAAGGAAGGGTTAGGCGAGGGCTCAGGAAGACCGGCCGGCGAGCCCGGGCGCACTTCTCACGTAGCCTCGGACGTTCGCACGGCGTGGCTCGCGGCGAAGGGCAGGAGGAGAGCCGCCACGCGGTCCGGATCCTCCAGAACGGGTGTGTGCCCGGCACCGGGCAGCAACTCGACCTCCGCGCCCGGCACGACGCGGTAGTCGGCCGCGGAAGCCGGCCGCCATCTGCGGTCCTGGTCACCGAATACCACCTGCAGTGGTTTGCCGAGGGCCCTCAGCCGGTCCGGGAGCGCGCGCGCGCTCGTTCAGATAGGCGATGGACGCCTGCATCGCCGCGGCGACCGCGCGGTAGGTCATGCCGCGCAGTTCGTCGACGAGTTCCTGCGGGACCCGGTACCCCGTGCGGAACGCGGTGCTCGCGAACGCGCCGATCCGGTCGTCGGCAGGCGGCCACTGCGCGGGGTCGAACGCGGCGGCCTCCTGCGGGATGAGGGCGTCCATGTGGGGGCCGGTGCTGATGAGCGTGAGCGCGGTCACCAGGTCGGACCGGTGCTCGGCCAGAGCGGTGGCGGCGTAGCCGCCGCTGGAGTGCCCGACGACCGTGGCCTGCCCGACACCGAGCCGGTCCAGCACCGTGCCGATCCTGCGTCCCTGCTCCGGGGTCGCGTAGTCGCCGTCGGCCGGCTCGGCCGAACGGCCGTGCCCCGGCAGGTCGATCCGGACGACCCGGTGGAGCGGGGCCAGCAGCGGAACCATGGCGTCCCACGAGCGGCTCGAGGCCGCGGACCCATGGACGAGCAGGAGCACGGGGGCGTCGCCAGGGCCGTCCTGGGAGACATGGATGTCGCCCTGCTCCAGGCGGAGGACCGAGTCCTCGGGGGCGGCGGCGGTCACATGAGGGTGTCTCTCGGGGGGAGTCATGAGCCCACTGTCGCCGCCGGTGCGCACCCACGGCTTGGACGAATGTTCCCTCCTCGGGTCCGCGTAGCATGGGGAGATGGGGTCCCTCACGGGCGAACGTGACGATCCCGCTGTGTGGGACGTCGCACGTCCGCAGCGGCCCGGCCGGGTGGCCGGCGTCGACATGGCCGGATTCCATGTGCCCGGCCCGCTGGCCGGTGGTCTGCGGGTGGTTCCGCACCCGGCCGTGACCCTGATCCTGGAGATCGGGGCGAGCGCGTCCACCGTGGAGGACGGCGCCGGCCGGCGGTGCGGCGGGAGCCTCGTCGCCGGGCCCGGGTTCGGCTCGGGAGGCGGGGTCCGGGCTTGGGGCGAACACGCCCGATGCGTGCAGGTGCGCCTGTCCCCGTTGGTCGCAGGCACGGCTCTGGGGGTGTGTCCCGCCGATCTGGCCGATTCCCCGGTCTCCCTCGACGACGTATGGGGCAGGGAGGCGGCACGCGTTCGCGAGCGACTGGGCGAGCTCCCCTCGTGGCAGGACCGCTTCGCCTTCACGGACGCGCTGCTCGCCCGGCGGCTCCAGGGGCGGTCGCCGGTGGACCCTGCGGTGGCCTGGGCCTGGAAACGGATCGTCGCGGGCAGGGGCACCGTCCGGGTCGACCACCTGGCGGACGAGCTCGGATGGAGCCGCAAGCGCCTGTGGTCCCGGTTCCGGGCCGGCATCGGCATTCCACCGAAGAGCGCCGCGAAGCTGGTCCGCTTCGACCACGCCGTGCACTGCCTGGTCGCGGGCGAGAGCCCGGCCCGCGTCGCCGCGGACAGCGGCTACCACGACCAGCCCCATCTCCACCGGGACGTCATGGAGTTCACCGGCACGACCCCGGTGACCGTGTCGGGCGAGCCGTTCCTGACGGTGGACGAGCGTGCGTGGCCGGGGGCGGGACAGCCGGTGAGGCCGCGGTTCGCGGCGCCGCCGTACGAACGGGTCAGGTAGCCCCGGCCGCGTCCCCTTCACGTGCGGCGCGGACCGGCCGCCCCTTCTCCGTCCAGCTGGTCAGGACGGAGACCTCCGCGTCCGGCGCCAGTCGCAGACCGGCCGCCGTGAGGAAGTCGGGCAGCGCGATCTCTCCGCCGTCGGTTCCGTCGTCCCACATGGTCAGGAGCCTGGAGCCCTCGCCGTCCCACGTGTCGGTATCCTCGCTCGGATGCTGCTCCACACTGCCCACTCCGCGCCGGTAACGGAGGTACAGGTACTGGTCGTCCGTCGTCCAGGCATCCCACTGGGAGGGGGAGGCCAGACAGGTCCTGACGACCTGCGCCAGCGTGACGTCCTCGTGCAGACGGGCCTCGACGGCGCCGAGGTGCCGGTCGTGGGCGACGACCAGCTCCCCGTCGAGGGCAAGCAGGCGCACCTCGCCGTCGCTGAACCCGATCGTCAGGCCGCACACGTGGTCGACGGCGCCCCCGCGACAGCGGATCTCACGGACCGAACGGATCGTCCCGCCCACGAAGTGCGTCAGCGCTACGTCCTGGGGGCCGGACACCACCGAGGTGTCGTCGGTCCAGGGTTCCGCCGTGAGCGACAGCGTGGATCCCTCCGCGTGGAACCGGACGGGCGCCGCCCCCTCAGGATGCAGCCACAGGGCCGGGACCGGACGGCTCACCAGGGCGCTCACGCCCAGCAGCCGTACGCCGATCAGGTCGGAGGGGTACAGAGCGTCGTCGTCGTCCATCCGCCGATGCTGACAGGCGGCGAGGCACGGCGAAACGGGTTTTGGGCCCGGGCGTCCCGGGCCCCCGGCCCCGGGGCGCCCGGACGTCAGACCTGGACGCCGGGAGTGCCGTCCTCCACGACCACGCTCGCACGGGTGCTGATCGTGGCGCCCGGCTTCGTCACGAAGGGCAGGACGCGGAAGTCGCTCGTCCACCGCTCCCGGTCCACCGTGACGCGTACGTAGCCGCGCTGGTTGTTGAAGAACTTCATGTGCGGGTTCGCCGCGAGGAAGGTCTCGCCCTGGGCCGTCATGTCCGCACCGTCACCTCCGCTGGTGATCGAGGTGCCCACGAACTCCGAGCCGACGGTCGGCGACTCCGGGTCGGCGAAGTCGCGCTTGAGGTCCCAGGCGTAGTTCTGGTGGCGGTCACCCGTGATCACGACCAGATTGCGCACCCCGCGGGTGTCCGCCTCCGCGAGGAGCCGGTTGCGCTCGGCGACGTAACCGTCCCACGGGTCCATGAAGACGTTCGTGGCCGGGCCCGGGTCCTGGTCGGTCTGGCCCATCGGGGCCTGGTTGCCGAGGATCCGCCAGCGCGCCTGCGAGCGGCTGAAGCCCTTGAGCACCCAGGCCCGCTGCCGGGCCCCGAGTAGGGTCCGCCCCTTGTCGAAGCGGTCGTCGCAGTCGGCCGACGAGCCGTCGCCGCACGCCTGGTCGTCGCGGTACTGGCGGGTGTCCAGCATGGTGAAGTCGGCGAGCCGGCCGTAGGGGAGCCTGCGGTACATCTGGACGTCGGGGCCGTCGGGGAGCTGGGGCCGGCGCAGCGGCGCGTGCTCGTACAGGGCCTGGAAGGCGTCGGTCCTGCGCCGCAGGAAGGTCTTCGGGTCCTCGTTGTTCTCGGAGGTCTCGTCCGCCCAGTTGTTCTCCACCTCGTGGTCGTCGAACGTCATGATCCACGGGAAGTTGGCGTGCGCCTCGCGCAGCGGGGCCTCGGACTTGTAGAGGCCGTACTGGAGGCGGTAGCGGGCGAGGTCGAGGGTCTCCGTGTGGAACTTCGCGTCGGTCGTCACGCCGCGCTTGTTCGTCTTGACGCCGTGCTCGTACAGGTAGTCGCCGAGGTGCACCACCAGGTCCAGGTCCTCCTGCGCCATGTGGTGGTACGCCGTGAAGTAGCCGTCCTGCCAGGCCTGGCAGGAGGCGAAGGCGAACTTCAGCCCGCGCGGGTCGTCCGAGGGGGCCGGAGTGGTGCGCGTACGGCCCACGGGGGAGATCGCGGAGCCGGCCTTGAAGCGGAACCAGTACGTGCGGTCGGGGGCGAGCCCGTGCACCTCGGGGTGGACGGAGTGCGCCAGTTCGGGAGTCGCGACGACGCTGCCCCGGCGTACGACCCGGCGGAACCGCTCGTCGAGCGACACCTCGTAGTGGACACGGACCGGCTTCGCCGGCATGCCGCCGAGACCGTCCTGGGCGAAGGGTTCGGGGGCCAGGCGGGTCCAGAGCACGACGCCGTCCGACGTCGGGTCGCCCGAGGCGACACCCAGGGTGAACGGGTCACCCTTCAGGGTGGGCGCGGCGAACGCGGACTGCGCCTCCCACGCCCCCGTCCCGAGCATCAGCGCGGCGGCTGCCGCCCCGCCGAATCCGAACATCTGCCTGCGGGACACGGAATTCGCGACCACGGGTTACGCCCTCCTCGGTTGATCTGCGCCAACCTCGGACACGCTGCCGGGAATTGATGTCATGCTCACACGCAGCGTATGGCCGGGGGCCGAGCGTTACGTGAACAGGACAGCTATGCGGTGAGCGGCTCGGGGGAACCGGCCGGCACGGGGACGCCGGCCCGTCTCAGGACACCGCGCGGTAGCGGCGCTCCGGCCGGCCCGTGCCGCCGTAGCGCAGCGACACCTCGGCCCGGCCGGTCTCCGCGAAGTACTCCAGGTAGCGGCGCGCGCTCACCCGGGAGAGGCTGCCCGCCTCGGCGCACTCGGAGGCCGACAGGCCGCCCGGGTGGCCGCGCAGGACGCGTTCGACCAGGTCCGCGGTGTGGGCCGCCAGGCCCTTGGGGAGCTCGCGGGAGCCCGGCGGACGGGTGCCGAAGATGCGGTCCACATCCTCCTGACGGGCTTCCTGGCGGGCCTCGTCCAGCGCGTCCAGGCGATGGCGCAGCGAGGCCACGTGCTGCAACTGCTCCTGGAGTGCCGAGCGGTGGAAGGGTTTGATCAGGTAGTGCAGGGCGCCCGCCCGCAGCGCGGCCCTGACCACTCCGGCATCGCGGGCGGCGGTGATGAAGAGGGCGTCCGTGCTGTGGGCGTCGCCGTCGCGCTCCTCCGCCGCGCGCAGCTCCCGCAGGACCTGTATCCCGTCCATGTCGGGCAGGTAGATGTCGAGCAGGACCAGGTCAGGACGCGTTCTGCGCGCCGCGCGCAGGGCCTCGGCACCCGTGTGGGCCACGCCGACGACCGTAAAACCGTCCAATGCGGACACATACCGGCTGTGCAGCTTCGCGACCATGAAGTCGTCGTCCACCACCAGCACTTTCATCACGCGGCCACGGTAGGGCGCGACCACAACGACCACAACGTCCATTGATTCCGGAAAGGCGACAGGTCGTTAACGCGCAGGCAACATGTGGGCCACCTCACACACGATCACACCCGTACACGTAGAGCTCGAAAGGCGGCATCCGGTGCGACTGCGCACTCCACTCGCCCTGTTCGGGGCAGCGCTGCTGGTGCTCGTCGGGCCGCCGCTGCTGTCCACAGGCAGCGGTTCCGACACCGGCACGCAGATCCCCGGACTGCGCTTCATGGTTCCCAACACACCCGGCGGCGGTTACGACATCACGGCGCGCACCGCGGCGAAGAACGCCGAGGACGCGGGGCTCACCCACGGCATCGAGGTGTTCAACCTGCCCGGCGCGGGCGGCACCGTCGGCGTGACCCGGCTGGCCGCCGAGCACGGCAACGGGAAGCTCGCCATGTCCATGGGCCTCGGCGTCGTGGGCGCCGTGCACACCAACAAGTCGCCCAAGACCCTGGGTGACACGACCCCGATCGCCCGGCTCACCGAGGAGCAGGACATCGTCGTCGTCGCCAAGGACTCCCCGTACAGGACGATCGGCCAGCTGCTCACCGCCTGGAAGAAGGACCCGGGGAAGATCCCGGTCGGCGGCGGCTCCTCGCCCGGAGGCCCCGACCACCTGGCACCGATGCTGATGGCGAAGGCCGCCGGGATCGCCCCCAAGCAGGTCAACTACATCCCCTTCGACGGCGGCGGCGAACTGCTCGCCTCGATCCTCGGCAACAAGGTCGGCTTCGGTGTCTCCGGCGTCGGCGAGTACCTCGACCAGATCGAGGCCGGTGAGCTCCGGCTGCTCGCCGTCACCGGCCCGAAGCGGGTCCCGGGCCTCGACGCGCCCACCCTCCGCGAGGCCGGCCTCGACACCGACTTCACCAACTGGCGCGGCATCGTCGCCCCGCCCGGGCTCTCCGAGGCCGAGCGCGACAAGCTCGTCGGGCTGGTCAGCGAGCTGCACGACTCGAAGCAGTGGCGTGACTCCATGAAGAAGAACGGCTGGGACGACGCCTTCCTCACCGGTGACGCCTTCGGTGACTTCCTGGACGCCCAGGACCGGCGCGTCGCCACCGTCCTCAAGGAGCTGGGACTGTGAGCGACGAGAACACCCCCGCCCGGCCCGCCACCGCGCGCGCCTGGCTGCGCGAGCACTCCGAACTCGGCGTCTGCGTCCTGCTGCTCGTGCTGGGCGTCCGGGTCCTGACCGACGCCCTGACGATGAGCGTGGACATCACCCAGCGCGGACCCGTCGGCCCCAGGACCGTCCCGGTCGCCGTCGGCATCGGGCTGCTGGCCGTCGCCGTGCTGCTGGCCGTAGACGTCCTGCGCGGCGGCCGCGGCGAGGCGGAGGCCGGCGAGGACGTCGACCTCGACGAACCCGCCGACCGGCGTACCGTCGCCCTGCTCACCGGCGTCTTCCTCGCCTTCGCCGTCCTCATAGGCCCGCTCGGCTTCCCGATCTCCGGCGCCCTCCTCTTCTGGGGCTCGGCCTACGCGCTGGGCAGCCGCCACTTCGACCGCGATCCGCTCATCGCGGCCGGGCTCTCCCTGGTGACCTACTTCGTCTTCGACAACCTGCTCGGGGTGCCCCTCCCGGGCGGCCCGCTGATGGGGGTGCTCTGACCGATGGATTCCCTCAACTCCCTCATCGACGGCTTCGGCACGGCGCTCACGCCGGTCAACCTGCTCTGGGCCGCGCTCGGCGTCCTCCTCGGCACGGCCATCGGTGTGCTCCCCGGCATCGGCCCCGCCATGGCCGTGGCACTGCTGCTTCCGGTGACGTACGGACTCGAACCGACCGGCGCCTTCATCATGTTCGCCGGGATCTACTACGGCGCGATGTTCGGCGGCTCCACCACCTCGATCCTCCTCAACACGCCGGGGGAGAGCGCGGCCGTCGTCGCCGCGATCGAGGGCAACCCGATGGCGAAGGCCGGGCGCGGCGCACAGGCGCTCGCCGCCGCCGCCGTCGGTCACTTCGCCGGCGGCATGATCGGCACGATCCTGCTGGTCGTCCTCGCCCCGACCGTCGCCTCGCTCGCCGTCGACATCGGCGCCCCCGACTACTTCGCCATCATGGTGCTGGCCTTCATCGCCGTCACCTCCGTCCTCGGCTCCTCCCGGATCCGCGGGCTCGCGTCGCTCCTCATCGGCCTCACCATCGGCCTCGTCGGCCTGGACCAGATGACGGGCCAGCAGCGCCTCACCTTCGGCTCGCTCCAACTGGCCGACGGCATCGACGTGGTGATCGTGGCCGTCGGACTCTTCGCCATCGGGGAGGCCCTCTGGGTCGCCGCCCACCTGCGCCGCACCAGCGGGAAGCCGATCCCCGTCGGCCGCCCCTGGCTGGGCAGGGACGACGTCCGGCGTACCTGGAAGTCGTGGCTGCGCGGACCCCTCATCGGCTTCCCGTTCGGCGCGATCCCGGCGGGTGGCGCGGAGATCCCCACCTTCCTCTCGTACGTCACCGAGAAGCGGCTCTCCAAGCACCGCGACGAGTTCGGCAAGGGCGCCATCGAGGGCGTCGCCGGGCCGGAGTCGGCGGCCTCCGCCTCCGCCGCGGGCACGCTGGTCTCCATGCTCACGCTCGGCCTGCCCACCACGGCCGTCGCCGCCGTCATGCTGGCAGCCTTCCAGCAGTACGGCATCCAGCCCGGCCCGCTCCTGTTCGAACGCGAACCCGAACTGGTCTGGGGCCTGATCGCCTCCCTCTTCGTCGGCATGGTGCTGCTGCTCGCCCTGAACCTGCCCCTCGCGCCGCTCTGGGCGAAGCTGCTGCGCATCCCGCGCCCCTACCTCTACGCGGGCATCCTGTTCTTCGCCGCCGTCGGCGCGTACGCGGTGGGCGGGGAGGCCGTCGACCTGGTGATTCTGCTGGTCATCGGGCTGATCGGCTTCGGGATGCGGCGGTACGGCCTGCCGGTGCTGCCCGCGATCATCGCGGTGATCCTCGGCCCGTCCGCCGAACAGCAGCTGCGGCGCGCCCTCCAGATCAGCGACGGCAGCGTGACCGGACTCGTCAACACCCCGTTCTCCGTGACGGTCTACGTCGTCGTCGCGCTGATCCTGGCCTGGCCGCTGGTGAGGAAGGCCCTGGTGCGGAACCGGGGCTGAGGGAATGTCGGCGGCGGCTGAGAGGATTGCGGACATGACCACGATCGACTGGGACGCCGCCGCCGACTCCTTCGACGAGGAGCCCGACCACGGCCTCCGCGATCCGGTGGTCCGCAGCGCCTGGGCGCGACGGATGGAGACCTGGCTGCCCACCGCGCGCTCCGCGGTCCTCGACCTCGGATGCGGTACGGGCAGCCTGGCCCTGCTCGCCGCCGGCCAGGGGCACCGCGTCACCGCCGTCGACCGCTCGGCCCGGATGGTGGAGCAGGCGCGGGTTAAGCTGGCCGGGACGGGCACCGAGGTGTTCGTCGGCGACGCGGCGCACCCCCCGGTCGGCAAGCAGCGGTTCGACGTGATCCTCGCCCGGCACGTCGTGTGGCTGCTGCCCGACCCGGCGGCCGCCCTGCGGCACTGGTTCTCCCTGCTGCGGCCCGGCGGCCGGCTGGTGCTGATCGAGGGAGTGTGGAACGGCACCGGGATCCCCGCGGCCGACCTCACCGCGCTCCTCGCCGAGCACACGGAACGCGTCCACCACGAGCCTCTCTCCGGGGACTCCCGGCTCTGGGGCAAGGAGGTCGACGACGACAGATACGCCCTGGTGGCCCGCGCCGAGCCGCCGCACCGGCACACCGAGGTCGTCGACGTCCACCTCATCCTGCGCAGGGGCTCCGACGTGCTGCTCGCCCGGCGGGCCGGCACGGGCTACGCCGACGGGCTGCTCCACGCCCCCTCCGGCCACGCGGAGGACGGCGAGGACGTCCGGGCGGCGATGATCCGGGAGGCGGCGGAGGAGATCGGCGTCGAACTGGACCCGGACGAGCTCCGGGTGGCCCTGGTCATGCAGCACAGGGGACCCGGCGGCAACCCCAGGATCGGCTGGTTCTTCGAGGCCGATCACGACCCCGCGCGCCCGCCCCGCAACGCGGAGCCGGACAAGTGCTCCGAGCTGGACTGGTTCCCCCTGGACGCGCTGCCCGACGACATGGTGGCGTACTGCCGGGCGGGCCTCGACGGGTACCGCGCCGAGCAGCGCTTCCTGATCCACTGGCACGAGGACGACGACACCGTCGCGTACGCACCGCGGGGCCCCCGGCGCGCCGTCCCGCTGCCCGTCGCGGCGGCCCCCACCGGCCGGCTGCACCACGTCGAGCTGTGGGCGCCCGACCCGGCCGAGGCCGACGCGGAGTGGGGCTGGCTGCTCGGACGCCTCGGCCATGTCCCGTACCAGCGCTGGGCGCACGGCCGGAGCTGGCGGCGCGGCGACAGCTACGTGGTGGTCGAACACACACCCGGCACGACCGGCGGCGGGCACGACGGCCCACGCCCGGGCGTCAGCCGCCTGGCGTTCCACGTCCGCGACCGTGCCGCGCTCGACGCCCTGCTGGCGGACGCTCCGGGGCACGGCTGGCGGCCGCTGCCGACCGGCCTCCCTCCGTACGCGGACGAGAGCGGGCCCTACGCGGCCCGTGTGACGAACACGGCGGGGCAGGAGGTGGAGCTGGTCGCGCCCTGGAGCTGAACGGTCCCGGCGACAGCCGAGTCGCGCGTCGGTACCGGAGGGTGCCGAGATGAACGTCCGTCCGGCCGCCGCACGGCCTTTCGGAGAGGGCAGACTGGCGCCATGGGGCATCCGGTGGAGAAGTGGTGGGACGAGGTCTGGGCGGGCACCCGACTCGTCGAGGTGCTGGCCGGGGGAGAGGGCCCGGAACCCCTGGAGAAACGGACGGTGCTCGCGCGGATCGACTCGGCGGAAGCCCTCGCGGAGCTGAGGACCCTGTCGACGCGGGGCACCGTCGGGGACGACTGCTGCCGTTGCCTCGGCAGTACGACTCTCGCTCTGCGCGGAGCCGAGGGGCAGTTGCTCGGACGGGCGAGCCTGCACGGGAACGACGCCCTGCTGTGGGAGGGCGGCCGGTTCTGCGGCAACCTCGACCTCGCCGACCCGGCCGGACTGCTGCTCCTGCTGGCCCGGCACGGCAGCGCCAGGCAGCTGGCGCTCCTCTCCACCCGGCTCGCGTACGCACTGGAACTGCGCGAGGGGCGACCGCAGTTCCGGCAGGCGGGCAGAGGGCCGCACGCGGCAGAGCTCCTGGAGGCGCGCCATGTGCCGCGTGTGCTGCGGACGACGCTGAGGGAGGTGCCGGGTCGCGCGTGCGCGGATCTCGGCGCGGCGCGCGTGGACGAGCTGAGCGGTCTCCTGGCCGAAGCGGAGCCGGACGGACACCGGCGCGCGCTCGGCCTGCTCGCCTGGCTGGGCAGGCTGCCGGAGCCGATGGAGGCCGGGTGGGGCGAGGGCGTTCTCGTACGGGCGCTGCTGCGCGGCCTGGACCCGGTCGCGGCCGCTGCCGGCAGCGGCCGGGAGGGCGATCCCCACCTCGTGCTGGGGCTGCTGCGGTGGGCGGACAGCGCGGAGGGGACGGCCACGGACATGGACGCGGGCGCACTGGCCGGCTTCGTCGCCCCGGTGCTGCGCCGTTTCCTGCCCCTGAGCGCGGCCCCGTAACGGCTGAGATCCCGTCAGGCTGAGCCCGTCCGCAGGTGGCGTGGGACCGGCCACCGCCGGCGCCCAGGGGGCGGCCACCGGCGTAGGAGATGCCGGGGAACGGGGCCGCCCGCCAACGGGGCCCCGTGCCCCGCTCAGGTGACGAGCCCCGCCAGCCCCTCGGTGCGGGCGAGGTGTTCCAGCTCGTCGAGGGCCCGGACGGCCGCCTCCGCCGCCGACGGGTCGCGGGCGGCCAGGCCGCTCTCCTCGAACTCGTCCTCGTCGAGCCGCAGTACGGACGAGCCGTCCGCCGACACCCACAGATCCAGGTCCAGGTCCTCGACCAGGAGTTCGGTGCCCCGCAGCACGGCGGGCCGGGTGATGTCGCAGTACCAGCCCTTCAGCTGCCCGCCCCCGGTGCGGACCTCCTTCACCGCGTACCACCGGTCACGCCAGTAGTGCTCGGTGAGGACATCGCCCGGCTCGAACCGCACGAACCCGAAGTCACGGGCGTGCGGCGCCGCCCAGGGGGCCCGGACGGTGATGCGGGTGCCGTCGTCGCGGACGAGGCCCGCGGGGTAGCGGATCTTGGTGCTGCCCGCCTTGACCAGGTTGACGGACAGGGCGTTCTCAGGGGAGACGGCGGACATGACGCACCTCCGTGGCGCAGATCTCGTAGCCGAACCAGCGGTTCACCGCCAGCATCGGGCCGTTGTCGGCGTCGTTGCCGGTGTAGGCGTCCGTGTATCCGGCGGCGCGCGCCCGGTGCAGCGAGTCGCTCTTGGCGAGCTTCGCCAGCCCCCTGCCCCGGAAGGCGCGCAGGGTGCCGGTCATGGCCGACAAGTAGCGGGTGAGACCGTCGGTCATCGCCGCGCTGAACGCCGCGACCTGCCCGTCCACCGTCACGACGGTGGTGAGTCCGTGGTCGAAGCCGGGCCGCCGCCAGGTCGTGGCCAGCCAGTCCTCGTAGTCGGAGAACTCCACCGCGACGTCGCTCGGCTCGTCCGCGGTCGTCTCCGCGTCGGCCTCGAACATCGGGCGTGGATCGTCCTCGAAGTCGGCGGCCGTGAGCAGCTCGGCCCCGGCCGGGAGCGCCGGGACCGGAGGCAGGGCGCCTTCTGCCAGGCCGAGACGGAGGAAGTGCGCCGGCCTGCGCGCCGCATAGCCGTGCTTCTCGGCGAACGCGCGGTTGCCCGGTTCGTCGAGCACCCAGGTGTAGACGGCGGTCGCGCCCACGTCCCTCAGATGCTCCTCGCCGGCCCGCGCCAGGAGCGACCCCGCGCCCCGGCCCGTCCTGTCCGGATGTACGTACGGATTGCAGAACCCCTGGCCCGGCTCCGGGCTCTCGTGGGAGATGCCCACCTGCGCGGTCCCGATCACCTCGCCGTCCTCCTCCGCGACCAGCAGCCGGTAGTGCCGGCCGGGGTGGGCCTCGGCCAGGTCGCTCAGGACCTGCTCCGGAGTCGTCACCATGTAGGGCAGCGCGGCGCGCCGCACCTGTACCCAGGCCTCCGCGTCGGAGGGCCGGAAGTCACGCACGATCACCGTCATGCGCCGGACGGTACGCGGGCGGCCCGCCCGGTCGCCTCCGATTTTCCGGCGGTGGGAGAGAATCGGCGCGTGACCCTGAAGATCGCCGTTGACCCGGACTCCGCCACCGCCCCGTACGAACAGCTGCGCGCCCAGCTGTCCGAACAGGCCCGCTCCGGCGCCCTGCCCGTCGGCTACCGCCTCCCGACCGTGCGCGGACTCGCCGGGGAGCTGGGCCTCGCCGCCAACACCGTGGCGAAGGCCTACCGCGCGCTGGAGGGCGACGGGGTGATCGAGACGCGGGGGCGCAACGGGACGTTCATCGCCGC
The DNA here is from genome assembly GCF_044751065.1 of Streptomyces sp. NPDC088746. Classification (NCBI taxonomy): domain Bacteria; kingdom Bacillati; phylum Actinomycetota; class Actinomycetes; order Kitasatosporales; family Streptomycetaceae; genus Streptomyces; species Streptomyces sp. NPDC088746. The sequence continues at coordinate 95,538 of NZ_JBIVLA010000013.1, forward strand.
CGCGGGCGACGCGGCGGCCCGCCACGCGGCGACGGCGGCGCAGGAGTACGCCGAGCAGGCCCGGCGCCTCGGCCTCTCCAGGGCCGACGCGCTGGCCCTGGCCGAGGACGCCGTACGGGCGGCCTACACGCGGTAGCGGGGCCGGTCGGAGGCGCAGCTCAGAGGTACAGCCCCGCGTCGGCACCCGCGTCCTGCTTCGGCACGGACGCGGGACCGCTGCCCCGCCGCAGGGCGTACAGCTCGGCGAGCGTCGCGCCCTCGCGGCCGAGCCCCTCCTCCGTACCCAGCCAGGAGACCGACTCCGCACGGGTCAGCGAACCCACCTCGATGCGGGCCAGGCAGCGGCCCGGCCTGACCACCGCCGGGTGCAGCCGCTCCAGGTCCTCGTTGGTGGTCACCCCCACCAGCACGTTGCGGCCCTGGCCCAGGAGGCCGTCCGTCAGGTTGAGCAGCCGGGACAGTGCCTGACCCGCCGTGTGCTTCGCCTCGCCGCGGATCAGCTCGTCGCAGTCCTCCAGGAGCAGCAGCCGCCAGCGCCCCTTCGCCGAACCGTCGTCCTCGCCGATGGCGATGTCCATCAGATAGCCGACGTCGTTGAAGAGCCGCTCCGGATCCAGCACGCAGTCGACCTGGCACCAGTCGCGCCAGGACCGGGCGAGGGTGCGCAGCGCCGAGGTCTTGCCGGTGCCGGGAGGACCGTGCAGCAGGAGCAGCCGGCCGGAGATGTCGTCCGGGGTGACCTTCATCAGCCGGTCCATCGCATCGGCCACCGGAGCCGTGTAGTTGGACCGGACCTCCTCCCAGGTGCCGGCGGCGATCTGCCGGGTGGTGCGGTGCGGGCCGCGGCGCGGGGACACGTACCAGAAGCCCATGGTCACGTTCTCGGGCTGCGGCTCCGGCTCGTCCTGGGCCCCTTCGGTCGCCTCGGACAGGACCTTCTGGGCCAGCTCGGCGGTGGTGGCGGTGACCGTGACGTCGGCGCCCCGGTTCCACCGTGAGACCAGCAGCGTCCATCCGTCGCCCTCGGCGAGGGTCGCGGTGCGGTCGTCGTCACGGGCGGACCTCAGGACCTCGGCCGCCGCGGGCAGCAGGGTCGCTCCCGACTTGACGCGGTCGAGGGAGGAACTGTGGGAGTACGGCTGCTCGCCCGTCGCGAAGCGGCCCAGGAACAGCGCGTCCACGACGTCGGACGGCGAATCGCTGTCGTCGACGTTGAGCCGGATCGGCAGGGCGGATTCGGGGTTGGCAGACATGGCGCCCATGATCCGGTACGCCGGCGCCCCGCGCACCCAGGTTTCAGGAGCTGCCCCTGGGGTCTTCCGCCCGGACCAGGAGGGAAGACCCCAGGGGAGCGGGCGCTCAGCCCGGTGTGTCCGGCGGCCCGGGGCCCCGGAACCCGCGGACCGCCCGGCGCGCGCCGCGCACCACGGCGAACCCCTTGGTGAGCGCCCGGTCCACGGCGAACGCCCGTGCGACAGCCCGGCCGTCGACCAGCCGGGCGAACTCGGCGGCGCCCGTACCGCGGCGGACCGTCACCCGCTCCAGGGCGTACGGCCCCTGACGGCGGCGCGCCAGGGCGTTGCCCACGGCGAGGGCCTGGGCGAAGCCCGCCGCACGCACGGACCGCCGCACCCGGCGGGTGGAGTAGCCGTAGGGATAGGCGAAGGAGGCCGGAGGAGCGCCCAGTTCGGCGGTGACGATCTCCCGGCACCGCACGGTCTCCGCCCGCAGGGCCGTCCCGCCGAGCTGGTCCAGCTGCGGATGGGTGTGGCTGTGGCCGCCGATCTCCACACCCGTGTCGGCGAGTTCGCGCACCTGGCCCCAGTCGAGCATGGTGTCCAGGGCGCCGCCCTCGTCGTACGGCCCGCGCAGCCAGCCGGTGGTGACGAAGACGGTGGCCGCGAAGCCGTGCTCGGCGAGCACCGGCAGGGCGTGCCGGTGCACCCCTTCGTAACCGTCGTCGAACGTGATGAGCACCGGCCTGGGCGGCAGGGGCCGCCCCGTGCGCCAGTGCTCGCCCAGCGCGGCTGTGGTGAGCGGGGTGAAGTCGCGCCGGGCCAGGATCTCCATCTGCGTACGGAAGGCGCCGGGCGACACCGAGAGGCCGTACACACCGTCGGCCGGGCGGTCGCCGACGGCGTGGTACATCAGGATCGGCACGGCGCCGCTCACCGGGCCTGCCCCGCTCCCCGGCCCCGCCCCGCTCACCGCACCTCCTCGACGGCGCCCGCCTGTTCGATCGCCGGCACGTCGAAGGACGCGCCGTCGCGCCGGACCCGCACGCTCCCCACGGCGTAGCCGGCCGCCGCCGTCAGCACTCCCGCGAGGACCGCGCCGGCGCGGCCCGCTCCGCCGGGGCGGCCGAGCAGGAAGTCCCGGGCGCCCCGCAGCACCCCGGCCGGGAGCACCCGGGTGGTGTAGCGGCGCTCGGACTCCAGCCCCTTGTCCGCACCGACGCTGCGGGCGACGAGCGCCTTGGAGAGCCCCTCGGCGTACGTACGGGTACGGAAGTAGCCGAAGCGCTCCCTCACCCTGGGGACCTTGTGACGGATCACGGCGCGGTCGTCGATGAGCAGGACGGCGTGGGGGAGTGCGCGGCTCAGCCGGATGCACAGCTCGGTCTCCTCACCGCCCAGCGGCCGCTTGTCCCCGTCCCGGCCGATGCCGGTGGCGAAGCCGCCCGCCGCGTCGAAGGCCGTACGACGGAACGACGCGTTGCCACCGAGGACGTTGCGGACCCGGACCGTGCCGCGCGGCAGACCCAGGTAGGTGCACCCGACGACCCAGTCGAACTCCTCGGGGAACCAGAGCGGCCTGCGGCCCGAGGCCCACGACGGGAGGGTCCGGCCGCCGACGGCCATCACCTCCGGATCGTCGTAGCCCTTGTCGAAGTGGCGAAGCCAGTCCGGCTCGGCCACCGCGTCGTCGTCGAGGAAGGCGACGATCGCGCCACGGGCCGCGGCGATGCCCGTGTTCCGGCCCGCCGAGAGACCGCGGGGGCCCGCGTTCGCGAGCACCCGCACCTCCGGGCGTTGCGCGTACTCCCCGGCAAGACGGCGCAGCAGCGCCGGATTGTGGTCCACCACCAGGAGGGTCTCCCGGGCGGGCAGGGACTGCGCGCGGACGGATGCGACGGCCTCGAGGATGTCCTCCCAGCGCTCCTCGGTGTAGACGCAGACGACGACGGAGAAGTCGCGTGGGCTCACAGCACCTGTCCCCGGCCGATCACGGCGGGCACGGCCGCCGTCCGGCGCCCGCCGCGGCGCACGCCCTTCTCCCTGAGGATCACCCTGAGCACCCGGAGCCCGTCCCGTACGGCGCGGAGGTTGCTGACGCCGTGGATGCGGTTGTACTCGTGGCTGGGCACCTCCTGGACCCTGAGGCCGGCCTTGACCACCCGGATGTTCATCAGGGTCTCGATCTCGAAGCCGGTGCAGTCCAGGGCGATCCTGTCCAGGCAGTGCTTCCAGAAGGCGTTGTAGCCGTAGCAGAGGTCGGTGTAGCGGGCCCCGAACTTGCGGTTGACCACGGTGCACAGCGCCCAGTTGCCGAGCTTGCGGACGGGCGTCATGTCGTCCGTGCCGCCGCCGTTGGCGAAGCGGGAGCCCTTGGCGAAGTCGGCGCCGCCGACCAGGGCGGAGACGTAGCTGACGATCTCCTCCCCGTCCGCCGAGCCGTCCGCGTCGACCATCACGATGATCTCGCCGGTGCAGGCGGCGAAGCCGCTGATCAGGGCGTCGCCCTTGCCCTTGCCGACCTGCTTGACGACCACGACGTCCGGCCGGAGTTCGCGGGCGACCCGGACGGTGTCGTCGGTCGAATTCCCGTCCACGAGCACGACTTCATGAATCCAGTCGGGCAGGGTCTTGAACACATAGGGAAGATTCTCCGCCTCATTCATGGCGGGGATCACGACACTCACCGGCGGCGCTATCGCGAGATGCGAAGAGATCGGACGGTATTCGCTCTTTATTCGAGCGGCTCGGGTCTCTTCGACGGCAGGTCTGATCGAGGAAGGCAGAACTGAACTCATGATTCTTTTCCCTCTCGTCCGGTGGACGGCCCGCCACCGGGCTGTCCGGATAAAGGTCCGGTTCGAAAGGGGGGTTCTCACCCCGGCCATGACGGTATGGCGCTCCGAGCTGGCGTGATGAGGTGGCACAACTGGCCGCGCGGCGACCGACTCGTTCGAGTGCGGCCGCCGGCACGGCACCCCCCTACCGTGCCCCGCTCCGGTATCCATCGCGGCTTCCTGAGCCCTCCCCTGGAGCCGCCTGCGTGATGGGCCGTTACGGGTTGGTCTACGACGGTATTAACGAGGGGAACTGTATGGCACGAGATGCGAGGGCGTCTCGCTCTTTTCAGACTTTGGCGGAACTGTCACATTCGGCTGCGGAATTGACACCTCCTATTTTTCCGGCGGCCGGGCGTGAAGTGAGCGGCCTGGGTCGCGAAGAGGTGAAAGGGCGCGCAAGAGGCGTGCGGTGGTGAATTGATGCCGACGCGTGCGTGCGCCGCGCCGCCCGTCGGAACGGCCCCCCCGACTGCCCCGTCTCATGGCTGATGATCCGCATGGGCGACTTTGCCCCCCGGTGCGCCGGATGCCGGATTTCAATGTGACGTACCGCCAGGAAGGCGTCAAGGAGACGTTGTCGAAGCTTCTTGGCATGGACACTTCCGGAATTCGGGGCGGTACTGCTACCACGGAGTAGGCAGAGATCCTGCCCAAGGAGGTTCCATGAAAATGTCCAGACTCGTGGCGTTCTCGTCCTCTCTCCTGCTCGGCACCGTCCTCGCTCTGACCGGTGCGGGCGTCGCCCAGGCCCAGGAATCCGCGCAGTCCGTCGAGGCCGTCGACTACGTGGCCCTGGGTGACTCGTACTCGTCAGGTGTCGGAGCCGGCGCCTACGACAGCGCGAGCGGTGACTGCAAGCGCAGCACCCGCGCGTACCCCGCCCTCTGGAAGGCCGCCAACAACCCCGCCTCGTTCGCCTTCACCGCGTGCTCAGGGGCCAGGACGGGCGACGTGACAGCCGGTCAGCTCGGCCCCCTGACCTCCGCGACCGACCTCGTCTCGATCTCCATCGGCGGCAACGACGCCGGCTTCGCCGACGTCATGACCACCTGCGTCCTCCAGTCCGAGGCCACCTGCCTGAGCAGGATCGCCACCGCCCGCGCCTACGTCGACTCGACCCTCCCCGGCAAACTGGACTCCGTGTACGCGGCGATCAGCGCCAAAGCGCCCGCGGCCCACGTGGTCGTCCTCGGCTACCCCCGCTTCTACAAGCTCGGCGGCAGCTGCGTCGCCGGCCTGAGCGAGAAGGAACGCTCCGCCATCAACGGCGCCGCCGACTACCTCAACGCCGCCACCGCCAAGCGCGCGGCGGACCACGGGTTCACCTTCGGCGACGTCACCTCCACCTTCACCGGGCACGAGATCTGCTCGGGCAGCGCCTGGCTGCACAGCGTGAACTGGCTCAACATCGGTGAGTCCTACCACCCCACGGCCGCCGGGCAGTCGGGCGGCTACCTGCCCGTCCTCAACTCGAAGGCCTGACCGCACCTCCGCAGCGCAGCGCGCCGGCTCAGCCGTCCGCCGAGGAGGGGACTCCGCCCCGCGGGGTCTCCTTCCCGCTCGCCACGAAGAGCTCCACGGCCTTCACGGGCCCGTGCCCCGAGGTCTCCGCCGAAGCCGCCCAGGCGCGCGTCGCTGCCTTCCCGCCGCCCCTCTCGTCCGTGTCGTCGTCGCCCGCCAGCGCCCAGACGAGGCCCCCGGCGACGAGCAGCGCGACAACCGCCCCCACGGCCACCAGAACGCCCGTGCGCCTCGTCAGGCCTACGGGCTCCAGGGTGCCCGTGGCGGACCCCGGTTCCCCTGTCGGCGCGGCCGTTTCGCCCGCCGGCGGCGTAAGCGGCGGGCCTGCCGCTCCGCCGCCGGGCGCCCCGGAGCCGCCCGCGGCCAGGATCCGCAGCCGGCGCTCCGCGTCCCCGGCGGTGAGCCGCTCGGCCGGATCCTTGCGCAGCAGCCCCTCGATGACGGGGGCGAGCGCGCCCGCCCGCCGGAGCGGCGGCGGCTCCTCCTCGCCGACCGCGCGCAAGGTGTCCGGCGGGGTGTCCCTGCCGAACGGTGACCGCCCCTCGGTGGCGGCGTACAGAAGCACTCCCAGCGACCAGAGGTCGGATTCGGGCCCCGGCGTGCGCCCCTGCGTGCGCTCGGGCGCGAGGTACTCCGGGGAGCCGATGGGCTCACCCGTGAGGCCGGACGAGCCGTCGGCCGGGGTGATGCCGAAGTCCTTCAGCATCACCCGCCCGTCGTTGGCCAGCAGCACGTTGCCCGGTTTCACGTCACGGTGCAGCACGCCGGCCTCATGGGCGCCGCGCAGCGCCGCGAGCACCTCCGCGCCGACGCGGGCCGCCCGCCGGGGGGACAGCGGGCCGTCGGCGGCCAGTACGTCGGACAGGGCCAGCCCCCGGACCAGCTCCATCACGATCCAGGGCCGGGAGTCCTGGGTGACGACGTCGTGCACGGCGACGGCGTTGCGATGCGTGACACGGGCCGCCTCGCGGGCCTCCCGCTCCAGGCGGGCGTGCAGGAGCCCGGCGCCGTCGGCGGTCAGCTCCGCCGGGGCCCGCACCTCCTTCACGGCCACCTCGCGCCCCAGCACCTCGTCGCGGGCGCGCCACACGATGCCCGCCCCGCCCTCGCCCAGCGGGTCCAGAAGTCGGTAACGATCCGCGATCACACGTCCGGTGCCCGGGACTTCGCTCATCGGTGACCCTCCATCAGCAGCTGTGCGCAGTACGGACGAATCCCCTCCAAGCTAACGCAACCCGTCCCGGAACCGACAGGATCCGGTAACGGCCCGTCAACCCTCGTGTACGGGTGTGCAATCCTGCGGCCGGGATACACGAGTGTCACCGCGGGACGATAGGGTTAACCTGCCCGGGCCGGGTGCCCTCGTACGGGTGGGGAGTGACATGGAACAGATAACGGTGCGCAGCAGGCCGCGTGTGCCTGCCATTACATGTGGGAGCGGTGCGACCAGTTCGCGCCTCGACCGCCATCTCGCAGTGCTGGGCGGCCCCGCCGTTCCGCAGCGGGAGTCGGCGGAGGCGACGCTGCTGATGCTCGAGCTCACCTCGCGCGACGCCGCGCACACCCGCAGGAGCAGGAGCGCGCGTGTCTCGCTCTTCGCCCCGCTGCGGCGACTGCGGCGCTCGCTCTTCGGCAGCCGCCGCTGACCGACGGCTCCACGACCGGTGCGGCCCTCCGCTCAGGGCCGCGTCCACGACCACTCCGTCCCGGCGCAGTGCTGCTCTCCGCCCGTCCGTCATCCCCAGGGCCGGCAGCGTTGCGTCGGTGTGCTCCGTCAGCGCCGGTACGGCACCCCATCGGCGCCGGCGCCCGCACGGCAGCGCGGCGCCGGAGCATCGGTGTTCGCGACACGCCGACAGCGGTGACCACCTCCCGCTCTCTCACAACAGCGCGAACTGCCCCTCCGGACCCTCCTCCTGGTGATCCAGCACGGACGCGGGGAGCCGGGCCGGCGCAGGGACGGGAAGCACCCCGGCCGCGCGCAGCCCGTCCCTGGTGAGGACCTCCGCCTCATCCAGCCGCTCCCGCAGCGCCTGTTGCCGGGGCCGCAGCCCGGCGAGCAGCGCCAGGACGGTGATCAGCTCCAGCAGCTCCGAGGTCCGCTCCTGCGGCCAGCCGCGCGGCCCCACCGCCGCGAGGCCCTCACCCGCCGCCGTGCGGCGCTCGAACCACAGCTCCAGCATCCGTACCCCGCTGACCCGGAACTCCCAGGCACCGGCGGGTACGGGTGAGACGCGCCCCTCGCCGACGACGAGGGTCTCCTCCTCGGCGTCGTAGCGCAGCCCGTCGGGCCGGGGCGGGATGGCGGCCCGCACATACGGGCGCCGGCCGCCCGGCAGCCGCGGTCGTTCACCGCCGCGTGCCCCGCGCAGCTGGAGCCGCAGCAGCTCCTGGCCGAGCTCCACGCCCCGCTCCCACAGCGCACCGTCGGCGGGCAGCGGGACGAGCGGCCCGGCGGGGGAGGGGCGGGCGGCGGCGAGGGCCCAGGCGAGGACGGATCCGGCGGTGACCGGCACCCCGTAGCATGCGGCCAGCTCGGCGGTCAGGCCGGGTGCGAGATTGGGCTCCAGGCCGCCCGGCCGCCGGTAGAGCGGCCGTATCCGGCCGGGCCGCCCCGCGGGGGAGTGCCCGTCGGGCAGCAGCGTGGTCGCGGAGAGGGCGGGGCCGTCGTCCTGGGGCACGTATCCGTGCTCGACGGCGAAGAGCTGGTGTCCGTCGGCGACCCGCCACAGCTCGGGGCGGGCCGCGTCGAGCAGCCGGTGGTCGGGAATCAGCCACTGTTCGTCGAAGGGCCCGTGCGCGATCCGCACCGGTTCGGGATACGGTCCGGGGTCCCGGGCGAACGCACTCGTGCCGGTGGACCTGCCCGGCAGCGCCGCGGCCGGGGTCAGCGGCGTACGGGAGCGGCTGGGGCGGAACAGCCGTTCCTGCTCGGCGCCCTCCGTCCGTACCAGCAGGTCCCAGCGGGCCCGGAGCGAGGAGGCGTCGGGGGCGGTCACCCAGGGGCGTCCCGGTCTCAGGGGGCGCACCGACCACGGCATGAGGTCGTCCAGCAGCGGGAGCGCGTCGCTCCCGCCGGCTCCGGCCGCCACCCGTGCTGCCACCGTGTCGTCCTCCCCCTCGCCACGTCCGCCGCCCCCGGCATCGTAACGGCCTCCCCCGTGACGACCGCCCGCCGCGGGCCCGCCGTCAGTGCGCCTCGACGGTCACGGAGAAGGAGAAGCGGTCGCCCCGGTAGCGGATGCGCGCCACGTCCACCACCGTGCCGTCCTCGTCGTACGTCACCCCCGTGTAGTGCAGGATCGGGCTGAGCAGCGGGACCCCGAGCAGCTCGGCCGTGACGGGGTCGGCGAGGCGCGCCTCGACGGTGTCCGTGATCCGGGCGATGCGTACGCCGAGGGAGTCGCGCAGCACCTTCGTCATCGGCCACCGCTCCAGATCGGCCACGTCGAGCCGGTCGGCGATCTCCGGGCGCACCGCGTTCTCCGCCCAGTTGGTCGGCTCGTCCGTCGCGTCGTCGCGGCGGAGCCGCCGGTAGCTGACCACCTCGGGGCAGTCCGGGAAGAACTCGGCGAGGTCGCCGGAAACGGGTGCGAGGCCGTGGCCGAGCACGGTCGTGCGCTCGCCCGACTGCTGGGCGACGATCGCGTCGATCGAACCCAGCAGCCGGACCGGCGACACCCGCCGGGCGCGCGGCTCGATGAACGTGCCGCGCCGCCGGTGTCTGCTGATCAGCCCCTCGGTCTCCAGCTCCTTGAGGGCCTGGCGCATGGTGAGGACGCTGACGCCGTAGTGCAGTGCGAGCTGCTCCTCGGTGGGCAGCCGCGTCGAGGCGTCCTGGGGGCGGCCCAGTATGGAGGCCCGCAGCGACTGCGAGACCTGGTACCAGAGGGGCAGCTTCCGGTTCAGCACCAGGGAGTCGGGGGCGAAGCCGGGCGGGCTCGCCTCGTTCACCTGATCCATCTGGTTCACCCGAACTCTCTGCGGTGCGGTCTCACGGCCGGAAGTTGCGGCTCAGACCCTGCCACACGTCGTCGTACCCGCGCTGGAGACGGTCCGTCCCCGCGGCCTGCGCGGTCGCCGTGACCGGCCAGCGGGTCTCGAACATGAACGCCAGGCCGTCGTCGATCTTCTGCGGCTTCAGCTCCGCCGCGCTCGCCCGGTCGAAGGTCTCACGGTCCGGGCCGTGCGCGGACATCATGTTGTGCAGCGAGCCGCCGCCCGGCACGAAGCCGCCCGCCTTGGCGTCGTACGCGCCCTCGATCAGGCCCATGTACTCGCTCATCACGTTGCGGTGGAAGTACGGAGGGCGGAAGGTGTCCTCGCCGACCAGCCAGCGCGGGGCGAAGACCACGAAGTCGACGCCGGCCAGCCCCGGGGTGTCGGACGGGGAGGTCAGCACGGTGAAGATCGAGGGGTCCGGGTGGTCGTAGCTGATCGTGCCCATCACATTGAAGCGGCGCAGGTCGTAGACGTACGGCGTGTGGTTGCCGTGCCAGGCGACGACGTCGAGCGGCGAGTGGCCGTACGTCGCCGACCAGAGGTTCCCGCAGAACTTGTTGATCACCTCGACCGGGCCCTCACGGTCCTCGAACGCGGCGACGGGCGCGAGGAAGTCCCGGGCGTTCGCCAGGCCGTTGGCGCCGATGGGCCCCAGGTCGGGCAGGACGAAGGGCTGCCCGTAGTTCTCGCAGACGTAGCCGCGGGCGGTCGTGTCCAGCAGCTCGACACGGAAGCGGACGCCACGCGGGATCAGCGCCACATGGCCGGGCTCGGCCCGCAGCAGGCCCAGTTCGGTGCGGAGCAGCAGCCCGCCGCGCTCGGGGACGATCAGCAGTTCCCCGTCGGAGTCGCTGAACACCCGGTCCGTCATGGAGGAGTCCGCGCTGTAGAGGTGCACGGCCATGCCGGTGCGCTGTGTGGCGTCGCCGTTGCCGCCCAGGGTCCACAGACCGGTCAGGAAGTCCGTGCCGGGCGCGGGATCGGGGAGCGGGTCCCAGCGCAGCCGGTTCGGGTCGGGGACCGTCTCGGTGAAGGGGGCGGAGCGCAGGGTGCCGTTGTCGATGCGGACGAAGGCGGGGTGGGCGGCGGACGGACGGATCCGGTAGAGCCAGGAACGGCGGTTACGGGCGCGGGGTTCGGTGAAGGCCGAGCCGCTCAGCTGTTCCGCGTACAGCCCGAGCGGTGCGCGCTGGGGCGAGTTGCGGCCGTGGGGCAGGGCGCCCGGGACGGCCTCCGAACTGTGCTCGTTGCCGAAGCCCGACATGTGGCCGAGATTCTCCGCCGTTTTCCTCGCCTGCTCGATGCCGCTCATCATGCGCTCCCGTTGGATGAGGAATCCCGTGGATCCCCTGACGAAGAATCCTATGGATCACCGTAGGAATCGAAACGTGGCCCGTCAACGGCATACAGGCATCATGGAGCCGTGTCCCACGCTCATACGAACCTCCGACGCGTCCCCGTGCAGCAGCGCAGCGCCGACCGCCTCGCCCGCATCCTCGACGCCGGGGCCGCGCTGCTCGACGAGACCGGCTACGAGCAGCTCTCCACCCGGGCGGTCGCCGACCGGGCCGGCGTGCCCATCGGCTCCGTCTACCGCTTCTTCCCCAACAAGAGGGCGCTGGTCGACGCCCTGGCCGAGCGAAACCTGGAGGTCTACGCCGGCCGGGTCGTCGCCAGACTGGAGGCGATCCCGGAGCGGGAGTGGCGCGCGGCCATCGACGCCGTGCTCGACGAGTACCTGGCGATGAAGCGCTCCGTCGCCGGCTTCGCCCTCGTGGACTTCGGCCCACCCGTGCCGGTCCCGGGGCCGCTCGACGCGGAGGTGAACCAGCGCGTCGCGGACCGCCTGACGGAGCTGCTCTCCGGATATCTCGGCCGGGGACGCGACGGGGCCGCCTCGGACGCCCGCCTGCTCCGCACCGTCCTGGTCTGCGTGCAGGCCGCCGACGCCCTGCTCCAACTGGCCTTCCGCACCGACCCCGAGGGGGACCCGGACCTGATAGCGGAGACCCGGGTGCTGCTCCGGGCCTATCTCTCAAGCGTCCTCGAATAACGGCGCGGGGCGGCGGATCAGGCGGCGGAGGGTGGCGGGCCAGGGGGCGGAGCGCTGCGGGCCGACCGGCTCGGGGGCGGCGGGACAACGGGTCACTCCAGAGCCTCGCCAGCATCCGTACCGGTCGGTATGCTCGATTCGCCGGGAGCCCGCGCCCGCCGAGTGCGCCGCGGGACGCCGGATCACGCCCGCGCGCCACCGCTGCCGCCGCCCCGGGGAGGGCCCATGTCCCACGAATCCCGTACCGCTCTGCGCGTCTGCCCGCTCTGCGAGGCCACCTGCGGACTCACCCTCACGATCGAGGGGACAGAGGTCACCGGTGCCCGCGGTGACCGCGAGGACGTGTTCAGCAAGGGGTTCATCTGCCCCAAGGGCGCGTCCTTCGGGGGGCTCGACGCCGACCCGGACCGGCTGCGCGCCCCGCTCGTCCGCACGGACGGCGTCCTGCGCGAGGCGACGTGGAGCGAGGCCTTCGACGCGATCGCCGCGAGGATCCCGGCGCTGATCGGGGAACACGGCAAGCAGGCAGTCGGAGTCTTCCTCGGCAACCCCATGGTGCACACGATGGCGGGCGGGCTCTACCCGCCGCTGCTGCTGTCCACGCTCGGCACCCGCAACGTCTTCACCGCCAGCACCCTGGACCAGATGCCCAAGCACGTCTCCAGCGGACTGCTCTTCGGTGACGCCAACGCCATTCCCGTACCGGACCTGGACCGCACCGCCCATCTGCTGCTGATCGGCGCCAACCCGCTGGAGTCGAACGGCAGTCTGTGCACGGCGCCCGACTTCCCGGGCAAGCTCAAGGCGCTCCGCAAGCGGGGCGGCACCCTCACCGTCATCGACCCGCGCCGCACCCGCACCGCCCGCCTCGCCGACCGGCACGCCGCGATCAGGCCCGGCACCGACGCCCTGCTGCTCGCCGCGCTCACCCAGGTCGTCGTCGAGGAGAAGCTCGCCGACCCCGGAGCGCTCGCCGAGCACCTCGACGGTTACGACGAACTGACCGAAGCCGTCGCGGACTTCACCCCCGAGGCGGTCGCCGGGGCCTGTGACCTGGACGCGGCCACCATCCGGGAGATCGCCCGCGAGCTGGCCGCCGCACCCTCCGCGGCCGTCTACGGGCGCATCGGCAGCTGCACCGTCGAGCACGGCACCCTGGCCAGCTGGCTCGTCGACGTACTGAACATCCTCACCGGCAACCTCGACCGCCCCGGCGGCGCCCTCTTCCCCCTCTCCGCCACCGGCCGCGCCCCGCGCGCCGCCGGGCCGGGGAAGGGCTTCTCCCTCGGCCGCTGGAGCAGCCGGGTCTCCGGACACCCCGAGGCCAAGGGCGAACTGCCCGTGGCCGCACTCGCCGAGGAGATCGAGACGCCGGGGGAGGGCCGGATCCGGGCGCTGATCGTCATCGCGGGCAACCCGGTGCTCTCCGCGCCCGACGGGGACCGCCTGGACCGGGCGCTCGCCGACGGCCTCGACTTCATGATCAGCGTCGATCCGTACCTCAACGAGACCGCGCGCCACGCGGACGTCGTGCTGCCCCCGCCGCCGCCCTCGCAGAGCGCCCACTTCGACTTCGCGTTCAACTCCCTGGCCGTCCGCAACCAGGTCCGCTACAGCGGCCCCGCCGTGCCCCTGGAGGAGGGGCGGATGGACGAGAGCGAGATCCTCGCCCGGCTCGTCCTCGCCGTCGGCGGCAACCATGGCGCGCCGCCCGGGGCCGTCGACGACCTGGTGATCACCACCACGATTGCCAAGGCGGGACTCCCCGAGTCCCTCGCGGCCGACCTGACCGGCGGCACGGGGGCCGAACGGCGCCTCGACCTGATGCTGCGCCTCGGTCCGTACGAGCTCACGCTGGAGCAGCTCCTCGCGCGGCCCCACGGGATCGATCTCGGCCCGCTGGAGCCGCGCGTCCCGCAGGTGCTCAGGACACGCAGCGGCCGCATCGAGCTCTTCCCGGCGCCGATCGCCGCCGATCTTCCCCGGCTCCGCGCGTCGCTGGGCGCGCGGCCCGCAGGCCTCGTCCTCGTCGGCCGCCGCCATCTGCGGTCCAACAACAGCTGGATGCACAACGTCGCCGCGCTGCGTGGCGGCTCGAACGTCTGCACCCTGCAGATCCACCCCGACGACGCGGCCCGGATCGGGCTCACGGACGGCGACACGGCCCGGATCACGGCCGCGGGCGGCGAGGTCGAGGCGCCCGCCGAGATCACCGACTCGGTGCGGGCCGGGGTCGTGAGCCTCCCGCACGGCTGGGGCCACAACAGGCCGGGCACCCGCATGTCGGTCGCCGGGGCGGATCCGGGCGTCAACGTGAACCAGCTCCTGGACGGCAGCCTCCTGGACCCGCTGTCCGGCACCGCGGTGCTCAACGCCATCCCCGTTTCCGTAACACCAACTCGTTGACCTGGGGTTTTGCTCGTATTGCTCACACGTCAACATCTTGTTAACGCTGCTTCGGGGCCCCTAACGTCATCCGGACCGCCGGCACCGGTGAGAGTTCAAAGGTGAACGTTAGGTATCCCATATGTTGACAATCCTCGGCTTTGCCATGATCGCGACCTTCCTGGTCCTGATCATGATGAAGAAGATGTCGCCGATCGCGGCGCTGGTCCTGATCCCCGCCCTGTTCTGCGTGGCCGTCGGACAGGGCGCGAAGCTCGGTGACTACGTCATCGAAGGGGTCGGCACCCTCGCGCCGACCGCGGCGATGCTGATGTTCGCCATCGTCTACTTCGGCGTGATGATCGACGTCGGCCTCTTCGACCCGATCGTCCGGGGCATCCTGCGCTTCTGCAAGGCCGACCCGATGCGGATCGTCATCGGGACGGCCCTGCTCGCCGCGGTCGTCTCGCTGGACGGCGACGGCTCCACCACCTTCATGATCACGGTCTCGGCGATGTACCCGCTCTACAAGCGGCTGAAGATGAGCCTGGTCGTGATGACCGGGGTCGCCGCCACCGCGAACGGGGTCATGAACACCCTTCCCTGGGGCGGTCCCACCGCCCGCGCGGCCACCGCGCTCAAGGTGGACGCGGCCGACATCTTCGTCCCGATGATCCCGGCTCTCGCCGTCGGACTGCTCGCCGTCATCCTCCTGGCCTGTGTCCTGGGCCGCCGGGAGCGCAAGCGGCTCGGCATGCTCACCCTCGACGAGGCGCTGGTGACCGAGCCGGAGACCGTCCTCGTCGGCGCGGGCGGCGGCGACCGGCTCACGAAGGCCCCGAAGGCCACCGGCGGTGCGGGCACCGCGGGCGGCACCGAAGAGGCCGACGAGGACGAGGAGTTCAAGGGACTCGACCCCGACAGGTCCACGCTCCGCCCCAAGCTCTACTGGTTCAACGCCGGCCTCACCGTCGCCCTGCTGGCCGCGATGATCCTGGAGCTCATGCCGATCCCGGTGCTCTTCCTGCTCGGCGCGGCCCTCGCCCTCACCGTCAACTTCCCCCACATGCCCGATCAGCGGGCGCGGATCGCGGCCCACGCCGACAACGTGCTCAACGTCTCCGGCATGGTCTTCGCCGCGGCCGTCTTCACCGGCGTGCTGACCGGCACCGGTATGGTCGAACACATGGCGGACTGGCTCGTCGGGGCGATCCCCGACGGCATGGGTCCGCACATGGCCATCGTCACCGGCGTCCTGAGCCTCCCCCTCACGTACTTCATGTCCAACGACGGCTTCTACTTCGGAGTGCTGCCCGTGCTTGCCGAGGCCGGCGCCGCCCACGGCGTCTCCCCCCTGGAGGTCGCCCGTGCCTCCATCGTGGGACAGCCGCTGCACATGTCGTCCCCGCTCGTGCCCGCCGTCTACGTCCTGGTCGGCATGGCCAAGGTCGAATTCGGCGACCACACCCGCTTCACCGTCAAGTGGGCCGTGCTCACCTCGCTGGTGGTCCTCGGCGCCGGGATCCTCTTCGGAATCATCTGATGCCTCCGGAACCACGGCCCGGCAGGGGCTGGCTGCTGCGCCTCGTCATCGCCTTCTCCTTCGCGCAGGGGGCGGTGTCGATGGCGCGGCCCGCCGTCTCCTACCGGGCTCTCTCGCTGGGTGCCGACGAGCGCGCGATCGGCGTCATCGCCGGCGTGTACGCGCTCCTGCCGCTCTTCGCGGCGGTACCGCTCGGCCGGCGCACCGATCACGGCCGCTGCGCTCCGCTGCTGCCCGTCGGGGTCGTCCTGATCGGCGGTGGCTGCGCGCTCAGCGGCACCGCGGGCTCCCTCCCGGCGCTGGCGGCCTGGAGCGGGGTCATGGGTCTCGGCCACCTCTGCTTCGTGATCGGCGCCCAGTCGCTCGTCGCCCGGCAGTCCGCCCCGGCCGACCAGGACCGCAATTTCGGCCACTTCACCATCGGCGCCTCCCTCGGCCAGCTCGTGGGACCGATCGCCGCCGGCTACCTCATCTCCGAGCGCGACGGCGCGATGGCCCGTACGAGCGCCCTCGCCCTGCTGGTCTCGGCGGCCGTCGCCGCCGTCTCCTTCACCTCCCTCTGGCGCATCGAGCACCGAAGGACCGCCGGCCCGCCCCGCGAATCGGCCGAAAAGGTGCCGGTCGGCAGCATCCTGCGAACCCGGGGAGTCCCGGCAGGCATCTTCATCAGCCTCGCCGTGCTCAGCGCCACCGACATCCTCACGGCCTATCTGCCCGTGGTCGGCGAGCACCGGGGCATCGCACCCGCCACCGTCGGCCTGCTGCTCAGCTTGCGGGCCGCCGCGACCATCGCCTGCCGGCTCGTCATGACACCGATGCTGCGCAGGGTCGGCAGGACCGTCCTGCTCTCCACGACCTGTCTGCTCGGCGGCCTCCTCTGCGCGGCCGTCGCCCTGCCCGTCCCGGTGTGGGGCCTCGCCGTGATGCTCGCCGTGCTGGGCTTCTGCCTGGGGGTCGGCCAGCCCCTCTCGATGACCACCGTCGTCCAGGCGGCCCCAGCGGCCGCACGCTCCACCGCGCTCGCCCTCAGGCTCACCGGCAACCGGCTCGGCCAGGTCGCGGCCCCCGCCTCGGCCGGACTGATCGCCGGGGTCGCGGGCACCGCCGCGCCGTTCGTGATGCTGGGCGCCCTGCTCGTCGGGGCTGCGGGACTCGGGCTGCGGGGCGGCGGACCCGCGGCGGCCGCCACGGACACGGCACCCGTGGCCCCCCGGCCCCGCGCCGAACGCCCCTGCGTCGAGCGCGACTCCTCCTGACCCGAGGTGTCCGGGCCCGTCTTCGGCCCGTCTTCCAACCGGTGCCCGCCCGCCCGGAGACATTCCCGGGCCCGGCGTGCGAGTGTGGCCGTCGGCCGTGCGTGACCTGTGTCTCCAGCGGTTCCCTGGCGCCAAAAAACTAACAGCGCTAGTTTGGGGCCGGGACGGCATCCGTCCGTACGACGCACGGCTTCGGCGGCAGGCACAGCGAGCCCGGGAGGAACAGCCATGAAGGCGCATGACGGGATGTACATCGGCGGGGAGTGGCGGCCCGCCTCGGGCCAGGACACGATCCCGGTCGTGAACCCGGCGGACGAGCAGGTCATCGGACACGTCCCGGCGGGCACCGCCGAGGACGTCGACGCCGCGGTACGCGCCGCGCGCGCCGCGTTCCCCGGCTGGGCGGCCACCCCGCCCGCCGAGCGCGCCGAGAGGATCGCCGCGCTGCGCGACGTGCTCGCCGCCCGCAAGGACGAGATCGCCGAGACCGTCACCGCCGAGCTCGGCTCGCCGCTGGCGATGTCCCAGGCGGTGCACGCGGGGGTACCGGTGCTGGTCGCCGGTTCGTACGCCGAACTCGCCGCCTCGTACTCCTTCGAGGAGAAGCTCGGCAACTCCACCGTCCTGCTGGAGCCCGTCGGCGTCGTCGGCGCGATCACGCCCTGGAACTACCCGCTCCACCAGATCGTCGCCAAGGTCGCCCCGGCGCTCGCCGCCGGCTGCACCGTCGTCCTCAAGCCCGCCGAGGACACCCCGCTCACCGCGCAGCTCTTCGCCGAGGCCGTCCAGGAGGCGGGCCTGCCGGCCGGCGTCTTCAACCTGGTCACCGGCATCGGGGCGGTCGCCGGACAGGCCCTCGCCGAGCACGAGGACGTCGACCTCGTCTCGTTCACCGGATCCACGGCCGTCGGCAAGCAGATCGGCGCCACCGCGGGAGCGGCCGTCAAGCGCGTCGCGCTGGAGCTCGGCGGCAAGTCCGCCAACGTCATCCTGCCCGGCGCCGACCTCGCGAAGGCCGTCAACGTCGGCGTGGCCAACGTGATGTCCAACTCCGGCCAGACGTGCAGCGCCTGGACCCGGATGCTCGTCGACTCCGAGCGGTACGAGGAGGCCGTGAGCCTGGCCGCCACGGCCGTCGCCAAGTACGTACCCGGCGAGCGGGTCGGCCCCGTCGTCAACGCCAAGCAGCAGGCCCGGGTGCGGGGTTACATCGAGAAGGGCATCGAGGAGGGCGCCCGCCTCGTCGCGGGAGGCCCCGAGGCGCCCAAGGACCAGGGCTACTACGTCAGCCCCACGGTGTTCGCCGACGTCACGCCCGGCATGACCATCGCGCAGGAGGAGATCTTCGGCCCGGTGCTCTCGATCCTGCGGTACGAGGACGTGGACGACGCCCTGCGGATCGCCAACGACACCGTGTACGGGCTGGCCGGCGCGGTCTGGGGCGCCGACGACGAGGAGGCCGTCGCCTTCGCCCGCCGCATGGACACCGGACAGGTCGACATCAACGGCGGACGCTTCAACCCCCTCGCGCCCTTCGGCGGTTACAAGCAGTCGGGGGTGGGCCGCGAGCTCGGCCCGCACGGCCTCTCCGAGTACCTCCAGACCAAGTCCCTCCAGTTCTGAGCCTCTCCGACCCACCGAGGAGTCTGTTCGTGGTCCGCGCCGCTGTACTGCCCGCCGTCGGAGCTCCCCTGGAGATCACCGACATCGAACTCCCGGAGCCCGGCCCCGGCCAGGTGAGCATCTCCCTCGCCGCCGCCGGGGTCTGTCACTCCGACCTGTCCCTGACCAACGGCACCATGTTGCTGCCCGTACCCGCCGTGCTCGGCCACGAAGGCGCCGGAACGGTGCTCTCCGTCGGCGAGGGCGTCACCCACGTCGCCGCGGGCGACCCGGTGGTCCTCAACTGGTCGCCGTCCTGCGGAGCCTGTTTCCACTGCGGGATCGGCGAGGTCTGGCTCTGCGCCGACGCCCTCAAGGGCGCGGCCAACGTCCACGCCCGTACGGCCGACGGCACCGAGCTCCACCCCGGCCTGAACGTCGCGGCCTTCGCCCAGGAGACCGTCGTCGCCGCCAACTGCGTGCTGCCCGCCCCGGCCGGCATCCCGCTCGACGACGCGGCCCTGCTCGGCTGCGCGGTCCTCACCGGCTACGGGGCGGTCCACCACTCCGCCCGGGTGCGCGAGGGCGAGAGCGTCGTCGTCTTCGGGATCGGCGGGGTCGGCCTCGCCGTCCTCCAGGCCGCCCGTATCGCCGGAGCGTCGAAGATCATCGCCGTGGACGTGTCACCGGAGAAGGAGGAACTCGCCCGCCGGGCCGGTGCCACCGACTACGTCGTCGCCTCCGACACCACGCCGCGTGCCGTCCGCAAGCTGACCGGCGGCCAGGGCGCCGACGTCGCCGTGGAGTGCGTGGGCCGGCCCGCCACGATCCGCGGAGCCTGGGAGTCGACCCGGCGCGGCGGCCGCACCACGGTCGTCGGCATCGGCGGCAAGGACCAGCAGGTGACCTTCAACGCCCTGGAGATCTTCCACTGGGGCCGCTCCCTCACCGGCTGCGTCTACGGGAACAGCGACCCGGCGCGCGACCTGCCGGTGCTCGCCGAACACATCCGCGCCGGACGGTTCGACCTCTCCATGCTGGTGACGGAGCGGATCTCGCTGGACGGCATCCCGGCGGCCTTCGACAACATGATCGCCGGCAAGGGCGGCCGCGCGCTGGTCGTCTTCTAGACACCGGCCGCACGGCTCCGCCCCCCGGGCCCGCCGTCGGTGCCGGGTGTCAGCCCTCCGCGCGGCGGAGCGCCTCGCTCAGCGGCCGGCGGGGGGCCGGGGGCGGCTGCGTCCGGGGATAGCCGACGCGCAGCACCATCTGCGGGTGCCCGTAGTGCGCGGCACTCGCCGACACGTCGTCGCGCAGGTCGGCGTCCTCCAGCGGCTGGTTGGCGAACGAGGCGGCGACCGCGTGCTCCGCGGCGGTGAGCAGCAGCCTCTGCAGGGCCTGTCCGGCCGCCACCCATGAGGCGGGGTCGTCGCCGGGAGTCTCCAGTACGGCCAGGTCCGGGTGCGGTTCGAAGTCCGCACGCGTACGCCCGGGGAGGCCGGCTCCCTCGGCCATGTCCCGTACGGGCGGGTCGTCGTAGCCGCCGCGGCGCGGCACCGGGCCGAGACTTCCGACGGGTATGACGGAGGGAGCGCTGTCCGGGGAGAGCCGGGCGACCCTGTCCTCCCGGACGGCCGCCTCCTCGTCGCACGTCGCCCGCCGGATCAGGGACAGCATGCGCTGGTACTCCGGCTCCCGGTCCAGCAGCCGCAGGCTCGCCCCCTCCCGGCCCGCCGCGTCGTGCAGGAGTGCCACCACGTCCGACGGAAGGGGCTCGGGGGCGAACGGGTACCGGTTGGTGCGGCGCAGGTGCACCCAGCCGCACAGCCGGCCCAGCACCTGGTCGGGAGCCTCGTCGGTCACCGCGATCCGCGCCACCAGCAGCGGATCGCCGGCGTCGGGCAGTACCGACACCCGTGCTCCGTGACCCAGGCGTGCGAGTGCGGCCCGGGCGTTGAGGACCGCCGCCCCGCACGACAGGTGGACATCGCGTTCCGCCGACGCCGTCGGCAGCGACGCCCGGCCCGGCTCCGCGTACACGTCGAGTCCCCCCGGGCCGACGGCGAACGACCAGGGCTGGGTGTTGAACACGGAAGGAGCGGCGGCTGCGGCGGCCGCGACGGCGGCCTGCCCAGGGAGGTCGAGGGCGGAGCGGAGCAAGGACTGCATGAGGCGTGCCTCCTGCGGTGGTGGCCGGTCATCTGGGTCTCTTCAAGTGTCCGTCCTCACCCCCGGCCGGTGTCAGGGACTTGAGCTCCTCCTACGCGGGACTTCCGGCCCCTGGGAATCCGCGGGCGCCCCAGGGTCCGCCGCTCCCGCGCGGCCGGCCCGCCCACGGGTCCGCGAGACCGCGACCCCGGCCAGGCAGAGCAGCCCGCCCGCGACGGTGAGCAGCGCGGGCACCTCGTCGAGCAGCAGCCAGGACATCAGCACCACCAGGGCGGGCACGGCGTACGTCGTCGCGCCCATCCGGCCCGCTGTGGTCCGGGCCAGAGCGTAGGCCCAGGTGGTGAAGGCCAGTGCCGTCGGGAACACCCCGAGATAGATCATGTTCAGCGTGGCGGACAGGGGGGCGTCGGCCGCCTCGGAGACCAGTACGCCGGTGAACGGCAGGCAGGCGACCGTCCCGATGAGGCAGCCGAACGTGGTGATCTGCAGCGGGGACCCGTGGCGCAGCGCGGGCTTCTGGATGACCACCCCGCCCGCGTACGACAGCGCGGCCAGCAGGCACAGGAGTACGCCGAGCACGGAGGAACTCCCGTGGCCGGACATGGAGAGGCCGACGACGACGGCGCCCGCGAACGAGACCGCCATGCCCGTCAGGAGCCGGCGCGGCAGCCCCTCCCCGAGCAGCCGGGCGCCCAGGAGGGCCATCAGGATCGGCCCGACGTTCACGATCATGGCCGCCGTGCCCGCGTCGACCTGCTGCTCGCCCCAGTTGAGCACCACCATGTACAGACCGAACCAGAGCAGCCCCGACCCGATGACGCCCGGCCACGCGGCCCGCGACGGCAGCCCTTCGCGGCGCACGAGCAGGATCGTGCCGAGCGTCAGCGTGCCCGCCAGGAGCCGGCCCAGTGCCAGCGCCCCCGGCGAGTACGCCTCGCCCGCGCTGCGGATGGAGACGAACGCGGAGGCCCAGAGGATGACCGTGGTGCACGCGGCCGCCGGGGCGCGCCAGTCGCGTGCGGAGGCGGCCGGGGCGGCGGGGCGCGCTGTCGGTGTCGTCGTCATGGCCACGACGGTAAGCCGGGAACGCTTCGGGGCCCACCGAATTGTCAGCTCACGTCAATCGTCGTCGGCTCGATGGACAGGTGCGCCGACAGGGCGCGGAGCCCCGCCGGGGTGGCCCGGACAGCGCGCCCCGTCCCGACCCGCTCGCACCATCCGGCGTCCAGCACATGGCGGCACAGTGCGGCACCCGCGGTCCCCGCCAGGTGCTGCCGGCGCTCGGTCCAGTCCAGACAGCCCCGCGCCAGCGGCCTCCGCGAAGCGGTGGCCAGGGGGATGCCGAGCGCGCCGAACCATTCCAGGCCGTCCTCGGTCAGCGCGAAACCGGTGTCCTGCCGCAGGAGTCCGTGCTCGGTCATGGCGTCGGTGATGCGGATGCCGAGCCGGCCGGCGAGATGGTCGTAACAGGTGCGCCCCCGGGCCAGCGCGTGCCGGCGGCTCGCCTCGCGCAAGGTGCGCGGGGGAGTCGCGGGGCCGGGAGCGGCATGGGCGGCCAGCTCCTCGACCAGCTGCGCGATCCGCCCGTCGGCGAGCCGCAGATAGCGGTGGCGGCCCTGACGCTCCTCGGCCAGCAGTCCGCCCGCGACCAGCTTGGACAGATGTTCACTCGCCGTCGAGGCGGCCACACCCGCTCCACGGGCCAGCTCGCCCGCGGTCCAGGCCCGGCCGTCGAGCAGGGCAAGGCAGAAGGCGGCACGGGTCTCGTCGGCGAGGAGCGCCGCCAGCGCGGCGAGCCGCGGCGCGGCCGGATCATGCGGTGTCGTACGGGCCATGGGTCCAGGATGCGTCAGGCACCGTTCGGCGCGGGCCGAACCGTGCGGCCGGGGGTCGTCTGCTCGTACTGCGACGCGAGGCCGTCCAGCAGCGCGCGCAGCCCGGTCTCGAACGCGCCCTCGTCGACCTGCTGCCGGCGGTCGGCCAGCAGATGGGCCTGGCCGAGGTGCGGATAGTCGGCGGGGTCGTACGCCGTCTCGTCGTCGACGAAACCGCGGGCGAAGGAGCCGAGCGCCGACCCGGTGATGAAGTAGCGCATCAGCGCGCCGATGTAGGTGGCCTGTGCGGGCGGCCAGCCGGCCCGGACCATGGCGCCGAAGACCGCGTCCGCGACCCGCAGGCCGGCCGGGCGGCGGCCGGGCCCCTGGGCGAGCACCGGGACGATGTGCGGGTGCGCGGCGAGTGCCGCGCGGTAGGAGACGGCCCAGTCGTGCAGGGCGGCGGGCCAGTCGCGCGGGTCGTCCTCCTCGAACATCGACAGGTCGACCTGTGCGGACACGGCGTCGGCGACCGCGTCGAGGATCTCGTCCTTGTTCCGGAAGTGGTTGTAGAGGGAGGGCCCGCTCACACCCAGCTCCGCGGCGAGCCGGCGGGTCGAGACGGCGTCCAGCCCTTCCGCGTCGACGAGCGCGCCCGCCGCCTCGACGATGCGGTCTCTGTTGAGGAGGGGCTTGCGCGGTCGGGCCATGCAGCACATAGTAGGGCCTGCAAGCATAAAACTAGCAGTGCTAATTAAAAGTGGGGTGTCGCAGGATGAACCTGGAGCTGAGCGAGGAGCAGGACGCCGTCCGGCAGCTCGCCGAGGACTTCGTCGCGCGGGAGATCACCCCGCATGTCGTCGAGTGGGACCGCGCCGAGAGTGTCGACAAGTCGATCGTGAAGAAGCTGGGCGCCCTCGGTTTCCTCGGGCTGACGATCCCGGAGGAGTACGGCGGCTCGGGCGGCGACCACCTCGCGTACTGCCTGGTGACCGAGGAGCTCGGCCGGGGTGACTCCTCGGTGCGCGGCATCGTCTCCGTATCGCTCGGCCTGGTCGCCAAGACGATCGCGTCGTGGGGCACCGAGGAGCAGAAGCGACAGTGGCTGCCGGAACTGACCGCGGGCGAGGCCGTCGGCTGCTTCGGACTCACCGAGCCGGGCACCGGTTCGGACGCCGGGAACCTGACGACCCGGGCCGTGCGGGACGGCGACGACTACGTCATCAACGGCTCCAAGATGTTCATCACCAACGGCACCTGGGCCGACGTCGTCCTGCTGTTCGCCCGCACCAACGACACCCCCGGCCACCGGGGTGTCTCCGCCTTCCTGGTGCCGGCGGACGCCCCCGGCCTGACCCGGCGCACCGTCCACGGCAAGCTCGGGCTGCGCGGCCAGGCCACGGCCGAACTGGTCCTGGAGGACGTCCGCGTCCCCGCCTCCACGCTCCTGGGCCCCGAGGGCAAGGGCTTCTCCATCGCCATGTCCGCCCTGGCCAAGGGCCGGATGTCGGTCGCGGCCGGCTGTGTCGGCATCGCGCAGGCCGCCCTGGACGCCGCCGTGCGTTACGCCGGCGAGCGTGAGCAGTTCGGCAAGTCCATCGCGAGCTACCAGCTCGTCCAGGAGCTCATCAGCGACATCTCCGTGGACGTCGACGCCGCCCGCATGCTGACCTGGCGGGTCGCCGATCTCATCGACCGCGGCCAGGAGTTCGCCACCGCCGCGTCCACGGCGAAGCTCTTCGCCTCCGAGGCGGCGGTCCGTGCGGCGAACAACGCCCTGCAGGTGTTCGGCGGTTACGGCTACATCGACGAGTACCCCGTCGGCAAGCTGGTCAGGGACGCCCGCGTGATGACGCTGTACGAGGGCACCAGCCAGATCCAGAAGCTGATCATCGGCCGGGCGCTGACCGGGGTGTCGGCCTTCTAGGGGTGACCCGGAAGCCGGTGTGCCGGGGGTCCGCGAGCAGGTGGCTGGCGGACCGGGCGGCGCTCGGGCAGGCTTCCGCGCATGGTCTCAGTACTGCAGAACGTGGCGATCGACTGTGCGGATGCCTATGGGCTGGCCCGGTTCTGGAGCGAGGTGACCGGGTGCTCACCGCACCCGGAGGACCGGCCGGGGGATCACGAGACCCAGGTGATGCTTCCGGAGGGCCCGGTGCTGTACTTCAACCAGGTGCCGGAACCCAAGGCGGTCAAGAACCGGATCCATCTGTGCCTGCGCCCCGAGGGCTCGCGCGAGGAAGAGGTCGAGCGCCTGCTGGGCCTCGGTGCCACCCTGGTCGCCGACCGCCGGGAACCCGGCGGCGCGGGCTGGGCCGTCCTCGCGGACCCCGAGGGCAACGAATTCTGCGTACTGCGCAGCGAGTCCGACCGGGCCGCGATGTCTTCCTGAGTCCGGAACCGCCCGGGTCCCGGGCGGTTCCGTCGCCCGCCCGCGCGCCGCCCTCGATGAGTACCGGCTGAGTACGCCGACGGATACCGGAGCGCACCCCGGCGCCGGATGCTGTGCACATGAGTGAGACAACATCGGTCAAGCAGCAGAGCACCGCCGCCTTCTACGGACAGGCCGTCCTCTCCTTCGGCGTGGCCATGGGCGCCGTGGCCCTCGGCATCTTCTTCCTCGACGCCGACGCCTGGGTGCGGGCCTTCCTCGCCATCGGCGTCCTCTATCTGGTCACCTCGTGCTTCACCCTCGCCAAGGTCATCAGGGACCGGCAGGAGGCGGGGCAGATCGTCAGCCGGGTCGACCAGGCCAGGCTGGAGAAGATCCTCGCCGAGCACGATCCCTTCCAGAAGCTCTGACGGTCTCACCCCATGAGCGCTCTAAGCGCTTGCTCAGGTTCGCGGTATGGTGTTCGTCCTGCCAGCGGAAAGGGGCACGTGGCGATGAGCACGGCGGAGGAGACCGACGGCGAGAACACGCCGTGGAGCGAGGTGACGCCCGAAGCGGCCCGGCGACTGCTCGTCGCCGCCGTCGAGGCCTTCGCGGAGCGTGGCTACCACGCCACCACGACCCGTGACATCGCCGGACGGGCCGGTATGAGCCCGGCCGCGCTCTACATCCACTACAAGACCAAGGAAGAGCTGCTCCACCGGATCAGCAGGATCGGCCACGACCGGGCCCTGCTCCTCCTGGAGACGGCGGCCGGCAAGGACGGCACGGCGGCCGAGCGGCTCGCCGAGGCGGTCCGGTCCTTCGTCAGCTGGCACGCGGAGAGGCACACCACGGCCCGGGTCGTGCAGTACGAGCTGGAGGCCCTCGGCGAGGACCACCGCACCGAGATCGTGGCCCTGCGCAGGCAGACCGACGCCGTGGTGCGCCGGATCATCGGTGACGGTGTCCGGGCGGGCGAGTTCGACGTACCGGACGTCCCCGGCACCACGCTCGCCGTGCTGTCCCTCTGCATCGACGTGGCGCGCTGGTTCAACGCCCAGGGCAGCCGGACGCCCGAGGAGGTCGGCACCCTCTACGCGGACCTCGTCCTGCGCATGGTGGGCGCCCAGAAGTGACGCCGGGCGCCCCCGCGGGCCCGGCGCACTCCGTGCGGATCACAAGCTGCGGCGCACTCCGGGGGCCGGGCGCGCCCCGGGATCAGAAGTAGTAGCGCGAGACCGACTCCGCGACGCAGGCCGGCTTGTCGCCGCCCTCGCGCTCGACGGTGACGAGGGCGGTCACCTGAACACCGCCGCCCGCCTCCTCGACGTTCTTGAGCACTGCCGTGGCGCGCAGCCGCGAGCCCACCGGGACGGTCGAGGGGAAGCGGACCTTGTTGGTCCCGTAGTTGATGCCCATCTTCGCGCCCTCGACCTGCAAAATCTGCGGGACGAGCACCGGCAGCAGCGACAGCGTCAGATAGCCGTGCGCGATCGTCGTGCCGAAGGGCCCGGCCGCGGCTTGCTCCGGGTCCACGTGGATCCACTGGTGGTCGCCCGTGGCCTCGGCGAACTGGTCGATCCTCTTCTGCTCGATCTCCAGCCAATCGCTGTGACCGAGCTCCTGGCCCACCCCGTCCCGCAGCTCCTGTGCGGACGTGAAGATCTTCGGCTCTGCCATGTTCCTGGTCCCTGCCTTCCGGCTGTCGGTCGCCCTCCAGGGCGGTGTCTAAGCGCTTGCTCAGCATGGTTGGGCCGCGCGGTCCTGTCAACGACGGACCGGCGGGTTTCCCGACCGGCCGCACAGCCCGGGGGGCGGCCATTAGGGTTTGGGGAGTGCCACAGATCCCGCAGTCATTCCATGAACTCACCGTCGGCCAGCTCTCCGCACGCAGCGGCGCCGCGGTGTCCGCCCTGCACTTCTACGAGTCCAAGGGCCTGATCAGCAGCAGCCGCACCAGCGGCAACCAGCGCCGCTACACCAGGGACGCGCTGCGCCGGGTGGCGTTCGTCCGGGCGGCGCAGCGGGTGGGCATCCCGCTCGCCACCATCAGGGAGGCACTGGCCGAGCTGCCGGAGGAGCGCACGCCGAACCACGAGGACTGGGCCCGGCTCTCCCGTGCCTGGCGCTCGGAGCTGGACGAGCGCATCAAGCAGCTGGGCCGGCTGCGCGACCACCTCACCGACTGCATCGGCTGCGGATGCCTGTCGCTGGAGACCTGTGTGCTGTCCAACCCTGATGACGTCTTCGGTGACCGCATGACCGGGTCGCGGCTGATGCCCGAGCGGGGCGCGGCCGACCGCTCCTGAGTGCGCCCCGGTCGCTCCGTGACCCGCGGTGCTCAGGCCGCCGATGCCAGGGCCCTGGTCCGCGCCCTTCTGGCCTCGGCCAGCGCCTTCGCCGTCAGGACGGGCCGGGGGACGACGATGCCGCAGCCGGTGCAGACCGGCCCGGCCCACGGTTCGCGGTCCAGGTCCTGCCGCCAGATGATGCCGGTTCCCGCGCAGACCGGGCACGCGGCGCCGGGCTTGGTGCCCAGGGCCGAGATCAGCCGTCCCAGGACCTCGGCAAGGGGCGCGCCGGGATGGACCCCCGGATCCTCGCAGTGCGCGATCCCGTTGCCGCCCCAGGTCCGCCGGTGCCAGTCGTCGAACGTGCCGGGCCGCCGCAGGCCGTCGTGCTTCTCACGGCGCCGCCGCTCGGCGAAGCCCGCCTCGTACGCGAGCCAGACGGCCCGCGCCTCCTCCAGTTCCTCCAGCGCGCGGATCAGGCGCACCGGGTCGGGGGCCCGGTCCTCGGGCTCGATCCCGTGCCGGGCGCACAGATGATCCCAGGTCGCCCGATGACCGTACGGGGCGAATCTCTCCAGGCATTTGCGCAGCGAGTACCGCCGCAAAGCCAGATCGCCCCGCGAATCGCGGACCTGTCTCGCAAGACTCCGGAAACCGGCCATGGCACTGCCACCTCCGTCGCTCGTACTTCGGCGTCAAGGGATGGACGTACGACTGCCCGATTCGGCTCCATCCAAAGGTGAAACGCGTCCACGGACCGAGACGGTCCATGTGAGGCCGGGTGTGGGCGTGTGGCGATTCGGAAAAAGTGACTGATGTTCATCTTACCGGCGGGGCGTACCGCCAGTAACCTCCGGCGCATCGGCCACCCGGAGGAGCACGCATGCCCCCACGCACCCGCACGCTCAGAGCCGCCACACTCGCGGCCGTCCTCGCTCTCGGTACGTCCCTGCTCGCCTCGGCGCCCGGCGCCGGAGCGGCGGAGCCCCCCGCGGTCACGGACCAC
This sequence comes from Streptomyces sp. NPDC088746, assembly GCF_044751065.1. Classification (NCBI taxonomy): domain Bacteria; kingdom Bacillati; phylum Actinomycetota; class Actinomycetes; order Kitasatosporales; family Streptomycetaceae; genus Streptomyces; species Streptomyces sp. NPDC088746. Next base: position 123,629 of record NZ_JBIVLA010000013.1, read on the forward strand.
TGCGGCAGCCAGTGCGCTGACATCCTGCCGCCCGGCGAGAACGGCAACGCCACGCTCGTCGAGATCCTCGGCAACAAGGCGTTCGGCACCCACCCCGCGCACAGCGACGACCAGCTCGACCGCTACAACGGCCTGGTCGAGGGGCATACGGGCCTCACCGACCAGAAGCTGACCGACTTCTTCAACGACGCCTCCTTCGGGGTCGCCGCCGACCAGGTCGAGTCCGTGACCAAGCCGCGCGAGGACGTCACGATCACACGCGACAGGAAGAGCGGCGTGCCCCACATCAAGGGCACCACCCGCTACGGCACCGAGTTCGGCGCCGGGTTCGCCGCCGGGCAGGACCGGCTGTGGCTGATGGACCTGTTCCGGCACATCGGGCGCGGCCAGCTGACCTCCTTCGCCGGCGGAGCACTGGCCAACCAGGGCCTCGAGCAGCAGTTCTGGCCACAGGCTCCGTACACCGAGGCCGACCTCGAAGCGCAGGTCGAACGGATCAGGACCACCGAGGGCGCGCGCGGCGAACAGGCGATGGCCGACGCGCAGGCCTACGTCGACGGGATCAACTCCTACCGCGAGAAGTCCAAGAAGGGCCGCTACTTCCCGGGCGAGTACGTCCTCACCGGCAAGATCGACTCCATCACGAACATCGGCGAGATCCAGCCGTTCAAGCTGACCGACCTGATCTCGATCGCCTCGGTCGTCGGCGGACAGTTCGGCGGCGGAGGCGGCGGTGAGGTCCAGGCCGCCCTCTCGCTGCTCGCCGCCCAGCAGAAGTACGGCGTCGAGGAGGGCACCCGGGTCTGGGAGTCCTTCCGCCAGCGCAACGACCCCGAGGCCGTCCTCACCGTCCACGACGGCACCTCGTTCCCGTACGCCGGCAAGCCCGACAAGGCCCGGGGCACGGCTCTTCCCGACGCGGGATCCGTCACCCCGGAACCGCTGATATACGACCGGACCGGCTCGGCGGGCACCGACAGGAAGGACCCCGTCGACGCGCCCGCCCGCCTCGCACCGGCCCAGGGGATGTACGACGACGGCGTCATCCCGGAGGGTTCGCTGCCCGGATCCGGCGACGCCGCCCAGAAGCGGGGCATGTCCAACGCCCTCCTGGTGTCCGGCCGGCACACCGCGAGCGGCAACCCGATCGCCGTCATGGGCCCCCAGACCGGCTACTTCGCCCCGCAGCTGATGATGCTCCAGGAGCTCCAGGGCCCCGGCATCAGCGCCCGCGGCGTCTCCTTCGCCGGAGTCGGCATGTACATCCAGATGGGCCGCGGCCAGGACTACGCCTGGAGCGCCACCTCGGCGGCGCAGGACATCACCGACACGTACGCCGTCGAGCTCTGCGAACCCGACGGCTCCGCACCCGCCAAGGACTCCACGCACTACCGGAACGACGGCGCCTGTACGGCCATGGAGAAGCTGGAGCGCGCCAACTCCTGGAAGCCCACCGTCGCCGACTCCACCGCCAAGGGCTCCTACCGCATGCAGGTGTGGCGCACGGACTACGGCATCGTCACCCACCGCGCCACGGTGGACGGCAAGCCCGTCGCGTACACCTCGCTGCGCACCACCTACCGCCACGAGGCCGACTCGATCATCGGCTTCCAGCTGCTCAACGACCCGGCGTACGTGACGGACGCCGCCTCCTTCCAGCAGGCGGCGAGCCACATCGACTACGCCTTCAACTGGTTCTACGCGGACTCCCGCACCACGGCCTACTACAACAGCGGCATGAACCCCGTGCGCGCGGCAGGGGTGGACGCCGCGCTGCCGGTCAAGGCCGAGAAGGCGTACGAGTGGCAGGGCTACGACCCGGCGGCCAACACCACCGACTACACGCCGTTCGCCGAGCACCCGCACTCCAGCGGACAGGACTACTACATCTCCTGGAACAACCGTCAGGCCGAGGACTACTCCACCGCCGCCTTCGGCTTCGGCGCCGTGCACCGCGGTGACCTGCTCGACGACCGGGTGTCCGAACTGGTCGAGGAGGGCGGGGTGACCCGTGCCTCCCTCACCCGCGCCATGGAGGAGGCGGCGCTCACGGATCTGCGCGGAGAGCAGCTGCTGCCCGAGCTCCTGAGGGTGCTCCGCTCCCAGCCGGTCACCGACCCGGAGCTCAACACCGTGGTCCAGCAGCTGGATTCATGGCGGGCGGCCGGGGCGCAGCGCAAGGAGACCGGCCCGGGCTCCCACACGTACACGCACCCGGACGCGGTGCGGATCATGGACGCGTGGTGGCCGAAACTGGTCGAGGCGGAGTTCCGTCCGGGTCTCGGTGACGACCTCTACGCCGCGTTCACCGCGAGCCTGGCCACCGACGAGTCCCCGGCCGCCAGCCACGGCCCGAGCGGCGCGCACAGCGGCTCCGCCTTCCAGTACGGCTGGTGGGGATTCGCCGACAAGGACCTGCGCCAGGTCCTCGGACAGCCCGTCAAGGGGCCGCTGGCCAGGACGTACTGCGGCAACGGCGACCTGAGCGCCTGCCGGTCCGCCCTCCTCGGCACCCTGAAGGAGGCGGCCGCCGTACCCGCGACCACGGTCTACCCGGGGGACGACAGCTGCGAGGCCGGTGAGCAGTGGTGCACCGACGCGATCGTCCACCGCCCGCTGGGCGGGATCTCGCAGAAGTCGATCCACTGGCAGAACCGGCCGACCTACCAGCAGGTCGTGGAGTTCCCCTCGCACCGCTGAGCCCTGGTGGCACGGAGGGCAAGTACTGACGAAGCGTCAGAAGACGGTCCCCGTAACGCCGTTCGCGGCGGTGCGGGGGCCCTCGTCGTTCGCGGGCGGGATGCGGTTCCGGCCGTACCGGCCGCCGGTTGTCAGTGGCGGCCAGTAGCATTTCGCCGTTCAGCAATGACATGTTCATCAAGGGGTGGGAACGACTTGAGAGTGAATCGTGTGCGCGGCACGGCTGTGGCCGCCGCCCTCGGCGTCGTCGCCGTTCTGGGGTTCCAGAACGTCGCGAGCGGCGCCGATGCGGGAAACGCGCGGAACGAGGGCCGGCCGGCCGCCGGGGTGGGGATCTACGGCACGGCGGGCCAGGACGGTCCGGTCAGGAGCGAGGTGCACAAGCTCGCCCTGAAGTCCGGGGGGCGTGGCGAGGCCACCCTCTCCCGGCGTACCACCGAACCGTTCGGCATGCTGGGCCTGTCCTGGCCCGATGCCGACGCCGAGATCAAGGGCACGATCGAGGTCCGTACCCGGGCCGCCGGGACCGGGGAGTGGACCGACTGGATCGCCCTGGAGCCGTACGTTCCCGGCCTCGACGGCGAGCGCCCCACCGAACGCGGCTCCACGGAGCCCGTGTGGGTCGGACGCTCGGACGGCGCCGAGGTGCGGGTGAGCGACGGGGCGGCCTCCGGGACCCTGCCGGCCGGCCTCCGGCTCGACATGGTCGACCCTGCCGCCGGGACCGGCGCGGCACCGAGCGGCGGCACGGACGCACAGCCCGCCGCCTTCGCGTCCGCCGAGGTCGACCCGGGCCCGCCGTCGACGGTTCCGCAGCCCCCGGTCGTCACCCGCGCCGAGTGGGGCGCCGACGAATCCATCAACGACGAGGGCCCGATCTACCTGGAAGGCGGCGTCATCAAGGCCGCCTTCGTGCACCACACGACCAACGCCGGCTACGACTGCTCCGAATCCGCGGCGATCGTTCGCGCCCTGCACGTCTTCCACGTGCAGACGAACGGCTGGCGCGACCTCGGCTACAACTTCCTCGTCGACAAGTGCGGGAAGATATTCGAGGGCCGTCAGGGCGGCATCGACCAGCCCGTCATGGGCGCGCACACGTACGGCTTCAACAGCGAGTCGACCAGTGTCGCGATCATCGGCGACTACACGGACGCAGGTGCCCCGAACGTCGCCCTCGAGGCGACCGCCCGGATGGCCGCGTACAAGCTCGGGCAGTACGGCGGTGACCCGGCGGGCAGCACCACGCTGGTCGCCGGCGCCACGCAGAAGAACTACGCCGGCAGGGAGTTCGTCGCCGGGCAGTCCTACTCGTTCAGCCAGATCTCGGGTCACCGGGACGGCTTCAACACCGAGTGCCCCGGCATGAAGCTCTACCCGCAGCTTCCGGCCATCCGCACACTGGCCGCGGGCCCCGTCCAGGGCCTCACGGTCACCTCGGTCGCCGGCGGGGCCTTCGCCGTGGAATCCGGCTACGAGACGCCGGGCCCGGTCTCGGTGAACTGGTCGACGACCACCCCGACCTCGCTGATCAGCGGGTTCGAGCTCCTCGTCGACGGCAAGAGCGTGACCACCGTCGCGGGCAAGGCGCGCACCGCCTCCACGACGCTCGTCCCGGGCAGCCACAAGGTCGCGGTGAAGGCCGTCCACCAGTCGGGCAAGGCCACGACCACCGCCGCGGTGAACGTGAACGTGCCGAGCCCGAAGAAGTTCGTGCCCGTCACCCCGCAGCGTCTGATGGACACGCGGACGGGACTGGGCGCACCGAAGGCGCCCGTCGGTCCGGACAGTGTGGTCACCCTCCCGGTGACCGGCACGAACGGGGTCCCGGCCACCGGCGTGGGTGCCGTCGTGCTGAACGTGACGGCGACGAACGTGACGGGGGAGACCAGTTATGTGTCGGTCTACCCGGACGGGACGACGCGGACGGCCGCGTCGAACCTGAACCTGGTGAAGGGTCAGACGGCTCCGAACCTGGTGATCGTGCCCGTGGTGAACGGCAAGGTGAGTTTCTACAACCGTGCGGGGACCCTGGATCTGATCGCGGACATCACCGGTTACTTCACCTCCGTCGGCGAGGGTTCCACGCACGTCAACCTCGGTCCGGAGCGTGTGATGGACACGCGTGAGGGTCTGGGTGTGCCGAAGGCGCCGGTCGGTGCGGACAGTGTCGTGACGCTCCAGGTGGCGGGTGCCAACGGTGTGCCGGCCGAGGGTGTCACGGCGGTCGTGCTGAACGTGACGGCGACGAACGTGACGGGTGAGACGAGTTATGTGTCGGTCTACCCGGACGGGACGACGCGGACGGCCGCGTCGAACCTGAACCTGGTGAAGGGTCAGACGGCTCCGAACCTGGTGATCGTGCCCGTGGTGAACGGCAAGGTGAGTTTCTACAACCGCGCGGGCACGCTCGACCTGATCGCGGACATCACCGGCTACTTCACCTCCGGCGACGAAGGCGCGTCCCACATCAACCTCGGGCCGAAGCGCGTGATGGACACGCGTGAGGGCCTGGGCGTGGCGAAGGCGCCGGTCGGTGCGGACAGTGTCGTGACGCTCCAGGTGGCGGGCGTCAACGGTGTGCCGGCCGAGGGTGTCACGGCGGTCGTGCTGAACGTGACGGCGACGAACGTGACGGCGCCGACGAGCTACGTGTCGGTCTATCCGGACGGGACGACGCGGACGGCCGCGTCGAACCTGAACCTGGTGAAGGGTCAGACGGCTCCGAACCTGGTGATCGTGCCCGTGGTGAACGGCAAGGTGAGTTTCTACAACCG
>NZ_JBIVLA010000014.1:0-90791 GCF_044751065.1 Streptomyces sp. NPDC088746
ACTCTATCAGACTCTTTCGTGTCCGATTCCCGGCCGAAGCGGGTTCCTGCTCAATCGCTTTCCAGTTCTTCGCTTTCGCGTTTCCCTTTCCGGCGAGTCCGACTCTATCAGATCCTTTCGGGCCTGATTCCCAGTCAGCGGGGCTTGTCTTCCCGGCCCTTGGGCCGTTCCGACGAGTGAGACTTTAGCGGAATCCCCGGCCCCGACGCTAATCGGGCCACCTTCGAACGCTGATTCCTCATTTCGCACGTGTGCACGCAAAAACGCACGACAGACGTCGTTCGTTTCGAGTGGTTACTGCGGAATGGCTGTCCGGGGACCGACCGGGGTCGGCGCTCACGTCGGACAACTCGGAGCACACTACGGATCGGGGCGGGGCGTGTCAACCCTCGTCCTGCCCGCCTCTGTGATGGAACGCCAGCCTGTAGTCGCGGGGGCTGGTGGCCAGGTGCGTCGCGAAGTGCTGGCGCATCGTGATCTCGCTGCCGAAGCCCGCGCGGCGGGCCACCTCCGGGACCGGCAGGTCGGTCCGTTCCAACAGCTTCTGGGCTGCGGCGATGCGCTGGGCGATCAGCCAGCGCATCGGCGTCGTACCGGTGGTGGCCTGGAAGTGGCGGGCGAAGGTCCGCGCGGACATGCCGGCCCGGGCGGCGAGCGCGGTCACCGTGTGCGGTTCCGCCAGATGGGCCAGCGCGTGGGCACGGGCCTCCGCGAGTGCGTCCGCGTCACGGTCCGCGCGGGGCGTCGGGTGCTCGATGAACTGCGCCTGGGTTCCTGTGCGGAAAGGAGCCGTGACCATCGAACGCGCGATCGTCGCAGCCGCCTCGGCCCCATGGGTCGTACGCACCAGGTGCAGGCAGAGGTCGATCCCGGCGGCCGTGCCTGCCGAGGTCCAGATGTTGTCCTGGTGGAGGAAGAGCGCGTCCCGCATCACGGTCACCCGGGGATGCTCCGCCTTCAGCAGTTCGGTGAGGTTCCAATGGGTGATGGCCCTCCGGCCGTCCAGGAGCCCGGCCTGAGCGAGCGTGAAGGCTCCGCCGCAGAGCGCCGCGAGGGGGGTGCCCCGGATGTGGGCGCGCCGCAGGGCGTCGAGCACCGGCTCGGGTGCGGGCGTCACGTGGTCGTCGAGTCCGGGGATCACGATCAGGTCCGCGCGCGCCAGCCAGGCGAGAGTGCGGTCGGGCGTGAGGGACAGCCCTCCCCGGAGCCGGACGGGCGCCGGGTCGCTCGCCACACGCCGCAGCTCGAAGGCGGGCACACCGCGGTCGGTGCGATCCACCCCCCAGACCTCCGTGATGACGGATACGTCGAAGGCGCGGACACCGGGAAAGGCGACCAGGGCGACGCGGTGGGGGCGGTCCGGTGAGGCGGTCATCGTGGCAGTAAACCATCGATCGATGGCTTTCCCGCTCCTGTGAGCGGGCCGCCGCCGGGAGGAGAGTGGGGTGTATGGAGATCGCGGAGAACGCAGCGCTGGTGGTCGTCGATGTGCAGCAGGGGTTCGAGGAGGAGGAGTACTGGGGGCCGCGTGACAACCCCGAGGCGGATCGGAACATCGCCGGGCTGATCGATGCCTGGCAGGCGACCGGCCGGCCCGTCGTCTTCGTGCGCCACGACTCGCCCAAGCACGACTCGCCACTGCGGGACGGGTACTCGGGGAACGCGTTCAAGGAGTACGTCGAGGAGCGGCGCGGAAAGGGCCTGGGGCCGGAGTTGTTCCTGACGAAGTCGGTGAACTCCGCCTTCTACGGAACTCCCGATCTCGATGTCTGGCTGCGGGAGACCGGGGTCCGCCAGATCGTGGTGGCGGGGATCCAGACGAATATGTGTGCGGAGACGACGGCACGCATGGGCGGCAATCTCGGCTACGAGGTGTTCTTCGCGCTCGACGCGACGTACACCTTCGACGCGGTGGGGCCGTGGGGCTGGCGGCTGAGTGCGCGGGAGCTGTCGCGGGCCACCGCCGTGACGCTGCACGGCGGTGGGTTCGCGAGGGTGGTGCGCAGCGAGGAGCTGGTGGCCGCGGTGAAGTAGCCGGTCGGACAAAGCCCGGCAGGGCGGTGGGCCGGCAGGGTGCCGGCCCGGCAGGTCAGCCGTTGCCCGTCGCCAGCTCCCGGCTCCGGTCACGGGCCGCTTCGAGCGCGGCGATGAGGGCGGCGCGTACGCCGTGGTTCTCCAGTTCGCGGATGGCGCTGATGGTCGTGCCGGCCGGGCTGGTGACGGCCTCGCGGAGCTTGACCGGGTGTTCGCCGCTGTCCCGGAGCATGACCGCCGCGCCGATGGCGGCCTGGACGATCAGATCGTGGGCCTGGGCGCGGGGCAGGCCGAGCAGGATGCCGGCGTCGGTCATCGCCTCGACGAGGAAGTAGAAGTACGCGGGTCCCGATCCCGAGAGCGCGGTGGCCGCGTCCTGCTGGGACTCCGGGACCCGGAGCGTCTTGCCGACGCCCCCGAAGATCGCCTCGGCGTGGTCGAGGTGCTCGGCGGTGGCGTGGCTGCCGGCGGAGATGACGGACATGCCCTCGTCGACCAGGACGGGGGTGTTCGGCATGACGCGTACGACCGGGGTGCCGGCGGCGAGGCTGTCCTCGATGAAACCGGTCGTGATGCCCGCGGCGGCGCTGATGACGAGCCGGTCGGCGGTGACGTGCGGGGCGAGCTCGTCGAGGAGCCTGCCCATGTCCTGGGGCTTGACCGCGAGGATGAGGATGTCGGCGTTCTTGGCGGCCTCGGCGTTGGTGACGGGCTCGACGCCGTAACGGGCGCGGAGCTTCTCGGCGCGCTCGGTGGTGCGGGTGGTCACCAGCAGGTCGCGGGCTTTCCAGCCGGCCCGGATCATGCCGCTGAGCAGGGCCTCGCCGATCTTTCCTGTACCGAGGACTGCGACTGTCTGGGTCATGCGGTTCATCCTCCGGGTGGCGGCGCGCGGTACGCGGTGCTCGTCGTTGGCCGCCATCCTCGCACCGCGCCGTCAGACGGTGCGGCGGCGGAGGGTGGCGGCGCCGAGGCAGAGGACGAGCAGGGCGCAGCCGGCGACGATCAGGATGTCGCGGTAGAAGTCGGCGGTGATGCCGGTGTGGGTGAGGACCTGGTTCATCCCGTCGACGGCGTACGACATCGGCAGGACGTCGGAGACGGCCTCGAGGGCGGGGTGCATCCGGTCCCGCGGTGTGAACAGGCCGCACAGCAGCAGTTGCGGGAAGATCACGGCGGGCATGAACTGGACCGCCTGGAACTCCGAGGCGGCGAAGGCCGAGACGAAGAGGCCGAGCGCCGTGCCGAGGAGTGCGTCGAGCAGGGCGACCAGGAGCAGCAGCCAGGGGGACCCGACGACGTCCAGGCCCAGGACCCAGACGGACATCGCGGTGGCCAGGAGCGACTGGGCGACGGCGACGGTCCCGAAGGCCAGCGCGTATCCGGCGATCAGGTCGCCCTTGCCGAGGGGCATGGCGAGGAGGCGTTCGAGGGTGCCGGAGGTGCGTTCGCGGAGGGTGGCGATCGAGGTCACCAGGAACATCGTGATCAGCGGGAAGATGCCGAGCAGCGAGGCGCCGATGGCGTCGAAGGTCTCCGCGTCCGCGTCGAAGACGTAGCGGAGCAGCGTGATCATCAGGACCGGGACGATCAGCAGGAGCGCGATGGTGCGGGGGTCGTGGCCGAGCTGGCGCAGGACGCGTCCTGCGGTGGCGAGGGTGCGGGCCGGGGAGAGTGCGGGGGCGTCCGTGCTCATCGGGTCGTCTCCTGGCGGGCGGCGGCCTCGTCCGCGGCGGCCTCGTCCACGAGGTGGAGAAAGGCGTCTTCGACGGTGGCGGAGCCGGTACGGGTGCGGAGGGCGTCGGGGGTGTCGTCGGCGAGGATCGCGCCTTCGCGCATGAGCAGGAGGCGGTGGCAGCGTTCGGCCTCGTCCATGACGTGGGAGGAGACGAGGATCGTGGTGCCGCGGTCGGCGGCGAGGGAGTGGAAGAGGTCCCACAGATCACGGCGCAGTACGGGGTCGAGGCCGACGGTCGGCTCGTCGAGGACCAGGAGTTCGGGGGTGCCGAGCAGGGCGACGGCCAGGGAGACGCGGCTGAGCTGGCCCCCGGAGAGGGTGCCGGCGAGTGCGTCGGCGTGGCTGGTGAGGTCGACGTCGCCGACGGCGCGGGTGACGGCTTCCGCGCGGTCGGTCCGGTGGGCGCGGCCCGGCTGGAGCACGGCCGCGAAGTAGTCCAGGTTCTGCCGCACGGTGAGGTCCCTGTAGACCGACGGGGCCTGGGTGACGTAGCCGACGCGGGCCCGCAGGGAGGCGTGGCCGGCGGGGCGGCCCAGGACGTCGAGCGTGCCCGTGACCTTGCCCTGGGTGCCGACGAGGGCCCGCATGAGCGTGGACTTGCCGCAGCCGGACGGGCCGAGGAGGCCGGTGATCCTGCCCGGCTCGACGGTGAAGTCGAGGCCGTGCAGGACGGTGCGGTCTCCTCGTACGACGGTGAGGGCGCGTGCCTCGACGGCCCCCGCGTCCGAGGTACGCAGGGAATTCATCATGTGATGAATATTGATCCCGCCGAAGGCGCCGCGTCAAGGGAGGCGGCGCGCCCGGACCGGGCTGTCAGCGGATCAGCAGGGCGACTTCCACCACGTAACGCTCCTCGACCGCACCGTCGGGGAACACGGCGGCCAGGTGCCCGCGCTCCTCGTCCAGGAACCGGCGGGTGGACGCCTCTCCGGCCGCGCCGCGCACGAGGAACGCGGAGTGGCTGGCGAGGTTGGCGAGATGCAGGTCGACCGGCACGGTCCGGGACCACGACAGCAGCCGCTGCGTGAACTCGCCGCCGGACAGCTGCCCGAGGTTTCGTGAGCCGGCCCCGCCCGGGGTGCCGTGGGCGCTGTCGTCCGTGCCGAAGTGACGGCGCAGCCGGGTGTCCTGGTCGGCGATCCAGCGGACGGATGCGTCGGCGACGTTCCACCAGAGCGCCAGCGCGCCCCCGGGACGCAGTACACGGAGCGCTTCGGGCAGGGACAGGGCCGGATCGGTCCAGTGCCAGGACTGTGCGTAGGTGACCAGGTCGGCCGACGCGGTGGCGAGGGGGAGGCGGTTGCCGTCGCCCCGGACCACGGGGACCGACGGCAGCGACCGGCGCAGCTCTCCCGCCATGCCGGGGCCCGGCTCGACGGCGGTGACCAGGGCACCCCGGGCGTGCAGCAAGCGGGTGGCGATGCCCGTACCCGCACCGACGTCGACGGTGCGGGCGCCCTTGAGGGGGCGGCCGGCCAGCTCCTCGACCGTGTCCAGGAGCACGGGCGGATAGCCGGGGCGCGCGGCGGCGTACCGGGCGGCGGCGCTGTCGAAGGAGAGGGCGCGGGGCGTGGATGCGGTCATGCGTTCATCGTGCACACGCTCCGGCGCACGCGGGCGTGGAACGCGTCGGCTACCCGCGTCCGGAGCGCTTTCCCTTGGCACCCTTGGCGCTCTTGCGGGCCGCCGGGTTGCCGGTCCGCGAGGAGCGGCGCTTCGCGTACCGGGCGAGCGCCGTCTCGTACTCCGTGCGCCGCAGCTTCTCGCCCGGTGCCTCCTTGAAGGAGCGGATGAAGTAGGCGAGCAGCGAGCCGATGAAGCCGATCGCCTTGAGGCCGCGCAGCCTGTCCTCGTGGGACGGGTCGGCGGGGCGGCGGGTGAAGCCCTCCCAGGTCTTGCGGAAGGCGATGGCGCTGCAGACCGCGAACATCAGGACGACGAGCATGCCGACGAGGCCGCCGACCTCGGCGATCTCCAGGCCCTGGTAGGCGAAGCGCAGGACGAAGCACCCGGCCACGGCCGCGACGAGCGAGCCGAGGGTGGCGCCCACGCGCCGCAGTCCGTACCCCCCGTCGTGGCCGACCCAGGTCGTGCCGAAGAAGCGGAGGGGTTCGGGCTGCGGCCCTGGTGCGGTGGAGCCCGAAGGCGCGGCCGAGGGCGTTCCGGGGGCTTCGCTGTTCTCGCTCACGGAATCGATTATCCCCGGCCGCGCGTCTCTTCCGTCAGTCGCAGCGCGGAGCGATGTAGCCGTCACTGCCTGTCTTGACGTAGGCGTCCGACACGAACTGCCCGTTGGCGATGTTGTCCCAGAGGTTCGACGTGCCGTACGGACCGGACACCCTCTCCCCGGGCTTCTGGCAGTACACCGGGACGCTCATCCCGTACGGCAGCGTCCGGACGATCCCGTACTGGGTCCCGGGACCCCTGCGGACGTTGACGCGGTAGCCGGGAGCGATCGGGTAGACGACGGTGTCCGCGGCGAGCGTCGTCACCTCCCCCGCGGCGTCCGACTCGTCCGTGGTGGCTGTGATGACGGCGTTCTCTTCAACACCCATGAGGGCCTCCCCCGTTGAAAGCGATGCGTGCGACGCGCAGGCTAACAAGCCCCACGCTCTTCGCACGCACCATCGACTAGGCTCCGTGCGTCGCGCTTGCGCACGAACACACGGGGGTGGGCGATGCCGCCGCTGCGAGGGGCCGGATCACATCCGGAAGCGGAGCATCCTGAGTACGCCGGGCAGTACCGGCTCGAAGCACGTCTCGGAGCGGGCGGCATGGGTGTCGTACACCTGGCGCGCTCTCCCTCCGGGCTACAGCTCGCGGTGAAGGTGGTGCACCGCCAGCACGCCGCGGACCCGGAGTTCAGGGCGCGTTTCCGGCAGGAGGTCGCGGCCGCCCGGCGGGTCAGCGGCGCGTTCACCGCGCCGGTGGTGGATGCCGATCCGGGGGCGGCGCTGCCCTGGATGGCCACCCTGTACGTCCCCGGCCCGACGCTCGCCGCGCAGGTGAAGCGGAACGGGCCGATGAGCCCCGCCGAACTGCGCAGGCTCACGGCCGGGCTCGCCGAGGCACTGCGCGACATCCACCGTGCCGGTGTCATCCACCGGGATCTCAAGCCGAGCAATGTGCTGCTGCCCGACTCCGGGCCCAAGGTCATCGACTTCGGCATCTCCCGGCCGTACGACAGTGATCTCCGCACGGAGACGGGCAAGCTGATCGGCTCGCCGCCGTACATGGCGCCCGAGCAGTTCCAGCGGCCCCGCGAGGTCGGTCCGGCGGCGGACGTGTTCGCGCTGGGGGCGGTCCTGGTCCACGCGGCGACGGGCCGGGGGCCCTTCGACTCGGACAGCCCGTACCTCGTGGCCTACCAGGTGGTGCACGACGAGGCCGACCTGGCCGGGGTGCCGGCGGACCTCGCGCCGCTGGTGGGGCGTTGCCTCGCCAAGGACCCCGGCGAGCGCCCCACCCCGGACGAGATCATGGCCGCGCTGCACCCTCCGTCGTACGAGGCGGCCGCCTTCATACCCGTACAGCGCAAGCCGGTGGCCGCCGAGTCGGTGGAGGCGGACGAGGGCACGACGCATGTACGGGCGGCGGACGGGCTGCCGTCCGGCGCGGGGCCGGTGAAGGGCCGACGCAAGCGGTACGGCATCGCGGCCGTCGCCGCGGCGGCGCTGCTGGTGGCCGGAGGCCTCTGGGCGGCCGGAGCCGGGGCCGGCTCCGGGGCGCCGGAGGCGGGGACCGGCGCGAAGAAGGGGGGCGCGGCGGCCTTCGTACCGTGGCGGACACCGCTGATGTCGCGGGACGGCTCGACACCGTCGTGCGCCGCGGGGCCGGCCGCGGAGCTGTACTGCGTCTCCGCCGGTTACGGCACGGTCCGGCTGGATCCGTCGGACGGCCGGCCGGTCTGGTCGCACCGGGACACGGCGTCGAAGGGATCCGGAGGCCCGAGCCCCGAGGGCGCGGTGTCCGGGAACGTGGCCTGGACCGTCGTGGCGGGCGAAGAGGTCCGCGCGTACTCACCCGGTGAGGGCACTCAGCTCTGGCGCAAGGATCTCTCCGCGTACCTCGACACCCCCTTCCCGGCCGGAGACACCCTGCTGACGGTCCGCCAGGACGGGACGCTCCAGGCGCTCGACGCGGCGACCGGCGCGTCCCGGTGGCGGCGCACCGTCCCGGGACATGTGAGCCCGGGTTACGCGTTCCACGATCCGCGGACCGGCCTCGCCTACGCCTTCGAGAGCTCGCCGGAGGGGTCCACCACCCTGGTCACGGCCATCGGGGCGAGGACCGGCGAGACCGCCTGGCAGCGCAGGCTGGACGGGATGCTCACCCCCGCCGGGACGTCGGACGGGGCGCTCCTGCTCACCTCGATGAACGAGAAGGCGCAGACCACGGGGCTCGTCCGCTACGACCCGGTGCTGCGGAGCGCGACCCGCGTCGCGCTGCCCTTCCGGATGAACGGACCGGAGACCGTGGTGGACGGGGACACGGCCCTGCTCCTGGAGCGCGGCGGAACACTGCTGGCCGTCGACGTCCGCCCGGGCGCCGGGCGGGCCGAGCGGTGGCGTCTGGAGACGGCCGTCAGCACGACCTCGGCACCGGTCGTCGGAGCGGGCGGGCGGCTCTACTTCTCCGCCGCGGACGGACGGCTGCTCGCCGTCGACACGGAGAGCGGGACGCTGCTCGGCCAGACGCGCCCCCGGCTGCGGGGCGGGAAGCTCAGCCACGCGTCGTCCCTGCCCGCCCCCGTCGTCCTGGGCCGGAGCGTCATCGGCACCGCGCCGGACGGGTCCGTCTTCGCCGTGGACGCGGACGACCCCGCCCACTGGTGAGACCAGGGACGGGGCCGGGAGGCCGGGAGGGTCAGCCGAGCTTCGTGACGTCGCGGACCGCGCCGCGGTCGGCGCTCGTGGCCATCGCCGCGTAGGCGCGGAGGGCGGCCGAGACCTTGCGGTCACGGTTCTTCGGCGCGTACACGCCGTTCAGCGCCTCGCGGCGGGTGGCGAGCTCGGCGTCGGGGACGAGCAGCTCGATCGAGCGGTTCGGGATGTCGATGCGGATCCGGTCCCCGTCCTCGACCAGTGCGATCGTGCCGCCGGACGCCGCCTCGGGCGAGGCGTGGCCGATGGACAGGCCCGACGTACCGCCGGAGAACCGACCGTCGGTGACGAGCGCGCAGGTCTTGCCGAGGCCGCGGCCCTTGAGGAAGGACGTCGGGTAGAGCATCTCCTGCATGCCGGGGCCGCCGCGCGGGCCCTCGTAGCGGATGACGACGACGTCGCCGTGCTCGATCTCCTTGCGGAGGATCTTGTCGACGGCGTCCTCCTGCGACTCGCAGACGACGGCCGGTCCCTCGAAGGTCCAGATCGACTCGTCGACGCCCGCCGTCTTCACGACGCAGCCGTCCACGGCGAGGTTGCCCTTGAGGACCGCCAGGCCGCCGTCCTTGGAGTACGCGTGCTCCAGGTCACGGATGCAGCCACCCGCGGCGTCCAGATCCAGGGTGTCCCAGCGCTCGGACTGCGAGAAGGCGGTGGCGGAACGGACACAGCCCGGCGCCGCGTGCCACAGCTCGACGGCCTCGGGGGACGGCGAGCCGCCGCGGACGTCCCAGTTCTTGAGCCACTCGGCGAGCGTGTCGGAGTGCACGGAGTGCACGTCCTCGTTGAGCAGACCGCCGCGGTGGAGCTCACCGAGGAGGGCGGGGATGCCGCCGGCCCGGTGGACGTCCTCCATGTAGTACGTGCCGCCGGGGGCGACGTTGGGTGCGACCTTGGAGAGACAGGGCACGCGGCGCGAGACCTCGTTGATGTCGTCGAGGTCGTACGCCAGCTGCGCCTCCTCGGCCGCGGCGAGCAGGTGCAGGATCGTGTTGGTCGAGCCGCCCATGGCGATGTCGAGCGCCATGGCGTTGTCGAACGCGGCGCGGGTGCCGATGGCCCGCGGCAGGACGGTCTCGTCGTCCTGCTCGTAGTAGCGCTTGGTGATCTCGACGACCGTGCGGCCCGCGTTCTCGTACAGCGCCTTGCGGGCGGTGTGCGTGGCGAGGACGGATCCGTTGCCGGGGAGGGAGAGTCCGAGGACCTCGGTCAGGCAGTTCATCGAGTTGGCCGTGAACATGCCGGAGCAGCTGCCGCAGGTGGGGCAGGCGTTCTCCTCGATGCGGAGGATGTCCTCGTCGGAGATGCTCTCGTCGACCGCGTCGCTGATGGCGTTGACCAGGTCCAGCTTGCGGACCGTGCCGTCGACGAGGGTGGCCTTGCCGGCCTCCATCGGACCGCCGGAGACGAACACCGTGGGGATGTTGAGGCGCATCGCGGCCATCAGCATCCCGGGGGTGATCTTGTCGCAGTTGGAGATGCAGATCAGGGCGTCGGCGCAATGGGCCTCGACCATGTACTCGACGCTGTCCGCGATGAGGTCGCGGGAGGGCAGGCTGTAGAGCATGCCGCCGTGGCCCATCGCGATGCCGTCGTCCACCGCGATCGTGTTGAACTCGCGGGGCACCGCGCCCGCGGCCTTGATCGCCTCGGAGACGATCCGGCCGACCGGGGCGAGGTGGGTGTGGCCCGGGACGAACTCGGTGAAGGAGTTGGCGACCGCGACGATCGGCTTACCGATGTCCTCGCCGGCTACGCCGGACGCCCGCATAAGGGCGCGGGCGCCCGCCATGTTGCGGCCGTGGGTGACAGTGCGGGACCTCAGCTGGGGCATCGTCTCTCGCTCCTTCGACAGAAAAGACTGTCTCCGAGCGTACGCCTCCCGTGCCAAGATCTGGACACCGTGTCCGGAATGCGGGATGTGATGCCCAACGGGTGGTCGGGCGAGGCCTTTCCGCCGGCCCCGCCCCGCGTCACACCGCCGGGAGCGCCATCAGGCGTTCGGCGTGCAGCGCGGCCAGCCGCTTGCCGCCGGAGACCACGTACCACTGCTCCGTGCCCGTGTCGTCGCCGAAGGTCCAGCGGAGCTTGCCGTCCCGGGCGCCGTACGCCTGGACGCCACCGTCCTTGCCGAACTCCGTCGCCCCGTACAGGGTCTCCCCCACCCTGGCGAACTGGAGCGGGACCGATACCTCGCGCAGGTCGTCGGCGTTGTGCCACAGCTTCCTGCCGGTCGCGGGGTCGACGGCCCACAGGGCGTGGGCGCTGTCCGAGGCGTAGATCACCCCTTCGAGCATGGACGGCCCGTTGAACGTGTCGAACTCCTCGGTCTCCAGCGCCCAGCGCTCGGCTCCGTCGTCCACTCCGAAGGAGCGCAGGTGCCGCCCGTCCGAGACGACCACCGCTCCGTCGTGGACGGCGATCCTCTCGAAGTTGGCCCTGCTGATCTTCTTCGTCCACAGCTGCCGCCCGGTCGCGGTGTCGCGGACGGTCAGGTTCTTGCGGAGGTCGGTGTAGACGAGGCGGCCGCCGAGCACGGCGGAGGTGAGCCCGGACTCGTCGGTCCCCGTGTCCCGCTTCTCGCTCCAGACGGCCTTGCCGGTACGGACGTCGATGGCGGCGATCACATTGGTCCGGGAGCTGAGGTCCTTCTCCAGGATGCCCGCGATCACGTACACGCGTTCGGTGTCGGCGCCGATGGGCCGGGGCTGGTTGTACCGCCCCTCCAGGTGGCTGCGCCACGTCTCCTTGCCCGTGGCCGGGTCGAGTCCCACGAGATCACCGTCGTACTCGCCGCTGGCCAGGTAGAGCGTGTCCCCGCCCATGATCAGCCGCGCGCCCGGCTGGGCGGCGCCCGGCAGCGACCACAGCTTCTTGCCGGTGGCGAGGTCGCGGCCCACCAGGGGGTCGCCGGCGACCAGCACGACGTCGCCCACGACGGCGAGCACCTCGTGGTTGCCGAGGGTGCCCACGTCGGTCCTCTCCTGCCACAGGGCGCGCGGGGCGGTGCCTGCGGGCGGGGTCGTGAACGCGTCCCCGCCGCCCTTGCCGCTCCCGCCGGGCGCCGGGCCCCCCGTGTTGCCGCCGGAGGCGTCGGTCTTCTCCGGCCCGCACGCGGTCGTCACCGCTCCGGCCAGCGCCAGGCCCAGCCCCGCGCCGGCCAGCCGCAGGAGCCGTCTGCGCGACACGGTGGCACCCCTGCCGTCCTCCGACGGCCCGCCCTGTCCGTGCCCGCCTCTGATCGACCCGTTCATGATCGTCTCCCCCGCCCGTTGTGCACGCCGTGTAAACGTCCGGCCCGCGTGATCCCGGACAGCCAACCATCCGGATCCGGCCACGGCCGGTGCCGGTACCGACTCGCGACATCGTTGTGATGCGAACGGCACAGCCGTCACACAGGCAGGACCGGGTCAGCCGGGGTCAGCCGTCACACAGCCAGGACCCGGGTCAGCCGGGGTCAGCCGTCACACAGGCAGGACCCGGGTCAGCCGGGGTCAGCCGTCACACAGGCAGGACCCGGGTCAGCCGTCGCACAGATACCGCTGGAGCGTGGGCGCCACCATCGCGATGATCTTCTCCGGGTCCGTGGACGCCAGGGGCTCCGCCCGGATGACGTAGCGCAGGATCGCGATACCGATCATGTGCGAGGCCGCGAGTTCGGCGCGGAAGGTCGGGTCGGGCACGTCCAGCTCCGCCGCGATCCGCTCCAGCAGGCGGCGCAGGACGAAGCCGCGCAGCACCTTCGCCGCCGCCTCGTGCGTGAGCGCGGAGCGGAGGATGGCCAGGAGCGGTGCCCTGGAGACGGGGTTCTCCCATACGCCGATGAAATACCGGGCCAGCCGCTCCCCCAGGTCCTCCGAGGGGCCGCCCAGGATCGTGGGGATGACGAGCGCGGGCTCGAAGGAGAGCTCGATGGCCGCGGCGAAGACCTCGTCCTTCGTACCGAAGTAGTGGTGGACCAGGGCCGCGTCGACGCCGGCCGCCCTGGCGATGCCCCGGACCGACGTCTTGTCGTACCCGCGTTCGGCGAACTCCTCGCGGGCCGCCTCCAGGATCCGGGTCCTGGCGTCGGGGCCGGTGGCGCCCGCCGTACGGGAGGGGCGGCCCCGGCGCCGGGGCGACGGGGCGTCGGCGCCCGGGGTCACGGGCGGGGCGTCCGCGCCGACGACGCCAGGTGGAGCCGGGTGAAGGCGAGCGCCTCCGCGAGATCGGCCTCACGCTCGGCCGAGGACATGGCACGGCGGGTGTTGACCTCGATGACCACATGGCCGTCGAAGCCGGTACGGGCCAGCCGCTCCAGCAGCTCCGCGCACGGCTGGTCGCCCCGGCCGGGCACGAGGTGCTCGTCCTTGCCGGAGCCCTTGCCGTCGGCGAGGTGGACGTGGGCGAGCCGGTCGCCCATCCGGTCGACCATGGCCAGGCTGTCGGTCCGCGCGGTCGAGGTGTGCGAGAGGTCCACGGTGAAGTGCCGGTAGTCGTCGTTGCTGACGTCCCAGGCGGGGGCGTACGCGAGCATCTCGCGGTCCCGGTAGCGCCACGGGTACATGTTCTCCACCGCGAAGCGCACGTCGGTCTCGTCCGCCATGCGCCAGATACCGGAGACGAAGTCCCGGGCGTAGTTCCGCTGCCACCGGAACGGCGGGTGGACGACCACCGTCGAGGCACCGAGCTTCTCCGCCGCCGCCCTGGCCCGCTGGAGCTTCACCCACGGGTCGGTGGACCAGACCCGCTGGGTGATCAGGAGACAGGGGGCGTGCACGGCCAGGATCGGCACCTGGTGATAGTCCGAAAGCCGCTGCAGCGCCTCGATGTCCTGGCTGACGGGGTCGGTCCACACCATGACCTCGACACCGTCGTAGCCCAGGCGCGCGGCGATCTCGAAGGCCGTCGCCGTCGACTCCGGATAGACGGAGGCTGTCGACAGGGCGACCTTCGCATCCGGGATGCGCACCACTGGATCTGCCACGTGGAACAGGGTACGGGCAGCTGTACGCGAGGCCGAGGGAGCCCGGCTGAAAGTGACGAGCCCCATGAGGGCGCCCGCCGGGATCAGGCCAGGGCGGCCTGCTCGGCCGGCAGGTGGTCGAGCCGGCGCAGGATGACTCCCTCGCGCAGCGCCCAGGGGCAGATCTCCAGCTCCTCGACCCCGAACAGGTCCATCGCACCCTCGGCGACGAGCGCGCCCGCCAGGAGCTGAGCGGCACGCCCCTCGGTCACCCCGGGCAGATTTCCCCGCTGCTCGACGGTCATCGCCGACAGCTTCGGCACCCACTCCTCCAGAGCCTTGCGGGTGAGGACGCGCTGCACGTAGAGCCCCTCGGCGGACCGGGCGGCGCCCGTGATCCTGGCGAGCTGCCGGAAGGTCTTGGAGGTCCCGACGACGTGGTCGGGCGGCCCCAGCCGGGTGAACTCCCCGACCGTACGGGCGATGCCCGCGCGGACATGGCGGCGCAGCGCGCGCACGGCCGTGGCGTCCGGTGGATCGCCCGGGAGCCAGGCGGCGGTGAGCCGGCCGGCGCCGAACGGCAACGAGACCGCGGCGTCGGGCTCCTCGTCCATCCCGTAGCCGACCTCCAGCGAGCCGCCGCCGATGTCGAGGACCAGCAGCTTGCCCGCGGACCAGCCGAACCAGCGGCGCGCCGCCAGGAACGTCAGCCGGGCCTCCTCCTCGCCGCTGAGGACGGCGAGGGAGACACCGGTCTCGTCCCGCACCCGGGCCAGCACCTGGTCCGCGTTGCCCGCCTCACGCACGGCGGAGGTGGCGAACGCCAGCACGTCCTCGCACCCCTTGTCCTCGGCCGCCTGGAGGGCGTCGGCCACGGTCGTCACGAGCCGGTCGACCCCCTCGGGGCCGATCGCCCCCTCCGCGTCGAGGAGTTCGGCGAGCCGCAACTCCGCCTTGTGCGAGTGCGCGGGCAGCGGGCGGGCGCCGGGATGCGCGTCGACCACCAGCAGATGCACCGTGTTCGACCCCACGTCGAGGACTCCGAGTCTCATACGGGAACGCTACTGCGGCTTACTCTGGGCACGTGCCAAAGACGAAAAAGGCGAAGCCGGACAAAGCCACGAAGAAGCAGCGGCAGACGAAGCAGGAGATGCGGCAGCCGGACGCGACCGGGCCGGACGGGCCCGACGAGAAGGGGATCGACTTCGCGCGGGCCTGGGTGGAATTCCCCGATCCCGCCGACGACGAGCAGGTCTTCCGCTGTGACCTGACCTGGCTGACGTCCAGGTGGACCTGCATCTTCGGCAGCGGCTGCCAGGGGATCCAGGCGGGCCGCGCGGACGACGGCTGCTGCACGCTCGGCGCGCACTTCTCCGACGAGGACGACGAGAAGCGCGTCGCCGGGCACGTGGCACGGCTCACACCGGAGTTGTGGCAGTTCCACGACGTCGGCACCGAGACCGGCTGGGTCGGTGTCGACGAGGACGGCGAGCGCCAGACGCGGCGCTGGGAGGGCTCCTGCATCTTCCAGAACCGCCCCGGGTTCGCCGGCGGCATGGGCTGTTCCCTGCACATCCTGGCCCTCAAGGAGGGCAAGGAGCCGCTGGAGACCAAGCCGGATGTGTGCTGGCAGCTGCCGGTCCGCCGTACGTACGACTGGATCGAACGGCCCGACGACACGCGCGTGCTCCAGATCTCCATCGGGGAGTACGACCGCCGGGGCTGGGGCCCGGGCGGTCACGACCTGCACTGGTGGTGCACCTCGGCGACGTCCGCGCACGGGGCCGGTGACCCGGTCTATGTGTCGTACCGGCCCGAGCTCACCGAGCTGATGGGCAAGGAGGCCTACGACCGGCTGGTCGAGCTCTGCGAGCAGCGGCTGGCGTCGCTGCTGCCGATGGCGCCGCATCCGGCCGATCCGGCCTGAGGCAGGCCCTCCGGGGCGGCTTTCCTCTCCTCGACGGCGTCCTGGCGTGCGGCGCACAAACGTTCCGCCGCGTACCGGGGCGCCGTCCGTGTCAGCCGGCGGGCCCGGAGGGCTCGCCCGGCTCCGTCGGGTCGGGCGCTGTGGAGCCGCCGGACGGTGACGGGGTGGGGCCGGGAGAGCCCGGTCCGTCGGTGGGCGGCTCCGTGGGCGTGGGCGTCGGGTCCGGCGGATCGGTGGGCACCGTGGGGTCGGGGGCCGGCTCCGACGGGGCCGGGGAGGACGGGGTGGGGCTCGGGGTCCCCGACGACGGATCCGGTGACGGCCGGGGGCTCCCGGGGCGTGGGGCCGTGGCCCCGTAGCCCGTGATCGCGACCGCGGACCCCGACGGGGCGAACAGGACACGGGCGCTCCAGGGGCCCCGGGGCTCGGCCGCGCTGTTCACGAACACATGGAGGCTGACGGTGCGGCCCGGTGCGACCGTGCCGGACGTACGGCTGAGGCGCAGCCACGGGGCGTCCGCCCGGGCCGACCAGACGACGGCTTCGTCGCCGGTCGCGGTCAGGGTGATCGTCGTACGGCTGCCGGAGGAGCGGGCCGAGACCGCGAGCGAGGCCGCCCCGTCCGGGCCGGCGCCGACGCTGATCACCTCGGCCGAGACGTCCGGGCCACCGGCGTCCTCCGCGAAGCGGTCGTGCCCGTCCGGGCGGGCGTTCCCGGCGTTCTCGTAGTGGTCGTACGGATCGCCGTCGGGGCTCGGTTCGCCGTCCACGTCCGTCGCCGTGACCGATGGGTCGCGGCCCTCGCCGGTCAGCGGCGCACCTCGGTAGGCGACCCAGAGGGCGATCACCGGGGCGGCGACGACGGTCGCGACGACCGTCGTGGTCACGACCCGGGCGCGCAGCCGGTCCCGGCGCGCGGCGTGGTCCTTGGGGTCCAGCGGGAAACCGGTCCGGCCGAAGCGCGGCGCACCGGACCGGGAGCGCCGGGCGTGGGTCAGGGCGACGTGCACCGAGGGGCGGGGCGCCTCGACGACCGGCAGTGCGGCGGCCGGGGTGACCGTCGTGCCGGGCCAGGGGCCGGCCGCCCCGGCCCGCTCGGCGGCGCGGCGGCAGCGGGGACAGTCGTCGACGTGCCGGACGAGCTCCCGGCGCAGGGCCGCCGAGAGCAGCACCTGATGGGCGCCGGTGAGCCGCGCGACGGAGGGGCAGTCGCCCGTCTCCACGACGGCGAGGGCGGCACGGGTGCGCTCCACCTCGCAGGCCGCGCCCGCCAGGAGCTCCCGGGCGCTGCCGGGGTCGAGGCCGAGGACGGCGGCGACGGCGCGCGGGGTGAGCCCGTGGCGCACGGCGAGCTCCAGCGCCTCGCGCTGCTCGGGGGTGGTGCCCGCGGCCTCGGGCCAGGCCAGCTGCGCGAGTTCACGCCGGCGCGCCTCGGCCACCGGGGACTCCGTGGGGCAGTTGGGGGCGGCGGCCTCCTCCGGTGCGCCGTGGGCGGACCGGCGACGGGCCGCGCGGGCGCCCTCGCGGGGCGCGGTGCGCGCGGCGGGCGGCGTACGCCGGTGTGCCTGGCGGCCCCGCCGCTGCTCGGTGAGCGCCCGCAGGCAGGTCCATCTGGCCAGGGCGTACAGCCAGGATTTACGTTCCTCCTCGGCCGCCGGGCACCGGCCGTCCTGCCGCTCGGCGATGGCCAGGAGCGAGCCGAGCGCCTCGGTGGCCGCCTCGTGATCGCAGAGCACGGAGAGGCAGTAGGTGAACAGGCCGTCGAGATACGGCTCGTACCGTGCGGACGACCGCTGCGCCGAAGGACGGGCCGCACGGCGGTGCGCCCGGTGTGCGCCGGTGGGATGTGTGGGGGTCTCCAGCCTGCTGCTCGTCACGGGGCGACCGTAGGCAGATACGGGCGGAACCCTGACCGCACTTTCCTACATTTAATCCTTACGGGTGACGGTCTCCCTCGAAAGGGGACAGGAATCCCGGATTCCATAAAAATTGACGCATCGGGCGCATGTTCGACCATGGTGCCCGCAGCCGGACTGTCAGACCCCACCTATACGGTGACGCCATGGCTGCCCGTACGAAATCCGCGAAGGACCGCCCGTCCTACCGCTGCACCGAATGCGGCTGGACGACGGCCAAATGGCTCGGCCGCTGCCCCGAGTGCCAGGCCTGGGGGACGGTCGAGGAGTTCGGCGGCGCCCCCGCGGTCCGCACGACGGCGGCCGGCCGGGTCTCCACCGCCGCGGTGCCGATCGGCCAGGTCGACAGCCGGCAGGCCACCGCCCGCTCGACCGGCGTCGGAGAGCTGGACCGGGTGCTCGGCGGGGGGCTCGTCCCCGGCGCCGTCGTGCTGCTCGCGGGCGAGCCGGGCGTCGGCAAGTCGACGCTGCTGCTGGACGTGGCCGCCAAGGCGGCGAGCGACGACCACCGCACCCTGTACGTCACGGCCGAGGAGTCCGCCAGCCAGGTGCGGATGCGGGCCGACCGCATCCGGGCGATCAACGACCACCTGTATCTGGCCGCCGAGACCGACCTCTCGGCGGTCCTGGGGCACCTGGACGCGGTCAAGCCGTCCCTCCTCGTCCTCGACTCCGTGCAGACCGTCGCCTCGCCGGAGATCGACGGCGCTCCCGGCGGCATGGCGCAGGTCCGCGAGGTCGCGGGCGCGCTCATCAGGGCCTCCAAGGAGCGCGGCATGTCGACGCTCCTGGTGGGCCATGTGACCAAGGACGGCGCGATCGCGGGGCCGCGCCTCCTGGAGCACCTGGTCGACGTGGTGCTGTCCTTCGAGGGCGACCGGCACGCACGCCTCCGGCTCGTGCGAGGCGTCAAGAACCGGTACGGCGCCACGGACGAGGTCGGCTGCTTCGAGCTGCACGACGAGGGCATCACGGGCCTGGCCGACCCCTCCGGGCTCTTCCTCACCCGCCGTGACGAGCCCGTCCCCGGCACCTGCCTGACGGTCACCCTGGAGGGCAAGCGGCCACTCGTCGCCGAGGTGCAGGCGCTGACGGTCGACTCGCAGATCCCCTCGCCCCGGCGCACCACCTCCGGCCTGGAGACCTCCCGGGTCTCGATGATGCTGGCCGTTCTCGAACAGCGGGGCCGGATCAGCGCCCTCGGCAAGCGGGACATCTACAGCGCGACCGTGGGCGGCGTGAAGCTCACCGAACCGGCCGCGGACCTCGCCATCGCCCTGGCGCTCGCCAGCGCGGCGAGCGACACACCGCTCCCGAAAAACCTGGTCGCGATCGGTGAGGTGGGCCTCGCCGGGGAGGTCAGAAGGGTGACCGGCGTCCAGCGCAGGCTGGCGGAGGCGTACCGTCTCGGGTTCAAGCACGCCCTGGTCCCGAGGGACCCGGGACAGGTTCCGGCCGGTATGAAGGTCACAGAAGTGGCCGACATGGGCGACGCTCTGAGAGTCCTTCCCCGCCGCTCTCGGCCGGACGGACCACAGGAGGACGGCGCACGCCGGTAGACTTTGCCCTGGTCTCGCCCGCCCGTACGAACGGTACGAGGGACGCAAGGGCACCGCCGACCTGTGACCGGAGGAGTGCAGTGGCAGCCAACGACCGGGCAGCATCGCCCGGAAAGTCCGGCCAAGGCACCGGGAACGAGGCGCTGATGCGCGCCTCGTTGAGCGCGGTCGCGCCGGGAACGGCCCTCCGCGACGGCCTGGAGCGCATCCTCCGCGGCAACACCGGCGGACTGATCGTCCTCGGCATGGACCGAACCGTCGAGTCCATGTGCACCGGCGGTTTCGTGCTCGACGTGGATTTCGCCGCGACGCGCCTGCGCGAACTGTGCAAGCTGGACGGCGCGATGATCCTCGACAAGGACATGACCAAGATCCTCCGGGCCGGCGTGCAGCTGGTCCCGGACGCCTCCATCCCCACCGAGGAGACGGGCACCCGCCACCGCACGGCGGACCGGGTCTCCAAGGCCTGCGGCTTCCCCGTGGTGTCGGTATCCCAGTCCATGCGCCTGATCGCGCTGTACGTGGACGGGGAGCGGCGGGTCCTGGAGGAGTCCTCAGCGATCCTGTCCCGCGCCAACCAGGCGCTCGCCACCCTGGAGCGGTACAAGCTCCGGCTGGACGAGGTCGCCGGGACACTCTCCGCGCTGGAGATCGAGGACCTGGTGACGGTCCGGGACGTGACGGCGGTCTCGCAGCGGCTGGAGATGGTGCGCCGCATCGCGACCGAAATCGCCGAGTACGTCGTGGAGCTGGGCACCGACGGCCGCCTTCTCTCGCTCCAGCTGGACGAGTTGATCGCGGGCGTGGAGCCGGAGCGGGAGCTGGTCGTACGCGACTACGTCCCCGAGCCCACCGCGAAGCGGTCCCGTACGGTCGCGGAGGCGCTGGCCGAGCTGGACACGCTCACCCACACCGAGCTGCTCGAACTTCCCGTGGTGGCACGGGCACTGGGCTACAGCGGCTCGCCGGAGACGCTCGACTCGGCGGTCTCCCCGCGCGGATTCCGGCTGCTGGCGAAGGTGCCACGGCTGCCCGGGGCGATCATCGAGCGGCTGGTGGAGCACTTCGGCGGCCTGCAGAAGCTGCTCGCCGCGAGCGTGGACGACCTCCAGGCCGTGGACGGAGTCGGCGAGGCGCGGGCCAGGAGCGTCCGGGAGGGGCTCTCGCGGCTCGCGGAGTCCTCGATCCTGGAGCGGTACGTCTAGGACCCTCCGTCCGGATCACATGGGACCGGCCCCGCCGGACAAGCGTTCCGGCGGGGCCCGGCGTCGTTCGTTGCGGTCCGACCCGGCGTCGTTCGTTGCGGGTCCGACCGGCGTCGTTCGTTGCCGGTCGGACCCGACCGCGTTCGTTTCCGGTCGGACCCGGCGGCGTTCGTTCCCGGTGGGGGCCTGCCGCCGCCGTCAGTCCTTGGCCAGGACGAACGAGGCGGGCCGGACGGACTCGCCCGGGACCTTGGCCTCCAGCAGGTAGGTCCCCGGACCCGCGGACCGGACGGGCGGTGTCGCGCACGAGGGCGCGCTCCCCTTGCGGTCCCACTCCACGGTGTGGACGACGGTCGTTCCCGCCGGGACCCTCAGGAAGAGGGCGCCGCCGGGCTTCGGGCAGTCCTTGGAGGACCACACCTGCTCGTCGTCCTCGCCGGCCTCGGTGATCGTGAGCACGGCGTTCTTCGGACCGAAGTCGGCCTTGCAGTCGGCAGCCGAGGTGTTCTTGGCGCTCAGCCGAAACTTCGGCTTGTCGTCGGGTCCGAAGCTGATCTCCGTCTTCAGGCTCAACTGCAGTACGGCAGGCGTGCAGTTGGGGAGCGGTGATCCGGCGGGTACCTGCTGGCCGGCCGCGCTGCCACCGGTTCCCGCGCCCGACGCGGAGCCACCGGATCCCGCGGTGTCCGCTCCCGCGGTGTCCGTTCCCGCGTCCCCGCCGGTGTCCGATCCCCCGGCGCCGCCCGTTCCCGTCCCGGTGCTCCCGCCGCCCGACCCGGAGCCCGCGTCCGTACCGGAGTCGTCCGACTCGTCGCGCCCGCCGGGGGGTTGGCCGGTGACCGGGCCGGAACTCGAAGGCCCGGGGGTGATGGACGGGGCGGGGCCGGAGCCTCCGGGCTTCCCGTCGTCCTGTCCGCCTCCGCCGCCGCCCGAGGTGACGGCCCACGCAATCAGCGCCGCGAGCAGCGCGATCACCAGCACCGCTACTGTTCTCCGACGCCAGTAGATGCTGGAGGGAAGCGGCCCGACCGGATTGCGCATAGAACCCACGGACCGAACTGTACGAGAGATCCAGGCCAACTCCGGCCCTCAACCGCCGCTCTGATCGACAAGTTTTCCTGATCATCATCATGGAGCGGCCGTTACCGGGGCGCTTCCATCCGCTTTGCACCGGCTCGGCCCCCGTCCGCCCCCGCGCGAAGGGACAGAACGGGTGGCGTTATCACTCCCTGAGCGCTCCGCCGGGCCGACACCCCCGTAGCCGTGCCCGATGTCCCGCCTTCCGTGCCAGGATCGTGGGTGCGATGACTGCCACGACTTCGACACAGACGCCCCCCGCCTCCCTCCATGCCCCCGTCATCGGGTGGTTCGAGCAGCACGCGCGCGATCTGCCCTGGCGCCGCCCCGACGCGGGTGCCTGGGGTGTGATGGTGAGCGAGTTCATGCTGCAGCAGACCCCGGTGAACAGAGTCCTCCCGGTCTACGAGCAGTGGATGGCCCGCTGGCCGCGCCCGGCCGACCTGGCCGCCGACGCACCGGGCGAAGCCGTCCGCGCCTGGGGCCGGCTCGGCTACCCCCGGCGTGCGCTCCGCCTGCACGGGGCCGCGCAGGCGATAACGGAACGCCACGGCGGCGACGTGCCGAGCGAGCACAACCAGCTGCTCGCACTGCCCGGGATCGGGGAGTACACGGCCGCGGCCGTGGCCTCGTTCGCGTACGGGCAGCGTCACGCCGTGCTGGACACGAACGTCCGCAGGGTGTTCGCCCGGGCCGCCACCGGCATCCAGTACCCGCCGAACGCGACCACCGCGGCCGAGCGCAAGCTCGCCCGCGCACTGCTCCCGGAGGAGGACGAGCGCGCCGCGAGCTGGGCGGCGGCCACGATGGAGCTCGGCGCACTCGTGTGCACCGCGAAGAACGAGGACTGCACGCGCTGCCCGATCGCCGGGCAGTGCGCCTGGCGGCTGGCGGGAAAGCCCGCCCACCAGGGCCCGCCGCGCCGGGGCCAGACCTACGCCGGCACGGACCGGCAGGTCAGGGGGCGGCTGCTCGCGGTGCTGCGGGACGCGGTCACGCCGGTTCCGCAGTCGGCGCTGGACGCGGTGTGGGAGGAGCCCGTGCAGCGGGCGCGCGCTCTGGACGGGCTCGTCGCCGACGGTCTGGTCGAGCCCCTGGCGAACGGCCGGTACCGGCTGCCCCTGACCTGACGGCGCTCCGGCGGACCCGGGCTGTCCAGCGGCTGTTACACAACCGATGGACAGCCGTGCGTCCGCCTACGGCTGCTCCGCACACCCTCGTGACAACGCCTCCGTAACGTCACCGGACGTCGGCCACGGGACCACCCGGCCGACGGCGGTACACGGGGATCCACGGGGACGGAGGCGGTTGTAATGGCTCAGGGCGAGGTGCTCGGTTTCGAGGAGTACGTACGGACCCGACAGGACGCGCTGCTGCGCAGTGCCCGTCGGCTCGTTCCCGATCCCGTGGACGCGCAGGACCTGCTCCAGACCGCTCTGGTCCGCACCTTCGGCCGCTGGGACGGCATCGCCGACAAGTCCCTCGCCGACGCCTATCTGCGCCGCGTCATGATCAACACGCGAACGGAGTGGTGGCGGGCCCGCAAGCTCGACGAGGTCCCCACCGAGCAGCTCCCCGACGCGAGCGTCGACGACGGCGCCGAGCAGCGTGCCGACCGCGCCCTGCTCATGGACGTCCTCGGGGTACTGGCTCCGAAGCAGCGCAGCGTCGTCGTGCTGCGACA
This sequence comes from Streptomyces sp. NPDC088746, assembly GCF_044751065.1. Taxonomy (NCBI): domain Bacteria; kingdom Bacillati; phylum Actinomycetota; class Actinomycetes; order Kitasatosporales; family Streptomycetaceae; genus Streptomyces; species Streptomyces sp. NPDC088746. The sequence goes on from NZ_JBIVLA010000014.1 coordinate 22,968, forward strand.
CTGGGAGCAGATGAGCACGGAGGAGACGGCCGCGGCGCTCGGCATGTCCGCCGGCACGGTGAAGAGCACGCTGCACAGGGCCCTGGCGCGTCTGCGCCAGGAGCTTGAGGACCGTGCGGCCCGGAGCCGCGAGGCCGAGGAGACACCGGCGCGGATACCCTCGCAGCGGAACAGGCGTCATGACGAGCGGGGGCGGGAGCGGTGCGCGGCCTGACGGGCAGCAGAGGGGGCACGAGGGCCCGCCGCGGGAGACTCCGGGGCGGCCTCGCGGCGGGGAGCACGGCGGTGGCCGGGCTCGCCGCCTTCGGGCTGTTGTGCGCCGGCTGTTCCGCCGGAGGCACGGGCACGCGCGACGAGGGGCCGGCGAGCGCCCAGCAGGTCGCCCGGGCCACGCCGTCGAGCGCGGCGGTGCCCAGCGGGACGGCGAAGCCCTCCCCCCGGGTGAACGCCGTGATGCTCGTCAAGAGCGACCCGAAGGTGAGCCGGCAGCTCAAGGACGACCTGAAGCCCTGCACCGGGGACGAGTATCCGGTCGACACCTCGTACGGCTCGCTCACCGGCGGCTCGGAGACCGATGTCGTGGTCAACGTGATGACCTGCGGTGATTCGGTGGGAGTCGGGACGTACGTCTACCAGCGGCGGGCGGACGGCACGTACGGGAACGTCTTCGCCGCCGAGGTGCCCGCGGTGTACGGCACCATCGACCGGGGTGACCTGGTCGTGACGACGCAGGTGTACGGGTCGAAGGACTCGGTCACCTACCCCTCGGGCGAGGACGTCATCACGTACCGCTGGAGCGCGGGCCGGTTCACCGAGACCGACCGGGTGCACAACGATTTCAACCGGGCCGTCGGCAGCGGGGAGGGCACTCTCCCCGCACCGCAGACGGCGCAGAACTGAGAGCCGCCCGCCATGGCCGATACCCACGTCCTCTTCGTCGAGGACGACGACGTCATCCGTGAGGCCACCCAGCTCGCACTGGAGCGGGTCGGCTTCACGGTGACCGCGGTGCCCGACGGCCTGCTGGGCCTGGAGGCCTTCCGGGCGGACCGTCCGGACATCGCGCTGCTGGATGTGATGGTGCCGGGCCTCGACGGCGTCAGTCTGTGCCGGCGCATCCGTGACGAGTCGACCGTTCCCGTGATCATGCTGTCGGCGCGCGCCGACGCGATCGATGTGGTGCTCGGCCTGGAGGCGGGGGCCGACGACTACGTCACCAAGCCGTTCGACGGGGCGGTGCTCGTCGCCCGCATCCGCGCCGTGCTGCGGCGCTTCGGCCACGCCGCCGGCTCGGGCGGGGCGCCCGACGGGGCCGGTGGCGCGCAGGACGGGGCGAGCGGTGTGCTGGTCTTCGGCGACGTGGAGATCGACACGGAGGGCATGGAGGTACGCCGCGGAGGCGCGCACGTGGGTCTGACACCGACGGAGATGCGGCTGCTGCTGGAGTTCTCCGCGGCACCCGGGACCGTGCTCTCCCGGGACAGGCTGCTGGAGCGGGTCTGGGACTACGGCTGGGGCGGGGACACCCGCGTCGTCGACGTCCATGTGCAGCGGCTGCGCACCAAGATCGGGCAGGACCGGATCGAGACGGTCCGCGGCTTCGGCTACAAGCTGCGCGCATGAGGCGGCTGGCGCTGCGGACCGGGGTCCGCTGGAAGATCAGCATCGCGATCGCCGCGGTCGGCGCGCTCATCGCGCTGGCACTGAGCCTCGTCGTCCACAACGCGGCCCGTGTCTCGATGCTGGAGAACGCGCGCGAGGTGCAGCTGGAGCGGCTGCTTTTCGCCCAGCGGCTGTACGAGGCGACGAACACGAAGAAGCCGTCGCCGAAGTTCGGCGCCAAGATCAACGACCCGTCGCTGCCGGCGAGCCTGCGCAGCCGGATGCAGGACGACCGGCGCGCCACCCATGTCGACGAGTACGACGACGGGGTGCCCGACGTCTGGGCGGCCGTCCCCCTGGCCAACGGCGACGTCCTGTCCCTGCACACCCGCTTCGCCGACCGCAGCGCCACGGTCATGGGCGACCTGGACAGGGCCCTGATCATCGGCTCGGTCTCGGTCGTCTTCGGCGGCTGCGCGCTGGGCGTCCTGATCGGCGGCCAGCTGTCCCGGAGGCTGCGCAAGGCGGCGGCAGCGGCCGGCAAGGTCGCCCAGGGCAATACGGAGGTACGCGTACGGGAGGCTGTGGGCGGGGTCGTACGGGACGAGACCGACGAGCTGGCCCGGGCGGTGGACGCGCTCACGGACGCGCTGAACGAGCGGATCGAGGCGGAGCGCCGGGTCACCGCCGACATCGCGCACGAGCTGCGCACCCCGGTGACCGGACTGCTCACGGCGGCCGAGCTGCTTCCCCCGGGACGGCCCACGGAGCTCGTACGGGACCGGGCACAGGCCATGCGGACCCTGGTCGAGGACGTCCTGGAGGTGGCCACGCTGGACGGCGCCTCGGAGCGTGCCGAGCTCCAGGAGCTGCAGCTCGGTGAATTCGTCAGCCGGCGGGTCCGGCTGCTGGATCCGGAGATCACGGTCCGGGTGGTGCACGAGTCCTGGGTGTCCACGGATCCGCGACGGCTGGAACGCATCCTGGGCAATCTGCTGGGGAACGCCGCCAAGCACGGGGCCGCCCCGGTCGAGGTCACGGTCGAGGGCCGGGTGGTGCGGGTCCGCGATCACGGGCCCGGGTTCCCCGAGGCGCTGCTGCGGGAGGGGCCGAGCCGGTTCCGTACCGGGAGCAGCGACAGGTCCGGGCGCGGCCACGGCCTGGGGCTGACCATTGCCGCGGGGCAGGCGCGGGTGCTGGGGGCGAGGCTGACGTTCCGCAACGCGGGGCCCGCCGGGGGCGGGGACACCGGGGGTGCGGTCGCCGTGCTGTGGCTGCCCGAGCACGCGCCGACGAACACCGGAAGCTTCCCCGTCCTGCGGCAGACAGGGTCGGCCTGAGAGGACAGGGGCGGGCCCCGGGGACGAGGTGTCTCCGGGGCCCATCCCTGTACGGGGTCCGCTCAGGCGCTCTGCCGCGCCTTGTCCGCCGTGGGCCGGGCGGGCGCCGAGCCGTCGCCGTCCGAGGCCGCGGCCGGCATCGCGGTGCCGCGCAGCGGGACCTCCTTGACGAACAGCGCCGCCACCAGGGCCACCACCGCGACCGAGCCGCCCACCAGGAAGGCGATGTGGGTGCCGGAGGCCACCGCGTACTCGTACGCCTCGCGCATCGCGGCCGGCAGCTTCGCCAGGCTCGCCGCGTCCAGCTGTGCGGACTTCTCGGTGGCTCCCCCGCCGCCGCGTGCCGTCATCTCGTCCTGCACACGGCCGGTGAAGAGGGCGCCCATGATCGCGACGCCGAACGAGCTGCCGAGTGTGCGGAAGAGCGTGGTCGTGGACGAGGCGACGCCCATGTCCTCGAGCTCGACGCTGTTCTGGGCGACGAGCATCGTGATCTGCATCAGGAAGCCCATGCCGGCACCGAGCACCGCCATGTAGATGCCGGACGTCAGGCGCGTGGTCCCGGTGTCCATGCCGGAGAGCAGGAAGAGGCCGGCGACCATCAGGAGGCTGCCCACGATCGGGAAGATCTTGTACTTGCCGGTGCTGGTGGTGATCCGGCCGGCGACCAGCGAGACGATCATCATCGCGAGCAGCATGGGCAGGAGCAGCAGTCCGGAGTTGGTCGCGGACGCCCCCTGGACCGACTGCTGGAACAGCGGCAGGAAGAGCACCGCGCCGAACATCACGAAGCCCGCCATGAAGCCGACCACGGACATGAGGGTGAAGTTGCGGTTGCGGAAGATGTGGAGCGGCACGATCGGTTCGGCTGCCTTCGTCTCGACGAAGAGGAAGCCGACGAGGGAGGCGACGCCGAGCGCGATGAGCTCCATGATCACGGCTGAGCCCCAGGCGTACTCCGTACCGCCCCAGGTGGTGACCAGCACGATCGCGGTGATGCCGACGGTGAGGAGCGCGGCGCCCAGGTAGTCGACCTTCGCCTTCCGGCGCTCCTTGCGGGGCAGGTGCAGCACGGCGGTGACCATGGCGAGCGCGACGGCGCCGAGCGGCAGGTTGATGTAGAAGCTCCAGCGCCAGCCCAGGTGGTCGGTGATGGTGCCGCCGACCAGCGGTCCGCCGATCATGGCGATCGCCATCACGCCGGCCATCATGCCCTGGTACTTTCCGCGCTCCCGGGGCGGTACGAGGTCGCCGATGATGGCCATGACGCCCACCATGAGGCCACCCGCTCCGAGGCCCTGGACGGCCCGGAATCCGATCAGCTGGCTCATGTCCTGGGACATTCCGCTCAGCACGGAGCCGATCAGGAAGATCACGATGGACGTGAGGAAGATGCCCTTGCGTCCGTACATGTCGCCGAGCTTGCCCCAGATGGGCGTGGAGGCCGCGGTGGCCAGGGTGTAGGCGGTGACCACCCAGGACAGATGTTCCATTCCGCCCAGATCGCCGACGATCGTGGGCATCGCGGTTCCCACGATCAAGTTGTCGAGCATGGCCAGCAGCATCGCGATCATCAGCGCGAGGACCACCACCCGGACGCTGCGCGGCTGTGGTTCCGCTTTCCCGCCCGCCGTCGCTTTCTTGAGTTCTGCCATGCCGTCCGCTCCCCTGATCCCCTGATGCCTGTCCGCCGCCGATCCGGCACTTACTTGCCGCCCGGCTAGTTAGTACACTGAGGAAAGTAGACCCGTAACTAGCCGGGCGTCAAGTAAGTTTTTGGGAGAGTCGAATGAGCAGCACGCCGCAGCCGCGCCGGGGCAACACCCGCCAGCGCATCCAGGACGTCGCTCTGAAGCTCTTCGCCGAACAGGGTTACGAGAAGACCTCGCTCCGCGAGATCGCCGAGCAGTTGCAGGTCACCAAGGCGGCGCTGTACTACCACTTCAAGACCAAGGAAGACATCCTCGTCAGCATCTTCGAGGATCTGAACAGGCCTGTGGAGGAGATCGTCGCCTGGGGCCAGGAGCAGCCGCGCACCCTGGAGACGAAGAAGGAGATCCTGGTCCGCTACAGCGAGGCGCTCGAGGCGGCGGCGCCGCTCTTCGTCTTCATGCAGGAGAACCAGGCGACGGTGCGCGAGCTCAGCATCGGCCACACCATGAAGCACCGGGTCATGGCCCTGGTGGACCTGATCAAGGATCCCGACGCCCCGCTCACCGACCAGGTGCGCTGCTTCACCGCGCTCTTCGCGATGCACGCCGGGATGATGGCCCTCAAAGACGCCGAAGGCGACCCCGAGGAGAAGCGCAAGGCTGCTCTCGAGGTCGCCGTCGAGCTGGTGACCAGGGCCCATGACCCGGGGCCCGCCGCCTAGCGGCTACGGGGAACCCGTGGGTCAGACCTTGACGTGCACGGACTTCAGGTACGAGACCGGGTTCAGCGCAGAACCGTAGTCGGGCGAGGTGCGGATCTCGAAGTGCAGGTGCGGGCCGCTGGAGTTACCGGTGTTGCCGGACCTGGCGATCTCGTCGCCGGTCTTCACGCGGTCACCGACGTTGACCTCGATCTTCGACAGGTGCGCGTACTGCGAGTACTTGCCGTTGGCGTGCTTGATCACGATGGCGTTGCCGTACGCGGGACCGTCGCCGCCGCCGTTCGGGCCGGCCTTGACGACCCGGCCGGTGTGCGCGGCCTCGACCTTGGTGCCGATCGGCACCGCGAAGTCCTGGCCGGAGTGCTTGTGGGCCCAGCGGTCGCCGCCGGTGCCGTAGGTGGCACTGAGGACGTAGTGGTCGACCGGGGCCTCCCACGAGGCGGCCTTCTTCTTGGCCGCGGCCTTCTTCTTCGCGGCCGCCTTCTTGTCGGCCTCGGCCTTCCCGGCCTTGTCGGCCTTCGCCTTCGCGGCGGCCTTGCTCTGGGCGGTCGCCTGCTGGGCGACGGAGTCGGCGGTGGCCGCGCCGGCGAGGGCCGCGGTGTCCGCGGTACCCGTCGTGCCGGACGCGAACGCCGCGCCCGCACCGAACACCATCGACGCACCCAGGCCGGCGGCCACGACGGCGCCACTGACGCGGGGCATGGACGGACGGCGGGAGTGCTGGAACGTAACGCGCTTCGACATGCGGGGAGAACCTCCGGGGTGACTGGACCCGGTGCTCGACCGGGCTTGCTCCACCTTGGTAACCCGCACCCCCGGCAACACTCAAACACCCCATCTACGATCAAAAGCCGTAGCCGAGGGGGTGGGAATTCATCGCGGCCACCGGCCGGGAGGCGACGGACGATCTTCGGGATATTTTTCGCGAAGCGGGTTTAACCCCAGCCCCAAAGGCTCCCTTCCTGGACACAGGCCAGCAATACGGTCATATTCACCCAAACGCCGAAAGGCTCCTCACGGGTGGGCCGAAGGTCCCGCGGCCGCCCACCCCGACTTCTCCGAAGGGGCCTAGTAGGCCTCCGAGGGCCTGTGCGCCTTGTCACCGCCGGTGGGCCGGAAGCCTGCCCGTTTCGGGACCTTCGGCCCCCGCCCTGGCCACGCCGTCCGGGCGCACGCCCAGAACCCAGGTCGGCTCACCCTGGCCCCGCACCACGCCGTGACCGGGAGAACGGGGGCGAGGGGGCCGGTGAGCACCGCGGTGGCAACGGCACGGCAGGGTCGTGAGCGCGGTGCAAGCCCGTGGACCGCACGCTCGTCGCCCTCGGCGCCCTCCACCTCCCCGCACCCCTGGCCCGGCCTGCGCGTGACGATCCAAGGCGATCGTGTCCCCCTGCTCCGAGGACGACGGGAAGGGCGGGAGGGCCGGCTCAAGGTACTCACCCCCTGATCCGTCGATACCGGCTCAGGCGAAAAGGGGCTGCCCCGGACCGAAACCGGTCCGGGGCAGCCCCTTTTCGACGCTCAGGCGCTACGCGCCCTACGCATCCTTCGTCAGGTTCGGGCCGCCGCCCGCCGCCTGCTCGATCGGCGGGACGTCGGGCAGAGCCGACTTCTCCTCGCCGCGGAACGAGAACTTCTTCTCGTCCCCTTCGCCCTCGGTGCCCACGACCACGATGTGACCGGGACGCAGCTCGCCGAAGAGGATCTTCTCGGAGAGGATGTCCTCGATCTCGCGCTGGATCGTCCGGCGCAGCGGCCGGGCGCCCATCACGGGGTCGTAGCCCTTCTTCGCGAGGAGCGACTTGGCCTCGGCACTGAGCTCGATGCCCATGTCGCGGTCCTTCAGACGCTCATCCACCTTGGCGACCATGAGGTCGACGATCTGGATGATGTCTTCCTCGGTGAGCTGGTGGAAGACCACCGTGTCGTCGACACGGTTGAGGAACTCAGGCCGGAAGTGCTGCTTGAGCTCGTCGTTGACCTTGACCTTCATGCGCTCGTAGTTCGTCTTGACGTCGCCCTGGGCGGCGAAGCCCAGGTTGAAGCCCTTCGAGATGTCCCGGGTCCCGAGGTTGGTCGTCATGATGATGACCGTGTTCTTGAAGTCCACGACCCGGCCCTGGGAGTCGGTCAGACGACCGTCTTCCAGAATCTGGAGCAGGGAATTGAAGATATCGGGGTGGGCCTTCTCGACCTCGTCGAAGAGGACGACGGAGAACGGCTTGCGGCGCACCTTCTCGGTGAGCTGGCCACCCTCTTCGTAGCCCACGTATCCGGGGGGCGAACCGAAGAGACGGGAAACCGTGTGCTTCTCGCTGAACTCCGACATGTCGAGGGAGATCAGCGCGTCCTCGTCGCCGAAGAGGAATTCGGCGAGCGTCTTGGAGAGCTCCGTCTTACCGACACCGGACGGGCCGGCGAAGATGAACGAGCCACCGGGGCGCTTCGGGTCCTTCAGACCGGCTCGCGTACGGCGGATCGCCTGCGAGAGGGCCTTGATGGCGTCCTTCTGGCCGATGACGCGCTTGTGGAGCTCGTCCTCCATGCGCAGCAGACGCGAGGACTCCTCCTCGGTCAGCTTGAAGACGGGAATGCCGGTGGCGGTCGCGAGGACTTCGGCGATGAGCTCGCCGTCGACCTCGGCGACGACGTCCATGTCGCCGGCCTTCCACTCCTTCTCCCGCTTGGTCTTCGCCGCCAGCAGCTGCTTCTCCTTGTCGCGGAGCGAAGCTGCCTTCTCGAAGTCCTGGGAGTCGATCGCCGACTCCTTGTCACGGCGGACGCCCGCGATCTTCTCGTCGAACTCGCGGAGGTCCGGCGGCGCGGTCATCCGGCGGATGCGCATCCGGGAGCCGGCCTCGTCGATCAGGTCGATCGCCTTGTCCGGCAGGAAGCGGTCCGAGATGTAGCGGTCGGCCAGGGTGGCGGCCTGGACCAGCGCCTCGTCCGTGATGGAGACCCTGTGGTGGGCCTCGTAACGGTCGCGCAGGCCCTTGAGGATCTCGATGGTGTGCGGCAGCGACGGCTCCGCGACCTGGATGGGCTGGAAGCGGCGCTCGAGCGCGGCGTCCTTCTCCAGGTGCTTGCGGTACTCGTCGAGCGTCGTGGCACCGATGGTCTGGAGCTCGCCTCGCGCCAGCATGGGCTTGAGGATGCTCGCCGCGTCGATCGCGCCCTCGGCGGCGCCCGCACCCACCAAGGTGTGGAGCTCGTCGATGAACAGGATGATGTCGCCGCGGGTGCGGATCTCCTTGAGGACCTTCTTCAGGCGCTCCTCGAAGTCACCTCGGTAGCGGGAACCCGCCACCAGGGCGCCGAGGTCCAGGGTGTAGAGGTGCTTGTCCTTGAGGGTCTCGGGCACCTCGCCCTTGACGATGGCCTGGGCCAGGCCCTCGACGACCGCCGTCTTGCCGACGCCGGGCTCGCCGATGAGAACCGGGTTGTTCTTGGTACGGCGGGACAGCACCTGCATGACCCGCTCGATCTCCTTCTCGCGCCCGATGACCGGGTCGAGCTTGGACTCACGAGCGGCCTGGGTGAGATTCCGGCCGAACTGGTCGAGCACCAGGGACGTGGAGGGCGTGCCCTCCGCGGGGCCGCCCGCAGTGGCCGCCTCCTTGCCTCCCGAGTACCCGGAGAGCAGCTGGATGACCTGCTGCCGCACCCGGTTCAGGTCGGCGCCCAGCTTCACGAGGACCTGGGCTGCGACGCCCTCGCCCTCGCGGATCAGGCCGAGCAGGATGTGCTCGGTACCGATGTAGTTGTGGCCGAGCTGAAGGGCCTCACGGAGCGACAGCTCCAGGACCTTCTTGGCCCGGGGAGTGAAGGGGATGTGCCCGGACGGGGCCTGCTGGCCCTGACCGATGATCTCCTCCACCTGCTGGCGGACCGCCTCGAGCGAAATCCCGAGGCTCTCCAGGGCCTTAGCGGCGACACCCTCACCCTCGTGGATCAGGCCCAGGAGGATGTGCTCGGTGCCGATGTAGTTGTGGTTGAGCATCCGGGCTTCTTCCTGAGCCAGGACGACAACCCGCCGCGCGCGGTCGGTGAACCTCTCGAACATCGTTAATCGCTCCTCAGAGCGGTCAGGCAGTAAGGGGTCGGTCCCCTCCCTGTCCTTCCGCAGCTTAGTCCCGCAAGCGGGGACCGCTCATTTCAACTGCCGACACCCGGCCCTGCTGCCTGGCGGATCCCCCGCCCCGAACGCCGACAACTGCTCCAACCCGATGGTGCGAGACGATGTTCCCGCAGGCCAGGCAGATAGCCCTTTCGCCAGTACGCCGATGGCGAACGTGAGACGTTTTTGCCCGCGTGTCGCCCCTTCCCACTAGGGATGTCTTACCCGCACCCACTGACAGTCCATGCGGCGCACCCCCGTTTCCTCCGCTACGGGCGAACAACTTCGCGCCGCCGGGGGCTTCCGCACGCCCCCAGGACGCACACGCAGGGCAGTCGATCATGGACGGTGCGTAACTCCGGGGCCCGTTCGGCGGTTCATCGGACATGGCTTTCCTCGTCCCGCCTCCCCGCTCGTCGCCGGAATCCGGCGACCGCGCTCAGTGGTACGCCCGTGAGCTCGACTGGGCCACGACGGGCACATCACCGGTCCGGCTGCTGACGGGGCTGCGCTTCGACGTCCTGGAACTGCCCGCCCCGGCGGGACACGCGGTGCTGCGCCGTGTCGGGCGCACCGGCCCGGTGGCGCTGGCGGGGCAGCGGATGCGGCTGCTGGTGGCCGCGGGCAGCGCCGACGAGCTGCCGGGTCTGCTGGACTGGCTGGAATGGGGCGGGATCGCCCTCGACCTGTCCGCCCTCGGCACGGGTGGGCACATCACTGCCCCGGTGCCGCCCGGCGGGACGGCGGGCTCGCCGGGGACCGCGGTCTGGCTGCGGCCCCCCGGATCGCGCCAGGAGGTGGAACGGTCACTCCCGGCCCTCGGCGGCCTCGGGAGCAGCGGTGGGGATGCTCCCGATCTCGTACGACTCGTGGACGCGGCGGCGACGGAGTGCCACCGGGCCAGACTCGCTCATGCCCGGACTCACCTGTGGACCCATCGGCCGACAGGTCAGCCGTTCGCCTTCTCGTAAGCCTCACGGATCTCGGCGGGAACGCGGCCGCGGTCATTCACGTTGTGGCCGTTCTCGCGCGCCCACCTACGGATCTCGGCCGTGTCCTTGTTGCCACCGGTAACGGCGCGGCCCTTGCCACGGCCGGTCGCGGCACGGCCGCCGGTGCGGCGTCCGCTCTTGGTGTACGGCTCAAGAAGACCACGGAGCTTGTCCGCGTTGGTCGTGGTGAGGTCGATCTCGTACGTCTTGCCATCCAGAGCGAACGTCACGGTCTCGTCCGCCTCGCCACCGTCGAGGTCATCAACAAGAAGGACCTGAACCTTCTGTGCCACCGGATTTCCTTTCATCGAAAATGCAGTACGCGGAAAGGAAACCGCTTTTCCCCGGAAAACACAAACCCCTGGGAGAGGTTCAGGAGCGCAAGAGCACGGGAAACATGCGCGATTCGGACATAGGGTTCCGGCATCTTCCGCCGTTCACAGGTGCAGAAGCATCCGGCTGTTGCCCAAGGTGTTCGGCTTCACTCGTTCGAGACCCAGGAACTCGGCGACACCCTCGTCATAGGAACGCAGCAGCTCGCTGTAGACATCTCCGTCGACGGGCGTCTCTCCGATCTCCGTGAAGCCGTGCGCGGCGAAGAAGTCGACTTCGAACGTGAGACAGAAAACCCGGCGGACACCGAGCCAGCGCGCGGTCTGCAAGAGCTTGTCCAGGACCTGGTGTCCGACTCCGGCGCCCTTGATGGCGTGGTCGACGGCGAGAGTGCGCACTTCGGCGAGGTCTTCCCACATCACGTGGAGTGCGCCGCAGCCGATGACACGGGCGTCCTCGTCGCGTTCGGCGACCCAGAACTCCTGGATGTCCTCGTAAAGCGTCACCGTCGCTTTGTCGAGCAGGATGCCTTCGGAGACGTAGCCGTCAAGGAGTCCGCGGACGGACGCCACATCGCTGGTCCTGGCGCGGCGGACGGTGATGGCCGGTCTATTTACCGACGGGCCGGTATGAACATCTGCGCGAGATCCCGTTTCCGGACCGGTACGATCTCCGGTTTGCGTCTCGGTGGGGTGCTCGGTTTGCGACTGCTCTGGGGACATCCCCCGACGCTATCGCCCGCTCTCCGGCGGCGCCCCATCGGCCGGGTCCCCGTCATCGGGCCGGCTCTCGGCCGGTTCGGGGAAGGTCGGTGCCACGACGCGGATCGCATCCCGGAGAGCTTCGCGCTGCTCCGCGGACATCATGCCGAAGAACGCGACCAGCGCGGCCGCGGGGTTGTCACTCTGCGACCACGCTTCGTTCATCAGTGCGGCCGAGTATGCGGCGCGGGTGGAGACGGCCGTATATCGATATGCCCGGCCATCCACTTCCCGGCGTACCCAGCCCTTCTGATGGAGATTGTCCATTACCGTCATGACGGTCGTGTACGCGATGGACCGTTCCTGTTGAAGGTCCTCGAGAACTTCCCGCACGGTGACCGGGCGGTTCCATTGCCAGACCCGTGTCATCACGGTGTCTTCCAGCTCTCCCAATTGGCGAGGCACAGCGTCACCTTAGTGCTAGATGTCTGGAATGGGATAATTCAGGGACGAAAAAAGGGCGCACGGCTCCGGGGAGCCGTGCGCCCTTCATGCTCGGGCCCGGGTCAGGCGCCCTCGGGCCTCGGAGCCTGCCGGGCCGATTCGGCACGGGCGAGCGCCGCGTCCACCGCGGCGTCCTCCTTGGCCTTGTTCGGGCCGCCCTGGCTCTTGATGATCGTCCTGACGAGGCCGATGAAGAAGACGGCCATCACCACGGGGGGAACGAGCGCGGATACGTAGTCCATGCCGTCCAGGGTAGCGAGCCCGGCATTCCGGCCGCTCCCGGGCACCCCCCAGGCGCGTCGGCGCCTCAGGACACGGCGCGCTCCTCGGCCGGCGGAGCGGGTGCAGGCCGGCGGCGGGGCGGGAAGACCTCGGACGGCTTCGGCATCGGGCGCTCGCCGGGGGCCGGCGGGCGGGCCGGCTCGGCCGGCCGCGACGGGGTCCGGGGCCGCTCGGGCTCCTTGGCCGCCGACAGGCCGCCGCGCAGGGCCAGCAGCCGGCCGCGCGGCGCGGGCGTCGTCATGGGCACCGCGCGACCGGCGAGGCGCGCCCGCACCGAGCGCTCGGCCAGCACCTGGCAGCGCTCCAGCAGGGCCGCCGCGACCGGCCCGGCGCGCAGGGCGCGCAAGGCCGCGAGATCGTCAGGGCGGGGGTCGTAGCCGGCCGCCAGGGCGTCCTGGAGGAGCTCCAGATAGCCGCTGAGCGAGCCGGGGAGCGCCTCGCGGTAGCGGGCGAGATCGGCGAGGAGGAAGGCGCGCAGCCGGCCCGCCTCGCTCACCACCTCGTCCACGCTGCCCGCGAGGCGCAGGCAGTCCTGGACATCCTCTTCCGGCAGGGGCGTGGGGTGGAGGGCGTTGGCGAGAGCACGTCGGAGCACCCGGAGCTCGTCCGCGCTGAACGCCATGCCGCCGCGTGATCCATAGGGCGTGGGCATGACGCGACAATACGTGCTAAATGGACAAAATCGGCTTAACTAACCGCTCGGCGGCGCGGCGCCGTGCTCCGCGCCGCCGGGTCGTTCCCGCAGGTGGTCGCGGGCGCGCCCTACATCCGGGCGATGTTCCGCTCGTACACGAGGCGCAGCCCGATGAGGGTCAGCCAGGGCTCGTGCTCGTCGATGACGGAGGACTCACCCAACACCATCGGAGCAAGGCCGCCGGTCGCGATGACGGTGACCTCGTCGGGGTCGGCCGCCAGCTCCTTCTTCATGCGCTCGACCACGCCGTCGATCTGGCCCGCGAATCCGTAGACGATGCCGGACTGCATGGCCTCGACGGTGTTCTTGCCGATGACGCTGCGGGGCCGCGCCAGCTCGATCTTCCGGAGCTGGGCGCCCTTCACCCCGAGCGCCTCCACGGAGATCTCGATGCCCGGCGCGATCACCCCGCCCGTGTACTCGCCGCGGGCGGAGACCGCGTCGAAGGTCGTGGCCGTGCCCAGGTCGACGACGATGGCCGGGCCGCCGTAGAGCTCGACCGCGGCGACCGCGTTGATGATGCGGTCCGCGCCGACCTCCTTCGGGTTGTCGGTGAGGACCGGGACGCCGGTCTTCACGCCCGGCTCCACGAGGACCGCGGGGACATCGCCGTAATAGCGGCGGGTGACCTCGCGGAGCTCGTGCAGGACGGCGGGGACGGTCGAGCAGATCGCGATGCCCTCGATGCCGTCGCCGAGCTCGACGCCGAGCAGAGGGTGCATGCCCATCAGCCCCTGGAGCAGGACGGCGAGCTCGTCGGCGGTACGGCGGGCGTCGGTGGAGATCCGCCAGTGCTCGACGATCTCCTCGCCGTCGAACAGGCCGAGGACGGTGTGGGAGTTGCCCACGTCGATGGTGAGCAGCATCAGGCGTCGGCCCCGTCGGTGCCTGCCGCGGTGTCACGGAAGTCCAGGCCGATGTCGAGGATCGGGGAGGAGTGCGTGAGCGCGCCGACCGCCAGGTAGTCGACGCCGGCCTCGGCGTAGGCGCGGGCGGAGTCGAGGGTGAGCCGGCCCGAGGACTCCAGCACCGCACGGCCGCCGACGAGCGCGACCGCCTCGGCGGTCGCCGTCGGGGTGAAGTTGTCCAGCAGGATCAGGTCGGCGCCGGCTTCGAGCACCTCGCGGACCTGCTCCAGGGTGTCCACCTCGACCTCGATCGCGAGCTCCGGGTACGCCTTCCTGACCCGCTGGAACGCCTCGGCGACGCCGCCCGCCGCGATCACGTGGTTGTCCTTCACCAGTGCCGCGTCCACGAGCGACATGCGGTGGTTGACGCCACCGCCGCAGCGCACGGCGTACTTCTCCAGGGCGCGCAGCCCAGGGGTGGTCTTGCGGGTGTCGCGGACCTGGGCCTTCGTGCCCTCGAGCACGTCGGCCCAGGCACGGGTCGCCGTCGCGATGCCGGAGAGCCTGCACAGGAGGTTGAGCGCGCTGCGCTCGCCGGTGAGCAGGTCACGGGTGCGCGTGGTCACCGTGAGCAGCTTCTGGCCGGGCGCGACGCGGTCGCCGTCCTCGACGTGGCGCTCGACCTCGAACTCGTCGGTACAGACGATGGAGAGGACGGCTTCGGCGACCCGCAGACCCGCGACGACGCCGGCCTCACGCGCGGTGAAGTCGCCGGTGGCGACGGAGTCCTCCGGGACGGTCGCCACGGTGGTGACGTCCTCGCCTCCGTCCAGGTCCTCCTCGATCGCGACGTGGGCGATGTCCTCGACCTGCACCGGGTCCAGCCCGGCCTCCGCCAGGAGCTGGGCCAGGGCGGGGTCGAGGCCGCACTCCAGGCCGTCGGGGTCGTAGCCGTCACCGCAGCCGCAGCCGTCGCCGCAGCCACCACCGGACTCGGCGGGTGCGCCGATGTGGATCAGCGGTACGTCCACAGGTGTGGGGCGCGGATTCTCTTCGGGCGTGCTCACGGTTACGGCTCCTCGGGGGCGTCGGCGGGGCGGTTCAAGAGGCCTGCAGGCAGTGCGGAGTCTGCCGGGTCTCCGGGGCGTACGGGCGGGAACGCGGAAGTGTCCGTCGTGCGGACGACGGGCCGCAGGTACGGGTCGACGCGGACGACCAGGTGGCGGCGCCAGGCGTCGTCGTCGCGCTCGGGACGGTCCTCGCGCCAGTGGCAGCCGCGGGTCTCCTCGCGCTCCCGCGCGGCGGCGACCAGCACCTGCGAGACCAGGAGGAGGTTCGTGACCTCCCACGCCTCCACCCCGGGTACGGCGTCCTTCCGACCGTCCTTGTCGGCGGCCGTCGCGGCCCGCTGGAGGGCATCCAGCTCCCCGGCGGCGACGGCCAGGCTGCCGGCGGACCTGATCACCCCGGCGCCCCTGGTCATGATCCGCTGGATCGCGGTCCGCGACTCCGCGGTCAGCAGGGGGACGGTACGGGTTCCGGCGGGTGCCGCCACGGGGGCAGGCCGGGAGGCGGCCCCGGTCTCGGCCCTGGGGCCTTCCACGATGTCGGCCGCGATGCGCTCGGCGAAGACCAGGCCCTCCAGGAGGGAGTTGGACGCCAGCCGGTTGGCGCCGTGCACGCCCGTGCAGGCGACCTCGCCGCAGGCGTACAGGCCCGGCACCGTCGTACGGCCCCGGAGGTCGGTGCGGACACCGCCCGAGGCGTAGTGCGCGGCGGGGGCGACCGGGATCGGCTGCGTGACCGGGTCGATGTCGTGGGCCCGGCAGGCTGCCAGGATCGTCGGGAAGCGCTGCTCCCACATCTCGGCGCCGAAGTGGCGGGCGTCGAGATACATGTGCTCGGTGCCGTGCAGCTGCATCTGACGGGTGATGGCCTTGGCGACGATGTCGCGGGGGGCCAGCTCGGCCAGCTCGTGCCGCCCGAGCATGAAGCGGGTGCCGGACGCGTCGACGAGATGGGCGCCCTCGCCCCGTACCGCCTCGGACACCAGCGGCTGCTGGCCCTCGGAGTCGGAGCCGAGAAACAGGACGGTCGGATGGAACTGTACGAATTCGAGGTCCGAGACCTCGGCGCCCGCCCGCAGCGCGAGTGCCACCCCGTCGCCCGTGGAGACCGGCGGGTTGGTGGTGGCGGAGAAGACCTGGCCCATGCCACCGGTGGCGAGCACCACGGCCGGGGCGTGGACGGCGCCCACGCCGTCGTGCTGGCCCTCGCCCATGACGTGCAGGGTGACGCCCTCCGTACGGCCTTCGGCGTCCGTGATCAGGTCCAGGACCAGGGCGTTCTCGATGATGCGCAGGGCGGCTGAGCGGACCGCCCCGACCAGGGCGCGGGAGATCTCGGCACCGGTCGCGTCGCCCCCCGCGTGCGCGATACGGCGGCGGTGGTGGCCGCCCTCACGGGTCAGGGCGATCGCGCCGGTGTCGGTGGTGTCGAAGTGCGCCCCGGTGTCGATCAGCCGGCGTACGGCGTCGGGGCCCTCGGTGACCAGGGCGCGCACCGCCGTTTCGTCGCAGAGGCCGGCCCCGGCGACCAGGGTGTCGTCGAGGTGCTGCTCGGGGGTGTCGCCCTCGCCGAGCGCGGCGGCGATGCCGCCCTGCGCCCAGCGGGTGGAGCCGTCGTCGAGGCGGGCCTTGGTGACGACCACGGTCGCGAGGCCGGCCGCGGCGCAGCGCAGTGCGGTGGTGAGACCGGCCACGCCGGAGCCGACCACGACGACGTCCGCGTCGATGGCCCAGCCGGGGGCGGGGGCGGTCAGCCGTATTCCGGTCACGTGAGAGCTCCGAGGGTCAGCGGGATGTTGTCGATGAGGCGGGTGGCTCCCACCCGTGCCGCGACGACGAGGACCGCCTCGCCGCTGACGCGGTCGTCGGGCACCTCGGTGAAGTCCGCCGGGTCCACGAGCGCCACGTAGTCGAGGGCGAGCGGCACCGAGTCCTCCGCCGCCTCGTCCAGGACGGCCCGGGCGGCGGCCAGCACCGCGGCGGGCGCGACGGTCGGCCTGGCCAGTGCCACGGCCTGGGTGTCGGCGGCCGCACGGGCCTCTCCGAGCTGGTTCAGGGCGGCGGCGCGGCCTTCGCGCTCGGGGACCGTCCGGGCGCGGGCGTGCAGCGTCTGCTGGGCGACCAGCCGGTCACGGGCGGCGAACAGGGCCCTGGGCAGGGCCAGCGCGGTCCGTCGCTCCTCGGCCGAGAGGAAGCGGTTGCGGCTGGAGAGCGCCAGGCCGTCGGGGTCGCGGACGGTCGGCACCGCGACGATGTCGGTGCGGAAGTTCAGGTCGCGCACCATGCGGCGGACCAGCGCCAGCTGCTGGACGTCCTTCTGCCCGAAGAACGCCGCGTCCGGCCGGGTGAGGTGCAGCAGCTTGGCGACGACGGTGAGCATGCCGTCGAAGTGCCCGGGACGGGCGGCGCCCTCCAGCCGCTCGCCCATGGGGCCGGCGGCGATCCTGACCTGCGGCTCACCCCCGGGGTAGACCTCGTCGACGGAGGGGGCGAAGACCGCGTCGGCCCCGGCCTCCGAGGCGACGGCGAGGTCGGCCTCCAGGGTGCGGGGATAGCGGTCGAGGTCGGCTGCCTCGCCGAACTGGAGCGGGTTGACGAAGACGGTGACCACGACCTGGCCGTCGGGCCCGGCGGCGGCCCGCGCGGCACGGATCAGCGTGGCGTGGCCGGCGTGCAGCGCGCCCATCGTCATCACGACGGCGCGGCGTGTCCCGGCGGACCGGCCGAGGGCGTCCAGCTCCGCGGTGGAGCGCAGCAGGGTGGCGGGTGCGGTGTTCATCGCTTCTCCCCCGGTCCGGATGCGTCAGGACCGTGTGTTCCGTTCGTTCCGTTGACGGCGTTGCTGTCGGACAGGACGCCGAGGAGGTCCTCCGCGAACTCCGGCTTGAGCAGGCCGTGGTCGAGGGCCCGGTCGGCGGTGGCGCGCGCCATGGCGAGATATCCGGCCACCGTCTGCGGCGCGTGGGCGCGCAGCTCGCGGATGTGCGCGGACACCGTCCCCGCGTCGCCCCGGGCGACGGGGCCGGTCAGTGCCGCGTCACCGGAGCGCAGGGCGTTGTCGAGCGCGGCCCCGAGCAGGGGGCCGAGCATCCGGTCGGGCGCGCCCACGCCGGCCTTGCGGAGCAGGTCCATGGACTGTGCGACGAGGGTGACCAGGTGGTTCGCCCCGAGGGCGAGCGCCGCGTGGTAGAGCGGCCGGGACTCCTCGGCGATCCACTCGGGCTCGCCGCCCATCTCGATGACGAGCGCCTCCGCGGCGAGCCTGAGCTCCTCGGGGGCGGTCACCCCGAAGGAGCAGCCCGCCAGCCGCTGTACGTCGACGGAGCTGCCGGTGAAGGTCATCGCCGGATGCAGGGCGAGCGGGAGGGCGCCGGCCCGCAGCGCGGGGTCGAGCACCTTCGTGCCGTACCGGCCGGAGGTGTGGACGAGCAGCTGGCCCGGTCGTACGGCGCCGGTCTCGGCGAGGCCTTCGACCAGGCCGGGCAGGGCGTCGTCGGGGACGGTCAGCAGCACGAGCTCGGCGCGTGCGAGGACCTCGGCGGGGGTGACCAGGGGGACGTCGGGGAGCAGTGCGGCGGCCCGGCGCACGGATGCGTCGGAGACGCCCGACACCGCGACCGGGCGGTGCCCGGCGAGTTGCAGCGAGGCGGCGAGGGCGGGGCCGACCCGTCCCGCGCCGACCACGCCGACGGTGAGACGGGCGGGGCGGTCCCTCGCGTCGAGGGCTTCCTTGGAAACTGATGCGTTCACGCGGCGATGGCCTTCCGTTCCAGTCCGCGGGGGGTACCGGACGATTCCTCTGCATGCTACGCCAGCGTTTCGCCACATACCCCGGCCGTCCACAGCCTGTGGATAACTTCTGGCGGGAGAGAACCCCGGGATGGGCGCCGTCAGCGGTCCGGGTGATGATCGTCCCATGGGAGACACCGAGGAGCAGAAGCAGCGGCACCGCAGGCTGACCGCGTGGCAGCGGTCCGGGAAGGTGCTGGCGCGGATGTCCGCGGACCACACGCTGGCCGGCCGGCTGGCCGCCCTGGCCGCCGACGCGGGCACGGTCCACGACCTGGGCGACTGGACGGACGTCTACGGCGGCGGGGTCGTCGCGGAGGCCGAGCGGCGCACGGCCGGCCTGCTGGGCATGGAGGCCGCCGCGTTCTTCCCGACCGGGACGATGGCCCAGCAGGTCGCGCTGCGCTGCTGGGCGGGCCGTACGGGCATTCCGGCCGTGGCACTGCACCCCCTCTCCCACCCGGAGGTGCACGAGCGCGGCGCGCTCACCTCGGTGAGCGGACTGCGTACGGTGCATCCGACGACCGAGCCCCGGCAGCCCACGGCGGACGAGATCCGGGACTTCCCCGAGCCGTTCGGCACACTCATGCTGGAGCTGCCGCTGCGTGACGCCGGCTTCGTCCTGCCCTCCTGGGAGGAGCTGGAAGCCACCGTGGCCGCCGCACGGGAGCGGGACGCGGTGGTGCATCTGGACGGGGCGCGCCTGTGGGAGTGCACGACGCACTTCGGGCGCGGCCTGCCGGAGATCGCGGCGCTCGCCGACAGTGTCTACGTGTCGTTCTACAAGTCCCTGGACGGGCTGTCCGGAGCGGTGCTCGCGGGCTCCGAGTCCCTGGTCGAGGAGGCGAGGACCTGGCGCCACAGGTACGGCGGCCAGGTCTTCCAGCAGTACCCGGCCGCCCTCTCCGCCCTGCTGGGCCTGGAGCGGGAGCTGCCGAGGCTGCCATCGTACGTGGCGCACGCGAAGGTGGTCGCCGGTGCTCTGGCGGAGGGCCTCGCCGGATCGGCGGTGCCGTGGTTCCGGGTGCACCCCGAGCCGCCGCACACGCACCAGTTCCAGGTCTGGCTGCCCTACGCCGCCGACGTGCTGGACGAGGTGTCGGTGCGGCAGGCCGAGGAGACGGGCGTGACGCTCTTCCGCCGCTGGTTCGCGGCTCCGGCCGGGCCGCCCGGACTCTCGTTCACCGAGGTCACGGTGGCGGCGCAGGGGCTGGAGTGGACGGCCGGCGACGTACGGGAAGCGGTGGCGGATTTCGTGGCGCGGCTCCAGGAGGAGGCGTCAGCTCAGGAGTAGGGCGGACGGTGCGCGGCCGTCCACACGCGGATACGCCTGCGGATGGTGCGCAGGACGTCCCTGTCGTGCGCGCCCGGCGGCGGGGGCGGGCCCTCACCGTGCTGCGCGGCGCGGTAGCTGTCGAGCATGTGCTGCTGAACGGTGTCCATGAATCCAGCCTGACCCCGGCCCGGCGGTCCCGCCCGTGGATTGACGGCCGCGGTCAAGTGACGACGGTCCTCGCCCCCGCACCCCGCACCATGGAGGGGTGAGTGTGCACATCGACATCGCCGGCCTGCCTCCCGAGCGCATCGTTTTCGAGACCTCCCCCCTCGCGGAGTTGGGGCTCGCCCTCCATGCGCTCTCCGAGCCCGGCCACCACCCCGGACTGCACGGCTGGGCGACCGCGACCTCCGCGGCCCTGGAACCGGATCTCGCGGACCGGCTCCACGAGGCGGAGTTCCTGTGGCGGAACACCTTCTCCGACGTCTTCATGCCGTTCGCCGGTGTCCGCGGCGGGGACGGCAGGACCGGCTCGACCCTCGCCGAGGACCTGGACATCCTGGACAGGCTCGACGACGAGCGGTTCGTCTCGGCCGCCCTGGAGTTCACCTGCGCGAGCCTGTACGGAACGGGAGCGCCCTCACCGCTCACCGACGCCGGGATGCGGACCCGCGCTCTCGACATGGCGGCGGCCAGGGGCCCGAAGCAGCTCGCCTTCACCCGGCAGCTGCTGGCCGACCCCGTCTCCGTGCGCGGCTGGGTCCGGCGTCTCTTCGAGGACTGCGACCAGGCCTTCTTCGCCGACACCTGGCGGCGTACCCAGGTCCAGCTGGTCGCCGACGCCCGGCACAAGACCGAGGTGCTGCGGCACAAGGGCGTCGGCGCGGCCCTGGGCGCGGTCTCGGCGGCCCTCTCGCTGGACGAGAGGACCGGCAGGATCAGCGCCGACAAGCTGACCACGGGCCGGACCGAGGCCACGGGATCGGCGGCCGGGACCGGCCTCACCCTCATCCCGACCAGCTTCGGGTGGCCGCATCTGATGGTGCTGCACGCCCCCGGCTGGCGTCCGGTGATCCACTACCCGGTGCACCGCCCCGAGCTGCCCTCCCCCGCCTCCGTCGAGCTGCTCCAGCTCCGGATGGAGGCGCTGGCCCACCCCATGCGGATGAGGCTCTGCCGCAACCTGGCCCGCTCGCCGTACACCACCGGTGAGCTCGCCGACTCGCACGGCATCACGCCCCCCGAGGTCTCCCGCCACCTGGCGGTGCTCAAGAAGGCCGGCCTGGTCACCACCCGCCGGCGCGGCCGGTACGTCCTGCACTCGCTGGACCTCACGGTCGTGGCACGCCTGGGCAGCGACTTCCTGGAGGGCGTACTGCGGTGAACCGCGCGGGGTTCCGGCCGAATCCCTTGTGCGGCCGTGCTGCTGAGGAGCCGTCAGCCCGCCCCGCCGCCGGCCCGCACCAGCCCCGTCTCGTACGCGAGGACGACGACCTGGACGCGGTCGCGCAGGCCGAGTTTGGTGAGGATGCGGCCCACGTGCGTCTTCACGGTCGCCTCGGACAGCACCAGGCGGGCCGCGATCTCACCGTTCGACAAGCCCTGCGCGACGAGCAGCATCACTTCGCGCTCGCGCCCGGTCAGCTTCTCGACGTGCTTGTGCCGGGGTTCCTTCTTGCCGCTGGGCAGCATCGGCGAGAACCGGTCGAGCAGCCTGCGGGTCGTCGACGGGGCCACCACGGCGTCGCCGCTGTGCACCGCGCGGATGGCGGAGAGCAGCTCGCCGGGCGGCACGTCCTTGAGCATGAAACCGCTGGCGCCCGCCTTCAGACCGGAGAAGGCGTACTCGTCCAGGTCGAAGGTGGTCAGGATCAGCACCTTCGGCGGTTCGGTCCGCGCGCAGATGCGCCGGGTCGCCTCGACGCCGTCCAGCCGCGGCATGCGTACGTCCATCAGCACGACGTCGACGGCCGTGGAACGCAGGACCTCGATCGCCTCGGCCCCGTCGCCCGCCTCCGCGACGACCTCCATGTCCGGCTGGGCGGCGAGCACCATCCGGAAGCCGGTGCGCAGCAGCACCTGGTCGTCGACGAGCATTACGCGGATGGCCATGGGGTGTCCTGTCCTTCTGTCACTGGTTGGCCGGCTTGAGCGGAAGCAGCGCGCTGATCCGGAAGCCGCCGCCCTGGCGCGGGCCCGCGTCCAGCGTGCCGCCGACCATGCCGACCCGCTCCCGCATGCCGATCATTCCCTGACCCGCTCCGTCGGCGCCGCCGTCCTCGTAGAGCTCGTGCGGGGCACCGCGGCCGTCGTCCTCGACCAGCAGGCCGAGACCGTCGTCGAAGTAGACCAACCGCACGCTCGCACCGGCGTCCGGACCCCCGTGCTTCCGGGTGTTGGTGAGCGCCTCCTGGACGATGCGGTACGCGGTCAGCTCGACCCCGCTCGGCAGCGGACGAGGAGTGCCCTCGATCTTGAAGTCCACCGCGAGGCCGGTCTCCCTGACCTTGCCGACGAGTTCCTCGATCTGCTCGACGTCGGGCTGGGGGACGTACTCCCCGCTCTCCGGGGAGTCACCGGTCCTGAGCACTCCGAGCAGCCGCCGCATCTCGGCGAGCGCCTGGCGTCCGGTGCCGGAGATGGTCTCCAGGGCTTGCCGGGCCTGGTCGGGGGACGAGTCCATGACATACGCGGCGCCGTCCGCCTGGACCACCATCACCGAGACGTTGTGCGCGACGACGTCGTGCAGTTCGCGGGCGATACGGGCCCGTTCGGCGGCGACGGCGACCTTCGACTGCGCCTCGCGCTCCCGCTCCAGCCGGGCGGCCCGCTCCTCCAGCTGGCTGAAGTAGGCCCGCCGGGTGCGTATGGAATCGCCGAGCACCCAGGCCAGGACGAAGGGCACGGTCATCATCACGACGTAGCCGAGCGTCTGAGCCCACCCGCCGTACGGTGCGTCGTCGGACCAGCGCAGCCGGGAGATCCCCGCGGCGACCAGGCTGCATCCGAGGGCGAGCCGGGACGCCCAGCGCTCCCCCACCGTGGCCACGGTGTACGTGATCACCAGCAGGGCGAAGTCCGCCACGTCCGGCCGCACCCCGAACAGCAGCTGGGCGAGCCCCATCAGGATCGCGAGCAGCAGCATCTTCTCCGGCGCACGGCGGCGCAGCGCGACCACGACGCACAGCCCGACCGCGATCGGCACCGCGGCGACACGCTCCGGACCACCGCCGACCTGGCCGGCCACGATGGACACACCGGAGAACCCGAGGAGGAGGACAGCCCAGAGGATGTCGACGCCCGTCGGGTGTCTGCGGATGAAATCGTAGAAGCGCTGCACATTACCCAGCGTAGGGACAGCTGATCCGTGCCCGGGTCAGCCGGAGGGCCGATCCGGATCCTGGGACCGTACTCCCCAAGGTGGAGACTTGCCTATGTGACGTATGACTGGTGCCGCTGGCGGGAAGCCGCCGAGACCGCTTTGTACGGAGAAGAGGGCTTCTACCGGCGCCCGGAGGGCCCCGCGGGCCATTTCCGTACCTCGGTGCACGCCTCCCCCCTGTTCGCCCGGGCCGTCGCCCGGCTGCTGGCCGGCACGGCACGGGAGCTGGGGACGGACTCGGTGGACCTCGTGGATGTGGGAGCGGGCCGCGGCGAGCTGTTGACGGGAGTGCTGGCGGCGCTGCGGGACGAAGCCCTGGCCCCCGGCCTGACCGTACGGCCGTACGCCGTCGAGCTCGCCGCGCGCCCGCCGGGCCTGGACCCGGACATCGAGTGGTGCGCCCGGCCCCCGGAGGGTGTGCGGGGGCTGCTGTTCGCCAACGAATGGCTGGACAACGTCCCGACGGACATCGCCGAGGCCGACGCGGACGGGGTGCCCCGCTACGTCCTCGTACGGAGGGCCGACGGCACCGAGCGGCTCGGCGATCCGGTGACCGGGGCGGACGCCCGGTGGCTCAGCCGCTGGTGGCCGCTGTCACGGCCCGGCGACCGTGCGGAGATCGGGAGGCCGCGCGACGAGGCCTGGGCGGTCGCCGTCGCGTCGCTGGCCGCCGGGACCGCGGTGGCGGTCGACTACGCGCATGTACGGGCGTCGAGGCCGCCGTTCGGGACGCTGACCGGGTTCCGCGGAGGCCGTGAGGTGCCCCCCGTGCCCGACGGGAGCTGCGACCTCACCTCGCACGTGGCCCTGGACGCCTGCGCGGCGGCGGCGGACGGCGTGGCCGAGCTCCTCGACCAGCGGACGGCGCTGCGGGAGCTGGGTATCAGCGGCGAACGCCCGCCGCTGGCACGGGCGTCGGCCGATCCCGTCGGCTACGTCCGGGCGCTCGCCTCGGCCGGGGAGGCGGCGGAGCTGACGGCGCGGGGCGGGCTGGGCGACTTCGGCTGGCTGCGGCATCGGGTCCCGGGCCGTGAAGAGGGCGCCGGTCGGTGAAGAGAGCGCCGGGCCATGAGGAGTGCCCCCGGTCGGTGATGAGGGCGCCGGACCGCGGAGAGGGCCCGGATCGTGAAGGGGGATACTGTCCCGCATGACGGAGACGACGATCGGCATCGGCGGCGCGGCGGAGAGCACCGACATGGTGCTGAACATCGGTCCGCAGCACCCCTCCACCCACGGTGTGCTCCGGCTGCGGCTCGTCCTGGACGGCGAGCGGATCCAGCAGGCCGAGCCCGTCATCGGCTACATGCACCGGGGCGCCGAGAAGCTCTTCGAGGCCAGGGACTACCGGCAGATCATCATGCTCGCCAACCGCCACGACTGGCTGTCGGCGTTCTCCAACGAGCTCGGGGTCGTCATGGCCGTCGAGCGGATGCTCGGCATGGAGGTCCCTGAGCGCGCCGTCTGGACGAGGACGCTGCTCGCCGAGCTGAACCGGGTGCTCAACCACCTGATGTTCCTCGGCTCCTACCCCCTCGAACTCGGCGGGATCACCCCGATGTTCCACGCGTTCCGGGAGCGCGAGGAGCTCCAGGCCGCGATGGAGGAGGTGTCCGGCGGCCGGATGCACTACATGTTCAACCGGGTCGGCGGTCTCAAGGAGGACCTGCCCGCGGGCTGGCTCGGCCGGGCCCGGGACGCGGTGGCGTCCGTGCGTTCGCGGATGGACGTGTACGACCGGCTGGTGCTCGGCAACGAGATCTTCCGGGGCCGCACCCGCGGGGTGGGCGTGCTGTCCGCCGAGGCCGTGCACGCGTACGGGGTGTCCGGGCCGATCGCCAGGGCCTCGGGCGTCGACTTCGACCTGCGGCGCGACGAGCCGTACCTCGCCTACGGGGAGCTGCGGGACACGCTCGAGGTCGTCACACGGACCGAGGGCGACTGCCTGGCCCGTTTCGAGTGTCTCCTGGAGCAGACGCACAACGCCCTGGACCTCGCCGACGCGTGCCTGGACCGGATGGCCGAGCTGCCGCCCGGACCCATCAACCAGCGGCTGCCCAAGGTGCTGAAGGCCCCGGAGGGCCACACCTACGCGTGGACCGAGAACCCGCTGGGGATCAACGGCTACTACCTCGTGTCCACGGGCGAGAAGACGCCGTACCGGCTGAAGCTGCGGTCCGCCTCGTTCAACAACATCCAGGCGCTCACCGAGCTGCTGCCGGGGACGCTCGTCGCCGACATGGTCGCGATCCTGGGCTCGCTCTTCTTCGTCGTCGGGGACATCGACAAGTAGCCCCGGCGGCGCGGGCCCTGGCGCGACGAGCCCCGGCGCCTCGGGCCCCGGCGCCTCGGGCCCTCCCGCTACGAGGAGATCGCGCTGCGCAGCTCGACGACGTCCAGCTGCTCCGTCTCGTCGTGCGCCGTCAGGTCGATGACCTTGCCGACGGCCCGGTTCTCGGCCGTGCCCGTACGGTGCGCCGCCAGAGCCTCCTCGCCCACCACGTCCGCGAGGTCCTCGTTCTGCACGGACTCGATCGCGGCGTTCGCCTTCTGCGTGCCGAAGAAGTCGAAGCTCCCCCGCGGCACGAGGTGGCGGCGCGCGGCGGCGTACGGGACGACGGCGGAGGCGGCGGGCACGGCGCGGGGCGGACGCACGGCCGCGGGGGACAGCTGCGGTGCGGGCGGGGCGGCCTGCGGACGGCGGTGCTGGAGGTCTCCCGCTCCGGCGACCGCCGCGTGCTTCCCCTTCGGGCCGCCGCCCTCCGGGTCCTGTTCCACCGAACGCCCGGCGGTGTCACGCTGCCCGGCCGTGCGGCGCGCCTCCTGGAGAGCGGCGTTGCGGCCCAGGTCCCGCAGGGCCTGTGCGGCCCGCAGATAGGCGCCCGGAGTCGGTGTGGAACGGGCGGGCAGCAGCTCGCGCGGTGCTGAGGCCTCGATGGCGAGCTGCCTGCGGCCCTCCAGGGCACTGGCCCGCTCCGTCTCGGCGTTGGCGTACCGGCGCAGCAGCGCGGCGTGTTCGCCACGCAGCCCGGCCAGCTCCACGCGCTTGCGGCGCAGCCTGGTCTCCAGCCGGGTGCGCAGTTCCCTGGATTCCTCGAGGTCCGCCTCGAGTTCGGCTATGCGCTCCTCGGTCTTCCACTCGTCGCTCGCGCGGGCCCGGTTCAGCTCCGCGACACGCAGACCCGCCGCCCTGTCCCAGCTGCGCATCAGCCAGGCACCGGTGACGGCCACGGCCGCCGTCACGGCCACCAGGACGCGCAGCGGCAGGGGTTCCCCGAGGAACCAGGCACCGGCGGCACAGACGACCGGCACTCCGGCCACCACGGCGGGCGGCAGGATTCTGTGGAGGGGCGGCGAATGGCGGTGGCGTCCTCGTGGCATGGCCCGAAATTTACCGTGCGTACGAGTCACTTGGGAGACCGCCCGGCAATCTGTTCCCCGCCGGTTACCTAAGGGCCTCCGGTCCGGGTCGGGCGGGCCTCCCAAGTGGCCCTCGCACGGGCCTTTTTACTTCTTGATCAGACCCTTCGACCGGAGATAGTCCCCGGCCGCGTCGGCGGGCTTGGCACGCTCCGCGTCGACCTTGCGGTTGAGTTCCGCGAGGTCCTCCGTGGTGAGTACGTCGGTGAGCTTCCCCAGCGCTTCCGCGATCTCCGGCGCGCCCGCGTCCTTGGCATTGAGAACCGGAAGGACGTTGTCCGCATTCTGCAACTTCTTGTCGTCCTCCAGGAACACCAGCCCGTAGGAGTCGAGCACCGCGTCCGTGGTGGTCGTGAGGACCAGCTGGTCCTTACCGTCCTTGACCGCCTGCTTGGACTGCGGCGTGCCGACGCCCTTGGGGTCGATCCCGGTGACGTCGATGCCGTACGTCTTCTTCAGTCCGGGCGCGCAGAACGGGCGCACCTCGCACTCGTCGCCCGCCGCGATCTTCACCTTGATCTTCGAGGAGCCGAGATCGGAAAGCGTCCTGAGATTGTTCTTGTCGGCGAATTCCTTGGACACCGCGAAGGCGTTCTGATCGACCGCCTTCCCCGCCGGCAGGACCTTCAGTCCGAGCGGGGTGGCGAGCTTCTCCAGCGCGGTGACGGTGGCCTCCACGTCACCCGAGGCGACCGGCTTCGCCTCCGCCTCCTTCGCTCCGTTGACCTTGGCGTTGAGGAATTCCGCGAGGGTCGCCGCGTATTCCGGGACGACGTCTATCTCGCCCTTCTCCAGCGAGGGCTCGTAGAGTTCGCGGTTCTTCACCGTGGTGACCGACGTGTCGTACCCGGCGCCGCCCAGGACCTGGGCGTACAGCTCGGCGAGCACCTTGGACTCCGTGAAGCCGGCCGCGCCCACGACGAGCGCCCCCTTCTCGGAACCGGCGTCGGCACCCGTGCCCGAGCCGCTCTTCTCCTTCTCCAGGCTGTCGCCGCCGCAGGCGGCGAGCGACCCTGCCAGCGCGACCGCTCCGATGACCGCACCCGCTATGCGCGAGGTCCTGCTCATGGTGTTCTCCGTCCGAAAAAAATGGTGTGCACAGTCCGAAAAGTCAGCGCGTTCATACCGTCCGGCGGCGGCGCAGGGGCGACAGCAGCCGGTCCAGCGCCACGAGAACGCCCTCCACCACCAGGGCCAGGAGGGCGACCAGCACCGCACCGGCGAAGACCTGGGCGGTGTCGTAGGTGTTGAACCCGGCGGTGATGATCCGGCCCAGGCCACCGAGACCGACCATCGCCGCGATCGAGGCGGTGGCCACCACCTGGACGGCGGCGGACCGGAGACCGGCCATGATCATCGGGTACGCGAGCGGGAGTTCGACCCGCAGGAAGAGCTGTGGGCCGGACATCCCCATGCCCCGCGCGGCCTCCAGCACCGACCGGTCCACCTCCGTCATCCCGACGTAGGCGTTGGTCAGCAGCGGGGGCACGGCGAACAGCACCAGGGCGATGACCGTGGGCAGATAGCCGGAGTTACGCAGGGGCGTCATCATGAAGAGCGCCAGCACCGCGAACACCGGGACCGCACGCCCCACGTTGGAGATGTTCACGGCGAGGCCGCCCCCCTTGCCCACGTGCCCGAGGTACAGGGCGACGGGCAGGGCGATGAGGCAGGCCGCCGCGAGGGCGATCCCGCTGACGTACAGATGCTCGGCCAGCCGGTGTCCCGCCCCGCCGTCCCCCGACCAGTTGGCTCCCGTGGTCAGCCAGGTCCACGCCTCCCCGACGACTCCCATGGATCAGACCGCCTCCGTCTTCGCGATGCCCGCCCCGGCGGATGCCCCGGCGGGCGTCCGTATCCGGGTCCAGGGCGTGAGCAGGCGTTGCACGCCGAGCAGCAGGAGATCCGCCGCCACCGCGAGCAGCACGCAGAGCACGGACGCGGTGAGCACCTGTGCCTTGAAGAAGCTCGGCAGCGCGTCCTCGATGAGATTGCCGAGGCCGCCCTTGCCGACGAGCGAGCCCACCGTCGTCAGCGCGACCGTCGACACCGTGGCGATCCGCAGCCCGGCCATGAGCGCGGGCAGCGCGAGGGGGAGTTCGACCTCCCAGAGGAGCCGGACGGGCCCGTACCCCATGCCCTCCGCGGCCTCCCTGGCCTCCTGCGGGACCGCTTCGAGCCCCGCCAGGATGTTGCGTACGAGGATGGTCAGCGAATAGAGCACCAGGCCGGTGACGACGAGCGCGGCCGACAGGCCGAAGAGCGGCAGCAGCAGCGAGAACATCGCCAGCGACGGCACCGTGTAGAGCACGGTCGTCAGGCCCAGCACCGGGCCCGCGAAATGCCGGCCGCGGCGCGCGAGCAGTGCGAGCGGGAATGCCACCGCGAGCCCTATCAGCACGGAGGCCGCGGTGATCCAGATGTGCTGGACGGTCGCTTCGGTCAACTCGTGGCTGCGGGAGCGCAGATACTCTCCGCAGATCCAGTCGTTCGCCACCAGGCAGTTCTGCTCGGCCATCCGCCCCCACCTCCTGTTTGCCCTCGCGATGCCACCCCGGGTCCGGTCCTGGGTGACCCTATCCCCGACCACCGACAATCGCCGAGGCTGTCGTATTCCGGCAACATGGCCTTCACAGAACCCGCGTCACAATGGGGAATCATGATCCGTTTCGAGCACGTCACCAAGCGGTACGAGGACGGAACCACCGCCGTCGACGACCTTTCCTTCGAGGTCGCCGAGGGTGAACTGGTCACGCTCGTCGGGCCTTCCGGCTGTGGCAAGACGACCACCATGAAAATGGTGAACCGCCTGACCGAACCGACCGAGGGCCGGATATTCCTCGACGGGGACGACATATCCACCATCGACCCCGTCCGTCTCCGCCGGCGCATCGGCTATGTGATCCAGCAGGTCGGACTGTTCCCGCACAAGACGGTCCTGGAGAACACCGCGACCGTTCCCCATCTCCTCGGCTGGGGGCGGGAAAAGGGCAGGCGACGCGCTGCCGAACTGCTGGATCTCGTCGGACTGGATCCGTCCGTTTATGGCGGCCGCTATCCCGAGCAGCTTTCCGGCGGTCAGCGCCAACGCGTCGGCGTGGCACGGGCCCTGGCGGCCGACCCCCCGGTTCTGCTGATGGACGAGCCTTTCGGCGCGGTCGATCCGGTCGTACGGGAAAGGCTGCAGAACGAATTCCTGAAACTGCAGGCGCAGGTCCGCAAGACCGTGCTGTTCGTCACCCACGACATCGAGGAAGCCGTCCGCCTCGGCGACAGGATCGCGGTGTACGGGCACGGCCGCGTCGAGCAGTTCGACACCCCGGCCACGGTGCTCGGTGCTCCGGCCACGCCGTACGTCGCCGATTTCGTCGGGGCGGACCGCGGCCTGAAGCGGCTCTCGGTCACGCCCATCGAGGAGAGCGACCTCGACCAGCCGCCGGTCGTCCATCTCGACGATCCGCTGGCGAAGGCGACCGAGCGGCTGCGGGCGGACGGCGCGCGCTGGGCGGTCGTCCTCGACGGCCAGGACAATCTACACGGCTGGATCCCGGCGGGCGACGGCGCGACGGCCGAGGGCACGGTCCGTGAACACGCCCGGCGCATGGAGGCCTGGCTCCCGCTCGGCGCGCCGCTCAAGCAGGCCTTCTCCACGATGCTGCAGCACGACGCGGGCTGGATCGCCGTCATCGACGAGGAGGCCACCGGACGCTTCCTGGGCGTGCTCACCCCTGCCCGCCTCCATGAGGCCCTGCGCCGCTCGATCGACGCGGACGCACAGGACGTGCCGCGCGCCGAGGTCGCCGTGGAGACCGTGGCGGGCGTCGGTTCCCCCTGAGCCCCACGCCCCGCCGTCCGTCCGGCTAAACGCGGTGCGGGCGGATCCCGAGGCGCGGGCCCCGGCCGGGGCCCCGTAACCGCCCGTACCGGACGCGGCCGGCGGGTACGGCGGCGTCCGCCGATGTGCCTACCGGGCGCCACGGGCCCGGGCGGGACCTCTCGGACACGGCCTAGGCTGGGCGCATGAGTACGTTGCGAGGGCGGGGCACGGTGCGGGGTCTCCCGGAGTGGGACCGCTGTGCGGTCATGGGGGTCGTCAATGTGACGCCCGACTCCTTCTCCGACGGAGGCCACTGGTTCGACACCACGGCGGCGATCAAGCACGGCCTCGAACTGGTGGCCGAAGGAGCGGATCTGATCGACGTCGGCGGCGAGTCGACCCGCCCGGGCGCGAGCAGGGTCGACGAGGCCGAGGAGCTGCGCCGGGTCATCCCCGTGGTGCGCGGACTGGCCTCCGAGGGGGTCACGATCTCCGTGGACACCATGCGGGCCGGCGTCGCCGAGCAGTCCGTCGCGGCCGGCGCGGTCCTGGTCAACGACGTGAGCGGGGGCCTCGCCGATCCGGGCATGATCCCGGTCGTCGCCGACGCCGGAGTGCCGTTCGTCGTCATGCACTGGCGCGGTTTCAGCGAGTCGATGAACAGCCGCGCGGTCTACGGGGACGTCGTCGGCGAAGTCGTGGCGGAGCTCCGGGAGCGCATGGAGGCGGTGATCGAGGGCGGGGTGGACCCCGGCAAGCTGGTGATCGACCCCGGGCTGGGCTTCGCCAAGAACGCCGCTCAGGACCTCGCGCTGGTCGCGCACCTCGACCGCCTCCGCGATCTGGACAGGCCCCTGCTCGTCGCCGCCTCCCGCAAGCGGTTCCTCGGCCATGTCCTGGCCGGCGAGGGCGCGGCCCCGCCGCCCGCCCGCGAACGGGACGCCGCGACGGCCGCGGTCTCCGCGCTCTCCGCGGCCGCGGGCGCCTGGGCGGTCCGGGTGCACGCGGTACGGCCGACGGCGGACGCGGTGCGGGTCGCCCGCGCCGTCGAGGGAGCCGCGTGAGCGCGCCGCGGGACGAACACGAGGAGGCAGCCGCCGACATCGCGGCGGTCGAGCAGGCCAACACCGCCTTCTACGAGGCGATGGAGCGCGGCGACCTCGACGGACTCTCCGGGCTGTGGCTGCCCGGAGAGGACCTCACGGTGTCCTGCGTCCACCCGGGCTGGCCGGTGCTCACGGGCCGCGGCGAGGTGCTGCGGAGCTATGCGCTGATCATGGCGAACACGGAGTACATCCAGTTCTTCCTCACCGATGTCGGGGTCGCCATGACCGGCGACACCGCCCTGGTGACCTGCACCGAGAACATCCTCAGCGGTGGCCCCGCGGAGGAGGGCAACTCGCTCGGCCCGCTCGTCGGCCAGCTGGTCGTCGCCACCAATGTGTTCCGGCGCACACCGGACGGCTGGAAGCTCTGGTCCCACCACGGCTCCCCCGTACT
Organism: Streptomyces sp. NPDC088746; assembly: GCF_044751065.1. Lineage (NCBI taxonomy): Bacteria > Bacillati > Actinomycetota > Actinomycetes > Kitasatosporales > Streptomycetaceae > Streptomyces > Streptomyces sp. NPDC088746. The sequence continues at coordinate 55,003 of NZ_JBIVLA010000014.1, forward strand.
GACCGAAACCGGTGAGGAAGAGGACGAAGAACCCACCGCCTGAGGGGGCGGAGGGGATCACGGGGGATTGGGCCCCCCGATCACGGGGTATACGCGGCTACCAACCCCCTGCCGGGCCGGTCCGCGCCCCCGCGGGCGGGCTGTGTCGGTCCTCGCGGGTAGATTCGAAAGACGGCACCGCACCGCCCGCACGCGGCCAGGTGCCTCCAGAGACGACGAACAGCAGGAGTGATTCGCGTGGATCGTGTCGCGCTGCGCGGCCTCAAGGCCCGTGGGCACCACGGTGTCTTCCCCCGGGAGCGGGCAGAGGGCCAGACCTTCATCGTGGACCTGGTGCTCGGCCTCGACACCCGCCCCGCGGCAGCCGCCGACGACCTGTCGAAGACCGTGCACTACGGCGTGGTGGCGGAAGAGGTCGTCGATGTCGTCAAGGGTGAGCCCGTCGACCTGATCGAGACCCTCGCGGAACGCATCGCGCAGCAGTGCCTCAAGCACGAAGGGGTCCAGGAGGTCGAGGTCGTCGTCCACAAGCCGGACGCCCCGATCACCGTCCCCTTCGACGACGTGACCATCACCATCACCCGGAGCCGAGCATGACTGCATTTTCCACCGAGGGGCAGAGCGACCCGACCGTACAGCCGGTTCCCGCCGCAGTGGTCGAGCAGGTCGACGCGGCAGACGTCACCCTCTCCAACCCCAAATGGGCCGTGATCTCCCTCGGCTCCAATCTCGGCAACCGGCTGGAGACGCTCCAGGGTGCCATCGACGCGCTGGAGGACACCCCCGGTCTCCGGGTCAAAGCGGTCTCCCCCGTCTACGAGACGGAGCCCTGGGGCGTCGAGCCCGGCTCCCAGCCCTCGTACTTCAACGCGGTGATCATCGTGAGGACGACTCTGCCCCCGTCCTCGCTGCTGGAGCGCGGCCAGGCCATCGAGGAGGCCTTCGACCGCGTCCGCGAGGAGCGCTGGGGACCGCGCACCATCGACGTCGACATCGTGTCGTACGCCGAGGTGGTCTCCGACGACCCCCTGCTGACCCTCCCGCACCCGCGCGCCCGTGAGCGCGCCTTCGTCCTCGCTCCGTGGCACGACGTGGACCCGGAGGCCCAGCTGCCCGGTGCCGGCCCCGTCGCCGACCTGCTGGCCGGTGTCGGCCGCGAGGGAGTGCTTCCCCGGCCCGACCTGGAACTCCGTCTCCCCGAGTAGTCGTTAGGCTCAAGGACGACCGATCACGGTCCACCTGCACAGGCGACCGATCACGGGCAACGGCGACGAAGGGCGGCACTCTCGGTGAAGCAACTACGGCTCGGGCTCCTGGCCGGACTCCTCGCCGGAGCCGGCGTGCTGTCCTGGGCTGGGGCCCGCCTCTGGGACTCCCTGGGGACACTGCCGAGCGTGCCGCTCGCCGCGCCCGTCGTGCTGGCCGTGATCGCCGTCGTCCTGCTCGCCACGGCCCTGTCGATCCGGGCACGGCTGCGCGCGCAGCGGGAGCGCCGCCCGGGGGCGAAGGGCGTGGAGCCGATGATGGCGGCCCGCGCCGTGGTCTTCGGCCAGGCGAGTGCGCTCGTCGCCGCGCTCGTCGCCGGGATGTACGGCGGCACGGGGGTCTTCCTGCTCGGCTCCCTGGACGTCCCGCCCCGTCGGGACCAGGCCATCTACGCCGGCTCCGCCTTCCTGGCCGGCGTCGCGGTCGTCGCCGCCGCCTACTTCCTCGAGCGTGTCTGCAAGCTCCCGGAGGACGGGGACGACGACAGGAACACGGCCCAGGCCGCGTAGGGCGAGGGCCCGGCCCTCAGTCGGCCACCGGATTCTCGATCAGGGTGACCCGGTTGCCGTCGGGGTCGTGTACGGCGGCGAACCGCACCCCCCGGGAGCCGGGCTGGGGCTCTCCGGCCGTGATCCCCCGGCCCGCGAGGTCCGAGAGCGCCCGGTCCAGATCCTCGACCACCAGATTCACCAGCGTCCGGCCGGCGTGCTCGGGCGACACGAAGACCTGGAGCCAGGCGGACGGGGAGACGTGCCAGTCGGCCAGCCCGTCCATGGGCCTCGCGTCGGCCGGGCGGCCGAAAAGCCGCTCGTACCACTCCACCGCCGGCTCGATGGCCATCACGGGGGCTACGGCGAGCACGTGGGTGCAGGTCATCGGGAGACTCCCTCCTGGTGGCTCCGGCCGTACGGCCGCTTCCACTACGGTCGACTCCTCCCGCCGCACGAACTCATCGCTGCCGCGCCGGCCCGCCCCCCGCAGGGGCGCCCTCAGAGGGTGTCCGCCTAGCGCGCCATGATGAGGCTCATCGCCTCGGCCCGGGTGGCGGGGTCGCGCAGCTGGCCACGGACGGCGGAGGTGATCGTCTTGGCTCCGGGCTTGCGGATCCCCCGCATCGACATGCACATGTGCTCACACTCGACGACGACGATGACCCCGCGAGGCTCCAGGATCGCCATCAGGGAGTCGGCGATCTGCGTGGTGAGCCGCTCCTGGACCTGCGGCCGCCGGGCGTAGACGTCGACCAGCCGGGCCAGCTTCGACAGTCCCGTGATCTTGCCGCTCGTCGCCGGGATGTAGCCGACGTGCGCGACACCGTGGAACGGCACCAGGTGGTGCTCGCAGGTGCTGAACACCTCGATGTCCTTCACCAGCACCATCTCGTCGTGGCCGAGATCGAACGTCGTCGTCAGGACGTCCTCGGGTTCCTGGTGGAGGCCGGCGAATATCTCCTTGTACGCACGCGCCACCCGGCCCGGTGTCTCCCGCAGCCCCTCGCGGTCAGGGTCCTCCCCCACGGCGATGAGGAGCTCCCGTACGGCCGACTCGGCCCGCTTCTCGTCGAATACGCCGATCGAGCCCTGCCCGTCGAGCGTCACCGGGTCGGTCATCTGTGCCTCGTTCCTCTGTGCAGTCACATGCGCGGGCCCGCCCGGACTTCACGGAAATTCGGCAGGCAACGCAGGCATACGGAAAAGCCGCGCCCCCACAGGCTAGAACCTGGGGGGCGCGGCATCCATTCCGGGCCCGGCGGAGCCCCCGTGACAGGGGCCACACCAGGTCGGGCAGGGGGCTAGCTCTCGGGGCGATCCTCGGGGAGAGCCTCCGGGGAGGTGCCGGTGTTCTTCGACGTGATGTCCGTCGGAGCGATCTCCGGAGTCCCCGAGCCATTGGCAGTGCCGTTGGTGAGGGCGAGCTCCTTGGGAGAGAGCACGGGCGGCCGCGTCGACGGGGTACGCCGGGCGGAACCGGTCCACGCCGGGCGAGCCGGGCGCCTCACGATCGGGGCGAAGATCTCGGCGATCTGCTCCTTGTTGAGCGTCTCCTTCTCGAGAAGCTCGAGGACCAGGGCGTCGAGGATGTCGCGGTTCTCGACGAGGATTTCCCACGCGTCGTTGTGCGCGGTCTCGATGAGCTTCTTGACCTCTTCGTCGACGAGCGCCGCGACCTCTTCCGAGTAGTCGCGCTGATGGCCCATCTCCCGGCCCACGAACGGCTCGGTGTTGTCTCCACCGAACTTGATCGCACCGAGACGCTCGGTCATGCCGTACTGCGTGACCATCGCGCGGGCCGTGGCAGTGGCCTTCTCGATGTCGTTCGCAGCACCGGTCGTCGGGTCGTGGAAGACCAGCTCCTCGGCCGCGCGCCCGCCCAGCATGTACGCCAGCTGGTCGAGCATCTCGTTGCGCGTCGTGGAGTACTTGTCCTCTTCCGGGAGCACCATCGTGTAACCGAGGGCACGGCCGCGGGAGAGAATCGTGATCTTGTGGACCGGGTCCGACTGGGGTGAGGCCGCCGCGACCAGGGCGTGTCCGCCCTCGTGGTACGCGGTGATCTTCTTTTCCTTCTCGGACATGATCCGGGTCCGCTTCTGCGGGCCCGCCACGACGCGGTCGATGGCCTCGTCGAGCATGTGGTTGTCGATCAGCTTCTTGTTGCTGCGCGCTGTGAGGAGCGCCGCTTCGTTCAGCACGTTCGACAGGTCGGCACCGGTGAAGCCGGGCGTACGACGCGCGACCGCGTTGAGGTCGACGTCCTCCGCGACCGGCTTGCCCTTCTGGTGCACCTTGAGGATCTCCAGGCGGCCCTGCATGTCCGGCCTGTCGACGGCGATCTGCCGGTCGAAGCGTCCGGGACGCAACAGCGCCGGGTCCAGGATGTCCGGCCGGTTCGTGGCGGCGATCAGGATGACGCCGCCCTTCACGTCGAAGCCGTCCATCTCGACGAGCAGCTGGTTGAGCGTCTGCTCGCGCTCGTCGTGACCGCCGCCCATGCCGGCACCGCGGTGCCGTCCGACGGCGTCGATCTCGTCGACGAAGACGATCGCCGGAGCGTTCGCCTTGGCCTGCTCGAAGAGGTCACGCACACGGGAGGCACCGACACCGACGAACATCTCGACGAAGTCGGAACCGGAGATCGAGTAGAACGGAACGCCCGCCTCGCCTGCGACGGCGCGAGCGAGCAGCGTCTTACCCGTACCGGGCGGCCCGTAGAGCAGGACGCCCTTGGGGATCTTGGCGCCGACGGCCTGGAACTTCGCCGGCTCCTGGAGGAATTCCTTGATCTCGTAGAGTTCCTCGACGGCCTCGTCCGACCCCGCCACGTCGGCGAACGTCGTCTTCGGCGTGTCCTTGGTGATCAGCTTGGCCTTGGACTTGCCGAACTGCATGACCTTGGAGCCGCCGCCCTGCATCTGATTCATCAGAAACAGGAACACGACCACGATCAGGACGAAGGGCAGCAGGGAGAGAAGGATCGAGACGAACGGGGACTGCTTCGACGGCGAGACGGTGTAACCCTTCTCGATGTCACCGCTCTCGAACTTCTTCTGCAGCGTGTCGGCCAGCTCGACACCCTGGTTGCCGATGTAGCTCGCCTGGAACTTGCTGCCGGACTCGCCCTCGAGCTTTTCCTTGTCCTTCAGCTCGATCTTCAGGATCTGTTCGTCACCGGTGGTGAGCTTGGCCTGCTCCACCTGGTTCTTACTGATCGCCTGGATCACCTTGCCGGTGTCCACCGTCTTGTAGCCGCCGGACGAGCCGACGACCTGCATCAACACGACCACGGCGAGGACGGCCAGCACGATCCACATGACCGGCCCACGGAAGTATCGCTTCACGTCCATCCATACGGAGCGAAGTCGCCCCGTCCCTCCTGCCCGTAGGTAAATGCTGCTGTGAGAAAAGACTGTTCTTCGGACGGTACCCCAGCATTGTCACCCGTGACCGCAGGGGAGGTCCGGCAAACCCGTCTTCGAAGGCTCCAACGGCCCGAACGCCACAAGGGTTCCCGGCACTGCGGCCGGGTTCGGCCGGGTGCCGCCGGTTGCACCGTGCCGCCGGTTCCTGTCGGGCGGTTGCCTCAGCCGCCGTAGACGTGAGGCGCGAGCGTACCGACGAAGGGGAGGTTGCGGTACTTCTCCGCGTAGTCCAGCCCGTAGCCGACGACGAACTCGTTGGGGATGTCGAAGCCGACCCACTTCACGTCGATCGCGACCTTCGCGGCATCCGGCTTACGGAGCAGCGTGCAGACCTCCAGGCTCGCGGGTTCACGCGAGCCGAGGTTGGTCAGCAGCCAGGACAGCGTCAGACCGGAGTCGATGATGTCCTCGACGATCAGGACGTGCTTGCCCTTGATGTCGGTGTCGAGGTCCTTGAGGATCCGGACGACGCCCGAGGACTGGGTGCCGGCCCCGTACGACGAGACGGCCATCCAGTCCATGGTGACGGGGGTGGACAGTGCGCGGGCCAGGTCCGCCATGACCATCACCGCGCCCTTGAGCACGCCGACGATGAGCAGGTCCTTGCCCGCGTACTCCGCGTCGATCTTCGCTGCCAGCTCGACGAGCTTCGCGTCGATCTCTTCCTTGGTGAGGAGCACCGACTGAAGGTCGGTGCCCATGTCCTTCTCGTTCACCCGCGTCTCTTTCTCTGCCCTGCCGGCCGGACTCTTCCCCGGGCCGGACCGGCGTTTCGCCTGCACTTCAGCCGCTTGCGCTTCAGCTCTGCCGAATCACCAGTCTGCCACCCTGCCGCCGCACCTCGACGCGGCCGGGCAGGTTGATGGCGCCCTGGCCCCGCCAGCCGGTGATGAGCCGGTCGACTTCCTCGATGTGGCGCGCGAAGAGCGAACCGGCGGGGGAACCGGCGTCGATCACGGCCCGGCGCAGCACCCGGCGGCGCACCGCGGGGGGCAGGACGGAGAGCTTGGCGCACTCCAGACGCCCGTCGTCGTCACGGACCGAGCGCGCGGCCTCGGCGGCCCAGGTGTCGAGGGCGTCCGCGTCGTCGCGGGAGAGCTGGGCCGTACGGGCGAGTGCCTCCACGACGCCCTTGCCCAGCGCCTTCTCCAGGGCGGGCAGGCCCTCGTGGCGCAGCCGGGAACGGGTGTAGGCGGGGTCGATGTTGTGGGGGTCGTCCCAGACGGGGATCGACTGGACCAGGCAGGCCTTGCGGGCGGTCTGCCGGTCGAGCTGGAGGAACGGGCGGCGGTAGCGGCCGGCGGGGCCCGACGCCGCGGCCATCCCGGACAGCGAACGGATACCCGAACCGCGGGCGAGGCCCAGCAGGACGGTCTCGGCCTGGTCGTCGCGGGTGTGGCCGAGGAGTACGGCGACGGCGCCGTGGCGCTCCGCGGCGTCGTCCAGGGCGGCGTAACGGGCGTCGCGGGCGGCGGCCTCGGGCCCGCCGTCGCGGCCCACCCGCACGGCGACCGCCTCGACCGGGTCGAGGCTCATCTCGGCGAGGCGGGCGACGACCTCGTCGGCGCGGAGTCCGGAGCCGGGCTGGAGGTTGTGGTCGACGGTGATGCCGCCCGCGCGGACGGGAAGCTTGCGCGACTCGAAGGCGAGGGCGGAGGCGAGGGCCATGGAGTCGGCGCCCCCGGAGCAGGCGACGAGCACCAGCGGGGTCTCCGGCCGCTCGGGAAGCGCGGAACCCCGCCCGCCGGTCCCTGCTTCGGCGAACTCGCCGCGTGCGGCCTGTCCGGTGTGACGGTTGTGTTCGGTGACGACGTCGTGGAGTACGCGGCGGACCGCCAGGCGTATCGCCGCGACCGCAGGATGGGGACCCATGTCCGGTGCCCTTCGGGTGAAGTTTTGGGGGGTGCCTCCGAGTGCGCGGGACGGAGTCCCGTCACTCAGAGTGCGTCGATGGTGACAGAGCCAAGCTGTCCATCGAGCATTGCACGCCTTCCCATGCCCCTATGGTCCCTCGGATGGGTGATTGGAGAGGCAATCCCGTGCGATCGGGCCGCCCAAGATCACGAGTCTGCCTTACGGTGCACCCTCGCCACCCAGTCCGCCGGTGCGGCGATCTCGGCCTTGGTGGGAAGGGTGTTGGGCGAGGTCCATACCCGGTTGAAGCCGTCCATACCGACCTCGTCCACGACGGCCCGGACGAACTTCTCGCCGTCGCGGTACTGCCGGAGCTTGGCGTCGAGCCCCAGGAGCTTGCGCAGCGCCAGGTCCAGCCGGCTCGCGCCACGCGCCCTGCGCTGCTGGAACTTCTCCCGGATCTCGGCGACCGAGCCCACCACTTCGGGGCCCACCCCGTCCATCACGAAGTCCGCGTGGCCTTCGAGCAGGGACATCACCGCGGTGAGACGGCCCAGGATCTCGCGCTGGGAGGGTGTCTGGACGATCTCCACGAGGCTGCGCCCGCCGTCGTCGCCCTCCTCCCCCTGCTCGCCCTCGGGGCGGCTGCCTCCCGAGAAGGCCTGCGCGGCCTCGCGGAGGCGTTCGAGCACGGTCATCGGGTCGACGTCGGTCTCGTCGAGGAACGACTGGATTTCGCCCCGCAGATGGTCGCGGAGCCAGGGAACCCCCGTGAACTGGGTCCGGTGCGTCTCCTCGTGGAGGGCCACCCAGAGCCTGAAATCGTGCGGGTCGACCTCGAGTTCACGTTCGACGTGGACGATGTTGGGGGCCACCAGCAGCAGCCTGCCGCCCCCCTTCGAGGACGCGGGCAGCTCCCGGCTTGCGGGGGCGAACGTCTCGTACTGTCCGAGGACCCGGGAGGACAGGAACGACAGCAGCATGCCCAGTTCGACCCCGGTCACCTTGCCGCCGACCGCGCCGAGCACGGCGTTGCCGGGCCCGCCGCCGCGGCGCTCCTGCATCTTCCCGAGCAGCGGACGCAGCAGCTCACGGAAGCCCGCCACGTTGGCCCGGATCCAGCCGGCCCGGTCGACGACCAGGACCGGGGTGTCCTCGGGTTCGTGTCCCTCCGGGATCATCCGGGTGAACGAACGGACGTGCTCCTCCGAGGCCTTGGCATGCCGTCGGAGCTCCGCGACGACGGCGCGGGCCTCCTCACGGCTGATCTCGGGACCCGGCCGCACGAACCGGGTCGCAGTCGCGACCGCGAGATTCCAGTCGACCATCTCGGCACCACCGATGCTCGTCATGCGTCAACCGTACGTGAGGTGGTCGCCCCGTGGTGGGGTGTCAGCCGCTCACCGGCTGCCCTGGGTGAGCGTGGTGGCCAGGGTGTCGAGAGAGGCTTCCGCGTCGTCGGGCGATGTGGTGCCCGAGGCCAGGAAGGCGAAGGCGAGCAGCCGGCCCTGTGCGTCGACCGCGGTCCCGGCGAGGCTGTTCACCCCGGTGAGGGTGCCCGTCTTGGCCCTGATCAGGCCGGTCGCCGGGGACGTCGCCGCGTAGCGGTCGCCGAGCGTGCCGCTGAATCCGGCGACCGGCAGGCCGGTGAGTACGGGGCGGAGCTCCGGGTGGTCGGGGCCGGCGGCGAGTGCGAGCAGCCGGGCCAGGAGCCCGGCCGTCACCTTGTCCGCGCGGTCGAGACCGCTGCCGTCGGCGAGCCGGGCACCGCCCAGGGGCAGGCCGAGCGACTTCAGCCGGGCGGTGACGGCGCGGCGGCTCCCGGCGAACGAGGCGGGCTCCCCGGCCTTCAGCGCGGTCTGCCGTGCCAGCGCCTCGGCGATGTCGTTGTCGCTGTTGGTCAGGGCCCGCTCGACCAGGGCGGAGAGCGGCTTCGACAGATGCGTCGCCACCGTTCGCGCCTTGACCGGGGCCCGTCCGGCCGCGGGGGCGGACCGGGTGGCGACACCGGCGTCGTCGAGGAGGTCCGCGAAGGAGCGCGCGGCGTCACCCGCCGGGTCGTCCGTACGGGGGGCCGGACCCCGGTCGCTCCTGTCGAGGCGGCCCTCGTCGACCATGAGCGCGCTGACGGGCGCGATGTTCTCGTTGGGGCCGATGGGGTGGAGTGCCGGACCGGAGTAGCGCGAGGCGTCGTAGACCAGCCGCACGGGCCCGGCGCCGGCGTCGCGCAGGGAGCGCGCCGTGTCGGCCGCCAGGGAGCGCAGGGCCGCCTTGTCCAGGGTGGGGTCGCCCCCGCCGACGAGGGTGAGCGTCCGGGAGTCCGGGGACAGCCTGACCGTCGTGGCGATGCGGTGGGCGGGGCCGAGCGCGGAGAGCGCGGCGGCGGCCGTCGCGATCTTCACCGTGGACGCGGGGGTCATGGGCGTTCCCGCTCCCCGGGCGTACAGCTGCTTGCCGGTCACCGCGTCGACGACCAAGGCGGTGCGTACGGAGCCGAGTGCGGGCGCGTCCAGCAGGGGCGTGAGGGCGGCGTCCAGGCCGCTCGCGCCCGCGGGGGCCGTGATGCCGCCCGTGGCGCCGAGGGCCCTGAGGACGGCCGGCGCGCTGGCCGCGGGCTCCGGGCCGTCGGGCGTGGTCCCGTCGTGATGTGCGCCACCTGGGCGCTGCAGGGCGGCCGCCCGGTCCCGCTCGGCCTTACGCTGACCGGAGTCCCAGGGACCGGTGGCCAGGACGGCACCGGCGGCGACCACCAGGCCGAGCACCGCGGAGCCTGCGGCGAGCCGGAGGTCGTCCCGTCCGCTCCCACGCTTCAGGTACTTCGGGACTTTCCACTTGCCCCACCTGTTCAACGGTCCGTCCGTCGGTTTCTCCACCGGCTCGGCCACCGTTGACCAGCCCCTTTCGCGAGCACTCATCTGCGTGAGGGACACTTAACCACCAGTCGTATGTGTTGATCATGGAGGAGCCACCCGTGGAGTTCGACGTCGTTATCGAGATTCCGAAGGGTTCGCGGAACAAGTACGAGGTGGACCACGAGACCGGTCGGATCCGTCTGGACCGTCGACTCTTCACCTCGACCAGCTACCCGGCGGACTACGGTTTCGTCGAGAACACCCTCGGCGAGGACGGCGACCCGCTGGACGCGCTGGTCATCCTCGAGGAGCCGACGTTCCCCGGCTGCCTCATCAAGTGCCGCGCCATCGGCATGTTCCGGATGACGGACGAGGCCGGCGGCGACGACAAGCTGCTGTGCGTCCCGGCGTCCGACCCCCGGGTGGAGCACCTGCGCGACATCCACCACGTCTCGGAGTTCGACCGCCTGGAGATCCAGCACTTCTTCGAGGTCTACAAGGACCTGGAGCCCGGCAAGTCCGTCGAGGGCGCCGACTGGGTCGGCCGCACCGAGGCGGAGGCCGAGATCGAGGCCTCCTACAAGCGCCTCGAGGCGCAGGGCGGGAAGCACTGACGTAATCCCACGGTTCCGCCCACGGGCGGGACGGCGCGGATCGCGGCGCATGGGCCGACCGGCCCAGCCAGCCGTACGGACAACGGGCGGCGCACCTTCACCGGTGCGCCGCCCGCTGCGTGTGGCGGCCCATGTCCGTGCACATACTGGGCAGAAGCGCTCCCGTAACGAGCGGTCGCGGAGGAACGAGGTCGAGTGGTGGCGGAACAGGGCGGTCCCGAGGACCAGAAGCCCCAGTCCGACGAGGCGCGCAGCGCCTTCGTCCCGCCGGCCGGTGTGGAGCAGCCCGCGGCCCCGTCCGAGGACGACCATCCGACGTCGGAATTCGCCCTTCCGGCCGGTCTGCACACCGATCCGACGGCGTCGTCCGGACCTGGTTCCGGTTCCGGGCCGGGGGGCGGGCCGGGCTCCGACACGCTCTCGTCGGCCTTCGTCCCGCCGAGCGGGTACGACGCACAGCAGCATCCGCCGGCGTTCACTCCCGCGCACGGCATTCCGATGGTCCGGCTGACCAAGGAAGCCCCCTGGCAGGACCGGATGCGCACGATGCTGCGCATGCCGGTGACGGAGCGTCCGGCGCCCGAGAGTGTGCAGAGGACCGACGACTCGGGGCCCGCGGTCCCGCGCGTCCTCGACCTGACGCTGCGTATCGGGGAGCTGCTGCTCGCGGGCGGCGAGGGTGCCGAGGACGTCGAGGCCGCGATGTTCGCCGTGACGCGGTCCTACGGTCTCGACCGCAGCGAGCCGACGGTCACCTTCACGCTGCTGTCCATCTCGTACCAGCCGTCACTGGTGGACGACCCGGTGACGGCCAGCCGCACCGTGCGGCGCCGGGGCACCGACTACACCCGGCTCGCGGCCGTGTTCCGGCTGATCGACGACATCACCACGGCGGAGCACGTCGAGGTCTCGCTGGAGGAGGCCTACCGGCGCCTCGCCGAGATCCGCCGTAACCGCCACCCGTACCCGGGCTGGGTGCTGACGGCCGCCGCGGGTCTGCTCGCCGGCTCGGCATCGGTGCTGGTCGGCGGTGGTGTGCTGGTCTTCATCGTGGCGGCGGCGGGCGCGATGCTCGGCGACCGGCTGGCCTGGCTCTGCGCCGGGCGCGGGCTGCCGGAGTTCTACCAGTTCACGGTGGCGGCCATGCCCCCCGCGGCGATGGGCATCGCTCTGACCCTCACCCATTCGACGGATGTGCGGCCCTCCGCGGTGATCACCGGTGGACTGTTCGCACTGCTGCCCGGAAGGGCTCTCGTCGCCGGGGTGCAGGACGGCCTGACCGGCTACTACATCACCGCGGGAGCCCGGCTCCTGGAGGTCATGTACTTCTTCATCGGCATCGTGGCGGGCGTGCTGCTGATGCTCTACCTGGGCGTCCAGCTCGGTGCCGAGCTCAACCCTGAGGCCCGGTTCGTGGCCAACGACCGGCCGGTGCTCCAGATCCTGGTCTCGATGACCCTGACGCTGGCGTTCGCCATCCTGCTCCAGCAGGAGCGTTCCACGGTGCTGGCGGTGACCCTCAACGGGGGCGTGGCCTGGGTCATCTACGGGGCGATGGCCCGCGAGGGCGGTATCTCGCCGGTGGCTGCCACGGCGGTGGCGGCCGGCCTGGTGGGGCTGTTCGGCCAGCTGTTCTCGCGCTACCACTACAGCTCGTCGCTGCCCTACATCACGGCCGCGATCGGCCCGCTGCTGCCCGGTTCGGCGACCTACTTCGGTCTGCTGGGCGTCGCTCAGAACGAGGTGGACACCGGTCTCGCCTCGCTCTCCACGGCGGTCGCCACGGCGCTGGCGATCGCCATCGGGGTCAACCTGGGAAGCGAGATCTCCCGGCTCTTCATGCGGGTGCCGGGCGCGGTCGAGGGTGCGACCCGCCGGGCGGCCAAGCGGACCCGCGGCTTCTGACCCACGCACGGCGCCCCGGCCCCCTCAGGGGGACCGGGGCGCCGTCGGTGCGCTCGGGGGAGGTCAGCGCCTGTTCTGCCACCCGTACTGACCCGGGTCGTCCTCCTGGCTGTCGCCCGGGCCGGCCGCGGGGCGCTCACCGTAGGGTCCGCCGTCGGCGTACGGGCCGGGCTGCTGCCCGTCGTACCCGCCGTCGTACCCGCCGTCGTACCCGCCGCCGTTGTACGGGGTGGCCTGGGGGCTGCCGTACTGGCCGGCCTGGCCGTTGTCGTACTGGCCGGCCTGGCTGCCGTCGTCGCCGTACTGGCCGGCCTGGCCGTTGTCGTACTGACCAGCCTGGCTGCCGTCGCCGTACTGACCGGCCTGGCCGTCGCCGTACTGACCGGCTCCGTACGGGCCGCCGTACTGACCGCCCTGGCCGCCGTTGTACTGCCCGCCGTACTGGCCGCCCTGGTCCGTGCCGTACTGCCCCTGCGCGTCGCCGTACTGACCCGCCTGCGCGTCACCGTACTGACCCGCCTGCGCGTCGCCGTACTGACCCGCCTGCGCGCCGCCGTACTGACCGCCGCCGCCCTGCTGCGTGCCGTACTGCGCGCCGTACGGAGCCTCCTGGCCGCCGTACTGGCCGTTGCCGCCCTGCTGCGTGCCGTACTGACCGCCGCCGTACTGGGCGCCCCGGCCGCCGTACTGACCGCTGCCGTACTGCGCGCCCTGGCCGCTGCCGTACGGGGCCGGCTGGTCGCCGGTGTACCGGTAGGCGGCTGGGCCCTGGCCTTCGTCGTCCGCTCCGGCGTGGGGGCCGGCCGCGGGCCCGCCGTCCGAGGGGCCTTCGTCGTCCCCGCCGCGCGCCGCGGCTTCCTTCTTCGACTTGCTGCGCGCCCGCAGGAACTCGATCGCGATCGGCACCACGGAGATCAGCACGATCAGGATGAGGATCATCTCGATGTTCTCGTGCACGAAATCGATCTTGCCGAGGACCGCGCCGAGCAGCGTCACGCCGACGCCCCAGAGCACGCCGCCGATGATGTTGAACGTGATGAACGAGCGGTAGTCCATCCGGCTCACACCGGCGATGATCGGCGTGAAGGTCCGGACGACGGGCACGAAGCGGGCCAGCACCAGCGACTTCGGGCCGTACTTCTCGAAGAAGTCGTGGGCCTTCTCGACGTTCTCCTGCTTGAAGAGGCGGGAGTCCGGGCGCTTGAACAGCGCCGGCCCCACCTTGCGTCCGAAGAGATAGCCGACCTGGTCACCGATGATCGCCGCCAGGGCGATCAGGAGGCAGACCAGCCACAGGGGGTACTTCAGGTCACCCGTCGTGACCAGCAGACCCGTGGTGAACAGCAGGGAGTCGCCGGGAAGGAAGAAGCCGATCAGCAGCCCGGACTCGGCGAACACGATCAGCAGGAGGCCGGGCAGCCCGAAGGTGTTGAGCAGATAATCCGGGTCCAGCCAGCTCGGGCCGAGCGCAAGCGTATTCAAGGGTCCGGGCTCCAGGGTTGGTCGATGTGCGCGGCTGCGTGGCCGCCCCAAGCTATCAACGCTGTGGCGGACGCCTGGGTTCCACTGGCGTAAGCAAGGATGCGCGCGGAACGAACCGGGGCAAAGCTTTCCGCAGGAGGTGCCACAGCATGAGCATCGAGGACTACGGCGGCGGACAGACACCCCAGGCGGACGTCCTGGTCGTCACCACGAACGACGTACCCGGACATCAGGTGACGCAGGTCATCGGCGAGGTGTTCGGGCTCACGGTCCGCTCCCGCCACCTGGGCAGCCAGATCGGCGCCGGTCTGAAGTCGATGATCGGCGGCGAACTGAAGGGGCTGACCAAGACGCTCGTCGAGACCCGCAACCAGGCGATGGAGCGGCTCGTCGACCAGGCCAGGGCGCGTGGCGCGAACGCGGTGCTGATGATGCGCTTCGACGTGAGCGAGGCGGCGGACGTGGGCACCGAGGTCTGCGCCTACGGCACGGCGGCCGTGATCAGCAGGTCCTGACCGGCCCCGCTCCCCTTCCCTCTCCCGGAGGCCCGCATGCCCACGCCCGTCAACGTCGCGGTCGTCTACTACTCCTCCACCGGCACCGTCTCCACGATCGCCAAGGCCATCGCGCAGGACGCCGAGAACGCCGGCGCACAGGTACGGCTGCGCAAGGCGGCCGAGCTGGCCCCCCAGGCGGCCGTCAACTCCAACCCGGTCTGGGCCGAGCACGCGAAGGCGACCGCCGCGATCGCCGAGGTCTCGCCGGACGACATGGTCTGGGCGGACGCGGTGATCCTCGGTACGCCCACCAGGTACGGCAACGTCACCGCCCAGCTCAAGCAGTTCCTCGACACGCTGGGCGGTCTCTGGCAGGCCGGGCAGCTGGCCGACAAGGTCTACAGCGGTTTCACCGCCAGCAGCACCACGCACGGCGGCCAGGAGTCCACCCTGCTGGCGCTGTACAACACCGTGTACCACTTCGGCGGCATCCTGGTCCCGCCCGGCTACACGGACGCCACCAAATTCGTGGACGGCAATCCGTACGGCACCTCCCATGTCTCCGGGCAGGGCGACATCCCGGTCGCCGAGCAGACCCTGACCGCCGCTCGGGTCCAGACCGAGCGCGTCGTGAAATTCACCCGGGCCATCAAGGCCGGACTCGCGGCCGAGAACTGAGGAGTCCGACCATGCCGCTCCACAAGGGTTCGCACGGCGGGGCCGCTCCGTCCGACGAGCACCGCAGACTCGCCCTCAACCCGTTCTTCGGAGAGGCCGACCCGACCGCTCCGATGGTCGCGGCACCGCCGACGCACCGCCTCCCGGACGGCCCGCTGCCGCCGTCGACGGCCTACCGGCTCGTCCACGACGAGCTGATGCTCGACGGGAACTCCCGGCTCAATCTCGCGACCTTCGTCACCACCTGGATGGAGCCCCAGGCCGGTGTGCTGATGGGCGAGTGCCGGGACAAGAACATGATCGACAAGGACGAGTACCCGCGCACCGCCGAGCTGGAGCGGCGATGCGTGGCGATGCTCGCCGACCTCTGGAACGCCCCCGACCCGGCGGCCACGGTGGGCTGCTCGACCACGGGCTCCAGCGAGGCCTGCATGCTGGCGGGGATGGCGCTGAAGCGCCGCTGGTCCGCCAGGAACTCCGACCGCTATCCGGCGTCCGCCCGGCCCAATCTGGTGATGGGCGTCAACGTGCAGGTCTGCTGGGAGAAGTTCTGCACGTTCTGGGAGGTGGAGCCCCGCCAGGTCCCGATGGACGGTGAGCGCTTCCATCTGGACCCGCAGGCGGCCGCCGAGCTGTGCGACGAGAACACCATCGGCGTGGTCGGGATCCTCGGCTCCACCTTCGACGGTTCGTACGAGCCGATCGCGGAGCTGTGCGCGGCGCTGGACGACCTCCAGGAGCGCACGGGACTCGACATCCCGGTCCATGTGGACGGGGCGTCCGGGGCGATGGTGGCGCCGTTCCTCGACCCGGACCTGGTGTGGGACTTCCGGCTCCCCAGGGTGTCCTCGATCAACACCTCGGGTCACAAGTACGGCCTGGTCTACCCGGGCGTGGGCTGGGCGCTGTGGCGTTCACCGTCGGAGCTGCCCGAGGAGCTGGTCTTCCGGGTCAACTACCTGGGCGGCGACATGCCGACCTTCGCGCTGAACTTCTCCCGGCCCGGCGCACAGGTGGTCGCGCAGTACTACACGTTCCTGCGGCTGGGCCGGGAGGGTTACCGGGCCGTCCAGCAGGCGTCCCGGGACATCGCGGAGCGGCTCGCCGGTGAGTTCGAGTCCCTGGACGACTTCCGGCTTCTGACCCGGGGCGACGAACTCCCGGTGTTCGCCGTGACGACGAAGCCCGAGGTGAAGGCGTACGACGTCTTCGACGTGTCCAGGCGGCTGCGGGAGCGCGGCTGGCTGGTGCCCGCCTACACCTTCCCCGCCAACCGCCAGGACCTCTCCGTGCTGCGTGTGGTCTGCCGCAACGGCTTCTCCTCGGACCTCGCGGAGCTGCTGCTGGACGACCTGCGCGGACTCCTGCCCGAACTGCGCGCCCAGCCCCACCCGTTGCACCGCCCCCCGGGAGTGCAGACCGCCTTCCACCACTAGTGACGGTCAGCGGCTGAGCCGCGCGAACCTCCCTACCGCCAGGGGGAAGAACACCGCGATCAGCGCCACCGGCCACAGCACCGCGAGGAGTTCGGCGTGTTCGGCGGCCCAGGAGCCGGACGCGCCGCCCGGGTTGCCGAACAGGCCGCGCACCGCTGTCGCCGTGGCCGACATCGGGTTCCACTCGACGGCCGCGCCCAGCCAGCCCGGCATCGACTCCGGCGAGGCGAAGACGTTGGAGAGGAAGCCCACCGGCCAGACCAGGATCTGCACGGCCTGCACCATCTCCGGCCTGCCCGCCACCATCGCGAGCTGGATGCCGATCCACAGCATCGCGAACCGCAGCAGGAGCAGCAGCCCCAGCGCGGCCAGCGCGGCGGCCGTGCCGTTGTGCCAGCGCCAGCCGAGGGCGTACCCGACTCCGGTCATCACGGCGAGCGCGGCCACCGACTGGAGCATGTCGGCGGCGCTCCGCCCGACCAGGACCGCGCCCGAGACCATCGGCATGGAACGGAACCGGTCGATGACGCCTTTGTTCAGGTCCTGGGTGACCGCGAGCATCGTGCCTTCCAGGCCGAAGGCCATGGTGAGCGCGAGCATGCCGGGCACCAGGAATTCGGTGTTGTCCCCGTCGACCCCGCTCCCGCCGCCGACCAGGTAGTTGAACATCAGGAGCAGCATCACCGGGAAGACCAGACCGACGGCCAGCTGGACCGGCTGCCGCGCCCAGTGCGCCAGTTCGCGCCGTGTCATCGTCCAGGAGTCGGCCAGGGCCCAGCCGATGCGCCCCGGTCCCGCCGTCGTCGTACTCATGCGGCCACCTCCGTGTCCATGGGTGCGCGGGTCTCGCCGCGGGCGCCGGTGAGGGAGAGGAAGACCTCGTCCAGCGTGGGCCGGCGCACCGCGATGTCCTCCGCCTCGATGCCCGCCTCCTCGAGCGCCCGCACGGTCCGGGCCAGGGCCCGCATGCGGTCCGGGGCGGGCGCGCCGAGCCGCCGCCGGTCCTCGTCGACGGTCACCCCCTCGCCGAGCAGCGCGGCCGCCTCGGCCAGCCGGTCCGCGTCGCGGACGACGACGTCGACGCGGTCACCGCCGACCATCGACTTCAGCCCGTCGGCCGTGCCCTCCGCGACGACCCTGCCGTCGTCGATCACAGAGATCCGGTCGGCCAGCTGGTCCGCCTCCTCCAGGTACTGCGTGGTCAGCAGGACGGTGGTGCCGCCCGCGGTCAGCGACCGCACGGCGCTCCACACCTCGGCCCGTCCCCGCGGGTCGAGTCCGGTCGTCGGCTCGTCCAGGAAGAGCACCTCCGGGTCGGTGATCAGGGACGCGGCCAGGTCGAGACGGCGCCGCATGCCGCCGCTGTACTGCTTGACGGCCTTGCGCCCGGTGTCCGCGAGCCCGAACCGCTCCAGCAGTTCGTCGGCCCTCAGTCCGGCGCGGCGGGCGCCCAGGTGGTACAGCCGGCCGAACATCTCCAGGTTCTGCCGGCCGCCGAGCTCCTCGTCGACCGCCGCGTGCTGACCGAGCAGCCCGATCCGCCTCCTGACCTCGGCCGCTTCGGACCGGACGTCGAACCCCGCCACCTCCGCCCGGCCCTCGTCGTGCCGCAGCAGGGTCGTGAGCACACGTACGGCTGTGGTCTTGCCCGCCCCGTTGGGGCCGAGCACCCCGTGGACCGTTCCGCGGCGGACGGCGAGGTCGAGGCCGTCCAGGGCGCGCTTGCCTCCGTACCGTTTGTGCACTCCTTCGACGACGATGGCGTCGCTCACGGTGCCCACCACCCCTCCACTCCATGTAGTCAAACTTGACTAGCAAGGCGAAGATAAGCCCGCCGAAGCGATTCGTCAAACTTGATCAGTGAGAATCCCCAGGGTCTGCGACACCTGTGGCGTAGGGGTTCTCCTGCCCTTCGGCAAGCACCCCGACGAAGGGCACACCCTCACCCGCGAAGGTGTACGCCCCCGCCTCGATCCGTGCGATCAGGCCACGGGTCCACTCGGCCCCCGCGTCCGCCGAGTGCACCCACATGTTCATGATCTCGCCGATGTGGCCGAGCGACTCCGGGCCGCCCTCCGGCGTGTAATGCTCCGTGACCGCGGCCCGCCAGCCCTCGATGGCGGCGACGCGCCTGCTCAGCAGTTCCAGCGCCTCGGCCCGCTCCAGGTCGACGATGAAGCCGATCCCGGCAGAGAGCACGTCCACGCTCTGGTCGTACGACGTCAGCGAGGCCCTCAGCAGCGTGAAGTACTCCTGGGTGCCCGCGTCGGTGACCTCGTACTCGGTGCGGGGCGGGCCGCCGGCCGTGGACGGGGCGACCTCGTGGGCGAGGAGCAGTCCCTGCTTCGCCATCTGCTTGAGTGCGTGGTAGATCGACCCGGGCTTGGCGTTGGACCACTCGTGGGCACCCCAGTACTCCAGGTCGTTGCGCACCTGATAGCCGTGCGCGCGGCCGTGCTGGCGCACGGCACCCAGGACCAGGAGGCGGATCGCCGACATACCACTCACCCTTTGTAGTCAACTTTGACCAGGGTAGCCCTCCTCTTCGGGCCCCTCAGGCCGGACCCTGTCCTCGGTCCGCGCGTCGGAGAGGGGTCAGAAAGGAAAGACCGTTCGCCCGTGCTGCACCGAGATCCACTTACGGGTGGTGAACGCCTCCACGGCGGCCTCGCCGTTCAGCCGCCCCATGCCGGACCTCTTCTCGCCCCCGAACGCGACCGCCGGATCGTCCTGCACGGTCGCGCCGTTCACATGGAACATCCCGCCTCTGATGCGCCGGGCGAAGCGCACCCCGCGCTCCGCGTCGGCCGTGTGGACGGCGCCGCTCAGCCCGTAGGGGCTGTCGTTGACGATGCGGACGGCGTCGTCCTCGCCGTCGAACGGCACCAGCAGCGCCACGGGGCCGAAGATCTCCTGCTCCAGCAGCGGCGACCCCTCCGGCAGCCCGGTCAGTACGGTCGGCTCCACGAGGTTGCCGCGCGTGCGACCCCGCACGAGCGCGGTGGCACCGGCCTCGACCGCCCCGTCGACCAGCGCGGTCAGCGCCTCGGCCTGGAACGCGTCGACGACCGGCCCGATGCGGGTGCCGGGGTCGCGCGGATCCCCTGAGACGAGGCCGGACACCGCGGCCGTGAACCGCCCGGTGAACTCCTCCTCCACGGACCGGTCCACCAGGATGCGGTTGGCGGCCATGCTGACCTGCCCCTGGAACAGGAAGCGGCTGTAGACGGCCGCCCGGACCGCGTGGTCGAGGTCGGCGTCCTCCAGCACGACCAGGGCGCTGTTGCCGCTCAGTTCGAGGATGGTCCGCTTGAACAGCCCGGCGGCGACGGCGGCGACGTGACGGCCGACCCGGTCCGAGCCGCTGAACGCGATCACCTTGGGCACGGGGTGCTGGATGAAGGCGTCGCCGATCTCGGCGCTGTCGGTGATCAGGACGTTGAGGAGCCCCGGGGGAAGCCCCGCGTCCTCGAAGATCCGCGCGACCATGCTCCCGCCGGCGATCGGGGCGTTCTGATGGGGCTTCACCACGACCGCGTTGCCGAGCGCGAGCGCGGGGGCGACGGTCTTCATCGTCACCAGGAAAGGGAAATTGAAGGCGCTGATCACACCGATGACCCCGACGGGCAGCCGGTAGACCCGGTTCTCCTTGCCGTCGGTGACCGAGGGCAGCAGCTGGGCCGACGGGCGCATCGCCTGTCCCGCCGCCTCGCGCAGGAACTCCTGAGCGGTCCGCACCTCGAATTCGGCCCTCGCCCGGGTGCCGCCGAGCTCATCGATGATCAGCTCGGTGATTTCGTCGCAGCGCTCCCCGACGAGCCGTACGGCGTTCTCCAGAACCGCCCGCCGCGCATAAGCGCCGGCCACCGCCCATTCCCGCTGCGCGCGTTCGGCGGCCCGGTAAGCAAGGTCGACTTCCGCCGCGGTGGCCACGGTGACGGAGCAGAGTTTCTCGCCGTTGTAAGGATTGAAATCAATGATGTCCCACGCACCGTTGCCGGTCAGCCACTCGCCGTCGATGTACTGGCGGGCCAGTTCACTGGGGAAGGACATGCAATCCCTTACTGCAGGCGCAGACTCCTGTCGGTCACTCATCGTACTGTCGAATCACGTCAGTTGAAGGAGTCCCCGGAGAAGATCCCGGCTCTCCTCGGGGCCCGGACTGTCCTCGTGGAGCCGGACCATGGCCTTTTCGTACTGGGCGACTTCTTCGGCCTTGTCCAGATAGAGCGCACTTGTCAGCTGCTCCAGATAGACGATGTCCGACAGATCGGATTCCGGGAAACGCAGCATCGTGAATGCCCCGCTCTCACCGGCGTGGCCGCCGAAGCTGAAGGGCATCACCTGGAGAGTGATATTCGGCTGCTCCGACATATCGATCAGATGCCGCAATTGCGCACGCATCACCTCACGCCCGCCGTACGGACGACGCAGCGCCGCCTCGTCGAGCACGGCGTGGAAGCGCGGGGCGCGCTCGGAGACCAGCGCCTTCTGCCGCGCCAGGCGCAGCGCGACCCTGCGGTCGATCTCGGCGGCCGGGGCGCCGGGCATGCCACGCGCGACGACGGCATGGGCGTACGCCTCGGTCTGCAACAGCCCGTGGACGAACTGGACTTCGTAGATCCGGATGAGCGAGGCCGCCCCTTCCAGTCCGATATACGTCTGGAACCAGCCGGGCAGCACATCGCCGTAACTGTGCCACCAGCCCGCCACGTTGGCCTCACGGGCCAGACCGAGGAGCGAGTCCCGCTCCGCCTCGTCCGTGACTCCGTAGAGCGTGAGCAGGTCCTCGACGTCCCTGGCCTTGAAGCTCACCCGTCCCAACTCCATGCGGCTGATCTTCGATTCGGAGGCACGGATGGAGTAGCCGGCCGCCTCACGGGTGATGCCCCGCGACTCGCGCAGGCGCCTGAGCTGTGAGCCCAGGAGGATGCGCCGCACCACAGAACCACTCGACTCGCCTGCCGACACCGGCTTCCCAGCCCTCCCCATCGCTTCCCGTACTTCGGGGTCCCCCCGAACCCCGGAGGCGGATTCTGCCACCAAAACGCTTCAGCCCGTACTCATTCGATTACAGAAATAGCAAGACTTTCTGAAAGCTTCAAAACTGTGAAGCGGAAGAAATGACTCGAACCGGTACGCTATCGGGCAGAGCACGCGCGTGCACGTGCATCTGCCCTTGCATCTGCCGTGCGCATTCGGAACCATGGTCCCCGCGCACCTGCATGCTCGTTCGTGTTGTGCCGCTGTACCCGCAGTGCCCGCTAGAAGCAGTGCCGCTACAGCCGCGAATCCCGGGAGTGCCTCGCATGGGGACGAATGGATCGACGATGCTCGAGCCGTTACGGCAGGGGCTTCCGCCCATCGACCCCTCAGCGGTCGCGGGCTCGGCCTCCTGCACGCTTCCGGCCCGGTACGAAGCGGTGGGCGGTGCGCGGAGGTTCACCCGTACGACGCTGAACTCCTGGGATCTGGGCGAACGGTTCGACGATGTCGCCCTGGTCGTGTCCGAGCTGGTCACCAACGCGCTGCGGCACGCCCTTCCGGCCGACACGGCGCGGGAGCGGCAGGACTCCTCCGTACGGCTGCATCTGATGCGCTGGTCCTCGCGCCTGGTGTGCGCGGTGCGCGATCCCAGCGAGAAGGGGCCGGTCGCGGGCGAGGCGCCTGATTCGGCCGAGTCCGGCCGGGGCCTGTTCCTCGTCGAGTCGTTCAGCGACTGCTGGGGCTGGCACCCCTCCCCCGTACCGGTCGGCGACACCGCGCCCGAGGGAAGGTTCGGAAAGGTGGTCTGGGCCCTGTTCCGGCTGACGGACCACACGACGGCGGAGCGCCCCGTCCCGGTCGACGCGTTCCCCGACAGCCTGTAGTACGGCGCGCCCCGGGGCGTACCGGCGTGCGCCCGGGCCGCGGCTCGCGGCGTTCCCCGATCGCGCCGCCGTACGCCCAACTGCGGTGTTCCGTGCGTTCAGCCGCCCGCGGTCAGGTGGTCGAACTCCCCGTCCTTGACGCCCAGCAGCAGCGCCTCGATCTCCGCCGGCGTATAGACCAGCGCGGGCCCGTCGGGGTGACGCGAGTTCCGCATCGCCACATTTCCGCCGGGCAGTTTCGCGAACTCCACGCATGATCCCTGGGAGTTGCTGTGTCTGCTCTTCTGCCAGACGACCCCGCGAAGCTCTGTGGCCGCCATGCCGTTGTACACGTGGTGCACAGGACGCTCCCCGAGTTGCAAGGTGCAAGTGTCAACTAGCTCGGATCATAGCTGTGTTCATATGCCAATGCATGAGCAGATGCACGTGCACGCCGGGTGCGCGCGCGATTACAGTTTCGCCCCGATCCGCCCGTCCGTCCGTTCACCCGCCCCCGCCTCTATGAGGAACAGACGAACGGCACGCCAATTCGGCTCCCGTTTCCCGGAGTTGTTCTCTTCTCCCCTGGTAGCTCGGCGCGGCCTTTCGGCAGTGAATCCACGAGGGGGAACTCCCATATGGACAGGTTTCCGCGCTCCGTCGCTCTTGCCGCCGCCGGTCTCCTCGTCGTGTTCGGCCTGACCGCCCGCGGCGGTGACGATCCCGCCGGTGACAAGGCCCCGGACACCGGAGCTGCCCACGGGCCTGCCGGAGGTCCCCGCTCGCTAACGCCCCCGCCTCAGGCCCGTCCGCTGCTGATCTCCAGTGCCCGCGAGAAGTCCTCCAGGGCGCGGAGCAGCAGGGTCGCCCCGTTGCGTACGAAGGAATCGGGCGGCGCCCCCTCGGCGGCGTCGCGGCGCGCCAGCGCCTCCTTGACCGGAGCCCAGTCCGGGACGCGGCGCTCCCGCACCGCCTTCGCGCCCTCCTCGGTGGCCCGGCGCAGCGCGTCGGCCAGCCCGGCGGCCTCGGGTACGGGGGTGGCGGAGGCGGCGGGCAGATGGGCCTCCATGAGCATCGCGACGCGGCCGAACTGGGCGAGCGCGTCCTGGGCGTCCGCGGCGGAGGTCCGGGAGATGCCCCGGTGGCGTACGGGTTCGTGCTGGGCCGTCTCCAGCGCCTCCTGCCAGGCGACGCGGGCCTCCCGGGTGGTGAGGAGGGCGGTGCGCACCTCCTCCAGGGTCCTGGACGCGGGATCGGCGTACCGGTCGAGGACCGTGGCCGCGTAACGCCCGTCCGTGATCACCCAGGCGGCGAGCCGGTCGCGCAGCCGCGGGGTCTCCCAGGCCGGGTAGACGGCGTACGCCACCATCGCGAGCAGACCGCCCAGGAGGGTCAGCACGACCCGCTCGGGCACCGTCTGGGACCAGTCGTCGCCCGCCATCCCGAGCAGGAAGACGACATAGGCGGAGGCACAGACCTGGCCGACCGCGTATCCGGTGCGCATCAGCAGGTACATCAGCGCGGCACAGACGACGGCGAGCACGGCGGAGAGCTCCGCGTTCGGGTGCGCGACCTGCACGATGCCGGTGGCGACGGCGACGCCGAGCACGGTGCCCATGAAGCGGCCCACGGACCGCGAGTACGTATGGGTGAACTCGGGGCGCATCACCATCACGGCGGTCATGGGCGCCCAGTAACCGTGTCCGAACGGCAGCGCCAGCCCGATGACGTAGCCCGCCGCGGTCACCGCCGAGACCCGTTCCGCGTGGCGCAGGATCGTCGAACCCCGGCGCAGTTCGCGGCGCATGGAGCTGAGGACGACGGGGATCAGCTTCAGCAGAGTGGGCCGGCGCCGGTGCGAGACGAGGGGCTCGCCGGGCGTCCTGTCGTCCGTGCCGGTCCCCTCGGCGATCTCGATGACGTCGGCGAGCAGCGACGTGAGCCGGTCGGCGGCCCTGCGGGGCGGACCCGTGAGGATCACCTCGGTGTCGGGGGACTTCAGCACCGAGAGCGCCGTCTCGTCCAGCCGCACCGGGTCGCCTGTGCGTACCGCCCGGGCGGCGGAGTCGAGCAGGGAGCCGGCGGCGCCGAGGATCTCCCGTGCCCAGTAGCGTTCGGGTCCCTCGGCCGGGACTCCCAGGGCGGGGTCCGCCAGCGAGGCGAGGACCGGCCGCAGCCGTTCGGCGACCCCGCGCGCGCCGTGCAGGTCGGCGGGACGGCGCCGGGCCTGGCGGGGGGTGACGGCGGCGGCGTTGCGCGCGGTCATCAGCGGCACGGGGTCGAAGGGCGCCACCGGGTCGTGCCGCAGCCTGCGGGCGTAGTCGGCCTCACCCGCCAGGGCGTCGGCGAGCGCGTCGCGCTGGGCCCCCCATCTGCGGACCGGGAACAGCACGATCAGTGCCGCCTGGACGAGCCCCCCGAACGCCATCATCGCCGCGTGGGCGGCGGCGTCGGCGACGGAGGTGGGCAGGGTGATCGTGACCAGCATGATCGCGACGTTGGAGCCCGCGATGATGCCGCCCGTCGGGCCCGCGGCCCAGGCCAGCCCGGCGGTGAACGTCCAGAGGACCAGCAGGGCCAGGAACAGCAGGGTGTGGGAGACGGTGACGTAGCCGACGAACGTCGACACGGCCAGACTGGCTCCGGAGACCAGCGCGAGCACGGGCCGGGGGCGCCAGCTGCGCTGGAAGGTGGCGATGGCCGCCTGGTACGCGCCGAACGCGGAGCCGGCGGCGATCACCGGGCCGAAGAGCACCAGGCTCACCCCGACGACGAGCGCGAGGCCCGCGGCGCCGCGCAACGCGATGAGCGGTTCGAGACGCCGCCGCTCGATCGTCAGCCCCGAGCGGGCGGTCTCCTTCAGCGCCCGGAGCCAGCTCATGGACCGAGACTAGCCGGATGACGGACAACCCCGACTTGTGCCGCTCCGTCGGCCTAACGGCGGATTTCCGGCCCTCCTCCGCCCATCCGGGCCCGGTCGGCCGCGGCCGTGCCGTGGTTCCAGCCCTCCGCGTCGGTCGCCCCGCGCAGCCGGGTGGTGGTGGTCCTCGGGAACATCTGCTCCGCCGTGTCGGTCACGGCGACGTCCCGGGCCGCCAGGACCGGCAGCAGGGCACCGGCGTCACCGTCGCGGCCTTCCGCGCCGGCCTCCGAGCCGGCCGCGGCGGTGACCCGCTCGGTGTCCGCCGTGAGCCGGCTGCCCAGGCGCTGGGCGTACGCCATCAGGAAGGACTGCCGGAACGTTTTGGTCCGCTTGCGCCCGCCGGCCCGCTGCCCGGCCTCCGCCTTCGTCATCGCCGCCGTGCCCTGCACCAGCAGGGAGGTGAAGAGCAGTTCCACGGCCTCCAGGTCCGGCTCGAAGCCCACGACCGTGGTGAAACCGAGATCGCTGTTCCAGACGGCACGGCAGCGGTTCGCCGAGGCGACGGAGTCGAGCAGGACGGCCTTGGCGCTCTCGTACGGGGGGTCGACCCCGATCCGGACGGCCCCCGGGGTGTCGGCACTGTGCGTACGCGCGGCGAGGAGCGCCTCGTCGATGCTGTGCCGGGCCATCAGCTCCTGCGCCTTGGTGGTGAGCGCCTCGGCCTCCTCCGGGAAACCGGTCGCCTCCGCCTTGGCGAGCAGCGCCCGGATCCTGGTGAGCATGCGGGGTTCACCGTGGGCCGGCGGACGGTGCGGAGCGTCGGCGGCCGTGCCGGGCACCGGCCCGACCGGCTCGATGACGGGGAGCCGCAGCAGCAGGCGGTACAGCTCCAGGAGTGCGGAGGCGTACGTGAAGCGGTCGGGCCGGTTGCGCGGCGCCGGGGCGGGCATGGCGGCGAGCTGGTCCGCCCAGCGCGGGGGCAGCCGCGCGTAGGCCGCGGTCTCCCCCGTGATCAGGGCGGAGGCGAGCGCGGCGCCGTCCTCGTCCAGCTCCCGGCGGACGGTCCGCAGGACGTCGGCGGGCTGCCAGCCGCGCGTCCAGGCGCGCCGGACGAACTCCTGGCCGCGTCGGTGCAGCTCCTCGTCGGCGGACGGGTCCGCGGCGAGGAGGGAGGCGCCGGTGTCCAGGCCCGCGTCGTCGTCCGCGTACAGGGCCGCGGCACACGCCCGGTCGATCACCGATTCCATCGTGCCAGCGTAAGGGCTGTCCCTCGCGCGGCCGGGCGCTCAGTGTTCCCCGGGAAGCAGGACGAGCTTGCCCCGCACGTGTCCGGCCTCGCTCAGTTCCTGGGCCCTCGCCGCGTCACCGAGCGCGAAGGTCTGCCCGACGGGGATCCGCAGAGCGCCGACCGCCGCCGCCTCCGCGTACTCCGCGAGCCGCCTGCCCTCGTCCGGACCGCTTCCGCCGCCCGCCGAGAACGCCACCCCGTAACGGGCCGCGTCCGGGTCGGCGATGGTGGCGATCCGGTCGGCCGTACCGCCGCGCAGCTCGACCGAGTCCGCCAGCGCGCCCCTGCCCGCCACGTCGAACACGGCGTCCACGCCCTGCGGCGCGGCCTCCCGTACCCGGTCCACCAGGCCGTCCCCGTACGCCACCGGAACCGCGCCGAGCACCCGCAGATAGTCGTGGTTGGCCGGTGAGGCGGTCCCGATGACCGTGGCCCCCCGGGCGGCGGCCATCTGGACGGCGGCGGAACCGACCGCACCGGACGCCCCGTGCACCAGCAGGGTCTCGCCCGCGGCCACCGTGAGCTCGTCGAGCACCCGGGCGGCGGTCGCGGTCGCCACGGGCAGCGCCGCCGCCTCCGCCCATCCCAGCCCCTCGGGCTTGGGCGCGACGGATCCCACGTCGGCGAGGACGTACTCCGCGTACGCGCCGGTCGTGCTGCGGCCGAGGACCTCGTCGTCGACGGCGAACTCCGTGACACCGTCGCCGGTCTCGTCGACGACTCCGGCGAACTCGCTGCCGGGTGTGGCGGGCAGCGGGGTGGGGAACGCGGCCTCCATCCAGCCGTTGCGGATCTTGTAGTCGATCGGATTGACCCCGGCGGCCCTGACCGCCACCCGGATCTGCCCGGGCCCGGCGTGGACGTCCTCGACCCGGGCCGGACGCAGGACCTCGGACCCGCCGAACTCCTCGTACACGATCGCTTCCATCACCGTCTCCTCCGCCGCCTGCCGTGGTCCCGGAGCGCGCCGCGCGCACCTCACTCCGATCCTCGCGTCCGTCGGGCGCGCCCGCCCGGTGAGCCGGGGCGGCGCGCCCGCCCGGTGAGCCGGGCCCGCTGTCAGTGCCGGGTGCGAGACTCGGCCCATGACCGAACGTTGGGCTCTGGCCACCGCGGAAGGAGGCGGCGCACTCCTCGCGCCGCTGACGCGCGACGGCCTGCCCGCCGGTCCCGTCCTGGCCGAGCCCGACCTCGTCGAGTCCGTCCGCTCCCGGCCCGAGGTGACCCGCTGGGTCTGGCGCTCGACCGCCGGCATCTACCCCCGGCTGCTCGCCGCGGGCGTGCGGGTCGAGCGGTGCTACGACATCGAGTGCGCCGAGCTGCTGCTGCTCGGCCACGAGGGACGGCTCGGGGAGCCCCGCTCCGCGGCGGCGGCCTGGGCCCGGCTGCGCCGTGCGCCGGTGCCGCCCGATCCGCCGCCCCGCTCGGCGGAGCCCGGCTCCCAGTCCTCCCTCTTCGAGCCGCGTTCCGGCACCGATCTGCCCTTCGAAGCGCTGCTCGAGGTCTACGCCGAGCAGCTGCGCCGTCATGAGACGACGGAGCACCCCGGGAGGATGCGGCTGCTCACGGCCGCCGAGTCCGCGGGCATGCTGGTCGCCGCCGAGATGAACAGATCCGGGCTCCCCTGGCGCGCCGATGTGCACCGAGAGGTGCTGGACGACCTGCTCGGCGAGCGCTACGCGGGAGGCGGCGAGCCCCGGTGACTGGCCGAGGCCGCGGAGGAGGTGTCGGCCGCATTCGGCAGACGGGTGCGGCCCGACCTGCCGGCCGATGTCGTGAAGGCGTTCGCGCAGGCCGGTATCAAGGTCAGGTCGACCCGGCGGTGGGAGCTGGAGGAGCTCGACCATCCGGCGGTGGAGCCGCTGATCCGCTACAAGAAGCTGTACCGCGTCTGGACGGCCCACGGCTGGAGCTGGCTCCAGGACTGGGTGCGCGAGGGCCGCTTCCGCCCCGAGTACCAGCCGGGAGGCACGGTCAGCGGGCGCTGGACGACCAACGGCGGCGGGGCGCTGCAGATCCCCAAGGTGATACGCCAAGCGGTCGTCGCCGACGAGGGCTGGCGGCTGGTGGTGGCGGACGCCGACCAGATGGAGCCCCGGGTGCTGGCCGCGATCTCCCGCGACCGGGGCCTGATGGAGGTGGCCGGACACGAGGGCGACCTCTACAAGGCCCTGTCCGACCGGGCGTTCCACGGCGACCGCGACCACGCCAAGATCGCGCTGCTGGGCGCGATCTACGGGCAGACCTCGGGCGACGGTCTGAAGAACCTCGCGGCGCTGCGGCGGCGGTTCCCGCACGCCGTCGCCTACGTCGACGACGCGGCGAAGGCCGGCGAGGAGGGCCGCCTCGTCCGCACCTGGCTGGGGCGCACGAGCCCGCCCGCCGCCGGAGCGGGAGAGGACGGGGAGGCCGGCATCCCGCAGGAGAGCGAGGAGCCGCCGGCCGGGGAGGGCAGCGGCACCTACGGCTTCACCCCGGGCTACGCCTCGCCGAACGCCCGGGCGCGGGGCCGCTTCACCCGCAACTTCGTGGTGCAGGGAAGCGCGGCGGACTGGGCGCTGCTGCTCCTTGCGGCGCTCCGGCAGAGGCTCACCGCCGCGGGGATGCGGGCGGAGCTGGTGTTCTTCCAGCACGACGAGGTGATCGTGCACTGCCCCGCCGGGGAGGCGCCCGCGGTGGTGGAGGCGATCCGCGAGGCAGGGGAGCTGGCCGGCCGGGTCACGTTCGGGGAGACACCGGTGCGGTTCCCGTTCAGCACGGCGGTCGTCGAGCGCTACTCGGACGCGAAGTAGCGGCGCCACGGCGACACCCCTGAAGGAGCGCACCGGACGGCGACAGGCCGGAAGCCCGGGCCGGGAATGGAGTCCCGGCCCGGGCCGCTGCCGTGTGTCTACCCGCGCTCCCACAGCGCGGGGACCCGCGGCGGTTCCCACCCGGCGATGGCCGAGTGTGCCTGCAGACAGCGGAAGGAGACGCCGTCGTAGGTCACCCGGTCACCGGACCGGTAGGAGGTTCCCGCCGCCCAGGGCGGACCGGTCGGCGGGTCGGTGGGCGGATCGGTGGGCGGATCGGTCGGGTCCGGCTGCTGGGCGACATCGAGCACGAAGTCGAAGGTGCCCTGCCGCCCGGACCCCGCGGTGCGCACGTTCATCAGCAGCGCCGGGTCGTAGAGGGCGTCGGTGGCGTTCCGCGGCTCACCCGGGAAGTAGAGCTGGGTGGTCAGCACGGGGCGCCCCGGCGCCTGGGCCTTCACATGGATGTGCCGGGTGCGCCCGGGATACAGGCCCGCCACCACCGTGGTGAGCGTGAAGGCCCCGTTCGCGTCGGTGAACTGGTGCCCGCGGAAGGCGAACCCGCTCATGTCGTACGCCCCGCCGGCGTCCGCCTGCCAGAAGTCGAGGAGCACTCCCGTCAGTGGTGTGCAGGCCCTGCCGAACACATAACCGCTGACCGTGAGCGGAGTGCCGGGGGTGCCGGACGTCACCAGGCTGGTCCGGAGCGGGGAGTCGGGTTTGAAGTAGGGCCCCTCCATCTGCTCGGGGGTCGGATCGTCCCCGTCGTCGCAGGCCGGCGTAAGCGCCAGGGGAGCGCCGCCGGCACCGGTGTCACGGGCCAGGGCGATGCCCCCGCCCGCGATCAGGGGCACGGCGCTCACCGCGACGGCGGCCCGCAGGAGGTTCTTGCGGCTGATCGGGCGGCCGGGAGGGCCGGCCTCGGAGGATGAACTCTCGGTCATGGCTGCTTCCTCGGTGTACGGGGGCTTCCTCGGACGCGTGTGTCTTGTGAGCCTCGGCTGAGTGCCTAGTGCGCGGAGAGGCCGTCAGATCCGCTGCCAGAGCGCGGGCACGTTCGGCGGCTGCCAGCCGGCCTGCGCCTGGTGGCCCTGCAGACAGCGGTAGCTCGCTCCGCCGTACGTCACCACCGCGCCGGCGGCGTACGTCGATCCCGCGGCCCAGGTTCCGCCCGGGTCGGTCGGCGGGTCGGTCGGATCGGTGGGCGGGTCGGTCGGCGTACCACTGGTGACGAGGGTCAGTCCGTAGGCGGCGAGCGCCGGGTTGACCGGCTGGTAGTACGTCGTACCGCCCTGGGAGCAGTTTCCGGAGCCGCCGGAGGTGACGCCCTGCGCCTGGCTGCCCGAGATGAACGAGCCGCCGGAGTCACCCGGTTCGGCGCAGACACTGGTGCGGGTCACGCCGGAGATGGTGCCCTCCGGGTAGGTGACGCTGCTGCCGTGCTGCTGGATCGTGCCGCAGTGCCAGCCCGTCGTGGAACCGGAGCGGCAGACCGAGGAGCCCACCACGGCCTGGGTGGATCCGGCGACGGTCACATCGCCGTTCCCGTATCCGTTCACCAGGGCGCGGGGCGTCCAGTTGGCGTTGGTGGCGACCCAGGCGTAGTCACGGCCGGGGAAGGTGGAGCCCTGGAAGGAGCCCTGGGCCTGCTGGTTGACCCCGGTGGTGGTGACGCCCGGCGTTCCGCAGTGCCCTGCGGTGACGAATCCGTTCTGCGTACCGCGTTTGACGGGGAAGCCGATGGAACAGCGGCCCGTGCCGTTCATGTAGTACGCGTCGCCGCCGCGCAGATCCGCGTAGGCACGAGGCTGTTCGGTGGAGCGGTCGACCCGCACGAGATCGCGGGAGACCCCCGCCTCCGCCAGGAAGCTGTCCGCCGCCGACGTACGGCCGGCGTTGACGACCAGGCGGTTCGTACGGACGTCGACGTACCAGGACGGCACGTCCTTCGGTGCCTTCTCGAGCGCCACCGCGTCCAGCGCCGCCTTGGCGGCTTCGAGGCGGTCCAGGCTGTGGCCGACGACCTCCGCGCGGGCTCCCGCGGCGGTGATCCGGCCGACGTCGGCGCGGTCGGTGGTGGCGACGACGAGGACGTCGGCCCCGTCGCTCAGCCGGGCTCCGGCGAAGTCCGCGCCGAGGGACTTCTCCAGCGCCGCCGCGACGGCCGCCGCCCGGTACTCGTCCGCTATCCGGGCCCTGGCCTCGTCGGCGTCCAGACCGAGGTCACGGCTCATGGCTTCGATCAGTCCCGGCGAGAGCCGGTCGGCGGCGGGCACGGCGCCGCCCGCCTGGCCGGCCGAGGCGACACCGGTCAGACCGGCGAGGGCGAGCGCGCCCACCGCAACGGCGGCGGCTCCTGCGGCGAACGCGCGTCTGCGGAGCACGGTTGTCTCCACGTCACTCTCCTTGTGTTCGGGGGGCGTCGGGCTCCGGGGGAGCGGAGCCCGGGGGGCGAACTGCCGAAAACGTAGCCGCGCGCGGGCCCGGGACAGGAGATCCCGTCCGCCCCCTCCCACCGCGTTATGGGGCGCGCCGGAGCCGTGCCGGGGCGGGGCGCCGCACCGCTATAGGCTCCGGCCATGGCGACGCACGAGCACGAGATCACCGAGCCCGTCGACCTCTGTCTGTCCGACGGCAGCCTGAACCCGGCGGCGGTCGGCTGGTCCAGGAAGCCGCTGCACCGGGCCAATCTGCGCGGCTGGGGCAGGACGAAGCGGTGGGAACACTGGTGCGTGACCACGCCCACGCATCTGGTGGCCCTGACCGTGAGCGACCTCGACTTCCTGGCACTGAACACGGTCTACGTGCTGGAATTCGGCCCCGGAGGACGCGAGTTCGAGTGCTCCTCGATCGTCCCCGCCGGCCGTGGCGTCCACCTCCCCGACACCGTCGCCGGGGCCCCGGGCTCCGAGGACGTGGTCGTCGGCCCCGCCCGCCCGACCGGCGGCAAGGTGCGCGTCGAGATCCGTGACGAGAACGCCGGCACGAGGCTCCGGGCCCGCTGTCTGACCCCGGAGCGGCTGCCGCTGGAGGTCGGCCTCCTGGTGTCGCGGCCGGAAGGACACGAGTCGCTCTCCGTGGTCGTGCCGTGGAGCGAGCAGCGCTTCCAGTACACCTCCAAGCACACCGCGCTCCCCGCCTCCGGCCGGGTGCGGATCGGCAGCGATCTCCTGACGTTCGGCGGGGACGACACCTGGGCCGTCCTGGACCACGGCCGCGGGCGCTGGCCGCGTACGGTCGACTGGAACTGGGGCGCCGCGTCCGGCCGCACGGGCGGGCACACGGTCGGCCTCCAGTTCGGCGGCCGCTGGACGGAGGGCACCGGCTCCACCGAGAACGGCCTCTGCGTGGACGGCCGGCTCACCAAGATCGGCGAGGAGCTGGACTGGCAGTGGTCCGTCTCCGACCCGCTGGCCCCCTGGACCCTCCGTACGCCCTCGTCCGGCCAGGTGGACCTGACGTTCACCCCGTTCCACAACCGGGCCGTGCACACGGACGTCGGTCTGATCGCCAACCGCACCGACCAGCGCTTCGGGCGCTACAACGGCCGGATCCGTACCGACGACGGGGCCGAGATCGCCGTTGAGCAGCTGCTGGGCTGGGCCGAGGATGTTCACATGCGCTGGTGACTCCCCCGGGCGCGACGACGCGGGTAGGTTGCCCCTCATGCGTATAGGCCCACTCCTGGGCTCGGGACGCACCGCCGACGTGTACGCACTCGACGGCCCCTGGGTCCTGCGCCGCTACCGCGACGGCATCGACGCCACCGGTGAACTGGCCGTGATGTCGTACCTCTCGGCCTCGGGCTACCCCGTCCCCCGCATCGGTCCGCCGGCCGGGGAGGCGCGCCCCGCGGA
The DNA here is from genome assembly GCF_044751065.1 of Streptomyces sp. NPDC088746. NCBI lineage: Bacteria > Bacillati > Actinomycetota > Actinomycetes > Kitasatosporales > Streptomycetaceae > Streptomyces > Streptomyces sp. NPDC088746. The sequence goes on from NZ_JBIVLA010000014.1 coordinate 88,155, forward strand.
TCTGGTGATGCAACGGCTGACCGGGCCGACGCTGGCCGAGGCGCTCATGACGGGCGCCGTCACCGAGGGCGACGGCGCGGAGCTGCTGGCGCGGCTCCTGCGGGAGCTGCACGCGGTCCCTCCGCGGCTCTCCCACGACCCGGAGGACCGGATCCTCCACCTGGACCTGCACCCGGAGAACGTCATCATGACCCCCGACGGCCCCATGGTGATCGACTGGCTGACGGCCGGCGAGGGCCCGCCCGCGCTGGACCGGGCCATGACCTCGGTGATCCTGGCCCAGGTCGCCCTCGATCCGTCGTTCCCCGCCGGCGCTCAGCTCCGGGAGCTGCTGGCGGCGCTGCTCTCCCGGTTCGCGGACGACGGTGGCGTGCCCGCCGACGCCCTCGCCCGCGCTACCGCCCTGCGCGCGGCGGACCCGCGGCTCACCGCGCACGAGACGGCGGTGCTGGACGAGGCGGCGGAGCTGGTCGCCTCACTGGCGGTCTGACGGCGCTCCTGCCGGCGGCCCGCCGGCGTCCGGGCGCGGGTCACTTCCGCAGGTAGGCCAGCACCGCGAGGACCCGGCGGTTCGTCGCGTCGGTCAGGGACAGGTCCAGCTTGGTGAGGATCGAGCCGAAGTGCTTGCTGACCGTGCCCTCACTGACCGTCAGCGCCTCGGCCACCGAGGCGTTCGACCGGCCCTCCGCCATCAGCGCCAGCACCTCCCTCTCCCGCGCGGTCAGCCGCCCCAGCGGGTCGCGCCGGTGCCTCAGGAGCTGACGCACCACTTCCGGGTCGACGACCGTTCCGCCCTCGGCGACCCGCTGGAGCGCGTCGACGAACTCCTCCACCTTCCCGACACGTTCCTTGAGGAGGTAGCCCACTCCCTCGCCGTCGCAGGAGTCGAGCAACTCCTCGGCGTAGGCCCGCTGGACGTACTGGCTGAGGACCAGGACGGGCAGCCGGGGCCGGGTCTCCCGCAGGGACACGGCGGCGCGGAGGCCTTCGTCGGAGAAGCCGGGCGGCATCCGCACATCCGTCACCACGATGTCGGGGCCGTGTTCGGCGACGGCCTCGGTGAGTTCGCCGGCGGTGCCGACGGACGCCACCACCTGGTGGCCGAACCTCTCCAGCAGGCCTACGAGGCCCTCCCTCAGGAGCACACTGTCCTCGGCCAGCACGATGCGCAGCATCCAACCCTCATTCGATCAGGTGAGCGGGGGCCCGGGGGACGTCCAGCCGGAGCACCGTCGGCCCCCCGGCCGGGCTGGACAGTAGCAGCCGTCCGTCCAGCACGGAGAGCCGGTCGGCGACCCCCTGGAGCCCGGTCCCTCCGGTGGTCGCCGCGCCTCCCGCCCCGTCGTCCCGCACCTCGACGGTCAGCCGCTCGCCGTCGTCCCGGCCCGTCACCCACGCCCGGTCCGCCCCGCTGTGCTTCGCCACGTTGGCCAGCGCCTCACAGAGGGCGAAGTACACGGCGGTCTCCACCGGCTGGGGCAGCCGCTCGGGTATGTCGAGGTCCACCTCGACGGGTACGGCCGAGCGGTCGGCGACGTCCTCGACCGCCGCGGCCAGCCCCCGGTCGGTGAGGACCTGGGGGTGGATGCCCCGGATGAGTTCCCTGATCTCCACCAGGGCTTCCCCCGCCTCCTCGTGCGCCTTGGCCAGCAGTCCGCCCAGCGGCTCGGCCGGGCTCTCCAGCCTGGCGAGCCCGAGCGTCATCGAGAGGGCGACGAGCCGCTGCTGCGCCCCGTCGTGCAGATCGCGCTCGATCCGGCGGCGCTCCGCCTCGAAGGCGTCCACCAGCCTCATCCGGGAGCGGCCCAGCTCCTCGATGCGGGCGTCGAGCCCGTCGGCCGCCGAGGACAGCAGCGCCCGGGTCAGTGCCGCGCGCGCCACCGCCGCCCACCCGAGCGGATAAGCCAGGAGCGGCAGCAGGACCAGCCCGAGCAGGGCGAGCGCGAACGCCTGGGGATACGAGTCCGCCAGATAGAGCTTCAGTACGCGCACCTCCTCGCCGCCGGTGACCACCGCCATGACGACCGGCGCCGCCAGCAGCCCCCCGCAGACCGTCAGTACACCCCCGACGAGCACGCCCTCCAGCGGCCAGAGCACCCCGGCGAACAGCAGCGCGTAGCCGAACTCCCGCCAGGTGGCCTGCTCCCGGAGCCGCGTACGGAGCCATGCCGGCAGACCGGCGCGCGCCGGCGCCCGGTGCGGATCGCCGAGGGGGGCGGGATCGATCAGCCGTAGCCTGCGGCGTTCGGCCGCGGCCACGGGAACACCGATGAGGGCGAGCGTCAGCAGCAGCGGCAGGCCGATGAGCACCAGGGTCAGAGCGCCGCCCACCACGGCCAGCAGCAGGACGGACACGAGGAGGGCCAGCCCCGCCGGGACGCTGCTCAGCAGGTACAGGGCCGCGCGCCACGGCCAGGCGCCGAGGAGGTATCGGCGCCCCACGAGGGCCTGCCGGAGGGTGAGTGAGCTCATGGCCCGCACCGTAGACAGCGCGGGCCGGTCACCACCACCCAGCGGGCGGGGGGGCGGGGGTGGGGGCGGCGCCACCCCCCCGGCAACACCACGCGGCGGAGTGGGCGGGGGGCGCCGCCCGGTGGGTCGAAACCAAGAAAAAACAACCCCCACCCCGAACGGGCC
>NZ_JBIVLA010000015.1:0-72128 GCF_044751065.1 Streptomyces sp. NPDC088746
CCGGGGGGGGGGTGGGTGGTGTGTGTCCCTACCCCCCCGGTGGGGGGGGGGTGTGGGGGGGGGGGGGGGGGGGGGGGGGGGGGGGGCCCCCCCCCCCCCCCCCGCCCCCGCGTTCACCGGTACAGCAGGTGTTCCCGCCGCACCCTCCGGAACGCGGCCAGGTCCGCCGCCCAGGCGCCCACCACCTCGTCGGTGTCCGCCCCCGCGTCGATCATGGTGCGGACCCGGGTGTTGCCCGTGAGCTTGTCGATCCAGTTGTCCGCCCGCCACGCGAACCCGCTCCAGGTCCGCTTCGCCGTGACCAGCAGGGCGATTCCCGTGCGTACGGGGTCGAAGGCGTCCCGGTCCTGGACATGCACCTGGACCCCGCCCACCGTCTTCCCCTGGAACTTGGAGAACGTCGGCGCGAAGTACGCCTCACGGAAGGCGACCCCGGGCAGCTCCAGGCCGTTCGCGGCCGCCGCCCAGCGGTGGTCGATGCCCTCCGCTCCGAGCAGCTCGAACGGCCGTGTCGTCCCCCGGCCCTCGGAGAGGTTCGTCCCCTCGAACAGACACGTCCCGGAGTAGACCACCGCGGTCTCCGGCGTCGGCATGTTGGGGCTCGGAGGCACCCACGGCAGGCCCGTCGTGTCGAAGAAGTCCTTGCGGCGCCATCCGGACATCTTCACCACGTCCAGTTCCACCGGACGGCCCGCCAGGAACTCCGCGTTGAAGAGCAGCGCGAGCTCCGCCACCGTCATCCCGTGCGCCTGGGAGATCTCCCGGCGGCCCACGAAGGTGGCGAAGGCCGGGTCGAGGACGGGCCCCAGAGCCGCCCGGCCGGTCACCGGATTGGGCCGGTCCAGGACGACGAACCGCTTGCCCGCGAGCGCCGCCGCCTCCATGCAGTCGTACAGGGTCCAGATGTACGTGTAGAAGCGGGCGCCCGCGTCCTGGATGTCGAAGACCACCGTGTCGACGCCCGACGCGGTGAAGACGTCGGCCAGCGCCTGCCCGCTCTTCAGATACGTGTCGTAGACCGGCAGCCCGGTAGCCGGGTCGTCGTACCGCCCCTCCGAGCCGCCCGCCTGCGCCGTCCCCCGGAAGCCGTGCTCGGGGCCGAAGACCGCGGTCAGGTTCACCCGGTCGTCGGGGTGCATCACGTCGACGATGTGGCGCACGTCGGCGGTGATCCCGGTCGGGTTGGTGACGACACCCACCTTCTGCCCGGCCAGCAGCCGGTAACCGTCGGCGGCGAGCCGCTCGAAGCCGGTACGGACCGCGGCACCCCCGGCGCCGTGCTCCCGGCCGGCCGCGACGGCCGCCCCCGGCCCCGCGGCGGTCGTCGCGAGGGCTCCCATCGCACCGCCGACAGCCAGCAAACCACGTCTGGACAGGGTCATTCCGCTACCTCCATGATCGCGTCGACTGTCATGGTCACGCACGCTAGCGCGGGGGCGGGCCGCACGGAACGCCCACGACTGGGCAGATTCCCAGTCCTGCCCCGAACCCCTTCCCCGATCACATACCGACTGGTTAGTCTGCCAGGGAAGACGGCTGAGAGAGGCGGGACCGATGAGTACGGTGCAGGGCGCTGGCGTAGTGGTGACGGGGGCCGGAGGCGGCATCGGGGCCGCTCTTGCCCGCAGATTCGCCGCGGAGGGCGCACGGGTCGTCGTCAACGACCTCGACGGCGACCGGGTCAAGGCGCTCGCCGAGGAGATCGGCGGCACGGTCGTGGCCGGCGACGCGTCCGGCATCGTGGACGCCGCGCGCGAGGCGCTCGGCGGCACCGTGGACGTCTACTGCGCCAACGCCGGCCTCGCCTCGGGCGGCGACGCCTTCGCCGAGGAGGACGTCTGGGCCCGGGCCTGGGACGTCAACGTCATGGCGCACGTCCGCGCGGCCAAGGCACTGCTGCCGGAGTGGCTCGAGCGCGGCAGCGGCCGCTTCGTCTCCACCGCGTCGGCGGCCGGCCTGCTCACCATGATCGGCGCCGCCCCGTACAGCGTGACGAAGCACGGCGCCGTCGCCTTCGCCGAGTGGCTCTCACTGACCTACCGGCACCGCGGGATCAAGGTCCACACGATCTGCCCCCAGGGTGTGCGTACGGACATGCTCACGGCCGCCGGCTCCGCGGGCGACCTCGTGCTCGCGCCCACCGCGATCGAGCCGGAGGCCGTCGCCGACGCCCTGTTCGACGCGATGGAGCAGGACCGCTTCCTCGTCCTGCCGCACCCCGAGGTGGCCGGCTACTACCGCGCCCGCGCCAAGGACCCCGACCACTGGATCGGCAACATGAACCACCTGCAGCAGAAGTGGGAGGAGGCGGGCGCATGACCGACTCGATCTACGCGGCGAAGCCCTGGAGGGCCCTGCTCAGCGAGGCCCAGCTCGCCCCCGTCCACCCCGCCGAGACCATGGTGCACGCCTTCCGCGCGGCCGTCGGGCGGGCCCCGGACCACACCGCGCTCGCCTACTTCGACGGGCGGCTCAGCTACCGCGAGACGGACGAGCTGTCCGACTCCGTGGCGGGGCACCTCGCGGCCGAGGGGCTGCGGCGGGGCGACCGGGTCGCGATCATGCTCCAGAACACCCCGCACTTCGTGCTCGCGCTGCTCGGGGCCTGGAAGGCCGGCGCGACCGTCGTCCCGCTCAACCCGATGTACAAGTCCGGCGAGGTCGGGCATGTGCTGAAGGACGCGGAGGTGACCGCGCTCATCTGCTCCGACCGGGCCTGGGAGTCCTATCTGCGGGCCACCGCGGAGGCCGCACCGAGCGTGACGATCGCCCTCACGGCCTGCGAGCTCGACCTCCAGTCGGCCGACGACCCGCGCGTGCTCGGCTTCGAGCGGCTCCCCGCGCCCGGTCCCGGCGACCGGGCCTCCGATCTGGTGGAGGTGGCCCGTCGCGGCCTCGCCGCCCCCGAGGGCCGCGAGCTCACCGCTTCGGACACCGCCCTGATCAGCTACACCTCCGGGACGAGTGGCACCCCCAAGGGGGCCATGAACTCCCAGGGCAACATCATGATCAACGCGGAGCGTCAGCGGGCCGGCCACCCCATCGAGGAGGGCTCGTCCTACTTCGCGCTCGCCCCGCTCTTCCACATCACCGGCATGGTCTGCCAGCTCGCCGCCTGTGTCGCCAACGCGGGCACCCTGGTCCTCGCGTACCGCTTCGAGGCGAGCGTCGTCCTGGAGGCCTTCGCCGAGCACCGGCCCGCCTACACGGTGGGGCCGTCCACCGCCTTCATGGCGCTCGCCGCGCACCCGGACGTCACCCGGGAGCACTTCGCCTCCTTCAAGGTGATCTCCTCGGGCGGCGCGCCGCTGCCTCCCGCCCTGGTCGAGAAGTTCCGCGAGGGCTTCGGCCCGTACATCCGCAACGGCTACGGACTCACCGAGTGCACCGCTCCCTGCGCCTCCGTGCCGCCGGAGCACGAGGCGCCCGTCGACCCCGTGTCCGGGACCCTGTCCGTGGGTGTCCCCGGGCCCGACACCGTGGTCAGGATCATCGACGAGAAGGGCGACGACGTCCCCTTCGGCGAACAGGGGGAGATCGCCGTACGCGGACCGCAGGTCGTCTCCGGCTACTGGAACCTGCCCGAGGCCACCGAGGCCGCCTTCCCGGACGGGGAGCTGCGCACCGGGGACATCGGCTTCATGGACACGGCGGGCTGGCTCTACGTCGTGGACCGCAAGAAGGACATGATCAACGCCTCCGGCTTCAAGGTCTGGCCCCGGGAGGTCGAGGACGTCCTCTACACCCACCCGGCGGTCCGCGAGGCGGCCGTCGTGGGGGTCCCCGACGCCTACCGCGGGGAGACCGTCCGGGCCTACGTCAGCCTGCGGCCGGGCGCCGCGACGGAGCCGGGCGAGCTCAGCGCGTACTGCAAGGAACGGCTGGCCGCCTACAAGTACCCGCGCGAAGTGGAGATCCTGACCGAGCTCCCGAAGACGGCGAGTGGGAAGATCCTCAGGCGGGAACTGCGTTCCCCCCGTTAGAACAGTTCACGCACGGTACGAGAGGACAGGTGGCGGCAATGGCCAAGGCGACGGACGGGAACGGTACGCCCGTCCCCCAGAGGCTGCTGGCCGCCGCCACCCGGCTCTTCGCGGAACAGGGGTACGACCGCACCTCCGTCCAGGAGATCGTCGAGGCGGCGGGCGTCACCAAAGGGGCGCTCTACCACTACTTCGGCTCCAAGGAGGACCTCCTCCAGGAGGTCTACGCCCGGGTGCTGCGGCTCCAGCAGGAGCGGCTCGACGCCTACGCGAACGCCGAGGCGCCGATCGAGCAGCGGCTGCGTGACGCGGCGGCGGACGTGGTGGTCACCACCATCGACAACCTCGACGACGCCTCGATCTTCTTCCGCTCCATGCACCATCTGAGCCCGGAGAAGAACAAGCAGGTCCGGATGGAGCGGCGGCGCTACCACGAGCGCTTCCGCGCCCTGATCGAAGAGGGCCAGAACGCCGGAGTCTTCTCCGCCGCGACCCCGGCCGACCTGGTCGTCGACTACCACTTCGGCTCGGTCCACCACCTGTCCACGTGGTACAGCCCGGACGGCCCGCTCAGCCAGCAGGAGGTCGCGGACCACCTGGCCGACCTGCTGCTGAGGGCGCTGCGCCCCTGACGGCGGGGCGGGCCCTCCGGGCGCTGCGCCGCCCCTGGACGTTCAGCTCCGGTCCGACAGGCCCAGAGCGACGAACAGCAGCGACGACAGCTCCTCCGCGAACGCCGCCGCCCCTGTGAGGGCCTGACCCAGAAGTTCCTCATCGGGCGTCAGTCCTGCGGCGGCCGCCCAGGCCAGTGCCTCTCGCGCGGCGGCTTCGACCGGGAACCGGTCGAGCGGTATGCCGTAGTCATCGGCCATGTCGCGGTTGAGCAGGGCCTCCCACGTCCCGCCCCCCGGGGTGACCCCTTCGACGAACGCCACATCGCTGTCCAGGAAGGACACCAGGAGAACCGGGGCGCCGGTCTCCCGTACGAGATCCGCCACGCTGCGCCGGCCGTACTCCGCGAAGTCGGCCACCTGCCAGCCGTCCGCCGGTGACTCCCCGTCCTCGACCTCGGTGAAGCCGGCCGATTCCATCAGGCCGCGCAGGCCGGGCGCGGACCGGGTCGTCAGCGACCCGCCAGAATTTCCCATGCCCCGGAAGCTACTGGACGGCACTGACAAGCCCCGGCGAATCCGGCATCAGGAGACGGGCGGACAGAGCACCAGCAGGCAGCTCCGGACCCGGACGTCGTCGATGACCGGGCCGCCGAGTCCGGGGCTGGTGCTGGCGAAGGTGAGGGTGACGGAGCTCTTCAGCAGGTTGGTGAAGACGGCGGTCTGCCGGGTGTAGCCCATGTTCCGGAAACCGTGGCCCGTGACGTCGAAACCGAACGTCTTCACGGGGACGCCGTCGACTCTGAGTTCACCCGTCTTCAGGGCGGGAGCCCAGGCCGGATTTCCGGCCAGTTCGAAGCTGACGACGTACGAGGTCAGAGGGTGCGTCGATATCTCCTGCGAGACGCTGCCGGACGCACTGCCGTTGAGGTCCAGCGACTGGCTGCCCTCGGCGGCGTCCCACAGACGGTCGGAGGTCAGGTCGACGCTGTCGCCGCCGCCCGTCCAGGGGCCCACGGCCTGCCCGCCGAGATAGGTGGTGAAGGGGGACGGAGCCGGGACGACGGGCGTCTCGAAGCCTCCGCCCGCGATGTCCGGCACGGTGGTGTGCGTCTTCGCGTCGTGCGTGTTCGTGTCGTGCGTGTTCGTGTCGTGCGGGTGAGCCGACGCGGTGGTGGAGGCGGCGGCCAGCAGGAGGGCGGCGGACAGGGCTGCGGCGGACAGACGGAGCGGGAGCATGGAGGGCCTCTCGTTTCACGCGACGCCATGGCGGGGCTCCCGACCGGGAGCCCATTCGGAGTGTGCGGGCACCGGCACACCCCGCCAAGAGACCGGGCCACGGCGCGCGAGGCGTGCGAACAGGCAGAACACCACAGACGAGCGCCCCCGGCGCGTGGCCCGCCGCCGGTCGCGCCGGCACACGCGTAAGTCGGCTCCAGGGAGCGGTGTCCGGTCAGCGAACGCGCCTGTCCGGAATCCACTCTTGACGGTGCTCGGTCATCTGTCCGAGCATCGGGGGCGCGCTTCCAGTCCCACCGCTCCAGGTCCAGGGCCGTGCACGGCCCTGGGACCCCCCGCACGTTCCGTCAGTCCCCGAACGGAATCCGGAGCCCCAGATGAGACCTGCCAGACGCACACTCCTGCCCGCCGCCGCGGTCGCCGTCGCCGCCCTGCTGGCGACCGCCGCCCCCGCCTCCCAGGCCGCGCCCCGAACCGCCGCCGCGGCCCCCGACATCCCGCTCGCCAACGTCAAGGCGCACCTCACCCAGTTCCAGTCGATCGCCACCGCCAACGGCGGCAACCGGGCCCACGGGAGGGCCGGTTACAAGGCGTCCGTCGACTACGTCAAGGCCAAGCTGGACGCCGCCGGATACACCACGGCGCTCCAGCAGTTCACCTCCGGCGGGGCCACCGGGTACAACCTGATCGCCGACTGGCCGGGCGGCGACCCGAACCAGGTCCTCATGGCCGGGTCCCACCTCGACTCGGTGACCTCCGGCGCCGGCATCAACGACAACGGATCGGGCTCGGCCGCCGTGCTGGAGACCGCCCTCGCGGTCTCCCGGGCTCAGCTCGCGCCGGACAAGCACCTGCGCTTCGCCTGGTGGGGCGCCGAGGAGCTGGGGCTCGTCGGCTCGAAGTACTACGTCAACAACCTGGCCACCGCCGAGCGTTCCAAGCTCGCCGGGTACCTCAACTTCGACATGATCGGCTCGCCCAACCCCGGCTACTTCGTCTACGACGACGACCCGGTCATCGAGCAGACCTTCAAGGACTACTACGCGGGTCTGTCGATACCCACCGAGATAGAGACCGAGGGCGACGGCCGTTCCGACCACGCCCCGTTCAAGAACGCGGGCGTCCCCGTGGGCGGGCTCTTCTCCGGCGCGGACTACACGAAGACGAGCGCCCAGGCCCAGAAGTGGGGCGGCACGGCGGGCCAGTCCTTCGACCGCTGCTACCACTCCTCGTGCGACACGACGGCCAACATCAACGACACGGCCCTGGACCGCAACAGCGACGCGGTCGCCCACGCCGTCTGGACCCTGTCGGCGGGCACGGTCACCCCGCCGACCGGCACGGTGTTCACCAACGCCGCCGATGTCGCCGTCCCCGACAACGGGGCCGCCGTGACCTCGCCGGTCTCCGTCACCGGCCGTACGGGCAACGCCCCTTCGGCCCTCAAGGTGGCCGTCGACATCAAGCACACCTACCGCGGTGACCTCGTCGTCGACCTGCTCGCGCCCGACGGGACCGCCTACCGGCTGAAGAACTCCAGCGGCAGCGACTCGGCCGACAACGTGATCGCGACGTACACGGTCAACGCGTCCGCCGAGGCGGCCAACGGGGCCTGGAAGCTCCAGGTCCGGGACGTCGCCGCTCAGGACACCGGCTACGTCGACAGCTGGGGACTCACCTTCTGACCGGCCGGGGAGGCGTCACGGGGGCGCCTCCCCGCACCGGGCTCAGAGGTACTTCTTGATCTCACGCCGCGCCAGCGACCGCTGGTGCACCTCGTCCGGCCCGTCCGCCAGGCGCAGGGTCCGTGCCGACGACCAGAGTTCGGCCAGCGGGAAGTCCTGGCTGACGCCGCCGGCGCCGTACAGCTGCACCGCCCGGTCGAGGATGTCGCACACCGCGCGCGGGGTCGCGATCTTGATCGCCTGGATCTCGGTGTGCGCGCCGCGGTTGCCCACCGTGTCCATCAGCCAGGCCGTCTTCAGCACCAGCAGCCGCAGCTGCTCCACCGTCACCCGGGCGTCCGCGATCCAGTTCTGGACGACGCCCTGCTGCGCCAGCGGCTTGCCGAAGGCCGTACGGGCCACGGCCCGCCGGCACATCAGCTCGATCGCGCGCTCGGCCATCCCGATCAGCCGCATGCAGTGGTGGATCCGGCCCGGCCCCAGCCGCGCCTGGGCGATGGCGAAGCCGCCGCCCTCCTCGCCGATCAGGTTCGCGGCGGGCACGCGTACGTCGGTGAAGACGACCTCGGCGTGGCCGCCGTGGGAGTGGTCCTCGTAGCCGTACACCTGCATCGCACGGCGCACCTCCAGGCCCGGGGTGTCACGCGGGACCAGGATCATCGACTGCTGACGGCGGATGTCCTCGTTGTCCGGGTCGGTCTTCCCCATCACGATGAAGACCGCGCAGTCCGGGTTCATCGCCCCGGAGATGTACCACTTGCGCCCGTTGATGACGTACTCGTCGCCGTCACGGGCGATCCGGGTCTCGATGTTCGTCGCGTCCGACGACGCCACGTCGGGCTCCGTCATCGCGAACGCGGAACGGATCTCCCCGGCGAGCAGCGGCTCCAGCCACTGCTTCTTCTGCGCCTCCGAGCCGAACTGGAAGAGCACCTCCATGTTCCCGGTGTCCGGCGCCGCGCAGTTCAGCGCGGTCGGTGCCAGGTGGGGGCTGCGGCCGGTGATCTCGGCCAGCGGGGCGTACTGGAGGTTCGTCAGCCCGGCGCCGTACTCCGCGTCGGGGAGGAAGAGGTTCCACAGGCCCTGCCTGCGCGCCTCCGCCTTCAGGTCCTCCACGACCTGCGGGGTGTCCCACGGTGACGCCAGCCGCGCGCGCTGCTCCTCGGCGACCTCCTCGGCGGGGTGGACGTGCTCGTCCATGAACGTGAGCAGCCTGGTGCGCAGCTCTTCGGTACGGGCGTCGAATGCGAAGTCCACGGGGTGATCAGCCTTCCTGGAGGGTGGTGAGGCCGTGCGAGATGAAGACCGGGACCAGGTCGCCGATGCGGTCGAAGCCGGCGCCGACCGTCTGGCCCAGGGTGTAGCGGTAGTGGATGCCCTCGAGGATCACGGCGAGCTTGAACCACGCGAAGGCCGTGTACCAGGAGATGGCGGAGGTGTCGCGGCCGGACCGGGCGGCGTAGCGCTCGATGAGCTCGGCGGGGCCGGGGTGCCCCGGCGCGCCGCTGGTGGTCGAGACGGGGGACTCGGGCAGGCCCAGGTCCGAGCTGTACATCACGAGCAGGCCGAGGTCCGTGAGCGGGTCGCCGAGCGTGGACATCTCCCAGTCCAGGACCGCCTTGATCCGGTCGTCCTGACCGATGAGGACGTTGTCCAGGCGGTAGTCACCGTGCACGACGGTGGGCGCGGGGGAGACGGGCAGCTCCCGGCCCAGTGCGGCGTGCAGCTCGTCGATGCCGGTGAGCTCACGGTTGCGGGACGCGTCCAGCTGCTTGCCCCAGCGCCGCAGCTGCCGGTCCAGGAAGCCGTCAGGGCGCCCGAAGTCACCGAGGCCGACGGCCGCCGGGTCCACTGCGTGCAGGTCCACCAGGGTGTCCACGAGGCCCAGGACGACGGCCCTGGTGCGCTCCGCGCCCAGCGGGGACAGCTGCTCCGCGGTGCGGTAGGGGGTCCCCTCGACGTACTCCATGACGTAGAACGGCGAGCCGATCACCGCGTCGTCCTCGCACAGCAGGAGAGTCTCCGGCACCGGGACCGCCGTGGAGTGCAGGGCGCTGATCACCCGGTGCTCGCGCTTCATGTCGTGCGCGGTGGCGAGCACATGGCCCAGGGGAGGTCTGCGCACGACCCACTGCCCGGTGCCGTCGGTGACGATGTAGGTGAGGTTCGAGCGGCCGCCTTCGATGACCCGGGCGTCGAGCGGTCCGTTCACCAGCCCCGGCCGCTCACGGTCGAGATGGCCGCGCAGCAGGTCGAGATCGAGACCTGGCGGGTGGACTGGGCTCATGGGGCGCACCTCCGGGACGTTGAACGGTCGGGACCATGATGCCGACCAGTCGGTATGTCGTCCAGTGTCCTCCCGGAATCCGAGAAGTGATCTCCGGCTCCCTGCCCCGGTCCGGGTCAGTCGTCCCAGCCCTGCGCCTCCACGAAGGCGTCCCCGTACGTCGCGGACCAGCGGCCCAGCGCCTCGATCGGCTCCAGCAGCGTCCTGCCGAGCGCGGTCAGGGCGTACTCCACCCGCGGTGGCGCCTCGGCGTACGCCCGGCGTTCCACCAGCGCGTACGCCTCCAGCCTGCGCAGCGTCTCGGTCAGCACCTTGGTGCTGATGCCGCCGATCTCCGTACGGAGCTCACGGGGACGGCGCGGGCCCGCCCCCAGGGCGTACAGGACGACCGGGTTCCAGGTGTTCCCCAGCAGATCGAAGCCGAGCCGCGCCCGGCAGTCGGCGAGCAGCCGGTCCATGAGTGCCCCTTCCCCGCCCGTCGGGCACCGAACGGTGCGCAACGGAACCCCTAACGTCCCCTGCGGCACGACGTTACGTGACGGGCGTTCAGGGGAGAGGTACATGCGCATCGGCATCATCGGGACCGGCAACATGGCGGAGGCACTGGGCGGCCGGTGGGCGGCAGCGGGCCATCGCGTGCTCTTCGGAGGCCGCTCCACGGCACGGGCCAGGGCCCTCGCGGACCGCACCGGCCAGAGCGCCGGCACGCCCGGGGAGGCGGCAGCGTTCGGCGACGCGGTGCTGCTCGCCCTGCCGTACGACGCCGTGGCGGGCGTCCTCGCGGCACTCGGCGCGGCGGACGGACCGCTGCGCGGCCGGGTGGTCGTCGACTGCACGAACGCCGTCGGGGCCGGCTTCCGGCTCACCACCGGTACGGGGCCGGGGGCAGCCCGTACGATCGCCGACGCCACCGGCGCACGGGTCGTCAAGGCCTTCAACCACCTGCCCGACTCGGTGTGGCGGCTGCCCCCGCCCGCCTTCGCCGAGGGCCCGCTCGCGGTCCCGCTCTGCGGCGACGACGCGGCGGCCCTGGAGACGGTCGGGACCCTGGTCCGGGACCTCGGCTGCGTCCCCCTGCCGGCGGGCGGCCTCGACCGGGCCGCGTATCTGGAGGCGACCACGGCGTTCCTCATCGGGCTCTGGCACTCCGGACACGACCCCCGGACGCTGCTGCCGCCCTTCGAGGCGGTCACGGCCTGAGTTGCGGGCACTCGGGACCACGCCGATCGTCGGAGCATGAAGGCGATCAGCTACAGCAGGTACGGCCCGGCCGACGTACTGGAGTACGGCGAGCGGCCCGATCCGAAGGTCGGGCCCGACTCGGTCCTGGTGAAGGTGCGGGCCGCGGCCGTCAACCCCGTCGACTGGAAGGCCCGCGAGGGCTACCTCCAGGCGGGGCTGGAGGCCGTTTTCCCCGTCATCCCCGGCTGGGACGTCTCCGGTGTCGTGGTCCAGCCCGGTGCCGCCGTGGACGAGTTCGCGGTGGGGGACGAGGTCATCGGCTACGTGCGCGAGGACTTCCTCTCGCGCGGCACCTTCGCCGAGTACGTCGCCGCACCCGTGCGCACCCTCGCCCGCAAGCCCCTGAGCGTCGGCTTCGAGGAGGCGGCCGGCCTGCCGTTGTGCGGCCTCACCGCACACCAGGTGCTGCACCGCACCCTCGAGGTCCAGGAGGGCGAGACCGTCCTCGTCCACGCGGCCGCCGGAGGGGTCGGTTCGCTCGCCGTCCAGCTCGCCCGGCACGCGGGCTGCCGGGTCGTCGGCACGGCCGGGCCCCACAACCACGACTACGTACGGAGGCTGGGCGGCGAACCCGTGGAGTACGGCGACGGGCTGGCCGCCCGTCTCCGCGACCTGGTCCCCGACGGCTTCGACGCGGCGTTCGACACGGTCGGCGGGGAAGCCCTCCGGATCTCCGCCGAGACCCTGGCGCCCGACGGCCGGCTCGCGTCCATCGCCGACGCCGAGGTCTTCTCCTACGGCGGGCGCTACGCCTTCGTACGGCCCGACGCCGCCGACCTCGCCCATCTCGCCGGACTCGCCGAGCAGGGCATCGTCTCCGTCCACGTCGACCGGGTCTTCCCCCTGGAGCAGGCCGCCGAGGCCTACCGGCTCAACCAGGAGGGGCGCACCCGGGGCAAGATCGTCGTCGCCGTGGCCTGGGAGGACTGAGGCCGCACGGCCCTCAGAACAGCGTCGCGGCGGCGAACACCGCGAGCGCGACCGTGCACGCGGCCGCCGTCAGCGCATGGCGCGGTGACAGCGCGGCGGGCGGCCCGGCGGACGCCACGCACGTCACCCGGCGGTGCGCCACCACGAGGAACCCCAGCCAGGCCAGCAGGCTCAGGGCCACCGCGAGCACCCCGGCCCCGGTCGCCCCGTGGTGCAGCGCCTGCCGGAACGCGAGCAGGGCCACCACCGTGCACGCCAGGGTGGTGCGGCGCCAGGCCAGCCGCGTCCGCTCGGGCTGGAGGCCGGGATCGCGCCCGGTGGCGGTCACCGGCCCTCCCAGCCGAACAGGACCACCACCACCATCGCGACCGCCACCACGGCGACCACGAGGCTGAGCATCGCGGGGAAGCGCGACACCGGCAGGTCCTCCCCGCGCCGCATCGCACGCTCGCACCGCACCCAGTGGTTGACGGCGCGCAGCGCGCAGAGCACCCCGGCCGCCAGCAGCCCGAGGGCCAGACCGGCACGGACACCCCACGCCAGTTCCGGGAGGAACTGGTCGACCGCGAAACCGCCGCCGATGAGTGCGAGAGCGGTCCGGATCCAGGCGAGGAAGGTGCGCTCGTTGGCGAGCGAGAAGCGGTAGTCCGGCGTGTCGCCCTCCTCGCGGATGCGCTCCGGGGCGAACCACAGCCGCAGCCCGCGCACGAAATCGCTCACGCGGAGGTCCCCGCCCGGCCGCCCGCCGCCCGGAAGTCCCGCAGCCGGTGGTAGGTCTCCAGCCCGTCCGGCACCCACGTCCAGTCGCCGAGCCGCGCCGCCAGCTCCGCGTCGGTCAGGAAGGTGTGCCAGGCGACCTCCTCCGCCTGGGGCCGCACGGGCAGCTCGCAGCGCACCTCGTACACGTACGACCACCAGCTGTGCCGGGGACTCCCGTAGAGGTACTTGAAGAGCGGGGTGGGCCGGGGGAGACCCGGGACCCCCAGCTCCTCCCCGGCCTCCCGGAGCGCGGCCTCGTCGTACGACTCACCCGCGCCCACGACCCCGCCGACGAACATGTCGTAGTGCGAGGGGAAGACCAGCTTCGTGGCCGTCCTGCGGTGCACGAACAGCCGGCCCGCCGGATCCCGTGCCTCGATGAAGACGCAGCGGTGGCGCAGGCCGCGCGCGGTGGCCTCGCCGCGTGGCGCCTGTCCGACGACCTCGTCGTTCTCGTCGACGATGTCCAGGATTTCGTCAGCCGGTGTCATGGGGTCCATCCAACATCAACCGGTCGGCGGCCGTGGCACCGTGCTTCTCCCTGCCCTCGGGCATCGCCGGGTGCAGCCCCAGCAGCACGATCCCGGCCACGATCGCGGCCAGCCCCGTGGCCTGCCAGGCCAGGGCGCCGGTGTCCGTGCGCACCTGGTCGCCGAGGAAGCCGATCCCGCAGACGATCCCCGCCAGCGGCTGCGCGGCGGTCAGCCCCGGCAGGGACATCCGCAGCGGCCCCGCCTCGAACGCGCTCTGGACGATGATGAGGCTGGTCACGCCCATGACGACGAGCGCGTACGGCTGCCAGCCTGTGAACAGCGCACCCCACCCGCCCTCGCCGAGCCGCAGTCCGCTGACCCGGGTGAGGGCGTCCTGCAGTCCGTTCAGCAGGCCCCCCGCCACCCCCAGCAACGTGGGGGTCCACGGGGCACGCGGATGTCTGGCGAAGGCGGTCAGCGCCAGCGCGAGTCCCGCCACCAGGCCGATCACCAGCCAGTGACGCAAGGGTTCCGTCACCGCCTCGCCGCCGCGTGGCTGGCCGCCCAGCAGGAACGCGGTGACGCCTCCGGCCAGCAGACAGAGGCCACCCCACCCCTGACGGCCGAGACGCTGCCCTGTGAAGTAGCGCGACAGGGCCAGCGCGAAGAGCAGATTGGTGGCGAGCAGCGGTTCGACGACCGACACCTCACCCTGCCCGAGCGCCAGCGCCCCGAGGGCCATGCCACAGATCATCAGGCCGATGCCGGCCAGCCAGCTCGGCACCCTCATCAGGTCGAGCAGGAGTCGGGGCGACAGGAAGTCGCCCGGCGGTGCGCGGCGGGCCGCGTCCTGCTGCAGGACGAAACCGAAGCCCGTACAGCACGCGGCGCCCACGGAGAGCAGGAGTACCAGCAAGGACACGGTCCGACGATAGCCCCGCGGACGTTCCGGAGACGTGAGGCGGCCGCCGCCGGACGGTTGACGTGGGAGCGGCCCGTACCGAAGATCTGACCCACAAGTAACTTCCCCCGCCCCCGCCCGCCCCTGCCCCCGCACCGCCCCGAAGGATGGAACCCATGGCGTACGACGCTGATGTGATCGTGATCGGGGCAGGACTCGCGGGGCTGGCGGCCACCGCCGAGCTCGTCGACGCGGGCCGCACGGTGATCCTGCTCGACCAGGAAGCCGAGCAGTCCGTCGGCGGCCAGGCGCACTGGTCCTTCGGCGGGCTGTTCCTCGTCGACTCGCCCGAGCAGCGCAGGATGCGGATCAAGGACAGCCACGACCTGGCCCTCCAGGACTGGTACGGCACCGCCGGCTTCGACCGCGACGAGGACCACTGGCCGCGGAAGTGGGCGGAGGCGTACGTCGACTTCGCGGCCGGGGAGAAGAGGTCCTGGCTGCACGCCCAGGGGGTGCGGTTCTTCCCCGTCGTCGGCTGGGCCGAACGCGGCGGCTACGACGCGAACGGCCACGGCAACTCCGTCCCCCGCTTCCACATCACCTGGGGCACCGGTCCCGGCGTCGTCGCCCCCTTCGAGCGCCGCGTCCGCGAGGGCGTCGCGAAGGGCCTCGTCCAGCTGCGCTTCCGCCACCGGGTGACCGGCCTCGGGCGCTCGGCCGGAGCCGTCGACACGGTCACCGGCGAGATCCTGGAGGAGAGCGCCGCCGGGCGGGGCACCGCGAGCAGCCGCGAGGCCACGGGCAGCTTCGAGCTCAGGGCCCAGGCCGTGATCGTCACCTCCGGCGGCATCGGGGGCAACCACGACCTGGTGCGCGCCCAGTGGCCCGAACGGCTGGGCACCCCGCCGGAGAAGATGCTCTCCGGCGTCCCGGCCCATGTGGACGGACTGATGCTCGGCATCGCCGAGAAGGCGGGCGCCCACCACATCAACCGCGACCGGATGTGGCACTACACCGAGGGCATCGAGAACTGGAACCCCATCTGGGACAAGCACGGCATCCGGATCCTGCCCGGCCCGTCCTCCCTCTGGCTGGACGCCCGCGGCAAGCGGCTGCCGGTGCCGCTCTTCCCGGGCTTCGACACCCTGGGCACCCTCGAACACATCATGCGGTCCGGCCACGGCTACACCTGGTTCGTCCTCGACCAGAAGATCATCGGCAAGGAGTTCGCGCTCTCCGGCTCCGAGCAGAACCCGGACCTGACCGGGAAGTCCGTCCGTGACGTGATCGGCAGGGCGCGTGCCGACGTCCCCGGGCCCGTCAAGGCGTTCATGGACAAGGGCGTGGACTTCGTCGTCGAGAAGGACCTCGGCGCGCTCGTACGCGGGATGAACGCGCTCACCGGCGAAGCCCTCATCGACGAGGACGCCCTGCGCCGCGAGATCACCGCCCGGGACCGTGAGATCGCCAACCCCTTCACCAAGGACCTCCAGATCACGGCGATCAACGGCGCCCGCTCCTACCTGGGCGACAAACTGATCCGCACGGCGAAGCCGCACCGCATCCTCGACCCTGCCGCGGGCCCGCTCATCGCCGTACGGCTGAACATCCTGACCCGCAAGTCCCTCGGGGGGCTGGAGACGGACCTGTCCTCCCGCGTCCTGACCGAGGACGGCACCCCGCTGCCCGGGGTGTACGCGGCGGGGGAGGCGGCGGGCTTCGGCGGCGGCGGGGTCCACGGCTACCGCTCCCTGGAGGGCACCTTCCTCGGCGGCTGCATCTTCTCGGGCCGGACGGCGGGCCGTGCGGCGGCGGAGGCGACCGGCTGAGGCCCCTGCCCGCCCCTGGGCTCCAGCCGGAGTCCAGGGGCCGGCCGGTCACTCCAGCAGCTCCACCACCCGGAAGCGCTCCGCCACGATCATCGTGTCGTCGTCCACGGTGAACTCCGGGTCCCCGAGCGCCTCCCGCATCTCCTCGCTGTGCCAGAACGCCTCGTGCCCCGCCCGCCACCCGGCGACCGAGGTGTACCCCTCGCCCTCGTCCAGCGCGTGCCGCAGTCCTACCGACCCCAGTGGCAGCACCTCCACCCCCGTCAGCTCGACCACGGCGACCTCCCGTCCCGCGGAGTCGATGAGCGCGGACCGCTCGCCCACGGGCGGCAGCTCCTCCCGCTCCGCCTCGTACTCCGCGAGCAGTCCGGAGGTGGAGACCTTCTCGCCCGAGAGGACGGCGGCGACCAGCTGGTCGCGCAGAGGCCCGGGGAATGCGAGAAGGAAGGGCTTGAGCGGTTCACGGTTCTCCATGGCGGCAGTGTGGCACGCGTCACCTCTGTCCCAGCCGTCACTTCCGTACGTGCTCGCGAACTGCGTGAATGGTTCGGTCCACCCGCCCGGCACGGTCAACTGCATGTGAAATACGTGCAGTTGAGGCGGACCGGCCTTGACTCGAAGCATTGCCTACCGCTTTGCTGTCCGCGATCGTTTGCTCGCACACAGCATCGATATGTGCTCGCGTCATGTCGAAGTGGAAAAGGAAGCCTGCGGATGTCTCCGCCTCCGCCGCCCCTGGGCCGCTCCCGCCGCAAGGGCGGACGCCCGGACCACGCCTTCGACCTGGCGCTCGACGACGGCGAACTCATCGACGTAAGGGGACAGTTCGCCCAGGGCCGCTGGACCCGTGCCCGCTCGCTGCTCATCGCGACCGGCACCGACTGGGACCGCCGCGGCCACCGGCTCCTCGCCCTCGCCGCCGTCCCGTCCGCCGCCGGATGGGCGCGCGACTGGCTGCTCGCCGAGCCGGACAGCCGCGACGCCACGACACTCCTCGCCTGCGCCACCGTCGCCCGTGCCCAGCGTCCCAAGGCCGGCACCGGTGAGGCGGCCCGGGCGCGCGAGGCGTGTCTGGCCGCGGCCGCGCTGGATCCCGCCGACCCCACCCCCTGGCTCGGCCTGATGACGCTGGAGCGCACC
The DNA here is from genome assembly GCF_044751065.1 of Streptomyces sp. NPDC088746. Classification (NCBI taxonomy): domain Bacteria; kingdom Bacillati; phylum Actinomycetota; class Actinomycetes; order Kitasatosporales; family Streptomycetaceae; genus Streptomyces; species Streptomyces sp. NPDC088746. The sequence goes on from NZ_JBIVLA010000015.1 coordinate 17,083, forward strand.
CACGGCACCGGCGAGGCGGCCGCCAGGCACTTCGAGGAGATCCGCGCCCGGCATCCCGAACACCACCACGCCCATCACCTCATGACGGCAGGCCTCGCCGAGGCGCACCCGGAGAGCGACCCGCTCCACGAGGTGTACGACTTCGCCGCCTGGGCCGCCGAACAGGCCCCCGCCGACTCGCCGCTCGCCGTTCTCCCCGTCGTCGCCCACGCCGAGCGCTACCGCGTCCTGGCCGCGGCCGGCGCCGTGTCCGACGACCCGGCGGCCTCGGGCCACTGGTCGGGGCGCCGGGCCGGACAGGTGATGAAGGCCGCCTTCGACTGGTGGCTCGAATGGGAACGCGAGGACCACCCCCGGCACACCGCCGACCTCAACTTCCTCGCCCACGCGAAGCTCTGCGAGGGCCGCCCCGCCGAGGCCGCCGCGATCTTCCACCGCATCGGCCTCCACGCGACCGAGGCCCCGTGGTCGTACGCGGGCCGCGACCCGTACCCCGAATTCGTCGCCGCGCGCACCCTCGCGCTCGGTGCCCCCTGACGCACGTTCGCCATGCACGTCCGCTATCGAGGAAGGGACCACCCCCGCCATGTCGACGGGCAGAACAGATACGAGCCGGACCGGGAACGCCGGCACCGGCGGGATCAACACCTACAAGGGCGAGGAACGCGCGCTGCGCGCCGACCGGCTCGGCACCCCCGGGCTGCTCCTGTCCGTCCTCGCCGCCAGCGCCCCCCTGATGGTCGTCGCCGGGGTGATGCCCACCGTCTTCGGGGTGATGGGCATCGTCGGACAGCCCCTGCTCTACGTCATCCTCGGCATCGTCCTGATGCTGTTCGGCGTGGGTTACGCGGAGATGAGCCGGCACGTCCACAACGCCGGCGCCTTCTACGCGTACATCGCCCGCGGCCTCGGCCCGACGGCCGGCGCGGGTGCCTCGCTCGTCGCGCTGGTCGCCTACAGCGCCATGCAGGTCGGCATCTACGGCATCCTCGGCTTCGAGGTCTCGGGCCTCTTCGCCACCTACCTCGGCATCGACCTCCAGTGGTGGGTCCCCGCCCTGGTGGCCGTGGCCGTCGTCGGCGTGCTGGGCTGGCTGAAGATCGACCTCAACGCCAAGGTGCTCGGGGTGCTGCTCGTCATCGAGTGCGCCCTCGTCGTGATCTTCGACATCGCCGCCGTCGCCGAGCCGGGCCCCGAGGGGCTGTCCCTGCACGCGTTCAACCCCGAGACGCTCACCGGCGCCGGCCTGGGCACCGCGCTCTGCTTCTGCATCGCCGCGTTCGTCGGCTTCGAGCAGGCCCCGGTGTACGCCGAGGAGACCAGCCGCCCGCAGATCGTCGTGTCCCGCGTGATGTTCCTCGCCGTCGGCTACGCCGCCCTGTTCCTCGCCGTCAGCTCCTGGGCGCTGACCGTTGCCGCGGGCCCTTCGTCCATCGCCGGCATCTCCGTCGAGCAGGGGCCGGGGATGCTCTTCGGCCTCACCGAGGAGCGGCTCGGCGCCACCTTCACCGACGTGCTGCACGTCCTGTTCGTCACCGGCATGTTCGCCGCGCTGCTCAGCTTCCACAACGTGGTGGCCCGCTACGCGTTCGCCATGGGCCGTGAGGGGCTGCTGCCGGCGGGCTTCGGCCGCACCAGCAAGACGAGCGGAGCGCCCGCCACCGGCTCCATGCTCCAGTCCGCGCTCTCCGTCGTGATCGTGCTCGCCTTCGCCCTCACCGACGACAACCCGGTGGGCGACCCCACCGCGCCCGTCCTGCACCTGTTCACCTGGATGGGCAACGTCGGGGCGCTCGGCGTCATCGTGCTGATGGCCGCGGCCTCCTTCGCCGTCATCGCGTTCTTCGTACGGCGCGGTGCGGGCCGGGCCCAGGCGCCCCGGCTCGTCGCCTCCGGGCTCGCGGGCCTCGCCCTGCTCGCCATCGCCGTCTTCACCGTCCGCGACTTCGACGTCCTGGTCGGCTCCGGCCCCGGCTCGGCGCTGAACTGGCTGCTGCCCGGCGTCATCGTCCTGGCCCTCGCCGGGGGCCTGGTCTACGGCGCGGTGCTGCGCCGCACCAAGCCCGAGGTGCACGCCAGGATCGGCCTCGGCAACGAGGCGTTCCAGCTGGAGAAGGCGGCGGAGGGCGGCACGGACCCGCGCTGACCCCGCGCTCCTTACGGAAGAGTGACGCACACCCGCGGCCCCTGGTGACAGGCGGCCGCGGGTGTTCGAATGGGCGGGTGAACAGTCCCCCTCCCGACGACGGCGGCACGCCCGTCGGCCGCCGTCTCGTCCTGACGATGCTCGGCCTCGGCGCCGCCGGGGTGGCGGCCGCACCCGTTCTGCAGCGCACGCTGGAGAGCGGGCTGGGCGCCGTCGCCGACAAGGACCCCACCGGCCTCACCGGCCTGCTGCCCAACGGCGGAGGCTTCCGCTACTACTCGGTCGCCACGTCCGTGCCCGAGAAGACCGCCGCCGACTACCGCCTCACCGTGGACGGCATGGTCGACAGCCCGGCGACGTACACGCTCGACACCCTCGCGGAGCTGCCGCAGACCCGCATGGTGCGCGACGTCCAGTGCGTCACCGGCTGGCGGGTGCCCGAGACCCCGTTCGAGGGCGTCAGGCTCTCGGCGCTGCTGGACGCGGCAGGGGTACGGCCCGGGGCGAAGGCGATCCGCTTCACCTGCTTCGACGGCGCCTACAGCGAGAGCCTCACGCTCGAACAGGCCCGCCGCCCCGACGTCCTGGTCGCCACGCGCATGCAGGACAAGCCGCTGGCCCACTCCCACGGCGGTCCGGTCCGGCTCTACGTGGCCCCGATGTACTTCTACAAGTCGGCGAAATGGCTCTCCGGGATCACCGTCACCGACTCCGTACGCCCCGGATACTGGGAGGAGCTCGGCTATGACGTCGACGCCTGGGTCGGCCGGTCCAACGGCCGCGACGACGCCCCCACCGTCTGAGTCCTCCCCGAGGATCCGGCGCTTCACCACCGCCGAGCGCTGGGTGCACCGCACCACGGCCTGGCTGACACTGGTGTGCGTCGCCACGGCCGCCTGTCTGTACGTCCCCCAGCTCGCCGAGCTCGTCGGCCGCCGGCACCTCGTGGTCACCGTGCACGAGTGGTCCGGGCTGCTCGTCCCCGTACCGCTGCTGGCCGGGCTCGTCTCCCGGGCCCTGCGCGCCGACCTCTCCCGGCTCAACCGGTTCGGGCCGCACGACCGGCAGTGGCTGCGGGCCGCACTGCGCCGCGACCGCACGCCCGGCTCCCGGCCGGCGGGGAAGTTCAACGCGGGCCAGAAGATCTACGCCGGGTGGATCGCGGGCGCCGTGCTCGTGATGCTGGGCACCGGGCTGCTGATGTGGTTCACCGGCCTCGCCCCGCTGGTGTGGCGCACGGGCGCGACCTTCGTGCACGACTGGCTGGCCCTCGCCATCGGTATCGTCCTCGCCGGACACATGGCGAAGGCGCTCGCCGACCCGGAGGCACGCCGTGGCATGCGCACCGGATCGGTCGAGCGCCTCTGGGCCCGTTCCGAGCACCCGCTGTGGCGGGAGCCGGAGGAGTAGGACCGGCTACAACACCAGCGACAGCAGCAGGATGAAGCCCAGCGAGACGACGGAGATGATCGTCTCCATCACCGACCAGGTCTTGATCGTCTGCGGGACGTCCATGCCGAAGTACTCCTTCACCAGCCAGAAACCCGCGTCGTTGACGTGGCTGAAGAAGAGCGAGCCCGCGCCGACCGCGAGGACGAGCAGCGCGACGTGCGAGGTCGACAGGTCCGCGGCGAGGGGGGCGACCAGACCGGCCGCGGAGATCGTGGCCACGGTCGCGGAGCCCGTCGCCAGCCGGATCGCGACGGCGATCAGCCAGCCGAGGAGCAGGGCGGGGATCGACCAGTTCTCGGAGAACTCCAGGATCATCTGGCCGACACCGGCGTCGATCAGGGTCTGCTTGAACCCACCACCGGCGCCCACGATCAGGAGGATGCCCGCGATCGGGGCGAGCGACTTCTCGACCGTGCTGGACAGGCGGCCCTTGGTGAACCCGGCCGCACGGCCCAGGGTGAACATGCCGACGATCACGGCGGCGAGCAGCGCGATCAGCGGCGAGCCGATGACGTCGGTGACCCGCTGGACGTGGTTCTCCGGGTCGTCCACCACGATGTCGACGAGTGCCTTGATCAGCATCAGCACGACGGGCAGGAGAATCGTCGTCAGGGTCGCGCCGAAGCTGGGCCGGCGGTCCAGGTCCTCGGACGGACGCTGCGGGATCATCTTCTCCGGCGCCTCGATGTCCACCCAGCGGGCGGCGTAGCGGGAGAAGACCGGGCCCGCGATGATCACGGTGGGGATGGCCACCAGCACACCGAGGGCCAGAGTGACACCCAGGTTGGCGCCCAGCGCGTCGATCGCGACCAGCGGGCCGGGGTGCGGCGGGATCAGCCCGTGCATCACGGAGAGACCGGCGAGCGCGGGGATGCCGATCCGCATCAGCGAGTAGTTGCCGCGCTTGGCGACCAGCAGCACCACCGGAATCATCAGCACGATCCCGACCTCGAAGAAGAGGGGGAGCCCGATGATCGAGGCGATCAGCACCATCGCCCACGGCATCGCACGCCCGCTCGCCTTCGCGAGGATCGTGTCGACGATCTGGTCGGCGCCGCCGGAATCGGCGAGCAGCTTGCCCAGGATGGCACCGAGGGCGATCAGGACGCCGACACCCGCGACGGTCGAACCGAGGCCCGCGGTGAAGCTGGCGATGGTCTTCGCCGGGTTGGCCCCCGCGAAGGATCCGAGCGCGAGTGAGCCGATGGTCAACGCGAGGAACGCGTGCATCTTGAACTTGGTGATGAGCAGGACGATGACGGCGATGCCCGCCAGGACGGCGATGCCCAGCTGTGCGTTACCGGCCGAAGTGATCGGTTCGACGGCATCCGCTGCCAGCATCTCGACGCTGAGACTGGTCACGGTGGTGATCCTTAGTTCGCGAGCCGGCGCAGCGCGGCGACGGCCCGTTCGGTGATTTCCTCGGGGGTGCCGGACACGTCGACGGCGACGCCCGCCTCGTCCTCCTGCAACGGCTGCAGGGTGGCGAACTGGGAGTCGAGCAGCGCGGTCGGCATGAAGTGGCCCTTGCGGTCCGCCATGCGGTGTTCGATGAGGGACCGGTCGCCGGTCAGGTGCAGGAAGACGGCACCGGGAGCCTCGGCCCGCAGCCGGTCGCGGTAGGAGCGCTTGAGCGCGGAGCTGCTGACGACGCCACCGAGCTCCGCCCGGCCGTGCGCCCACTGCCCGATGGCGTCCAGCCACGGCCAGCGGTCGTTGTCGTCCAACGGCGTGCCGGCGGACATCTTGGCGATGTTGGCCGGCGGGTGGAAATCGTCGCCCTCTGCGTAGGGGACGCCCAGTGCGTCGGCGAGCAGGGGGCCGATCGTGGTCTTGCCGGTCCCTGCTACGCCCATCACCACGACGACGTGGGGGGTGCTCATTGGTGCCTCGCTGTCTTCTTCGACATCGGTCCGCGACATCGGTCCGTCGCGCTACTGAAACCCATTACATACGACTTATTCAAGTGGCTGTGACATAAACGTCGTACTTTTTGTTCCCCCGGGCCGCCCCGTAGGGTTGTGGGCATGACCACACCTGCCCAGGGGCTCCATACGCATGTGCTGGACACCCTGGGCCTGGAGATCGCGGCGGGGGACTGTCCGCCCGGCCAGGTCCTGCGCACCGACGAGCTCGCCCAGCGCTTCGACGTGTCACGCACCGTCGTGCGCGAAGTGGTCCGCGTCCTGGAATCCATGCACCTGGTCGAGTCCCGGCGCCGGGTCGGGGTGACCGTGCGGCCCACCGAGGAGTGGAACGTCTACGACCCCCAGGTCATCCGCTGGCGGCTCGCCGGCTCCGACCGGCCCCGGCAGCTGCGCTCCCTCACCGTGCTGCGGTCCGCCGTCGAACCCGTCGCCGCGGGCCTGGCGGCTCTCAACGCCACCGCCGAGCAGTGCGCCGCACTCACGGAGTGCGCCCTCGGCATGGTCGCGACCTCGCGGGGCCAGCAGCTGGAGGGGTACCTCCGGCACGACACGGCCTTCCACCGCATCGTCCTCAACGCCTCCGGCAACGAGATGTTCGCGCGGCTCGGCGACGTCGTCGCCGAGGTCCTGGCCGGCCGGACCCACCACCAGGTCATGTTCGAGGACCCGGACCCCGCCGCCGTCACGCTCCACGTCCGGCTCGCCGAAGCCGTACGCGAGGGCGACGCCGAGGGGGCCGAACGGCTGACCAAGGAGATCGCGGTCGGCGCGCTCCACGAACTGGACGTACTCGCCCCATGAGCGGCCCCCCGCCCGGGTACGGTGAGCGGGTTCGATCTTCGGAATGACGGGGCAGTCGGGATGGGAGACCACGGCATGGCGCAGCAGGTACAAGGGGTCATCGCACCGGGGAAGAACGAGCCGGTGCGCGTCGAGACGATCCTGGTCCCGGACCCCGGCCCCGGCGAGGCCGTGGTCAAGATCCAGGCATGCGGTGTCTGCCACACCGACCTGCACTACAAGCAGGGCGGCATCAACGACGACTTCCCCTTCCTGCTCGGCCACGAGGCCGCGGGTGTCGTGGAGTCCGTCGGTGACGGCGTCACGGACGTCGAACCGGGTGACTTCGTCGTCCTCAACTGGCGCGCGGTGTGCGGCCAGTGCCGTGCCTGTCTGCGCGGCCGCCCCTGGTACTGCTTCGACACCCACAACGCCAAGCAGAAGATGACCCTCCTGGACGGCACCGAGCTCTCCCCGGCTCTCGGCATCGGCGCCTTCGCGGAGAAGACCCTCGTCGCCGCCGGCCAGTGCACCAAGGTCGACCCCGAGGTCTCCCCGGCGGTCGCCGGTCTGCTGGGCTGCGGAGTCATGGCGGGCATCGGCGCCGCCATCAACACCGGCCAGGTCGGCCGCGGCGACTCCGTCGCCGTCATCGGCTGCGGCGGCGTCGGCGACGCCGCGATCGCCGGTGCCCGCCTCGCGGGAGCGGCCAGGATCATCGCGGTCGACATCGACGACCGCAAGCTGGAGACGGCGAAGAAGATGGGCGCCACCCACACCGTCAACTCCCGCTCCGACGACCCCGTCGAGGCCATCCGCGCACTGACCGGCGGCAACGGCGCCGACGTCGTCATCGAGGCGGTCGGCCGCCCGGAGACGTACAAGCAGGCCTTCTACGCCCGTGACCTCGCGGGCACCGTCGTCCTCGTCGGAGTGCCCACGCCCGAGATGCAGCTCGAACTCCCGCTCCTCGACGTGTTCGGCCGCGGCGGTTCGCTCAAGTCCTCCTGGTACGGCGACTGCCTGCCCTCACGTGACTTCCCGATGCTCATCGACCTGCACCAGCAGGGACGCCTGGACCTGGGCGCCTTCGTCACCGAGACCATCCAGCTCGGCGAGATCGAGCAGGCCTTCGCCCGGATGCACGACGGTGACGTCCTGCGCTCGGTGGTGGTCCTCTGATGGCCGCACGCATCGACCATCTGGTCACCTCCGGCACCTTCGCCCTCGACGGCGGCGAGTGGGACGTCGACAACAACGTCTGGATCGTCGGCGACGACACCGAGGCCGTCGTCATCGACGCGGCGCACGACGCCGCCGCGATCGAGGCGGCACTCGGCGGCCGTACGCTGCGCGCGATCATCTGCACCCACGCGCACAACGACCACGTCGACGCGGCCCCCGCCCTCGCCGACGCGACCGGCGCGCCGGTCCTGTTGCACCCCGACGACCTGCCGCTCTGGAATCAGACCCACCCCCACCGGGCCCCCGACGCCGAACTGGCCGACGGCCAGGAGCTGGAGGTCGCCGGAGTGCGGCTGACGGTCCTGCACACCCCGGGCCACGCCCCGGGAGCGGTCTGCCTGTACGCCCCGGAGCTGGGCACCGTCTTCACCGGCGACACCCTCTTCCAGGGCGGTCCCGGCGCCACGGGGCGGTCCTTCTCGCACTTCCCGACGATCATCGACTCGATCCGGGACCGGCTTCTCGCCCTCCCCCCGGAGACCGAGGTCCGCACGGGGCACGGGGACTCCACGACCATCGGCGCGGAGGCCCCGCAGCTGGAGGACTGGATCAACCGCGGCCACTGAGCGTGGCGGGGCTCACCGGTCCGGCCACGCGGAGAGCCGCAGCCCGCTCTCGAAGCGGTGCGGCTCACCCGTGACCGGGTCGGTGAACTCCAGGACCCTCGCGAGCAGTTGCAACGGCCGCCCGTAGTCCGTGTGCTCCGGCTCGGGCTCCACCACCGGATAGACCGGATCGTTCACCAACGGCAGCCCCAGCGCGTTCATATGGACCCGCAGCTGATGGGTGCGGCCGGTCGCCGGCACCAGCCGGTAGCGGCCGAAGGCGCCCCGGTGCTCGACGAGTTCGATCCGGCTCTCGCTGTTCGCGGTCCCCGGCTCCTCGCGCGCGGCGATGACCCCGCGCTCCTTCACGATCAGGCTCCGCACGGTGCGCGGGAGCGTGAGCTCCGGATCGTACGGAGCCACCGCCTCGTACTCCTTGCGCACCAGCCGGTCCCGGAACAGCGTCTGGTACGCGCCCCGGTCTCCGGCCCGTACGACACAGAGCACCAGGCCCGCCGTCAGGCGGTCCAGCCGGTGTGCGGGCTGGAGCTCCGGCAGGTCCAGCTCCCTGCGCAGCCGTGCGACCAGGGTCTCGGTGACATGCCGGCCGCGCGGGGTCGTCGCGAGGAAGTGCGGCTTGTCCGCGATCACGAGGTGCTCGTCCCGGTACACCACACCGACCGGGAACGGCACCGGCTCCTCAGGTGCGAAATCCCGGTGGAACCAGAGGAACCGGCCCGCCGTGTACGGCTCGTCACCCCCCACCGCACCGCCGTCGGCCCCGACGAACAGCCCCTCGGCGAGCATGGCGTCCACCCGCCGGGCCCCGATCGCCCGCGCGAACCGGTCCATCAGATGGTCCCGGACGCTCTCCCAGGCACCGGCGGGGTCCTCCGGCAGTCTCACCCGCACCGGGTCGATCCCGGCCCGCTGGGGGAGCGGGGCGGCGGGCGGCTTCCCGCGTCCCCTCATCGGCCGCTACGGAGGCGCGCGGGCACGCGGAGGGGGCTGCTGATCGACACGATGGTCACTGCCGGATCCTTCTCGATGGCGGGCTCTCCCGGGGCCGGCGTCCGCCTTCCACCCCAGGGCACCATCATCCCCGACTCAGCCCGCGGTGAGACGCACGAGCAGGCACGCGGGACGGTCGCCGTCCACCTCCACCAGCAGTTCCGCACCATCCGGCCGCCATTCCACCCTGCCCGCCGGAGCCGAGGGGTGCAGGATCTCCGCCGTCACGACCAGTCCGGCCAGATGAGAAACCGGGAGCAGGCGTTCCCTCCCGCCGGCCCTGCGCCACACCGACAGATACGTCACACCCCGCCCCCGCATCCCCAGCGCCAGCCACTCGTCCGTCCAGCCGGGCAGACCCAGCGGCCACCACGGAACGGCCCGGGGCAGCTCGTGGCGCAGCGCCTTGTAGGTGTCCAGCGCCTCGCGCACGAGCGTCAGCTGCCGCTCGGACATGTGGTCCAGGTGCCCCGAGAGGTGAATCCTGCCCAGCAGCGCACCCCCCAGGGTGAACGTGATCTCGTCGTCCGTGTAGCCCGGCTGCGGGTAGGCCCAGACCGCGCCCTGCTCCGGAGGGACGGCGGTGGGCGCGGCGGCGGCGATCGGCGGATAGCGCAGCGGGTCCTGCTGGTCGCTGGTGGACTGGAGCTGGGCCACGGCGAGCGAGGCGCCGTCCATCCGCATCCCGCCCGAGGCGCAGTTCTCGATCACCAGGCCGGGATACAGGTCGAGCACCGACCGCAGCCAGCCGAGCCACGCGCGCGCATGACCGAGCAGGGGGCCGCCGGGGGAGACGGTGATGTTGTAGTCGAGCTTGAGATAGCCCACTCCCCACTCGCCGACGATGCGGCCCACGGCCGCGTCCAGGTGCGCGCGGGCAGCCGGATGACGCAGATCCAGCTGGTGGCGGCCGTGCTCGGTGACCCGTATGCCGTCCCGGCGTACGAACGCTTCGTCGGGCAGGGCCGCGGCGACCGGGCTCCGTACGCCCACGACCTCGGGCTCCAGCCAGAGCCCCGCCACCATGCCGCGCCCCCGGATGTGGTCGATGACGCGGCGTATCCCGCCGTCCGGGAATCGCCGGGCCGAAGGCAGCCAGGCACCGACACTGTCCCACCAGCCCTCCGCGTCGTCGTCGTACCAGCCGGAGTCGATGCAGAAGTACTCGGCTCCGACCTCTGCGGCGGCGTCGATCAGAGGCAGCAGCTTCGCGGTGGTCGGGTCCCCCATCAGCGTGTTCATGTAGTCGTTGAACACGACGGGCAGGGCGGTGAGGTCGCGATGCGGCCGACGGACCGCCCGGCGGTACGCGGTCAGCGCGGCCAGCGCCTCCTCGAAACCGCCCCCGAGGGCGAGCGCCGCAGGTTCGGTGCTGAACTCCCCTCCCGGCAGCAGGTGTTCGCGCCATTGATGGTCCGCGTCGGTCGGCCCGCCGATCGCGAGCCAGGAGCCGTCACCCCACTCGCCCGTGTCCCAGCGCCACGCGGCGGCCGACTCGATCTGCCACAGCCAGGTCCTGCCGTCCGTGCGGTCCCGCAGAGCGCCCATGGCCAGGTGGCCGTCGGTGGGCCAGCTCCCCCTGCTGCTCACCGCCAGGCAGGCGCGGCTCTCGTGCTCGTGGACACCCCGTCCGATATCGGCGAGATGCGCGCGCAGCGGCTCGACCGACCAGCGGCACTCGGCCAGCCAGTCGTTGCGCGCCCGGTGGACGTCCAGGACGTCGGGGGAAGGGAGACCACCGAGGAGGAGACTCGAGACGGACTGGATGACCAGGGGAGCGGGGCCGTCGTTGCGCAGGCGGACGCGGGAGCGTACGACGGGGACCCCGTCCGGGGTGGAGTAGCCGACCTCGGCGGTCAGTCCGCTCGCCGGGTCGTGGAGTTCGATGTGGAGCCGGTGCTGGTCGCCCTCGCGGCCGGTCCGGTGCGAGCGGTAGCGCAGCCGCCCGCCGAGCGCCGAGTCGACGAACCGGGGCCCGGACCAGCCGCTGCCGTGACCGAGCGCCGTGATGTCGACGAGAGGAAGCGGTGCGCCCGACGGAGCCCCGAGGTCGCCCGGGCCGGCCAGGTGAGTGATCCTCAGCGTTCCGTCGGCCGCGGTGGCGAAGTGGACGGAAAGGCCCGAATGGCCCCAAGTGAATTCGTCCGCGGCGCTGTTGGCTGCCTCACCGGTCAACGTGAACTCCTCCCGGATCCGCCTGACGGCGGTCTGCGTCCCCTGGGTGAATCTGCCGTTACGGTCTCTTGACGAGCCTTGTGTGACCGGTCACAATCCTGGCATGAAAGTGACCGGTCACACAAGGAGAACGGCGAGCATCAGGGATGTCGCCGCCGCGGCGAACGTCTCGTACCAGACCGTTTCCCGCGTGATCAACGAGCACCCGAGCGTCAGGCAGGCCACCAGGGAGCGCGTGCTCGCGGCCATCGAGGAGCTGGGGTTCCGGCGCAGCGCCACCGCGCACGCGCTGGCCAGCGGCCGGACCAGGTCCGTCACGGTGCTCACCGCGAACACCACCGAATACGGTTACGCGAAGATCCTTCAGGGTGTCGAGGAAGCGGCCCGCTCGGCCGCGTACGCCGTGGGCATCGGCGTGCTGGAGGCATCGGACGAGGCAGCCGTGCGCGCCCAGGTGCAGCAGGCCGCGGACGCCGGCGGCGGGCTCATCGTCATCGCGTACGATCCGGCCGGAGTGCTGGCGCTGGGCTCGGTGCCCGCCGGGCTCCCGTTCGTCGGCGTGGTCGAGACCCCGGGGCGTCCGCCCGCAGCCGAGAGCCCCTGGGTATGGACCGACGACCGGGCCGCGGCCCACGAAGCCACGTCCCATCTGCTCTCGCTCGGCCACCGGACGGTGCACTACGTCGCCATTCCGTCGAGCACCACCCGCACGGCGCCCCGGACGGCCGGCTGGCGTTCCGCGCTGCGCGAGGCGGGCGCACCCCAGCCACGGCCGCTGCAGGGCAACTGGGGCCCGGCGGGGGGCTATGCGGCGGGCCGGAAGCTGGCCGCCGACCCCTCGGTCACCGCGATCCTCTGCGGCAACGACGACCTCGCGACCGGGGTCATCCGCGCCCTGCACGAGGCGGGCCGGGACCTCCCCGGCGAGGTGAGCGTCGCCGGATTCGACGACGCGCCCCACTCCGCCTATCTGACCCCGTCACTCACCTCCGTACGGCTCGACTTCACCGGTCTCGGACGTGCCGCCTTCGGACTCCTGCACCGGGCGGTCGAGGAATCCGCTCCGGTCGTGCCGCGCCCGGTCGCCGTGCCGGAGCTGATGGTCAGGGAGAGCTCGGGACCCCCGCCGGCCACCGGAAAGCAGTGACCCGCCCACGACGACCCACTCGTTCGACGCAGTGAGGCAGAGCCCTGATGAGCACAGCCCCCATGAAGAGAGTCCTCCCGGCCCTGGTGCTGATATGTGCCACCGCCCTGACCGCGACCGCGTGCAGCGACCCCGGTGTGAACGGCGGGACGGGCGCCGCTTCCGGCACGGCCGTCGACCCCACGGCGAAGCTCGACGGGGTGAAGCTGACCATGTGGACCGCCCAGAACACGGTCAACGCCCCCGCCCAGGTGGTCGACGCCTTCGAGAAGGCCACCGGCGCCGAGATCGACACCCAGGCCGTCCCCGACCTCTACGAACAGAACGTGCCGACGAAGCTCGCCTCGGGAGACAAGCCGGACCTGATGTTCTGGCAGCCGTCCGTCTCCACACTGCCGTTCGTCCAGCCCCAGCAGAATCTGCTGACCCTCGACGGCGAACCCTGGGTGGACAAGCTCGGTGACACCGAGAAGTCCCTCGGTGTCCTCGACGGCAAGCGCTACGCCGCGATCGTCACCAGCCCCGCCATGCTCGGCGTCTACTACAACAAGGACGTCTTCAGGAAGGCCGGCATCACCGAGGAGCAGCTCCCGCAGAGCTACGCCGACCTGCTCGCCCTCGGCCACCGGATCAAGGACCGGACGGACGCGGCCGCCTTCTACGAGGCCGGCGGCGACAAGTGGCCCCTGCAGTGGCAGATGCAGGTCCAGCTCACCGACCTCGGGAACCAGTGGTGGTCCGGCCTCAACCGGAACAAGGAGAAGTGGACCGACCCCGTCGTCGTCGAGGCGGTCACCACGTACAAGGAGAAGCTGCTCGACGCCGGACTGGCCCAGAAGAACTACCGGACGGGCACCTTCACCGGCTCCGCCGACGCCCTGTGGAAGGGCGAGACCGGCATGGTCCTCAACGTCACCTCCTTCCAGTCCCAGCTGCAGGCGAAGTACAGCACCGAGGAGATCAACGGGAAGCTGGGCTGGTTCCCGGTCTCCCGGTCCACCGGGGAAGGGATGTACTCGCCGGACCAGACGAACGGTGTCGTCGCCTTCAGGACCGGTGACGAGAAGCGGCAGAACGCTTCCCGGCAGTTCCTGGCCTTCTGGCTCGACACGGACTACGCCTCCTACATCAAGGCGATGAAGATTCCCTCCGTGCAGCCCTCGGTGCCCTCGCCCGAAGGGCTCCCGGACACCTCGAAGGCCCAGATAGAGGCACTGCCCACGGCGAACGGCGTCTTCCAGGCCAAGGCGATCGTCGCGCCGGACACGCATCTGTACCTCGCCGACATGATCTACGGCAAGAAGACCCCGCAGCAGGTGGCCCAGGCGATCCAGGACCAGTTCGCGCAGGTGGCCAAGGCCCAGGGCGCGCCCGGCTTCTGATCCCGCGCCGCCGAGAGCGAAGGAATCCCCAGCCGTGGCCGACACAGCCGTACGCAGCACACAGGCGGCAGGAACCGCCCGTAACAGTCACAAGAAGGCGGGACGGGTGCCGCGCGCCGCCGTCCACCACCCCTGGTGGTTCGCGCTGCCGGCCGTCGTGGTCTTCGCCGCCTTCTTCCTGGTGCCGAACCTGCTCAACTTCTACTACCCGTTCACCGACTGGTCCTCGTACCACGCGGACATCTCCTTCGCGGGGCTCGACAACTTCCGGACGATAGCCGCCGACGGATCCCTGGTGCGGGCCATCAGGACGACTCTCCTCTACGCGGCGCTGGCCGCCCTCTTCCAGAACGGCCTCGGGCTCGGCCTCGCGCTGCTCCTCGAAGCGGACACCCGGTTCAACCGGTGCTTCCGCGCCGTCTTCTTCCTGCCCGTGCTCATCTCGGCCCTCGCCGTCGGCTACGTGTTCCAGGCGCTGCTCGACCAGGACGGCGCGGTCAACTCCGCACTGGGCACGGACATCCCCTGGCTCGGCTCCACCGACTGGACCCTCGTCCTGGTATCCCTCATCCACGGCTGGAAGTGGATGGGCCTGTCGATGCTCATCTATCTGGCCGGGCTCAAGGGGATCCCGGGCGAGATGCTGGAGGCCGCGAAGATCGACGGCGCCGGCCCCTGGCGGACCTTCCGGTCCGTGCGCTGGCCGATGCTCGCGCCCGCCGTCACCTTCAACGCGACCACCGCGCTCATCGGTTCGATGAACACCTTCGACATCGTGCAGGCCACCACGGGTGGAGGCCCCGCCGCGTCCACGGAGGTCTTCAACATCTACATGTTCCGGGTCTTCGGACAGGGCCTGTACGCACAGGCCTCCGCGATGAGCCTCGTCCTCTTCCTGATCGTCGTCGCCGTCGCGATCCCCCTGATCGTCGGACTGCGCCGAAGGGAGCAGCTGCTGTGAACCCCTCCCTCCTGTGGAGACTGGGCCGCCCCGCCCTCGTCCTGTCCCTCGCGGCCCTCACCGTCGGCGTACCGCTGTGGCTGGTCCTGGTCACCTCGGCCAAGCCCCAGGGTGAGGCCGCCGACCCCAACCTCCGGGCCCCCGGGCACTGGCAGCCGTCCGACAACTACGCGGACGCGGTCGGCCAGGGGGAGATGCTCCGAGGCATGCTCAACTCACTGCTGGTGGTCGTCCCGTCAGTGGTCCTCGTGCTGATCCTCGGCGCCGGAGCCGCCTGGGTCTTCGCCCGGCGCACCTCCCGGCTCGTGTCGGCGGCGTACGCACTGACCATCAGCGGCCTCCTGCTGCCGCCCGCGGTCATCACCGTCGTCATGGAACTGCGGCAGTTCGGGCTGGCCAACACCCGGCCCGGCATGATCGCCGTCTACACCGGGATGTACCTGTCCACGTCGATCTTCTTCATGACCGGGTTCATCCGCACCATCCCGGCCGAGCTGGAGGAAGCCGCCCGGGTGGACGGCGCGAAACCGCTGCGCGTCTTCCTGCGGATCGTGCTGCCGCTGCTCAGGCCCGTCATCGCCACCGCGACGATCATGGTGATGCTCTACGCCTGGAGCGACGTCTTCTACGCCTTCTTCGTCCTCGGCGGCGGAGACGTGGCGACCCTGCCGATCAACCTCTACCAGGTCGCCAGCGCCCAGCTCTACCTCGACAACTGGCATCTCGTCTTCGCCTACGTGGTGCTGATGAGCCTGCCCATGGTCGCCGTGTTCCTGGTGGCCCAGCGAAAGATCGTGTCCGGAATCACCAGCGGAGCCGTCAAGTGACGCCCACCGACCGGAGGTCCACGTGAGCACAGCCCGCACACCCCGTACGCCCGGCAGGAGCAGACTCCGGGTGACCACCGCCGCCGCGGCGGCCCTCCTGGGAGCGACAGCCATGATCACCGGACCGCCCGCCGCCGCGCCCGCCGCGGCCGCGCCCGCCGCACAGACCCTCTCCGTCGACCTCGCCGCCTCCGAGGGGCCGGTCATGCACGGCGCCAACGGCGCCCTCTACGGGCTGAGCGACGACGGGGTGCCGAGTGACGCCGTCCTCGAACCGCTGAAGATATCCACCATCTCGCAGAAGGCCGAGAGCGGCGCGCAGCACCCCAACGGTGACGCGATCACGGTCTCGAAGTCCTTCTTCCGCAACGGCGGCGGCGACGTCCTCGTCATGATGCAGGACATCTACGCCAAGTGGCCCTACGAGGACCTGGGCATCGACGACTACCTCACCAAGGTCGACGGGATCGCCGAGGACGTCGAAGCCGCCCCGAACAGCGAGCACTTCGTCTACGTCCCGTTCAACGAACCCGACTGGATCTGGTACGAGCTGGGCGTCGAGGACCAGGCGACGTACGAGGTCAACCGCGACCGGTTCTTCAAGGACTGGAAGACGGTGTACGAGCGCATCCGCGCCACCGACCCGGACGCCCGGATCGCCGGCCCCAACGAGTCGGCGTACCACCCCCGGCTGCTGACGGACTTCCTCGCCTTCGCCAAGGAGGAGAACGTCCTGCCCGAGGTCATGACCTGGCACGAGCTCGGCTCCGGTTCGCTGCGGGACTTCCAGGACCACTACGACACCTACCGGGCGACCGAGAAGCGGCTCGGCATCGAGCCGCTCGCCATCAACATCAACGAGTACGCCAACCGCCGCGACCTCTCCGTCCCCGGCCAGCTGGTCCAGTGGGTCTCGATGTTCGAGCGCAACAAGGTCTACGCCGACCAGGCCTACTGGGACGCCGCGGGCAACCTCGACGGCAACGTGGTGCACACCAACATCCCCAACGGCGGCTGGTGGTTCTTCCGCTGGTACGCGGGTCTCTCCGGCAGGACCGTGAAGGTCACGCCGCCCCGGCCGCACACCGTCGACACCCTCCAGGGCCTCGCGTCCCTCGACCGCTCCCGCCGCCAGGCGCAGGTCCTGCTCGGCGGAGCGTCGGGTGACGCGGACGTGGCCGTGCGCCATGTCCACCCGGACGTCTGCGGCCGGCACGTCACCGCGACCGTGGCCGAAGCCGCCTGGTCCGGTTACGAGGGCGGCCACGCCACCCCGCGCGTCCTGTCACGGACCGAGCTGAAGGTCGCCCGCGACGGCAGCGTCACCGTGCCCGTCACGGGCATGGACAGGATGTCCGCCTACCGCGTGGTGCTGACCCCGGCAGGCTCGGGCACACCGGCCGAGGCCACCGTGCCGTTCACCGCCTCCTACGAGGCCGAGGACGCCGTGATCACGGGGGGCCAGGTCCGCACCCAGGGCACGGTGTCCGACGCCAACGGCTACGCGGCATCGGGCACGAAGGACGTCGGATCCCTCGACTCGGCGCAGAGCAAGGTCCAGTTCCGTGTCTCGGTCCCGGCGACGGGCACCTACGACCTCTCCGTCCTGTACGGCAACCAGAGCGGCAGCCCGTCCACCCAACTCCTGTCCGTGGACGGCGGTACACCGGCCGTGGTGACCTACCCGTCGACCGAGAACTGGCTGTACCGGGCGAAGAAGGACCTCACGGTCGAGCTCACCGCCGGCTCCCACACGCTCACCCTCGCCCACGACACCGGGGAGGCGACGCTCGACCGCATCGACCTGACGGCGCACACCACCCCGTCCACCGCGTACGAGGCCACCCTGGCCGACGTGTCGGGCAGGGTGGCGTACGACTACCGGAGCTCGGCCGGCACCGGCACGGGCGCGCTGGTCCTCGGGCGGGGGGCGGAAGCCGTCTTCGACGTGTACGCGCCGCGGGACGGCTACTACACGGTGGTCCCGCGCGCCTCGGCCCCCGTGAGGCTCGCCCTGCACGGCGAGACGGTCACCGCACACCCGGGCAGGGCGCTGAAGCTCTATCTCGTCGCGGGCAACAACCGCGTCACCGCGACGGGGCAGGCCGCGCTGCGCTCCCTGGACGTGACGGGCTCCGGTTCGGATTCCGGCGTCCTGAGCTACGCGGGCACGGAGGCCGAGCTGTCCGGCGGGGCCCGGCTGGTGGCCGCTGCGCATGCCTCCGAGGGCAGTTACATCGGGTGGCTGGGGAACAGCGACGCGAGCAAGGCGGTGTTCAACGTCGACGCGCCGCGCGCCGGCGCCTACGTCCTGGTCGTGCGGTACGGACACAACGACCGGCGCGACAACGGACACGCGTACAACACCGACATCATGGCCCGCACGGCGGACGTCACCGTCGGGGGCCGGACCCAGAAGGTCACCTTCAAGAACACCTGGAGCTGGGACGACTTCTGGACCCTGGGCGTCCCGGTCGAACTGAGGAAGGGCGCCAACACCGTCACCTTCGGCAACGCGTCGGCCTGGGCCCCGAACCTGGACCGTATCCAGCTCGCACCGGTCCGCGGCTGACCCGGTGCACCCTCCCGGGTGCCGCGCCACCGTGTGCTGCGGGGCGGCGCCCGGTCTCCGAGAGGACCTGATGAGAGACGACGATCTGCGCAGGATGCTGCGGAGCGCGGCCCGCGCGCACCGGCCCGACCGGGCACGGATACTCGCACGCGTCGAGCGGGGGACGGCCGGGGAGCGACGGCGGCGCTCCCGGGGCCGGCTGTACCGGGCCGGTACGGCCGTCTCCGCCGTGGGGGTCTTCGTTCTCGGCGGCTGGGCGGCCGTATCGGCAGCGGGCGAGGGAAAGCCGGGCCCAAGGACCGGGCCGGCGTGCCCCGCCCCCCTTCTGGGACCGGGAGCGATGCCGCCAGCGGGGTGGGCGGGCTGCTGACGGCGCGCTCCGCCTCGCCGTCAGGAGCCGAGGAGCCGCTCGTACTCCTCCTGCGTGACCGGGAGGACCGTCCCGTGCCGGGCGCCCGGCGGGAGCTCGTACTCCGTCGACATCGTCCACTTCCCGGAGTCGAGGTCGTCGGTCTCGAAGGGCACGTAGCCCCGGCCGCCGAATTCGTCGATGAGGAGATACCACTTCTCCTCGGTGCCGGACCGGAAGACCGCCGGGCCCTCGCCGCGGTCGACCGAGCCCTTGCCGACGCAGTCGGCGACGAAGTCGTACGAGGGGGATGTGAGGTCCTGCGACTTCTCCACCGTGATGAACTTGGAGCACGGGGTGTCCGACGAGGGGTTCCGCTCGTCCTTGGTGAACCTGTAGTAGCTGCCGTCGTGCCGGACCACCGTCGAGTCGATCACCGAGTACCCGGGGTCGTGCCATACGGCGGGTTCGCTGAAGGTGCGGAAGTCGCGTGTCGTCGCGTACATCATCTTGTTGTACGTGCTGCCGGTGTGTTCCGGGTCGTCCGCCGAGTAGATCTTGGAGGCCCAGAAGACGACGTACGAGCCGAGCTCCTCGTCGTAATAGGCCTCCGGTGCCCAGGTGTTGCCCGCGGTCTCCGGCGCCACCTCGACCAGCCGCCGGTCCGTCCAGTTCACCAGGTCCTTGGACTCCCAGACCATGACCGACCTGCTGCCGGTGCGCTGCACCTGGTCCCAGCTGCCGCCGCTGCCGCCGTACATCCGGAGGTCGGTGGCGATCTGGTAGAACGTGTCGCCCTCCGGGGAACGGATGATGAACGGGTCGCGGAGCCCCCCGGTCCCGAGATCCGAGGTGAGCACCGGCTCGCCGCCGTTCAGTTCCTGCCAGTGCAGCGCGTCGTCTCCCCGGCTGAGCGACATGCGTATCTGCTCGCCGTCGGCGGTGCCCTCGCCGGTGAAGTAGCTCATGGCGTAACCGGTGTACGCCTGCTTCCGGGGCAGTTCGGGCACCGATGCGGTGAAGGTGCGGCGCGTGGCGGCCCTCCCGCGTGTGACGACCGCGGTGAGCTTCACCCGCTCCGGCCCCGCGCCGGGCTCCGGGCGGTGCACGAGGCCCGTCGCGTCGATGACGCGGGGCTTGTGGGACCTCCAGGTGACGGAGGTGCCGTGGGCGCCGGCGGCGGGCAGCGTCAGATTGCCGCGTACGTCGCCGAGCCCGTGGACCGCGAGCGAGGCGGCGGCCCGCGCGGTGGCGGCCCGGCCGCCCGTCGGGGCGGGCCCTGCCTGAGCCGTTCCACCGGGGAACGCGAGCAGGCCGACGACGAGGGACAGCAGGGGCAGCAGAGAGCCGAAGGCTCTTCCGGTGAGGTGCGGACGCATGACTCTCCCGACGACGTGTTCGAAATATCGGACTGCGTTCGTGAAATCGGACCGACGTTAGGGCTGCTGGTGAACCTCGTCAAGGGGTGCGGAGAAAGCCGTTCGCACGGTAGAAAGCGCTTGCGCGACCGCGTATGGTCTGGCCCCGCTGAATCCATTCAACCCAGGAGACCCGCCATGCGCCGAGCTGGATCCGTACTGCTGGCCGCCTGCACCGCCGCCGCGGCCCTGACCACCCTGGCGGCTGCTCCCGCCGGAGCCGAGGACCGCGCCGCGGCCGGGCGGGACCGCTGCACCGGTGCCGCCCCCGTCGTCTGCCACTTCGACGTCGCACCCGGCACCTACCGTGTCCGGGCCGTCCTCGGGGGTGGTGCGGAGGCCGGCTCCACGGCGGTCACCGCGGAGTCCCGCAGATCCGTGCTCGCCGAGACCCCGAACGCCCCCGGTGAGACGGTCCGTCGCACGTTCACCGTGGACGTGCGCGACCCCGAGGGCGAACCCACCGGCGCCACCGGCAGCCCGGGGCTCGACCTCACCTTCGGCGGCGCCGCCCCGCAGCTCGCCTCGCTGCACGTGGAGCGCGCCCGGGTGCCCCAGATCCTGCTCGCCGGCGACTCCACCGTCTGCGACCAGCCTGGTGATCCCTACTCCGGCTGGGGCCAGCAGCTCCCGCAGTACCTCACCGACCGGCTGTCCGTCGCCAACTACGCCGACTCCGGCGAGAGTTCCCAGACCTTCCGGGACAACCCCGCACTCTTCCCGGCCCTCCGGGCCCGCATCCGCCACGGCGACCTCGTGCTCATCCAGCTGGCCCACAACGACAAGCAGACCGACCGCGAGACCTACCGCGCCAACCTCACCGCGATGATCGAGGGCGTACGGGCCGAGGGCGGACGCCCCGTGCTCGTCACTCCGATCGTCCGCCGCTGGTTCAACGCCGACGGCACCCTCGACAACGGCACCGCGCTGCTGGTCAACGGCCTGGGCGTCGATCTGCCCGCCGAGGTGCGCTCGCTCGCCGCCGAGCAGGGCACCCCGCTCGTCGACCTCACCGCCCTCACCAGGTCCCGGGTCGAGGAGCTCGGCCCCGAGGGGTCCAAGGCGCTCTACCTCTACGACGAGAAGCGCGACAACACCCACACCTCGGCGCGCGGTGCCACCGAGTACGCCGCGCTCGTCGTCGGTGAACTGCGGGCGCAGAAGCTCGTCCCGGCGCGCACGGTCCGGTGAATCCCGCTCCACGCCCACGCCGAACTCCCCTGTCGAAAGGCGATACCCATGAGTGAAGCCGAAGTGCCCAGCCGCAGGACCATGCTGAGGGGAGCCCTGGTCGCAGGGGCCCTCACCGCCGTACCCGGCGTCGCCCACGCCGCGGAGGCGCGGGCCCCGTACCGCAATCCGCTGGTCGAGCAGCGCGCCGACCCGCACATCACGCGGCACACCGACGGCCGCTACTACTTCACGGCCAGCGCCCCCGAGTACGACCGGATCATCCTGCGCTCCTCCCGCACCCTGCGCGGCCTGAGCGCCGCCAGGGAGGCGGTGATCTGGGCCAGGCACACCACCGGGGACATGGCCGCCCACATCTGGGCCCCGGAACTCCACCGCATCGGTGGTACGTGGTACATCTACTTCGCCGCTGCCCCGGCCGACGACGTATGGAAGATCCGGATCTGGGTGCTGGAGAACGCGAACCCCGACCCGTTCAGCGGCACATGGGCCGAGAAGGGGCAGCTCACCACGGCCTGGGACACCTTCTCCCTCGATGCGCACACCTTCACGCATCGCGGCGACCGCTACCTCGCCTGGGCCCAGTACGAGCCAGGACTGGACAACAACACGGGGCTCTTCCTCTCACGGATGGCCGACCCCTGGACGCTGACAGGGCCTCAGATCCGGCTCAGCACACCCGAGTACGACTGGGAATGTGCCGGCTTCAAGGTCAACGAGGGGCCGGCGGTCATCAAGCGGAACGGCCGAGTCTTCATGACGTACTCCGCGAGCGCGACGGACGCCAACTACTGCATGGGCATGCTCACCGCCGACGCCCGGAGCGACCTGATGGACCCCGGTTCCTGGGTCAAGTCTCCGGAACCCGTCTTCGCCAGCAGCGAGGAATCGGGGCAGTACGGCCCCGGCCACAACTCCTTCACCGTCGCCGAGGACGGCCGCACGGACGTGCTCGTCTACCACGCCCGGCCGTACAAGGAGATCACCGGCGATCCGCTGCACGACCCCAACCGTCACACCCGCGTCCAGCCGTTCGGCTGGCGTGCGGACGGCACTCCGGACTTCGGGGTCCCCGTGCGCTCGTGAGGGCGCGTCCCGGCCAGTTCGGGCAGAGGCGTTGACCCACCGCAGCGCCCTGCCTATCTTGCGTTCGAAGTTCTGGTCAATGTCCGATATCTCGAACAATGATCCCTGGAGCGTCCATGCCGCACCCGCACCTGTGGCCGAGACTCACCGTCCCGGTCATCGCCCTCCTGCTCGGCACGCTGGTGGCAGCACCCACCCGCGCCGACGACGGTCCGTCCCGGGCGGAGGCGACCGACTACTCCCTCACCCTCCACCCCGACCGCACCGGCCCGGCCATCAGCGAGTCGATGTACGGAGTCTTCTACGAGGACATCAACCACGCGGCGGACGGCGGTCTCTACGCCGAACTCGTCCAGAACCGTTCCTTCGAGTACGACCGCGCCGACAACGCCGCGTACTCGCCCATGACCGCGTGGAGCGAGACCTCGGCCGCGGGCGGCACGGGAACCGCCACGACCGTGGACGACAGCGGGCGGCTGGGCGAACGCAACCGGCGCTATCTCCGTCTCGACCTGGACGGCGCGGGAGGCCGCGGGGCCGGCTTCGGAGTCGCCAACTCCGGCTACAACCAGGGCCTGACCCTGCGCAAGGGCGAGCGCTACGACTTCTCCGTCTGGGCCCGCACCGACCGCCCCGAGGGCACCTCCCTGACCGTCGGGGCGGCCACGGCGGACGGCGCCGCCCTCGCCTCGCCCCTGCGCGTCACGGCCCGCGGCGACCGCTGGACCAAGTACACCGGAACCCTCACCGCCCGCACCTCCGCGGCGGACGGCCGGCTCACCGTCACGGCCGGCGGCAGCGGAACCGTACGGCTCGACATGATCTCGCTCTTCCCCCGCGCCACCTACAAGGGCAGGGCGAACGGCCTGCGCAAGGACCTCGCTGAGAAGACCGCCGCGCTGGACCCGGGCTTCCTGCGCTTCCCCGGAGGCTGCCTCGTCAACACCGGCAGCCACGAGGCCTACGAAGCGCCCGGCTGGGAGCGCAAGCGCTCCTACCAGTGGAAGGAGACCATCGGCCCGGTCGAGCAGCGTCCGGTCAACGCCAACTTCTGGGGCTACAACCAGACGTACGGCCTGGGGTACTACGAGTACTTCCAGTTCGCCGAGGACATCGGGGCGATGGCCCTGCCCGTCGTGCCCGCCCTCGTCACCGGATGCGGGCAGAACAAGGCGACCGACGACCCCGAACTGCTGGAACGGCACATCCAGGACACCCTCGACCTGATCGAGTTCGCCAACGGCCCGGCGCGCTCCACCTGGGGCGCCAAGCGTGCCGCCATGGGCCACCCCGCGCCGTTCGGCCTCACCCACCTGGAGGTCGGCAACGAGGAGAACCTCCCCGACGAGTTCTTCGCCCGCTTCACCGAGTTCCGTGAGGCGATCGAGGCCAGGTACCCCGACATCACCGTGATCAGCAACTCCGGCCCCGACGACAGCGGCGCCACCTTCGACCGGGCCTGGCAGCTCAACCGGGACGCGGACGTCGCCATGGTCGACGAGCACTACTACAACAACCCGCAGTGGTTCCTCGAGAACAACGCGCGTTACGACGCCTACGACCGCCGGGGCCCGAAGGTGTTCCTCGGTGAGTACGCCTCCCTCGACAACCGGTTCTCCAACGCCCTGGCCGAGGCTGCCTACATGACGGGCCTGGAACGCAACGCCGACGTCGTGGAACTCGCCTCCTACGCCCCGCTGCTCGCCGACACGAACGACTCCCAGTGGCGGCCCGACATGATCTGGTTCGACAACGAGAAGTCATGGGGGTCGGCCAACTACGAGGTGCAGAAGCTCTTCATGAACAACGTCGGCGACCGTGTCGTACCGAGCACCGCCTCCTCGACACCCGCCACCACGGAACCGATCACCGGCGCCGTCGGCCTGTCGACCTGGGCCACCAGCGCCGCGTACGACGACGTCGAGGTCACCGCGGAGGACGGCACCCCGCTGCTGGGCGACGACTTCTCCGGCGGCGACGCGCAGTGGACGAAGGCCGCCGGACGTGGCTCCTGGGCCGTCCAGGACGGGGCGTACGTCCAGTCCGACGAGAGCGCCGAGGACACCCTGGTCACGGCGGGGGACACCGGCTGGCAGAACTACGACATGAAGGTCAGGGCCACCAAGAAGTCCGGCAAGGAGGGCTTCCTCGTCGCCTTCGGGGTCAAGGACACCGGGAACACCTACTGGTGGAACCTCGGCGGCTGGGGCAACACCCGCTCCGCCGTGGAGAAGGCGGTCGACGGCGCCAAACAGACGATGACCGAGGACACCACCACGATCGAGACGGGGCGTGCGTACGACATCCGCGTCCAGGTGCGCGGCCGGCAGGTCACCCTCTATCTCGACGGCGAGCAGTGGGGCACCTTCACCGACGACAAGCCCGCCGAACCCTTCCGGCAGGTGGTCACCCGCGACGACGCCACCGGCGAGCTCGTGGTCAAGGTGGTCAACGCCCAGGCATCGGATGCCAGGACCCGGATCGACCTGGGGGCGGAGCCGGCCTCACGGACCGCCCGGGTCACCACGCTCCAGGCCGCCCCGGACGCGGTGAACACCGCCGACGACCGGCAGGTGGCTCCACGGAAATCGACCCTGCGGGTGGACGGACGCGTACTCAGCCACACCTTCCCGGCACATTCCGTGACCTTCCTGCGCATCAGGGAGTAGGGCCGGGAAAAGCGAAAACCCCCAGGATGACCTGGGGGTTTTCCGCTGGTGTCCGAGGGGGGACTTGAACCCCCACGCCCGATAAAGGGCACTAGCACCTCAAGCTAGCGCGTCTGCCATTCCGCCACCCGGACAAGGTGTCTGTCTCGCGGGCCCTGGCCCGTTCCGACGTGGAAAACCATAGCAAACATTCGAGGGTGCTCGATCACGCCCCTGCCATGTGAAAGGCGCATGACGGGGGCCGGGCGGTCTTGGGCAGGCGGGGCCGGGCGCGCGAGGATGAGGGGGAGCACCACCGCGACAGTGGAAGGAAGCAGCGTGAGCGAGACCAACACGGCCCGGGCCGGCATCGGCGAGACCGCCGAGAATGAGGTCGTGGACCTCTGTCGTGACCTGATCCGGATCGACACCAGCAATTACGGCGACCACTCCGGCCCCGGAGAACGGGCCGCCGCCGAGTACGTCGCCGAGAAGCTCGCCGAGGTCGGGCTGGAGCCGAAGATCTTCGAGTCCCACAAGGGCCGTGCCTCCACCGTGGCCCGGATCGAGGGCGAGGACCCCTCCAGGCCGGCGCTGCTGATCCACGGACACACCGACGTCGTGCCGGCCAACGCGGCGGACTGGACGCACGACCCGTTCTCCGGCGAGATCGCGGACGGCTGTGTGTGGGGACGCGGCGCGGTCGACATGAAGGACATGGACGCGATGACCCTCGCGGTCGTCCGCGACCGCATGCGCAGCGGCCGCAAGCCCCCGCGCGACATCGTGCTGGCCTTCCTGGCCGACGAGG
The DNA here is from genome assembly GCF_044751065.1 of Streptomyces sp. NPDC088746. Classification (NCBI taxonomy): domain Bacteria; kingdom Bacillati; phylum Actinomycetota; class Actinomycetes; order Kitasatosporales; family Streptomycetaceae; genus Streptomyces; species Streptomyces sp. NPDC088746. The sequence continues at coordinate 42,757 of NZ_JBIVLA010000015.1, forward strand.
AGGCGGGCGGCACGTACGGGGCGCGCCACCTCGTCGACAACCACCGGGACCTCTTCGACGGCGTCACCGAGGCGATCGGTGAGGTCGGCGGCTTCTCCTTCACCGTCAACGAGAACCTTCGCCTCTATCTGGTGGAGACGGCGCAGAAGGGCATGCACTGGATGCGGCTCACCGTGGACGGCACCGCCGGTCACGGCTCCATGACCAACAACGACAACGCCATCACCGAGCTCTGCGAGGCCGTCGGCCGGCTGGGCCGGCACAAGTGGCCGGTCCGGGTGACCAAGACCGTGCGGTCCTTCCTCGACGAGCTGTCCGACGCGCTGGGCACCCCGCTCGACCCGGAGGACATGGAGGCGACGCTCGCCAAGCTCGGCGGGATCGCCAAGATGGTCGGCGCCACCCTGCAGAACTCCGCCGCCCCCACCATGCTCGGCGCCGGCTACAAGGTGAACGTGATCCCCGGCCAGGCCACCGCGCACGTGGACGGGCGCTTCCTGCCCGGGTACGAGGAGGAGTTCCTGGCCGACCTCGACCGGATCCTCGGGCCCCGGGTCAGGCGTGAGGACGTGCACGGCGACAAGGCGCTGGAGACGAGCTTCGACGGGTCCCTGGTGGACGCGATCCAGCTCGCCCTCAAGGCCGAGGACCCGATCGCCCGTGCCGTGCCCTACATGCTGTCCGGCGGCACCGACGCGAAGTCCTTCGACGACCTCGGCATCCGCTGCTTCGGCTTCGCCCCCCTGAAGCTGCCGCCGGAGCTGGACTTCGCGGGCATGTTCCACGGGGTGGACGAGCGGGTGCCGGTGGACGGCCTGAAGTTCGGCGCCCGGGTGCTCGACCGGTTCATCGACCACTCCTGAGCCCGTCGGACGACCGAATTCGCCTGCCTGTACGCACCTCACCGGAAAGGGTGAAAGGCGCCCCGCGCTCGTAGCCCCCTCACCCCCTCCTCGTTACAAGTGATGCGGTCCGCGGCTGGGACCGCACTTGTCAATCAGGAGGAATAATGATCAAGAAGGTCGTCGCAATCGCGGCTGCTACCGGTGGTCTCGTGCTCGCTGGTGCGGGCATGGCTTCCGCCGACGCCGGTGCCCAGGGTGCCGCCATCGGCAGCCCCGGCGTGCTCTCGGGCAACGTCGTCCAGGTGCCGGTCCACGTTCCGGTGAACGTGTGCGGCAACACGATCAACGTGATCGGGCTGCTGAACCCCGCCTTCGGCAACACCTGCGTCAACGCGTGACGATGCGCGTCAACCCGTAAGGGTTTGAGTCCGGTCGGCCTCGGGGTGCGCGCCATGCACCCCGGGGCCGCTGGGCATTCGGCCCCCGGCGCGGCTGTGCCCGGGGCATTTCGGTAGGCAGAAGGCAGGAAGACAACCTATGCGACAGGTCACACGTAAAGGCCTGATCACCATGGCAGCGGCGGGCGGAGTGCTCGCGCTCGGCGGCGGTTACGCGCACGCCGACGCGGGAGCGGCCGGCGCCGCGTCGGGTTCACCGGGAGTGCTCTCGGGGAACTCGATCCAGGTCCCGATCGATGTACCCGTCAACGTATGCGGAAACTCCGTGGACGTCGGCGGTCTGCTCAACCCCACGAGCGGAAACGACTGCGGAAACGGAACGTCTGAGTCCGGCCACGCGCACAGCTCCGACGGCGGTGCCTCGTCCGGTCACGGCTCCGGGAGCCGGGCGTCCGGGCACGAAGAGGCGGGCGGCAGCGGGGCGGGGACGGGCAGGCACCGTGCCTCCGGCACCTCGGCCCAGGCGGAGACGAAGGGGTCCCCCGGGATCCTCTCCGGCAACCAGGTGCAGGCACCGGTGGAGATCCCGCTGAACCTCTGCGGCAACAGCGTCACCGTCGGCGGGCTGCTCAACCCGGTCTTCGGCAACGACTGCGAGAACGACACGGAGACGGTCCCGCCTCCCGTCGTGCCGCAGACGCCGCACACCCCGGAGAAGCCGGTCACGCCGGACGCCCCTCCGGCCCCCGAGACCCAGCTGGTGACGGGCGAGCAGCTCGCGCACACCGGCGGGGGCGGGCTCGACCTGCTCATCCCGGCGAGCGCGGGCATGCTCCTGGCAGGTGCGGGCACGGTCCTGTACCGGCGTTCGCGCGGCGCCGCACAGCGGTAGCGCGACAGCGGTCCGACGAGCGGGTTCCGCCCACGCGGGGCCCGCTCCGTCCTACCAGGTGGGCCGGAGCTGGCGGATGATGCGGCGGCGCAGCCGCACCCGGCGGCTGCCGTCACGGCGCAGCGTCAGCCGGTCCAACTCCCAGTGCCCGTACTCGGCATGGTCGGTCAGCAGGCGGGCCGCCTCCTTGCGGGACACCCCGCGCGGCACGTACACGTCGATGAATTCGTATTCCGGCATCGCATCTATTGTGCGGGCAGACCCCCGGTACGGATAGCGTCTGTCCTATGTCTGATGCTGCGCAGCCCACCGCTGCCGAGGTACGCGCCGCCGCCGATGCCGTCAAAACCGCGCTCGACCGCCACCTCCAGGCAGTCGAACGCCGTACCGGGGACGACGACCCCGCCGTCTCCGACGCGTTCAACGCACTGGCCGCTGCGGCCGAGGTCTACGACGAACTGCTCTACGACCGCTACGACGAGGTCACCCCCTTCGAGATCCCGGCCGCGGAGGACTCCCTCCCGCCCTACGCGGGCCCGGAGGAGCCGCACGCCGTCAGCGTGCTGATCAGGCGCGACTACGCGGTGGCGGAGCCCGCGCGGCTGCTCGCCCAGGCCCAGCGGCTCGCCGACCTCGATCCGGACGGACAGGACGGGGGCACCGGCGCCGTGTCGGCCGCCGGGGCCGGTGTGCATGCCGCGCTGGGAGTGGTGTTCGGCGAGTACGAGTCGGACGAAATCGCGTCCCGGCACAAGGAGTTCGGCCTGGAGGAGGGGGACTCCACCCTCTGGGTCTCCGCTGTGGAGGAGCTTCCCGAGCCGGGGGAGTGGCTCGGGGCGCCGTTCGACGAGGCGGATCCCGCGATGGTGGTCTGCCGCTTCGACGTCAGCTCCGTCTTCGACGAGGAGGACGAGCTGGACGGGGACCTGGACGACATCGTCCCGGACCGCGCCTGATCCCACCGTCCGCCGGCCCCGGCGCGCAGCGCACCGGGGCCGGCGTCCGACGTCCCGCGAGGCGTCCGGGGCCCGGGGACGGGCCTACGAGGCGTCCGGAGTGGGCAGCGCCTCCAGCAGGGGCCGCAGCCGGGTCGTCCTCTCCTGGGCGGGCACCTCGGCCACCGCGCGCGGCAGGGCCTGGTCCACGCCGTGCACCACGGACAGGTGCCGCTCCCCACGGCTGAACGCCGTGTACACCCAGGGCCTGCTGAGCCCCTGCGCGGCGTCTCCGGGCAGGACGACGACAGCGGCCGGCCAGCGCATCCCGGCCGCCTGGTGGGCGCTGAGCGCCCAGCCGTGGCGTACGGAGGTCTCCACCCGGTCCTGCGGTACGACGACGGGTGTGCCCGCGCAGTCCAGGTGCAGGCCCTCGGCGTCGGCGGAGACGACCGAGCCGGGCACGGCCCTGCCGGGCGAGGGGACGTGGACCACGCGGTCGCCGGGGTCGAAGCCGCCGAACCGCCCCGGCCCCGGATTGAGCCGCTGCTTGAGCGCGGCGTTCAGCGCCGTCGTGCCCGCCGAGCCACCGTGTCCGACCGTGATCACCTGGGTGTCGGAGGAGGGTACGCCGATGGCGCGCGGCACCGAGTCGGCCACGAGCTGCACCGTGCGGTGGACGGCCTCGCCCGCGTCCCGCACGGGAACGATCACCACTTCCTTGCCGGGCGCCTCGACCTGGGCGAGCTCCCCGGCCCCGATGCCGGAGACCAGCTCGCCGATCGGTCCGGGGTCGGGCGTGCGCGAGACCACGTGCGGACAGGCCCGAGCCGCGATCACGTCGGCGAAGACCCGGCCCGCACCGGCCGACCCGAGCACTCCCGGGTCGCCGCTCAGGATCAGCCGCGTCCCGTCGGCGAGGGACTCCACCAGCATCGCGGCCGTCTCCACGTCCAGCTGCGGGGCGTCCAGCACCACCAGTACGTCGAGGGCGAACGCGCCGTCCGCGTCCCTGCCGGGCCCGGCCTCGCCGGAGAGCAGGGCGGAGAGCGTGACGGCGGATCCCGGGTCACCGACCGCGGCCGCCAGCCTGCTCCGCCCGTCCTCGCTGTGGGTGGTGCCCAGGGCCCGCAGCCCGAGGCCGTGCGCGGCGGCGACGAGGGCGGCGGGCTCGGCCCGGGCGGTCTCGCCCCCGCTGTGGGCGACCAGGCCCGCGGTGGCGGCGGCCCGGATCAGCTCGCCCGCCGAAGGGGACGGAGCGGCGGCAGCGGCCTCCGTCCAGTCGGCGCCCTTCTCGCAGGTGTTGACGAGGCGTGCCAGCCCGTCGGCGAGGCTCTCCTCGGCCAGGGCGTACCTGTCGAGGCCCAGCAGCACCGTGACCGGCTCCTCGTCCCCCCGCGTGCCGTCCTCGGGCGTCTCCCCGGCCTCCTCGGCCTCCTCGGCGCCCTCCAACTCCGTGGCGCCGTCATCGGCCCCGTCGTCCTGGAAGACCAGCACGACGCCCTCGGCGGCGGCCTGCTGGACGGCCTCCCCGGGATCGGTCACCGCGAATCCGGCGAGCGCCGTCCGCACCTCGTCGGCGTCCATCGCCGTGTGGCCGCGCAGCGCCGCCCGCTCCAGCAGCCAGCCCACGAGAGCAGCCGTGCGTCGCTCGTCGTCGGGCCCGCATCCGGCGCCCAGCAGCGCCCGCGCGAAGCCGTCCGCCTGCTCGGGCCGCACGCCGGGCACGGACAGCAGCTGCCACGGGTCATCCCGGAGGACACCCGCGGCCCCTTCACCGAGCCTGGCGGCCGCAGGGCCTGCCAGGGCCCCGGGGGCCCCGCCCTCGGCGAGCACCTCCGCGACCGAGGCGGCGGCCTCGGGGGACGCGGCCCGGTGAGCCCGCTGCTCCGGGGCCGGGGAGGGACGTGCGGGCGCGGCGGCGGGGGCCGCCCGGCGGGGTGCGGGCGCCGAGGCGGGCGAGTCGAAGAAGGCGGTGCCCGGCTTCTCGCCGCTCTCCACCGCGCGCACCGCGGCGAGCAGATCCGCCGCCGGCCCGCTCAGCTTCGTCCCCGCAGCGATCGGCGCTTCCTTCCCGGCCTTGCGCTGCTCGATCCGCTCGCGCAACTCCCGCTGCGCGGCCAGCTCCGCCTCGGCCTCGGAGAGGGCGGGCGCGGCGGAAGCGGGCGCCCCCGGTGCCTGCTCCAGGTCCTGTGCGCCCTCCGCGCCGTCGTCCGGCCCCTCCGCGCTCCCGGCGCCGTCGTCCGGCCCCTCCGCGCTCCCGGCGCCGTCGTCCGGCCCCTCCGCGCTCCCGGCGCCGTCGTCCGGCCCCTCCGCGCTTCCCGCGCCGCCCTCGTCGGGCGTGCCGGGCGTGTCGGCGGCCTGGGCAACGGCGTCCTCGACGGCCTCGTGGTCCTCGGCCGCGGGATCCGGGGATTCTCCCCGGGGATGCGCAGTCACAGCGTGCTCCAGTCCTGGTCGGGATAGCGGTGCACGGGCGCCGACACGTCGTCGAGCGCCTGGCAGATCTCGTCAGGAAGACTAAGCGCCTCCACTGACAACGCCTCGGTCAGCTGCCGCGCGTTGCGCGCGCCGACGACCGGAGCCACCACTCCCGGCCGGTCGCGCACCCAGGCGAGCGCGACCTGGAGGGGCGTCGTGGCAAGGCCGTCGGCGGCCGTGGCCACCGCGTCCACGATCCTGCCCGCCGCCTCGTCGAGGTACGGCTCGACGAAGGGGGCCAGCTGCTCGGAGGCCCCGCGCGAGTCGGACGGCGTGCCGGTGCGGTACTTGCCGGTCAGCACACCGCGGCCCAGCGGGGACGACGGCAGCAGCCCCACCCCGAGGTCCAGCGCCGCGGGCAGCACCTCCCGCTCGACGCCCCGCTGGAGCAGGGAGTACTCCATCTGCGTACACGCCAGCCGGGTGCGCAGCCCGGGCGCGGCGAGCTGCCAGGTCGCCGCCTTGGCCAGCTGCCAGCCGCTGAAGTTGGACACTCCGGCGTACCGGACGCGCCCCGAGGACACCGCCAGGTCCAGTGCCTGGAGGGTCTCGTCCAGCGGCGTCACGGGGTCGAAGGCGTGGATCTGCCACAGATCGACGTAGTCCGTCCCGAGCCGCCGCAGGGACGCGTCGAGCGCGGCGAGGAGATGCCCCCGCGATCCGTCGAAGCGGCGGTAGGGATCGGGCACGCTGCCCGCCTTGGTCGCGACGACCAGGTCCTGCCGTGGCACCAGATTGTCCAGAAGGCGGCCCAGCAGGTATTCGGCCTCCCCGCCGCCGTAGACGTCGGCGGTGTCGACGAGGGTGCCGCCCGCGTCCCAGAAGGCCTTGAGCTGGTCCGCGGCGTCGTGTTCGTCGGTGTCCCGGCCCCATGTGAGGGTGCCCAGCCCGATCCGGGACACGCGAAGGCCGGTACGGCCGAGATGCCTCTGCTCCATGGGCGCTGAGATTACTGGCCAAGGCACCACGGGGTGGAGGCCTGTGGACAACCGTGGTCCCCGGGCGAGCCTGCCGGATTCCGGCGCCCCGCGCTAGAGTCCGGGACACAGGAACGTTACTGATCAGTAGAGGGAGCGTGGGTATGCGGCTCGGCATCAATCTCGGTTACTGGGGTGCGGGGATGGACGGCGACAACCTCGCCGTCGCCCAGGAGGCCGACCGGCTCGGCTACGACGTCTGCTGGGCGGCCGAGGCGTACGGCTCCGACGTGCCGACGGTGCTCGCCTGGGTCGCCGCCCGGACCGAGTCGATCGACGTGGGCTCCGCCATCATGCAGATCCCGGCCCGCCAGCCCGCCATGACGGCCATGACCGCGGCCACCCTCGACTCGCTCTCCGGGGGCCGTTTCCGTCTCGGCCTCGGCGTCTCCGGACCGCAGGTCTCCGAGGGCTGGTACGGCGTCAAGTTCGACAAGCCGCTGGCCCGCACCCGCGAGTACGTCGAGATCGTGCGTAAGGCGATGTCCCGGGAACGCCTGTCCTACGAGGGCGAGCACTGGACGCTGCCGCTGCCCGACGGCCCGGGCAAGCCCATCAAGCTGACCGTCCACCCGCAGCGCGAGCACATCCCGCTCTACATCGCCGCGATCGGCCCGAAGAACCTGGAGCAGACCGGCGAGATCGCCGACGGGGCCCTGCTGATCTTCCCCTCCGCCGACCACCTCGAGGAGACCGCGGTGAAGCACCTGCGGGCCGGGCGGGAGAAGGCCGGGAAGACGATGGACGGCTTCGACGTCTGTCCCACCGTCCCGCTCGCCGTCGGCGACGACGTCAACGGCCTCGCCGACATGTTCCGCCCGTACACCGCGCTCTACGTCGGCGGCATGGGCAGCCGCAAGCAGAACTTCTACAACCAGCTCGCCCAGCGCATGGGCTACGAGAAGGAAGCCGCCGAGATCCAGGACAAGTACCTGTCCGGCGACAAGGCCGGCGCGGCGGCCGCCGTGCCGCACCAGCTGATCGACCAGACCACGCTGCTCGGCTCGGTGGACCGGATCGCCGACCGCATGCAGGCGTACGCGGCAGCCGGCGTCACGACGCTGACCCTCGCCCCGGCGGGCTTCACGCTCGACGAGCGGCTCGCGGCCCTGCGCGCCGGAACCGACGCCCTGGAGCGCTCCGGCCTCGCCGCGTAGGCACCGGCGCAGCACTACGGCCGTGGTGGGGGCTCGGGGGTCCTCCCCGCCACGGCCGTCACACGGAACAACGCCCCGCAGGGCTCCCGGGTTACGCCCCGTACTCCTCCCGGGACGCCCGGGCAGGTCCGGCCGCCGCCGCGCGCCCGTTCGGCCCTGCCGGGCCCGCCCCGTGTTGCCTACCGACGCGTACCGAATTTGACTGTGCCTCTGCGGACACCGGTGCGAAAGGTGGCAGTGATGCTCTCGGCTAAGAGTCTGTTCCAGGAGATCCTCGACAACGACGAGTCGTTCCGGCTGTTCTGCTCGATCGCCGCCGGCGGGGAGACGCAGGGTGGCTGGGAGAACGGACGCATCGCCGCGCTCGTCCCCCCGGGGCTGCGCGAGCTGGCGCCCAAGGTCGCCCGGCACGGCGCCGACGAGGACAAGCACGGCCGGATCTTCAACGCCCTGCTGAAGCAGCGCGGACTCCAGCCGGTGACGGTTCCGTACGAGACCGACTACACCCTCCTGCTGGAGCGCCACGGCATCGGCCTGGCACACGACCGGCTCAGCCGTGAGGAGCCGCTCACCGAGCGGGACATCATCGTGTACCTGGCCCACAGCAGAGTCACCGAACAGCGGGCGTCCGAGCAGATGCGGCTCCTGCTCAAGCACTTCGCCGGACACCCCGTCCTCGGCCGCGCCGTGAAGATGATCTCCCGGGACGAGGACAACCACCTCGCCTACTGCCACGAGGAACTCCTCCGCTTCGCCCGGGCCGGACACGGACGGACGATCCAGTCCGTCCTGCGGGAGTGCGCCCAGGCCGAGATCCGCGTGTACCGCGACGTCAGCATCGCGGTGATGAGGCACATGGGCGCCGTGCTGGGCTGGCCCCGCGCCAAGTCCGCCGCACTCGTCGCGGGCATCCACGCGATGCACGCCTACGAGCGGCTGGTGGGATGGCGGCGCATGGTGAGCCTCGAACAGCCCGCTCTGCGCGACGCTCTGGGCGGCCCTGCCGTGCCAGAGAACGAGTACGCCTGAGACGTCCTACAGCCAGCCACGGCGCGTGAACAGGCGGTACAGCCCGACGACCGCGATGCCCATCAGCGCGATCACGGCCGGGTAGGTCCAGACCCAGCCGAGTTCGGGCATGTGCTCGAAGTTCATGCCGTAGATCCCGGCCACCATGGTGGGTACGGCGGCCATGGCGGCCCACGCCGAGATCTTCCGCATGTCGTCGTTCTGCCGGACACCCACCTGCGCCAGATGCGCCGACAGAATGTCCGAGAGCAGCCGGTCGAGCCCCTCCACGTGCTCGACGGCACGCGTCAGATGGTCGTTCACGTCCCGGAAGAACGGCTGCGAACCGGCGTCGACGAACGGCACGCCCGCGCTCGACAGCCGCGCCATCGGCGTGCTCAGCGGATTGGTCGCCCGGCGGAATTCGAGCACCTGCCGCTTGAAGGTGTAGATGCTCGCCGCCGTGTTCTTGGAGTCCCCGGTCCCGGTGGGGGCGAAGACCTCGGCCTCCAGCTCCTCCAGGTCGACCTGGAGCTCCGCCGCCACCTCGATGTAGTGGTCCACCACCGCGTCGCTGACCGCGTAGAGCACCGACGTGGGCCCGTGCTTCAGGACCTCGGGCTCGGCCTCCAGCCGGCGTCGTACGGCCGCGAGGGGCGCCCCCTCGCCGTGGCGCACCGTCACCACGAAGGAGTCCCCTATGAACAGCATCAGCTCACCGGCGCTCACGGTGTCGCTCTTCGGCTCGTAGACCACCGGCTTGATGACGACGAACAGGGAGTCGTCGTAGATCTCCAGCTTGGGCCGCTGATGGGCGCGCAGGGCGTCCTCCACGGCCAGGGGATGCAGCGAGAACTCGCTGGTCACCAGGTCGAACTCCTTCTCCGTCGGCTCGTGCAGCCCGATCCAGACGAAGGCGTCCCCGGTGGCGCGTGCCTCGTCGAGGGCATCGGAGAAGTCGGCGGGACCTTCGGTCCGGCGCCCGTCCCGGTAAATTCCACAGTCGACGATCACCCGGGCATTGTTCCCTGCCGCGACGGGTTCACGCACCTCTACGCTGGCATGTATGCCCACGCTCATCCTTGTACGCCACGGACGCTCGACCGCCAACACCTCCGGAGTGCTCGCCGGCAGGACCCCAGGCGTCTCCCTCGACGGACGCGGTGAGGAACAGGCCGCCGCGCTGCCCGGCCGCCTGGCCGCCCTCACGCTCGTGGCGGCCGTCAGCAGCCCGCTGCAGCGCTGCCGCGAGACGCTCCAGCCGCTGCTCGACGCCCGCCCGGACCTCCCGCTGCACACCGAGGACCGGATCAGCGAATGCGACTACGGGGACTGGTCGGGGCGCAAGCTCGCCGAGCTCTCCGACGAACCGCTGATGAGGGTCGTCCAGCAGCACCCCTCGGCCGCCGCCTTCCCCGGCGGTGAGTCCATGCGGGCCATGCAGGCCCGGGCCGTCGACGCCGTACGGGACTGGAACTCCCGTGTGGAGGCGGAGCACGGTGAGGACGCCACGTACCTGATGTGCTCGCACGGCGACATCATCAAGGCCCTCGTCGCCGACGCGCTCGGCATGCACCTCGACCTCTTCCAGCGCCTGCACGCCGACCCGTGTTCCGTCACCGCGATCCGCTACACCTCGCTGCGCCCGTTCCTCCTCCGCCTCGGCGACACCGGCGACTTCGCGTCGCTGGCACCACGTGAACAGGCCATCGGGGCCGACGCGGCGGGGGAGAGGGCAACGGACGCGGCCGTCGGGGGCGGCGCTGGGGCACCGTGATCGCTCCGCGCAGTAGGGTGGACGCGCCGTAGAGGCCTTGCGGGACATCTCGCAGGGCCCCGGGGCCGCCCCCATCCGCCATCACATTCTCAAGGGAGACAGGACGTGTCCCGTCAGGTGTTCCTCTACGACCCTCCGGACCGTTTCGTGGCCGGTACGGTCGGGCTGCCTGGCCGCCGTACGTTTTTCCTGCAGGCATCCTCGCGCGGACGGGTCACCAGCGTGGCCCTGGAGAAGACGCAGGTCGCCGCGTTGGCCGAACGGATCGACGAACTCCTCGACGAGGTCGTGCGGCGGACCGGCGGCAACTCACCGGTGCCCGCCGTGGCACCCATGGACGTCACCGACAGCGCTCCGCTCGACGCCCCCGTCGAGGAGGAGTTCAGGGTCGGCACGATGGCACTCGCCTGGGACGGCGAGGAGCAGCGCATGATCGTCGAGGCGCAGGCCCTCGTCGAACTGGACGCCGACTCCGAGGACGACCTCGCCGAGGCCGAGGAAAGGCTTCTGCAGGACGAGGAGAACGGCCCGCCGATGCTGCGCGTCCGGCTGAGCGGTGCTCAGGCAAGGGCGTTCGCCAAGCGCGCGCTGGACGTCGTGAACGCGGGCCGCCCGCCCTGCCCGCTCTGCAGCCTCCCCCTCGACCCGGAAGGACACGTATGCCCGCGCCAGAACGGATACCGTCGCGGGGCCTGACGGAGGCGGGGCTGCGCACTCTCCTCGCCGAGGGGGAGCTCACGGTCCTCGGCCGGGTCAGGGGCGCGTCGAACGCGGTGCTCCACTGCACCGTCGCGCACGAGGGCGAGGAACGCCTCTGCGTCTACAAGCCGGTCGCCGGTGAGCAGCCGCTGTGGGACTTCCCCGACGGCACGCTCGCCCAGCGCGAGGTCGCCGCGTACGAGATCTCCGAGGCCACCGGCTGGGGACTCGTGCCGCCCACGGTGCTGCGGGAGGGCCCCTACGGCGAGGGGATGTGCCAGCTGTGGATCGAGGCGGAGGCCGGCGGCGAGGACGCCGCGGCGTCCGCCCACGGGCTGCCGCCCCTGCTCGCGCTCGTCGAGGCCGAGGAACCCGGGGACGGCTGGAAGGCGGTCGGCTTCGCCGAGGTCGGGGAGGGGAAGACGGCCCTGCTGGTGCACGCCGACGATCCCCGGCTGCGCAGGCTCGCGGTCCTGGACGCGGTGATCAACAACGGTGACCGCAAGGGAGGGCACCTGCTGTCCGCTCCCGGCGGGCGGCTGTACGGCATCGACCACGGTGTCACCCTCAACGCCGACGACAAGCTGCGCACGCTCCTCTGGGGGTGGGCCGGCGAGCCGCTGACGGCGGAGGCGGCCGAGGTGCTCGACCGGCTCTCCGCCGGCCTGGAATCGGGCGCCGCGCTCGCCACCCGGTTGGGGGAACTGATCACCGAGGCGGAGATCGAGGCCCTGCGCGGCCGGGTGGAGAGCCTCCGCAAGTCCGGCCGTCACCCCCTGCCGAGCGGTGACTGGCCGCCGATCCCGTGGCCGCCCGTGTGAGACCGCCCCACCGGGGCCCGGAGCGGCGGACCGCTGCGGGCCCCGGTGCCCGGGCGAGAACCGCCAGGCCCGCAAGACCGCCTCTTCGGCCACGATCTGCCATCCGGTTCGTATCCGGAAGCATCATCCGGTTACGCTCATGACATGCATGCCTGGCCCGCTTCTGAGGTCCCCGCCCTGCCTGGCAAGGGCCGCGACCTTCGGATCCACGACACCGCGACCGGCGGACGGATCACCCTTGACCCCGGTCCCGTCGCCCGCATCTATGTCTGCGGCATCACGCCGTACGACGCGACCCATATGGGTCATGCGGCGACCTACAACGCGTTCGACCTCGTTCAGCGCGTGTGGCTCGACACCAAGCGGCAGGTTCACTACGTCCAGAACGTGACCGACGTGGATGATCCGCTGCTGGAGCGGGCCGTGCGCGACGGCGAGGACTGGACCGAGCTCGCGGAGCGCGAGACGGCTCTCTTCCGGGAGGACATGACCGCCCTGCGCATGCTCCCCCCGAAGCACTACATCGGGGCCGTCGAGGCGATACCCGGCATCGTCCCGCTCGTTGAACGCCTCCGCGACGCGGGCGCCGCCTACGAACTCGACGGCGACGTGTACTTCTCCGTCGAGAGCGACCCGCACTTCGGCGAGGTCTCCGGCCTCGACGCCGAGGCCATGCGACTGCTCTCCGCCGAGCGTGGCGGTGACCCGGAGCGCCCAGGCAAGAAGAACCCGCTCGACCCGATGCTCTGGATGGCCGCCCGTGACGGCGAGCCGAGCTGGGACGGCGGCTCCCTCGGCCGTGGCAGGCCCGGCTGGCACATCGAGTGCGTCGCCATCGCGCTCGACCACCTCGGGATGAGCTTCGACGTGCAGGGGGGCGGCTCCGACCTCGCCTTCCCGCACCACGAGATGGGCGCCTCGCACGCCCAGGTGCTGACGGGTGAGCACCCCTTCGCCCGCGCCTACGTACACGCGGGCATGGTCGCCCTGAACGGCGAGAAGATGTCCAAGTCCAAGGGCAACCTCGTCTTCGTGTCGGCGCTGCGCCGGGACGACGTGGACCCCGCGGCCATCAGGCTCGCCCTGCTTGCCCACCACTACAGGGCCGACTGGGAGTGGACCGACCAGGTGCTCGCCGACGCCGTCGAGCGTCTCGCCAGGTGGCGTGCCGCCGTCTCCCGTCCCGACGGACTCCCCGCCGACGCGCTGGTCGAGGAGGTGCGGGAGGCCCTGGCCGACGACCTGGACGCCCCGGCCGCCCTCGCCGCCGTGGACCGCTGGGCCGCGGAGCAGAGCTCCGGCGGAGGCACGGACGAGGGTGCGCCCGGGCTCGTCTCACGCACCGTCGACGCCCTGCTGGGCGTCGCGCTCTGACCCTGCCCACCGACCGCCGAACGGCCCCGGACTTCGCGAGAGATCGACGGAGTCCGGGGCCGTTCCCCGTGCGGGAGGCGGGTGGTCAGTCGTCCGAGGCGTCCTCGTCCGGCCCCGAGGGCGGCGGGTCCTCGGACGTGGTTCCGCCGTCGGCGTCCTTCGGCCGGCCCTTGTCCTTCTCCGGGCGCTGCGGCTTCGGCGGTCTCGTACGACCGCTGGAGGTGTCCCGCAGGTAGGGCACGTCGCCGCTCTCCGTGGCATGACCGCCCGGTGCCTGGCCCGGTCCGCCGATGTCCCTGCGCCGCAGATAGCGCTCGAACTCGCGGGCGATGGCCTCTCCCGACGCCTCGGGCAGCTCGGCGGTGTCCCGCGCCTCCTCCAGCGTCTGCACGTACTCCGCGACCTCGCTGTCCTCGGCGGCCAGCTGATCGACCCCCAGCTGCCACGCGCGGGCGTCCTCGGGCAGCTCGCCCAGCGGGATCCGCAGTCCGAGCAGATCCTCCAGGCGGTTCAGGAGCGCCAGTGTCGCCTTCGGGTTCGGCGGCTGCGACACATAGTGCGGCACCGCCGCCCACAGGCTCACCGCGGGCACCCCCGCATGCGTGCAGGCCTCCTGGAGGATGCCCACGATGCCGGTCGGCCCCTCGTACCGGGTCTCCTCCAGGTCCATGGTCCTCGCCAGGTCCGGATCCGAGGTGACCCCGCTGACGGGCACCGGCCTGGTGTGCGGGGTGTCGCCGAGCAGCGCCCCCAGGATGACGACCATCTCGACGCCCAGCTCATGGGCGAAGCCCAGGATCTCGTTGCAGTACGAGCGCCAGCGCATGGACGGCTCGATACCGCGGATCAGCACCAGATCACGGGGCTTCTCGCCGCCGACCCGCACCACGGAGAGCCGGGTGGTGGGCCAGGTGATCTTGCGTGTCCCACCGTCCAGCCACACCGTGGGCCGGTTGACCTGGAAGTCGTAGTAGTCCTCGGCGTCGAGCGCCGCGAAGACCTCGCCCTTCCACTCCCGGTCCAGATGCGCGACCGCTGTGGAGGCGGCGTCACCCGCGTCGTTCCAGCCCTCGAACGCGGCCACCATGACCGGGTCGATCAGCTCGGGTACCCCCTCGAGCTCGATCACCCAGGCCTCCTTCCGAAGTTCCCTTGTGTACGGACCAACCTTACGGCTTCCGCACTGTTCCGCCGCAGCCGTTTGCGTCCCGGAAGTGAAGCGTGCCACCTCTTGATTCATCCGAGCTGTAACGACAGAAACCGACCAAAATCGGTCCGGACTCTGGACTGCGAGGCCTGCGGGAGGCTATACATCGGATGACCACTGAGAGATCCGATGTTCTTCCCCTGGGGGCGCACATGAGTCTGACCGTCATGGATTTCGAGGTCGACGACATCCGCTTTCCCACCTCGGAACAGCTGGACGGCTCGGACGCCATGAACCAGGACCCCGACTACTCCGCCGCCTACGTCGTCCTGCGCACGGACGGCGAGGGCGCGGAGGGGCACGGTTTCTGCTTCACCATCGGCCGCGGCAACGACGTCATGGCCGCGGCTATCGAGGCGCTCCGTTCCTACGTGGTGGGACGCCCCGCCCCGCGTACGGCCGCGGACCTCGCCGCCCTGTACCGCACTCTCACGCACGACTCCCAGCTGCGCTGGCTCGGCCCCGAGAAGGGCGTGATGCACATGGCCGCCGGTGCCGTCGTCAACGCGGCCTGGGACCTCGCGGCCAAGCTGGCCGGGAAGCCCGTCTGGCGGTTCCTCGCTGAGATGACCCCGGAGGAGCTCGTCTCCCTCGTGGACTTCCGCTACCTCAGCGACGCCCTCACCCCGCAGGAGGCGCTCGCCGTCCTCCGCGCCGCGGAGCCGGGCCGCGCCGAACGCACCGAGCGGCTGCTGGCCGAGGGGTATCCGGCGTACACCACCTCGCCCGGCTGGCTGGGATACGACGACGACAAGCTCGTACGCCTGGCGAAGGAGGCCGTCGCGGACGGCTTCACCCAGATCAAGCTGAAGGTCGGCGCCGATCTGGACGACGACATCCGCAGACTGACGCTCGCCCGCCGGGCCGTCGGCCCCGGCATCCGGATCGCCGTCGACGCCAACCAGCGATGGGACGTGGCCGAGGCGCTGGAGTGGATGAACGCGCTCGCCCCGTACGACCCGTACTGGATCGAGGAGCCGACCAGCCCCGACGACGTGCTCGGCCACGCCGCCGTCCGCGCCGGGCAGCCCGTCAAGGTCGCCACCGGCGAACACATCGCCAACCGGGTCGTGTTCAAGCAGCTGCTCCAGGCCGGCGCGGTCGACTTCGTCCAGATCGACGCCGCACGCGTGGCCGGGGTCAACGAGAACCTCGCGGTCCTGCTGCTCGCCGCCAAGTTCGGCGTCCCGGTCTGCCCCCACGCCGGAGGCGTCGGACTGTGCGAACTCGTCCAGCACCTCTCGATGTTCGACTACGTCGCGGTCTCGGGCAGCCTGGAGGACCGGGTGATCGAGTACGTCGACCATCTCCACGAACACTTCGCCGAACCGGCCGTCGTCGAGAACGGCCGCTACGCCACCCCGCGCGGACCGGGCTTCTCGGCCCAAATGCTCCCCGCCTCCATCGCCGCGCACCGCTACCCGCAGGGCCTCGTGTGGCAGGCCCCCCGCACACCCGAGGAGACCGACCGATGACCGGTACGCAGGATTTCGACGGACTGTCCGCCCTGGTGACGGGCGGCGCGTCCGGGATCGGGGCCGCCGTGGCGACCCTGCTGCTCGCCCGTGGGGCGCGAGTCGCGGTCCTCGACCTCGATCCCAAGGGCGCTCCCGAGGGGGCACTCGCCCTGGAGGCCGACGTCACGGACGACGACGCCGTACGGAACGCCGTCGACCGGGCCGCCGCGGAGCTGGGCGGCCTGCACACCCTGGTGTCCAACGCGGGGATCGGCTCGATCGGCACCGTCGAGGACAACACGGACGCGGAATGGACCCGCGTGATGGACGTCAACGTGCTCGGCATGGTCCGCACGGCCCGCCACGCGCTGCCCCATCTGCGCCGCGCCGCCGCCGGGCGGCCCGGGGTCGTGTCGATCACCCAGACCTGCTCCATCGCCGCGACCGCCGGCCTGCCGCAGCGCGCGCTCTACAGCGCCAGCAAGGGGGCCGTGCTCTCCCTCACCCTCGCGATGGCCGCCGACCACGTCCGCGAGGGGATCAGGGTCAACTGCGTCAATCCGGGGACCGCGGACACCCCCTGGATCGGCCGGCTGCTCGGTCAGGCCGAGGACCCGGCGGCCGAGCGCGCCGCGCTCGACGCCCGCCAGCCACTGGGACGGCTGGTCTCCGCCGACGAGGTCGCCGCCGCCGTCGTCTACCTGGCGAGTCCGGCGGCGGCGTCCGTCACCGGCACCGCGCTCGCCGTCGACGGAGGGATGCAGGGCCTGCGGCTGCGTCCCGCCGCCCCCTCACAGGGCTGACCGCAGCCACTGCTCCACGCTCGCCACGTGCACCGTCGCCCAGGACCGGGCCGCCTCGGCGTCCCGGTCCCGCAGCGCCGCCAGAATCGCCCGGTGCTCGCGCAGGGTGCGGCCGACCGCGTCCTCCTGGGTCAGCCCGCGCCACACCCTGGCCCGGGTGGTCGGGCCGGACAGGCCGTCCAGCAGGGAGCACAGCACCGAATTGCCGGAGTGCTGGACGATGCTGCGGTGGAACTCCAGGTCGCCGGCGACCAGCGCCTCCACCGAGGGCTCCGGGCCCAGCGCGTCCAACTGGGCACCCAGCGCGTCCAGCTGTTCCCCGGTCATGCGCAGGGCCGCCATCGCCGTGGCCGCCGGCTCCAGGATCCGGCGGACCGCGAAGAACTCCAGCACCGTGTCGTCGCGGTGGAAGTCCACCACGAAGCTGAGTGCCTCCAGGAGCAGCTGCGGGTCCAGACTGGTGACGTAGGTGCCGTCTCCCTGACGGACGTCGAGGATCCGCATCAGCGACAGCGCGCGCACCGCCTCCCGCAGGGAGTTGCGCGACAGGCCCAGTCCGGCCGCGAGTTCGCTCTCCTTGGGGAGCCGGTCTCCCGGGGCCAGCGCACCTGAGACGATCATTCCCTTGATCTTCTCGATCGCTTCGTCGGTCACGGCCATGACGGCCTCCTCGCGCACAAGACATCCGATGTATGGATCTCATTATGCGGCCCTCGGACGGCGCCCCGTGCCCCTTTCCCGCGGTCCCGGGCCGCAGGCGCTGCACGCTCCGGGCCCCCGCGCCACAGGGGCGGCCTCCCCGACCGGGAGACCGCCCCTGCGCCTGCGTACCGGCGCCGTCAGCGCCCGTCGGCCAGCATGTCCTCGACCCTGGCCCGGATGCCGTCCGTCGCCAGACCCCGGATCGTCAGCGTCGTCCGGCGGCGCAGCACGTCGTCCGCCGTCTCGGCCCACTCGCGGTCGCGGGCGTACGCCACCTGGGCCCAGATCTCCGGGGCGTCGGGGTGGATGCGCTCGGCCAGCGCGGGGTCCTCGTTGGCCAGCCGTGCGATGTCGAAGGAGAGCGAGCCGTAGTGGGTCGCCAGGTGCCGGGCCGTGTCGGCGGGCATCCGCGGACCCGGCGTACCCCCGTCGACCAGCAGCCGGTGCGCGACCGCGTTCGGGTTGGCGATACCGGGCAGCGGCATCTTCTTCGGCAGCCGTGCCATCGGCTCCATGTCCTCGCCGAGGGGGTGGCCGGGCAGTTCGGCCAGCTTGTTCATCACCGTACGGCCGATGTGGCGGAACGTCGTCCACTTGCCGCCCGCGACCGACAGCATCCCGCCGCGGCCCTCCGTCACGACCGTCTCGCGCTTGGCCTTGGACGTGTCGCCCGGACCGCCTGGCAGCACCCGCAGCCCCGCGAAGGAGTACGTGATCAGATCGCGCGACAGCTGCTGGTCCCGGACGGAGAACGCCGCCTCGTCGAGGATCTGCGCCGTGTCCTTCTCGGTGACCGCGACATCGGCCGGGTCGCCCTCGTACTCCTCGTCGGTCGTGCCGAGCAGCAGCATGTCCTCCCACGGCAGGGCGAACGTGATCCGGTACTTGTCGATCGGCGTCGCCAGCGCGGCCTTCCACGGGCGGGTGCGCTTGAGGACGAGGTGGGCACCCTTGGACAGCCGTATGGAAGGCGCGGAGGCGGGATCCTCCAGCTTCCGCAGGTGGTCGACCCACGGGCCGGTGGCGTTCAGCACGAGCCGGGCGTCCACGCCGAACTCCGAGCCGTCCTGACGGTCCTCCAGCTCGGCCCCCGTGACGCGGCCCTTGGTGAACCGCAGGCCGGTCACCGCGGCGTGGTTGAGGACGACGGCGCCCGCGTCGACGGCCGCGCGGACCGTCATCAGCGCCATCCGGGCGTCGTTCATCTGGTCGTCGCCGTAGACCGCGACGGCCTTCAGGTTGTCCGTACGCAGCTCGGGCACGTCGCGCGCGGCCCGGGACGGGCTGATCACATGGCCGACGCCGTCACCGAACGCGGACAGCGCCGAGTAGGCGAAGACACCCGCGCCGAGCTTGGCGGCGCCGTGCGGCCCGCCCTTGTAGACGGGCAGGTAGAAGGTGAGCGGGTTGGCCAGGTGCGGGGCGACCTGACGGGACACCGCTCGCCGCTCGAAGTGGTTCTCGGCGACCAGCTTCACCGCGCCGGTCTGGAGGTAGCGCAGACCGCCGTGGAGCAGCTTGGAGGAGGCCGAGGAGGTGGCGCCGGCGAAGTCGCCGGCGTCCACCAGGGCCACCCGCAGTCCGGACTGCGCGGCGTGCCAGGCGGTGGAGATGCCCAGGATGCCGCCGCCGATCACCAGGAGGTCGTACGTCGCCTTGGAAAGCTGCTCCCGGGTCTCGGCACGGCTCGGGAGGGAGCCGGAGGCCGGATGCGTCCCGAGGGCGGGGACGCTCTGCAGGGTGGTCATGTCGATTGCTCCTCAGATCTCTTCGTCCTCGATCCAGCCCATGGTCCGTTCGACGGCCTTGAGCCAGCTCTTGTACTCGCGGTCACGGGTGGCCGCGTCCATGCGGGGTGTCCACTCGGCGGCACGGCGCCAGTTGGCGCGCAGTGCGTCGGTGTCCGGCCAGAAGCCGACGGCGAGGCCGGCGGCATAGGCGGCGCCGAGGCAGGTGGTCTCGGCGACCATGGGGCGCACCACGGGTGCGTCCAGGAAGTCGGAGAGCGTCTGCATCAGCAGGTTGTTGGAGGTCATGCCGCCGTCGACCTTGAGCGCGGTCAGCTCGACGCCGGAGTCCTTGGTCATGGCGTCGCTGATCTCGCGGGTCTGCCAGGCGGTGGCCTCGAGCACGGCGCGGGCGATGTGCGCCTTCGTCACGTAACGGGTGAGGCCCGCGATGACACCGCGGGCGTC
This sequence comes from Streptomyces sp. NPDC088746, assembly GCF_044751065.1. Taxonomy (NCBI): domain Bacteria; kingdom Bacillati; phylum Actinomycetota; class Actinomycetes; order Kitasatosporales; family Streptomycetaceae; genus Streptomyces; species Streptomyces sp. NPDC088746. The sequence goes on from NZ_JBIVLA010000015.1 coordinate 62,485, forward strand.
GGGCCGCCAGTACGGGGCGAACAGACCGGAGAACGCGGGCACGAAGTACGCGCCGCCGTTGTCCTCGACGGAGGAGGCCAGCGTCTCGATCTCGGCCGCGGACTTGATCAGGCCCATCTGGTCGCGCATCCACTGCACCAGCGAACCGGTGACGGCGATGGACCCTTCGAGGGCGTAGACCGGCTTCTGGTCGCCGATCCGGTACCCGACGGTCGTCAGCAGCCCGTTGTACGAGTTCACCGGGGTGTGGCCGGTGTTCATCAGCATGAAGGTGCCGGTGCCGTACGTGGACTTGGCCTCGCCCTGGGCGAAACACGTCTGGCCGAACAGCGCGGCCTGCTGGTCGCCGAGCGCGGAGGCCACCGGGACGCCGTCGAGGACGCCGCCCTTGGCGTTGCCGTACACCTCGGCGGACGACCGGATCTCCGGCAGTACGGAGGCGGGGATGTCCAGCGACGTGACGATCTTGTCGTCCCACTGCATCGTGTGGAGGTTCATCAGGAGGGTGCGCGAGGCGTTGGTGACGTCGGTGACGTGGACGCCGCCGTCCGTGCCTCCGGTCAGGTTCCAGATGACCCAGGAGTCCATCGTCCCGAAGAGGATGTCGCCCCGCTCGGCGCGCTCGCGCAGCCCCTCGACGTTGTCGAGCAGCCAGCGCACCTTCGGGCCGGCGAAGTACGACGCGAGCGGCAGGCCGGTCTCGCGGCGGAAGCGGTCCTGGCCGACGTTGCGGCCGAGTTCCTTGCAGAGCGCGTCGGTACGGGTGTCCTGCCAGACGAGGGCGTTGTGGACGGGCTCACCGGTGTGCTTGTCCCAGAGCAGGGTGGTCTCGCGCTGGTTGGTGATGCCGATCGCCTTGACGTCGGCGGAGGTGATGCCGGCCTTGACGATCGCCCCGGCGACGACCTCCTGGACGTTCTCCCAGATCTCTTTCGCGTCGTGTTCGACCCAGCCCGGCTTGGGGAAGATCTGCTCGTGCTCCTTCTGGTCGACGGAGACGATCCGGCCGTCCTTGTCGAAGACGATGCAGCGGCTGGACGTGGTGCCCTGGTCGATGGCCGCGATGAACGGGCCGGTGGTGTGTGCGTCGGTCACGGTTGGCTCCCGGAAGTCTGTGCGGTGCGGAGAAGAGGGCTCAGGCGAAGGCGAGGTTGTAGAGCCCGCCGGCGAGTGCGCCCCCGATGAGCGGTCCTACCACCGGTACCCAGGCGTAGCCCCAGTCCGACCCGCCCTTGTTGGGCAGAGGCAGCAGCGCGTGCACGATGCGCGGACCGAGGTCACGCACCGGGTTGATCGCGTAGCCGGTCGGGCCGCCGAGCGACAGACCGATGCCGACGACCACCAGTGCGGTGATCAGGGCACCCAGTGCGCCGAGGCCGTTGCCCTCGTCGTTGAGGCCCTGGGTGAGGATCGCCAGGATCAGCACGAAGGTGGCGATGATCTCCGTGACCACGTTCTGCACCGCGTGCCGGATCTCCGGACCCGTGGTGAAGATGCCGAGCACGGGGCCCGCCTTCGGGGCGGACGTCTGGTCGACCATGCCCTTCTCGGCCGGCTGGTCCTTCACGATCTCGGGATCCGTGAGGTGCGCGTGGAACTGGCCGTAGTACACGGCCCAGACGAGCACGGCGCCGATGATCGCGCCGAGCAGCTCGGAGGCGAGGTACAGGGGCACGTCGCTCCACGCGGTGCCGCCCTGGATCGCGAGGCCGATCGTGACCGCCGGGTTGAGGTGGGCCCCTGACACGCCGGAGGCTATGTAGGCGCCGGTCAGTACGGCGAAGCCCCACCCGAAGGTGATGGCCAGCCAGCCGGCGTTGTGCGCCTTGGAGCGCTTGAGCGTGACGGCGGCACAGACACCGCCGCCGAGCAGTATGAGAACGGCGGTCCCGATGGTCTCGCCGATGAAGATGTCGGAGCTGGACACCCGTGACTCCTTTGTCCTTCGTCCAGGGGAAGGCGAAACACCGGGTCCCTCCGGTGGATCGCACCCCCAGGTGGGTACTCGTTCGGAACGGGCACTTCACCTGTAGGGCTTGACCGGCCCTCGGCACTGTCACACTCTAACGCGTATTGCCGTTAAGCGTTCGGCAATGCCGACCGGTGAACGGCAATGTTTCTCCCCGACGGGGGGTGCGTCAAGAGGTGTGTGACGCGCGACTCGATCGTTACCGACGCCGCGGGGTGTGCTCAGAAGCGCCCGGCGCCCAGATCCCGGGACACGGCACGGGCGCAGTCCCGTACGGCGGCGACGAGCTCGGGCCGCAGTTCGCCGCCGGCGCAGACGCGCTCCACCGCGCCGGTCACGGCCACGGCGCCGACCGGCATCCTGCGGCGGTCGTGGATGGGGGCCGCCGCGGCCGCCACGCCCTCCCAGGTCTCCTCGACGTCGGCCGCCCAGCCCTGCGCCCGGATCAGGTCGAGCAGCGACTCGAACTCCTCGTCGCCCGTGACGGTGCGCGGCGTGAAGGACCGCCGCTCCACCTCCGTGGCCTCGCTGTGCGCGACCGGGTCGTAGGCGGCAAGGACCTTGCCCAGCGCGGTGGAGTGCAGCGGCTGCATGGCGCCGACCTCGAGCACCTGGCGGCTGTCGTCGGGCCGGAAGACGTGGTGGACGATCAGCACCCCGTGCTGGTGCAGCACGCCCAGGTGGACGCTCTCGCCGCTGGAGCGGGCCAGGTCGTCGGTCCACACCAGCGCGCGGGCCCGCAGCTCGTGCACGTCCAGATAGCTGTTGCCCAGGCGCAGCAGCTCGGCGCCCAGCTGGTAGCGCCCGGACGCGGCGTCCTGCTCGACGAAGCCCTCGTGCTGGAGGGTGCGCAGGATGCCGTGCGCCGTGCCTTTGGCCAGACCCAGGGACGACGAGATGTCGGACAGGCCGAGCCGACGCTCGCCGCCTGCCAGCAGACGCAGCATCGCGGCTGCCCGCTCGAGCGACTGGATGTTCTTCGCCATCGCGCCGTACTCCTCCACCTCGGTTCGACAATGCTGAACACTATCGGTCGATGCCGACCTCTGTCCGGTGGCGCGAAGATTACGCGTCACCCCGTGAGCGGGCCCGTTCACGGGACAGCATGCAGTCCGCCCCGTGGGACGCGATGCCCGCCCCGGGCGCCTCCCCGCTACGCTGGCCGCGTGCCCCTTCCGCAGAAGGACGCAAAGCCGACAGCCGTCGCATCCCAGGGAGAACATCCATGGCCTCGTTGCCGACCCCCTCAGCTGACAGCCGGACCCGAGCCGCAGCGCTCCGTGAGGCGCTCGCCACCCGGGTCGTGGTGGCCGACGGTGCCATGGGCACCATGCTCCAGGCCCAGGACCCCACCCTCGAGGACTTCGAGGACCTCGAAGGCTGCAACGAGATCCTGAACGTCACGCGGCCCGACATCGTCCGCTCGGTGCACGAGGAGTACTTCTCGGTCGGCGTGGACTGCGTCGAGACGAACACCTTCGGGGCCAACGCCTCCGCCCTGGGTGAGTACGACATCCCCGGCAGGATCCAGGAGCTCTCCGAGGCCGGCGCGCGCATCGCCCGCGAGGTCGCCGACGAGTTCACCGAGTCCACCGGACAGCAGCGCTGGGTGCTCGGCTCCATCGGCCCCGGCACCAAGCTGCCGACCCTGGGCCACGCGCCCTACACGGTCCTGCGCGACGGCTTCCAGCAGAACGCCGAGGGACTGATCGCCGGCGGCGCCGACGCGCTCATCATCGAGACCACGCAGGACCTCCTGCAGACCAAGGCCGCCGTGCTGGGCGCCCGGCGCGCCCTGGAGGCGATGGGCAGCGACCTCCTCGTGCTCTGCTCACTGGCCTTCGAGACCACCGGCACCATGCTGCTCGGCTCCGAGATCGGTGCCGCGCTGACCGCGCTCGAACCGCTCGGTGTCGACATGATCGGCCTGAACTGCTCGACCGGCCCCGCGGAGATGAGCGAGCACCTGCGCTACCTCACCCGCCACTCCCGCATCCCGCTGCTCTGCATGCCGAACGCAGGGCTGCCGGTGCTCACCAAGGACGGGGCGCACTTCCCGCTCGACGCCGAGGGCCTGGCCGACGCCCAGGAGACCTTCGTCCGGGAGTACGGCCTCTCGCTCGTCGGCGGCTGCTGCGGTACGACCCCGGAGCACCTGCGCCAGCTCGTGGACCGCGTCCGCGGCTCCGAGCTCACCACCCGTGCCCCGCGCCCCGAGCCCGGCGCCGCCTCGCTGTACCAGACCGTCCCGTTCCGCCAGGACACCTCGTACCTCGCGATCGGCGAGCGTACGAATGCCAACGGATCCAAGAAGTTCCGTGAGGCCATGCTCGACGCGCGCTGGGACGACTGCGTCGAGATGGCCCGCGACCAGATCCGCGAAGGCGCCCACATGCTCGACCTCTGCGTCGACTACGTGGGGCGCGACGGGGTCGCCGACATGGAGGAGCTGGCCGGCCGGTTCGCCACCGCCTCCACCCTGCCGATCGTGCTCGACTCCACCGAGGTGCCCGTCCTGCGCGCCGGACTGGAGAAGCTGGGCGGCCGGGCCGTACTGAACTCCGTCAACTACGAGGACGGCGACGGCCCCGAGTCCCGCTTCGCCAAGGTCAGCGCGCTGGCCGCCGAGCACGGCGCCGCGCTGATCGCGCTGACCATCGACGAGGAGGGCCAGGCCCGCACCGTCGAGCACAAGGTCGCCATCGCCGAGCGGCTCATCGAGGACCTCACCACCAACTGGGGCATCCACGAGTCGGACATCCTCATCGACTGCCTGACCTTCACCATCTGCACGGGCCAGGAGGAGTCCCGCAAGGACGGGATCGCCACGATCGGTGCCATCCGCGAGCTGAAGCGCCGCCACCCCGACGTGCAGACCACGCTGGGCCTGTCCAACATCTCCTTCGGTCTGAACCCGGCCGCACGCGTCGTCCTGAACTCCGTCTTCCTGGACGAGTGCGTGAAGGCGGGTCTGGACTCCGCGATCGTGCACGCCTCCAAGATCCTGCCGATCGCCCGGCTGGAGGAGGAGCAGGTCAAGGTCGCCCTCGACCTGATCCACGACCGCCGGGAGGAGGGCTACGACCCGCTGCAGCGGCTCATGGAGCTCTTCGAAGGCGTCAACATGAAGTCGATGAAGCAGGGCAAGGCCGAGGAACTCCTCGCCCTGCCGCTGGACGAGCGGCTCCAGCGCCGCATCATCGACGGCGAGAAGAACGGCCTGGAGGCCGACCTCGACGAGGCGCTGCAGACCCGGCCCGCCCTCGAGATCGTCAACGACACCCTGCTCGCGGGCATGAAGGTCGTGGGTGAGCTCTTCGGCTCCGGCCAGATGCAGCTGCCCTTCGTGCTGCAGTCCGCCGAGGTCATGAAGGGCGCGGTCGCCTACCTCGAACCGCACATGGAGAAGACCGACGACGACGGCAAGGGCACCATCGTGCTGGCCACCGTCCGGGGCGACGTCCACGACATCGGCAAGAACCTCGTCGACATCATCCTGTCCAACAACGGCTTCAACGTGGTCAACCTGGGCATCAAGCAGCCCGTCTCCGCGATCCTGGACGCCGCCGAGGAGCACCGCGCCGACGTCATCGGCATGTCGGGCCTCCTGGTGAAGTCCACCGTGATCATGAAGGAGAACCTGGAGGAGCTGAACCAGCGCAAGATGGCGGCCGACTACCCGGTCATCCTCGGTGGTGCCGCCCTGACCAGGGCCTACGTCGAACAGGACCTGCACGAGATCTACGAGGGCGAGGTCCGCTACGCCCGCGACGCCTTCGAGGGCCTGCGCCTCATGGACGCCCTCATCGCGGTCAAGCGCGGTGTGCCCGGCGCCAGCCTCCCCGAGCTGAAGCAGCGCAGGGTGCCCAAGCGGGACACCCCCGTGGCCGAGGTCGTGGAGACCGAGGAAGGTGTGCGGTCGGACGTGTCCGTCACCAACCCGGTCCCCGAGCCTCCGTTCTGGGGCACCCGGGTCGTCAAGGGCATCCAGCTCAAGGAGTACGCCTCCTGGCTGGACGAGGGCGCGCTCTTCAAGGGCCAGTGGGGCCTCAAGCAGGCCCGCGCCGGTGACGGGCCGACGTACGAGGAGCTCGTGGAGCGCGAGGGCCGGCCGCACCTGCGCGGCTGGCTCGACAAGCTGCACACCGAGAACCTGCTGGAAGCCGCCGTGGTCTACGGCTACTTCCCCTGCGTCTCGAAGGGCGACGACCTGATCCTGCTGCACGAGGACGGCTCGGAGCGCACCCGCTTCACCTTCCCGCGCCAGCGCCGCGGCCGCCGCCTCTGCCTGGCCGACTTCTTCCGCCCCGAGGAGTCGGGGGAGACGGACGTGATCGGCCTCCAGGTCGTCACGGTCGGCTCGAAGATCGGCGGGGCCACCGCCGAGCTCTTCGAGTCGAACTCCTACCGCGACTACCTGGAGCTCCACGGGCTGTCCGTGCAGCTCGCCGAGGCGCTCGCCGAGTACTGGCACGCACGGGTCCGCAGCGAGCTGGGCTTCGCCGGCGAGGACCCCTCCGACGTCGAGGACATGTTCGCGCTGAAGTACCGCGGCGCGCGCTTCTCGCTGGGCTACGGGGCCTGCCCCGACCTGGAGGACCGGGCGAAGATCGCCGAGCTCCTGGAGCCCGAGCGGATCGGTGTGAAGCTCTCCGAGGAGTTCCAGCTCCACCCCGAGCAGTCCACGGACGCGATCGTCATCCACCACCCGGAGGCGAAGTACTTCAACGCACGGTAGAGCACTGTTCAACGCACGGTAGAGCACCGTTCGACGCGCGGTAGGACACACTCCGCGCGCAGGACGTGTACGAGTCGTAGACTGGTCGGTCCAGTGCAGGCCGGTCGCCGTTCCCACCGGGAAGGCGGCCGGCCTTCTCGTCCCTCTTGGAGGTGTGCCGGATGACCAGTACGGTCCCCGCGTCCCTGACCCGTACGGCCGAAGGGTCGACGCTGCAAGCCGTCCTGCTCGACATGGACGGCACACTGGTCGACACCGAAGGGTTCTGGTGGGACGTGGAGGTCGAGGTCTTCGCCGACCTCGGTCACCGGCTCGAGCCGGCCTGGCGGGAGGTGGTCGTCGGCGGGCCCATGACCCGCAGCGCCGGCTACCTCATCGAGGTCACCGGGGCCGACATCGCCATCGAGGAACTCACCGTGCTGCTCAACGACCGCTTCGAGAAGCGGATCGGACGCGGTGCGCCGCTGATGCCGGGCGCCGCGCGGCTCCTGGCCGAGCTCGCCGCGCACGAGGTGCCCACCGCACTGGTCTCCGCCTCGCACCGGCGCATCATCGACCGGGTCCTGGACTCGGTGGGCCGCCACCACTTCGCGCTCACGGTCGCGGGGGACGAGGTGTCCCGTACGAAGCCCCACCCCGACCCCTACCTCGCCGCGGCGGCGGGTTTCGGGGCGGATCCCTGGCGCTGCGCGGTCATCGAGGACACCGCCACCGGGGTCGCCGCGGCCGAGGCGGCGGGCTGCCGGGTCGTCGCGGTGCCGTCCGTGGCGCCGATCGCACCCGCCCCCGGGCGGGTGGTCGTGCCCTCCCTGGAACAGGTGGATCTCGCCTTCCTGCGGGAGCTGATCGTCGGCGGGTGAGGCCCGGTCCACCGAGAGTGTTTGGTGGACAGGCGACAAGAATTCAGCTGTGAAATCTGTTCGTTCCCCGCTTTCGCGCACCGTCTGAATCAGGTCCATGTCAATACGCCCGACGGCGCGGGGGCGTGATGTTCGTCACTCGGCGTAATGTTCGTGGGGGCTGCGGATCGGCCAGGCTGTCCGATTCGGGGCCCCCATACGTCCGTATTGATGAAGCCGTGTACGAAACATTCCCGAGCGTGACATGGACAACCCGTCATCGGCGATCACCGAGTGAATACGCGGCCGATCCGCACCGGTCAAGCCCCCCTGTGGCGCCTACTAACCTCGGTTTTCTCACATGCCGGAATGAGGGAGAACGTCCAGATGAACCGCAAGACGCTGGTGCTGCCGGCCGTAGTGGGCCTGCTCGCACCCGTGCTCGCCGCCTGCGGCGGGTCGGACGACGGGGGCGATGCCATCGTTGTCGGGACAACGGACCAGTTCATCGCCTCGAAGGACAACCCGGCCCCCCTCGACCCCGCCATCGGCTACGAGGCGGGCGTGTGGAACGTCCTGCGCCAGACCGTCCAGACCCTGACCCACATACCCCGCGGCGGCGGCGAGCCGGTGCCCGAGGCGGCGAAGAGCTGCACCTTCACGGACACCGAGAACGAGAGCTACCGCTGCACGCTGCGTGACGGACTCACCTTCGCGGACGGCACCCCGGTCACCCCGGAGGACGTGAAGTACTCCATCCAGCGCGTCCTCGACATCAAGGACGAGAGCGGCCCGGTCGGCCTGCTCGCCAACATCGACACGGTCGAGACCAAGGGCGAGAACGAGGTCATCTTCCACCTGAAGACCCCGGACGCCACCTTCCCCTACAAGCTCGCCACGCCGCCCGCCGGCATCGTCCAGAAGGACAAGTACCCGGCGAAGACTCCCCGTGAGGGCCTCCAGGTCGACGGATCCGGCCCCTACACGATGAAGCCCGAGGTCAAGGGCGGCCAGGTCGTCAAGGTGGTCTTCACCAAGAACCCCAAGTACAAGGGGGATCTGAAGATCAGGAACGAGAAGGTCGAACTGGACCTGTTCCCCGACGCGGCGGCGATGGGGAAGGCGCTCGACGACAAGAAGATCGACATGATGACGCGCACCATGTCGCCGGAGCAGTCCCAGAAGATGCTGGAGGACCCGGAAGAGGGCGTGAAGCTCACGGAGATGCCGGGACTCGCCATCAGCTACCTCGGGTTCAACACCGAGGACCCCGTGGTGAAGAACAAGGCCGTACGCCAGGCCATGGCCCAGGTCATCGACCGCGGGTCCATCGCCAGCAAGGTGTACGGCAGCACCGCCGAGCCGCTCTACTCGCTGATCCCGTCCGGCATCACCAGCCACACCAACTCGTTCTACACCAAGTACGGTGAGCCCGACGTGGACACGGCCGCCACGATTCTGGACAAGGCCGGCATCAGCACGCCGGTGAAGTTCACCCTGCACTACACGACGGACCACTACGGGCCCGCCACCAAGGCGGAGTTCGAGGCGCTGGCGAAGCAGCTCAACGACACGAAGCTCTTCGAGGTCGACGTCGAGGGAACCCCCTGGGACAAGTTCCGCCCCGCCCAGAAGAAGGGCGAGTACGCCGTCTACGGGATGGGCTGGTTCCCCGACTTCCCCGACCCGGACACCTACATCGCGCCGTTCCTCGACGAGAACAACTTCCTCAACTCCCCGTACACCTCGGACGCGGCGCAGGGCACGCTCATCCCGCAGTCCCGCCGCGAGGCCGACCGCAGTGCCGCGACGCCGACCTTCGAGAAGCTCCAGGACATCGTTGCCAACGACGTCCCCGTGCTCCCGGTCTGGCAGGGCAAGCAGTACGTCGCCTCGCTCGACGAGCTGACCGGCGTGGAGTGGGCCGTCAACTCCTCGGCCGACCTCCAGCTCTGGGAGCTGGCCCGCGGCGAGTCCTGACGCGGCGTCCCCTCACACGGACGGGCGCGGTCCGGAGGCCCCGGCGCCCGCCCGCGCCCCTCCGGGGGTCCGCGTCCGGCGAACAGGGCGCCCGGGCGCCCCAGACCGCTCTCGGAGG
>NZ_JBIVLA010000016.1:0-13862 GCF_044751065.1 Streptomyces sp. NPDC088746
GGCGGTCGCGGCACTGCGCGCCGACGGCCTTGTCGAGTCCGTCACCGGAGTCGGCACGATCGTCCGAACCGAGAGCACACTCCACCGTTCTGCGACCGACCGATTCGCGCGCATGCTCACCACCGGAAAGATCTACGCACCCGGTGAGTACGCCAAGATCCTGAGCGCCGACCTTGCGCCCGCACCTGCCCGAATCGCGGACCTGCTCGGAATCGACGAAGGCGCCCAGGCCATCCGCCGGCAGCGGGTCACCTACAACGAGTCCGGACCCGTAAGCGCATCGGTCAGCTGGTTCGCGGCCGATCTCGCAGAGACAGTCCCGAGCCTGCTCTCCCTTGAGCGCATCACTGGCGGCACACCTGGTGCCATCGAAAGCGCGACCGGCCGTCGTGGAGTCGAGACAACCGATGTCCACACCGCCGACCGCGCGACTGCCGAACAGGCCGACCAGCTCGGCATCGAGGTGGGAGCTCCCGTGACGATCGGCTACAACTCCCTGATCGACGCTGACGGCAACACCATCGAGGCAGGTGCCTACGTGTCAGCAGGCGGCCGTTGGACCGGCACCCGCGCCCGCATCGCATAGCACCCACACCACAACCAGCAGGGGGAACCATGCTGATCGACCCCGTACCCAACGGCCCCGTCCAAAGAGAGCCCCGCGGCTTCGTCTCCGCACCGGACCAGCAAAACCAGCTGCTCGCCGTGCTCGCCGACGCCGGGGTCGAACTGGGGGAGTACGACCACCGCATCGTCGAATGGATGACGCTCTCGCCCGGATGGGAGTGGGGCACCGTCGCCACCATCGCCTCATGGGTGAAACGAGCAGCCGACCAGACCACCACCTGAGCCAACCGACAGAAGGCCCGCCCCAGGGGAATTGGGGCGGGCCTTCGTGCTGTCCAGCATGCCGGGGGAGGGACGCCCAAAGTCCGTAATCCTCCGTGGCCTACCCCCACGCGACTGCGACGAGCGTGGGGGTGTGAAAGACGGCTGGCTGCGAGGGAGGGGTGCCCGGTGGCCCCTACGCGGCAGTCTCCCGGGCGATCACGGGGCTGGTCGCCGTACCGCCGCATCACGGATGACGGGCGCGTACGCGGCCCTGCAGAACCGGGAAGGGGCGGGCGGGGAGCAGCTGCTGCCGCGATCGGGCCGGGACCGGCGGAAGACGCCGAGGGCTTCGGTGCGGGTTTCGTGCTGACTGAGGAGCGTGTCGTTACGTCATCCCGTGCCGGGAGCCCCCGCGGCCCGGTCCGCCGGCCAAACCGACGGCAGGCGGCCCTACTCCTCCCGGACCCCCAGCGGCAAGCCGTTGAGCCCCATCCCCCAGTACAGCTGTTTCGCGACCGGAGCGTCCTCGGGCTCCCGCGACGCCGGGACGGGCGGCGGCTCGCTGACCTGTGAAGTCTCGGCAAAGTCACGTGCCTTTGTGTTGCGGTCACGTGACTTTGCTTGGAGCTCGTCACGTGACTTTGCATCGCGCTGGCGAGCCTCCTCAACAGCAGCGCTCACGGCGCGGCCGGTTCGCCGTGCCTCGTACGCACGCTGCTTGCAGCCTTTGCCGCAGTAGATCCGCGGCTTCGTTCCGAGCGACGGTGGCAACGGCTTCTTGTGGCACTGCTCGCACAGCCGCACGCCGTTCTCGTCGCGTGGTCCTGGGGAAGGGGCGTCTGTCATGGGGCGACCGTATCGGCCGCTCCACAACGTGCGCCGTACCGAGTCGCCTTGACGGCGCAGCGTCGGCCGGATCCCAGGGGGCGGTGTCGCCCGGCGCGACCGGTGCCGGCCACGACGGTGCCGTGGCGCGCCGGGTGATGCCGACCTAAGCGGGGGCCCGGGGGGCGGCGAAGCCCCCCGGCGACCGCCGGGGGTCAGCGGCTTCTTCCTGGACCTCCGGCTGCGGGTGGCCGTCGGCGTAGGTGGGCGGGCTGCTCGCCCTGGGGCCTCGGGGCCGGCGCTTTCCGGCGGCGGGTGGGCGGGTTTGCCCGGGCGGCCTCGCTGCGGGCGCGGGCCTCGGCCTTGCGCTGGTCGGCAGGCATGGTGCGGCGCAGCTCGGCCTCGTCACCGAGGAGACCGACCCGGGTCTCGGCCGTGCGGATCTGCTGGGCGAGGCGCTGGGCGCGGGCCTGCTCACTGTCACGGCGGGCCTGGCCCTCGTCCTGGTCGCCGCGCTGGGCGTCCGCCAAGAGCTGCGGCCACTCCGTACGGAGCCGGGTGGCCTCGCCTTCCGCGTTCGGCAGGCCCGAAGCCTCACGGGCCGCTCGGGCGGCGTTGGCCGCCTGGTGCCGGGCCTGGGCCGCCTGCTCCACGTACGCGTGGATAGCGGTGCTGGCGGTGGCGGCCTTCTCCTGCTCGGCCTTCTTGCTGGTGCCCTCCCGCCAGAGCTCAAGCCGTCCGCGACCCTTGAGCCGGTCGGCCTGCCGCCAGACCTGACGGGCGGCGTCCGCGGCTGTCTCTGCGTCGCGGGCCGTGGCCCGCGCCGCCACCTCGGCCTCAATGTGCGGCTGGGCCGCAGCGACCTTGGCCCGGAGCTGGTGGAGCTCGCGCACCCGGCGGCCGGTGACGGCGCCGGTCGCCAGACCGTCCCACGTACGGGCGTTGCTCTGGGCGCTCTCCATCTCGCCCTGCCAGGTGGCAACCTGACGACGGACCTTCTTGATCTCGCCGGGGATCGCGTCGGTGGCCAGCTTCCCGTACGGGCGGCGGCGCTTGTCGGTCCAGGCCGGGACCGACTCCGGCACCGGCCGCGGTTCCGCCGGCACGTCCTGCCCGGCGTGCTTCGCCCGCCACTGGGCGAGGATGCGGGCGGCCGGGTCGCTGCTGAGCGCCGGGTGGTCGCCGGGCTGTGCCGTACCGCGCTCGATCCGGCCCTGGCGCAGCATCTCGGTCGCCTGGTAGACGGCTTCGGCGGTCACGACCGGGCTGGGCGCGGCGGGAGGCTCGTCTCCGACCACGGTCTTGAGCTGGGCCCACCGCAGATCCTTGGCCACCTTGGAGGCCGACACCCACACCTGCTCGTCGGCCCCGTCCGTCCAGCCGGGCAGGGTGAAGCTGTAGCCGTTCATCCGGCCGGTGCTGGCCACGTTCGCGCGGAAGGAGACTCCGGCGTCGGCGAGGCCGGATTCGAAGGCGGCCCGGCCGAGTCCGCGGCTGGCGTCACGGACCTCGCGCACGATCCGGCGGAGCTCCTCGCGCTCGGGCGGCACGGCGGCGTCCGGGCCCCGGCGCCGGTCCGACGCCTGCAGCTCGTTGTTGCGAACCTGCGGACCCTCGGGCCGGAAGCGCTCGCGCGCGGGGACCAGGCCGTGCTCTTCCTCGAGGGCGTCGGCGCTCTCGCGGGCACGGCGGTAGTCCCACCGGTCGGTGAGCAGCTGCCCGGACCAGTCGACGCGGGACACGGTGAGGTGGATGTGGTCGTCGCCGTGGCGGACGGCGACCCACGGGGCGGTGCCGAAGCCCATGTCGGAGATGAACTTGTCGGCGATGGCGGCCCACTGGGCATCGGGCAGGATGCCGTCCTCGTCGGGCAGGGACAGCGACGCACGCCAGATCGGGGCGGTGATCTCGGGGCGGCGCCGCGCGGTGTGGTCGATTGCCCGGGCGACCTGGAGCGGGGTGCCTGTCGTGTTGCCCGCGACGATCCGGGGGTTGATGTGCTCGTCCCTCCGGCCGGGGCCGAAGTCGTAGATCAGGGCGCCGACCGCGCGTTTGCCCTTGGTGATGTTGGCGATCACTCGGGGTCCGTGGGCCGCATCGGGTCGATGCCGCGCAGGAAGAGAGCCGCGTTGCCGACCTCGAACAGCGCGGCCTCGACTGCCGGGTGCAGGTGCCCGTCCTGGTGGGTGTAGCGGACGAGCTGGTTGAGGTTCGCGCCGATCCGGCACAGCTCGTCGTACGTGTCCTGGTTGATCGGGGCGAGCGGGGCCGGTCCGCGCTCGGCACCAAGGGCGCCGCCGTCACCTTGGTCGGCGAGGACGTCCTCGACAACCGCCCGGACCCACGCACCGAGCTCGCGCCGGCCGGACTCCTGCCGGGCCGCGTCCCAGCGGATCCGCTCGGCCTCGTTCAGCCGCACCGACACCGTGTGCTCGCGCTTCGACCCCGGCGTACCCCGCGCCATCCCGCTCCTCCTGACCCTGGCCGGTCGCCAATTGGCGACCGGAGGTCAGTCGTACCACCTGCGGGCATCCGCACCGCAGCCGGTGCGACGGACGGTGCCAGAGGCCGCCCCGGCGGCCGTCGGCTCCGTCCCGCCGCGCGGCCCTTCAGGCCGCGTGGTGACCGCCCCAGCGGGGCGGTGTCCCCCGGCAAGCGCAGCGCAGCCGAGGGGCGAGGGCCGGTAAGCGAAGCGCATCGGCATACCTCGCTGCCGAGATTTTGGCGCGGGCCGGAGGGTCAGGCGACCGGCCCGCGCGTCTCGGCCTGGACGCTCCCGCATCCGGTCACCGGCCCCCTGCCGACCACCAACTCGGAGCCCCTGGGCTCCGGGTGCCGGCGCTTGCGTCGGCTGCCCCGGACGACCACTCGGCTCAGCTGGTCGCGGCGGCCAGAGCTTCGCGGCGCATGCGGTGCAGGTGGCTGAGGAAGCTCTCCGGTCCGTCGGCCGTGCGGGCGGCATCTTGGGCGGCCTGAGCGTCCTTCCGCGCGTCCCAGGCGCCGGGCGCCTGGCGGACGATCCGGTTGGCTCGGCGGTCGCGGTCGATCCGGTCGAACTCGTCGCGCCAGACCTGCATCCGGGCGGCGAGCGTCTCCCGCTCGATGCTCTGCAGGACCTCGTCGGCGGTGGGCACGGTCCCGGCCTCGAAGACGTCGGGCTCCTGGACGTCCAGTCCCCAGGTGAGACCCCAGGTCTCGATCAGGGCGCGGACGGCAATGGCGCCGCCCTTCTCGGCGGCGTGCAGCAGCGCGAGGGCACGGCCCTTCCGGCGGGCGATGTGGCGGTACCAGGTGGCGGCGGGGATCCGGGCGAGCGGAGTGCCGGCGGATGCCTCATCGGCGGCGACCGTGCCGTCGGTCCGGTCGTCCAGCTCGAAGCCCATCTCCTTGAGGAGCGCGCGCAGGCCGTTGGACCAGTACAGGGCGCGGATGCCGACGGCGGCCGCGACGAACTCTTGCCACAGCTGGACGTCGCGCGGGTCGGCGTCCTCGGCCACGGCGGCACGGGCGATCTCGAACGGGGTGCGGTGCCCGCCCTGGCCCTCCTTGATGTCCTGCCGGGTGAGCTCGGCCGCGACGCCCCAGCGGCTCTTCCCGTCCTGGCCCTTCATCAGGTAGCGGGCGAGCTTGCCGGATTCACCCCGATCGGGAGCGTCGATCTTGACGGCGACCGGCTTGCCGTCCTTCTCGCTGATCTCGATCGGCATGCGGGCCCCGGCCTTGACGAGCGCGGCGGACCAGACCTCGAAGGCGAGGTGCTGGAGCTCCTGGACCCTCCCGGAGGCCAGGGGCCGGGCCAGGAACAGCAGCACGTGATAGTGCGCGTGCCATCCGTTCGCGCCGTGCGTGACCTCCCAGGCCCGGACGAAGCCGCGGATCCCGTACGCCTTCTTCGCCTCGCGCCAGGCCCGCCCGGCGTTCTGACCGAAGCCGCGCTTCCACGCCTCGCGCTGCTTCTCCACCAGGTCCTTGAGCGGGTCCCGGTAGTAGTGGCGCATGGTGAGCGTCATCATCACCAGGCCGCAGGACTGGCACTCCCAGAACTGGCCGACCTGTTCCAGCTCGTCCTGCCGTACGCGGCGGATGCTGGTCGAGCAGCACGGGCAGACGTGGACCGAGCCGCAGGTGACGACTCCGGCGAACCCTGCCCGCCCGTTGCGGATCACGGGGGTGACGCCGCCCGCCAGGACGGAGAGGCCGCAGTCTTCAAGGCGCTGCAGGCCGGACACCGGCCGCAGTGCCTCCCGGAGGAGGAAGCTCGCGTCGCGGGCCGCCGTGTCCGTACCGGGGTCAACCTTCGTGCCCGGCTTGCCGCTGCTGAAGGCCGCGTCCCTTTTTGCCGTGCCGGTGGTCGGGTTGTCCGTTTCGCCGTTCTCGTGCAGGCCGCTGACCTGCATGTCCGTAGTTCTCGCGGTATTACCAAGGCCGCGTCCCTTTTTGGTTCCGGACGGTGCCGCCGTGGCGGTCGTGGAGGGCCGGGCAGCCAAGGCTTCGCCCTTGGCGATGGCGCGCTTCGCACGCTTCTTACATGCCTCCGAGCAGTACACACGCGGCCGTTTCCCGGGCGTGTGGGTGATTGAGGCCCCGCAGTGACACCGGGGGCCTGAGGGGCCCTCAGAGGGGCGCTCAGCGCCTCGGGCCGGAGGGGTCGAGCCGGGGGCGTCACGCGGCGCGTCATCGGTGGCGGGTGTCGCGAACGCCAAAGCGTCGCTTACGCTGGTAGGCACAGCGTTGGGTCCTGTTCTGTTCTGCTGCGAAACGGAATCGGGTTGGGACTCACGTGGCGCGGTCCAGGGATTAGGCCCCCTGGCCGCGCCATTTTTTGCTTGTGATGATCCTGGCATCAGTTGGGCCATTCGTTGCCCCCGCCCCGCCCGTGTGTTCTTGGGGCTGGTGGGATTTGATGGGTCGAAAGAAGCCCCGCCCGGCAGAAGTGCCGGCGGGGCTTCGTCGCGTCACACGGTCATCGGGTCGCCTTCAGCAGGTTGACGAACCGGTCCAGGGTGGGCCAGAGCCGTTCGCCTGCGGTGCCGTATTCGGGGGCCGCGATGGCGACGTAGGTGCCGTGGGCTACCTCGCTGTAGAGCCTGCGGCTGAGGCCGGACCACTGAACGGCCATGTCCTCGGGGCTGACCGGGCCGCCGAATACGGTGAACGGTTCGCGGTCCCAGGTGGTGACGATGACGGGCTGGTCCTGGCGGCCGTTACGTCGACGGCTGTGGTCGTTGACGCGAACGATCAGCCCCGCGTCGGTGGCGACGCCGATCAGGAGGTCGACCAGCTCGGGGGCGACGATGCCCTCGACTGCGGCGCGCTGTTCCCACACCCTGCCGTCCGGACCGGTGCTGGCCTCACCGGGCTGAGAGCACGTGGTGACGAACTTGGCGCGGCACAGGGCAGCGAGCGAGGGCACCAGGTGCGAGGTCTCCTCGTCGGGTCCGAAGCCGGGCTCATACCCGGGCTGGGAGGCGATCGTTCCCTCCAGCCACTGGGCCGTCAGTTCGCCAAGGTCCGCGAGGGTTTTCGCGGACTTCCAGAGGCGCTGGTCGTTTCGGCTCATCGTGGCGCTCATCGGGCGGCCTCCGTTTCGGTGGTGAGGGTCCAGGTCCAGGACTCGCCTTCCAGCGCGGCCAGGGCTGCGGCGTTCGCGAGGAGCGAGGCCAGGGCGGACGGCTTGGGCCGGGTGAAGCGGTGGCGGGCTACGCGGCGCAGGAGGTCGGCGAGGGCGGCGGCCTGGTCGGCGGGCACGGCCTGGTCGCCGTCGCCCGCGTGCGCCAGGAGCCGGACGAGCTGCTCGCCGTCGAAGACCGAGAGGCAGCCTTCGGCGTATCCGGCGAGCGAGGTGAGGTCGCGGATCTCGTAGTGGTCCTGGCCGAAGAAGTCGGCGCCGTGGCTGGTGACGACGTGGGTGCTCATCGGATGACCTCCAATTCGCTGGTGTGGCACAGGACCGGGCCGATGAAGAGGCTGATGCCGTTCACGGTCCAGCGGCCGCCGGTGAGCGGGCCGGGCTGGACCTCGTCGACGATCCGGCCGGTGCGTCCCTTGGCGCGGGGATCGTCCTCGCAGCTGAGGATGCGGACCTTGTCGCCTGCCTTGAAGCTCACCGCTCGGTCTCCTTCGCTGCGGTGCGGATGAGGGCCAGGACATCGGCCTCGGTGCGGCCGGGGGTGTCGTTCCAGGTGGCGTACGAGGCGGTGCAGCCGCGGCTTCGCAGTGCGTTCTGCAGCTGGTTCGCGGCGGCGGCGACGGTGGTCTCGTCGCCGATGCCGAGCCGGAACAGGACGGCCTGGGCGCCCAAGATGCAGCGGCGGCCGCTCGTGGTGCGGTGGGTGTTCTGGGCCCACCCGTAGCGCTCGATCACGAGGGCGGTCAGCTCGAGGTGTTCGGCGACGGTGACGTGCCGGGCGCCGCCGTGGCGGTGGCGGACGAGCGGGAAGCGGAGCACCCAGTCCGGCAGGAGCCGAAGCGCGCGGCCCGGGAGCTCCGGGGCGGCGGCCGCGGCTTGTGCCGGCGCGGTGCCGAGCGCTTCGGCGATCAGCTCGGCCGTGGTCTTGGTGACGAGCGGGTGGGCGGTCGTGCGGGTGCGGGCGGCGAGGTACTGCTCGATGTCGCGGACGAGCTGGGCGGCGTCGACGTCGACGGCGGGCGCGGGGAGTTCGAGAACGGTCGTCATGGCCGGGCCTCAGATCTCGGTGGCGTCGCCGGTGCCGGAGCACAGCGAGCAGGGGACGGTGGTCGTGTCGTGGATCCGGGTCTTGAGGCGGTGCACGCCCTTGCCCTTGCAGTACGGGCAGCGCGGCACCCGCTTCTTCGGCGCCCGGGCGGCGGTGGGCTTCGGCTCGGTGTCCGGCTGGTCCGGGGTGGAGGGGATCGCGTCGGTGATCTCGCGGACGGCGCCTCGGATCTGTCGCTTCGCGGACCGGATCTCCCGGCGGGCCTGGGGCTTGACGCCCCGGCGGTAGAGCAGCCGGGCGGCCTGGCGGATGTCGTCGATCACCAGGACGGGGTAGAGGGTTCCTTCGACCAGGCGGCCGTTGACCTCGGTGCGGAACGTGTCGTCGTCGGCGGCCCGGGTGCGGCCGGTGCGGGAGGCGAGCACGGCGGTGATGAGTCCGTTGGTGACGGTCATCGGCTCGAAGAGGTGGCCCGCGCGGCAGTTGACCTGAGCGGGCCAGGCCGGGACGGGGAGGCGGGTGGACGTGGCGGTCAGGTCCTGGGTGTCGCCGCACTCGGGGCAGGCGACGGGGGCGCCGTCGACGAGGAGTTCGCCGGTCAGTTGGAGCGTGGTGGCAATCACGGTGTGTGACCTCTCCTGGGCAGGACGGATGAAGGCGGGGTGACTCGGGGGTGGGCCGCGTCGCCGGGGATTCCGGCGGAAGGCCAGTGGCCCGGGGGCCATCCGTCCAGGGGCTTCTGAGGGTTGATCAGGGCTGATCAGGTCCCGTTTTCGTATCCGTTCCGGCATCCGTTCCGGGGACGGATGCATGTCTCCCGGGAACGGATGCCGGACGGTGCGCGGAACAGATCCGCGACCAGCACTTTTCGTTACTCTGCGTCGCCCTTGGGGGCGTCGACGGGGCCGCCGTGCTCGATGCGCTCGATCACAGCGGTGACGTCCTCAAGCCAGTACGACGGTGCCGTGGCGCCGTTCTTCTTGACCCGGCCGCAGCCCCAGCGGCTCATCGCCATGCCGAACGAGCGGGCCGTGAAGGGCTTGTCGCTGTCCGCGAATTCGGGGTGGGCGGCGAGGATCGCCTCGGCCAGGGCGGCCGGGGTCATCGGGCTGGACTCGCGCAGGATCTCCTCGGCCGCGACCAGCCAGATGGGGAGCTCCACCCGCTCGGCGGTGGGGTCGACGATCGCGGCGGATGTGCCGGCCGCGTCGCCGGTGAGCGTCTTGGCCTCGATGCGGAGCTGGCGGCCGCGCTCGCAGATGGTGCCCGCCTCGTACGCCTCGGCCAGGTGGCCACGGAGCATCGAGCCGACGCCGTCCTCGCGGACCAGGAGCGCCATCCCCTTGTGGGCACCGAGCTCCTCGCTGCTGGCGTCGTAGCCCTTGCCGTACGTTCCGGCTCCGAGGATGACCTCGGAGGACCGCCAGTCCATGACCTTGAGCGCGGCCCGGTAGGCGATGACGTCCCGGAGCGCCGGCGGGATGCAGTTGGCGTCCGGGCGCTGGGTGGCCAGCGCCAGGATGTAGCCGGTCGACGGGCCGACCTTCGCGATGTCGACGAGCAGCTCGATGATTTTGTCGCCGTGCTTCGGGTTCTCGATGTACCGCTGGAGTTCGTCGATCTCGATCACGGTCGGCTGCATGCCGTGCTTCTTCGCGAGGTCGGCCGTGAGCTTGTCCTCCGGGCACTCCTCGTCGGTGAGCCCGTCCAGCAGCGCGTTGCGGCGGTTCATGTCCCGCTGGACCTCCCGGAGCGCCTTGACCAGCTCCGCGCACTCCTCGGGCCCGGCACCGTTGATGTACCGGTGGGCGATCTTCTTGAAGCTCTTCCACGACCGGTCGCCCTTGCCGTTGGCGACGATGTGCCGCACGTGCGGGTCCAGGGCCAGGGCCAGGGCGATGTTCCGGATGAAGAACGTCTTGCCCTGGCGGGGGATCGCGCCGACCAGGATCGCCGCCCACATCATCGGGATCTCGACCTTGCGGCCACGGGCGTCCAGGCCGACCGGGACCAGGTCGGTCCAGATGTCGAACGACTCCCGCTTGATCAGCGGGGTGCGGACCGGGGCGCCGCCGAACGGGTCCTCGTTCGCGACCCACAGCGAGAAACGGCCTGCGTGCCCGCCATCGGACTTGGAGACGCGGACCCGCTCGATGTGGACCTGCGACTCGTCGACACCGAACGCGGACGCGATGTCCTCGCGCTTGGCGATCGCGGCGGACGCCTTCTTCCCGCCGGGCAGGTCGGCGGTCACCATCCAGGCCAGGCCCGCGTCGTTGACGATCGGCGACACGATCCGCAGGACCTCGCCACCCTCGCCGTCCTTGTTGGGCTTGGCCAAGATGCCGATCTTGCGGAACGCCTCGGTGAGGTAGGCGTCGGTCGGCACCGGCGGCGCCTCGATCTCCACCGCGGCTTCGGCCGGGGCCTTCGGGTCGGGTCCGCCGGCCACGAACGCACCGAGCCCGGCCGCCAGTCCCACGATCTCCAGGTAGCCGTACGCGGCGGCCACGATCAGGACGGTGGCGACACCGAGGCCGACGACAGCCGTCCGCGCGGACTTGACCCGGGACTTGATCGCCTTGCGGCGCTGGTCCCGCAGCGCGACGACCAGGTCGTGGCGGCGGTCGGTCTTCGCGTCGCTGATCATGTGCCCGTAGTCGGTCGCCATCAGGTAGCCGTAGGCACCGAGCCAGGTCCGGCGCAGGCCACGGCCCGTGCGGCGGGTCGCCGTCCAGGTGTAGCCGGGCGCCTTGCGCAGGCCGTGGACCTTGAACAGCCACCACGCCTGACGGCGCTTCGCACCGAGGTAGCCGAGCAGCGTCTCGCGCTTGAAGATCCAGGTCGGGAAGGCGGGGGCCGGGGGCTCCCACAGGTCGGGACCCTCGATGGCGAGCGAGCCGATCGGGGCGTGCTCGGAGTCGTCGGCGGCGGCGGCCGCCATGCGCTCCTCGACACCCTCCGGCTTGGTCAGGACGACCGTGACGGCTTCCGGGGCGGCCGGGCGGTAGGCGTCAAGGTCAACGACGGTGGCCGTGGTGGTGTTCGGGGTGGTGGGCTGCTCGGTCATGCTGGTCCTGCCTCTCCAGTGAGGTGGGGAGCCCGGCCCGGCCCTGAGAAGTGGGGCCGGGCTCCCGTGAGGGGTGGTTCAGTTGCCGGTCGGCTCGTCGCCGTCGTTCATGAACTCCTCGTACTCGGCCTGGTCAATGGCCTCGTACCGGCGGCACATCTCCTCGAAGCTCTCGTCCTCGTCCGTCATGCCGATTCCTCCTGGGTGGTGTCGTCGTCCGGGGTCTCGTCCTCGTCCTGGACCAGGTGCAGCCCGCCGCGCTGGTCGCGCTCGGCCTGCAGGAGGTCCCTCAGCTGGCGGGCCTTGGCCGCCCCGACCCGGAGCCGGAGCCGGATCTGCTCGGCACTCAGCTCGTCGTCGTCGGCCGTCGCCTCGCGTGCCTCGGTCAGCAGCTCCTCGTCGGAGCGGCGCGGCGGGCGGGAAGCGGCGGCAGCCGCGGGGACCTTGCCGGTCGCCCGACGCGGCCGGGCTCCCGTCGACTCGGCCACCGCACGGGGCCGACGCTGGGGCTTGACCAGGTCGACGACCGGCTCGGCGGCCGGAGCTTCGATCTCTGCGGCCGGGGCCGGGGCCTCGATCTCTTCGACCGGAGCGGTCTCCTCGTCGACCGGCTCTTCCACCGTCTCGTCGGCCGCCGGGAGTTCCTCGGCCACGTCCGCCGGCGCTTCTGCCGGACGGTGGTGCAGCACCTTCGCGACCAGGTCCGAGCCGAAGAAGATGGCGCCGACCGGGAGTGACGTGGCGATGAGCACCAGGGCGTAGTGGGCGGGGTCCCATGCGGCGAGCCGGATCATTCCGGCGGCCGGGTTGTGCAGCGCCGCGACCAGGCCGTGCACGTAGTTCAGGACCAGCGACGCGACCGTGTACCCGCCCAGGACCCACAGGGCGAACTTCCGGTCCTTGCCGGTCAGGATCAGCGTCGCGATGAGCGCGAGGGCCATCAGGCCGTCGACCACGAACGGGTAGAGCGTCGCGGCGTCGGCGTCGGCACCGATCGCCCTGGCGACGTCGCGCAGCGCGTTCCAGGAGACCCGGAACGCCATGACGACGACGACGACCAGCGCGACGACCAGGAGGGTCTTGGGGCTGCGAAGTGCGGTCTTCACGCGGCACCGCCCTTGCGGCCGAAGGGAAGGGTGACGCCGGACTCCGTGGTGGTGGCGTCCGCCATGGCGTCGAGCACCAGGAGCAGGACCACGACCAGGCCGACGACGATCCGGCCGCCGACCTCCGGGGAGTAGCCCAAAAGCCAGGCGACACCGGCCACGGAGAGGATGAAGCGGAGGCGGGCCAGCGCGGTCAGGACGCGCGCGGTGTGGGTGATCGGTGTCATCGCTCGATCCCCTCCGACTCGGCGCACTTGGTGCAGTCGGCCGGGCAGAGCTCGTAGACGGAGCCGACCGCCCAGCGGGTGACGATCACGGCCAGGAGCACGGCCGCGAGGACGGTGACGAGGTCCTGACGGTGGAACACGAACTGCGCGACGGCCTCGGCCGTGAGCAGCGGGATCCAGATCATCCGGAAGATCGTCGTGTCGAGGAGGAGGACGAGGTACTTCATGCCGCCACCCCCAGCGGGGCCGCAGAGTCGGCCAGCAGCGCACGGGCGGTGAGGTCGGCGAGCGCGTACTCCTCGGCCGAGTAGTCGACCGGGAGGCGGTTCGCCTCGAACCAGTCGGTCGTGTCGATCGGGGTCTCGCCGGTGCGGCGGAGTCGGTAGTGGTCGGTGATCGCGTGGCGGGCGATCGTCCTCAGCAGACCCCCGACCCGGTCGAGGTCGATCGGGCGGCCGGAGTAGTCCCGGACGAGCCGGAGGAACGTCTCCGAGACGATGTCCTCGGCCAGCTGCCAGTCGGCCCGATCGAGGCTGTGGAAGACGGTGCGGGTCAGGCGGTCGGCGTGAGCGGCGAAGACGTCCGACAGAACGGCATCGGTGCCCGTGACGATCGAGGTCTGACCTGCGGCGCTTGCGGCGGTAGTACCTTCGTACATGGGTCGTGCTCCTCTCGATGGAACGGCCCTTGCGGCCCCGGGTCTAGCCACCCGGGGTCGCGCCATTTCGCACGCCAATCACCCCGACTGAGTCGGGGCCGACCGGTGTACGCTCGGCGCTTGAGTAGATAGTGCACTAGCACACTAGGCACGTCAACAGTTACGCTGTGTGGGACGCGCTAGCGCACTAAGGATCTAGACCGAGGAGGACGCCCGCGATGGCTCCCGAGATCGACCGCACACCCCCCTATCTCCAGGTCGTGGCCAAGCTGCGGGGCCAGATCGTTGCCGGTGAACTCAAGGACGGTGACCGCGTTCCGTCCGTCCGGAAGATCGCTGAAGACTGGGGCATCAGTCAGGCGACCGCCATGAAGGCGGTCGCGGCACTGCGCGCCGACGGCCTTGTCGAGTCCGTCACCGGAGTCGGCACGATCGTCCGAACCGAGAGCACACTCCACCGTTCTGCGA
>NZ_JBIVLA010000017.1:0-5247 GCF_044751065.1 Streptomyces sp. NPDC088746
TGTCCGTTCTTCCCGGTCGCTGCATCCGTGCGTCTGTGCTAGCTGGATGGTGAAGGAACGGGTGGGGCGGTGTCAGCCGGATTTACCCAGTTAGATCTTGCATTTTCGGCGCGTTGGTTCCGCAACCGCGCTGCACCGGCTTGGAGTTCGCGGCGTCGCCGCGCGACCTCTTCCTTCATGAGGTCGTCGGTGCGGCTGCTGTGCCAGATGGCGCCTTCCCACTTGACGTATTGCGGTGTCTTCTCGCGCAGGAGGACGGGCTTGAGGTGGCTGTGGAACAGGAGGGTGCGGCCCTGGTTCCGGTTGATGCGGCTGTACCACTTCACGCTGTTCGCGTGCCGCGCGGCCCGACTGGCGTGGAGCGGAGAGAGCTTTCCGCGAACCTGGCCCGGCGTGTAGGTCGTCAGCGGTGTCGAGGGTGGGCGCCAGGCATCCGCGATGGCCCAGTGCGCGACGGCGTCGCCGTGCTCCTTCTTGCTGTAGGGGTAGGTGACGCGCTTGCCGACTTCGGCGAAGAACCGGGCTTGCTCCGTGGTGGTGCCGCAGGCCAGCTGCCGCCAGTGGGGAGAGGCAATCAGCGGCGCCAGGCCGACGACCTCGGGATAGATGGCGGCGAACAGCTTGGACGTGCTGTAGGACGTGTAGGACTTGGCGGCGTGGTCGTAGGGGATGAGGGCGTACGTCCGGCTGTCCCAGGTGTGCCAGACGTGGAAGTCCTCGCCTGTCAGGCGGCCGTCGGCCCAGATGTGCGCGCAGATCATGAAGGCGGTCAGCACCGCGTCGTAGGCGGCTGCCCAGCCGTAGCGTCGCAGAAGGAGGTGGTGGCGGTGCTGGGCGTCGATGACTTCGGGCAGCTGGGCGAGGCCGACAGCGGGGTGGTCGATATCGGGAGGGCCGATCCAGGTCCCGTGCCGCAGGCAGACGTAGGTGTGGTGCGGCAGCAGCCTCACCACCCGGCCGCCCGGATGGCGGGCGTCACAGAGATGACAGCCGCTCTGCGTCGCATGGCGGAACATGGCCCAGTCCGGTGCCGGGTCGCGCAGTTCGGGCAGGGCCCCGGCCAGAGCGTGAACGCTGCGGCCGGTGAGCGCGGCGAGCTGTTCCGGGATCGGGACGCGTCGGGCGGCGCCCTCCCGCTCCGGCCGGGTGACCTGCATCCAGAGCATTTGCGGGTCCATGCCGTGCAGGGTGGCCAGGCGGCTGATGTAGGAGACAGCGATTTCGTGCCGGGCCGGGGGAACCGGATCGGGCAGGCGGGACAGGAGCATCAGGCCACGCTCCGGCGCCGGCTCTTTGCGCCTGCCGGGGTGATCAGCCGCTGGGTCTGCTCGGCGGCGAAGTCGAGGGGAACCAGCTCCAGCAGCTCCCTCGTGATGCGCTCACTGCCGTCCTCAATGGCCAGCACGGCAGCGCCGCGGATGAGCTGGGAGAGGCTTCCGATCATGCCGCCGGTGCGGTGAAAGAGGTAGTCACTCATCTGCGTGAGCGTTCCGGGGGCGTGCTCGTGAAGGCGGAGCAAGGACTCCAGCGTGCCGACCAGGGCCCGCCACGTCTCCTGGTCGGCGGCGGTGGCGTGGGAGAACGGGGCGGCGGGGATGACGACGAACCGTCCGGCGATCTGACGGCCGCGGGTACCGGCGAACAGGCCCTGCGTCTCGATGTCGATGCCCGCGTAGGCGAACGTGGCGGGCAGGCGTTCGGCGAAGTATTTCAACTGGTCGGAGGCTTCCGCACCGGAGCGGGTAGCCAGGTTGAGGTTGTGCAGCTCATCCACCAGGACAAGATCGACCCGGGTGTGGGCGGCGGTCGCGCAGACCGCATCCACGATGTCGGTGAGGGTCACTCCCCGCTTGGGAAAGGGCAGGCCGAAGAAGCGGGCGAACTCCGTCGCGAGCATCTTCGGCGTCGCCGCCGGCGGGACGGTGACGTAGATGACCGGCAGGCGTGCCCCGTCGTGCGGATGGCGCCTGCGCGTGGCCAGCTCGTGCGCGCGGCCCAACTGGGTCAGCGCGGTGGTCTTGCCCGTGCCGGAAGCACCGGAAAGGATCACGCCACGGCGGGCAGAGACCTGGTGGCGGTTGAGCTGGATCAGCAGCCGTGCGGTGGCGATGACCTTGCGGATGGTCGGAGTGTTCACCATCGGCAGGTTCGCGTGATACTCCCGCCGCCCCTCGTCTTCACGGTCCCGTTCCTGGCCGGTTAGCGCGGCCCGCTCGGCTGCGCTGTGTAACTGCGGTGGGGTGCTCTCGTGTTCGACGTAGCGGCGCCAGCCCTCCTTGGAGGTCAGCGGACAATCCGGTGGCGTCGCATCGGGCAGATCCGTCTGCGGCATCATCCGGGTGGAGCGCGTGCTCATAGCCACCTTTCGGCTTCGGCGTGGGCATCGAAGACCCCGAAGGGCACCACCGTCGCAGCCGGTGGCGCCGCCGAGGACTCCTGCTCGGGCTCGGGGTCGCTTTCGATTGCGGGTGCGGCAGAGGGAGCGGGCAGAGCGGCTGCCGCGCGAGTGCGACCCAGGACACGGGCCGACTGCCGGTCCGGGCCGTGTTCGGCGCGCGTCAACAGCGCATCCAGGACACGAGCGACAGCCACTTCGTTGGTGTCGTCCAGGCCGGCCTCGGCGGCCAGGCGTCGGGCGTGCGCCCAGGTGAACTCGGCGAACGGCGCGGCCACCAGGGGAAGATGCACCCAGGGTGCGGTGACCCAGCCACCCTCGGTGCGCACGAAGACCTGCGAGAGGTCATAAGGGTCGTAGTGGACTTCCCAGAGCCCGCGCCTGGCCGCGTGGCCGGAGTGCTGGCGCCGGTAGGGCCCCAGCTCGGCGCTGTCGTAGGTGCGGTGCGCGATGCGGACGCCGTAGTCGTTGATCGCGCGCCAGGCCACCGGCAGCAGCTCCAGGTAGTCCTCCCCGCGCAAGACCAGAGGCAGGTAGCCGGCCGCCGCCACCAAGGAGGCGTACTTGTCGTTCGGCGAGATGGCCTTCCCCGGCCGGAACGGATCTCGAAGGGCGTCGTGCGGCCTGGCCTGCCACCCTGCCAGCACCCATTCATCCAGCAGATTCTGCAGCTCGGGGATCGTCCAGACCGCGGCCTGCTCAACCCGCTCGCCGCGGCGGCTCACATCCCGGCCTGTGTAGCCGGCCAGGTGCTGGCAGAACAGGGTGTTGACCGCCGAGAACGTCGCCTCCACGATCGCCTTGTCCGTCGGCGTGCGCGGGCGTGCCCGCTGGACAGAGATGCCCAGCCGGGCGCAGGCCCGGACGAAGGTGTTGGAGATGAACACCTTGCCGCCGTCGATGACGACGGTGTCCGGCACGATCACCGGCTTGGCAGCAGCCTGGTCCATCCGCGCATCGACGTCGAGGAGCTGCCGGTGCGGCATCCGCGAGGCCGTCATCCGCAAACTCAGCGGCCAGCCCGGCCGCATCGGCTCCGGCACCAGCATCCGCGCCAGCAGCAGCGAGGCGTCCACCGCCTTGGTACTCACCGGCCGCAACACCGCCGCGCAGATCGTGCGGGTGGCGACATCGACCGCGATCGTCAATTCGGCGCGGGCTACGACCCCGGAGTCCAGGACCACCATGACGTCCAGCGGGGTGGAGTCGATCTGCACCTGTTCCCCTGGCCGGTCCGCAAACGTCGGCGTGAACGGCCCCGCCGGCCGGTTCGCCGTCTGCCGCCGGGTGGCCGCCGACCCGAAACTGTGCCGCCCCGTGGACAGGGCGTCGATGAGCTTGTAGAAGGTGTTCCGGCTCGGCAGCGGCACCACCCCTCCGCCGTGGGTGTCCTCGACCAGCTTCACCACCCGCCGGATCACCCGCGATCGCGTGCCCGTCGAAGCGTGCGTCTGCTCGTCCAGCACCTGCCGCACCGCGGCGACCAGCCGGGCGTCCGCCCGGCCCGTCGCCTCCGTCAGCCGCACCAGGCGCCCATCGACCAGCCCCCACACTCCCTGCTGTGCGTAGCGTGACCGCTTGGCCATCACCGTACGTAGGCTCACCCCCAGCTCGTCCGCCTTCGCCTGAGCCCGCTCCACCAACGGCCGGGCAGGGTCGTACTCGGGCCTCACCGGCGTTCCCGGCTCCGCCCCGGCCGGCAAGCCGGTCTCCACCTCCACCACATGCCGTTCCCACTCCACCGCCGCCGCCCTCGCAGCCTCGGGCAGCGACTCCAGCAGCCCGACCGGCTCCAGCGTGGGCAGCGACTCGGTGCCCGTCACCGAGAAGTCCGGCGCCGCCATCAAGTACGAGGCCAGCACCACCGACTCCTCGCCGCCCGACGACCGCAGCCGCACCGCCGTCCCAGCCAGAGCCACCACCTGGTGGTGGCCGTCATCGAAGGTGACCCAGTCCCCGACCCGCAGCACCGCACTCTCACCGCCGGCCCTCACCGGACCGCCCCCAGCGACACCAGCGAGTCGGCGTGCAACGGAACCGGCGTGTCCGCCGCCAACTCGTGCGACCACAGCAGATGGAACAGCACCGGCAGCACCGCCACCGGCTCCCCCACAGCCAGGACACCGTCCATCAGCGGCATCGGCTCGACGAACGTCTCCAGCAGCCACGAGGCCACCGGCTCCACCCGGTGACGAGGGTGGCGGTAGCCCGCCAGCCAGCGCACGTTCCGCACCAGCACCGGATCCGGCGCCCCCAGCAGACGAAACTCCCACCCCACCTGATCACAAGCCGTCTTCGCCGCCTCGAACTTCACCCAGTCCCTCGCTCTGCGGCGCTCGGCCGGACGACAGTCGATCACAACCGCCGAGCCGTCGTCCCGGCGGGCGAAGTAGTCCGGCGCATGCGAGACCGGCTTGCCCTTCGCCGAGGACCAGAACAGCCAGAACGGCTGTGAGGAGATGCCCACCACCGCCGGATCGAAGTCCAGCAACATCACGTGGTCCCGCTCCAGCCAGGACTCATACCCGATATGACCGCCCGCCGTGGCGGACCACCACAGGCCCGGCAAATTCCGCTGGCCACGGTACGACGTGAACGTGCGTACGGGCGCGACGTGCTCGAACCGCACGGCCCATGCATCTGCCAGCAAACGCCGCGACTCCGACCCGTCAGGGGCGACGTACGCCACCTCGAACCCGGCCGTCGGCGGCCCCGCAGACCCGCCCTCCAAGACCTCTAACGCATGCATCACGTACGACTAACCCCGCCCCTCGATGCAAGGTCACGCTGACCTATGCAAGATCGCATGCAGCTTAGAACTGACATCTGCAAGGTCAACCCGTACTAGACAG
>NZ_JBIVLA010000018.1:1892-4607 GCF_044751065.1 Streptomyces sp. NPDC088746
ACAACGGCTCGTTTGAGAGACACCCAAGTAGCACGGGGCCCGAGAAATCCCGTGTGAATCTGGCGGGACCACCCGCTAAGCCTAAATATTCCCTGGTGACCGATAGCGGATAGTACCGTGAGGGAATGGTGAAAAGTACCGCGGGAGCGGAGTGAAATAGTACCTGAAACCGTGTGCCTACAAGCCGTGGGAGCGTCGCTGGCAGCACTTGTGCTGTCAGTCGTGACTGCGTGCCTTTTGAAGAATGAGCCTGCGAGTTAGCGGTGTGTAGCGAGGTTAACCCGTGTGGGGAAGCCGTAGCGAAAGCGAGTCCGAATAGGGCGATTGAGTTGCACGCTCTAGACCCGAAGCGGAGTGATCTAGCCATGGGCAGGTTGAAGCGGAGGTAAGACTTCGTGGAGGACCGAACCCACCAGGGTTGAAAACCTGGGGGATGACCTGTGGTTAGGGGTGAAAGGCCAATCAAACTCCGTGATAGCTGGTTCTCCCCGAAATGCATTTAGGTGCAGCGTCGTGTGTTTCTTGCCGGAGGTAGAGCACTGGATAGGCGATGGGCCCTACCGGGTTACTGACCTTAGCCAAACTCCGAATGCCGGTAAGTGAGAGCACGGCAGTGAGACTGTGGGGGATAAGCTCCATGGTCGAGAGGGAAACAGCCCAGAGCATCGACTAAGGCCCCTAAGCGTACGCTAAGTGGGAAAGGATGTGGAGTCGCAGAGACAACCAGGAGGTTGGCTTAGAAGCAGCCACCCTTGAAAGAGTGCGTAATAGCTCACTGGTCAAGTGATTCCGCGCCGACAATGTAGCGGGGCTCAAGCGTACCGCCGAAGTCGTGTCATTCCAGCACATACCCCCAACGGGGGCTGGGATGGGTAGGGGAGCGTCGTGTGCCGGGTGAAGCAGCCGCGGAAGCGAGTTGTGGACGGTTCACGAGTGAGAATGCAGGCATGAGTAGCGATACACACGTGAGAAACGTGTGCGCCGATTGACTAAGGGTTCCTGGGTCAAGCTGATCTGCCCAGGGTAAGTCGGGACCTAAGGCGAGGCCGACAGGCGTAGTCGATGGACAACCGGTTGATATTCCGGTACCCGCTTTGAAACGCCCAATACTGAATCAGGCGATGCTAAGTCCGTGAAGCCGGCCCGATCTCTTCGGAGTTGAGGGTAGTGGTGGAGCCGACGAACCAGACTTGTATTAGGTAAGCGATGGGGTGACGCAGGAAGGTAGTCCAGCCCGGGCGGTGGTTGTCCCGGGGTAAGGGTGTAGGCCGTGTGGTAGGTAAATCCGTCACACGTTAAGGCTGAGACCTGATGCCGAGCCGATTGTGGTGAAGTGGATGATCCTATGCTGTCGAGAAAAGCCTCTAGCGAGTTTCATGGCGGCCCGTACCCTAAACCGACTCAGGTAGTCAGGTAGAGAATACCGAGGCGTTCGGGTGAACTATGGTTAAGGAACTCGGCAAAATGCCCCCGTAACTTCGGGAGAAGGGGGGCCATCACTGGTGAGGGAACTTGCTTCCTGAGCTGGGGGTGGCCGCAGAGACCAGCGAGAAGCGACTGTTTACTAAAAACACAGGTCCGTGCGAAGCCGTAAGGCGATGTATACGGACTGACGCCTGCCCGGTGCTGGAACGTTAAGGGGACCGGTTAGTGCACTTTCGGGTGTGCGAAGCTGAGAACTTAAGCGCCAGTAAACGGCGGTGGTAACTATAACCATCCTAAGGTAGCGAAATTCCTTGTCGGGTAAGTTCCGACCTGCACGAATGGCGTAACGACTTCTCGACTGTCTCAACCATAGGCCCGGTGAAATTGCACTACGAGTAAAGATGCTCGTTTCGCGCAGCAGGACGGAAAGACCCCGGGACCTTTACTATAGTTTGATATTGGTGTTCGGTTCGGCTTGTGTAGGATAGGTGGGAGACTTTGAAGCGGCCACGCCAGTGGTTGTGGAGTCGTCGTTGAAATACCACTCTGGTCGTGCTGGATGTCTAACCTGGGTCCGTGATCCGGATCAGGGACAGTGTCTGATGGGTAGTTTAACTGGGGCGGTTGCCTCCTAAAGAGTAACGGAGGCGCCCAAAGGTTCCCTCAGCCTGGTTGGCAATCAGGTGTTGAGTGTAAGTGCACAAGGGAGCTTGACTGTGAGACCGACGGGTCGAGCAGGGACGAAAGTCGGGACTAGTGATCCGGCAGTGGCTTGTGGAAGCGCTGTCGCTCAACGGATAAAAGGTACCCCGGGGATAACAGGCTGATCTTCCCCAAGAGTCCATATCGACGGGATGGTTTGGCACCTCGATGTCGGCTCGTCGCATCCTGGGGCTGGAGTCGGTCCCAAGGGTTGGGCTGTTCGCCCATTAAAGCGGTACGCGAGCTGGGTTTAGAACGTCGTGAGACAGTTCGGTCCCTATCCGCTGTGCGCGTAGGAATATTGAGAAGGGCTGTCCCTAGTACGAGAGGACCGGGACGGACGAACCTCTGGTGTGCCAGTTGTCCTGCCAAGGGCATGGCTGGTTGGCTACGTTCGGAAAGGATAACCGCTGAAAGCATCTAAGCGGGAAGCCTGCTTCGAGATGAGTATTCCCACCACCTTGAGTGGTTAAGGCTCCCAGTAGACGACTGGGTTGATAGGCCAGATGTGGAAGCCCGGTAACGGGTGGAGCTGACTGGTACTAATAGGCCGAGGGCTTGTCCTCAGTTGCTCGCGTCCACTGTGTT
>NZ_JBIVLA010000019.1:0-1195 GCF_044751065.1 Streptomyces sp. NPDC088746
CGCCCGGTTACATTCCGAACCCGGAAGCTAAGCCTTTCAGCGCCGATGGTACTGCAGGGGGGACCCTGTGGGAGAGTAGGACGCCGCCGAACAATCTTTCAGGGCCTCTGGTCCCAGCGTTCATGCTGGGGCCAGAGGCCCTTTTTGTTTTGCCGAAGCGCGTCGGATGGTCGGCTGCGCGAGAATGTCTGTGGTACCCGATGACAGGAGTCACCCCCATGTCCACCAACTCTTCCGACGACCGTCCGGAGCGCGAGCCGCGTCGCCGGGACGGCGGTGACAGGGGCGGCTTCCGAGGCGGCCGCGACGACCGGTCCAGCGCGCCTCGGCGTGACAACGACCGTGACCGTGACCGGGCCCCTCGTCGTGACGACAACCGTGGTGCTGGCGCCGGTGGCGGTGGTTTCCGTCGTGATGACCGGGCCCCGCGTCGTGAGGACGACCGTGGTGGCTACCGCGGTGGTCAGCGTGATGACCGTGGTGGCCGTCCTGCCGGTGGTGGGTTCGAGCGCCGTGACGACCGGCCGCGTGGCCCGCGTCGTGACGACGACCGCCCCGGCGGCTTCCGCCGTGACGACAGCCGCGGAGGCAGCGCCGGCGGCGGCTTCCGCCGTGACGACAGCCGCGGAGGCAGCGCCGGCGGCGGCTTCCGCCGCGACGACAGCCGCGGAGGCAGCACCGGCGGCGGCTTCCGCCGCGACGACAACCGGGGTGGCAGCACCGGCGGCGGCTTCCGCCGTGACGACCGTGACCGTGACCGGGCCCCTCGTCGTGACGACAACCGTGGTGCCGGCTCCGGTGGCGGTGGTTTCCGTCGTGAAGACCGGGCTCCGCGTCGTGAGGACGACCGTGGTGGCTACCGCGGTGGTCAGCGTGACGACCGTGGTGGCCGTCCTGCCGGTGGTGGGTTCGAGCGCCGTGACGACCGGCCGCGTGGCCCGCGTCGTGACGACGACCGCCCCGGCGGCTTCCGCCGTGACGACAGCCGCGGAGGCAGCACCGGCGGCGGCTTCCGCCGCGACGACAGCCGCGGTGGCGGCGGTGGTTTCCGCCGTGACGACCGAGACCGTGACCGGGCTCCGCGCCGTGAGGACGACCGTGGTGGCTACCGCGGTGGTCAGCGTGATGACCGTGGTGGCCGTCCTGCCGGTGGTGGGTTCGAGCGCCGTGACGACCGGCCGCGTGGCCCGCGTCG